>NZ_KB892710.1 GCF_000373925.1 Actinopolymorpha alba DSM 45243 | reverse complement strand
ATCCTTGAAGCAGGGCGGGCAGTGCGCCAACACAGCAGCCACAGCAAGACTCAAAGACTCGCCCCAACAGGCGACCTTCCGCGCGGCCTGAAGCAACACGCCAAGCTCGAACCCATTACACGCCGACCGATCGACAGCAGCGAACGCCGCCACCAATCCCGGCCCGGGTGCCATGTCAGCAAACCCGGGCGGGAGCGGTGAGATCCGCACACCATCACCGTCGCTCATACGTTCGATCTTACTCCACCAAGATCACTCCCGCAACCAGCGATGACCGCAAGAATCCTTATTCACAAGGTGTTTCACTGCCGCGATAGGGGCCTTGTCGGAGTTCGCGACGGCGGTCTGTGTCTGGCCCAGTCGCCGGTCAATCTGCATGGGCAGGAGCGCCCCGACCGCGATGCGGCTCAATCACGCCGCGCTCAATCACGCCGCGCTCGATCACTCCACACTCGACCACCCCGCACTTAATCACGCTGTGCTTGATCACAAATGGGCAAAGCATCAAGACGGTCCCTTTTGTCCTGCAACGTTTCGCGTGTTGCCGGCGTCTTGGCAATCAGCCGGCGGTGATCTCCACCTCTAGCCGGCGTACTCACGGCAAGGGGGGTTTCATGGCATCACGTTTCCGCTACGGCGGCCGCCTGCTCGCCGCAGCCACGGTGACCGCACTTTTGGGGAGCGGCACCGCGTTCGCATTGCCGGCGAAGTCCGAACCACAGTTTCGCCTGGTCAGGGCTTCGACGTCCGTGATCCTCGACCGGTGGGAGGAAGAAGGGGTCTATCTCGACCTCGGCACCCATGTGGTGGCCGGCAAGAATCCATTCGAGATCTGGGCGAAACGCGCGACCTACAAGGATCCCGTGGTCGCGACCCAGGTCATCCGCACCGGCGGCTCGAAGCGCCGGGTGCCACTGCCCGCGGGCGTGGTGACGGACTTCACCGGTTTCCGCGACTTCACCCATGTGACGATCAAGAATGCTGCCGGCAAGAAGGTCTTCGAGCGCGACGACGATTTCTGTCCGAATTCCTACAGTTCCGCGAGGACCCGCCCCGACGCACCTGACAAGTCGCCGTATCCCATGGGTTGCCCGTCGAACCCATTCACGCTGGGCTCGGTCTGGGGAATCCAGGCGGGTTGGTCCGCGGCCACCTCCGAGGCATGGGAAGGCGGCCCAGTCGATCTGCCGGTGGGCAACTACACCGCGACGGTCACGCTCAACAAGACCTATCGCGAGCTGTTCAAGATCCCCACCACGCAGTCGTCGGCCACAGTGAAGGTCACTGTACGCACGCCACCTGACGACTGCGGCATGCCACAAGGAGCCGCGAAGGTCGGGCCGACCGGCTGCCTTCGGGCCGGCACTGCTCAAAGCCACCGCGCCAAGCCAACCTCGCCGGTCCCCCAACCAGCTGCCATCCGGCCGACCGGCAAACCGCGCATTCCCAAAGGCCCGAAGCCAGACCTGCGGTCCCTTCCTGCCTGGGGCATCCAGCTGACCGATGACTGGGACCGCGAAGGCGTGCGGGCGAAGACCCCGGCGCAGTACCTCGCGTTCAACGCGACGGTGTGGACGGCCGGGACGTCGCCGCTCGTCGTGGACGGCTTCCGGCGTTCTGGCGAAGACGTGATGGACGCATACCAGTACTTCTTCGACTCCAAGGGCAAGCAGGTCGGATACGCACCCGTCGGCGAGATGGAATGGGATGCCCGGGACGGCCACGAGCACTGGCATTTCCGGGATTTCGCGCAGTACCGCCTGCTCGACGCCAGCAAGAAGGTCGCCGTCAGGAGTGGCAAGGAGGCCTTCTGCCTGGCCAACACCGATGCCGTCGACTACACCATCCCGAACGCCAACTGGCGGCCTGAGGGCACCGACCTGCACACCGCGTGCGGTGACAAGTCTTCCTTGGCAGTACGCGAGGTGCTCGACATCGGCTCCGGCGACACCTATGCGCAGTACCTCCCCGGACAGTCGTTCGACATCACCACCCTGCCGAACGGCGCCTACTACATAGAGGTGGCCGCCAACCCCGACCACAGGCTGTACGAATCAGACACCACGAACAACGTCTCGTACCGCAAGGTCATCCTGGGCGGGACGCCCGAAGCGCGCACGGTGACGGTCCCGCCGTACGACGGGATCGACGCCTGACGGACCGTACGCCTGACGGACCGTACGCCTGACAGTCGGAACCTAGACTGACAGCGAGACTGGTACGTACGAACGTCGCGAAGCTCCATCGCAAATGCCAAGCACCAAACCGGCGGTCCTCCTACCCGGCCGGCTCCCCGCGGAGTTGACCAGCTTCGTGGGCCGCCGGCGCGAACTCGCTGAGACCAGGCGGCTGCTCACCCGCAGCCGCCTGGTCACGCTCACCGGCATGGGCGGGGTCGGCAAGACACGGTTGGCACTGCGGGTCGCCGCCGACGTCCGCCGGTCGTTCCGCGACGGTGCCTGGTTTGTCGAGCTTGCCGACCTGCACGAGCCCGAACTCCTCGCACCCACCCTGATGAGTGCGCTCGAACTCCGCGACGGGACCGAGCACTCGATCGACCGGCTCGCCAGCTATCTGGAAGACAGGCAACTCCTTCTCGTGCTCGACAACTGCGAGCAGCTCTCCCATGCCTGCGCGATTCTCGCGAGCAAGCTGCTGGCCGCTTCGCCCGGGCTGAAGGTCCTGGCCACCAGTCGCCACGTCCTGGGCGTGGAGCGCGAGCAGATTCTGGCCGTACCCCCGCTCTCCATGCCGGACCCGGACCAGGCGGTCGGGGCCGGCAGTGCGACCCACTACGAGGCGGTGGCGCTCTTCGTCGACCGCGCCCAAGCCGTCCTCTCCGACTTCGAGATCGACGACGACAACCGCGATGCCGTGATCCAGCTCTGCCAGCGGCTGGAGGGTGTCCCGCTCGCGATCGAACTCGCCGCCGTCCGCGTGCGGGCGCTCTCGGTGCGGCAGATCCTCGACCGGCTGGACGACCGCTTCCGTCTCCTCACCCACGGCAGCAGCGTCGCACCACCGCGCCAGCAGGCGCTGCGGGCGGCGGTGGCCTGGAGCTTCGACCTGTGTACGCCGGCCGAACAGCTGTTGTGGGAGCGGCTTTCGGTCTTTTCGGGCGGCTTCGACCTGGCCGCGGTGGACGCGATCTGCGCGGAGGACGGCCTGGCCGGCGAGCAGGTGGCGGGGCTCCTCGCGGGACTGATCGACAAGTCGGTCCTCACCCGGGAGGCGGAAAGGTACGGCCCGCGGGCGTGGTACCGCATGCTCGAGACCATCCGGTTGTACGGCCACCTGCGGTTGGCGGGCACGGGGGATGAACGCACGGTGCGGCTGCGGCACCGCGACTACTACCGCGAGCTGGCGCAGCGGTACGACGCGGAGGGCTTCGGCCCCGATCAGGTGGGCTGGTTCGAGCGGCTCTACCGCGAGCACCCCAACCTGCGAGCGGCGCTGGAGTTCAGCCTCAGCGAGCCAGCTGAGGCGCCCGCCGCACTGGAGATCGCGGCACCTTTGTGGGGATTCTGGACCGCCGGTGGCTCGCTCCGGGAAGGACACAACTGGCTTGCCCGGGCGCTTGCCAGCGCACCGGAGCCGACCCTGGATCGCGCCCACGCGCTCTGGGCGGCGGCGTACCTCGCGATGCTGGCCGGCAGCTTCGACGAGTTCCGTCACCTCCTCGCCGAGTGCGCCGAACTGGAACGGCGGTTCGACAACCCCCTCCTGCGGGCGCGGATCGCGGAGTGCGCGGGCCAGGCCGCGATGTTCCTCGGTGACCTGGACGAGGCTGTGCCGATCCTCGAGGACGGGCTCGACGGCCACCTCGCCGCCGGCAACCTGATCGGGGAGTTCGACTGCCTCCTCCTGCTGGCCATCTGCCACTTCTTCCTCGACGATCCCCGGATGTCCGGGTTCAGCGAGCGGGCGCTGGAGCTGGCCGAGCGCTCGGGCGCCGACTGGTCCAGGTCGTACGGCCTCTTCGGCATCGGGATCATCCGCTGGCGCGAAGGCGACTTCCACGGCGGCAGCCGAGTGCTCCGCGAGGCGATCGCGCTCAAGGAAGCACTGAACGACCGCACCGGGATCGCGTTCTGTGTCGAGGCGCTCGCCTGGTGTGCGGCCTCCGTCAAACCAGACGACCACGCGGCCCGGTTGATGGGCGCGACACAGGCGATCTGGCGGGTCAGCGGGGTCACGGTGGCCGAGGTCGGGGCGTACTACCGGTTCGACGAGCTGTCGAGTTCTCGGGTGCTCACCGCGATCGGTCCCGCCGCGTTCGAGCGGGCGTACGCCGAGGGCGCGGCGTTCAGCTTCGAGGAGGCGGTGGCGTACGCGAAGGAGACCGGCATCCGGGCCCCGACCACCCACGCCGCGTCCCTGACCAGGCGGGAGCGCGAGGTCGCCACGCTGCTCGCCCAGGGCTTGAGTAACAAGGAGATCGCCGCCCGGCTCGTCGTCTCCCCGCGTACCGCCGAGACGCACGTCGAGAACATCCTCAGCAAGCTCGGATTCACCTCCCGCGCCCAGGTCGCGAGCTGGCTCGCCGAGCATCGGGACTGACGTCCCGCACCAGGGGGCGTTGTTCAGAAACTCCATGCGGGGCCAAGGTCCCCCTGGTTGGAGCCCCAAATGATCACGTTTACGTGGTCATTTGGGGCCTCACACAGCAGCGCGGCGACCACGAGTTTTGAAAAGGCCCCCCAAGGCCCGGGACTAAAGTCCCGGACTGAGGTCCCGAGGCTTCCTGCGTAGGTAGGGACTCAGGTCCCGGGACCTTCGACCCCCTTCAAAGGACCTTCTGGCACCACGTTATGCCCGAATGCGGACCGGTTTGACGGGTCAGAAGGCCGCCACGTCCAGCGCTGACACCTACGTACGCAGGACGAAAGTACGTAGCCATCTCGGTATGAGTCCCGATGCCGTAGGCCCTTGGACCGAGGGAACGTGGTCAAACGACCTGGAGACCGATGACGAAAGTCCTGAGGTAGTCAAATGCTCCAGCAGACCAGCCCGAGGCCGACGCCCGGCACCAGCCGGACCCCGCGGCCCCTCGACCTGCCTGGATGTGAGGCGGGATGCCAGGAAATCGTCTCCTGGTCTGAGAACGCCTACTTCGACGCGCCTCGTACCCGACTCCACCACGCCCACCCCAACTCTGGGCCGGGCTGGTGGCGCAACGCGGTGATCTACCAGGTCTACGTTCGTAGCTTCCACGACACCAACGGCGACGGCATCGGCGATCTCGACGGTGTCCGCAGCAAGCTTCCCTACCTGCGGTCCCTGGGTGTCGATGGTATCTGGCTCAACCCGTTCTACCCCTCCCCCGGCCACGACCACGGCTACGACGTCAGTGACTACCAGGCCGTCGACCCCGACTACGGAACGCTCGAATGCTTCGACCGGCTCCTGCGGGACGCGCACCTGCAGGGCATGAAGCTCATCATCGACGTCATCCCGAACCACTGCTCCATCGAGCACCCCTGGTTCACCGCGGCGCTGGCCGCCGGACCGGGCAGCCCCGAACGCGCCCGCTTCCACTTCGCGGACGGGAATGGCGAGAACGGCGACGAGCCCCCCAACAACTGGCGCTCCATCTTCGGCGGCCCGGCCTGGCAGCGCTGCGTCGAACCCGACGGCACCCCTGGGCAGTGGTTCCTGCACACCTTCGCCCCCGAGCAGCCCGACTTCAACTGGGGCCACCCCGACGTCGCCGCCCATTTCGAACAGATCCTGCGGTTCTGGTTCGAACGGGGCGTTGACGGGTTCCGGATCGACGTCGCGCACGGACTCCACAAGGCCGCCGGACTTCCTGACCACGAGTCCGCCGACGCCGACGAGCTGACCGGACACCCCCTCAACCCGTACGCCTGGAACCAGCCCGAGGTGCACGACGTGTGGCGGCGGTGGCGGTCGATCGCCGACGAATACACCGAGCGAGACGGACACGAGCGAGTCCTGATCGGTGAGGTCGGCGTCCTCGACCCCGCGCAGCTGGCGATGTACCAGCGCCCCGACGAACTCCACCAGACCTTCTACTTCGAGTTCCTCCACACCAACTTCGAGGAAGAGGGCCTGCGCGAGGTGATCAACTCCGGGCTCGCCTCCATCGCCGATGCGGGTTCCGCGGTCACCTGGGTCCTCAACAACCACGACATGCCGCGCGCCGTCACCCGCTACGCCGGAGGAACGCCGGGCGGCACGGCGGGCGACCGCGAGCTAGGCACCACCCGCGCCCGTGCGGCGGCCATGCTGATGCTCGCCCTCCCCGGAGCGGCCTACCTCTACCAGGGCGAGGAACTCGGCCTGCCCGAGGTCGTCGACCTGCCGGAGGACGTCCTCACCGACCCGATGTACCACCGCAGCAATGGCATCCGCCGGGGCCGTGACGGTTGCCGGGTGCCCCTTCCCTGGAGCACCGAGCAGGCCCACCTCGGCTTCTCTCCCGCCGCCAACGGGACCGCGCCCTGGCTGCCGCAGCCCGAGTGGTTCAAGCACCTGGCGGCTGACCAGCAGCTCGACAACCCCGAATCCATGCTGAGCCTCTACCGCCAGGCGATCGCGGTGCGGCGGGAGACCCCCGCTCTGTCCGCGCACGAGCTCCAGTGGCTCGCCACCGAGCCGGGCGTCCTGGCCTTCAGCCGGGGTGACGGGTTCACCTGCGTCCTCAACTGCTCCAACCAGCCGGTCGTCTCGCCCGTGCAGGGTGAACTCCTCCTCGCCACTGACGACGAGGTCGGCGAGAAGATGCCGCCGAACTCCGCGGCCTGGTGGCAGCTGCCGCACCCGACCAGCTGAGGCACCTGCTACACCCGACCGGCTGAGGCGCCTGGCTCACCCAACGAGCTGACCTCGGGGCGCCTCTCCCGGCTAGGCTGCCCGTATGGGCGCCGTGACTGACCGGCGGATCGGCAGCCTCGCCCTTGACATTCCTCGCCTCGTGGGCCGCAGGGGTGAGCTCGCCGAGATCAAGGACCTGCTGTCCACTGCGCGGCTCATCACGCTGACTGGCGTCGCCGGCGTCGGCAAGACGCGGCTCTGCCAGGAAGTCGCCATCCAGGTGCAGGACGTGTTCGCCGACGGCGTCTGCTTCACGGAGCTGGCGCCGCTGCACGACGGTGGGCTGCTGGCACACACGATCGCCATGGCGCTGGACATACCCTCCCAGTCAGCGCAAGATCCGCTTGACGATCTTGTCGAGTTCCTGCGGGGCAAGAACCTTCTGCTGGTCCTCGACAACTGCGAGCATCTTGTCAACGCCTGTGCCGACGTTCTCAGCACACTGTTACAGGCCGCACCTGACCTCCGCGTCCTCGCCACCAGCCGGCAACCTCTGGACATTACGGGCGAACACGTCTGGCTCGTCCCCCCGCTGCCTGCGCCGGTCGACGCGCTGCCACCCGCGAGCGGCACCGAGTACGCCTCCCTGAACCTCTTCGCGCAGTGCGCGGCCACTGTGCGACCCGGCTTCCGGATCACCGGGGAGAACCGCCGTACGGTCGCGGAGATCTGCCATCAGCTGGACGGGATCCCCTTGGCGATCGAGTTGGCTGCCGTACGACTGGCGGGGATGTCCCTCGAACAGCTGCTGATCGGCCTGCAGGACCGCTCCGGGTGGCTGACCGCTGACGAGCCGGCCGCCGTCGAACGCCACCGGAGCCTGCGCGCCGCCATCGACTGGAGTTTCCGGCTGTGCTCGCCCGGCGAGCAACTGATGTGGGAACGGCTGGCGGTGTTTCCGACCAGCTTCGACCTCGAGTCCGCGGAGCGGGTCTGCGCCGGCGACGGAGTTGGCGGCGACGTCGATGCGGTGCTCGATCTGGTGGCCGGCCTGCTGGACAAGTCGATCCTGACCCGAGAGGAACGCTACGGCCGGGTGCGCTACCGGCTGCTGGAGACGATCCGACAATACGGTCAGGAGAAACTCCACGATTCCGAGCAGGATCTCGCCTTCCAGCGGCGCCATCGGGACTGGTGCCAGAAGATGGCCGAACAGGACGCGGCCGGCTGGATCGGGCCCCATCAGGAGTCGCAGGCCACCCAGCTGCGGCTCGAGCACGCGAACATCCGGTCCGCGCTCGACTTCTCACTCACCACTCCCGGCGACACGCGGGTCGGACTCTTGATGGCCGCGACGTTGTGGTTCTACTGGATGGCCTGCGGGATGCTCGCGGAGGGGCGTTACTGGATGAACCGCGCCCTTCGGGTCAATCAGCAACCTTCGGCGGATCGAGTCCGGGCGGCGTGGATCAACGGCTGGATCGCCGCACTACAAGGCGATACAGCCACGGGCACCGCGATGGGCGAGCTGTGCGTCGCCTACGGCCAGGAACACGACGACAGCGTCGCGCTGGCCTGCGGCATCCACGCACTCGGCATCAACGCATTCCTGGCGGACGACCTGCCGCGGGCCAGGACCCTGCTGCGGGAGGCGGCCCAACGACTCACGGTCGAGTCCGCCAGGGCGCCGCACGACAGCGCTCTGGAGGGCGGCGCCCTGATGACGCGCGCCCAACTCGGGGCAGTCCTCACATTCCTCGGCAGTGCCGAGGAGGCTTCCCGACTGTGTGAAGACCTCCGCGCGATCTGCGAACGCCGTGGTGAACGCTGGATCCACTCGTACGTCCTCTTCGACCTCGCGCTCGCGGAATGGCAGACCGGCAGGTTGGCGGAGGCGGCCGCGCACGCGCGGGACTCGTTGCGGATCAAGCGCAGCTTCAACGATCTGCTCGGCATGGCCCTGATCATCGATCTGCTGGCCTGGATCGCGGCCGCCGAGGGCGAGGCCACGCGAGCCGCGGTGCTTCTCGGCGCCGCACACCGGATGTGGCAACCACAAGGCCTGCCGCAGTTCGGGTCCAAGAGTTGGGGGATTCCCCGCGACGGGTGCGAAATCCGGTGCCGGAACGAGCTTGGCGAACGAACCTTCCAGGCGGCCCGGCACCGTGGCGGCGATTTCAGCACCGCCCAGGCGGTCGCCTACGCGCTGGCCGAGTGACGGTGATGGCACGAGCAGTGGCTAATCACACGCGATCACGGGCAGGAAATCTGCCCGCGGATTCGACGAGTTTCGTCGGACGGCGCACCGAACAGGCGGAGATCAAGCGTCTCCTGTCCCGTTCCCGGTTGGTGACGCTCACCGGCGTCGGCGGCGTGGGCAAGACCAGGTTGGCACTGCGGGTCGCGGCGGGTTTGCAGCGCGCGTTTCCCGACGGTGCGTGGCTGGTCGACCTCGCCCGGCTCTCCGATCCCCGACTGCTCGGGCAGGCCGTCGTCGAGGCGCTGGAGATCAGGGAGAGCTCGCCCCGGGATCCGATGGGCATCCTCTCCGACCACCTGCGGCAGCGGCGCCTCATGATGGTGCTGGACAACTGCGAGCACCTGCTGGAGGAGTGCGCCGTACTCGCCGACCGCCTGCTGCGTGCGGCGCCGTACGTCCAGATTCTGGCCACCAGCCGGCAGGCGCTGAACCTCCCGACCGAGCAGACCATGGCGGTGCCGCCGCTGTCGTTGCCTGAGCAGGACGGGGGCATACCATCCGTTCCCACGCTCGAGCAGTTCGAGGCCGTCGCGCTTTTCACCGAACGCGCCACCGCCGCACACCGGCACTTCATCCTCAGCGAGGACAACAAGGACGCGGTCGTGGGTATCTGCCAGCGGCTGGAAGGCATTCCGCTCGCGATCGAGTTGGCCGCCGCGCGGTTGCGGTCACTCTCGCCCGAGCAGATCCTCGAACGCCTCGACGACCGCTACCGCCTCCTCACCGCCGGGCCGAAGAACGTCGCACCACGCCACCAGACCCTGCGGGCACTCATCGACTGGAGCTACGACCTGTGCACCCCAGCAGAACAACGCTTCTGGGCCCGCTCAGCGATCTTCGCCGGCAGCTTCGACCTCGCCGCCACCGAAGCCGTCTGCGCCGACGACACCCAACCCGAGGACGTCATCGACCTGGTCACCGAACTCATCGACAAGTCGATCCTCGTCCGCGAAGAACACGCGGGCCAGGCCCGATACCGCCAACTCGACCTGATCCGGCAGTACGGACGGCACCGCCTCACCGACCT
>NZ_KB892709.1 GCF_000373925.1 Actinopolymorpha alba DSM 45243 | reverse complement strand
GATCACGCGGGCGTGATCGGCGCTGATCTCGCCCGCGTTCAACGCCAACTGCACAAGCGGGAGCACGGTGTCCAGGTCGTTGGCCAGCTTCACTGCCGCCCGCGCGTGTTCGGGGCGCATCCGCAGCAGCGACGACAACAACGCCGCCGTACCCGTCGCACCGACACTGGCACCCAGGTCACGCCGGTCCGCCTCGCGGATCACCTGCAGCTGGACCGCCTCGAGCTGCGCCGAGAGAGCTTCAAGACTGACCAGCAGGTCGGTGAGCTCGTCCCCTGGAGTCGACCACAACGGCGCACCAGACTCCTCGGCGAGGCGGACACGTATCCGTTCGACCAGCACCGAGAACGGGTGCCGGCCCGCGTCCGTCGAGGTCGAATCCATGCCCCGGACACTACCGGCGACCACCGACAACCCCGGTCCACGAAAGCACAACAAAACAAGGCCATTCGGCATCGGGAGGGGTCACCGTTTTGGGTCGGGGGCACCCTTGGCCAATAGAGCCGTACAAGGGTGCCCCCCGACCCAAAACGGCACGCCCCGCGATGCCAGCCGCCCCGCCCACCGCCAGACCCGCGTTCCATGATCATGAAGGCAGATAGGGCTATACGTCCCGAAACCCTTCACGAACGAGATCATGATCACGGGAGCGCGCGCCATAAAGCTGGAGCTAGGGGAGGTCGACGAGGCGCGGCGGCACCTGGCAGTCGAGGCCCACGTCGTTCATGCGGTGCGTGATCGGGTACCCATCAATCGTCGGCAGGACCAACGTTGCCGGCCGACCCGCCGCGAGATTGGTGGCGTACTCCTCACGTAACCGGACCAGCGCCTCCCAGTCGTCCAGCCAGGCAAGGGTCGGATGGTCGTCCTCGAGTCGCTCGGTTCCCAATGCTCGAACGGCGCGAACCATCTCCATGACCGCGGCGTTCTCCTGCCGCATAACCCGCGCCCTGAGGTCCAGCTGCGAACCGGCCGCCGGTGCCGGCAGCGCGGCGACCATGCGGGCACATGCGCGTTCAGCAGGTTCAGCGACCCTCGGATCGTCAATCAGCTCAATGCGATCGTGACCGGCGTACGTCCAGAGACCGGCGAGCCACAACGCGCCGACCACTACCAGGGCCGCCAGCGATACCGCCACAAGAATGCCCACCACCCGCCAAGCCTTCGCACCACGCCTCCGGCGCGTGGCCGGATTCGGAGCGGGCATCGGCGGGGTGGGCCAGCCGTTTCCACCGCGCGGGTCCGTCATGCTCCCGCATTTTGGCCGATCGATCGATCGCTCGGGCTGGTTCTCAGGTAACGGCCACGTGTCGCTTACCGCCGAAGCCTTGACCCGGACTCGTTTGCCACGGCACCATCGCCGTCACTTACCTGCGACACCACATCATCGGCGGAAATTTTCTGAGTGCCCGGGAGGACTGCCCAGATGCGGAACGCACCACAGCGGTGGCGTCGAACCGCCGCCGGCTTCGCGGCGCTCATGTGCGTCGTTGCCGTCGGTCTACCGACCGTCGCGTACGCCGAGAAGGCCGAGGAGGAGCAACCGACCCAGCTCGTGGTCGCCGCCTCCCAGTCTGTTGACACGTTCAATCCATTTATGTCGTTCTTCGCGATCGGCTACACCGTCGCCGGCCTGACGTACGACTCGCTCATCGACTGGAGCGCGAAGGATTACAAGCCCGTTCCCGGAATCGCGGCCAGTTGGAAAGAGTCGTCGGACCACCTGACGTGGACCTACACCCTCCGTACGGGCGTGAAGTTCTCCGACGGCAAGCCGCTCACCGCGCACGACGCGGCATTCACCTACAACCTGATGATGACCGACAAGGATGCCCGCGCGTCATCGTCCGACCTGGTGGAGAACTTCGAGAGCGTCGAAGCTCCCAACGACACCACGCTCGTCATCAAGCTCAAGCAGCCCACCAACCAGATGCTGGCCCTCGACAACGCGATCGTGCCCAAGCACATCTGGGAAAAGATCGACAGCCTCGGGAAGTTCAAGAACTTCGACTTCCCACTGGTGGGCTCCGGCCCCTTCCAGGTCGTGGAATTCAAGACGGACCAGTTCATTCGCCTGAAGGCCAACAAAGAGTACTGGGGCGGCGCGCCGGCGTACGACGAACTCGTCTTCCGCTATTACAAAACGCCCGACGCGAGCGTGCAGGCTCTTCTCGAGGGCGAGGTCGACATCGTGAGCGGCCTGACGCCCGCGCAGTTCAAGGCGCTGAAAGGCAAGCCGGGCATCACCCTCAACCAGGCCCAGAACCGCCGGTTCGGTTCGATCACCTTCAACGTCGGTGCGCGGACCAAGGCGGGTAAGGGGTTCGGTGACGGCCATCCCGCGTTGAAGGACGCCCGGGTCCGCCAGGCGATCCACCACGCGATCGACAAGGAAGAAATGATCGCGAAGGTCAACGACGGCCTCGCGCAACCCGGCGTAAGCTACATTCCGCCGATCTTCAGCACCTATTTCTGGCAGCCCGGTGAGTCCGAGAAGGTGACGTTCGACCTCGCCGAAGCCAACCGCATTCTCGACGAAGCTGGTTACCAGCGCGGTCCCGACGGCATCCGGCGGATGCCGGGCAACGGTCAGCCGCTGAAGTTTCGCCTGCTGAACCACTCCGACACCCCGACCGAAGCCACTGACTCCGAATACCTCAAGGGTTGGTGGAAAGAAGTCGGCATCGACACCAAGATCGAGAGCGCCGACTTCACCAAGCTCAACGACCTTCTCTATCTCGGCAAGTACGACATCATCTTCTCCGGCTGGGGCGTCGGACCCGACCCCACCTCGATCCTCAGCCTGCACACGTGCGGTGTACTCCCCGACGACGCGACCGGCACGCAACGCGACACCGACACGTTCTACTGCAATCCCGAGTACGACAAGCTGCACGACCAGCAGAAGCGGGAAAGCGACATCGCGGCGCGAGCCGAGATCGTCAAACAGATGCAGGAGATCCTCTATACGCAGGCGCCGGTCATCACCCTGCGGTACGCCGACACGCTCGAGGCCTACCGCAGCGACCGCTGGACCGGCTTCGTCAAGCAGCCAGAGAAGCGCGGCATGATCTCCGGCCAGCAGGGCAACTGGGCCTACCAGTCGGCCAAGCCGGTCCAGGCCGCGGAGGAGGCGGGATCGCGCACTCCCCTCTTCCTGGGCGGGGGTGCCGCGGTGGTGGTGATCGCCGCGGCCGCCGCGGTCATCGTCCTGCGTCGCCGCCGGACCGCGGACGAGCGGGAGTAGTCCGCCCGTCATGACAAGGGATCCATCGTTGGTGGCCGAGCCGGACGGCCCGGCCACCAACCCCACCAACGCCAGCACTGACGACGGCGGCCGGCGGCCCGGCGGAGGCGACGGTTTCGTCCGCTATCTACTGAGCAAGCTCGGCGGCGCGGCGATCTCGTTGTTCATGGTGGTCCTGTCGGCGTTCTTCCTCTTCCGCATCCTCGGCGGTGACCCGGTCGACGCGTTGACCCGGGACGTCCCCACGACACCGGCGGAGCGCGCGGCACTACGCGAACAGCTTGGGCTGGATCAGCCGCTGTCCCTGCAGTTCCTGCACTACCTGCAAGGCGTGCTCACCGGGGATCTCGGCGAGTCGTACCAGTACCAGCAGCCGGTCACCACCCTCATCGGGGAACGCCTCGGCGCCACCGTCCTCCTCACCGGCACCGCGCTGGTGGTGGCGGCGAGCCTCGGCCTGTGGATCGGGGCCCGGGCCGGCTGGCGCCAGGGCAGCAGGTTCGACAAGGTGCAGGTCGGGCTCTCCCTGACGTTGTGGTCGGCGCCGACGTTCTGGCTCGGGATGATCATCATCATGGTGTTCGCCCGCTACCTCGGGCTGTTTCCCATCAACGGCATGGTGTCGCCGCACACACCGCCCGGCTTCTGGCCGCAGACCCTCGACACCCTCCACCACCTGGTCCTTCCCGTCCTCACGATGGCGTCGGTGATCTACGCGCAGTACGTCCTGGTGATGCGTTCCTCCGTACTGGACGAGAAGGGCGGCGACTACCTCGTCACGGCCCGTGCCAAGGGGCTGCGCGACGACATGGTCCGCCGCCGGCATGCGGTACCCAACGCCCTCCTCCCGACTGTGACGCTGGTCTTCCTCCAACTCGGCGGCGTGGTCGGCGGCGCCATCCTCACCGAGACGGTGTTCAGCTGGCCGGGCCTTGGGCTCCTCGCGTACCAAGCGTTGAAGATTCCGGACCTGCCGCTGCTCCAGGGCACCTTTCTGTTCTTCTCCAGCGCGGTGATCCTCGCCAACACCGCCGCCGACCTCGTCTACCGATTCCTCGATCCACGGGTGCGGCACGCATGAACACACCCCTTCCGGGTACGCCGGACGCGCCGCGGCTGACGTCGGTGCGGGCCCTGGCCTGGCAACGCCGGCGTGCCGCCATCGGCCGGTTCTGGCGCGAGTACCGCCAGCAGCGGGCCGGGATGGTCGGCCTCGCCGGCCTCCTCATCATCGTCGTCCTCGCCCTGGCCGCGCCGCTCATCTCCGACCGGGACGCGCTGGACGTCACCCAGGCGACCGGCGACCGGCTCCAACCGCCCAGCCTGGAGTTCCCGCTCGGGACCGACGAGACCGGGCGTTCGGTCCTGCTGCTCACCCTCTGGGGTGCCCGGATCTCGTTGTTGGTGGGCATCACGGCGACCCTCCTCGCGATGGTGATCGGCACCCTTGTCGGCATCGCGGCCGGTCACTTCGGCGGTTGGCTCACCGGACTGCTGATGCGGGTCACCGACTGGTTCATCGTCCTTCCACGGCTGGTGCTCGCGATCGCCCTGGCCGCGGTCCTCGGCCCCAGCCTCACCACCATCGTGATCGCGATCGGGGTGACGTCGTGGCCGGGTACGGCACGGCTGATCCGCGCGCAGACCCTCGCGGTGGAGGCTCGCCCCTATCTCGAACGCGCGAAGGCCCTCGGCGCCGGCCACTGGCACCAGATGACCCGCCACGTCCTGCCGAACGTGATGCCGCTCGTCCTCGCCAGCACCACGCTGGAGGTCGCGAGCGCGGTGCTCGCCGAGGCGACTCTGTCGTTCCTCGGTCTTGGCGATCCGTCCCGGGTGTCGTGGGGCAGCATGCTCAGCCGGGCCAACTCCTCCGGGGCGGTGACGTACGGCGCGTGGTGGTACCTCCTCACGCCCGGCCTTGCCATCCTCGCGGTCGTGCTGTGCTTCACGTTGTGTGGCCGGGCGCTCGAAGCGGTGTTCAACCCGAGACTGCGAGGTCGCTGAATGACCCTGCTCGACATCCGCGATCTCGAGGTCACCTACCGCTCGGCCCGCGGTGACGTGCCCGCCGTCCGCGGCGTCAACCTGAGGTTGCGGCCAGGCGAAACCCTCGGCATCGCGGGCGAGTCCGGCTGTGGCAAGTCCACCTTGGCACTCGCGCTCCTGCGTCTCCTGCCGGCCAGCGCGTCCGTGCGAGGCGAGATCCGGCTCGACGGCGAGGAGGTACTGGGGATGTCGTGGGGCCGGCTGCGGGCGGTCCGCTGGGCTGGCACCTCGATCGTGTTCCAGGGCGCCATGCACGCTCTCAACCCCGTGCACCGGATCGGGCGCCAGATCGCCGAACCCATCCTCCTGCACGAGAAGGTCAGCGAGGCCGGCGCCCGGCAGCGCGCCGAGGAGCTGCTCTCCCAGGTCGGCCTGCCCGGCTGGCGGGCCCGCAGTTATCCCCACGAACTCTCCGGCGGCCAGCGACAGCGGGTGATGATCGCGATGGCCCTGGCGTGCTCGCCCCGGCTGATCGTCGCGGACGAGGCCACCACCGCGCTCGACGTGATGATCCAGGCGCAGGTGCTCGACCTGATCGCCGGCCTGGTGGCGGAGCGGGACATCGGCCTGCTCATGATCAGCCACGACCTGTCCGTGTTGTCGTCGACCTGCGCGCGACTCGCGGTGATGTACGCCGGCCGGGTGGTCGAGGAAGGCCCTGCCCACCAGGTGTTCGCCGACCCGCGGCATCCCTATTCCCGCGCCCTCGCCTCGGCGTTCCCCACCATCGGCGACCCGGCCACGCGCGGCCAGCCACGCGGGCTGGGCGGTGACCCACCAGATCCCACCGCGCTCCCATCCGGCTGCGCGTTCCATCCGCGCTGCCCGGTGGTCCTCCCCGAATGCTCATCGACGCAGGTCGATCTGGTGCCTGCCGGGCCCGAGCGGGTCGCCGCCTGCGTTCGGGTCGACACCGCCGCGAGGAGTACGCCATGAGCGAGCGCAGCGAGCGAATCGTTCAACACAGCGCCTCGAGTGCCTCATGCGCGCCCGCAGCGAAGCGAGGACGCGCATGAGCAAGCGCAGCCCGTCGCCCGTCCTGTCCGCCCGCGGGCTCGAGGTGGACTTCCGGGTGCGCGGCGGCCGGCGGGCGCGGGCCGTCGATGGCGTCAACCTTGACCTTGCACCCGGCGAGATCCTTGCCCTGGCTGGCGAATCCGGCTGCGGCAAGACGACCTTGGCGCGTACCCTCCTCGGCCTGGTGCGACCTTCCGCCGGCCAGGTGGAGTACGCCGGCCGGCCACTGGCGTACTCCACGGGCGCGCTGAAGAGCTACCGCCGCGCGGTCCAGCTTGTCCTGCAGGACCCGACCGGCGCCCTCAATCCGCGGCACACCGTCTACGAAGCGGTCGCGGAGGGCCTGCGCATCCACGGGATCTCCGACAACGAACGCGACCGGGTGGCTGAGGCGCTCGCTCGTTGCGGCCTGCGCCCACCGGAGCGCTTCTTCCTCGCGTACCCCCACGAACTCTCCGGAGGTCAGCGGCAGCGCGTCGTGATCGCCGGCGCGCTCGTCCTCGAACCCAAGGTGATCATCGCCGACGAACCCGTCGCCTCCCTCGACGCGTCCGTACGCGGGGAGATCCTGGCGCTGCTGCTGCGGCTGCGGGAGGAGTTCGGGCTGGCGGCGCTGGTGGTCACCCATGACCTCGGGCTCGCCTGGAGCATCGCCGACCGGCTGGCCGTGATGTACCTCGGCCGGATCGTCGAGTCGGGCCCGACCGAGCAGGTGCTCACCAACCCGCGGCACCCCTACACCCAGGCCCTGGTGTCCGTACTCCCTGACTCCCCCGTCGACCGGTCGATCATCCTCTCCGGCGAGCCGCCGGACGTCACCCGCATCCCGGCCGGCTGCCGGTTCCACCCGCGCTGCCACGAGCTTGCGTCAGGGGCGGCCGAGCAGGCCGGGGTGGCCGAGGCGTGCCGGCGTACGCCCCTGCCGGTCCTCGGCACCGACCCGACCGACGGCGCGCCCGCCGTCGCCTGCCACCTCCACGCCGCCCGCCTGACGCCGACGGCGGACTCCCCCAAATGATCACGTTTACGTGGTCATTACCTGCTTCGCGTGGTGTCGATGCCATGTGAGGCCGGCAATGACCACGTAAACGTGATCATTTGGGGCCCTCACCGCGCGGCTCCGGGACCGGTGGCGTACCCGCGCTTGCGGCCGGTTGTCACAATGGACGGCGATGAGCGAGCAACCGCAGCCCGGCCGGCCTGTCCGGCCCGCAGAGACCTTCTACGACGCCGTCGGCGGGCACGAAACCTTCGCCCGTCTCGTCCGCCGTTTCTATGAGGGCGTGGCCGAGGATCCGGTCCTGCGCCCGATGTATCCCGAGCCCGACCTGGCCGGCGCCGAGGAACGCCTGCTGTTGTTCCTCGAGCAGTACTGGGGTGGTCCCCACACCTACTCCGAGCAGCGTGGCCATCCGCGGTTGCGGATGCGGCACGCGCCGTTCGCCGTGACCGAGGACGCCCACGACCGCTGGCTCGCCCACATGCGGGTCGCCGTCGACGAGCTCGAACTCGCACCGGAACACGAACACGAGCTCTGGAGCTACCTCGTGCGGGCCGCCCGCATGCTGGTCAACACGTTCGACGACCAGCGCCCCAATCTGCTCGGCTGAGACCGGCAGCCCATCGTCCCCGCTTGTCCCTCAGGGAGAGTGACGTATGACGTCGACCACGCCCACCGACTGGTGGCGCAGTGCCGTGATCTACCAGATCTACATCCGTAGTTTCGCCGACGGGAACGGCGACGGCGTGGGGGACATCACCGGCATCCGTTCCCGGCTCCCCTACCTCGCCGCGCTCGGTGTCGACGCGATCTGGATCACGCCGTGGTACACCTCCCCGCTGGCTGACGGTGGGTACGACGTGGCCGACTTCCGCGCGATCGCGCCGGAGTTCGGGACCCTCGCCGAGGCGGAGCAGATGATCGCCGAGGCGCATGAGCACGGCCTGCGGGTCATCCTCGACATCGTTCCCAACCACACCTCCGACCAGCACGAGTGGTTCAAGGAGGCGCTGGCGTCGGAGCCCGGCTCGCCCGCCCGGGCGCGCTACTGGTTCCGACCGGGGCACGGACCCGACGGCGCCTTCCCCCCGAACGACTGGCGTTCGGTGTTCGGCGGCCCGGCCTGGACCCGCCTCCTCGATGACGAGGGCGTCCCGGAGGAGTGGTACCTCCACCTCTTCGCGCCCGAGCAGCCCGACCTCAACTGGTCCAACCCCGAGGTCCGCCAGGAGTTCGAGGACATCCTGCGGTTCTGGTTCGACCGCGGTATCGACGGCTTCCGCATCGACGTCGCGCATGGTCTCGACAAGCACGCCGCCCTTCCCGACATCGGGTTGGACGAAGAGGAACTGCTCGCCGAGCCCGATATCCCCGACCACCCGCACTGGGACCGCGACGGCGTCCACGACATCTACCGCGACTGGCGCCGCATCGCCGACTCCTACGCCGGAACGCCCGAAGGTGCGCGGCTCTTCGTCGCCGAGGCGTGGGTACGCACCGAGACCAACCGGCTCGCGCGCTACCTGCGCCCCGACGAGCTGCATACGGCGTTCAACTTCGACTTCCTCAAGTGCGGCTGGAATGCCGAGGAGTTCCGCCGGTCGATCGACCACAGCCTGCAGACCCTCGGCGAGGAGAACGCCCCCGCGACCTGGGTGCTCTCCAACCACGACGTGATCCGGCACGTCACCCGCTACGGCCGGGCCGCGGGCCAGGAACACAAGGGCGCGGGCAGCGTTCCCACCGATCTCGTGCCCGGCGTCCTTCGGGCCCGCGCCGCCGCGCTCCTCATGCTGGCGCTTCCCGGTGGCGCGTACATCTACCAGGGCGACGAGCTTGGGCTCCCTGAGGTCGAGAACCTCCCCGTCGAGGCCCTCCAGGACCCGATCTGGGAGCGCTCCGGACACCAGTCCCGCGGCCGCGACGGCTGCCGGGTCCCGCTGCCGTGGTCGGCGGACGAGCCCGCGCTGGGTTTCGGCACCGGTACGCCGTGGCTGCCGCAGCCGTCAGGGTGGAAGGACCTCAGTGTGGAGGCCCAGACCGGCGATCAGTTCTCGATGCTGGAGCTCTACCGCGAGGCGCTCAGCCTTCGCCGGTCGGTCCCGGGGTTGGGTGACGGTTCGCTCACCTGGCGGGACGACTCACCCGAGGGGGTGCTGGCGTTCGACCGCGGCACCAACTTCCGTTGCGTGGTGAACCTCTCCCGGAGGGTGGTGCCGTTGCCGGCCAAGGCCGACGTCCTGCTCGCCAGCGCACCGGTGCTCGACGGTCAGCTTTTCGTGGGCGCCGCCGCCTGGCTTCGGCTTCGCTGACGTTCGACCGGAATGCGGGCCCGACGCGGGATGCGGTCGGGCCCGCCGCCGGTGGGCGAGGCACGCCGCTACCACGTCATTTCTTGCGGAATCGGCCTCTTCCGGACGTCGTACCTGCACCAGTTCGGCTGTTTCGCGGGGACTTGCGGCACTGACGGAAAGAAATCTCGCAGGTACGATCATGAGAGGTTCGTTCCTGTTCCACCCATCTCGTGCCCGTGCCCACCCTGACTTGTCAGGAGGCCCGCCATCCAATCCTCACGATCGGCAGCTGACGGTTCGGAGTTTTCGTTCCTGCCCACTCATCCCCTCACGTTGTGGTACGACGAGCCGGCGAGCGACTGGGAACGCGAGGCGCTGCCGATCGGAAATGGCCGCCTGGGCGCGATGGTCTTCGGGGGCGTCGCGTCCGAACGCCTGCAGCTCAACGAAAAAAGCCTGTGGACTGGTGGTCCGGGTTCGGTCGAAGACGGCCACGCCTATGGATACGGCCTGTGGGAGACCCCCCGCCCCGGTGCTCTGCAGAGGGTCCGGGACGAGCTCACCGAACGCAGTCATGCCGAACCCGACTGGCTCGCCAGCCAACTCGGCCAACCCGACTGGGGCTTCGGCGCCTACCAACCGTTCGGCGATCTGTACATCGACCTTCACGACGCGGGGGTCGCGCCCAGCCATTACCGCCGTAGCCTCGACCTCGCTGAAGGAATCGCGCGGGTCGAGTACACCATCGACGGGGTGCGTTACCTTCGCGAACATTTCGCCAGCCATCCGGCCGGGGTGATCGCCACCAGGTTGACGGCGAGCAAGGCTGCCAAGCTGTCCTTGACAGTGCGCTTCACATCCCCGCATGACCATGCCCACGTCCATGTCCACAACGGACGGATCATGGTGCGGGGCGCACTTCCCGACAACGGCCTGATCTACGAAGGCCAGATCCTCGTCATCGCCGAGAACGGCACCCTCCATGACGGCGAGGAAACCGTCACGGTGCGAGAAGCCCAGGCGGTGACCATCCTCCTGTCGGCCGGCACCGACTACGCCGATCGCTATCCGCGCTATCGCGGCAAGGACCCGCACCGCCGGATCACCCGGCAGGTAAACACGGCTGCCTCGCAGACGTACGCCGCGCTGCGCGCCAGCCACGTCACCGACCACGGCAGCCTCTTCCACCGCGTCCGCCTCGACCTCGGCCAGCCGGCGACCCTCACGATGCCGACCGGCGAACTCCTGGACCGCTACGACGGAGCCGGGCCGGATAGTCGCGCCCTGGAGGTATTGCACTTCCAGTACGGCCGGTACCTTCTGGTCGCCTCCTCCCGGCCGGGTTCGCTTCCCGCCAACCTGCAGGGAGTCTGGAACGCCTCCACCGCGCCGCCGTGGTCCAGTGACTATCACGTCAACATCAACCTGCAGATGAACTACTGGCCGGCGCACCTGACCAATCTCGCCGAGACCACCGAGCCGTTGTTCGACTTCATCGACGCGCAGCGCCTGCCCGGCCGCGAAGCCGCCCAGCAGATCTGCGGCGTACGCGGCTGGGTTGTGCACAACCAGACCAACATCTGGGGTTTCAACGGCGTACGCGACTACCCAAAGTCGTTCTGGTTTCCGGAGGCGGCAGCCTGGCTGTGCCGGCACCTCTGGGAGCACTACGAGTTCGAGGGCGACCTCGATTTCCTTCGCGAGAAGGCCTATCCGGTCATGGCGGAGGCGGCGCGCTTCTGGCTGGACTTCCTCGTCACCGACCCGTCAGATGGCCAGCTGGTGGTCTCGCCGAGCTACTCCCCCGAGCACGGGCTGGTGACGGCCGGCGCCGCGATGTCGCAGCAACTCGTCTGGGACCTCCTCGCGAACACCCTGGCGGCCAACCAGCTGCTGGGAGACGATCCTGGCCTACGTCAGGAGCTCGTTGACACACTGGCGCGCCTGGATCCCGGCCTGCGCGTCGGCTCCTGGGGCCAACTCCAGGAGTGGAAAGTCGACCTTGACGACCCCGTCGACGAGCACCGCCACGTCTCCCACCTGTACGCGCTTCACCCAGGAGCACAGCTCTCCCCGCTGACCGAAACCAAGCTCACCGATGCCGTCAAGGTCACCTTGCGGGCGCGCGGCGACGGAGGTACGGGCTGGAGCAAAGCCTGGAAGATCAACTTTTGGGCTCGCCTGCTCGATGGTGACCACGCGTATCTCATGCTGCGCGAACTCCTGCACCACTCGACCCTGCCCAACCTGTGGGACACCCATCCGCCGTTCCAGATCGACGGTAATTTCGGCGCGACCGCCGGGATCGCCGAGATGTTGGTCCAGAGCCGCCTCGCGGACGGGCTCGCGACCATCCACGTCCTTCCCGCCCTACCCACGGCATGGGAGAGCGGGAGCGTGATCGGTCTGCGGGCCCGGGGCGGTGTCACCGTTGACGTCAGCTGGGCGGCCGGCCACGCCAGGCAGGTTTACCTCACCGCCCACCATGACCAGAGGGTTCGGGTCAAGTGCGGCGTCTTCGACCGCGGCGCGTACAAACTCCTGGACGCCGAGACAGGCGAACTCGTCGATCATCACTGTGACGGTGACGAGGTGGCCTTCCTGCTCCGCGAAGGCCGCCACTACGAAGCCCTCGCCTCCGACTAGCGGGAGCGCTGGTAGGTCAGGAGGCCCCACAAGGCGCCGGTCGGCCTCGGGTTGTCATAGGTTTCTCGGCTAAGAGACCGAGAAACCTATGACAACTCGAGAGGCTCGAGGGCCAAGAAAACCCGGCTAGCTCAGGCGCCGGGGAAGCGCACCAGATCGTTGATCCGCACTGCCTGGCCGGTCGCAAAGGAACGGTTGGCCGCGGCCCCGACCAGCATCGCGTAGGCGCCGTCGAGATGGGTGGCGGCCCGGCCGAGCGGGTCTGACTCCTCTGCCGCGCCGAAGAGATCCGCCAGCAATCGCCGGTCGCCGCCGCCGTGGCCGCCACTGCCCTCCTCGACCGTGACCGGTTGGGGAATGTCCCACAACGGTCGCACGGTGAGCCGCGCGGAGTCGATCGGAGGTGCCTTCGGCGCGCCCGATCCGGGCTTGTTGGGGTCGTGAGCAGCGCCGCTGACGTACGACCGCTCCTCCACGTCCAACTCGATCCGGCCCTTGGTGCCGTTGAACATCACGCGGTAACCCTCCCAGGGCGAGTACGCCGTGAGGTGGTATGACAGCGTGGCGCCAGACTGGTACCGGACCAGCACCGCCATGTCATCCTCGATGCTGATCCCGTCGGTGAAGACGTTGCGGTCACGCACGTAGCCGTCCTCGTGCTCGGCTTCGAGATAGAGCGAGCGCAGCGTCGGGTCGTCAGCAAGCCGGATCGCCCACAGGTCCTTCTCGATGTCGGGGTTTCCGTGACTGCGGTAGCTGCTCACCACCTCGCCCCGGCGTTCGGCGTTGTCACGCCCATAGAAGCGCAGGTCCCCGAACCCGAACACCGTCTCGGGAGTCTCGCCCAACCACCAGTTCACCAGGTCGAAGTGATGGCTGGCCTTGTGAATCATCAACCCACCGGAATTCCGCTTGTCGCGGTGCCAGCGCCGGAAATAGTCGGCGCCATGCCGGGTGTCCAGCAGCCATTCGAAATGCACTGACTGGATGTCCCCAATCACGCCCGACTGGATGAGTTCCTTGACCGCGGAATTACGCGGCGCGTAGCGATAGTTGAACGAAACGGTCAGCTTCCGGCCGGTGCGTTCGTGCGCGTCCAGGATGCGTTGACACTTGGCCGCGTCGGTGGTGAGCGGCTTCTCGGAGATGACGTCGCAGCCATTCTCGAGCGCGGTCACGATGTAGTGATCGTGCGTGCGGTCGACGGAGGTGACGATCACGGTGTCGACCCGCTGCTCCTCCAGCATGCGAACGAATTCGTCCGGCCGGTAGGTCGGGATGGGTTCGGCGCCGTAGGAATCGGCGAACAGCCCGTTGTAATATCGCATCCGCGTCTGGTTGAGATCGCACAGCCCGACAAGCTCGCCGTATTCCTTGTAGTCGGTCAGAAGCGCGGCGGTGAACATCCGAGACCGCGACCCGAGCCCGACGACCGCATACCGTGCCCGTCCACGAACTCCGACCTGACTTCCGTCGGTGCTGTTCTCCCCTTCTTGGCTGGACGGTTGCTCAGTGGTCATGCGGGCCCCTTCCGGCGATCCTCTTTGTCAAGGACTGTCCACGCGTACGGTAAGCGCTTGCTGCGCAAGCCTGACCGATCGCACGGCGGCTGGCAAGAGCAGTGGCCAAGCCGCTCGACCAGTGTTACCCACGCCCTTCGTACCTGGCGAACCACCTCTCTCAGCCCTCCCTTCGATGGGCCCGTCTGACACCTGCGGGACCTACCCGAAGCCCGGCCACCGGCCGCGCGATTACCACGTCCGTCGACCATCCGCACAGCGCCCCGCGCATTGCCCGGGCGCCAGGTCCTAAGCTGACGCTGTGAACCAGTTGCCCGAGCCGACCAACCCGCGCGACATCCGCGCCTCAGACGCCGACCGGCATCGCGTCGCCGAGGTGCTTCGGGACGCCGCCGGTGAAGGCCGCCTCACTCTCGAAGAGCTCGACGAGCGCCTCGACGGCGTGTTCGCCGCCAAGACATACGCTGAGCTTGAGCGCCTCACCACAGACCTTCCGGCGGTCGATGCGGTGCAGACGCCCGCGGCCGCGGTGGCGCCGTCATCGTCGAACGACTTTCCTCGCGTCGGTGGTACGCCGGGCCAGTCGTTCTCCGTCGCACTCTTGTCAGGGGCAAGTCGCCGCGGCATGTGGGTCGTCCCGCCCGCCTACACCGCGGTGGCCTTCATGGGCGGGGTCCAGCTCGACCTGCGCGACGCGCGTTTCGCGCAACGCGAGGTGACGATCCGTGCGTTCGCGGTGATGGGCGGCATCGAGATCACCGTTCCGGAGGATGTCAACGTGGTCGTCGACGGCGTTGGCATCATGGGTGGCTTCGACGAGACCGGCGCACATATGGAAGCCCGCCCAGGGCAGCCCGTCGTACGAGTCACGGGCCTCGCCTTCTGGGGAGGAGTCGAGGTCAAGCGCAAGCCGCGCAAGAAGCCGAAGGACAAATCCAACCCCGCCATCGAAGCGTAGGCCCGCCGGGAGGGCTGGACCTGAGGGTTTACTCCGAGCGGAACCGCTCGAGCCAGGCGCGCTCCTCCTG
Source organism: Actinopolymorpha alba DSM 45243 (assembly GCF_000373925.1). Lineage (GTDB taxonomy): Bacteria > Actinomycetota > Actinomycetes > Propionibacteriales > Actinopolymorphaceae > Actinopolymorpha > Actinopolymorpha alba. The sequence continues at coordinate 134,211 of NZ_KB892709.1, read as the reverse complement.
CGTCAACCGGCGCGCGTGGCCAAGGTCCGCGTCGTACGCCGCCAGAACACTGCTTGCCCTGGCGAAGGTGGTCTCCTCGTCGCGCACTTCGTACCTCAGGCCGAACGACGACGAACGGATGTCGGTAACCCAGGTCTCGATGAGCACCGGCTCGGGCCGGAAGACCAGCGGGCGACGGTAGTCGATCTCGTGCCGGACGACCACGAGCTCACCCTCGAAGCTCTTGACACCGGCTTCCCTGGCCCCGTTGAAGAACATCGCCACCCTGGCCTCTTCGAGGTACCTCAGGTAGACGACATTATTAACGTGCCCGTACGTGTCCATGTCGGACCAACGCAGCGGGCATGGAAAGACGAAATGTGCCACGGGTGCGATCCTCTCAGGTAAAGGTCGGATCGCCGGACCTCGGGCCCGAGGGTGGCCGCCGACATGTGGTCACGGCCACCCCTCACGCAGCGGGCGCGCGCGGTTACTTCTGCAGGACCGCCTGGACGGAGATGTTGACGGACACCTGGTCGCCGATGAGGAACTTCTCGCCACCCAGCGGGACGTTGGCGTCCACACCGAAATCCTTGCGGTTGATCTTGGTCGTGGCCTCGAAGCCGGCGCGGGTGTTGCCGTAGGCGTCGTTGTCCACGCCGAGGAACTCCACCTCGAGCTCCACCTCCTTCGTGACCCCCTTGATCGTGAGGTCACCAACGAGAATGAACCCGTCACCACCCGGCTTGAGACCGGTCGAGGTGAAGGTCATCGACGGGTGCTTCTCGACGTCGAAGAAGTCGCCCGAGCGCACGTGGTCGTCGCGCTGCTGGGTACCAGTGTCGATCGAGGCCAGCTGGATGCTCGCGGTGGCCTTGGACGTCGCCTGGTCCTCCGCCACCTCGATCGATCCCTCGAAGTCGCGGAACGCCCCCCGCACCTTCGTCATCAGGTGGCGCACTGTGAAGCCGACCTCGGAGTGGGTCGGGTCGATCGTCCAGGTGCCGGCAGTCAAAGCTGTCGCCGTGGTGCTCATGGCGTTCTGCTCCTTGGGAGGTAGGTTGAAGATTCAACTTGTGCGAACGCTAGTCGGAACCTAGTTGAACTGTCAACTATTCCGGTAGGATGGTCGCATGACGACGCGGTGGCTCACGGCAACTCAGCAGAAGGCATGGCGGTCCTACCTCCTGGGCAGCGCCAAGTTGATGGAGCGCCTTGATCGCGACCTGCGCTCGATCGGCCTGTCAATGCCGGAGTACGAGATCCTGGTACGCCTCTCGGAGGCTCCGGAGCGCACCCTGCGGATGACCGAGTTGGCCCAATCGGTGCATCACTCGCGCAGTCGACTCACCCACACGATCAACCGCATGGAGTCAGCCGGCCTCGTCGAGCGGGTGTCCTGCCCCTCTGATGGCCGAGGCGTGCTGGCCAGGTTGACCGCCAAGGGTTACGACACGCTGGTGGACGCCGCGCCCATGCATGTGGCCGGCGTACGCGAGACGTTCGTCGACGTGGTAAGCGCGGATGACTTCGCCACCATTGGCCGGGCCTTCGAGGCCGTCGCCGCCCACGCGGACCGGATCGGCCAGAACCGCCAGCCCTCCACACCAGCAGCGGCCGACGACGCGCTGGAGAGCGGCTGCTGACATCGGAAGCGGGGACCAGGAGTGCTCCTGATCCCCGCCGCGCCAGAGTCGGACAGAGGTCGCGCGGATGCGGATAGGGAAGTCGCCTATCCGCGCGCGATCTCTTAGTCCCGAGTGAGTCGCCGGTAGGTCACCCGGTGCGGACGCGCCGCATCCGGGCCGAGGCGCTCGATCTTGTTCGCCTCGTAGTCGGCGAAGTTGCCCTCGAACCAGAACCAGTTCGCGGGGTTTTCGTCGGTGCCCTCCCACGCGAGGATGTGCGTCGCTACCCGGTCGAGGAACCACCGGTCGTGAGACGTCACCACAGCGCAGCCGGGGAACTCCAGCAGGGCGTTCTCCAGCGACTGGAGCGTCTCGACGTCGAGGTCGTTGGTCGGCTCGTCGAGCATGAGCAGGTTGCCGCCCTGCTTCAGCGTCAACGCGAGGTTGAGGCGGTTACGCTCACCGCCCGACAGGATTCCGGCGCGCTTTTGCTGGTCGGTCCCCTTGAAGCCGAACGACGCGACGTAGGCGCGGCTCGGCATTTCGAAGCTGGCGACCCGGATCCAGTCGAGGCCGTCGGACACGGTTTCCCACACGGTCTTGTCCCCCGGGAGCTTCTCCCGGGACTGGTCGACGTAGGAGATGCTGACCGTCTCGCCGACGCGAAGCTCCCCCGAGTCGGGCTTCTCCTCGCCAACGATCATCCGGAACAGCGTCGTCTTGCCCACGCCGTTCGGGCCGATCACACCAACGATGCCGGCGCGCGGGAGTGAGAAGGAGAGCTTGTCGATGAGGGGCCGGTCACCGAAGCTCTTGGCAAGGTCGTTGACGTCGAGGATGACGTTGCCAAGGCGCGGGCCGGGCGGGACCTGGATCTCTTCGAAGTCGATCTTCTTGACCCGCTCGGCCTCCGCGGCGAGCTCTTCGTACCGCTGGAGGCGTGCTTTGCTTTTAGCCTGGCGGGCCTTGGGGTTGGACCGGACCCACTCCAGCTCCTGCTCGAGAATCCGCTTGCGCTTGGCGTCCTTACGGCCCTCGACCTTGAGCCGCTCCTGCTTGGTCTCGAGGTAGGTCGAGTAGTTGCCCTCGTAGGGGTGCGTCTTGCCCCGGTCGAGCTCGAGAATCCAGCGGGCAACGTTGTCGAGGAAGTACCTGTCGTGGGTCACCGCGAGGACGGTGCCCGGATAGCTCGCGAGGTGCTGCTCGAGCCACTGGACACTCTCGGCGTCGAGGTGGTTGGTCGGCTCGTCTAGCAGCAGGAGGTCGGGCTGGGCCAGCAGCAGCTTGCAGAGGGCGACCCGGCGCCGCTCACCACCGGAGAGCTTGGTGACGTCGGCATCTGCCGGAGGGCAGCGCAGCGCGTCCATCGCCATCTCGAGCCGGGAGTCGAGGTCCCAGGCGTCCCGATGATCGAGCTGGGTCTGCAACTCCCCCATCTCGGCCAGCAGTGTGTCGTAGTCGGCGTCCGGGTCAGCCAGCTCAGCGGAGATCTCGTTGAACCTGTCGAGCATGGCCTTGGTATCGGCCACGCCCTCCTGGACGTTCTCGAGGACGTTCTTGTCCTCGGTCAGCGGGGGCTCCTGCTGGAGCATGCCGACCGTCGCGCCCGGGGCGAGCATGACGTCACCGTTGGACGGTTGCTCCATGCCTGCCATGATCTTGAGCAAGGTCGACTTGCCCGTGCCGTTAGGGCCGACGACGCCGATCTTCGCCCCGGGCAGGAACGAAAGCGTCACGTTGTCGAGGACCACCTTGTCCCCGAGTGATTTGCGGACGCCGCGCATCGTGTAGATGTGCTCAGGCACGTCGAATCCACCTTGAAAAGGGTTGGGACCAGAACCAGACGAGTATCTATCCTGCAACACCGGGCAAGCGGGAATACTTCCGGGCGGTGAAGGAGCTGCCGGGCGGTGTCTCCCTCGCCCGCGGCTGGGTTGGCAGGGGCGCACACCGCGTATGGAAGAACGACCGCCCGGCAGCGGTGGAAGCGCGGGGGCAGGTCCGCGCTCCACTCCAGGCGGGCCGGTCAGGCAGCCCGCCGATCGGAGCCGGCCGAGGTCGGGGGGCTTGGCTGGGGGCGATGGCCGTTGCTCCCCGGGCGTGTGGGCAGCACGCCCTCCTCGGTGTCGGCGCCGACATCTTCAGGTCGAGGTGCTCCCGCGGCAGGCGCAGTAGGCGCGGAGCCGCCGGGAGCCTCGCTCGTCTGCGCGTCCCAACTCCTGGCAAGCTCCTCCGCGACCTCGGTGTCGGAGGACGACTCGCCCTGCTCGCGGCGGGTACGCCGGAAAGCGGAGGTCCCCCGGGACAGGTCATGCCCCAACGCGGTGGCCTCGATCTCCACGGTCGTACCAGTGCGACCCTCCTTCTCCCACGCCTCCACCCGCAGGCGACCGAAGACCACTACCGGCTCGCCCTTGCGCAGACTTGCGGCGGCGTTCTCCGCCAGGGTCCGCCAGCACAGCACCGTCACGAACGTCGTGTGGCCATCGACCCATCCGCCCTGATATCGGTCGTAACGTCGCGGCGTCGAGGCGAGACGGAACGATGCGAGCGGGGTGCCTCGGTCGGAGCGGAGGAACCGCAGGTCGGTGGCGACATTGCCGGCGATGCTGACCATCGTCTCGTTCATGGGGCGACCCTTCTCGTGAGCTGGTGCCCTCAAAGGTGCCCGAGCGGGCCCGCCGGTGGACCGGGGGCGAACCCATCTGTGGACAAACGAGCCATCTCGGCATCTGTGGACAAAAGCCGGTCATCGCCGACGTGAGATCAACTCGGGCCGATTCACAGCCGTTCGGTGTCCGCATCCGGCAGCGGTCTCCACTACGATTTCCCGCGGCGACGCGAGTCGGCGTCCGTCAGTGGCCGGCGCCCGTAGCTCAGTGGATAGAGCGACAGACTTCTAATCTGTTGGTCGGAGGTTCGAATCCTCCCGGGCGCGCCAACCTTCACCCGCGCGGGTCGCTCGTCGCCAGCCGGACTGTGACCGTGTCGCCTTCGTGGAGCCCTTCGGCCTTGCGCACCGCGCCTTTCAGCGGTACGACGTAACGCCCGTCCTTGGGCCACAGCGAGGTCGCCCACTCGGTGTCGCCGATCCGCACCCGGACCGGGATCATCCCCCAGCCGTAGGTGACGGCCCCGGACACAGCCCGGATGTCGAGGCTCTCCTCGTCGGGCACGGTGATGAAGTAGTACGGCGCCGGGCCGCGCCACTCCCAGATCTCGCCGCTGAACTCCAGGTCCATGCCGCTGAACTCTAGGTCCATGGAGTCCTGACCCCTTCCACCCAACTCAGGTCGCGTCGCCCACCGTGAAGCTGACCTCTGCCGAACTGACGGTCTCCCCACTACGCCCCGGCGCGCGCTGCTCCTGCCAGTAGAGGTTGGTGTGCGCGATCACCTTGTCCGGGGGCGGCGCGCCGTAGTCGCTGAGGTCCTCTGTGGTGTGCGCATCGCCAACCAACGTCACGTCGTACCCGCGGACGAAGGCTCCGTGGATGGTCGAGCGGATGCACGCATCGGTCTGGGCGCCGGTGACGATGAGTCGTCCCACTCCACGCTCAGCGAGCACTGCCTCCAGGTCGGTGCCCTCGAACGAGTCGAGGTAGGTTTTGTGGACGAGAGGCTCCGATTCGTCGCGGACCAGCTCCGGCACGTACTCCCAGCTCTCGCTCTCCCGCGGGAGATTGGCGTCCGAGTGCTGCACCCAGACCACCGGCACGTCCTCCGCGCGCGCCTTGCCAACCAGGGTGTTGATGTTCGAGATCACCTCGTCGCGGTGATGGGCGTTGGCCACCACGCCGTTCTGGACGTCGATGACAAGCAGGGCTGTGTTCGGCCGATCAGCAAGGGTCGTCATGGGGCATTCCTGTCTCTTGTCTGTCTCTGGTCGCGAGGCTTGCACGGTTAGCTGGGCGGGTCCTCCCCGACCCGACCGTCGATGGCCTCGCGGAGAAGGTCGGCGTGGCCGGTGTGCCGGGCGTACTCCTCGATCATGTCGACGAGCATGCGGCGGATGCTCGGGGATCGACCGTCTGGCCAGGAGCGGTGAATGAGCTGACCTGGATCACCATCGGCCAGCGCCACGGTCAGGTTGGCGCGGGAGCGGGCCACGCTCTCTTCCCAGAGCGCGTAGAGCTGCTCGGGAGTGTCCACGGCGGCCGTACGCCACTCCCAGTCCGGGTCGGACTCCCAGTCGACCTTGTCCCACGGCGGGTTGGGGGCGCGCCCGAGCAGTCGCACGGAGAAGTAGTCGTCCTCGACCAGAGCGAGGTGCTTGAGCAGCCCGCCGAGGGTCATCGTCGTGGCGGCGGTCGTCGCCCGCAGGCCGGTGGAGTCCAGGTCAGCGCACTTCCAGGCGAACGTAAGGCGCTGCCTCTCCAGCGATCCGATCAGGGTGTCGATCTCGGTGCCGGCGGCCGGTGGCTCCATGAGTATTGGTTGGTTGTTCTCAGTCACGGCAGGCACTGTAGGGTCCGTTCCGGACGTTCTACTTCCGGAATGCGGGAGTGTGTGATGCCGAACGACGTGAGCCCCACGGCACGGGCGCTGCGGGCCCTCGAGCTGCTCCAGAGCAGCCCGGGTATCACCGCTGACCGGCTCGCCGAGAAGCTCGGTGTCTCCGAGCGAGCCGCCCGGCGATACGTCGGCATCCTCCGCGAGGCTGGCATCCCGATCGAGTCCCTCCGCGGGCCCTACGGCGGCTTTCGGGTCGGCCGTGGCCTTCGGCTTCCACCCCTGATGTTCAGCGCCGCCGAGGCCCTCGGGTTGGTCATGGCTGTGCTCGACGGCCACCACGACGCGAGCGATCCCACCGCGCTGGTCGGCGGAGCGCTGAGCAAGATCGTGCGGGCGCTCCCGGAGCCTGTGGCCGCCCAGGCCGAAGCCGTCCGCCGGTCCACGGCGCCTGTCCCCGACCGCGGCGCCGCCCGGCCCGACCCCGAGACCACGACCACCCTCGTTCAAGCGCGTTCGAACCACCGCCGGGTGCGGATCGGCTACCGCTCCGAGGCCGGATCGGAGCGGGCCATCGAGGTCGACCCGTGGGCGGTCGTCGTACGCCACGGCCGGTGGTACCTCCTGTGCTGGTCCCACTCCGCCGAGGCTCGACGGGCCTACCGCATCGACCGGGTCACCGCCGTCGAGATCCTCGACCAGATGTTCACCCCACCTGCCGACCTCGATCCGGTCGCGGAGCTGGAGGCACACCTCGCCGTCGGCTGGGACTACGACGTCGAGGTCGTCATCGACGCGCCTGTCGACACCGTGGCGCGCTGCCTCCCCCGAGCCATGGGATTGCTCGAGCCGCTCGACGCCCAGACCACCCGTCTCGTCGGTAGCACCAGCAACCCGGTGTGGTACGCCGGGCAGCTCGTGATGCTCCCGGCCGCATACCGGATCGTGAAGTCACCCGAAATCCAGACGGCCGCACGCGTCCTCGGGCAGCGACTGCTGACTGCTGGCGACAGTCCACCTCGCTGACAACCAGCGCTGCCTCGCCGCTTATCCGACGTTGGGACGTACAAGCACGTCCGGAAGCTCACGGGGATGCCGTACGACCATCGGACCGACTCGGCCGGCCGCGCCGCCTAAGTAGCCGCCTGACTGTCCCCACGCCGCGCGCACTCCCAACGACCCGGCTGCCGCGGCGCAGCTCAGATCCACATCGGCGTCGCCGACATAGGCAGCCTCCGCCGGGCTCGCCCGGAGTGCGTGGCAGGCAAGCTGAAGACCGACCGGTGCGGGCTTGGGCTGGCCCACCTCGTCGCCTGCGACGATGATCGAGAAGGTTTCTGCGATGCCTGCCCTGTCGAGCATGAGGGTCGCCGCACGCCGGGTGGCGCCAGTGAACACTCCGAGCAGGTAGCCGTGACGGGTGAGCTTGTCCAGCATGTCGACGATGCCGGGGAAGGGTCGCACATCCGCCATGGCTGCGGCGAAGTGTTCGAAGTAGCAGTCGATGTCCGCCGCCGTGACCGCGCGGCCCAGTGCGTGCGCCAGCACCACCTGGGTCGGGCCGAGATTCCAGATGGCGACGAGCTCGTCCCGCGTGAGGACCGGACCACCAAGCGCGCGGATCGTGTCGACGTACGCCTGTGGTGCCGACCGCATCGTGTCGACGAGAGTGCCGTCGAGGTCGAACACGACCGCCCGGACACGCCGAGCGGTGCCGTCGGTCACTGCTGTGCTCCTGCCTCGCAAGCGCAGCCGGTCAACGGTCCTCCCCTCTCCGGAGGGGATCTTATCCGGGGGTTGGACGCTGCGATCTGATTGCGGGTGAGCCAGCCGGACCTCGGGGACATGCGGTTGGATGGTGGCATGAGCGAGCGCACCGAGCGAATCGTTCAACACAGTGCCTGGAGTGCCTCATGCGCGCCCGGAGCGCAGCGAGGACGCGCATGAGCACGGATTCGACTCTCCGGGCTCAGCGGCCGTGGATCATCCTGGCCGCGCTCGCCGCTCCGCCGGTGGTCTGCGCCGTGCTCGCGGTGTTCCGGGAGAGTGTGGCGAACACCAACGCCACCCTAGTGCTGGTGTTGCTCGTTGTGGCCGTGGCCGCCACCGGTATCCGGTCGGCCGGCATCATCGCGGCGCTCTCGAGTGCGGTGTGGTTCGACTTCTTCCTCACCGCTCCGTACCACCGGTTCGCGATCACAGACCAGGCCGACATCGAGACCACCGTGCTGCTCCTGTTGGTGGGCGCCGGCGTCTCCGAACTTGCGCTCTGGGGCCGGCGCCATCAGGCCAGCGCCAGCCGGGAGCAGGGCTACCTGTCCGGAGTCCTCGACACCGCGGCCGCCGTCGCCGCCGGACAGACCTCCGCGAGCGTCCTCATCGATCATGTCGCCGGGCAGATCGTCGAACTCCTGGGAATCGACGACTGCCGCTTCGTCCCCGGCCCAAGCACTGGACTTCCGGTCCTCCAGCACGACGGAACCGTCACCCGCAACAGCCACCGGGTCAACGTCGAGCGCGACGGGCTACCCACAGACACCGAGACCGCGATCGTCGTACAACGCGGCGGCGCCACCTATGGACACTTCCTGCTCACCGCGGCGACGGGTATCGTCCGGCCGTCGCTGGAGCAACGCCGGGTCGCGGTCACCCTCGCCAACCAGGTCGGCCCGGCCCTGGAGTCGCCGCGCGACTGAGCCGCTGTCGTTTACCCGGACGAGCCGGTGGTCACCCCGACCCCGGCGTCGACCACGACATGCTCGGTGAACCAATCCGTCATCGGACGCAGATCGTGACATGCCTGGAGGACTCGGCCGACCGCCTTCGGTGTGTGCAGCCAGTCGTCACAGCCGAGGGGGCGTCGAGCCAGGACCGACCGGTGGCGCAGCAGCTCACCGCGCGGATGATCGGCCGGATAACCGCGGGGAGTTCGTTTCATCATGTCTCCGGCAATCTCGAACCCTTTGCCTCGTATGCCCTCCAGGATCTCCACCAGAGCGGAGCCGCTCTCCTCGTCGGCGACCGCCGCCCGGAACCGGTCGATCGGCACGCGGTCGGCGTACCACCACGCCCCCTGCACGTGCAGGCCGTCGAGGTCGAACCCCACCCCAATCTCGACGTGGCGGGCGATCCTGATCGCCGTGCCCTGGTGTTGCCACGCGCGGATCATGGTGCGGTAGTGCCAGACCGAGAAGTCGTCGTAGGCCGGGTCGGCGTCCGCGAGGTCCTGGAGCAGCGCCACCATCGGCTGACGTACAAGGCGTTCGCGGTCTTTGCGACATCCCTCGCGCACGGCGAGCGACGGATCACCGTCGAGGCGCAGAAGCACGTCAAACGCCTGCTCGGGCCAGCCCTCGAATCGTCCTCCCATGCCGGCACTCTGCCACCCGACACCGACATACCGGATGGCACAGGAGGATCCCGGTCAGTGGCCGGGTGGGAGGTCCCAGCGCTTGGCCGGATTGCCGAAACCCGTGCCGCGTTCGAGATGGTTCACCACGTCGGCGAGTTGTCCCACGGTCTGCTCGATGTCGCGCTGGGCACGGTCGCGTTCGGCGATGAGCGCGGCGAGGACGAGCCCGACCAAGGCCACAGATCCGTTGAAAAGTTGAAGAATCACCATGTCGTACGCCAACCCGTGACCCCCGAACGGCCCAAGGCCGCGCGCCTGCGCGTCGACTGCCACCGTCGCCGCGATGAGCGCGACCGGCGCTGTCCCGACCAGCTGGAAGCGGAAACCCGCCCAGATGAGGAACGGGAACGCGACGAAGATCACCTCAAGGCTTCTGACCGCCACAACCATGGCCGCGAAGGTGCCGACCACGAGCGCCGCGCCCTCGACCCATCTGTACCACCGGACGCCTCGCGGCCACCGCAGGCGGCGGGCCATGAGCAGGACAGGCGCGACGATGAGCACGCCAAGCGCGTCACCGGTCCACCACAGCATCCAGGTCTGCCAGAAATCCCGCGCCGGGGTTCCCCCAGACACGACCAGAGCGCCCGCGCCCACGGTCGCGCTCAGGAGCATTCCGGCGAAGGCGGCGAGGAACACCAGTGCCAGCGCGTCCCGTAGCCGCTCCAGCTCGGTACTGAACCCCACCCGGCGCAGCAGCCAGTACGCACAGAGCAGGCTCAGCGTGGTGCCGAGCGCGAGCGCGGCGGACACCAGCTCGGAGATGCCGAGCACGAGGTTGGAGAGGAACGCACCAAGGGCGATTCCGGGCCAGACCCGCCAACCCAGGAGAAGCAGGCAAACCAGCGCGACCCCGGTAGCCGGCCACAACGGTGACACCTGCCGGCGGGCGATCTCAGCTAGCAGCCCCGCCTCCGCCACCGCAAAGTAGGCGGCCGCGACGGCGAGGATCCGCAGGCCGCCGGAAGTAAGACGACGGAGCCCGTGGTTGCTCGCCACACAAACTGATGCTACGCGTCCACTCGGCTCCTGGTCCCGGCCGATCCCAGTGTGGTTCCGGCCCTGCTCGGGCTTCGCCCGTCCGGGCCCACCCCCACACTGTCAACTGGACCGCAGGGGCACCCGATCCGTTACGAGTCAGGGAATCCAGGCCAAGCCCTAGACGCACGCCGGCCCACGCGCGCCGCGGGACAGCAGTCCGGCATACCGGGAAATCCGTTGCTGATGCCCCGCCGGATCCGTACCGTCTGAGGCTCTATGACTTCCCCCACCGACACCCGCCGTACCGTCGTGCGCCTCCTGTGGCCCGGACGACGATCCGCCGCTGCCCTGGCGCTGGCGATCCTCATCACCACCGTGCTGCCGCTCCTCGCCCCCCAGCTCACGCGACGCTTCGTCGACGACGCCATTGCGGGTGAGAGCGCCGGCCGCCTCACCGTCCTCGCCGTCGGCTACCTCGGCCTCGCCGTCTCCGGGCAGATCGCGCGGATGCTGGCCGCGTGGCTCGCCAGCCGGCTCGCCTGGGATGGGACCAACCGCCTACGGGAGAGCCTCGCCGCGCACGCACTCGGGCTGGACATGGGCTACCACGGCAAGCGCACCCCCGGCGAGATGATCGAGCGGGTGGACGGCGACGTGGTCGCCCTGGCGGATTTCGTGGTCGCCTTCCTACTCGACGTGGTCGCGAGCCTGCTGCTCCTGGTGGGCGTTCTCATCGTTGTCCTCGCGGTGGATGTCCGCATCGGCGGTGCACTCCTCGCCTACTGCGTCCTGATCGGTTTGTTCATGGTGCGGGCTCAGCGGCTGGCGGTCCCGGCCGCCACGCGGGTGCGCGAGCGGTTCGCCGCGTTGTTCGGCAATCTCGAGGAACGCCTGGCCGGAGCAGAGGACATTCGGGCCAACGGCGCCGGCCCGCACGTGGTGCGCCGCTTCCACCAGTCCAGCGCGGAGGTCTATCGCGCGGACAGGCACGCCGAGCGGCTCGGTGGCGGGTTGTTCGCCGGCACGACGGTGGCGTTCGCGGCGGGCACCGCGCTCGTTCTCGGGCTCGCCGCCTGGACCCAACAGTCCGGCGCACTCAGCGTCGGCACCGCGGTGCTGCTGTTTCAGTACACCCAGATGGTGCGAACGCCGTTCGAGCGCATCATCGACCAGATCCAGCAGTACCAGAAGGCGCTGGCGGCGGTCACCCGGATCGGCGGGCTGTTCGCCGAACGCCGGACCATGCCGGAGCCGGAGAATCCCCGCCCGTTGCCGGAGACCGGCCCGCTCAGCCTGGAGCTGGCCGGCGTCGGTTTCGCGTACGCCGACGACGACGAGCGGGTCCTGGCCGATGTCAACCTGGCATTGGCACCGAGTGAAACGCTCGGCCTGGTTGGGCGTACCGGCAGCGGCAAGACCACGATCGCCCGGATGGTGCTGCGGCTGTACGACCCGACCGAGGGTGTCGTACGCCTGGGTGGCGTGGACACGCGCGACATCGACCTGGCCGTGCTGCACCGCCGAGTCTGCGTTGTCACCCAGGACGTCCAGCTGTTCGCGGCCAGCGTGCGGGACAACCTCACGTTGTTCCGGCCTGGGCTCGCCGACGACGACCGGCTGCGAGCCGTCCTCACCGAGGTGGGCCTGGGCGGTTGGCTCGAGACCCTTACCGACGGGCTCGACACGGTGCTCGGCGCTCAGGGCGGCGGCGTGTCCGCGGGTGAGGGGCAGTTGCTCGCGTTCGCGCGCGCGTTCCTCACCGATCCCGGCCTGGTGGTCCTCGACGAGGCGTCGAGCCGTCTCGACCCCGCGACCGAACAGCACATCGAGACCGCGATCGGCCGGCTGCTGACCAACCGCACCGCGGTGCTGATCGCCCACCGGCTCTCATCGCTGGCGCGGGTCGACCAGATCGCCGTGATCGACGACGGCCGGGTAGTGGAGTACGGCCCCCGCGAAACCCTCGCCGCTGACCCCGACAGTCGCTTCTCCCGCCTGCTCGTCGCGGCCGGGGTACGCCGAGAGAGCCAGGTGATCCCGTGATGCGGCGGCGGAGCCCCGTATTGATGGTCGCCGTCCGACTGGCGCGGTTCGACCTGCGTAGCTACGTGGCGGGTGGCCTGCTGTGGGCGGCGTTCCTCGTCGTACCCCTCCTGACCGGACTGGTGCTGAAGGCGCTGTTCGACCAGCTGAGCGGCCATCGCGAGGCAACCCTCGACGCGTCGTTGTGGCTGTGCGCGATCTTCGTTGCCATTGAGGCGACCCGGGGCGCCATCCTCTGGCTCGCGCTCACCGTCTGGCCGCGCTGGTGGAACTCCGTCGCCACCACCTTGCGGGCCAACGCACTCAGCTCGATCCTCACCGCGCGCGGCCCGGCCGCGACGAGGCTGCCGCATTCCTCCGGCGAGGCGGTGTCGCGGTTCCGCGACGACGTGCACGACGTGGCCATGCTCACCGACAACGCGGTGGACCTTTTCGGCGCCGTCATCTTCGGCGCGAGCGCCTTCGTGATCATGTCCACGATCGACCCGGTGATCACGCTGGTGCTGGTGCTGCCGCTGTCTGTCGTACTCGTGTTGAGCAGGGTTCTGAGCGACGTGATCCGCCGGATCCACTCCCGCGCCCGCCAACTCGGCGCCGCCGTGACGGCGTTCATCGGCGAAACCTTCAGCGGCGTGCTCGCGATCAAGACCGCCGGCGCCGAAGAGGCGGTCCTGGAACGCCTGCGCGAGCACAACCGGCGGCGCCGGCAGGCCGCTGTCAAGGACCGGTTGGCGATGGATCTGCTCGATACCGCGACCGGCGCGACCGTCGAGCTGAGCATCGGTCTGGTGTTGTTGCTGGCCGCGCCGGCGATGCGCCGAGGAGACTTCACCGTCGGCGACCTCGCGTTGTTCACCAGCTACATCGGATGGCTGACCGCACTGCCGCGGATTGTCGGTCGCATGCTGTACCGCGTCCCGCAGGCGGCCGTTGCCACCGAACGCCTCACCCGTCTGATGGCCGAGCACGAGAGCGCCGATCACCTTTCGCGGCGTACCGGCGTGTGGTTCGACGGTGACCCGCCGCCGGTGCTGGAAGAGATCCCGGCGCGCGACGATCCGCTCAAGGTGATCGAGGCGCGCGGCCTGACCGTACGCCACGGCGACAGCGAGCGTGGCCTTGAGGCAGCGGACCTGCGGATCGAACGTGGTTCGTTCACCGTCGTCACCGGAGCGGTCGGCGCCGGCAAGACGACGCTGGTCCGCGCCTTCCTCGGATTGCTGCCGGTGGAGTCGGGGACGGTGAGCTGGAACGACGAACGCATCGACGACCCAGGGACCTTCCTGGTGCCGGATCGGGCCGCGTACGCCGGTCAGGTGCCAAGGCTGTTCTCTGAGTCGCTGCGGGAGAACCTCCTGATGGGCTGGCCCGTCGATGACCCCGCACTCGACCGGGCCCTCGAACTCGCCGCGCTCGAGCAGGACCTCGCCGAGATGCCCGAAGGGCTGGACACCGTGGTGGGTCCACGCGGGGTACGCCTGTCCGGCGGGCAGGTCCAGCGGGCGACCGCCGCCCGGGCGCTGGTGCGTTCACCGGAACTCCTGGTGGTGGACGACCTTTCGTCCGCGCTGGACGTCGAGACCGAGCAGCTGCTGTGGGACCGGATCGCCGACGCGGCCAAGGACGGGCGCGGACCCGCCACGCTGCTGGTGGTGTCGCACCGGCGGGCGGCGTTGGAACGTGCCGACCAGATCGTAGTGCTCGACCGCGGGCGGGTCGTCGGAACCGGCTCGCTGCCCGAACTCCTGCGGACCTGCACGGAAATGCGCCGGCTCTGGGACGAGGAACTCGTCGTCGAGGCCGAGGAACAAAAGACCAGCGCATCCACGCACTGACGGTATGCGGACTCGCGAGGAGGGGCTCAGCCGCCGGCGGCGTGCCTACTTGCGCACCGGCTCCCAGTCGACGCGGGCCCACACGTCCTGATCGCCAAGCCAGGCGAGGTAATCGGCATAGGTCGTGATGCCTTCGTTGAGGACGCCGCGGTAGAGCCAGTGGCCGTTGGCCCGCTCACCGCGCGCAGTGGCCTCCTCCTTGATGGCAAGGATCGTGTCGCGGGCGTCCTCGGTCAACGCCGCTCGGATGGCCGCCACTCTGGGCGCCGCGCTCGGCATGGAGCCGCTGCGGTCGAACATCCACATGTCGATGCCCCAGGTCTGGTCTGGTGTCAACTCGTAGACGAGCTTCCAGTACAACCCCTGCTCTGCCTGGTCACGGGCGTCCTTGTAGCGGATACCGCGCACGTGCGGCAACTCCGCCATGGCCGACACCACCGCGAAGCCATCCCGCACCGCCGGTGCGTCCGTATAGATCTCGAGGTCGATGTCAGGGCGTACCACCACCTCGAGGCCGACAGATCCGACCAGCACCGGCTCGCCGCACCCTCTGTGGGTGATCTCGCATAATGGGCGCCTTCAAGGGTCATGAAAAGTTTTGGTCATATAGCGACGAAAATCCTTCACGATCACGGCCGCCGCCCCAGCAAAGTTGATCAAAGGTCCCAGTTCTGGTTGCTCGCCGCTGTCGACTGCCGAATCGCCCGCCATTGATCAACTTTATTCCGGCGATCCGGAATAGCCGTTCACAGGCAGGGACTTTTGAATAGGCCTCTAGGGAACAATCTGTCCGCCCGAACTCCAACCCATCTCCGGGCTGTCAGAGGTTTCTCGGCTAAGAGACCGAGAAACCTCTGACAGCCCGGGCCACCTCTGACAACTCCGCGGCGCCGCACTACCTTCCGACGCGACATCGGTGCTGCACTAGGGTGCACGATGTGTCAGAACTCAATGCGCACGCCGATCTTCCGGCTCGCGTGGTGGTGGGTGCCGCGATCGTCCACCGCGGGCGCCTGCTCGCCCAGCAACGCGCCTACCCCCTCCACCTCGCTGGGCGCTGGGAACTGCCGGGCGGACAGGTCGAGCCGGGTGAGTCCGACGTCGAGGCGGTCGTACGAGAGTGCCATGAGGAGCTCGGCGCTTCCGTCACGGTGGGCGCCCAGGTCGGACCCGATGTTCCGCTGCAGGGCGGTCGCACATTGTTGCGGGTTTACGAAGCGACGCTCGCCAGCGAGGACGCCGTACCCACCCCGCACGAACACCAAGCCGTCGCCTGGGTTTCGCCGGTCGAACTCACCGACCTGGACTGGCTCGACGCCGACCGCGTACTCCTCCCCGACCTGCGCGCCCTGCTCGACAGCGCACCCGCGTAAGCGGCGCCGTAGGCTGACGGCCGCGGGAAGGACGGCGGTGTCGACTCATGCCCCTCGACAGACGCCTGGCTGAACGGCAACGGCACCAGTGGCAGCAGACCTACCAGAAACATCCAGACATGTACGGCCTGAGGCCGTTCAGCCTCGTCGCGCAACTGAGGCCGAAGGTCAACGAACGAGCCCGTTGAGGTACTCCTCGAGGTTCGTGTAACCATCACCATCCCGGTCGCCGTTGTTGTCAGCCACCCGAGGATTGAGGCCGACCCGCAGCTCCCAGGTGTCTGGCATCCCGTCGAGGTCGGTGTCAACCGGAGCTTTCCCTCCACGCACCGGGCCAGGACCGTTGATCGGTGGGGCGTTCTCGTCGCGGATGATCGCGCCCAGGGTTCCGAGCGAGGCCACCTCCTCGATCAGCAGTTTGTCCACGCGATCGCGGTGCTTGGATGCACCAACACCCTTCATCACGTGACGGTACGCCGCCTGAGGTGACCTGGTCCGCACCTCGGGGTACGGGAACGGCTCGTCTTCCCAGGTGACCGTCGTGTATTCCTCGCGGGGTACGACGTAGCCGTCGAGGACGCCGTTTCGGTTGTTGTCGTGGTAGTTGTTCGACGCGTACAGGTGGAAGTTCTCGTTGCCGCGGGTGAATGCGCCACTCACAGTGCTCGGCCCTGCAATGAAGTAATTGTTGACGACGTTGGCTCTCGACGTAAACTGCGAGCCGCCCAGGATGTAGGCCTCGTGCTTCCAGTTGTAGATCACGTTGTTGACGTACTGGTTGACGCCCTTCACCTTCGGGTTGCGGATGTCGTTGTCGAGATAGAGGTTGCGCAGAAGACTGATGCCGCCCGCGGTCTCGATGAGTCCACCCGCCGAATGCGTGTCCAGGCCCTGTCCCATGATCGAGTCCTGGATGGTGATGTTGCTGGGCTGCTCCTCGATCGGCTTGTTGAGATCGCCCGCACTGACGGAGAAGGTCTCGTCCCTCCCCCAGGTCACCGACAGGTGGTCGAAGATCATCCGGTCGCCTCGGGCGACACTGATCGCGTCGGTCGCTGGCGTACCGTTGATGCCCATGCGGACCCGCAGATATCGGGTGATCGTGTTGTTGGCATCGGTGAACGACAGGCCGTTTCCGTAGATCGTGATGCCTTCACCAGGAGCGGTCTGGCCGGCGATCGTGATGTTAGGCGCGACCGAGATCCGCTCGCCAATCCGGATAATGCCGCCAACAGCGAAAACAACAGTGCGGTTGGGCTGGCTCACAGCGTCGCGAAACGAGCCGGGACCGCTGTCAGCAAGGGTCGTGACGAAATAGACGCTGCCACCGCGTCCGCCACTGGCGTACGCCCCAAAACCCTCAGCCCCGGGGAACGCCGGAATCGCCTGCGACTGTACGCCGGTGTCGGTCGCTGGCATGCTCGCTCTGGCCTTGTCTGCCTGGCCCACAACGCCGCCGGTGGCGGCCAGTGCGACAACAGCCGCACCCGCGACGAGCGGTAATCGTCCTCTGACGAGACGTCTTGCCCTGACCACTGCACTCTCCTTCCCGTAAGCACCTTCAGGATCTGGAAAGCGGTTACCCGTCAACGTAGTTGGCGATCTCTCCACTGTCGATGACCGCTTTCGGCCGGCAGGCCGGTGCAGGTGTGCCGTAGCATCCAGCGGCTGGATGAAGGCCAGCTTCGAGCCGGCTGGCCGGCCTTCTGGTGGCGGTACGGCCGATGGAGCCTTCCCGCGTAGCCGGCGTCAGGTGAGGTCGACCGGCCTCGCTCCGTCGGGAAGAGGTTCGACGAACTCGTCAGCGAGCGGCACCTGTTCCTTCAGGCGCTCGACCAACGCCCGCGGCTCGGAATCCACGATGAGCGCGTCACGATAGGCCCGCTTGAGAAAACCTGCTTCGACCGCATGGTCGAGGAAAGTCAGCAGCGGTTGGTAAAAACCCGCCACGTCCAGGAGCCCGACTGGCTTGTTGTGCAGCCCAAGCTGCGCCCAGGTCCAGATCTCGAAGAGTTCGTCCAGGGTGCCGGCGCCACCCGGTAGCGCGACGAACCCATCCGAGAGGCTCGCCATCCGCGCCTTGCGTTCGTGCATACTGCCGACGACATGCAGCTCGCTCAGGCCCGGATGGGCGATCTCCCAATCAACCAGCTGTTGCGGGATCACGCCCACCACCTCAGCACCCGCGGCGAGTGCGGCGTCGGCGAGCACCCCCATCGTGCCGACGCTCGCACCGCCATAGACGATCCCGATGCCGCTCTCGGCGAGGACTTCCGCCATGCCGGCAACCGCCCGGACGTAGGTGTCGCCCCGCCCCGGGGACGACCCACAGAAGACGCAGATCCGCACCCCGCCACTCTACGGTGCGCCCGCGGACGCAGCGGGCTACGGCGCGTCGTCGTCGGTGACCACGAGGCGGGTGAAGCCGCTCCCGATCACCGCGCTCGTCGGGACGGACGCGACCACCTGGTACGCCTGCGCATCCTGCGCCACCGTCGTGTTGCCGACCAGCGGCACCTGGAAGGTCGCGGAGGTCGCGTTCGGCGGGAAGACGACCTCCTGCGCGACCTGGGTGATCACCGGCGCGGCGCCGGCCGCGATCGACTGGACGTTGACCTTCACCGGCACCCTGCTCCTTGCGGACAGGCGGAGCGTCATGGTCGCGGTACCCGGCCCGTCACCTTCGGGAACGCTGAGACCGTCAACCGAGACTTGCGGTAGCTCGGACAGGCGTGCGTCCCCTACACGGACCCGCGAGAACGCGAGGTCGGCGAGGTACGCCGCACCCGTAGCGCTGGCCCCGGAGAGCCGGACCTCCCGCACATCCCGCAGGTCGATCCCGCTTAGTGACCGGGTCGGGATCCGCACGGTCCGCAACCAGGTCTTGGGCAGTGGCGATTTCGTACCAGGAAAGGCCGTCAGCGCGTCACTCACCTCAGAGACGGCGACCTTCGCCGAAGACCTACCGCGCCGATCGACGACGGTGACCGCAAGGTCCACCTCGCCAGTCGCAGCCTCGTCCAGCGCGGCGCGGAACGTCAACGCGTCATAGCCGGAGACATCCTTGGAGCGCGTCGGCAGCGACGCCACCACCTGGCCGGTGGTGCCGGTCCAGGCGAACCGCAGGACCGGCGTGGCCACGACGTTCGGTGCGTACGTCGCCGGCGTCCACGACGGTGCCTGCGCGGTGGTCAGTGTGCTGGCGCAGGAGGGCAGCCCACTCTGGGGGGAGCGGTCGAGCATGCTGGCGCAGATCACGCCGGTGGCCGCGCCGGACACGCGTACCGACGACGGCAGCGACGTGAACGGCGCCACGTCCAGACGTTGACCGGCCGGCGCCTGCGCGACCGTGTGGACGACCACCCGCCCGGCCGATGGCACCGTGCCGCCGGTGCCGTCGAAGAGCGGCAGCAGGGCCTTCTCACCTCCCTGGACGAGGCGGAAGAAGCCCGCGATGTACGCCGTACCCACCGCGTACTGCTCCTCGGCACCGAGCCGCGACGGCGCGGTGTTGCCACACACCGGGTCGGTGTTGTCGCGCCAGTCGTCGGACGCGGGAAAGCGGGCGATCCCCGGTGTCCATTCGGTGTTGAAGAAGTTGTGGTTGGTGCCCATGACCATGAGCGACCCGCGGAACGCCGGATCAGCCGGATCGGCGTACCTCGTGTCGTCGTAGAAATGCTGGCCCTGTTGGTTGGAGACGTCGCCGTCGCAGTACGGCAGAAGAACCGCCATCGGGAGGTTCGGGAGGGTGGCGCGGGCGAAGTCGGTCGGCGCGAGCGGGAGCACCGCCCTGATGCCGTACGGCGAGCGCCGGTCCGCGTTGAGCAAGGCAACCTTGACAACGCCCTCGCCACCGCGGGAGTGGCCCATCAGACCGACGTTCGACAGGTCGATCCGCCCCTTGAAGAGCTGAACAAGTTGGGGGTCGCCGCGACCTTCGGCGGCGGCGGCGAGCAGGTCGAGATGCTTCATGACAAGCTCGCCCCGCGCCAGCGCGCCGCGGTCCTCGCTGTAGGGGTTGTCGGCGGCGTTCACGCCGTTGGCGCTGATCGACACGACGGCGTAGCCATGGCTGGCGAGCGCCTCGGCCGCGCCGTCGTACCCCTGGTAGCTCGCGATCGGCTGCTGGCCGTCCGGACACGGCCACTGGCTGTTGGACGACGTCCAGGCGACCGGGTCGTAGCAGGCCGCGTGCCGGCCGTGCAGGAAGAGCACCAGCCGGCGGGCACCCCGGGCTTCCTTCGGCAGATAGACAGCGGCGCGGATCTCGGCGGGACGGGCACCAAGACCCGACAGGGAGATCGCGGCGTCTCCGAGGTCATACTCGGCGCGCTCGACGGTGTAGGCACCCGGGGTGGCTGGGTCCACCGGGAGGCTCCGCCCGGTGGCCGACGGCGCCGGAACCCGCCCGGGGCTCGCCTGCCGGCCTGCGCCCGCCGAGGGAATCACGCCGTTCCAGGCGACCCGGACCGACGACGCGGAAGCCACCCGCGGATCGGCGGTGTCGACTGTCAACGTCCGGCCGTCAGGTGACTCCTTTGCCGGCCCGAGCGACCTGCCGTCGACGGCGAGTTCGGCAACCGCGTCGCGGACCGGTAGCGGCTCGTCGAGGCGCAGCGTGATGCGATAGCCGCCACCCTTGACCGCCGTGACCGACCACTCGCCCTCACCGCTCCGGCCGGTTGGGCCCGCCTGGCCCACCGAGCCAGGTTGGTCGTGCGGATCGGCCTGCACCGGCCCAGCAAAGAACGTCGTGGCGGCCATTCCGGCCGCCACGACTGTGATGATCGCCCGTTTCCGGACCCGCGTTCGCGCACGCATGCTCCCACCCCTTCCTTACTCACGTCTGCCGACCGGATGAAACCATGCCTGGATTGAGCGCGGGTTTCGGCCGACGTCGTGAAGGGCGGGTAAATCACCTGCTCGCGTTACAAGACCTTGCAGGCAGGTAAACGATCGTGCCTGAATCGCTGGCCGCGCTCAGCCCTCGAGGTGCACCAGCTTCTCGAACAGGAACTCGTGCTTGAGGAACGACACGTCGTACTCATGGCCGGGGTACGGCGGGATCAGCTGGGCAGCCTGGATGAGCCGCCAGCCGTCCTGGAGGGCCGCGACCCCTGTGTTGTAAGGGGGTTCGTCACTGTCGCCCGTGGTCGGCGTCGTGCGGCCAGTCCCGTCGTACACCGACCAGCCGACGACCGAACTGTCGAGGGCGGAGGTGGAGAGGTACAACACCAGGACCTGCTGGCGGACGATCTGCTGGGTGAGGGTGCTCATGCATCGCTCCGAGTTGTCGATGAGCCGTCGTCGATGAGAGGGGACGCGCCGGAAGCGGTCAGCCGGCCGCGACGATTCGCTGGGGCCGGTTGCTCACCCGAGTCACCCAGTAGTCGGGGTCGAAGGTGTCGTCGCCGGTCAGGGCCTGCCAGAGCATGACCCGGTTGTAGACCTCGAGCCGACCGGTGGCGGGTTCGTACCACGGGAACCTGGTGTTGAGCTCGGCCACGACCTCGGGGTCGTGGAGATCGTCGGTGTTCCAGAGCCGCAGCTGGCGGACCGTGGGGTTGAACCTGATCTTGAACATGTAGCGGGCGATGTCGCTGTCGTTGCGCCGTCCGCCGTGCCAGATGCCGTGGTGAAGGAACACGACCGTGCCGGGCTCGCACACCAGGCGGGTCTGCCCGCGGAGGTTTTGGTACCGCCCGGTGTCGCTTTCGTTCGTACGACGCAGGTGGCTTCCGGGCACGCTCAACGTGCCGCCCATGTCGAGGGTGACCTTCTGCGGGTAGTACATCAGCTGGACGTCGAACGCGTCCGGGCGAACGTCGATGATCGCGTCGCCGTGCAGCGGCTGGGCGTGGCCTTCGTTCGGCTTCCGGATGTGGACAGCGTGGTGGTCGACGGTGGGACCGGGACCCACCAGGCTGTACAACGCACCGGCCACCTGAGGCAGCTCGACGAGCCGCCTGGCGAAGGACCCTTCGGGAAACGCTTCGTTCAGCGGCGTGCCGTACTTCACGGGCGGGATGCCGGCACGCAGGACGTCGACGGCCTGCGCGTTCATGTCGTCGGGTACGACCGCATCCATGCGCAGGGATCCGTGCGCCACGAAGTGCGCCATCTGCACCGAGGTCAGCAGGTGTTCACGGGCGGGTTGGATGGTCATGTCCTCTCCCGAAGCCAGATGAAGGGTTCGACGACTCGTGCGTCTGAGTCCGCTACTGGTCGTCGTTCGTTCACGGTACGACGGGAAGGCCAATCATTGCGTGGGTTGTAATCACCAGTGCTGGTAGTTTTTCACCATGCCTGGAGGAGGCGAAGTTGCTCGGCAGCTGGTGCCGGTCCATCTGGACTCGCCACCGCGGGTGGTGAGTCTCGGCGTGGGAGTGCACGGGAAGGTACGCCGGCGCGACGTGTTCCAGCTTCCCGACCTGTGGCAACTCCACCTCTACCGCTACTCCGCCGACCTCACCGTCGACGGCGTCGCGCACGCCATCCATCCCGGGTACGTGAGCCTGATCCCTCCGGGCGCGCTGGTGCGATTTCTCTACCGCGGCCGGTCGGAGCATCTGTACGCCCACCTCCGGCTGCCCGAGGTCGGCTCGACAAGCGGGGCCGGCCCGGCAAGCAGGGCTGGCTCGGCCGGCGGGGCCGGGCCGGTGGGCTCGTCTGGGCTGTCAACCGTGCGGATGATTCCCGTCGTCCAGGACGGCGGTGCGGACGTGCCGATCCTTTCCGACCTGCTGCTGCAGGCGCTCGCCGGCTGGCCGAGCACACCTGCCCAGGCGGCCGCCGAGGTGTGGGTCGTTCTCTGGCGCCTGGCGCAGCTGGCCGCGCCCACCGAGACGGAGCGTCCGCACGCGGCCGTGTCCGCGGCGATCTCCTACATCGAGTCCAACCTCGCCAGCCCGCTCACCGTGCCGGAAGTGGCTCGGGCCGTCGACATCTCCCACAACCACCTCACCCGGTTGTTCCGCGCCGAGACCGGCGGAACCGTGGTGGCCCACATCCGCCGCCGCCGGATGGACCGCGCCCGGCACCTCCTGCGGGATTCGACGCTGTCCATCGCGACGATCGCGACCTCGGTGGGGATCCCGGATCTGCAGGCGTTCAACAAAGCCTGCCGGCGCGAACTCGGCGCCTCACCTCGCGCCGTACGCGGCGGCCAGGGATCCGCACCGACCTAGACCGTGTTCCTGGCCTGGACACCCTGCGGTGAGCCGTCAGGAACTCTCGAGATGGGCCTGCGACAGGCTTGGCGGTGCGACCGCGAGCCAGCCGTCGAGGAGGGCTTCTCGCAGCGCCTTCTTCGACACTTTCGACATCTGGACGAGGACGGCGGCGTACCCGTCGAAGTGCGGGATGGTGAAGAACGCGTCAGGCTGCGCGGCGAGCACTGCTTCCTTCTCGCCGAGATCTTCGACCCGAACTGCCAGGATCGGACCGTCAGGCGGGGTCTTGTCACCGAAGCGTTTCAGATCCGCCTTACTGAACGGACGCTCCCACGCGAACGCCTTACCGCGGACCAGCCAGGTTCGCTGACCGTAACGAACTCCCTCTGTGGTCTCGGGCAGCGCCGTGGCGAGCCGAGCCACGTCGTCGTAGGTCGCCATCGCGCCATCGTAGTGCCCTATCAGCCGGGGGCCCGCTCTACTACCAACCGGGTTACCCGACTGGGTCGGAGCGGTCCAGGGCGTACAACGCGAACGGCGCGTCGTCGTGGACGCCCGCACGGCCTTCGACGAGACCGTGCCGGATGATCTCGCGGACGAACCTCATGCCCAGGCGTTCCATCACCGCTCGCGACCGGGCGTTGTGGCGTTCGGTGAACGCCACCACCGTCTTCGCCCCCAGGTCGCCGAACGCGAATGCCAGGCCGGCTTGGCCGATCTCGGTCGCGTAGCCCTGACCCCACCGCTCGCCCAGCAACGCCCACCCCAACTCGAGGTGGTCGGCTCCGTCGACCTGCGTACTCGACAGCCCGCCGCGACCGACCAACTCCCCGCTCACCCGGTCGTACGCGATCCACTTGTGTACGCCGTCGGCATCCCACGCTCGCGCCCACTCACGGGCAGTCCGGTGCGCTGCCTCGGCACTCCAGGTGCCGGCGTACCACTCCGCCACCGCGTTGTCCTGGTGAAGGCGCCAGAGGTCATCCGCGTGCTCGGGGTTGGTCGGCTCCAGCCGCAGGCGTTCGGTGAGCCGGATGCGGGCGGCCTTCGCGACGAGGTCCCGGAGCCGGCGGTCGCCGTCGGTCCGGTCTTTCATCATCAACTCGAGGTTGTCGGGGCCGACCCACGCGAACGCGTCGTGCTTGCCCTCCTCCAGCGTCGGCGCTGCCAGGTCGCCGTCGACCTCGACGAGGTAATCAAGCTCGCGGCGTACGACGCCGGCGTGCTCCCACTCCCAGTCGGCGATCATCGCCTCGACGTGCCGGAGGGGCCAGCCGGTCTCCTCGAGGATCTCGCGGGCCAGCGCCTCCTCGGGCGTCTCACCCGCCTCGATGTGGCCACCGACAACGTCCCAGATGCCCGGCAGGAGCCGCCGCGACTGGGTGCGGCGTTGGGCGTAGACGTGGTTGCGTTCGTTACGGATGAAGGCACCGACAACCGTGGGCTCGCGCACACAGCGAAGGGTAGCGGCCGATTCCAGAGGTTCGGTGCGACATGCACGAAATGGTCCGCGCCCTCAGGACGCGGACCATTTCACTGTGCGTAAACACCGGCTGCCTACATGTAGGCAGGACGGCGAATCTCAGACGGGACGGATGTTTTCCGCCTGGGGGCCCTTCTGGCCCTGTGCGACGTCGAACTCCACCTTCTGCCCCTCGACCAGCTCACGGAAGCCCTGAGCCTGGATGTTGGAGTAGTGGGCGAAGACGTCAGCGCCGCCACCGTCCTGCTCGATGAAGCCGAAGCCCTTTTCGGCGTTGAACCATTTGACCGTGCCAGTAGCCATATCCGAACTCCTTCTGGGGCACTCCCAGGGCCCGCACTGCACGAGCCCCGCGTCGCCGTGATGATTACCCCGCCCGGAGAAAACCCGGATAAACAGAGCGCGCCCGTCAGGTGACAACCCAACAGACGCACGCAAACGTTCATGGGAACCACAACTGCAACTTTCCCATGAGACTAGCACGACACGATCCGTTCGCGCCCCGCGCGTCGAACAGACCTGAGCTCACGGCGCGACCTGTGCCGCGAAGGTCCACCGGTGCTTCTCGAGTCCCCGCAGGACGTCGATCACGACGTCCTGGCTCGCCCGGTCGAGGTCCTCGAGTGGATCAAGAGCGTGCCGGGCCCGGGCGATGACCGCATCGATCTGGTCGACGATCGAGTTCACCACCTTGTCATCCTCGGCGAAGCCCTGCGCGACCTCGGGCAGGCTCGTCGTCGTCGCGACCGTGGACGGTCGCCCGTCCGCGGGAACCTCCAGCGCGACGAGTCGGGCGGCCACGACGTCCGAACAATGGCGTACGTCGTCCACGAGCAGGTCAAGCTGTTCGTGAACCTGTAGGAGATGGCGGCCCCGCACGTGCCAGTGCGCCTGTTTACCGTTCATGCCGAGGGCTACCAGGTCCACGAGCACAGGCTGGAGAAATCTGGCCACCTCCGCACCCGTAACGGCCGGCAGCGTTTCATGGACACTCACGAGTTACCTCCGGTCGCAACAATGAGATCCGGCGTGACTGTGTGATTTTCTGTACGCCGGCCTGCGCGGCTCCCGTGCTCCTGTGGCCGGCGGAATTTGTGTCGTACAGAGGGACGACGAGGGAACCCTACGAGCCGTCGTACCCCCCTCTGCGACGGCCGACACACCTCTTGTCAGTGGGTGATGCACGGCTCGACGCAGGGCGAGGTTGACAGGTGAGTCGTCGATGGAATCGCTTCAAATCAAGGGGTTCTGCGGTCGGCATGGAATTCATTCTACTGGCAAACTCGCACGTATGTTCGACGGCTGGGATGTTGATGTGTCTGCGTTGGTTGAGGCCGCGCCCGGTCCTGACCTTGCCGCCACACAGGCGGCGATTGATCTGAACGCGGTGAATGTCTACGCGCGGGTCGTCGTGATGCTGTTCTGAGTTCGCCTCGGTTGAGGTCGCCGCACGCCTCCCAGGGACCCGCGCGGCGTTCGAGGCGGGCCTGATCGATGTGGCCAAGGCGCGGGAGATCGCCTCTGAGACCAGTTGGCTGTCATGAGCTTGCCCGTGAGGCTGAGGAATGGATCCTGCCCAAAGCACCAGAGCTGACCAGGCAGCAGATCGAGCGCTGGTTGAAGGCGAAGGTGGTCAAGCTGGATCCGGTGGGTGCCGAAGAACGGCGGAAGGAAGCCAAACGAGAACGCAAGATCCAGTTCAGCGCCGGCGTCAACGGGACCGCCAACATCTTCGGCTCCGACCTACCGCTGGAGAAAGTCGCCGAAGCGAAAGGGTTCATCCAGAGGCTGTCCGAACACCTCAAAGCCCACTCGGACACACCTACGACGTGGACCCTGAAACCCCTATTCTGATCCGGACACCGCCCTCCCCGCCGGGTCATCGGAGAGCTAAGGCGTCACAGCATCCTCAGTCTCCGACGAGCGGCGTGGACGGATTTACCCGTGCTGATCGGCGAACTGGGTGTACCTGTTCAGGATTTTCGGCCACTCGGCGAACTTGTTCCGCGAGGCGGCGTTACCTGGCACCCAGCCGGCATGCTCGAAGTCGACGACCGTCCCGCCGTCATCGGCGGTGAACGTGACGGTCAGGCGGCTGGGGTAGTCCGGATCCTGCGCCAGCCAGAAGTCCTGGCCGTAGACCCGCGGCGGATCCCACACCGCGACCCGCCCCCAGGACTGATCGGGATACCCGTTGAAAGTGAACACCACGGCACCGCCGACCCGCGGCTCCAGCCGCACTCCCGTGTACGCCTCCGGATGGGCGTTGTAGCCCGGACCCCACCAGTCACCCATCCGAGCGGTGAAGATCTCGAAGGCAACCTCCGGCGAGCACGAGACATGCAGCCGATGGCGCCAGGGTGCGGCTGCGGTCTCGGCCCGGGCCGGTTGGTCGGCCGGCTGGTGGAAGACGAGCCGATTGTGAAACGGGTCGATGACGGCCAGCGTCAGGCCCCACTCTTCGGACGTGATTCCTGGGTTCAGCGGGTGGTCCCTGCTCTGCAGTTCGGCGTGCAGGGCACGGACGTCCGGGGTTGTGAGCAGCACGCCGATGCCGGGGCTGCCGTCGCCGTGATGCTCGCTCAGATGCAGTCGGACGTCACCGCGGGAGACCTGGGCGTACAGCGGCAGGTGATCCTCGAGGCGGTGCTCCCAGTCCTTTCCGAAGCCGAGGTAGTCGCAGTAAAAGGCGTAGGCCTGATCGGCGTCGAAGATGCGGATGATCGGCACCGCATCGACGGGATCGCCCGGCCGGCCGGCCGACCTCGCCACGCTGGACAGCGATGCGGCGAGTGTGTTCCAGTCCCGGGCTCCGAGCTGCCGGGCGGTGAGTTCCAGTGCTGCGCCGTGACTGATCGTCATGCCGTCGGCGGCCAGCGCAGTACGCAGCCGCCTGGCCATCGCCTTGACATCGTCGGCAGCAGGGAGATTGATCATCTCGAGTCCTCTCGCGGCACGAGATCAGGAGCCTGCACTGCTGATGGTCCGCAGAAGAGTTCGAGTGATCAGCGGTCCGATGCGAGATGACGGGCATTCACCAAACCTCAGGATCGAGGCGCAGGCGGCGGGCTGCCCTGGCCGCTGGCCAGCTTACCCCCGCGATCAGCGAAGTTGAAGCCCTTGTACGTGGCGCTGCCGCGCGGCGTCATTCCAACGTTGCTTGACGAGGCGCTAGAGCTCGCCCAAGGTGACTTTGACTGTCTTGCTCGTTCCCTGCCGCGTAAAGGTGACCTTGACAGTCTCGCCGGGGCGGTGTTTCACCACTACCTCACTCAACGCGGAGCTCGTCGGAGTCTTCGTACCATTGATGGCGGTGATGATGTCCCCCGGACGGATACCAGCCTTCGCGGCCCCGCTCCCCGCCCGTACCGCCACGACGCCGACCCCGACTGGTGCGCCCGCCGCATCAGTGACGGTCGACCCGGTGACCCCGAGAGCCGCACGGCCGGATTCCACGACCCGGCCGCTCTTGATGATCTGGCCAGCGATTCGGGTGACCGTGTTACTCGGAATGGCGAAACCAATTCCGGGTGCGGCCCCGCCACCCAGCTGCGGATCGGTCGCGGCAAGGGTCGGAATTCCGACCACCTTCCCAGTGAGGTCAACCAACGCACCGCCGCTGTTTCCCGGATTAATGGCCGCCGAGGTCTGGATCATCCGGGTGATCGTCGTACCCGGCGAGGTCTCTGATGCGGGCTCCGCGACGGTGCGGTCCACAGCCGACACGATGCCCTCGGTCACGCTGCCCGAAAGCCCGAGCGGGTTGCCCATGGCCAAGACGATCTGGCCGACCGCGAGCTGACTGGAGTCCGCGAATTTCGCCGGCGCCACCGCGAGTGGTTTCTCCACTCTGATCACGGCGAGATCATCCGGCGGATAGCTCGCCACCAGGCTCGCCCGCAGCGGAGCGCCGCCCGTTGCCAGGGTCACCTCGAACGTCTTGAAGCTCCCGACCACGTGCGCGTTGGTGACGATGTGGCCCTGCTTGTCGTAGACGATGCCCGAGCCCAGTCCGGCCCTGGTGTTGATCTGTACGACAGAGGTCCGGACCTGGCGTACGACCAGTTCATAGTCTTGCTGCAGGCTCGTCGCCGGGCCACCGAGCGGCGGCACAATCGACGCGCCCGGACTGGCGGCGTTCCGAGGAGCCTGACCGCCGCCAGTGCACCCCGCGAGTACGACACACACCACCGCACCCGACGCGGCCACGCGAACCAGGGTCCGCCGCAACCACCGCCGCCGACGTCTGATCACGATCGCGACTTACCCCGGGCCCGCTGGTCTTACTCGGTCCGGCGAACGCGAGCGCCCAGCCGCTCACCTATCCGGGCCAGCCCTCCCTCGAACTCGCCGCCGCGAATGGCGGCCAGACTGCCGTTGAGCCGGTACTGCAGGAGTACCAAGGGCACCATCCAGCGGTTGGTCCGCGCGATGTTGTAAACGCGGTAGGTGACCCGGGCGCCGTCCGGATGCGATTCGATCGATGTGACGCCCCGATACCACCAGCCACCCTGGACGATCACGATCCGGCGTTCCTCGTCACGGTGAAGGTGGCCGCCGGTCGGCGCCTCCTCGAAGTCCTCGAAGACGAGTCGGGCCACCTCGTCGACCGGAGCTTCGACGATGCCGACGGTGGTCCACAGGAGCCGGCCGGGCGTGGTGAACGCCGCGGGCAGCGGGCTGGCGTACGACATCAGCAACCCCCTAAGATATCCTCCGGATCGGACTTTCCGATCTATCGGATAATTCGATGTATCGAAATATGTGGGTTGGGAGATGGGGATGTCAAGCCGTACCGGACGGCGTGAGGAGCTCAAGACCGCGATCGCGGAGTTGGGCCGCGACAGCAGCGCGCTCGGCATCGTCATCCACCACGCCATTTCCCAGCGGTTCGGCCTCAACCCCACCGACCTGAAATGCCTCGACGTCGCCCGTCACGAGACCAACCTCACCGCGGGACGGCTGGCCGAGCTCACCGGGTTGAGCACGTCGGCCATCACCGCGGTCCTCGACCGGCTCGAGCGCGCGGAGTTCATCGAACGCCGCCGCGACCCATCCGACCGCCGTAAGGTCTTCGTGTCTTCCACCGGCCGACGCTCAGTCGAGCTCGCTTCGGCATACGCCCCACTCAGCAACGGGTTCGGTGACCTGCTCGACGAGTACGACGATGACCAGCTCGAGCTGATCGCCGACTATGCCCGCAAGCTCAACGTGCGCGCCCGCGAGATCGCCCGCCAGGTCACCGCGACGACACGCCCCACGTAAGCGCCGCCAGCAGTTCCACTTGACCAGCGACGACGAATCAAACTTGAATACTCCTCCTTCGGAGGAGTCACAACGTGATCACTGCACAAGGCTTGAAAAAGACGTTCCGCTCGCGGCGCGGCAGCGTCGAGGCCGTCCGCGGAGTCGACCTGTCGGTCGAGGCGGGCGGGATCGTCGGATTTCTCGGTCCCAACGGCGCCGGCAAGACCACGACGCTGCGGATGCTGACCACCTTGCTGGAGCCCACGGAGGGCACCGCGACGGTCGCCGGATTCGACCTGCGGGCCAACCCCGTGGGCGTACGCCGCAGCATCGGGTACGTCAGCCAGGCGGGCGGCTCGGCGCCCGAGGCCCTCGTCGGCGAGGAACTCGAATACCACGCGCGGTTCTACGGCCTGTCCCGCGGCGACGCCCGCCGCCGGTCCCAGGACCTGCTGCCCCAGCTGGATCTCGCCGGCCTGGACACACGCCAGGTCAAGACGCTCTCGGGCGGGCAGCGCCGGCGGCTCGACATCGCGATGGGCCTGGTCCACTCCCCCGGCCTGGTCTTCCTCGACGAACCCACCACCGGGCTCGACCCGCAGAGCCGCGCCAACATGTGGGAGCACATCCGACGGCTGCGCAACAACAACGGCACCACGGTCTTCCTCACCACCCACTACCTCGAAGAGGCGGACGCCCTGTGCGACCGGATCTTCGTCATCGACGCCGGACTCATCGTGGCCAGCGGCACCGCCGACGAACTCAAGCAGCAGGTCTCGGGCGATCTCGTCCAGGTGGAGGTCGCCAGCGGCACCGAGGGCGACATCGACAAGGCCCGCGGCATCGCGGCAGGTCGGCCCGGCGCGGAGCAGCTCACGGTGGACGGTGCCGTCGTGAGCTTCCGGGTCTCGCGCGGCGACGAGGCGGTCGTCGGCCTGCTCCGCGACCTCGACGCGGCCGGCATCGCCCTGTCGTCGCTGCAGGTCCAGCGGCCCACCCTCGACGACGTCTTCCTCGCCCTCACCGGCCACGCGCTGCGCGACGGCAGCGAATGATCCCGCCCGGCACCCCTCCCCTTGACGCCCGATCAACCGAAGGTTTCCTGTCATGAACGCTTTCCGTGACGCCGGGCTGGTGTTCAGCCGGGCGATGAAGATCAGCCTGCGCAACCCCGCCTGGGTGGTCATCGGCCTGCTCCAGCCGATCCTCTACCTCGCGTTGTTCGGGCCACTGCTGCAACGGGTGGCCAGCACCCCGGGCTTCCCACCAGGCGACGCCTGGCAGGTGTTCGTCCCCGGCCTGCTCGTGCAGCTTGGGCTGTTCGGCGCGGCGTTCGTCGGTTTCGGCCTGATCGCGGAGTACCGCTCGGGCGTCATCGAACGCATGCGGGTCACCCCGATGAGCCGGTTCGCGCTCCTGCTCGGCCGGGTGCTGCGCGACGTCGTGGTCCTGGTGGTCCAGGCACTCGTCCTCGTCATCACCGCCGTCGCCTTCGGGCTGCGGGCGCCGCTCGACGGGATCCTGATCGGACTCCTGCTCGTCGGTGTCCTCGGCATCACGATGGCTTCGGTGTCCTACGCCACCGCGCTGGTGCTCAAGAGCGAGGACGCGTTCGCGCCGCTGCTCAACACGTTCATGCTGCCGGTGATGCTGCTCTCGGGCATCATGCTGCCCATGTCGCTGGCCCCGGGCTGGCTCTATAACCTGTCTCGGGTCAACCCGTTCTCGTACGTCGTCGACGGCGCGCGGGCGGCGTTCCGCGGTGATTTCGCCGCGGGTGCGTTCCTGGCCGGCTCCGTCGTCGCGGCCGTGCTGGCAGTAGTCGGTGTCACGTTGGGGACCCGGGTCTTCCGGCGCGAGACGTCCTGATCGGCGGGCGCGCGAGCGGGTCGTACGAGAATCAGCGCAATGAACGCGCCATCACGAAGCTGAGAGTTATCGGTCCTAGACGAGACAGCACATTGAGGAGATTAGGCTGATGGTTCCGGCCGGGGGGACCACGCGCCACGCCACCTGCCAGGGATCGCCGATCGCTGGGAGCGGGACTTGTCTGGGCAGATGAGACCGCGCCCGTCAGCGCTCGCCGACGTGACCGGCCTGCTGATCAGGGCCCAGTCCGGAGAGGCACGCCTGGTTCTCGAGGAAGTCGACGTCCTCCTGGCCGAAGCGCAGGACCAGCACGCCCACGACCGGGCTCAGTGGTTGCGATTCGTGCGCTTCGCGTCGTTCCACGACCTGCGGCTCCTCGACGACGCCAGCGACGTCGCGGGCGAGATGATCCGCCTCGCGGAGCCGTTCGACGACCGGATCTGGGAGGCGTTCGGCCACGCGCTGCGCGGGATGGCGCTGCTGCTGCGCGGCAAGTTCGAGCCGGCGTACGACGAACTCGCCCGCTCCGTCGTCCTGCTCGAGGAGCTGGACACGCCGGGGTACGCCATCGGCCACGCCATCAACGCCGCCGTCCTGGCCCTGGTGCGACTCGACCTGTACGAGCTCGCCACCGCCTGGCTCGAACGGCTCTACCAGGTAGCCCACGCGCTGTCCGACGCCATGCTCCAGACGTTGTACGCCTACAACAGCGGCTGGGCCCACCTCAACTGGGCGTCCGAGCTCGACCTCATCGGCGAGATCGACCAGGCCAAGGAGCACTACCGCCTGACGCTCGAGGCGTTCCGGACCGCGCCGTCCGGCCACAACGCGATCGACGGGTCCTACTGGCCGCGCGAGGTGATCGTGCAGGCGTGCCTGGCCCGGGCCATGCTCGGCGAGGGCACCACCCTGATCCCTGAGCTGCGCGCTCACATCGGTGCGGTCGCCTCGACCGAACGCCACGAGGCGACCCTGGTCGGCTACCTCGCGATGGCGCGGGCGTACGCCAACGACGGCCAGACCGACCAGGCCCTCGAACACGCCGAGATGGCCTGCGCGATCGGCGACTCCCTTCCCCGGCTGCAGGTGATGGCGGGCCGGGCCTACTGGGAGTACGCCAGCCTGCTCCGGCAGCGGGACGGCTCAACCCCCACCGGCGAGGCGTTCGCCCAGCTGACCTGGCGCCTGGTGCGCGACCGGTGGGACGAGCGGCGGGCTCGGGTTCAGTCGTTCGAGGACCGCCTCGGCGCCGAACGCGTCCGCGACGAGCAGCGGCGGCGCGCGGCGGCCTACCTCACCGACCCACTCACCGGACTCGGCAACCGCCGACTGATCGAGATCCGGCTGCCCGAACTCCTCGTCGAGTCGGCGGCGACCGGACGGCCGCTCGCCGTGATGTTCGTCGACCTCGACGGGCTCAAGAAGGTCAACGACGAGTTGTCCCACCTCGTCGGCGACGATCTGATCAAGGAACTCGCCCAGGAGATCCGGTCCGTGCTCTCCGGCGACGACGTGATCGCGCGGTTCGGCGGCGACGAGTTCGTGATCGTGTTGCCTGACCGGACCTCTGGCCAGGCCTACCACGTGGCCGAGAAGCTGCGCCGGAAGGTCGAGAACCGCACCTGGCGATGCCTACCTGAGGGGCGGGTCGTCCGCATGTCCGCCGGCCTCGCCCAGTCGTGGTCGGGCGCGACCCGCACCCAGATGCTGGCCGCCGCCGACGAGGCGCTGCTGCGGGCCAAGCGGCTCGGCAAGAACCGCGTCGAGATCCGCGCCCATCCCCTCCCCGACGATCCCTAGGGCGTACGCCGCGGTGTCGTCAGTGCGAGCGTGGCAAGAGCTGCGGTGAGGATCGCCCCAACGAGCGCCACCGTGGTGACGCCGTCGGTGTAGGCGGCGTACGCCGCGTCGAGCAGGGTCGCCGCACTCTGAGGTGAGGACTGGTGCGCGGCGACGACAGCGTCGGCGACGGTTTCGAGGGCGGCCGGATCGGTGTCGACCGGTGCGGCGCTGGCCATGGTGGTGCGGTAGATGGCGCCCGCGAGGGTGCCGAGGACCGCGATGCCGAGCGCCGATCCGAGCTGCGTACTCGTTTCAGCGATTCCTGATGCCGTACCCACGCGTTCAGGTGGCGCGCTGTCGAGCACGAAGGAGTTGGCGATCGTCGCGGTGACCCCGACGCCGAAGGTGAGGATCGTGTAGCCACCAAGGAATCTCCACAGTCCGCCCGCCGGCTCGACCGTCGTGATGACGGCAAGGCCGATCGCCGCGGCCAGCAGCCCGCCGCCCAACAGCGGTGTGGCCGGGTGTCTGCGGGCAAGGGCAGCGGCGGCCGCGGCGCCGACAAACGAGCCGGCGAAGGTGGGCACCGCCCACAGGGCGGACTGGAGCGGGGTGAGCCCGTGCACGAGTTGCAGGAACGGGAACGCCAGAACGCCGAGACCCGCGGTCACCACCGCGACGACGGTGTTGGCCACCACACCAGTGGAGAAGGTGCGGACGCGGAACAACTCGAGGTCGATCAGTGGGTACGCCGCGCGGCGCTGCCGGGCGAGGAACACCACGGTGGCCGCGACACCGACCAGGACCGCGGCCGCACCCGTGACGCTGATGCCGTATCTCGCGACATCCTTCAGCGCGAACACGAAGCTCAGCACCGCCACCAGTGACGTGGCCGCACCGGCGACGTCGAACCCGCCTCGGGTCGCGCTCCGCGACTCGACGACGACGAACGGCGCCGCGATCAGCAGCAGGATCATGACGGGGACGTTGATCAGGAACACCGCTCCCCACCAGAAGTACTCCAGCAGCAGGCCTCCTGCGACCGGACCCGCCACCGCTCCACCCGCGAACGCGATTCCCCAGGCAGCCACCGCGGTCCGCCGCTCGCCTTCGTCCGCGAACATGCCGCGGATCAGGGAGAGCGTTGCGGGCGCGAGGGTCGCTCCACCGACGGCCAGCAGGGCACGGGCGAGGATGAGGAGTTCTGGGTTCGGCGCGTAGGCGACGACCGCCGACGCGGCACCGAACACCCCGGCCCCGATGAGGAGCACCCGCCGGCGCCCGAATCGATCTCCGAGGCAGCCCATCGTGATCAGCAGCCCCGCGGAGACGAAGGTGTAGATGTCCATCGCCCACAGCCATTCGGTGGCGGTGGGACGGAGCGTCGCGGCGATCGCCGGCCCGGCGACGAACAACACGGAGATGTCCATCGCGGCCAGCAGGGCCGGGAGGAGCAGGACGAGCAGGCCGCACCAGGTGCGGAAGGAGGCCCGAGGTGCCGGTTCGGCGCGCATGGGCGAGATCGTACGTACGTACAAATCAAGGCGTCAATACGTACGTGCGTACAAACCGTCGACTAACCTGTCCGCATGAGTCAACGCGACGATCTGCTGGCCGGAGCCAAGAAGCTTCTCGTCGAGAAGGGCTACCACCGCACCACCGCACGGGACCTCGCCGCGGCGTCGGGGGCACACCTGGCGTCGATCGGCTACCACTTCGGTTCGAAGGACGCCCTGATGACTACCGCGACCCTGCAGGCTCAGGGGGAATGGGGCGACACGATCGACACGACGATGGCGGCCAGCGGCGCGGAGATTCCCGCCGAACGCCTACGGATCTGTGTCGACGCACTCGTCGCGGCGATGGCGGGCCAACGCGAGGTTCTCGTGGCGAGCGTGCAGGCCTACGCACAGGCCGCTTTCGACAACGACATCCGTGAGGTGCTCACCACAGCCACAGCGGAAACCCGCGCGACCATGGCCGCGGCGAGCCTCGACATCGACCCACAGGAGCTCGACGCCGAGACCGTCCGCGGCCTGGGCTCCGTGCTGCACGCTCTGGTCGCCGGCCTGTCGCTTCAGGCGTTCCTCGACCCCGAATCGCTGCCAACCGGCGACCAAGTGGTGCGGGCCGTACGCATCCTCGCCGGCGATCAGCCGGACTGACGATTCGGTAGGTCAAAAGGCTTTACACCGCAACCCTCGCCGGAACGCCCGGCTCCGACGTACGGTCTACGTCGTGACTCGACCCGCGACTCTCGGCGCGCTCCGCGCCACCCGGCACCATCACCGCAGCGTCAAGGACGAGATCCGCGACAACCTCATCGCCGCTCTCAGCAGTGGTACGACCGCGTTCCCCGGCATTGTGGGGTTCGAAGACACGGTGCTGCCGCAGCTCGAGCGGGCCCTTCTCGCCGGGCACGACTTCGTGCTGCTCGGCGAGCGCGGCCAGGGCAAGACCCGCCTCATGCGTACCCTCGTCAGCCTGCTCGACGAGTGGACTCCCGTTGTCGACGGCTGCGAGATCAACGACCATCCCTTCGCACCTGCCTGCACCCGCTGCCGCCGCCTCCTCGCCGAGGCCGGCGACGACCTTCCCGTCACCTGGAAGCACCGCGACGAGAGGTACGGCGAGAAGCTCGCGACGCCCGACACGAGCGTCGGTGACCTCGTGGGAGACGTCGACCCCGTACGCGTCGCCGAGGGACGCACGCTCGGCGACCCGGAGACGATCCACTACGGCCTGGTCCCGCGTACCAACCGCGGCATCTTCGGCCTCAACGAGCTGCCCGACCTGGCCGAGCGGATCCAGGTCGCCCTCTTCAACGTCCTGGAGGAACGCGACATCCAGGTCAGGGGCTACACGCTCCGCCTTCCCCTCGATGTCCTCCTCGTCGCCTCCGCCAACCCCGAGGACTACACGAACCGCGGGCGGATCATCACGCCGCTGAAGGACAGGTTCGGCGCCGAGATCCGCACCCACTACCCGTCGGAGGTCGCGGAGGAGGTGGTGCTGATCCGCCAGGAGGCCAAGCTCGCCGCGGCGGTTCCCGATCACCTGCTGGAGGTGGTGGCCCGGCTCACCCGTGGACTGCGGGAGTCGTCGTCCATCGACCAACGCTCCGGTGTGTCGGCGCGGTTCGCGATCACCGCCGCGGAGACGGTCTCGGCGTCCGCGCTCCGGCGGGCGGCGCTGACCGGCGAGAACGAACCCGTCGCCCGGGTCTGTGACCTACCCGGCGTCCTGCCCACGCTGCACGGCAAGGTGGAGTTCGAGATGGGCGAGGAGGGCCGGGAGCTGGAGATCTTCGGTCACCAGCTGCGGGTGGCGACCGCGGAGACGTTCCGGGAGCGGCTGCGGGGCCTTGACCTTGCCGGGTTCACCACGAGGTTCGCCGAAGGCGCGACCATCGAGACAGGCGAGCTGACCCGCGGGTCCGATCTGCTCGACCAGATGGGCACGGTGCCCGGACTCGCGAAGGTCCTCGACCGGCTCGGCCTGGGCGATGCGGCCTCACCCGGCGAGGCCGCCTCCGCGGTGGAGTTCGTACTCGAGGGGCTCTACCTCACCCGCCGGCTCGCGAAGGAGTCTGTCGACGGCATCTCCTACTACGGAGGCTGACAAGCGTGAGCGTAGGGAAGTTTCGGTACGGGCCGTGGGACGACGGACCCGATCCGCTGGCGTCGCCGTACGACGTACGCGAGGCGCTGGACCAGCTTGGCCGGGAGGTCCTGGCTGGTGGCAGTCTTCGCGAGGCGCTGCGTGAGTTGCTCCGGCGAGGGCCCAATGGACGGCGCGGCCTCGACGACCTGCTGGCCCGGGCCCGTAAGCGGCGGGAGCAGGTACGCCGGCGCGGTGACCTGGCCGGCACGCTCGACCGGGCACGCCAGATGCTCGACCAGGCTCTGGCAGCCGAAAAGGACACGCTGGCCCGCGACCCGAGCGATGACGCCCGGATGCACGAGCTGGAGCTGGACACGCTGCCGGACGACACCGCGCGGGCGGTGCGGGAGCTGTCGTCGTACGACTGGCAGTCCCCCGAGGCCCGGCAGACGTACGAACAAATCCAGGCGATGCTGCGCCGGGAGGTCCTCGACGCGCAGTTCGCCGGGATGAAGCAGGCGCTGTCCGATCAGGACCCGGCGGCGAGCCAGGCCGTCCGCGACATGCTGGCCGACCTCAACGCGCTCCTCGCCGCGCACGCCCGGGGCGAGGACACCACCGACCCGTTCGCGGCGTTCATGGAGCAGCACGGGGAGTTCTTCCCGGAGAATCCCCGCACCACCGACGAGCTGATCGACCTGCTGGCCCGGCGCGCGGCGGCCGCCGAACGCCTGATGCGCTCGCTCTCTCCGGAGCAGCGCGACGAGCTGGCCCGGCTCATGCAGGAGGCGCTCGGCGACCCCAACCTGGCCTCACAGCTCGCCCAGCTCCGGGACAACCTGCGCGCCCTCCGGCCCGGGCTCGACTGGGACTCCCAGGCCCGGATGCGGGGCGAGCAGCCGCTCGGGTACGGCGAGGCGGTCGAGGCGGTGGCGGACCTCGCGGACCTGGAGGCGCTGACCGAGCAGCTTGCCCAGGAGCATCCGGGCGCGACGCTCGACGACGTGGACGTCGAGACCCTCGAACGCCAGCTCGGCCCCGGGGCCGGGGTTGACCTGCGTGCCCTCCGTGAGCTGGAACGCGAACTCGAACGCCAGGGCTACATCGCGCGCGGGTCAGAAGGGCTACGGCTCACCCCGAAGGCGCTCCGCCGGCTCGGTGAGACCGCATTGCGGCGGGTCTTCCAGCAGCTGGAGTCCAGCGGCCGCGGCGACCACGACGACCACCGGACCGGCGCCGCCGACGAGCCGACGGGCTCGAGCCGGGAGTGGAGGTTCGGGGACGAGCACCCGATCGACGCGACCCGTACCGTCCACAACGCCGTCCTGCGCTCGGCTGGCTCCGGCATCGCTCTCCCGGTGCGTCTCGACGTGGAGGACTTCGAGATCGCCGAGACCGAACGCCGGACCTCGGCCGCGGTCGCGCTGTGCGTCGACCTGTCGTACTCCATGGTCCAGGAGGGCCGCTGGGGTCCGATGAAACAAACCGCCCTGGCCCTCTCCCACCTGGTCGCGACCAGGTTCCGGCAGGACGCGCTGGAGATCATCGGCTTCGACCGGACAGCCCGCCGCCTCTCCCCCGTCCAGCTCGCCGAGATCGAACCCGACTGGATCCAGGGCACCAACCTCCAGCACGCCCTGATGCTCGCCGGCCGGCACGTCCGCCGGCACCCCGACGCGGAGCCCGTCATCCTGGTGGTTACGGACGGTGAGCCGACGGCCCACCTGCTGCCGGACGGATCGCCGTTCTTCTCCTGGCCGACGACCCACGAGACCCTGCGCGCGACGATCACGGAGGTGGACGCGCTCACGCGGTACGGCGCGACGCTCAACCTCTTCATGCTGGGTGAGGACGAGGGTCTGGCGAGGTTCGTCGATGCTGTCGCTCGGAGGAACGGCGGCCGCGTTTTCACCCCTGACCTGGAAAGACTGGGCGATTTCGTCGTCTCCGACTACCTCCGCGCCCGCCGAGGCTTCCGCCGGTCGGCGTGACGGTTCGGCGAGAGCATAGGCTTGATGGTCATGTACGACCGCTTGGTGTGGATCGACTGCGAGATGACAGGGCTGGACCTCGAGGCCGACGCGCTCGTCGAGGTGGCCGCGCTGGTCACCGACGGCAACCTCAACGTCCTCGGCGAGGGCATCGACCTGGTGATCAAGCCGCCGCAGCAGGCGCTTGACCAGATGCGAGATGTCGTACGCGATATGCATACCGCCTCGGGGCTCCTCGACCAGCTGGCCGAGGGCGTGTCGCTGGCGGAGGCCGAGGAGCGGGTTCTGGCCTATATCCGGACCCATGCACCCGAGGCCAGCAAAGCTCCGCTCGCGGGCAATACGGTCGCCACCGACCGGGCATTCCTCGCTCGTGACATGCCGACGCTCGAGCAGCACCTGCACTACCGCATCGTCGACGTGTCCTCGATCAAGGAACTCGTCCGCCGCTGGTATCCCCGGGTCTACTTCGCAAGCCCCGCCAAGGTCGGCAATCACCGGGCGTTGGCCGACATCCAGGAGTCGATCGACGAGCTGCGCTACTACCGCGCGGCCGTG
This sequence comes from Actinopolymorpha alba DSM 45243, assembly GCF_000373925.1. Lineage (GTDB taxonomy): Bacteria > Actinomycetota > Actinomycetes > Propionibacteriales > Actinopolymorphaceae > Actinopolymorpha > Actinopolymorpha alba. The sequence continues at coordinate 94,801 of NZ_KB892709.1, read as the reverse complement.
TTCGTCCCCCAACCAGGACCGGACTCGACCGCCGCCAAGGCAATCGCCGAGCAGATCCAGGGCGAGCCGACGGGTTCCCAACGGGGTTCCCAACAGGGGTCCCAACCCCCCGCCACGCCGGAGACCTGATCTCGGTGTCGGGGCCGAGAAGGTCCCGGCTACACTTGGTGCGCCGCGGGGCGATCCCGCGGCAATCGTTCGTGCGGCCGTCGGTCCGTACGACATGGTGGGTGTAGCTCAGCTGGTAGAGCACTGGGTTGTGGTCCCAGGTGTCGCGGGTTCAAGTCCCGTCACTCACCCCATGCGAAGGGGCCGTTGACCTGCGGAAACGCGGTCAGCGGCCCCTTAAGTTGATATGGGGCGTCTCCCGGGTCAACACCTTTCACCCACTGCCGGAGAACCTTCGCATCCCAGGTAATGAATCCGTTGAGGCGGTAGCGGATCGCGATATGCCGTTGACCGAAAGGGCGAGCGGGGACGGGACTGCGTGGGTCAGCGCTATCCCCCGGACTGGCCCGCGTAGTGATCACTCAAGGCGTAGCCGAGCTTCCGGCGCCCTGGCACTATGTGTAGCCATGCTGAGCGAACGCCTGCTGGTGGCGATACAGCGCGCGCTGACGCTGCTGGTCGTCCTCCTGTTTGCGGTGGCGACCGTTCTTGGCCTGCTGGCTTTGGCCCGTGCGCGGCTTTCGTCTCCAGGGCCGTGGCTGGCCGTCGTTCTGGCATCTGCCGCCGCCGGGCTAGGCGTATTACGGCGAGTGCAGCCAGCTCAGGACTGGTACGAGTACGAGGCCAACCGCGCCCTACTGGAGTTTCGTCGGCGAGTGGAGAGCCGCCACTGGATTCGTGGGGGCGGCCTGTTCTGGGAATGGCTGTATGTCTTGTGCCTGTTCCTGCTCGCCGGGAGCGTCTATATCGTCTGTTACTACGCGAGCGCGAGTGTGGTCGCCGAGGTACAGCACAACAATTTCGACCCATCCGACACCGCCCAAGTAATCACAGCGGCCAGTGCACTGGTGACAGCAACCGGCATGAGCATCGCCGGGATCCTCAAGGCCCTCGCGCTCCTCCTCCAAGCCCGCGCCGAATACGAAAGGGCACGAGCGGGGCTTCCTTCACCGGAAGAAGACTGGAAGCAGCAGAGGCGGGCGGGCCGATAGCTAGCATCCGCCGCCCTGCTAGGGCCTCATAGCCAGCTACTTGTCACGTTGCGATGGTGCCGGCCAGTTCCGTGGACGGGTGGAGCAGCGGCTAGAAGACGGCTTCCAGCGGTAGGTCGCTGCCGCGCCAGGTGGCTGCCAACTCCTGCATCGGCAGGTTGAGCGCCTCGCCGAGGCAGACGATCGTGCCGAATCCGGGAGAGGGTAGTCGTCCGGTCTCGATCTTGCGAAGGGTTTCCGGCGAGATGCCGGCCGCGTGCGCGACTTCCGCTAGGTCGCGTCCCGCTCGCGCGTGGCGCAGCAGGGCGCCGAGACGCCTGCCGGCTTCGATCTGCTCAGGTGTGAGCGGGTGGCGGACCATGCCCCCAGAATAGGGCTGGTATTACTATACCGGCAAGCGTTAAGGTGCCGGTATAACTATACCGACCCCTGTGACGCGAGGTATTCGTGATTGAACTGAAGACGCCAGCGGAGATCCAACGCATGCACGTGGCCGGGCGTTTTGTCGCCGAGGTGCTCTCCGAGGTCGGCCGGCTCGCTGACGTGGGCGTCAACCTCTTGGACCTGGAACACCACGTGCGCGACATGATCAAACGGCGCGGGGCGGAGTCGTGCTACTGGGACTACGCTCCGCCCTTCGGCAAGGGCCCGTTCCGCAACGTCATCTGCCTCTCGGTCAACGACGCCGTCCTGCACGGCTTGCCCCACGACTACACACTGCGCGACGGGGACGTGCTCAGCGCGGATCTCGCAGTCAGCATCGATGGCTGGGTGGCCGACTCGGCGCGCACGGTCGTCGTTGGCACTGCTGCCGAGGAGGACCTGCGGATCATCCGTGCCACCGAGGAAGCGTTGGAGGCGGCGATCGAGGTGGCACGTCCGGGCAACCGCCTGGGTGACATCTCGGCGGCGATCTGGGCGGTGGCCTGCGACTACGGCTATCCGGTCAACACCGAGTTCGGCGGTCACGGCATTGGCCGCACCATGCACGAGGAGCTCCACGTTTCCAACAAGGGCCGGGCAGGGCGCGGCCTGAAGCTCCGGCCGGGGCTGACCCTCGCGCTCGAACCCTGGTTCGCCCGCACGACCGACCGGATCGTCTATGACGCCGACGGCTGGACCATCCGGTCGGCCGACGGCTCACGCACTGCCCACTCCGAGCACACAGTCGCCATCACTGAGGATGCCCCCTTGGTGCTCACCCGGCGTGAATCGGAGGACCCCGTAACGAGGGGCGATTCCGCCAATCGTCTATCCACAAAAGACGCCTAGCACGTCAACGACAGCTCCAAAACTTGTCGCCCTCGCCGCCCCTGCCGGCCCACAGGCCCAGCACGTCCTTGCAGCCGTCCACCGTGACACCGATCGCGGCGTAGAACGGCCGGTTGGCCACCTGCCCGTCTCGCACCTTGACCACCACCGCGTCGGTGAACACCGCCGCGTACACCAGCTCCAGCGGGCGGCTGGCCCTCCACACAATGTTCCGAAGCCACCGGCTCTACGAATCCCGGCTACTCCGCCGCGGCGGGACGGCGCCGCGCCGCAGCGGATGCGGGTGCGCCCTTGACGACACCCATCGGGCCGCTTGGGTTAGCGGATACGGGTGCTGGCGAGGTCGAGGTAGCAGTCGATCTCGGTTTGTGTGCCGTGGCGGATCGCCCAGTCGATGAGTGCCAGACTCCAGTGCGCCCAGTAGACGTCGTAGGTGGCGGGTTCCAGCAGTTGATCGAGGAGCTCGTCCAAGCGACCGATCGCCGTGGCGGTCACGGTTGGGTAGCCGGGCGATGGAGTGACGGCAGCGAGCCGTTGAAGGTAGAAGCGCGGTTTCAGCAGTCCAAAATGGCGGTCGCCGCGTGCGATGGTGAACCAGTCGACGACGCCTGTTACGGCTCCCGTCGGGTCGAACAAGACGTTGCCTGGTACGAAGTCCCAGTGCACAAGGTCATTACCTGTCAGCTGGTTCGGGCCTGTGGTTGCGACGTCCTGGATCCAGCCGAGCAGTCTTCTGCTGCGATCGTCGTAGCGCTGCAGTGTTTCGTGCAGGCACCAGCCCTCGCCGCTCTGGCGTAGGTGCAGCTGTGGAACTTCCACCTGTGGCCAGTCGGCGAGTAGTCCGGCGAAGGACTCGTTGACAGCGACCATCGCGTCGACGATCGATGGATCGATGTGCCGTGGTGGTGAACCAGGCAGGCGTTGCTGAACGATGGCTGCGCCTTGGGAAAGCGGAGTGATCAGCTCATACCGCGGTACCGGCACACCGTGGGCAGACGCCACGGCCAGGACCTCGGCGATGGAATGCAACGCGTCGGGACTGAGGATCGATCGGGTGAGTACGCCAGCGCGCCCGTCCGGCCAGCGTACGTAGGCGGCATCACTCACCATGCCCTGGTCCGGTAGCCCGATCAGCCGCAGGTCACCGCCGGTCTGCGCGTTGACCTCTCGAACAAACTCCTCCGCCGCAGAACGACGAGCCGAGAGAGGCGTTTGTTCGTCAGACATGACCGTCATCGTCCCATAGCGGCGCCGCTGCAACTCAGGCTCCCGCGGTGAGGTCCGAGAGTGCAACGCGATCGCTGCGATGCTCCGCCTCCAGATGATGACACTCATTGGAGACTGACCGATTCCCCCTGTGGGCAATGCGAGCCGGCGTACGCCGCCGGACCGACATGATCTACGGCAATCTGTCGGAAGTGCATGGTTCTGGTGTAAGTACGATGGGGCGTCAACAAGCCGCTTTAGGCGAGGAGTTGCCCCGAATGACCGACGTGGTGCGAATCGGTTCCCGAGCCAGCAAACTTGCTCGGACGCAGGTCACGGAGTGGCTCACGCCGATCGCCGAGCAATTCCCCGGGGTGACGTTCAAGCGGGAGATCATCCTCGAAGGCGGTGACCAGGACCGCGTGACCCCGACTCTCGCTGAGGTTGCCAAGACGGCCGGCGGGAGCGCCTTCTCCACGAACCAGGAGGCGGCGCTCGTCACTGGGCGAGTCGACGTGATCGTGCACTCGCTCAAGGACCTGCCTACCTCAGTCTGTGAAGGCACGACTCTGCTCACCACCCCTGGGCCTCGTGAGGACGTGCGAGACGTCCTGTGCGGATCGACGCTGGCGGGACTCCCGCAAGGTGCTCGTGTCGGAACGGGCGCCCCGCGCCGAGTGGCTCAGCTTCTTGCCCTGCGACCGGACCTGGACGTGGTCCCGATCCGCGGAAACGTTCCCGGGCGGCTTGCCCGGACCACCAAAGGCGCCCTCGACGCGGTGGTGCTTGCGGCAGCGGGCCTGAACCGGCTAGACCTGACCCCGGACGTGCACGAGGTGCTCGACCCGGCCGTCTTCCCTCCGTCCCCCGGGCAGGGCGCGCTTGGCATCCAGGTCCGCGTCGACTCCCTGGCCGCCAGGCTCCTGGCGCAGACCGGAGACCCGCAGGTCGACGCGTGCGTGCGTGCCGAGCGCGCCCTCTTGGCCGAGCTTCACGGAGGCTGTTCCGTCCCGGTCGGCGCCTGGGGCAGGATCGGTCCTGACGGGCTCCTGCACCTCTCCGCCGCCGTAACCTCCCTGGATGGTGGGGACCAGGTCACGGCGGCTGGAGAGGGGCCGGCCGACGACCCGGAGAAGCTCAGCGCCTCCGTGGCGGCCGATCTCCTCGCACAGGGTGCGGCCGGCATTCTGGCAGCGATCAGGAACCCTTGAACTCGCGGGCGATCTCCAGAGCGCCGTAGGTAATGACCCGGGCGGCAGCTGCGAGCATCTGCGCCGCGGACTCGCCGCCTCGGCCGGGTCGCGTTAAGCGCTTGCGCGACGGCTGACGCAAGGCGAGGCTTTGCCGCCATGCCGATGACTGATGACGAGCTACGCGAACGTTTGACGCTGGCCCGCTACCCACGCTCGTCGGCGTACCCGCACAGGTGGGTCTACGAGCACGCGATGGGGCCCAATCCCCTGTGGCTGGCCGAAGCGCTCGCCGAAGTCATGGCGCTCGAGCCCGGCATGCGGGTCCTCGACATGGGATGCGGCAAGGCGATCACATCGATCTTCCTGGCGAAGGAGTTCGGCGTGAAAGCGTGGGCGACTGACCTGTGGATCAAGCCCACTGACAACTGGCAACGCATCCGAGAGCAGGGCCTGCACGACCAGGTGTTTCCGATCTACGCCGAGGCGCATGACCTGCCGTTCGCCGAAGGCTTCTTCGACGCGCTGGTGAGCATCGACTCCTACCACTACTTCGGGACCGACGAGCTCTACCTTTCGTACTACGCGCGGTTCGTACGGCCGGGCGGTCAGATCGGCATCGTGGTGCCCGGCCACCGGGTGGAACCGGAGTCGGATCCAGCGGGGTTCCACGGTCCGGAGTGGTGGCGGCGGCACTGGGAGACCTCGGGAGCGGTGACCGTCGAGACCGCCGATCTGCTGCCGCACGGCTGGGACGACTGGCTGCTGTGGAACACCGTGGGCAACCAGGCGTACGACCAACCCGACGACAGCGGCGACATCCCCATGCTGAGGGCCGACGGAGGCCGGTCTCTCGGCTTTACGCGGCTGGTGGCCCGCTCGAGCGCTGAGTAGTCCAAGCTGTCGTTCCTGTGACCTGCGCGCCGGGTATGTCCTGAGTGAACACTCGGTCCTCGCCCGGGCAGGAGGCGCTCTGTGCAGGTCACCATCCTTGGAGCGGGCAACATGGCCCGCGGCATCGCCACCCGACTCCTCGCCGGCGGCAACGACGTCCAGATCCTCGACCGCGACGCGGGGCACGCCGCGACGCTCGTTGACGAACTCCGTGCCGCGAGCGACGGCCGCGTCTCTCCGGGCACGATCGGCGACGACATACGGGGCGAGGTCGTCGTCTTCGCCATACCGTACGTCGCGGTGGCCGGGTTGATCGACAGTTACGGCGAGCAGCTAGCCGACAAGACCATCGTCGACATCACCAACCCGATCAACGCGACGTACGACGGACTCAGTACGCCCGCCGACAGCTCCGCCGCGGAGGAGATCGCGCGGCGGGTGCCGGCGTCGGCGCGCGTCGTCAAGGCGTTCAACACGACGTTCGCCGGAACCCTCACGGTCGGTACGGTCGCGGGACAGCCGCTGGACGTGTTCCTCGCCGGTGACGACGCCGACGCCAAGGCGAGGGTCGCCGGCCTGGTCGAGGCGGGTGGTTTGCGTCCGCTGGACGCCGGACCGCTCGCCCGCTCCCGCTACCTGGAGGGCCTGGGCCTGCTCCACATCACCTTGCAGTTCACGCTGGGGACGGCGTTCGGCAGCGCGGTCAAGATCCTCCCCTGACCTGGACGCGTAGCCCCCGCCGTCCTCCTCGCGTCAGGACGTGGCCTCTTCGCGCTCGCCCTCGGCGGCGATCTGCGCGCGTACGTCGTCCATGTCGAGCCCGCGCACCGCGTCGATCACCTGGTCCAGCGCCGGCGCCGGCAGCGCACCCGGCTGGGCGAACACCAGGATGCCGTCACGGAACGCCATCAGCGTCGGGATGGACGTGATGTTGGCGGCCGTAGCAAGCTCCTGCTCCGCCTCGGTGTCCACCTTCGCGAACACGATGTCGGGGTTCTTCTCCGATGCCTGCTCGAAGATCGGCCCGAACATCCGGCATGGCCCGCACCATGATGCCCAGAAATCGACCAGAACGATGCCGTTGTCCTGAACGGTCTCGTTGAAGGTGGCCGCGGTGACGTTGGTGGTGGCCATGGATTGCCTCCTCGAAAGTTCGGATACCCCGGCGGGTATAACCGCCGACTCTGCCCCGGCCATTCCCCGGCGACGCCGCGGGTGTGGCCGCTCGCCCCGCTCGGCCGTAGGCTGCTCCGGTGGAACGCTGCGATGTGGTCGTGGTCGGCGGTGGACACAACGCCCTGGTCGGGGCGGCGTATCTCGCTCAGGCCGGCCTCTCCGTACTTGTACTCGAGCGGCTCGACGTGACGGGCGGCGCGGCCGTGAGCGAGCGGGTGTTTCCGGGCGTCGACGCCCGGCTCTCGCGCTACTCCTACCTCGTGAGCCTGCTCCCCGACCAGATCATCCGGGACCTCGGTCTGACCCTTGACCTGCGTTCCCGCGCGGTCGCGTCGTACACCCCCGTCGTCCGCGACGGCACCCACCGCGGCCTGCTCGTGGAACGCGACCCCGGCCCGGCGACGGCGGAGTCGTTCCGGGCACTCACCGGGTCGGATCGGGAGTACGCCGCCTGGCAGAGCTTCTACGCCGACCTCGCGGAACTCGCCCGGGTCGTCGCGCCCACCATGATGGAGCCGCTGCGGCCGGCAAGCCAGCTCCGGTCGCAGCTGGAGCGGACGGGGGTGCGCACCTGGGACGGGTTCGTGGACCGCCCACTCGGGGAGATCGTCGAGCGGACGTTCGCCGACGATATGGTCCGCGGCGTGGCGCTGACCGACGCTGTGATCGGCACCTTCAGCCACGCGCAGGACCCGTCGTTGCGGCAGAACCGCTGCTTCCTCTACCACCTCATCGGCAACGGCACCGGCGAGTGGCGGGTACCCGTGGGCGGCATGGGCGCCGTGACGGCCGAGTTCTCCCGGGCCGCGCGGGCGGCCGGCGCGCGCCTCCTCACCGGCGCGGAGGTGGTCAAGGTCGCCGCCGACGGTCGGGACGCCGAGGTGACGTACGTCGCGGACGGCGAGGAACGCACTGTGTCGGCGGCGTACGTCCTCTCCGGCGTCGCGCCGGTGACCCTGTCCCGGCTGCGGGGCGGGAGCCCTCATGGGGTCGAGGCGCCCGAGGGCGCGCAGGTCAAGGTCAACCTGCTGCTGACCCGGCTGCCACGGCTGCGGTCCGGCGCTGACCCGCGGCAGGCGTTCGCGGGGACGTTCCATGTCGACGAGGGGTACGCCGATCTCCAGAAGGCGTACGACGAGGCCGAGTCAGGCACCCTGCCCACCAGGCTGCCGGGCGAGCTCTACTGCCATACCCTGACCGACCCGACAATCCTCTCCCCCGACCTGGTCCGGGCCGGCTGGCACACCCTCACGTTGTTCGGTCTGCACACGCCGGCGCGGTTGTTCGAGCAGGACAACACGGCGGTACGCGACAAGGCGGCGCAGGGCTACCTTGCGGGCCTCAACGCCTACCTCGACGAACCGATCGAGGACTGCCTGGCCCTTGATCAGAACGGCCGCCTCTGCCTGGAGGTGAAGAGCCCGCTCGACGTCGAGGCGTCCGTCGGGATGCCGGGCGGGCACATCTTCCACGGCGACCTGGCCTGGCCCTGGGCCGAGTCCCCTGAGGACGTCGGCAGATGGGGCGTCGAGACCGACATACCCAACCTGTTCATCTGCGGCAGCGGCGCCCGCCGCGGCGGTGCGGTGAGCGGGATCGGCGGGCACAACGCGGCGCAGGCAGTCCTTGCCCGGTGGCGGTGACCCTGGATTTCACCGGCGGAGGCGGGCACTGCTAACATCTCCGAGTCCCAAGCGGGGCGCGCGCCGTTAGCTCAACTGGCAGAGCAGCTGACTCTTAATCAGCGGGTTCGGGGTTCGAGTCCCTGACGGCGCACAGAAGCCCAGGTCAGAGCGCCGACCTGGGCTTTCGTGTATCCGGTTCCCATGGGTTATCCCATGGTTTTGGTCTCCCGGTCCCTGTTCAGGGCGGCCTCCAGAGCCGCTGCTGAATCCGGGTTCTTGGCCCGCCGTCCCATGTACACGTCCTGAGTGAGCGAGGGTCGGGCATGCCCGAGCTGGTCGGCGATCTGCCGTGCGCTCTGCCCCGCGTCGTCCAGGATCGTCGCAGTCGTCTTGCGGAAAGCGTGCGACGTGATCCAGGCCAGTGCGTCGGACTGGCTGCCCTCGGCCGCCCGCCCAGCCAGGTCCAGCCGGTCCGCCCGAGCGGCTCCCGACACGTTGTACAGATCCAGGAGCAGTGCGGCGTCCGTCAGGTCAAGCCGCACTCGGGCTGTCTCGAGCAGGCTGACCCTCGACTGTGGCCAGCCAAGCCGCTTCGCAGTGTCGGCCTGAGTGAGTCGAGTCGACCGCCGCACCTTCGGGAGCCTGCGTCCAAGCTCTTGGCGCGACTCCGCTCCCACAGGTGAGCGCGCCTCTCGCAGGTCGCGACGGACGTGGTGAGCGTCCGTTGGGGTCGCACCGACGAACTTGGGCAGGGAAGATCGGGCGACCCTCAACGGCTAGCTCTCTGGACCCTCTGACAGAAATGACAGAAATTCGGGACGGGTGGTTGGGGTGGGGTATCCAGGCGGTGGTGGGCTGCCGGCGGGGCCTCTGGTGGCGGGTCCGGAGCCGGTTCTGGGTGGTCGGGCGCGTGACGGAAATCCTCGGCATGTTGATACCCGGCTGCTTGTTGCACGCGGGTTGCACGGCCCGCCAGTCCTCTCATGTGGACGCCGTGCCTCACTGCACCCAACGAGTAAGACTGACAACTTCGGATGCCACATCTTGGACAGAGCGGTTATCGCTGTGCACGCGCGTTACCCAAGTGGGCGTGAGTTGATCCTGATCTCGCTCGTTGACCGGAGTCTGCCTGAGGTTTTCCAGATGCCATTGGAGGTCGTAGCCGGTCTCGCGGCTCCCGAGTCGCTGTATTGCCGTCTCGTCCGAGCAAAGCAGCAGGACGCCGATGACGCGAGGCTGTCCGCCTATCAGCCCGACAATCCGTTTCATGTTCTTGATGCTGGCCCAGTTGGAGTAGATCAGGCGAGTGCAACCAAAAGCCTGGTAGTTCTGCCACAGCGATCGGAAGTTCCTGTCGAAAAGCTCACTCGGCGCCTGCGGGAAGGCGAGGTCGAGCCAGTCGCCGTCGATACGGGCGTGACCTACGTTTGAGCGCTTGAGCTGGGACGACACCTCGACGCTGACGGTAGTCTTGCCGACTCCCGAACGGCCGGCGATGAGCAAGAGATCAGTGTCGGAGCGGCTTGCATCTTGAACGGCCATGGGCAGACATCGTTTCGTGCTGGAGTCGGGTCCCGCACGTGAGTTTCTGTGCCGCCAAACATCCATCTGGCGCTTCTGCTGGCCGCCTCTCCCCGAGACCTCCAGGGACGAAGCATCAAGGGGAGCGGCGGAGGGATTGTGCACCCCAGCCCCTGCCTTGCAAAGGACCGTTGGGTCTCAGACTGCCGTGAGCGTAGATCGTCCCGCGTCCGAGCCCATTCGACCTGACCGCCATTGACCGCTGCGGACTCTGATCGGCCCTGGCTTGGGGCACGCGGGGGGCACGGCCGGCCTAGCCGCACGCCGCTGCGGCAACGCCACCGACCCGCCGAGTTAGGGCGTTCCGACCGCCGAAGTAGGACGCACACATCCGACGAAAGCCGGCTAGTCTGCCGGGATGCTCCGGGTACTCATCACCGGGATGTCGGGCACCGGTAAGTCGACGTTGCTCAACAGGTTGGCTTCGCACGGTTACAAGACCGTGGATAGCGACAGCCACCCGAGCCTGCAACGGTTCGTGCCCCGGTCCAGTGACGCCAGGCAAGCCAGCCAGAATGACTCGCCCGAGTCCGCCGACTCCCATACGACCAACGCAGCCGATGGGGCCGACACGGCTGGTCAGGACGGAGAGTGGATGTGGCACGAGGAGTTCCAGCAGCTCCTGTCGACCGAGGACGCCGAGGTGCTGTTCGTCAGTGGCACGGTGCGGAACCAGGGGAAGTTCTACCGCCAGTTCGACCACATCATCCTCCTCAGTGCTCCGGTACCGGTGATCGTCGAACGGTTGGCCACCCGAACCAACAATCCCTACGGCAAACACCCTGACGAGCTTGCCGACGTCCTGACCTATGTCGAGACTGTCGAGCCCTTGCTGCGTGACGGTTGCACGCTGGAGATCGACACGAGCGTGCCGATCGAGGCGGTCGTCCAGACGGTCCTCGACACCGTACGTCGCTGACCGGCTTACAGGTCGCTATTGACCAGGGGCGGCTGCCGTGCGAACGAACGACACACGGATTAGGCACCCATCCTCGCTCATCCGGGACCGTCCGCCGGTGGCCCGTTTACGCTGCCAGGACGGCTCGCCCGCCCGCTGAAGGCCCAAGATCTTCCAGCGCGGTCTCGCTGCTAGTGCTGTGGCAGGCAACGTTTGCACGGTTGGGAGAACGAGGCCGGGGCGATGCCGACCGCGATGGGTGACCTCGGCGGTCGGGCGGGTAACAGGAGTCATTTTGCACAACAGTTCTCGCACCAGGCCCAGGTGATCTCGTGTTCCCACAGTAGGGCGGCTCCCGCCGCCTCTAGCTCGCATTCATCCGCTTCGGACGGCTCGTAGCAGCGGATCTCGGCGCCCGGAAACGCCGCGGCCAGCAGGTCGATCGCCTCCTGCTTGCCGTCCTCGCTGACGAAGGGACAGCCACAGTTCTCCACGAGTAGATCGATATCCTGGAGCCCGGCCAACGGACGCTGCGCATCAGCTTCGATGAACCGCCGCCCGTCGGCTGTCCGTCCCCACACCGAGAGCGTGAGTCCCATCGTCTCGTCCGCCCCCCACTGTCCCTGGCAGAACTCGATCAGGACACCGTCAAATCTCGTCATGCCGCCATCATTCCAGCGCCGTGCCTGTCCGGCGCGGCCATGAAGGTGGGGCGAGCCCTGGCCCGCGTCCCTGGGCCGCGAGGGGGCAAACGTTGCCTGATACGGCACTAGTTGCACGTGGGTTGCACGTTGGCTGGTGCTTCACCGGAAGGCAATCGTGTAGCAGCGACAAGCTCCGATCTGTAGTGTCGGTGCTGCCTTCGGGCCGACACCCGAAGTCACACGCCAGATTCAGGTTCGCCGGATCTCGCGACGTGACTCGCTGTGTCCGGGGGTCACATCGCCGGTCCGGCCATAGCCAGGAGAAGTGAGCGATGTTGACCAACGAGCAGATTTCAGAGTTTGAGCTGCACGGCCTGCTCTCACTGCCCCAGACGGTGCCGGCGGCCAAGGCCTTGGCGATGCGCGACCGCCTGTGGGCCTTCCTGTCAATCATGCACGGCCGGAAGCAAGACGACCCCACGACCTGGAAGACCGTCGACGGACGCGTCCACTTCAAGATGCTGACGCGCACAGGCGCCTTCGACGAACTGAGAGAACACCTACCTGAGCCCATCACCGACTTGCTAGGACCGGCGAGGAACCCCCCTGAGCACTGGGGCGGCCCGCTCGTGACCTTCCCAAACCCAGAGCACGAGTGGGCGATACCGGCGACCCGATGGCACGTCGACTCCACCGCGTGGTCCACCGAAGAAGTCCTGCCCGGACTCGTCGCCTTCACCTTCCTCGACGACGTTCGACCGCGCGGCGGCGGAACACTGGTCATAGCCGGCTCACACCGCATCACCTGGCAACTCTGCCAACGAGCCGGCGGGCACATGAAGACCAGCAAGATGAAAGACAAGCTCGCCCGCGACTACCCATGGTTCGCCGACCTTTGGCGCGAACCCGTCACCAACAGCGGTCAGCTCCGCCGATACCTCGATGACGGAGCCACCATCGACGACACGCACGTTCGAGTGGTCGAACTCTGCGGCCAACCCGGCGACGTCATACTGATGAACCAACGCATCCTCCACGTCGCGGCACCGAACGCACTCGACTCACCCCGGATGATGCTCACCGACTTCATCTCCCGATGCCCGGACCAAGAGCCCTAGCAGCGGACTGCGCTGAAGAGGCGTAGCAGCAACCTCAGCTTCGAGGCTTCTCTGCCGTCGGTCGGACAGCTTGCCCCGCACCCGGGTTCTGTACAGGGCTGCAAGGCTCGACGTGTCGACCGTCAGGCTTGGCCTTGCAGCCCTGTACAGGTTCCGGGTACGCCGCCTGCGGAGCTCGGCCGGAACTGGTCGGGAGCGTCAGGCGGGTGTCCAGCCGGCGCTCGCCTCGCCGCGGGCGAGATGGCGCCATGATCGACCAGGCACCTTGAGAGTGAGGTGATATCGTGATATCACCTCGCCCTGGACAGGAGCTCAACGCCGCATCGGAGGTACCGGGATGACCGGTCCAGCAGCACCCGAAAGCTACGTCGCCGAGGCAGAGGCACTTGCGAACCAAGCCCGCGACCACCTCAGTCCATCGGCTCAGCGGTGCCTTTCGCAGGCCTTGCATGAGGCCCGCGTCATGGACGACAACCACGTCGGTACCGAGCACATCGTGCTCGGCTTGATGGCCGCCGAGCCCGCGATCGCCGACGTGCTCGCGACCCACGGGATCACACGCGACCTCTTTCTCGCCCAGCTCCAGGAGGAGCCCGGTCCAAGCCCAGATGGCCCGATCCCCTTCACTCCTCGCTCATGCATGATCGCCGGACTTGGCCTGCAAGCTGCGCAACGTGAACGAGGCGGTGACATAGCACCTCGCCATCTCCTTCTCGGCGTTATCGAGGAGTCACGCGACTGGGCACGCCGCGGCTATGTGGGGCCCCACCACCTAGCCTCAGCAGCGAACGCGGCCGGCACCGACATGGCACGACTCGAAGCCGCGCTCGCCTCTGACGCTCCCTGAGCTTGAATGCGGATCGGCTCGTGTCGGAACTACCCGCTGGGCGCGAACACAGCGAAGAGCGCCGCCAGAAGACTGACGACCATCACTGTTCCGCGGCACTGTCGTCCGCCACCGGTCTGTGGCTAGGGCGGGCCGGCGGCTTTACCCACCTCGCTTGGTCCGGGTCCCGAAGCCCGGGGGCCCGCGGCGGACGGTTGGCGGCAGGCTGCAAGCTGCCCGCCGAGCCGGGACAGGCTACGGGCCCCCACTCTCCCGGACCAAGCCAGGCCACCTGCCAAACCCGCGAACCCTCCGAGCCTTCGGTGCCGCTTCCCGACTGCCCGACCAGGTGTCATCATCAGCGCGTGAACCCCACTCGACAGGTACCGCCATGGGCCATAGCTGGTGTCGCCGCCGTCGTAATCGCCGCCGGTAGCGTCATCTCGAACATCGGTCGGCCAGGCCCGCCCGACATGAGCGATCGCGAAGTTGTCCGGGAAGAACTGAACCGGGTCAGTGGGATGAGACCAGTTCTTCCGGTAAGCCTTCCGGCCGGGTACGACTTCGCCCGCGAGTACGACTACGGCACCTTTGACGACGACCCCGACCCGATGTCGCTCGACGACGAGACCACCACCAAGCGGGCCTCGTCCTGGAGCGTGCACTTCCTCCCCAAGGAAGGCGCATACGAGGACGGTCTCCCTGTCATCGTGCTCTGCGTGCAGGACCCCACCAGCAGGGGCGAGCTGTGCTCTACGAGGAGCGACGCGACCCACCTGCAACGGCAGTTTGGGCAGACCCAAGTCGTCATCTATCGAGCAAGTGATGGCAGCCCCGACATGACGGCATGGAGCACCCTCGAACTCACCACCGACCTCGACAAGGTGACCTGGCTACACTAAGCCGCCGGACCAAGCCAAGCCACCGGCCAGACCCGCGAACCCTCCGAGCTGCCGATTCGGCCTCCACGTCGGCCGGCGACCTGGCATGATCGCGCAATGAACGCAGGCAACAACTTGGTATCTCCTCCAGGCCGATCCCTCCAGGTCACTCTCGCGGCACCGGCAATGTCGTACGACTCGTCGACGGGCGACGCATAGTCATCTACCAGTCCGACTACAGCGCCGACACACGAACCGCATGGCAGACCGCCGAGTTCACCACCAACCTCGACGACGCTGCCTGGCTGGACTGACATCCTGACCCGGCTGGCAGCGGGGACACCCACACCTAACCCCCACTTTTGGACGCGAGTCGACCCAGACAGATGGCGAACGACGAGCAGCACCAGGCCGACGATCAGCCAACCACCGCGACCCGATGCAGGACACCGAGCAAACCCTGCCGCTCCTTCAACCAAGGCCTCCTGCAGCCGACGGCGGCGGCGATGCTGGCCTTGCACTGCCTGCGCTCGCTCTGCCGTTGTTGATTGGGTGAAACGGGCCAACGACCAAGGACGCCGCGCACTGCCAGCAACGTCGCCGCGATGCCGGCAGGCCGCAGGCCGGCCCTCTGCACGGACCCCTACTCTCATCCACTATTGGTGCGGCAGGAGGGCGTGCAGAGTGACTGACATCTTCGACTTCTCAACGTTTCCGAGGCTGACGAGCGAGCGGGTAGTGCTACGGGAGCTGGAGCCCGACGACGCTGCCGATCTGTTCGTCTGGCGCAGCGATCCGGAGGTCCAGAAGTACAACTCCGAGCCGATGCAGGATGTAACGGAAGCCGCCGCCCTGATCGACAGATTGCGTCGCGAGTACTCGACACAGACCGCGATCCACTGGGCAGTCACGTTCTCGGGCAGTACCCAGGCCATCGGACTCTTTGGGTTCAACTCCTGGGAGAGATTCCACCATCGAGCAGAAATCGGTTACGACCTCCGTCGCGACTACTGGGGCCGCGGGATCGCAACAGAGGCGCTCGACGCGATGCTCCGGTTCGGGTTCACAAGGATGCGGCTCAATCGCGTCGAGGCGCAGACGATCGCCGACAACCACGGGTCGGTACGGCTCCTACAAGGACTCGGATTCCAGCGAGAAGGCCTACGTCGGGCGCACTCCCTGGAGGACGACGGCACCTACCACGACGGCGCCATCTACGGCCTACTCCAGCGTGACTACAGATCGTCCAGGTATCCGTAGCCAGTTCTGCGCCTCAGTCGAGGTGGCCGCCGAACCCGGTCCATGTGGGTCAAGGTCCAGTAGCAGTGCCGCGTCTGTCAGGTCAGGCCGCACTCGGGCTGTCTCGAGCAGGCTGACCCGCGATTGTGGCCAGCCCAGCCGATTCGCGGTGTCGGCCTGAGTGAGTCGGGTCGACCGCCGCACCTTCGGGAGCCTGCGTCCAAGCTCCTGGCGCGTCTCCCCTCCTACAGGTGAGCGCGCCTCTCGTAGGTCGCGGCAGACGTTGGCCGGGTCGCGATATCCCCCGCGCGAGTCAGCAAAGATCGGTTCGTCCAACTGAGCGCCATTCATAAGGCTTGCGCGCAGCATCGCGATGCACCAGTTCGGTACCTTCAGGATGCGCCTGCGCCGATAAGCAGTTGCTACCTAGCGAGGCTCCTCGGCACGATCGTTCCCGTGACCACAGATGACTTGCCAGGATGCGTGATCGTGTCCGGGATGCCAGCGGCGGGGAAGTCGACGGTGACTGGGCTGGCCGCCCGGCTGCTGCCTCGAGCGGCTCGGATCAAAGCCGACGATGTGAACGAGATGATCCTCAGCGGTCGCGTCTGGCGACTGGGCGAGCCCGTGAACGAGGCGAGGCGGCAGGCGGAGCTCTGTGACCGGAATCTGTGCGGCTTGGCCAACAACTTCATCGATTCCGGCTTCACAGTGCTGATCGACCAGCTCGTGACAGACCTTGCGGAGCTGGAATTCCTGGTCGGCCTGCTGGCTCCGCGACCAGTCCGGTTGGTCACCCTTGCACCGACGGTGGAGGTCTGTCAGCAGCGCAACGCGACGCGTGAAGTCAGCGAGCGTTGGGAGTTCGACGGCTACCACAAGCTCGAGGCCGACTTGCGACGGGACTTCAGCGATGTCGGCTGGTGGTTCGACACATCCGCGCTCACACCCGAAGCGACCGCACAACAGCTTGTCACGGAAGCAGCACATCGCGCTCTGCTGAAGTGACGCGCTGAAACGGGCACCCGCGAAGGCGACCGGTGAGCCATTGAGAGACCCCGGGCATCCCGTCGAGTCGCCGAGTCAACGCCCGCCCATGGCGCGATCCACGCTTTCCACTGTCGCAGATCCGTTGGCGGACGAGTGTCGCGCATCACCCGACGGAGGACATCGCCCACAGCCCTGCGTTGCTGAACGGTCCCATGCCCCGGTCGTCGACCGGGCCGGGGCATGGGCGGCTTTGTCGAACTCGTCCTCGGCTCCACATCCCAGGTGGGTACAGCACTCGCCACGAACGTCCCACTGTCTCCTAGTGGCGTAGCCCGTAAGGAGACACAGTGCCTTAGGCGGTCAGCCCTTCAGGCCGCTGTTGGCGACGCCCTCGATCACGTAGCGCTGCACCACGACGTACAAGATCAACACTGGGACGGCGGCCACGGTCGCCCCGGCCATCACCACGGGATAGTCGGTGGTGTATGCGCCCTGCAGCGTCGCCAGGCCGGGTGCCAGCGTCATCTTGTCCGGGCTGAACAGCACGAACACCGGCCAGACGAAGTCGTTCCACGAGCCGAGAAAGCTCAGCACCGCGAGCGTCACCAACGCGGGCTTCGAGAGCGGCAGCACGATCCGGGTGAAGATCGTCCACGAGTTCGCGCCGTCGATCAGGGCGCTCTCCTCCAGCTCGCGCGGGATCGACAGGAAGAACTGGCGGAGGAAGAAGACGCCGAACGCGCCCGCCGCACCCGGCACCACCAGTGCCCAATAGCTGTCCAGCCAGCCGAGCGTGCTCATCGTGAGGTAGTTCGGCATGAAGAAGATGAAGCCGGGGACGAAGAGCGTGGCGATCAGTACGCCGAAGAGCAGATTCCGGCCGGCGAAGCGCATCCGGGACAACGCGTAGGCCGCCATCGCCGCTACCACCAGGTTGAGCAGCATGTGCAGCACTGCGACTACCAGCGAGTTGAACAACCAGGTGTAGACCGGGTTCGCGGGGTCGTCGAAGATCACCGTGTACGCCCGTAGCGTCCATTCGCTGGGCATGACCCGGATCGGGATCGAGCGGGCGTCGGACTCGGTCTTGAACGTGGTGAGCAGCATCCACAGCAGCGGCAGCACAAAGATCAACGAGATCGCTGTCATTGCGACGTAGGTCAGCGGCCCCACACTGGTCCGGGAGTGGGCCCGCCGGCGGCGAGCTCGCCCGCCGGGCTCGGCGGACGAGTCGGCGCCGGATCGACTGCTGGTGATCGACTTGGTCGTCGTCATGACGGTTTGCGCTCCCGCATGATCAGGAAGTTGGCGATGGAGATGATCGCCAGGGCCAGCGCCAGCATGTAGCTCATCGCCGCGGCGGTGCCCATCCGGAAGCCGCGCAGGCCCTCGTTGGTCATCGCCATGATCGCCGTCGTGGTGCTGTCGCCCGGGCCCCCCTTGGTCAAGATGTACGGCTGTCCGAACAGGTTCGCGCTGGCAAGAATGGTTGTCGTCACCACGAACAGGAAGACATTGCGGAGGCCCGGCACGGTGACGAAGCGGAACCTCGCCCACCGGCCGGCACCATCCAGCTCCGCCGCCTCGTACAGCTCTCCGGGCAGGCCCTGCAACCCGGCCAGGAAAATCACCGCATTGAAGCCGATCGTCCACCAGATTGTCATGATCACGATCGTGATCCAGGCCTGCGGCTGGGTGGTCAGCCAGTCGACCTTCGGCAGCCCGACCCCGTTCAGGATGCCGTTGATCAGCCCGACCGCGGGGTCGAAGAGGTAGCCGAAGAGCAGGCCGACCACCGCGACCCCGAGCACGAACGGAGTGAACACGACCGCACGGAAGAAGGTGCGCCCGGCGAACTTCTGGTTGAGCAGCAGCGACAACAGCAGCGGGATCACGACCAGGAACGGCACGCTGATCAGCACAAACACGAAGGTGTTCTTCATGCCGTTCCAGAACGGATGGAAGATCACCGAGCCGGAGTCGAGCAGATCGCGATAGTTCTGCAACCCCACCCATGGCTTACCCGGCAGCATGAAGTCCCAGTTGTGCAGGCTCATCCAGATACCGAAGACCGCGGGCCCCACCAGGAAGGTCACCAGCAGCACCACGTAGGGCGCAACGAACAGGTACGGCGTCACGGGATGGTGGTGTCGCAACGCAGTCCGGCTCACGACTGGCGCTCCCGGTCGCTTCCGCCGCTCATCCGCCGTACTTCTTCTTGTTCGCCGTGAGGATCTGATCACCCTTCTGCGCCGCACCCTGCAGCGCCTGCGCGATCGGCTTCTTTCCGGTCACCGCGAGGCTGACGGCCTTGGACCACTCGGGGTCGGTGTCACCGGAGCCCGGCACGTTGGGCGGGAAGTGCGCCCACTCGATCATCTTCTCGAACTGCTTCACCTCGGCGTACTGGGCGAACTCGGGCGACTCGCGGACCGATCGGCGCGCCGGCACCATCCCAGCCTCGGCCCAGCCGACGGAGTTCTGGCTCATCCAGTTGACGAAGACGCGGGCCGCCGTCGCCTTGTTCTTGTCCTGGTTGGTCTGCCGCGGCAGCGTGAAGCAGTGCGAACCCGCCCACGTCTGCTGCTGCGATCCGAGCACCGGGATCGGTGCACAGCCCCAGTCCAGACCCTTGGCCTCCTTGCACGGGGTGACCATCCACGGGCCGCTGATCATGAAGGCCGCCTTGCTGTTGCTGAAGGAGACCCAGTCGCCGTCGCCGGCAGCGTTCTTCGGCGAGTAGCCGTCGTCGATCAGGCTCTTGAAGTACGTGATCGCGTCGATCGCCGGCTGGTCGGCGAAGCCGGTCTTGGTGCCGTCCTCGCTGATCATGTAGCCGCCGTTCTGGAAGATCATCGACTGCGCGACCAGGCCGCCGATGCTCAGCGCGCTCACCCAGTAGCCCTTGACGCCCTTGGACTTGCACTTGTCAAGGACAGCCATGAACTCGTCCTTGGTGGTTGGCGGCTTGGTCGGATCGGCGCCGACCTGGGTCAGCACCTTCTTGTTGTAGTAGAGGCCCGCAGGGTGGATGTCCAGCGGGATGGCGTACTGCTTGTCCTTGTAGAAGGTCGCCTTCCAGACGAGGTCTGCGTAGTCGGCGGCAGCGAGCCCGAGACCCTTGACCACGTCGTCGATCGGCTGAACCACCTGGCGGGCCGCGTTGGTGGCGATGTCGGCGGTGTGCATCAGGCAGATGTCAGGCGCGCGGCCGCTCTGCACCGCGGCCGGCAGCTTCTGGAACAGGTCGGCCCACGCGATCGACGTGGTGGTGACCTTGATCTTCGGATGGGCGTCCATGAACTTGGCGGCCAACTTCTTCATCACCGGGCCATCGCCGCCGGTGAGGCCGTTCCAGTACTTCAGCTCGACGGGAGGGCCGTCGTAGCCCTCGGCGCCGCCCTTGCCGGTCGCCGTCGCCTGGCCCGGGCCCGGACCCGGGCCGTGGCTGCCGCCACAGGCGGACAAGGCGAGCCCACCGCCGACAGCCGCAGCGGCGCCGAGCAGGGCGCGGCGGCCGAAACGCACGGGATCAGAAGTGGTCATCGTTGGTCCTTTCGAACATCAGCGGCTGGCGAGCCGAATGCAGTGCCACGAAGCCGGCGGCAACGTGACGGTCAAGCGGTCGCCGGCGAGGGCGGAGACGCCGGCCTGGGGGACGACCCGGTCAGGGGCATCCTCGGAGTTGACGGCGTTGTGGTCCTCGTCGCCGACGACGAGGTGCTCGACCAGGCGGAGCTCGCCGAGGGAGCCCAGCCGTACGGCCCACGAGGCGGGGTCGGTCAGCGACCGGTTGGTGACGAAGATCGCCAGCTCACCGGACTGCGCATCGTGCGTTGCGACCGCCCACACCTGCTCGACGGGGCCGTAGGCAGGAGTGTCGACCTGCCCGTGATCACCGGCGAGCATCAGAACAGTGCCTCGGGCGTGCCTGGCGGTCAGTGCGAACGGGTGGAAGATCGTCTGCCGCCACGCGGCACCGCCCGCGGTGGTCAGGATCGGCGCGATCGCGTTCACCAGCTGCGCCTGGCACGCCACGCCGACCCGATCGGTGTGGCGCAGCAGGGTGATCAACAACGACCCGACCACGACCGCGTCGAGCGCGGTGTAGACGTCCTGGATCAGGGCGGGTGCCTCCGACGCCTCGTTGCGTTCCACCTCGTTCTCGGCGTGCCGGGCGGCGAACCAGACGTTCCACTCGTCGAAGGAGACGTTGATCCGCTTCGACGAGTGCCGCTTGGCGGCCACGTGGTCGGCGGTCGCGACCACGTCACGGATGTAGCGATCCATGTGCTCCGAGGCCGCCAAGAAGGACACCTCGTCACCGCCGGTCGGCTCGTAGTAGGCGTGCGCGGAGATCAGGTCGACTTCGTCGAAGCAGTGTTCGAGGACGATGCGCTCCCAGTCGCCGAAGGTTGGCATCGTCGTGTTCGAGGAGCCGCAGGCGACCAGTTGGAGCTCCGCGTCGAAAGTCTTGTACGCGTGGGCGACCTCCTGCGCGATCCGGGCGTACTCCACCGGCGTCTTGTGGCCGATCTGCCACGGACCGTCCATCTCGTTGCCGAGGCACCACAGCCGTACGCCCCAGGGCTTGGCATGCCCGTTGCTCACGCGCTGATCGGCGTACCGGGTGCCGGGGGCGCCGTTGACGTACTCGAGATAGTCGACCGCCTCGGCGAGGCCGCGGTTGCCGAGGTTGACCGCGAGCATCGGTTCCAGACCGACGCGGGCACACCAAGCGAGGAAGTCGTCAGTGCCGACCTGGTTGGTCTCGATGGAACGCCAGGCGAGGTCGAGCACCCGCGGTCGCGACGCGCGCGGCCCGACGCCGTCCTCCCAGCGGTAGTTGGACACGAAGTTGCCGCCCGGGTAGCGGACGACGGTCGCACCGAGTTCACGGACCAGGGCGGCGACATCGCCGCGGAAGCCGTCCTCGTCGGCTGAAGGGTGCGTGGGCTCGTAGATGCCGGTGTAGACACACCGGCCGAGGTGCTCCACGAAGGTACCGAACAGCCAGGGATTGACCGGTCCGACAGAGAAGGCCGGATCGATCGTCGAGGTCACAGTCACCGATGACTCCAGAAAAACTTCAACGATGTAATCGAGGTGCCGGAAGTTTGCTACGGGCGTAATCCCGCTGTCAACGAATCGGGGGCAGGAATATCCAGTCGTCACGCAGCAAGGCATGACAGTCACGTTGCGCGGTGGGCCGAGCGTGCCAGTGTCTCCGTGCGGACGGTCTCGAACGGTACGGCGACCGTCTGCCCTGCCACGCGGGCGCGGGTCGAAGAGGCACTGGCCGCACTCGACTACGTCCCGAACCTGTCCGCCCACGCCTCCGCGGTGTGACATGATCCCGCGGTGCAGGCGGACTGCACCCTGGTACCTCCCAGGAGTCGGACCGTCCGGCCAACTCTCGCCGACAGCATCGGCTGGTGCGGCCTCCTGCTTGGCGTCCTGCTCATCGTCGGCGGCGTGGCACCCTGGCTGTTTGGCGATGAGACACGCCGCCAGCTTGGTGTCGACCGCGGCGCGCCGATAGCGGTCCCGCTCCCTCCAGCGCGATCAGTTCGTCGACACGACTCACGGCTCAGGAGGCTAGGGAGCGAAGATAGCGCCGCCTGTAGAAGGTTTGCGCCACCGGCAACAGCGGATAAGTTGCTCGCCAGATCCCGAGTGAGGGTTGGGTCATGGAGCGGACAGTTAGCCAGACCGAGCCATCTGGTCTCCGATCGAGCAGAAACGCTTCTTCCCCGCTGACTGGATGCCCTGTCAGCGTGCCGTATGCAAAGCCTTTCCGGTCCGGTTCATCTACCACCGCGATCACTTGAACAGGCTCGCGGATGCGCAGTAGCCCCAGATGAGCGATGAGCCAATACCTGGCACCAGCTACCACCGTGGCATCGGGGATCGGACCGATCGGAAGCCCACCCTCGCGCTCTACGGCGAAGCCACTGCGAGTCTTGACCCCCCATCGCAGGACCTCATTTGAGGTGAACGTCCAGACCGATGAGCTCCCGAGGCGCGCTCTGCGCTCAAATCCACGAAAGCCACCAGGCAGGCCAGCCCGCCAGTCGCCGGTGGCCAACGTCATGCCGACCGGCTCGTAGCTCAACGTACGTTCCGACAAGCTCGGTCCAGCTTTTCGCATCATTGAGCCATTATGCGCGGACACCCTTGAGCCGAGCTTTCACCCTGCCCACGAAGAACGGACCAGAGACGGAACGGCTCCTTGACTAATACCGTACTTGCACTGCAGCCGTAGATCGTGATCTTGGGTGGTTCTCTTGCAAGTAAGGGTCTTGGGACATGTCGCCGGGGTGGCCGCTGCGCTCAGCGCAGGTTGGCGGGCGGGAGCGGGAATGATACGCGCCGCTGCGCCGGATAGGTCGCTGGTCCGCGCGACCGCAGAAGCGGCGGAGCCGACCTCAGCTGCGGTCTATTCAATGACACCGCGGATCATTCAGTAAACCTTCAAGAGGGTTACAGAAAGCAATTCCAAGCTACCCAAAATTACATTCCGGGAAGCCTTGGAATGGGCTCTTTCGGGTGGGGTGTTGTCGGTGGTCGCCGATAGTGTTCCGGTCATGGATCTCACGACTGGTTCCCCGCCCACGCACCCGCTGCTGGGCTTGGTGGGCGCGGTCGATTCAGTGCTTGATGACATTCTGGAGTTCCCCACCTGGTCTTGTACGGACGCTGATCTGACCGAGGCTGTGGAGTTGGCGCATAAGCTTGCCTCGAAGTTCGAGGCGGTACGGCTCCGGTCCATTCATGACGTGGATACTCGTGAGCTTGCCTCCCAGGCTGGTGCCACACCTGGGGATGTCCATGGGTACCCGGTTCGGCCTCCCCTTGGCGGCCGCCATGGGCGGTCGACTTCGTTGCGTGGTCTTCGGCAAGTTCGGTCTTCGGCAGGGGCCGGGACTGCACAGGGGTTTGGGCAATCCCCAGAGACGGCCAACTGGCTCTCTTCGACGTACTCGGATCGCAGGACAAGCAACTAACCGGCCACACCGGCAGGCATGCTGAGACCAAGCCCACGGCGATCACCGTCTGGCGCGACTTCATCTGTCGCCAGCTGGCTCGCCGTGAAACTGGTTGACGTCGCTTTCGGGTACGTCCTATTGTGCCGGTGGCAGCCGCACCTATGACACCGCCCGGCGAGATTTGGTGGATCAGCTCTGCGCTCCGCGCGCATTGACGCTGCCCGGTCCGAACCACCATCGAATCTCGAAAGCGGTGCTTACACGTGACGTCCGTTCACGCTTGCGTCGATCAGCCTCCTGTCATCGCGGTTGCTGGGCTCACCAAGACCTACACGTTCCACAAGCAGGGCGCCGGACTGGTCGGCGCCGTCAAAAGCCTTCTGCGCCGCACCTACGAGACGCGCCTTGCGGTCGACCGCATCGAGTTCACGATCGGCCGCGGCGAGGTCGTCGGCCTGCTCGGCCCGAACGGCGCTGGCAAGACCACAACCCTGAAGATGCTGTCCGGTCTGCTCTACCCGACTTCCGGCGACTTGGAGGTCCTCGGGCACACGCCGTCGAGGCGCAGACCCGACTACCTACGCCGCATCGCACTTGTCATGGGCCAGAAGTCCATGCTCTGGTGGGATGTTCCGGCCATGGAGAGCCTGCTCCTACACAAGGAGATGTACGACCTGACGACTGCGGAGTTCGATCGCAGCGTCACCGACTTGGCAGAGTTACTCGAGGTCCAAGACCTGTTGAACGTGCAGGTGCGTAAGGTCTCCCTCGGCGAGCGGATGAAGCTCGAGCTGATGGCAGCGCTTGTCCACAGCCCGGAGATCCTCTTCCTGGACGAGCCGACGATCGGTCTCGACGTTGTCGCGAAGGCCCGCGTACGCACGTTCCTCAACGAGGTCAACCGACGTCACGGCACCACGATCCTCGTCACGAGCCACGACATGGACGACATCGAGGCACTCTGCTCGCGGGTGATGGTCGTCGACCATGGGCGACTGCAGTACGACGGCAGCCTGAGCGGACTCGTCCGGACAGCGAGGCCGCGCAAGCTCGTCCGGGCCACCTACGCGCAAGCCGTCGACGGCAGCCATCTCGCCGGCCTCGAGGGCGTCATTGTCGAGAGCGGCGACTCCGACCAGATCATCAAGCTCGAGGTCGAACGGGAACGTACTGGCGACGCGCTTGAGCAGCTGACACGGCTAGGTCCGCTGGTCGACCTCGACGTCGCAGACGTCGAAATAGAGGAGATCATGCGTGACCTGTTCCTTCGGCGCGGCACGCTGGACATGGAGGACGCGCGATGAGGACGGTACCGCGTAACCTCCGCGTCCTTCGTCGGATGACCGCTGCCCATATCGCCATGTCGTTGACGTACCGTGGTGTGTGGCTCATCTTCATGGCGGCCAACATCAGCGTGCCGATCATCTCGCTCCTCATCTGGCGAACGGCACTGGCGCACGGTGCGCAACTCCCGATTGACGAGCAGTACATCACGACCTACTTCGTGTTGCTGAGCATCGTCACGATGGCCACCTCGTCGTGGCTGACGACCTTCCTGGCAAGCGACATCAGGCTCGGCAAGCTGTCCAGCTGGATGGTGCGACCGGCTTCGCTGCTGCTGAACTTCGTCGCCAACAACCTGTCCGAGAAGGTCATGAAGCTGTTTGCTCTAGTGCCCATGATTGGCGTGCTGTGGTGGGCCTTCCACGACTCGATGAACGTCCCGGCCGGACCCAGTCGCGTGGTGCTGTTCGTGATCAGCATTCTGCTCGCAGGCATCCTGGTCTTCACGATCGACATTCTGATCGCTTCGCTCGCCTTCTGGATGGACGACGTCTCCGCACTGCACCAAGCACGCTTGGTCATCGCGAATGTGTTGTCCGGCTCGATTGTTCCGCTCGCGCTGATGCCGAGCTGGTCGCGGGGTTTCATTGACAACCAGCCGTTCCGGTACACGGTGTCGTTCCCAGTTGAGATCGTCGCCGGCGACCTGTCGAGTGCTGAGCTCCTTACCGGCATAGGCTTTCAACTCGGCTACGTCCTCGTGTTCGGCGTACTCGCTCGCCTCGTTTGGTCGTCGGGCATTCGGGCCTACTCGGCGGTGGGCGCATGACGACGCGGACACAGACGTACGCCGAGCCGCGACGACCGCTCGACCGCACCTGGTTTCACCGGCAGGAGCGGCATCTCCGGCTGTGGCGCCGATTCCTGTCACAGGCGATCGTGCGCGAGACCCACTACCGCGCGCATTTCGTGACAACGCTGATCGTCGGGCTGGTGCGACTCGGGCTCGCGCTCGTTCCGATCCTCTTGCTGTACGGCTACACCGATGACGTGCGGGGCTGGTCGCAGGCCGAGGTGATCACGCTCGTCGGCCTGTTTCAGGTCGTAACGGGCGTTCTGGCGACGTTCGTCGCGCCCAACCTGATGCGGATGACGACCTACATCACCGAAGGCGAGCTCGACGGCGTTCTCGTTCGTCCGGTGTCAAGCCAGTTCTACTTGACTCTACGGTGGATCAACGTCGCGGAGCTCAGCAATGTTGCGAGCGGGCTGCTCATGGTCATCTTCGGGCTTGTCCGGTCGGGTATTAGCCCGAACGCATTGGAGATTCTGCAGGCGGTGATGCTGGTCGCCTGTGGAACGGTGCTACTCGCCACCGTGTGGTGCGCGATGTCGTTCACCGCGTTCTGGCTGCAATCCGTAAACCCCATTGCCTTTCTGTACAACAACCTGCTGGAGTCGGGTCGGTATCCGCTGGTGTTCTTCCCGGCTGGCGTACGCGCATTCCTCACGTTCGCGTTCCCTGTCGCGTTCGCATCGACCTTCCCGGCGCAGGCACTGCGCGGCGACCTCGGCTGGTTGCAGGTCGCCGAAGGTGTCGGCCTCACCGTGGTCGCGATAGTGCTCGTACGTGCACAGTGGCGGTATGGCCTACGGTCCTACGCGAGTGCCAGCAGCTGAGCGAAGCCGCTCTTGCTCCCACTCCCCCGGACCAAGCCAGGCCACCGGCAAACCTGCGAACCCTGCAAGCTTTCGATGCCGCTTCCCGGACATGCACGGGAGCTGTCATGATCGCGCTGTGAATACACATCGGTCGATCGTCTCGGGGATGCTGATCGGACTTGGCGCCTTGGTCGTGGTCGGTGGCATCATCTGGAACCTCATGGACAGCCGCGACCTGCCAGATCGAGCACGCCGCGAGTACGTCGAAGCTGAGCTGGCCAAGGCTGAAGGTGTGCTGATGGCGCTGCCGGTCGACTTGCCGCCCGGCTACGGGCCGGCCAACTTCTGGGGATCTGCCACCGGCCCTGATGGCACAGCCGTCAGTCGGGACGTCACCTTCTTCCCGAGCGAGGCCGGAGGCGCGGATGGCCGGATCGTCGGTGTGCAGATGTGCGTGGAGTCTGCCAGCGACCACCAGGAGAACTGCGTCATCGACTCGGACAACAACAGTGTCGTACGCCGGGTAGAGGACATCAGAGTAGTAATCGACCTGTCCGACCACGACCCGACCAACCGGGCTGCCTGGCAAAGCGTTCCGTTCACCACGGACCTCAACAAAGTGCGCTGGCTGCACTAATTCGTTCCCCGGCATCGCCCTCAGGTGACCTTGAAGCCCTACGACCGCGCGAATTCGTCGACGATCCGAAGACCTAGGGGCGATTTATCCACGTCGAGGTCGGTGGCGGCGGTGACGGATCATCCCAAGGGTGATGCAGCCGGTAGAGGCGGCCACGGAAGCCCGGCACCGAGGCGTCGAGCCAGAACAGCAACGCCCGCAGGCCCGTGCGTGAGATGAACAGCCACCAGTACCACTGCCAGCGCGTGACGTAAACCGGTCGGGCTGGCCTCTCCCGAGGTTCCACGCCTCCAGCCTCCACCGCCCAGACGAAGATCGCAACACGCTGCCAGCTGCCTTACCCAACCCCACTTTTGGACGCGAATCGTCCAAAAGAGGCGCAAGAGTTGAAGATCACCACGGACCTTCTCTGACCTGGCTGCGGTCCTCAGTGGCGACCAGGACGTCAAGCAGAAACTCCTGCAGGTCTGTACGGATGTCCCGGTGGGCTGGGTCGTCCCACAAGTTCCGCAGCTCGTCCGGATCAGTCGCCAGGTCGTACAGCTCGCCGGTCCGATCCCGGGCGGTGGCCGGCGAACCATGCTGGACGACGAGCTTCCACCGATCGCGTCGCACCATCGTGAGGTGGACGGCTGAGTCGTACGGCTGGCCGCTGTTGCGGTACTCACTCAGCGCCCAGCCGCGGCCACTTCCCTCGCCAAGTGCCAACGGCAACAGGCTCTCGCCCTGCGCTCGCGGCTGCGGAGAAAGACCAGTCGCCGCGAGGATCGTCGCCGCCACGTCGATCCACTGCACCAGCTCTGGGCAGCGCCGCCCGGCCGGAAGCCCGCCACCCGGCCACCTCAGCAGCAAAGGAACCCGGACCGCCTGTTCGTACATCATCGGCCCCTTGAGCATCAGCTGGTGGTCCCCCAGCATCTCGCCGTGGTCGCTGGTGAAGATCACCAGCGTGTTCTCGGCGAGCCCCTGCCGGTCGAGCGCGTCGAGGATCCGCCCGACCTCGTCGTCCACCAGCGACACCATCGCGTAGTAGGCGGCCTTGACATCCTGCAACTCCTCGGCGGAGTACGACGTGTAGCCGCGCGCCTTGCCGGCGTACGACTCATGCGACGCCTCGGTCTGGATCGGCGGCTTACCGGTCAGCTCGCCGGCGGTGGTGACGGGGCGGCTGAGTCGCTCCGCCTGGTAGCGCTTGAGGTACTCCTCCGGTGCCCCGAAGCCATGGTGCGGGTCGAAGAAGTTCGCGACGAAGAAGAACGGCTTGTCGCGCTGGCGCGAGCGGGTGAGGAAGTCGATCGTCTGGTCGCCGATCCACCGGCTGTAGTGCACCTCGGTCGGCAGTGAGTCGTAGTCGACCTCACCATCGAGAAGGTCGGGACGGACGGCCCGCAGCCAGCGGTGGTATTCGTTCTCGGACGAGCCAGGGTACGGATCGTGCGCCCAGCGGAACACCCGGAAGCCGTCGTCGTGCCGTTTCTCCAGCCGCCCGCCGAAACACGCGCTGAGGTGGAACTTCCCGACCAGGCCACAGTCGTACCCCGCGTCGGCCAGATCCCGACTGAACAACCGCTCCGAGGATGGCAGGCCGACGCCGTTGGCCCACAGGCCGTGCGAGTGGACGTAGCGCCCGGTCATCAGGCTGGCCCGGGACGGGGCGCACACGGGGTTCTGCACATAGCAGTTCTCGAAGAGCACGCCCTGCGCCGCGAGCCGGTCCAGGTTCGGTGTCTCGATCTCGTCGTTGCCGTACGCGCCGAGTGCGGAGAATCGCTGCTGGTCGGTGCAGATCAACAGCACGTTCGGGCGCTGGTCCGGAGTCATGAACGCCAGTGTCGGCACCCGCGCACGATTACGTCAAGAGGTCAAAATAATGGCGAGCGGATTAATTCCGACCTCTTGACAGAAGTCGCGGGCAACACCCAGAGTCCTGCCGTGGCCAAGGAAACCGCCGGACCCCTACGCCTGCTTCGCGAGACCCACGAGGAACGGGTGCTGACGGCTCTGCGCACCCAGGGAGCGCTGACCCGCGCCCAGCTCGCCGAGCAGACCGGCCTGTCGAGAGCGACGCTGTCCTCGATCGTGCAACACCTGTTGGCAAAGCACGCGGTCTCCGAAACCGCGAGCGGTGGCGAGTCAGGACGCTGTCGCGGCCGGCCGGTCACCCTGCTGACCCTCAACGCCGCCGGTGGGCTCGCGCTTGGCATGGACCTCGGTCATCGCAGCATCCACGTCACGGTCGCCAACGTCGCGCACGAGGTCGTTGCCTCCGAAGGCACCGCCTGCTCGGGGCGGACCCCGTGGGCGAAGCGGCTCGAACTCGCCCTACGCCTGGTCGATGAGCTGGCCGGCCGCCACGAGATCTCGCTCGACGCACTGGCCGGCGTGGGAGTCGGCGTCGTCGGTCCGGTCTCCGACACCGGCGGGCATCGGCAACCGAGCCGCGCCGCGCGGATCGCACTCGTCCGCGACGGACTCACCGAGCGGTTCGGCGTTCCCGTGTACGTCGACAACAACACCCGGCTCGCCGCCCTCGCCGAAGCGATCTGGGGAGCGGGCGCCGGACTGCAGGACGTGTTGTACCTGCGGCTGTCGCACGGCGTCGGTGGCGGGCTCGTCCTCGGCGGTCATCTGTTCTCCGGTGCGGGCGGCGCGGCCGGCGAGCTCGGCCACATCAGCGTCGACCGGAACGGTCCGCGCTGTGCCTGCGGTGGCCGCGGTTGCCTCGAGCGTTACGTGTCCCTTGCGGCCGTGCTCGAGCGGTGCGGGGTGCGCGGCTTCGACGAGGTGCTCCGCCGGCTGGAAGCCGACGATTCCGCGGTTCGCCAGGTGATCGAGGACGCCGGCACTCGGATCGGTGAGGTCCTGGCCGCCGCCTGCAACACCGTCAACCCGGAAAGCGTGGTGATCGGGGGCGAGCTGACGGCCGCCGGTGACCACCTGCTGCGTCCGCTGCGCGCCGCTGTCCGGAAGTACGCGCACAACCAGGTACGGCAACGCCTGCACATCGCGCCTGCCGTACTCGGGCACGACGACGCGGCCCGCGGCGGCATCGCCCTGGTGCTGCGTCGCTCCGCCCTGCTCGCCGGCTATCCGGCGACCACCCCTGGCCTCCCAGACGGAGACCAGCTCCAGGACATCGGTTGAGGAGGCAGCTCGTCATGAGCACGTCGAACATCCTGCTGCTGATGACCGACCAGCACCGGCTGGACACCTTGGGGTGCTACGGCAACCAGTTGTGCGAGACGCCCGCGCTGGACGCGCTCGCCACCGATGGGACGCGCTTCACGAACGGGTTCACCCCGACCGCGATCTGCACGCCGGCCAGGGCAACACTGCAGACCGGCGTCCTCCCCTATCGGCACACGCTGCTGGCCAACTACGAGCGCAATGTTGGTTATCGCGAGGAGCTCGACGACACTTTCCCGCCGTTCTCGCACTACCTCGGCGAGGTTGGCTACCAGCTGGGCCACATCGGGAAATGGCACGTCGGCAAGATCAAGGGACCAAAGGACTTCGGGTACGACGGTGAGCACTACGCGGGTTGGGGAAACGCGGTCCAGCACCCCGACTACCAGCGATATCTTGCCGAGCGGGGCTATCCCCCGTTCGCGGTGCACTCGCCGGTGCGCGGGACCTTCGCGAACGGCGAGCCCGGCAACCTGCTGGCCGGCATCCTCGACCAGCCGGTGGAAGCGACATTCGAGTACTTCCTCGCCGAGCGGACGATCGAGCACCTTCGCCGGTACGCCGAGATCTACCGCAACGAGGGTCGACCGTTCTTCCTTGCCTGTAACTGGTTCGGGCCGCATCTCCCCTATCTGCTGCCGGAGGGTTACTACCATCGCTACGACGCCGACCAGGTCGAGCTGCCCGCCTCGATCGCGGAGACGTTCGCGAAGAAACCCCGCGTACAACAGCATTACTCCTCGCACTGGACCTTCGACAGCATCAGCCCTGACACGTGGCGCGAGCTGATCGCGGCGTACTGGGGTTATGTGACACTGATCGACGAGCAGGTCGGGCGGATCCTTTCCGTGCTTGACGAACTCCGCCTCGCCAGCGACACCGCCGTCCTGTTCACCGCCGATCATGGCGAGTTCACCGGCGCTCATCGCCTGCACGACAAGGGTCCGGCGATGTACGACGACATCTACCGCGTGCCCTTGCTGGCAAGGGTTCCTGGGCTACCGGCCGGGCGGGTCGAGGATGGCTTCGCGACTCTGACCGACCTGACTCCGACGTTCCTGGACCTCGCCGGGGTCGACCTTCCCGAGCACTATCAGGGACGCTCGCTCCTGCCACTGATCGCCGGGGAGGAGCCGGCAGACTGGCCGACCGAGGTGGTCGCTGAATTCCACGGGCACCACTTCCCATATCCCCAGCGGATGATCCGCACCGAGCGCTACAAGCTCATCGTCAACCCGGCCGACGAGAACGAGTTGTACGACCTGCAGGCGGATCCGCACGAGCTGCAGAACCGTTACGACCATCCCGAGTTGGCCGTCGTACGTCGAGAACTCATGGGCCGGCTGTACGAGTTGCTGCGGGAGCGCGGGGACAACTTCTACCACTGGATGACGTCGATGTTCGAAGTCGGCGCGAAGACCTACGACACCGCCCTGAGTGCCCTGGACGAGGAGGCATCCCGACCGTGAGCTCCGACCCTGCCATCGCGGTGATCGACGTACGCCGGGACCGGCGCAGTGTCATCGATCCCTTCATCTACGGGCATTTCCTGGAGTCGGCCTTCTTCGGCAACATCGACGGCGGCGTCTTCGACGAGGGTTCGCCGCTGGCGTACGCCGGCGACGGTGTTCGCAACGGGCTGCGGGCCGACGTGATCGAGCTCTGCCGCCAACTCGGCCTGCCGATCGTCCGCTGGCCCGGCGGCAACTTCACCTCGCCGTACCACTGGGAAGACGGGATCGGGCCGCGTGCCGGCCGGCCACGCCGGCTCGAGCTCGCCTGGGGCGAGGAGGAGACCAACCGCTTCGGCACCGACGAATTCCTTGCGTGGTGTGCCGAGGTCGGCACCGAGCCTTACCTGGCGCACAGCTGCCGGAACGTCGACGAGGCGGTCCGGTGGGTCGAGTACACGAACTACCACGGCGACACGGATTACACGAGGCAGCGCGCCCGCAACGGACACCCCGAGCCGTACGGCGTGACGTACTGGGGGCTCGGCAACGAGGTCTACGGCAACTGGCAGATGGGTCACCGGAGTGCCGTCGCATATGCTGCCGATGCGGCCGAGCACGCGCGGTTCATGCGGGCTGTGGACCCGTCGTTGAAGTTCATCGCCGTGGGGCTGATCGACGACCGGCAGGGCTGGACCCGGACCGTGATGGAGGCCGTCGGCAACGCGGTCGACTACATGTCGTTCCATCTGTACGGCGCGACCACGCAACTGGTGGACGGAGCCGCCGACTACGACGCGATCGTGGCGCAGCCGCTCTACTTCGAGCAGGAGATCCAGGCGTATTCGGACCTGGTGGGCGAGCTCGCGGCCCGCAATGGGCGTGAGCGTCCGCTGGGCCTGGCGCTGGACGAGTGGAACATCCGGCACGTCGAGCCTTCGGAGTGGCCCGCGCCGTTGCCGTCCGACGACGGTGGCACCGTGGAACGCGACATCGACGGGCTGGTCGCCGGTCGTCCGCGCCGGGTCAACCGCTGGAGTCCCCGGACGCTGGCGGACGCGCTCTTCTATGCGGGCGTCTTCCACGCGTTGCACCGGGCCAGTGGGCTGGAGGTGCCGGTCACGATGGCCAACACCGTCAACCTGCTCAACGCGAACGGCGTGGTCGTCGCTCGACCCGGCGGCGCGGTCCGGGCTGCGACGTACCACGTGTGGGACCTTTACCAGAACCACCTGGGTCGCGTCGCGCTCGCGGCCGAGGTGCGCTCGCCCGGGCGGCTGGCTGGCGTACGGCAGGGCGACGAGCGTGACCACCGCGGCGACTTCCGCGTGCGTACGGCTACCGTGCCGGACCTCGACGTCTCCGCGACGCAGACCGAAGACGGTAAATCGCTCCGGCTGGCGGTGATCAACCGTCATCAGTCCGCCCCGATTCGTGCTGAGCTGGCCCTCGACGGCCGCGTCGGTGTCCTGCCGTCCCGGGTCGCAGTGAGGGATCTCGGCGCGGACGTGGACGACGTCCTGGCGTCGAACTCCCTCAGCGCTCCGGACCGCGTGGGGTTGCGAGATCGCGGCGTGCTCGAGTGGTCCGGCACGAGCTACGACTTCCCGCCGCACAGCGTCACGCTGCTGTCGTTCGAGCTGAGCTGACGCCCGGCATCCTGGGGGCCGGAGCCAACTTGTTCAAAACCCCTCACGCCGACAGGTCGCGGCCTCGTGAAGGGATCGGGAGGCGACTTGGCGGAGGTGTCTCGGTTTCTATGCCGAAACTCCTCCGCCAAGTCACCGCAACCTCGGTGGGCGACCTCGCATAGTGAGTAACCCTCGACCCAGATCCAGCAACCCTGTCCGGCGCCAGAGGTTTTGAATAACCTGACATGATCAGGCAATGACCGCTCAGCCGCTGGTACGAAGCAAGCCTCAGGCGCGATTCGCGCTCGCGGCCCTGATGGTTGCCCTGGCTCTTGCCCTCGGCGTGGTCTTCCTCGACCGGGCCGGGCAGTCGGTGCACGTTCAGGGCAATGAGTACTGCCCGCGGAACGTGCTCGGGGAGATGTTCAACCTGAACGAGCACGTCTTCCTCGAGGGTGAACCCCGCTCGAAGGCCGAGATTGACGCCGACAAGGCGAAGTGCCGGTCGGCGGCAGCACCAGCGATGATCGTGGGCGGCGGGTCGCTCGCCGGCGCCCTTGCGTTCCTCCTCGGCGCGGCGTCCATCGTGGCGCGCCCGAGCAGGCGGGCGCGACGGACCGTACTCGCGGTCCTGGGTGTCGCCCTGGTGCTCTCCTTCATCGTTGTCTCAGCGAGCTAGGTGCCAAGCGGGATCGAAGAGCAAACCTCGGTGATCAGCTGACGTACTCGGGCAGGTCAGCGTCGGTTGCCAGGGTCTTGGTGCTGCTGATCAGCAACCGCTGGGCGAGGCGGGTGCCGAGAAGGGAATTACGAAACCACAGGCCGAGGGCGCTGGCGGGGGCCAGGAACTTGCCTGGGCTGGCGCCGCGCTGCCAGCGGGCGGCGTAGGGCCGCATCCGGTTCTCGTATGCGCTGAAGCCCGCACGGTGGTCGCCACCGGCGGCAGCGAGTTCGCCGGCCAGCACGTAAGCGCCCACGATGGCAGTACCCACCCCCATGCCGCCGAGTGTCACACCCCAGGCGGCGTCGCCCAGCAGAGCGGCGCGGCCGGATGACCAGGCCGGGACACTGGCCCGGCTGATCGAGTCGAAGTACAACTCGGGCGCGTCGCGTAGTCCGGCAAGCAGGTGCGGTACGTGCCAGCGCAGGCCGGTGAACGTGTCGGCGATCAGCTTCTTCTGCTGGTCGATGTCGCGCCAGTCGTAGTCGAGCCGTGGCGAGACGAACACCACGAACGCACCGACCCGGTCCGGGTTGCGCTGGTCGGCGGCGACGCTGGCCATCCGGCCGGGGACGTTGTACTGCAGCGGCGTGGCGTCCACCCCCAGTGAGTTGGGCAGATCCCAGCCAGCCAGGTAGTAGCCAAGGTGTCGTACATAGCGCTCCTCACGCCCGAACATGATGCGGCGCACACCGGAGTGCAGCCCGTCGGCGCCGATTACCAGGTCGAACGTGCGCGCGACGTGATGGCCGAACTCCACGTGGATGCCGTCGGCGGTCTCGGTCGCGGCGGCGATGACGTCACCGAAGAGGTACTCGGTGCGCTCGGCGCTGCGCTCATAAAAGACCCGGGAGAGATCGCGACGGTGTACCTCAAGGTCGCCGCCGGCGAAGGCAGCGGGCAGTTCGAAGATCTGGCGGCCGTTCTCGTCCACACCCCGCATCGCGCCGGCATGGGTCTGTAGCGCGCGCAAGTCGTCGAGGACGCCCATCTTCGACAGCACACCCAGGTGGGTGGGGCCCCGGAAGTCGACCGCGAAACCGGAAGTCCGCAGCGCCGGCGCGACCTCGACGACCGTGGTGTCAGCCCCGTACCGGGACAGCCAGTACGCCACGGCGGGGCCGGCCACGCCAGCGCCGGAGATCAGGACCCGCAGGCCGCGTAACTCGGAACTGACCATGTCGCTCTCCCCAGAACAGAGACAGGAATAATAGTGTCCGACAGACACAGTGTACTCTAGACACAGTTCTGCGTCGAGGGCAAGGAGTACCAATGGCAGTTGAGGCAACGGCGATGGCGCTGCTCTGGGAACAGCAGACCGCGTCGAAGCGCGGGCCGAAACCAACGCTGAGCCTGGACATGATCGCGACCACGGGTATTGAGATCGCCGATGCCGATGGGCTCGCCGCGCTCACGATGCAACGCGTAGCCGAGCGGCTGGGGGTCACGAAGATGGCCTTGTACCGGTACGTGCCGGGCAAGGTGGAGCTGGTGGCGCTGATGATCGACCGTGGGATCGGTGAACCGCCCCGACTGGAGAGGATGACCGGCGGCTGGCGACGAAAGCTCGACACCTGGGCGCGGCAGATGTTCGATCGATTCGCAGGCCATCCGTGGGCGCTGGAGGCTACCGTCGGGGCGCGTGCGATCGGGCCCAACGAACTCGGCTGGTTAGAAGAGGCGACCGCTGCGCTGACCGGCACCCCGCTGACCGGCGGTGAGATTCTCGACGTGGCGGTGACCCTGATCGGGCAGGTGCGGATGATCGCGCAGCAGGCCGCCGCGATGGGTACTCGCGACCCCGAGCAGGCGATGGATGAGGCGATGAACGCGGTGCTGAGTGGCCGTGAGGATCGGTTCCCCGCCCTCGCGGCGGTGCTGGCCGACTCGGCCGGTAAGAACCAAGCGCTCGACTTCGGCCTGCGGTGCATCCTCGACGGTGTTCAGCTGCTGATCGACCGGCGGAACTAACGCAGTTCGTTTTCGACTGGCCTATTGGATCGGATATGACCTGGCCGATTGGTTCGGTGCCACGGCTTGCCTGAGGGCTAGCGTTGTGAGCGTTGTGGCCCCAGATCGCACCAGGCCCGGACCCCGCCGGCGATCGGGCCGAAGATCTTCTCTTGGGTATGGGAGCACTCGTGCGCCAGATTTTCTTGGGAGATGCCCACGGCCGAATTTCCGTCAGCGAATTCTGTCTCGGCACGATCCCATTTGGCACCGGCACCGACGAAGAAACCGCGTTCGCGATTCTCGACCGTTTCTTCGAAGCTGGCGGGACCTTCATCGACACGGCCGACAACTACGACCAGTGGGTCGGTAAGGGCGGCGAGAGCGAAGAGGTTATCGGCCGGTGGATTCGTTCCCGTGGCGTGCGAGACCAGGTTGTCATCGCCACCAAGGTGGGAGCGCGTACGACGGTGCCCGGTGATCCGTCGGAGCCCAATTTCATCGGCCTGGCGGGCAATGATATTCGGG
Organism: Actinopolymorpha alba DSM 45243; assembly: GCF_000373925.1. Classification (GTDB taxonomy): domain Bacteria; phylum Actinomycetota; class Actinomycetes; order Propionibacteriales; family Actinopolymorphaceae; genus Actinopolymorpha; species Actinopolymorpha alba. Next base: position 58,062 of record NZ_KB892709.1, on the reverse strand, counting down.
CCGGTGTCGAGGAGAGTCTGCACCGGTTGGGTGTCGAACGCATAGACCTCTACTACGCGCACTGGGACCATCGCGCCTCCGCGTTGGAGGAGCGGGTCGAGGTCTTCGGCGAGTTGGTACGGACAGGCAAAGTCGGCGTGATCGGCTGTAGCAACACCGCGGTGTGGCGCATCGAGGAGGCGCGTGCCCTGGCGCGGACCGCCGGTCTACCCGGGTACACCTGCGTCCAGCAGTTGCACACCTACCTCTGGCCGCGCCCGGACCTGGCCCACAGTAGCGTGGTGACAGGAGAGCTGATCGACTACGCGCGAACCCAGTCTGACTTCGCGATTCTCGGCTACAAGCCGCTGCTACGCGGTGGCTACACCCGGCCGGATCGCCGGCCATTTGAGCTGGGGTACGAGCATCCGAGTAATGCTTCGCGGCTGGCGACATTACGCGACGTCGCGAAGGAGCTAGGCGCCACAGCCAACCAGGTTGTCCTTGCCTGGATGCTGCACAGTGACCCGCCGATCATTCCTGTAAGTGCGGCTGGGTCAGTGGCTCAGCTCGACGAGCAACTCGCGGCCGTCGACCTACAGCTGGACGAGTCGACAATGCGCCGCCTCGACGCAGCCGGCACCGAGTCGACTCAGATGCTGGCATAACGTCGAAGGAGAGCGTCCCTTCGGGCAGCCTTCTCATCGGCGTACGCCGACTGCCAACTCACGTTGCCGAAGTGGATCACCTTCTGGCTCGACCTCGCAAAGGAGCGGTCGTGTGTTTTCATCACCTGGGTGAGTAGGCCAAAGGTGTCGAAGAACAACGCGCCGCGCACGCATTGCGTCATCGCCGATGAGAGGCCCAGCAGCTCAACCGTGGAACGAAACGGCGCGTCGTTGCGTACCAGCGCGCAGAAGGGATGGAGGCGGTCGCCGTACCCCACCTCAAATTCATACGGCTCGCACCACTCGCCACCAGCGAAGCGGACCGACTCTCGAATCCGGCTGTTGCTGGGTGGCGAGCCGGCGGCATGGTCGTACACGCTTCCGTCCTCGCTGCCCCAGCTTGCCTCCACCGCAAAGAGCCTGGGGTCGGCCGCGAGTTCCGCGGCCATCGCATCGATCGTGTTGTCGGTGGTGAAGCACACATCAGAGTCGACGAAAAGGTACGCGTCGCAGTGGGGCGCGGCGAGGACCGCATCGCGCACGATTTCGCCGTGCGTGTTGACGGGAACGCTCAGGGTAGCCCGAAGGACGAATTCGTACGCCGAACTCCTTAGCCCACTCCAACCGATCCACGTCGCCGGATTCGTTGTCGAGCACCAGGACCGACACGTCGGCAGCAGTGTCTCGATGATGCGTGAGCAGCGACGGCAGGAGCAGATCGGCGTAGGCGGTGGTCCCATGATTGACGGTCACGACCTGAACGCGCATGTCGGGAACGCTACGACGGCGCCAGCGGCGATTGCCAACGGATTTACTCAGGCCGACGCCCACCGGTGCGCCGCCTCGATACGACGTACCCAGTTGACCGCATCCTCCGAACCCGCGGGCGTGTCCGCCAGCGACAGGATCGCCTGTGACGCCACTGCTGGAAGAGCGTCACGGAGTCCGGCCGCCTTCCCGTAGGCTGTGACGGTCTCGCCCCATTGCGCGGGTTCGATGGATGAGATGAGAAGCCAGGCCAGATCGGTGACACCTGGTGCGGCTCCAACGTCTTCCCAGTCGAGAAGCGCGACCTCGCCGGCAGGGCTGGTGCGGATGTTCAGCATGGATGCGTCTCCATGCACCAAGGTCGAAGGGCCTGACGCCCCCGCAAGACGTTCGTACGAAGGGACGTGACCGTAGAGCCGCTCTCCCACTGCGCGCACCGTAGGTGTGCAATCTGAGCGGCTTGCCAGAGTCGGCCAGGTCTTGTCAAAGAGATCGCCGACGAGTTCGCCGGCGGCACCTGGGGTACGCAGCCACGGCCAGCGGTCGCTCGCCGCTCCTTGCCATCGTTCGTGCATGGTCGCCAGGATCCGGGCCGGCGCCGTTGGCTCAGCGCCGGGACGCCATGCGGAGAGGTTCTCGAGGAGCAGGTAGGTCGCGCCGTCGACCTCCTCCGCGTTCAGGCATCCAGGCACGCGAACGCCGACCACGGGCGCGATCTCGCGATAAAGACGCACCTCGGCAAGGAATATCTGCAGTACGTCAGGAATAGAACCAGGGAGCGGCCGCGCACGGCGCTTCACAAAAGGCTCAACCATAGGCGCATTCTTACCATCAACGGGACGTCCGAAGCACCTGGGAAAGGCGTCGAGCCAGATCCTGGCGCGCCTGGAAGGGTTGCACCTGGCCGCTCCAGCGGTCGCTCGCCGGCTGCCAGGTGGCCATTTGCTCGGCGGACCTTGGCGCGACATGGATATGCACGTGAGGCACTGTCTGATTGGCGATGAGACCATTGTTCTGAAAGATGTTCAACCCATCTGGCGAAAGCTCGGCGACCACGGCTTTCGCCACCTGATGAACCATCGCCATGAGCGCGGTCACCTCATCCCCATGCAGATCGGTGAACAAGCCAACATGCCGCCTCGGAATAACGTACGAGTAGCCGTCGGCACGGTCATCGCGGATGAACGCCAGAGCAAGCCCGCTCTCGACGACCACGGCAGTCCGGCACTCCTCACCGTCATGTGTCCATGCTTGCCGATCGACAACCTCACACAGCGGACAGGGTTCTCGTACAGGAAGCTCCATAGGAAACACCCTGCCAGAAGGTCGTGCTCAGAAGTCCGGCAGCAGCGCTTCCGGGTCGGCCAGGAGATGACGTAACGCCGCCACGTCGGCGCGCCACGAACCCTCCGGGAGCGCCGACCGCGGAAGAGGCGGCAGCGGATCTCCCGCTGCTGGATCACCGAGAAATCGCGCCGTCACATGAGTGTGGAGATGTGGGTCCAGTTCCCCATCGTCGCGTAGTTCATTTTCAGGGGGCGGTAATGCTTCTGGATTGCCTGGTCGACCAGCAGCACATTTCCCCCGTAGGACGCGGCCTCACCGGACGTTAGCTCAGTTGGTTCAACAACGTGCCTGCCGCGCCACACCACTACCGCATAGCCTCGCATCACGACGTTTCGAGGAAGGTACGCATCCGAGACCTCCCCCGCGTAGACACGGGCTCCATCCTCGTTCTCGTCCGGCCTACCTTTGCGGCAGAACCGGCAGACTTCCCCGGACATCCGCGCGTCCCAGTCCTCGGCCCACGGCATCTCGACATCCTGCCAGGGCTGGCCGGGCCACGTCACTGAGGCGCGGATGCTGCACGATTGAAAAGGTCGGCTCGCTCCGCGACGAATTCTTCGACCGACTGTGCCGGCGTTCCGGTGATCTCCTCGGCAGTGCGGGTGAACCGGTCGAAGCGGTTCTGGCGGTGCAGCCGGGCAAGCGTGACGAGGTGCTGATGGACGTGTGGTGACAGCTGGGGATCGCCGGCGATTCGGTCGGCCCACGGCTGTGGCGGCACATCGACATAGGTCACAGGCCTGCCGAGGGCGCGGGAGTATTCCTCGGCGATGCCGGTCATGTCCTGCGATCGCGGCCCCGTCAGTTCGTACACCTGGCCAAGGTGGCGGTCGGGGTCGACCAGGACTTCCGCGATCACCGCGGCGACGTCGCGGGCGGCAATCGGTGAGCTGCGACCGTCACCGAAGGGCAGCGGGATGGTTCCGCTCTCGGCAACGGACTCGGCCACGAGCGTGGTGAACAACGGGTTGTCCAGGAAGATCGTCGGGCGTACCTGCACGACCGGGAGGGATGACCAGCCGAGTAGCTGTTCGGACAGCCAGTGCAGTCGTTGCTGATGCGACTCCTCAGTGCTCACCGCGGTCATCTGGGACACCGTCATCTGCGACAGGTTGACCAACGCGTCGAGGGTTCCCGTGGCACGAGCCACCGTGGCGACCGTCGCGGATGCCTCCAGGTAGTCCGGCGAAACGCTCATGCTGAACAACATGCGGGCCACACCGTCGAGTGCCTCAGCCACATCGGTGGGACGGGTGAGGTCACCAACCGTCACCTGCGCGCCCATGGATCGCAGGACGTCCGCGCGCTCGTCGTCATGGTGCACCATGGCACGCACTGGCACGTCCCGTTGGCGCAGCAACCCGACGACCCTGTGCCCCACCCCGCCGACACCGCCGCCGGCTCCGGTCACCAGGACGGGCATATCCCTCATGGTCATGCAAACCCTCCGCGATCAGACAGGTCGCGGCCTGGTTAAAACCTACGCTCGGACCGCGGCACTGTGACATCCCACAAAGGGCCCGGATTGCCGGCGTCCAGCAGCCACGATTCCGGCCAGAATCGGCCCCACAACTGCTCCCGTCTCTGCCATGATCGCGCCGTGCACACATCGGAGGAGTCAGCGCCCCGCGGCATTCGTGGTGGACTGCCACTCGTATGGACACTCGCCGTCGTGGCGCTTTCCCTCGGGGTGCTCTTCCTCGATCGAACGAGCGGACTCGTCCCACTCGGAGGCCTCAGCTACTGCCCGCGAACGGTCCTCGCGGAGACCTTCCGTATGGACGAGTCGATCATTCGCGTAGGCGAGCTCAGCCCCTCCGAACTCGAGGCACTCAAACCCGTGTGTTCACAAGCGGCGCGCCCCGCGCTCACAGTGGCGGTCGGCTCCCTCGCTGGCGCGGTGGTTCTGGCCGTAGCCGCGCTCGCCGTCCAGTCGAGGCGGAGGCGAGCCGAACTCCTGCGGCCAGAGCTCGCCAGTTCTTCCGCGGAAGAACGCGAACGCGGAACGATTCACAGCTGACGGACGCAGCCAGGAGTTGACGCAGCTGTTCTTCGGGGAGCGCCGGCCCGCTCGTGCCGCCAACAGCCCCTTGACGTCACCAAGGTCAGCAGCGGGACCGCGATCTACACAATCATTTCTCATGCCGTAAAGACGGACAGAAACCGCAAGCCCGGCAAAGTTTAATGGCTCGAGCCGGCCCTTCCCCAAGGGTGACAATCGGGGTCGGTGGCTCACCAAGCGATACAACCCCTTGGCCTGAGCCGCAGCGGCATGTTACAAAACACCAACGCAGCGTGATCGGCCGCCGAGACCCCACCCGGAGGGCGACCCGATGAGACGCGAGCGCCACGACCGTGGCCGAAACGTCGACCCGGCGCGCAAACCGCGCCGGTCACCAGAGGTCGTCCGAGGCTGCCCATATTCCTCCCTTCTTGCACCTACACGAGCACCGCCGCTCGTCCGTCATGGCCCTGACCCTGCCTCACCGCAGAGGTACGACCGTTCGTACGAGGGAGCGCAAGATGGTGCATCGCATACAACGCCTGCGACCAGCCGGGTGGCGTCAACGCCGCCAGACCACGCCAACCGAAGGCGCCGCAACGGAGGACAAACGCCGGGGTCGCCCCAAGCGACATGTCACGGCACAGGAACACCGCCGCCAGGAAATCCACGTCCAGCAACTCGCCGAGGATGCCGTCGTCAGGACCGACAAGGTCGAGCAACGAGTCCAGAAACTCGGCACGCTGCTCCGCGCCTCCTTGTCCCGCATCGTCCAACCCCTTGATTTCGAACGCCTGAAGGAAGACCTGCCGGCGCTCGACCTCGGCACCGACGCCGCACCCCTCCCCCTTCCCATGTGGGAGGAGTACGCGCCCAAGAGCCGTGGCCTCATCAGTCGCCTGCTGACCCGGAGTGTCCACCGCAGCAAGGTGGACGCTGAAGCCGAAGCGGAGAAGGCGTACGCGAGCGCTCTCGAACGCTATCGGGCTGAGGAAGCCGCCCGGCAGCGCCGCATCGACGAACTCCAGCGCACCCAACGCGACACTCACACCGCCGAAACGCAGCGGGTTCTCGAACACAACGGCGAGATCGACGCCTACCGGCAGCGGGTGCTCGCAGGAGACCGGGCAAGCGTCAGCGACTATTTCCGCCGGGTCTTCGAGTCGGTCGTGGACCGCTCCAGCTTTCCGCGTGGCCGGCGGTTCGCGTACATACCCGAGTCAAAGCTCCTGCTCATCGAATGGGAAGTCCCGACCACCGACATCATTCCGCGGGAGAAGGAATACCGCTACAACAAGGCGACCGACTCGGTTGGCGTTCACAAATGGCGGTCCATCGGCGAGGTGCGCGATATCTACCTCAATCTGCTCGCGCAGTTCGCGCTCCGGGCCATCAACACCGCGTTCGCGACGGATCCCACTTGGCTTGTCGAGTCGGTCGTGTTCAACGGTGTCGTACCCAGCGACGACGGGCCGGGGCCGTGCCTCATCAGCATGAGCTCGTCCCGGCGACATTTCAGCAGGCTCCGGCTCAACACGCTTGACGATCCGCTGGACCTCGTCGAGAAGCAGTTCGGCGCCGAGATCTCCGCCTACCCCGACGAGCTCACCGGGATCGCGCCGCTTCTTCCGTTCGACTTGGCCGATCCCGACATCTCGCCGGCCGCCTCCACCCGCGCGCCCAACCTGCTCAGCATTCCCGTCGAGGAGCTGCACCGGCTGGTCGAGCGGCTGCTCGAACGCATGGGATACGCGGCCATTCGCGCCGAAAGGTCTGGCGGCGGATTCATCGCCACCCGCTCCACCGCGGACGGGATCGAGCAACGCTCCGTCATCCGGGTCCGGCGTACCCCCGGATTGCTGGAGACGTCCGAGGTGCGCGGACTCCAGTCCGCCGTCCGTCACGAACGCGCCGACGCTGGTCTACTCCTCACCACCGGGGGCCTCGACTCACAGGCGTATGAGTACGCGCACGGCCGGCCGCTCCGGTTGTACGACGGGCACAGCCTGGTGGCGCTCTGCCTCCAGCACGACCTGCCGGCCCGGATCGAACCCACGGAGGAAACGGTCCTCAGGAGCGGCGAGCCGGCACCACAGGTCCCCGAACAGCAACGCAGAGGTCGGGGTGGGCCCGGACGGGCGAAGCCCGTGAGGGGCCGGATCCACACAGCGCCGCCGTCAAAGACGAAGGCCGAGCGCTGACCGCGCACTGCTCCTGACCAACGCCCCAGCCCGAACTGCACCTTCGATCACGTCGCGCCGGACCCAGGGCCGGGCCCGGGGCCGGGGCTGCCACCGCTGGCGAAGATCTTGTCGATGTCAGCGCGCTCGACGCCGGTCGCCTGCAGCAGGTCGGCCGCGGCCGAGCGGATCTGGGCGACGATGACGTTGCCCGAAAATCCCAACGACCCCAACGTCGCGGTCGCCATCTGTGCCGCGTCCAGCAGCCCGCGCCGGGTGGCCAGCGGTTCGGTTCCCTTGGCCAACTCGTTGCGCAGCGTCCGGACGGCCTCGGCCAGGCGTCTGATCGCCAGCGGCAACCGGGGGTCCACACTCTCGCCGACACGGATCACGACCAGCGCCCGCCGGGCGAGCACCCGCACATTGCGGACGGCGTGGTCCAGATGCGGCGCGGCGTCGACGTACCAGAACAGATGCCCGCGGGTCCGCCACCGGACCGGCGCGATCCGCGCGATCTCGGAGCCCGCCGCGAGCGCGTCCCGCAGCTCTCCCAACGATCCCTCGATCCGCCGGGCCCGCGAGAGCGCCGCGCTCGCCGCCTCCCGGCTGTGCAGCTCCAGGGCGTTCGCGATGTCCTCGAGGGTGCCGGCCAGCTCGTCGATGACGGGGTTCGCGGCCCGCCGAGCGATGACGATCGGGTTCGTCGGAAGCAGGATGGCGTTGACGAGCAACCCGACCGCCCCACCGGTGAGCGCGTCCACGAACCGCGACGTCGCCGCCGCTCCCGTGGATGTCGCGGGTACGAGAGCGACGAGCAGGACCGCCGAGGCCGCACCCTGGTTGACCAGCAAGGGTCCCCCACCCAGCAGGACCGCACCCGCCATCGCGAGGAACACCACCAGGCTGATCTGCCAGGCACCCCGGCCGATCACGCCGATGAGCAGGTCGGCCACCAGGATCCCGAGGGCGACGCCCACGATGAGTTCGACGGAACGCCGCAACCGCTGCCCGAGGGACACCCCGAGCGACAGGACGGCGGCGATCGGCGCGAAGAACGGTTGCGGGTGTCCGACCACCCGAGTCGCGATGAGCCAGGCGAGGCCGGCCGCGGCGGCCGACTGGATGATCGGGACAAGCGTGCGTCGCAGGCGCCCGAACCTGGTCCGCAGCGACTCCCGGGAACGCTGGGCCGCGTCGTCGAGGATTGCCTCACCTCGACGCATCAGCGCGGCCATCGGCTTTCGACCTGGCATGACCGCCTCCGCTCGCGACGCCCGCTGCCTTCCTGCCCGCCCGCCCGGTAACTAGAGGTAGAGCCCGGTCTGGTCGTCCTCGAGGCGTTCGGATGCCACCGCGTGGATGTCGCGCTCGCGGAGCAGGATGTACGCCTCGGCCCGCACCTCCACCTCAGAACGGTCCTCGGGGTCGAACAACACCCGGTCACCAACCACGATCGAGCGCACCAGGGGTCCGATCGCCACCACCCGCGCCCAGGCTAGGCGCTTACCCATCTTGGCGGTCGCGGGAATCACGATCCCCGCGGAGGAACGGCGTTCTGCGCTCTCGCTGTCAAGGGCGACAAGGACCCGGTCGTGCAGCATGCGGATCGGTAGCTTGTCGACGGCCATCTGTCCGTTCGGCGTGTCGGTCACGTCATGAGAGGGTACGGCGGCCGGCAGGCCATGCGCCAACGGGGAGTCCGAGTACGCCGCAGCTGGCGCCGCCCAAACGACAGCGGAGCCAACCAAGTGCTGGGTCCAGGCGTCCACGAATCATCACCGGGCGCGTCCACGGATCACCACCGGGGCCAGTACGAAGGAGCATGCGCGATGAACCACCGACTCCGCCAGCTATGCGTTGCCCTGATCCTCGCCCTCATCGCCTCGGGCGCCTTCCTGCTGGCCCCCGCGCCGGCCTCGGCCTGTAGTTGTGTCTCGCAGTCCCCCGCCGAGGCGTACGACCGGGCGGACGCCGTCTTTGTCGGACGCATGACCGATCGCGACGTACCCAGCCGCCTCTTCTCCAGCACCGACAGGGCGGTGTGGACGTTCGACGTGTCGCAGGTCTACAAGGGCGAGGTACACCGCCAGCAGGAGATCGTCACGGTCGAGAGCGGCGCCTCGTGCGGCCTGGAACTCCAGGGATCCGGCCCGTTCGTCGTCTACGCCGAAAAGAACGCCGGCGAACCGATCCCCGCACCCGGTGAGGGGCAGTACGCCGCGAGCCTCTGCGGCGGCAGCACCGAACTCACCCCGCAGGTGCGTACGGACCTGGCGAACCGGACACCAGCGGAGCCAATCCTGGCCAACGCCGGAGGTGCCAGCGGCTCGTCAAGGTGGAGTTGGCAGCTGCTTGGTACCGCCGGCCTGGGCTTTGTCGCGGCCGGGTGGGCGTTGATCCACCGCTGGCGTACAGCGGGCTGACCGCCTCAGCGGCGGGTTAGCAGCCCTGGCGGCGGACAGCAGCTCAACGGCGGCCGCGGACGAGCGAACGGAGGAGGGTGAGCGCCCCGACAGCACCGGCCACCACTGCCGCGACGGTGACCAGACGGCCGGTCCGCAGCTGGCCCTCGGGGGTGAGGACGGCAAGCTTCATCTTCGACACGCTCCGGGCGGCGAGCTGTTTGGGTTGGACCCGTTCGGCCAGCGCGTCGACGGTCGCGGCCAGGCGTTGCCGGGTCTCGGCGAGTTCTGCCTCGATCTGATCAGCGGACCGGCTGCCGTCAGCGGCAACTTTGCGGGCGCCCGACTTCTTGCGATCTGGGAGAGCTGGCCTCGTCGTGTCGCTCACTGTGGTCCTTTCCGATCACAGCCCCGTGTGAACGTCATCGTTCCCGGTGATCACCTCAGTCTTGCAGATCGGACCTCCCGTGGGCCTCTACCCCGTTAGCGCGGCGCCGGCACCTTCGCTTCGCGGCGGGCGGGTGGTCCGGACGATCGCGGGATCGAAGCCGTACGGGAGTTCGAGGCGGTGGGCCGCCAGCAGCTCCGCATCGCCGAGCACCTCCGGGGTGGGCCCGTCGGCCACGATCGCGCCGCCGTCGAGGATGACCGAGCGTTCGCACAGCTCCAGGGCGTACGGCAGGTCGTGGGTGACCATCAGCACCGTGACGTCGAGTCCGCGCAGGATGTCGGCGAGTTCGCGCCGGCTGGCCGGGTCGAGGTTGCTCGACGGCTCGTCGAGGACGAGGATCGACGGCTCCATCGCGAGGACCGTCGCCACCGCGACCCGTCGCCGCTGGCCGAACGACAGATGGTGGGGCGGCCGGTCGGTGTACTCCTCCATGCCGACCCGCTCGAGCGCCTGGCGTACCCGGGCACTGAGTTCCGCGCCGCGCAACCCGAGGTTGGCAGGACCGAAGGCCACGTCGTCGCGCACCGTCGGCATGAAGAGCTGGTCGTCAGGGTCCTGGAACACCACGCCGACCCGGCGGCGCACCTCCTGCAGCGTCTGCCGGCCGACCGCCATCCCGTCGACCCGGACGCTGCCGAGCCCGCCGGTGAGGATGCCGTTGAGGTGGAGCACCAACGTGGTCTTGCCGGCACCGTTCGGCCCGAGCAGCGCGACCCGCTCGCCGCGGGTCAGTGCGAGGTCGACGCCGTAGAGCGCCTGGTGGCCGTCGGGATAGGCGTACGCGAGTCCGGACACCTCCAGCACGGGCGCGCTCATCGGGTCCACCACGCCGTGACCGCGATCATCAGTGCGACCACCGGCAGCGCGGCGGCGGACACCCACGCCGACGTGGCGGCACGGGTCTCAGACAGAACGGGCGGAGGACCACCGGTGTAGCCGCGCGAGAGCATCGCGAGATGGACGCGTTCCCCGCGTTCGTACGACCGGATGAACAACGCGCCGGCCGAGCGGGCCAGCACCGGCCAGGACCGCGGCCCGTGCGGGGTGAATCCGCGCGCCTCCCGCGCGATCCGCATCCGGTGCATCTGGTCGGCGATCACGTCGAGGTAGCGGACCATGAACGACGCGATCTGGACCAACTGGCCCGGCATCTTCAGGCGCCGCAGGCCGACCAGCAGGTCACGCTGCTCTGTCGTCGCCGCGAGCAGGATCGATCCGACCACACCGAGCGTGGCCTTCGCCAGGACGTTCCACGCGGAGAGCAGGCCGGACTCCGACAGCGCGATCCCGACCACCTCGATCCGCGGACCCTGCGCGACGAACGGCAGGAGCAGCGCGAAAACCACCACGGGCACCTCGACCACGGCGCGCTTCGCCACGAACCCCAGCCGCACCCTGGCGACCACCGCGACCGCCAGCAGCAGCCCGGCGTAACACCCGAACGCCCAGTACGCCGTCCGCGGCGTCGCCACCACGACGAGGACGAACCCGACCAGCCCCACCAGCTTGCACTGTGCCGGCAGCCGATGGACCGGCGAACGGCCCGGTAGGTGGAGCCGGTGCGCGTGGCCCGCACCCATGTCAGTCCGCCGACTCGCGCCGGTCCCGGGCACGTCGCCGGAGGGCGTACGCGATTCCGGTCCCGAGCCCGAGGACCACCACCACACCGGCCACGCCGGCGATCCCGCCGGAGAGCCGGGGGTTGTCGACGCCGCGGGTGGCGTAGTCGGCGAGCGGTGAGTCACCGGTGGCGCTGTCCTCGGCGGTGTGCCCGAACCCGTGGTCCTCGGCGACCCGCTCGAGCCCGTCGGGACTGCCCGAGGCGTGGAAGCTCACGACACCCGCGAGGCCGAGCACGATGAGGACGCCCAGCAGGACGACGACCTTCAGGCGTACGCGATCCTTCAGCGGCCCACGCTCTTTCAGCTGGCCCTCGCCGTTCGCCCGGCCCTCGCCTTCCATCTGGACAGTCATGACGCGGCCTCCTTGGAAGCAACGGGACTCTGACGGATCGTCAGGTCGCGGGCGGCCAGGAGCGGGCGCGCGCCGTGGACGAGATCGGGGCGTACGGCGATGACGCTGCCCACGGTGAGGGCGGTGATGACGGCCTCACCCAGACCGATGAGGACATGCCAGCCGAGCATGGCGACGGTCAGCGGGGCGAGCGGGATGTCGGCCGTACCCCCGACGACGTACAACGCGACGAAGCTCAGCGCCGACGCCGGCACCGACAGCAGAGCCGCCGCGAACGCCGCCGGCACCGCGGATGACGGGCGTTTGGGCAGGAACCGCAGCACCAGCCGGAAGACCGCCCAGCCGACGACGACGGTGACGATGCCCATGAGGGTCACGTTGGTGCCGAGCGCGGTGATCCCGCCGTCGGCGAAGAAGAGCGCCTGGACGAGTAGGACGACAGTCATGCACAGGATCGCCGTCCAGGGGCCGAGGAGGACCGCCGCCAGCGCCCCGCCGAGCAGGTGTCCGCTGGTGCCGGCGCCGACCGGGAAGTTGAGCATTTGTACGGCGAAGACGAACGCCGCGACCAGTCCGGTGAGGGGCGCGGTCCTGTCGTCGAGTTCGCGGCGGGCGCCCCGCAGAGCGAGGCCGACCACGGCCGTTGCGGCGACGCCCGTGGCGACCGAGGTCGGGGCGTCGAGGAATCCGTCGGGTACGTGCACAGGGGGCTCCTCGTCCCTGGTAGATGCTGTACTTACCGCTGGATGATGGGGCTGCCACTTAAGGCCCGTCATTCTTACATGCAAAAGACTTGCAACAAGCCCCGGCCCGGTGCCGCGCGCGCCGAACCCCGACCGTGGAGGACCAGTGAGCCCGACCCCCCGCCTGAGCGCCGGCGACCCGGCACCCGACTTCACGCTGCTCGACGCCGACGGCAAGTCCGTCTCGCTGTCCGACTTCCGCGGCCGGAAGGTGATCGTGTACGTCTACCCCGCCGCCATGACGCCGGGCTGCACCAAGCAGGCGTGCGACTTCCGCGACTCGCTGGACTCCCTGGCCGCGGCGGGCTACGCCGTCCTCGGCCTGTCGCCCGACCAGCCGGCCAAGCTGGCGAAGTTCCGTGACAAGGAGGGCCTGACGTTCCCGCTGCTCTCCGATCCCGACAAGGCGGTGCTCACCGCCTGGGGTGCGTACGGCGAGAAGCAGATGTACGGCCGGACCGTCACCGGAGTGATCCGGTCGACCTTCGTCGTCGACGAGGACGGCACCATCGCCGTCGCCCAGTACGCCGTCAAGGCCACCGGCCACGTGGCGAAGCTCCGGCGCGAACTCGACGTGTGAGCGATCTGTCCTGACCCGTAGACTGGTCCGCCGCAGGCGGGCCGACCGCGAGAGTGGCGGAATTGGCAGACGCGCCGGACTTAGGATCCGGTGCCTCCGGGCGTGAGGGTTCGAGTCCCTCCTCTCGCACTCGTTCCCGTCGGCGGCTGAGCTGGGGGCGTGTCCTCACCGATCGAGACCGATCTGCGGGACACTTGGAAGGTCCGGCCTGCTCCTGTCCAGGCATGTCGCCGTCCCGTGGGAGAACCACCGGTGAAGCTCTCGATCCTCGTCCCCGTCTACAACGAAGTCGCGACGTTCAATCGCGTTCTCAAGCGGATCCTGGACGTCGACTATCCCTGTGAGGTCGAGGTCGTCGTGGTCGACGACGGCAGCGTCGACGGCACGGGCGAGCTGCTCGACCAGGTGGATGACCCGCGGGTCGTGATCCACCGCCACACCGTCAACCGCGGCAAGGGCGCCGCCATCCGCACCGCGGGCAGCGTGGCGACCGGCGACTACATGACGATCTGCGACGCCGACCTCGAGTACGACCCCGACGACATCGCGAAGCTGCTGGTTCCCGTCATCAACGGTGACGCGGAAGTCGTCTACGGCACCCGCACCTTCAGCAGCCACACGTCGTACTCCTACTGGTACGTGCTGGGCAACAGGGGCGTGACGACGTTCGCCAACGTGCTCTTCAACTGCTACATCTCCGACCTCGAGACCTGCTTCAAGCTGATGCCGCTGGCGCTCTACCGCGAGCTCGACATCCGGTCCGCCGGGTTCGGCATGGAGGCCGAGGTCACCGGCAAGCTGTTGCGCCGCGGCTACCGGCCCTACGAGGTCCCGATCTCCTACCGCGCCCGCAGCCGCGCCGAAGGCAAGAAGCTCACCTGGCGCGACGGCGTCGAGGCGCTGTGGATCCTCCTCCGCATCCGTCTCTTCGGGCGCGGGTGAGCCGGCCACCCGCCGTACGCCGCAGGCGTTACCCCCGTCGGTCCCGGCGGGGGCAGGGAGTCGCGGGCGCCGACGCCGTTGAGGTCGTGGAGGGCATCGACGGGGCCGAGGAGTCCGAGGAGCATGCGGGCCGGTCCGGCGTACGTTCACTCGACGGCGCCACCGCCACGCTGGTCCTCGTCACCGTCGCCGGCATCGCCGTCCGGATCGGGCTGTGGTGGCAGGACCGCGCGTTCTGGCGCGACGAGCTGGCGCTGATCCAGAGCCTCGACAGCTACAGCGCCGCCCAGCTGGTGGGGCGGCTCTCGGACGCGCAGTCGGCGCCCCCGCTGTGGCTGCTCCTCGTCCGGGCCGTGACGTTGGTCGCCGGGGACGGCGAACGCGCGTACCGCCTGGTGGCGCTGTCGGCGGGCTGCGCGACCGTCGTGGTGGTCGCCTTTCTCAGTGCGCAGCTGGTCCGGCGACGCTGGGCGGCGGTCATCCCCGTCGTACTCCTCTCGACCATCTCCGAGCTGGTCTTCTACACCGCCCAGACCAAGCAGTACACCGCCGACACTCTGACGGTCAGCTGGCTGCTCCTGCTCGCGGTCCGCCTCCTTCGTACGGACGTGACGGGAGACGGACGCGGCGACCGTCGTACCCGCTTCGCGTTCTTTCTCTCGCTCGCGGTCCTGCCGTGGGTGTCGCATGGGTTCATGCTGAGCGCGCCACTGGTCGCCGGATGGGTCGTGCTGTGTCGAATCCGGCCCCCACGGGCTTCGTCCGTAGGGCCCACCCCCCACCGCGTGCGGATCCGGCGCGGCTCCAGCACCCTTGGCCTGCTCGCCGGCCTCGCCCTGCCGGCCGTGTCCGTCCTCGCCGCCGCCCTCCATGCCCGGCACCTCACCAGCCAGGTCAGCGACTTCGCCAGCTACTGGACGGATTTCTTCGGTCCGCGTGGCGAGCCTCTCCTTCGTTGGGTGGACTGGCATGGGTTCGTGTTCCGGGACCTGGCCGTACGCGAGCTGGGGTTCGCCACCTGGTGGGGCCTGCTCCTCGTCGTGGCCGGTCTCGTCGTCGCGGTCCGCCGCCAACCCGCGACCGGGATCGTGCTCGTACTACCCCTGCTGACCGCCTACGCGGTCGGTGTCCTCGGCATGTATCCCTTCGGCCGCCGGCTCGTGCTGTTCTGCGTTCCGGGTCTGCTGTGCTACCTCGGCGTGCTCGTCGACGCGTTCGCCGGTGGGGTGAGCGCCGCGGGCGTGGGCAGTGCCGTACGCCGGCGAGCCAGTGCGGTCGCGACCGGCGTCGGCGCGGTTGTCGTCCTGGTGACCTGCTGGACGACGCCGTCGCGGCTCATGCATGACCTGAACTATCTGTACGGCATCGACGACTACCGCACCGCACTCGCGTTCGTCGCGACCAAGTGGCAGGACGGCGACGTGCTGGTGGTCGGCAACGGTGACCGGCCCGCCGTCCGCGTCTACGGCCCCCGGCTCGGGCTGCCGCCGGAGAAGGGGCTGCGGGCGATCCCACCCGACTCCCAGGCGACTCGGGCGCGGTGCGCGATGCCCGCACAGATCACCTCTGCCCGGCGGGTCTGGCTGGTCAGCGGCGATGTGGTGCCGATCTACGCCGACCAGCCGAGTAGGTACACCCTCATCGCCCCGCTGCTTCCCCGTTTCCGGTCGGTCTGGCACCAGGACCGCGGCCTGGTCACGGTGCAGGCCGTGATGCCGGGGAGTACGCCGAACGCACGCCCGGCCCGCTGCCTCGACTACGCACCCGTCGGACCCGCCGGCGATCCAGAGCGCCCGGCGACGACGCTGCCCGCCTCATGAGCCCGATGAGGCCCCGAGTTGTCATAGGTTCCTCGGTCTCTTAAGAGATCGCGCAGATAGGCACGGGTGCGCCCTCCGATGCAAAACGTGCCCTGCCCGACCCGCGCGGCCTGCATGGCCGGATAGCGCACACGGGGCGAATGGCGCGATCGACGCCTTCGTCGACTGGCGCCGGGGGAACCTCAAGACGACTGGGCCGCGACAGGGTCGCTGTAGGACACCACCCTGCCTCCCACGAATTGCAGCAGCCGGGTGGCTTCCTGTTCCAGGGCCGCCCGATCGGTTGTGCCGAGCGGTCGGAACGGGGTGAGCCGCAGCGTCCCGTCGTCGAGGGATCATGTTCCGTGCACCCAGCCGTCCACCAGGAACGTGGGCCGTACCCGCGCCTGGCCGGGCATCACCCACTTCCGGTCCCCGTCGCTGATGACCCGGGTCCGGTCGGCGTGGCCGAGCAGGGCGTTGTCGAAGGCGGGCAGCAGCCGCACTGGAGCAAGGGTGTCGGGGTCGGGCAGCTCGGCGTCGGCCAGGTCGATCAGATCCCTGCCGTCGGGGCCGGAGTAGGGGCGCAGTTCGGCGCGCATGTCCGCGACGACCTCGCCCAGGCGGGTCAGTCCGCACCAGGCCTGGACGTCCTTCACTCCGGCCGGGCCGAAGGCGGCCAGATAGCGGCGGATCAGCTCCTTGGCCGAATCCTTGGCGGCAGTCGCCGTCGCTGCCGTCGCCATCGGCTGTCCCAGCCAGACCTCGGCGGGCGTGACCGAGATCGCCGACCGGTTGCCCCAGGAGCCCCATGCGCCGGTGGCCGCGTCATGGACGAGGGGGGTGCGCAACTCCACCTGCCCGGCCAGAATCCTGCCGTCGCGTCCCGGATGGCGTTCGGCCAGCCGCCGTGCCAGCTCCTTGCGCGACAGCGTCCCTTCCGCGAGTAGGCCGAGTCCCTCGGCCACCAAGGACGCCGCGTCCAAGCCGCTGCTGTTCCGGGTGAAGTAGGGCGAGCCGGCCGTACGGTCGAGCACGGGCTGCAGCAGCGGCCGCAGCCGACGGAAGTCGTCGGCCGCGGTGAGGTGCTGGGTACTGCGCAGCAGAGCGGAGCGAACCACCTGCCGGTCCTCCAGCAGTGCGGTGAGCTCGGAATGTGTGAAGGCGTGGATTCTGCTCCACAGCCCGACATAGGCCCAGTTGGGTTCCTGTGCCTGCAGCGCAACCAGTCGCCCGATCACCTCCAGCGGGGTGTGATCGGTGCGCCGCAGCAGGAACTGGCGGTCCATCAGCGCCCGGTTCAGGGCCCGGAGGGAGAGCGTGGTCACGACAGCCGCACCGAGACGTTGCCCTGGTAGGAACCCTGCAGCAGGGAGAGGAACGCCTGCGGCACATCCTCGATACCGCCCTCGACCACCGTCTGCGGGTAGACGAAGCGGCGCTCGCCGAGCCAGCTGCTGAAGTGCTCGCGCCAGGCCGCGATCTGATCGGGCGTGTGGTAGCAGGAGAACGGCAGCAGCTCGACGCCCCTGGCCTCGGCCGCCGCGTGATCGGGCTGCGGAAAGCGCTGCGTCGCGTCACCGAGCTGGCTGGACAGTGAGCCACAGAGGGCGAAGCGCGCTCCGGGCCGGGCCGCCTGCAGCGCGCCCTGGTACTGCTCGCCGCCCACGACGTCGAAAAAGACCGAGATGCCCTCGGGCGCGAGCTCCCGCAGCCTGTCGGCCGTGGAGCCGTCGTGGTAGTCGAAGGCGGCGTCGTAGCCGAGCTCGTTCACCAAGTAGTCCACCTTCGCCGGGCTGCCGGCGCTGCCGATCACCCGCGCGGCGCCACGGCACTTGGCGATCTGCCCGGCCAGCGAGCCGACGCCACCCGCCGCGCCGGAGACGAACACCACGTCGCCTTCGCCGACGGCCGCTACCTCGGCCATCCCGTAGTAGGCGGTCGGACCCTGGCCGAGGTAGTAACCGGGGTCGGCGAACAGCTCACGATCGAGCTTGAGGTACGAGCCGGCCGGGCCGGCGGAGTACTCGCTCCAGCCGGTCATCGACTGGACCAGCTCGCCGACCTCGAGTTCGGGGCTGTCGGATCGGACCACGGTGGCGATGGCGGCCACCCCTACCCGCTGCCCCGGCTGCCAGGCCGGGACCGGGATGGTGCAGTCGGCCCGCATCAGCTCCAGGTAGGTCGCGGCGAGCCCGATCTGGTCGGTGCGTACCAGGACCTCACCGTCCACCTCGGTCTTGGCGACGGTGAAATGGTCGAGTGCGGGCACGCCGGTGATCTGGGCAGTCAGCTGGATCTCACGACTGATCAATTTCCGTCCTTACCTCGAGTGCGTCGAGATCGACCCTAGGAAGACTTCCGGCCAGTTTCTGACCGGAAGCCGAGGCAGGATGTCGGCATGGCGAGCACCAGCTCACGGGCCCTCAGACTGCTCTCGCTGCTGCAGACCCACCGGCACTGGTCCGGCCCGGAACTGGCCGACCGGCTCGGGGTCTCCGAGCGGACGCTGCGCCGCGATGTCGAGCGGCTGCGCGAGCTCGGCTACCCGGTCGGCGCGGCCCGGGGCACCGACGGCGGCTACCAGCTCGCGCCCGGCGCCGTCCTGCCGCCGCTGCTGCTGGACGACGAGGAGGCGGTGGCCCTCGCGGTGGGCGTGGGCGACGCTGCGCAGAGCGGGATCGCGGGGATGGAGGAGGCGTCGCTGCGCGCACTCACCAAGGTGGTGCGGGTCCTACCGCCCCGGCTGCGGACCAGGGTGGACGCCCTGCGGGCGATGACTCTCTCCGCTGTCGTGTCCGGGCCGGTCGTCGCGGCGGGGGTGCTCACCGCGGTCGCCCAGGCTTGCCGGGACGGGGAGCGGCTGCGGTTCGCCTACACGGCCAGGGGCTCCGCACCCACTGAGCGCGAGGTCGAGCCGCACCGCGTCGTCGCACTCGGCGGACGCTGGTACCTGGTGGCCTACGACCTGGGTCGGCACGACTGGCGTAGTTTCCGTCTCGACCGGCTGACCGAGCCGACGGCGATCGGCACGCGCTTCCGGCCGCGCCTGCTCCCGGCCGAGGACGCCGTGGCCTTCGTCCAGGCAGCGAGCGGGGCCCCAGCCCCGTACACGGTCGAGGTCCTTGTGCACGCGCCCTCCTCGCGGGTGCGGCAGGTGGTCGGTAGCTGGGGCACGATCGAACCGCTCGATCAGGACAACTGCCGGCTCACCATGACCTCGACCTCCCTCGACTGGCCGACCCAGGCACTGGGCAACGTGGGCGCCGAGTTCGAGGTCCTGGGGCCGCCGGAGTTCGCCGCGCACGTCCAGGAGTGGGGCGCCCGCTTCATCCGGGCCACCCGCGCACCCGCATGACCTTCCTCGCCATGGCACCGCGACGGTGGTGCGACGTTCGTGGCAGCCGGCGAGGCACAGGGATAGGCCTCCCCGATGATCCAGCACGTCGCAACTCCATGAGCGCCAAGACCTGTGCCTGGTTTGCTGCCGAGCGCGCCCCCGCGCCAATCTGCGCGACGTCTTCAGCCGAGAAACCTATGACGACTCGGCAAGCTCTTGCCCTCTGCCAGCTTCAGCGTTCGGCGGGCTGGCCCGCGAGCGCGGCCGCGGCGATCGGAGCGAGCTGGCGTAGGGCACGGCCCCGGTGGCTCACCGCGTCCTTCTCCTCCGGCGACATCTCGGCGAAGGTCCGGGTCTCCCCCTCGGGCACGAAGATCGGGTCGTACCCGAACCCTCCATCGCCCTTCGCCTCATAGGCGATCCGGCCCGCCAGCCGGCCCTCCACCGCGAACTCGCGACCGTCCGGCAGGACCAGCACCATGCAGGCCACGAAGCTCGCGCCGCGCCGCTCCTTCGGGACGTCGGCGAGCTGGTCGAGGACGAGTTCGAGGTTGCGCCTGTCGTCCTTCGCGCGTCCGGACCATCGGGCAGAAAGTACGCCGGGCATCGCGTTCAGGGCGTCGACGCACAGCCCGCTGTCATCGGCGACCGCCGGCAGACCCGTGTGCGCCACGGCCGCCCGCGCCTTGATGCTGGCGTTGCCCTCGAACGTCAACTCGGTCTCGGCGGGCTCGGCGTAGGCGGGTACGTCGTCGAGGTCGAGCACCTTGAGGTCAGGCAGCAGCGGCGTGAGGATCCGCGCGAGCTCGGCGAGTTTCTTGCGGTTGTGCGTCGCGATGAGGAGGCGGTGCGTCATCGCCCGACCTCGGCGGGAAGTGCCTGGGCGAGCGCGTCAGCCTGGATCCGGGCCAGCTCCGCGCATCCCGACCCGGCCAGCTCCAGCAGGTTGTCGAGCAGCTTCCGGTCGAACGGCTCGCCTTCGGCCGTACCCTGCACCTCCACGAACCGGCCGTCTCCCGTCATCACGACGTTCATGTCGGTCTCGGCCCGCACGTCCTCCTCGTAGCAGAGGTCGAGCATGGGGGCGCCGCCGACGATGCCGACCGAGACGGCCGCCACCGAGTCGGTGAGGGCGGTGCCCTTGAGGGAGCCGCGGCGTTCGAGATAGCGCACCGCGTCGACCAGGGCGACGTAGGCGCCGGTGATGGCGGCGGTACGGGTGCCGCCGTCAGCCTGGAGGACGTCGCAGTCGAGCATGATGGTGTTCTCGCCGAGCGCGGCGTAGTCGATCACCGCCCGGAGCGACCGGCCCACGAGGCGGGAGATCTCCAGGGTGCGCCCGCCGAGCCGACCCTTGACCGACTCGCGGTCGTTGCGGGTGTTGGTGGCGCGCGGGAGCATGGCGTACTCCGCGGTGACCCAGCCGAGCCCGGAGTCTCGCCGCCAGCGCGGGACGCCTTCGGTGACGCTGGCGGCGCAGAGGACGCGGGTACGCCCGAACTCGACGAGCACCGATCCCTCCGCGTGGTCAAGCCAGCCGCGGGTGATCTTTACCGGACGCAACTGGTCGGCGGACCGACCGTCCACTCTCGTCATGACTTCGACCCTATCGGCGTACCCACGACCCCCGATGGCAGGCCGCGCCGATCGAGCGGGCAGCCGGCGTCAGCCGAGGCCACCCGGGCTTCCGGTGGTGCCCCGACCCCGACCGGAACCCGCCGTACGCCGGAGACCGTCGCCGCCACGGCCGACCGGGCGGCCTGCGGGCCCAGGTCCCAGGCGCGCCGCCCGATCCAGGGCGTCGCCTTCGTCGCCATCCACACCAGATCCGCCCATCTGGAGGGAGTGGTACCCCCGCAGCTGTCGAGACCGGGTGGGTTGGCGATCGAAAGCCCCGCCTGCTCGAGGGTCTGCGCACAGGCGCGCGCGAGTTCGCGGTGGCCGCGCTCGGACGGATGGAGCCGGTCGACGCTCCACGCCGTCCGGGCGTACACCTGCGGCCGCGCCGCCAGATCGACGTACAGCCCGCCGAAGACCGAGTGGATCTCGTCGTACACCGCGTTGACTGCCTCGATCCGGCTGCTGAGCCGGTGTCTTAGGAAACCGGGTAGCCCGAAGACCCGCCCGTGGTCGTGGAAGCGCAGCATCAGCAGGGTGGCGCCGGTGAGTTCCCCGGCGATTGTGAACAGCTCACCGCGGATCCGGGCGGGATCAAACGTCGACCGCAACGTGTCGTTGATCCCGACGACCATCGATGCCAGGTGCGGCTGGAAGTGGATGGCCGGGGGCAGCTGGTCGCGGAGCACCTGCGAGGCGGTCGCGCCTTCACTCGCGACGTTGGCGAAGTGGAGGGAGTACGACGTCGCGAGCGACTCGGCCAGCAAAGCCGCCCATCCCCGCCATCCGCGCTCGGTAGGGTCGCCCACACCCACCGTCACGCTGTCGCCGAGAGCAACGAACCGCAGCTCGCGGCCAGGGTGGATCGCGTTCACGCGACCAGGCTCGGTAGCCGGGCCGCCGAGCGGACGCACACAGTGTGACCCGCGGCCGAACGTCCCGCGAACTCCCCATAACCACCCCGCCGAACGGCGCGCTGCTGGCCACGCCGAGTCGCTGGCGGGAATCCCTCGACGAGACGTCAAGGGAGCCTGCGAGCAGTCCGTCGAAGGATTCCCGCCATCGACTCGGCGTCTCACCCCGACGCGGCGGATCGGCGTACCACCCACAGCACCGCGCCGAGCGCCAGCACTCCCACTCCGATGAGTACGGCGGTGAGCGGCAGGGTGAGAGCCAGCGCGAGACAGCCGACCAACCCAATGATGGGCAGGAACCGCGGGGGTGGGTTCTCGTCGGCGCGCAGTGTCCACGCGGAGGCGTTCGCGATCGCGTAATAGACCAGTACACCGAACGACGAGAAGCCGATCGCGCCCCGCAGGTCGACGGTGAGCACCAGCACCACGACGACGGCGCCGACGACAACCTCGGCACGGTGGGGTACGCCGAACCGCGGATGTATCGCGTCCAGGGCCCCCGGCAGGTGCCGGTCCCGCGCCATCGCGAAGGTCGTCCGCGAGACGCCGAGGATGAGCGCGAGCAGCGAGCCGAGGGCCGCCACCGCGGCGCCGACCTGGACGACTGGCGCGAACGCCGCGAGGCTGGTGCGCCCCACCGCCTCCTGGAGCGGCGCGGTGCTGTCGGCCAGCATCGGGGCGCCCAGCTCCACGAGTAGCGCGACCGCGACCGCCGCGTAGACCCCGAGAGTGATGCCGAGCGCGATCGGGATCGCCCGCGGGATCGTCCGGGCCGGGTCGCGCACCTCCTCACCGAGCGTGGCGATCCGGGCGTACCCCGCGAACGCGAAGAAGAGAAGTCCGGCGGCCTGGAGGACGCCGTACACCGGCGGCAACGGTGATTCGGCCACTGCGAAGCGGAGCTCGCCGGGGCGGTCGGGGCCGGGGCCAGCCACGAGGCAGGCGATGACGACGAACGCCAGTACCACCAGCGTGAACGCCACGATCAGTCTCGTCAGCCAGGCGGCCTTCTGGACGCCGACATAATTGAGCCCGGTGAGGACCGCGACCGCGCCGGCGCCGATCCACCGCGCGTACCCCGGAGCGACGTACGAACCGACCGTCAACGCCATCGCCGCGCAGGACGCTGTCTTGCCGACCACGAAACCCCACCCGGCGAGGTAGCCCCAGAACTCCCCCAGCCGGCGACGCCCGTAGACGTAGGTGCCTCCGGACAGCGGGTAGAGCGCGGCGAGCCGGGCCGAGGACGTGGCGTTCGCGAAGGCGACGAGGCCAGCCAGCCCGAGACCGATGAGGAGGCCGGGACCGCCCGCGCCCTTTGCGGCGTTCATGGCAGGGGCGAACGCCACGAAGACGCCGGCACCGATCATCGCGCCCAGGCCGATGACCACCGCGTCGAAGGTGCCCAGCTGCCGGCGCAGGCCCTGCGGGGGCGTACTCACAGCACCTCACCGCCCTCGTCCACCATCACCCCGGAGCGCCCAGCCGACCCGGAATGATCACGTATACGTGGTCATTGCATGCCTCACACGGCCCGGATGCCATGCGAGGCGGGTAATGACCACGTATACGTGATCATTCCGGTCCCCCAGCGGCGCGTCCAGCACCAGCACAGGTCGGAGCCGGCACGTGGCGTCAGAGTTCGAAGACCGCACCCGGCCGGGCCACGTCGAGCGGGCCGGAGTAGACCGACCGGGCTTCGGCGGCCATCTCGTCGGGGTCGTACCACGGCGGCACGTGCGTCAGCACCAGGCGCCGCACCTCGCCGCGCGCGGCGTACTCCCCCGCCTGCCGACCGGTGAGGTGCAGGTCGGGTGGGTTGTCGACTCCGTCGTGGAAGGTCGCCTCGCTGAGCAGAAGGTCAGCGCCGCGGGCCAGGTCGGCGACCGCGTCTGTCGGGCCGGTGTCGCCGGTGTAGACGAGGGAGCGCCCCTCGTGCTCGAGCCGGAGGGCGTACGCCTCGACCGGATGGCACGCCGGAGCGACCGACACCGCGAACGGTCCGAGTCGACCAGCCTCGCCAGCCACCCACGCCCGGAACTCGAACTCGTCCCGCATCCCCGGATCGAGCGGCAGGCCGTAGGCCATCGCCAGCCGGTCCGCCGTACCGAACGGCCCGTAGACCGGGATCCGCGACCGCGGCCCGTCGGGGTGGTACTTCCGGGCGACGTAGTAGGAGCACATGTCGACGCAGTGGTCGGCGTGCAGGTGAGAGAGGCCCACGGCGTCAACGGCGTACGGATCGGTGTAGCGCTGCAGCGCCCCGAACGCACCGTTGCCGAGATCGAGGACGAGGCGGTACGTCCAGCCCTCGTACGGCGCCTCGACGAGGTAGCACGACGCGGGCGAGTCCGGCCCCGGAAACGACCCCGCGCATCCCACTACGGTGAGCCTCACGGCACCTCCTCGACGAAGGAGATCTCCGGGCCGAGGAACCGCCCGCCGATCTCCATGAACGCCTCCGGATCGCCCGTCGTGAGGAACCTGTGCCGCGGCGGGGGCAGGACGAGGTCGCGTTCCATGCCGTCACCGAGCAGCCGCGCGTAGACGTCCTTCGCCGTCTCGTCGGCGCTCGACACAAGCGTCACGGTCGGCCCCAGGACGTACGAGATCACGCCGGTGAGGAGGGGATAGTGGGTGCACCCGAGGACCAGCGTGTCGATGGCCGCCTTCGTCAGCGGGTCGAGGTACTCATGCGCGGCATCGAGAAGGTCGGGTCCGCTGGTGATCCCGCGCTCCACGAACTCCACGAACCTCGGGCAGGCCCGCGTGTGCAACTCGATGTGGGGTGCGGCCGCGAACGCGTCGTCGTACGCCTGGGAGGTGGCGGTGGCCTGCGTACAGATGACGCCGACCCGCCCCGAGCGGGTGGCCGAGACCGCGCGCCTGGTCGCGGGCAGGATCACCTCCACGACAGGAACGGCGTACCGCTCCCGCGCGTCGCGAAGGACCGCGGCGCTGGCGGAGTTGCAGGCGATGACGAGTGCCTTGACTCCCTGGTCGACAAGGTGGTCAAGGCACTCCAGCGCGAACTTGCGAACGTCGGCGATGCGTTTCTCGCCGTACGGGTACCTGGCAGTGTCCGCCAGGTAGAGGACGGGTTCGTGCGGCAGTTGGTCGAGGATGGCCCGCGCGACCGTGAGGCCGCCGAACCCGGAGTCGAATATCCCGATCGGCGAATCTGACACGGGCGCCAGCCTACGGCGAGCGACGGCCGGTTGTGGCCGGACCATCCGGGTGTGCGCGGTCCAGACGCCGACAGTGTGCGCCGCCGCTGCCAGCGCGTACGACTCGTGGCTGACACCCGACGGAGGCTGATACCCGACGGTGGAAATTCGGTCTGAAATTTTTGGGGCCCGGTCCAAGACGGAGACGCCACCTTCCGGCGGCTCCGCCCAGACCGGGCCCTGCTGGCGCCCCACCTGTGGCGGAGCCAAGCACAGCGGCCACTCCTCACACGGTCGCCGTTGGTTCGATCGGAACCAGCTGGCTTTGTGTGTCCTCCATGCGGCCGCGTTCGGTGCTCGGCGTACCCCCCGACCTCCCCAAATCCGCCGTCCCGGGCGCGTCATGGACCAAACCCCTGAACGGAGCAAGAGGTTGCATCCGGTTCGAAGCTGTTGAATACGCCACACTCAGGCACAGCATGGAACGGATCAGACGTGACGTACGTCCAGCGCACAATCCAGACAGACTCTCAAGCCCAGAGCTGGCCTTCGAGGGTGTCCTCAGCCGCGTCCAGCGTCCCTTCGTAGGCACCGGTCGAGAGGTATTTCCAGCCGCCGTCGGCCATGATCACCACGATGTCGGCGGTCCGGCCCGCCTTCACCACCTGATGAGCCTGGGCGATCGCGGCATGGAGGACGGCACCGGTCGAGATGCCGGCGAAGATGCCTTCCAGCTCCAGCAACTCGCGCACCCGCCGGACCGCGTCCCGTGGACCGACGGAGAAGCGCGCGTCGATGAGGCGGGCGTCGTACAACTCAGGAACGAACCCCTCGTCGAGGTTGCGCAGGCCGTAGACCAGCTCGCCGTACCTCGGCTCGGCCGCCACGATCGTGACGTCCGGCTTGTGTTCACGGAAGAACCGGCCGATGCCCATCAGCGTCCCGGTGGTGCCAAGACCGGCCACCACATGGGTGACGCTCGGCAGGTCGGCCAGGATCTCCGGACCGGTGCCTTCGTAGTGTGCGAGCGCGTTGGCCTGGTTGCCGTACTGATAGAGCATCACCCAGTCGGGATGCTCCTCGGCGAGCCGCTTGGCCACGCGGACCGCTTCGTTGGACCCGCCCGCCGCTGGCGATGAGACGATCTCGGCTCCCCACATGCGAAGGAGTTGGCGGCGCTCCTCGGAAGTGTTCTCCGGCATCACGCACACGAGGCGGTAGCCCTTGAGCTTGGCCGCCATCGCCAGCGAGATGCCGGTGTTGCCCGACGTCGGCTCCAGCAGCGTGGCGCCGGGGCGGAGCAGGCCGTCCTTCTCCGCCTCGACGATCATGCGGAGCGCCGCGCGGTCCTTGACGGAGCCGGTGGGGTTGCGGTCCTCGAGCTTCGCCCACAGGCGTACGTCAGGAGCAGGCGACAGTCGCGGCAGCCCCACGAGGGGTGTCTGGCCCACCGCGTCCAGAAGCGAAGCGAAACGCATGTCGACCCTTCCCCGGCCAGCGCCTGCCGATCAGCCGCCCGCGACGGCGGGCAGGACGGTCACGACGTCGCCGTCCGACACCTCGGCGCCGAGGCCGCCGCGGAACCGCACGTCCTCGTCGTTGACGTAGACGTTCACGAACTTCCGGAGGTCGCCGTTGTGCACCAGCCGCTCCTTGAGCCCGACGTGACGCGCCTCGATGTCGTCGATCAGCTCGGACAGCGTCTTGCCGGCGCCCTCGACGGTCTTGGCGCCTCCGGTGTGCGTGCGGAGGATGGTCGGGATGCGAACCTCGATAGCCATCGGTTGATGCTCCTTTGGTGGTCGTACGAGCCCGATGCGATCAACACGTACGGGCCCGGTGGGATTCCGGTTCCTGGGTGCTGGATCAGCTACTGAGTGCTGTCAGCGGCCGGAACAGTCGTAGACGACGACCGGAGCGGAGTGTCCGAGGAGGAAGCGCTGCACGCCCTTTAGCTTACGGGCCGCCTATACGGGAGGAAGCCGGGGATTTTTGCCCGATCCGCGACCAGATGCGGGCTCGTCAGACGCTTGTGGATAACTCGCTCGCGTCCCGCCCCGCACAGGGCACGCTGTCACGATGCCAGCACCATCCGACCTGCCGCCGGAGCTTCTGGCTCGGCCCTTCACCCTGTCTCAGGCGCGAAGCCTCGGGGTCGCTCGGAAGGTCCTGCGCGGGCAGCGCTTCCGCCGGCCCTTTGGAGGCGTCTACCTCTCCGCATGCGTACCCGAGACGATCGAGGTCCGAGCGGATGCGGCTCGGCTCCTCCTCCCCGCGGGCGCGGTCAGCCACCACACCGCCGCCCAACTCCGTCACCTGCCGCTACCCCACGACGGGCTGATCCACGCGACCGTTCCGCCGGGAACGCCACGTCCGGAGATCGGCGGTATCGCGGTGCACACCAGACCCTTCGCCGGCTCGGTTACGGAACTCGATGGTCGGCCCGTCGTCACGCCGGACCGGAACTTCCTCGAGCTCGCTGGACACCTCAACCTTCTCGACCTTGTTGTCCTCGGCGACGCGATGGTGAGACGCGGCCGGGTCACCGTCAACCAGCTACACGACATCACGCACTCGGCGACTCGCCAGCACGGAGCCACCCTCGCCCGCCGGGCCACGACCCTGGTCCTGCCCCGGGTCGACTCCCCCATGGAGACCAGGTCCCGGCTCATGCTGGTGCTCGCCGGCCTGCCGTGCCCTGAGCCCGGCCTGAAGGTGCTCGACGAGGACGGCCAGTGGGTGGCGACACTGGATCCGGAGTGGCAGAGGCACTTCGGCCGTCGTTGGGCGACGGAGAGCTGGTAGGCCAGCAGATTCCTTGATGAACGGTGGCTCGGACGGGAACGGCGGCGCGGGCCTGAGCCGCCCCAGCCGTCAGGCTCGGGGCGTCGGCTCGCCTTCGGACGCCAGGGCGTACGTCGGGACGACCCGGACCTCCTCCTCGGTGACGACGCCGTCGATGATCCGGTACGACCGGAACTCGACCGGACCATCGTCACTGCCGGACTCCCGGGTCGAGACGACGACGTAGTGCGCGCCCGGCTCGGCGGCGTAGGAGATGTCGGTACGGGAGGGGTACGCCTCGGTGGAGGTGTGGGAGTGGTAGATCACCAACGGCTCCTCGTCCCGGTCGTCCATCTCGCGCCAGACCCGGAACTGCTCCTGCGGGTCGAACCGGAAGAACGTCGGCGAGCGCTCCGCGTTGGTCATCGGGACGAATCGCGCCGGCCGGTCTGAGCCAACGGGTCCCGCCACCACGCCGCAGGCCTCGTCGGGGTGGTCCTCGCGGGCGTGGGCGACGATCGCGTCGTGGGTCGCCTGGTCGATCGTGAGCACGGACCCGAGCCTACCGAGGCTCCGCCACCCCGCCGCCACGCTTCACCCCGGGCAGACGCCGAGCCGGCACCGAGGCCGCACCGTCGTGCGGTTACCCCAGGCAGGTGACCAGCGACTCCTGCAGCCACCCCAGCCAGACGTACACGCCGTACACCTGCCGGCGCCGGTCATCTGCCGGCAGCCGGGTCCAGAGGTCCTCGTCGTCCTGCTCCACACCAAGCCGGGTGCCGAGTGCGAGCCGGAGGTCGGTGAGGGTCCGCAGCCACGCCTGACACTCGTCAGGGTTGAGGGAGACCGTCACCTGGTCGGAGTACGCCGGATCGCCGAGGGACTCGAGCACCGTCTCGGCGCTCTTCACCTTGCCGTCGCGCAGCCCGTGCTCGGTGAACCGCCGGAACTCACCCGCCGCGTCCTCGTCGCCGTGGTAGGCGTTCGGAAAGAGCCGGGCGAGGACCTCGTCCTCGGGCGGCTCGGTCGAGCCGAGGTGCCCGACCAGTGCGGCAAGAGTGTCTTCGGGCGGTGCGGACGGGGCAGGAACGTCATCGCGGATGAGCTCGACCAGCTCGCCGATGAGCCCCTGGATGACCCGCGCCTCCTCGGCGGCGAAGGTGGCCGACACGACACCGTGCCGGGCCCGGAAACCGGTCGTCATGTGTCCCCAGTCTTCTGCAGCGTCGCCCACAGGCCGTAAGAATGCATCGCCTCGACGTCACGCTCCATCTCTTCGCGGGTACCGCTCGAGACGACCGCCTTCCCCTTCTGGTGGACGTCCATCATCAGCTTCTCCGCCTTCTTGCGGGTGTAGGCGAAGTAGGCCTGGAACACGTACGTGACGTACGACATCAGGTTGATCGGGTCGTTCCAGACAATGGTCACCCACGGCATGTCGCGGACGACCACGTCCTCGACTTCGGGGCGTTCGAGCTCAACTGGAGCGGTACCACTCACCGTCCCATCGTGGCATCTGTCGCCTCGGTCACTCCCCGCGCACCCCGGAAAAATCGCGCGGAGGTGGTCGGGACAGGTGGCCACGTACCCCCGGAAACGCGGAAAGACCGGCGAGACACCACAGGTCCTCGCCAACTCCGCACCAGCTCAGGGCGGCAGATCGCGCGGCCCGCGCACGGTCCCGGAGCGCGAACGTGACCTAGGCTCGGCTCATGGACGAGCTGTCCACGGCGACATCGACGGCGCTGTGCACCGACCAGTACGAGCTCACGATGCTGCGCTCGGCGCTGGCGCACGGCACAGCCCATCGACGGGCGGTGTTCGAGGTCTTCGCCCGCCGGCTGCCGGACGGACGGCGGTACGGCGTGGTGGCCGGGGTCGGCCGGTTCCTGGACGCGCTGGAACGCTTCCGGTTCGACGAGGACACGCTCGCGTTTCTCCGAGACCGGGACATTGTCGACGAGCCGACCGCCGACTGGCTCGCGTCCTACCGCTTCAGCGGCGACATCTGGGGCTATGCCGAGGGCGAGTGCTACTTCCCCGGCTCCCCCATTCTCGTGGTCGAGGGGAGCTTCGCCGAGGCCGTCCTGCTGGAGACCCTCTCCCTGTCGGTCCTCAACCACGACTCGGCGATCGCGTCCGCGGCGTCCCGGATGGTGACGGCGGCCGGTGGCCGACCGATCATCGAGATGGGGTCGCGCCGGACCCACGAGGTTGCCGCGCTCGCCGCGGCCCGGGCGGCGTACATCGGCGGGTTCTCCTCGACGTCCAACCTCGCGGCGGGTCAGCGGTACGCCATACCCACCCGCGGCACGAGCGCCCACGCGTTCACGTTGCTGCACGACTCCGAGAAGGAGACGTTCACCGCACAGGTGGCGGCCCTCGGCCGGGGCACCACGCTGCTCGTCGACACGTTCGACGTCCGCGAAGCCGTCCGCATCGCGGTGGAGGTCGCCGGTCCCGACCTTGGGTCGGTCCGGATCGACTCCGGTGACCTGCTGGTGCTCGCCCACGAGGTACGCGCCCAACTCGACGAACTCGGCGCCACCCGCACCCGCATCCTGGTGAGCGGCGACCTCGACGAGTACGCCATCGCGGCTCTTGGTGTCGCGCCGGTCGACGCCTACGGCGTGGGCACCGCGTTGGTCATCGGCAGCGGCCATCCCACGGCAGAGCTGGTCTACAAGCTGGTCGCCCGGTCGGCAAGCAATGATCCGGAGTCGCCGGTCATCGGCGTGGCGAAGCTCTCGACCGGCAAGCCGACCCACAAGGGCCGCAAGTGGGCCCGCCGCCTGCTCGACAACGGCATCGCCGCCGCCGAGATCGTGTCGACCGGGTCCGAGGCCGATCTCCCCGGCCGCCGCCTGCTCGTCCCGCTGGTCAAGGACGGCGAGATCGTCGGCCGCGAACCCCTCGACGCCGCGCGGGAACGCCGGGCGCGCAGCCTGGCCGAACTCCCTCCGACCGCCCTGATGCTGTCGCGCGGGGAGCCCGTACTCCCGACGATGTACGAAAGCGGCCAGGACGCGGAGACTTGAGCTGGCGGACCGACCGGTGACCGGGCGGAAGGAGGAAGGGTGCGATGACACGAGCGCTGATCGTCGTGGACGTCCAGAACGACTTCTGTGAAGGTGGCAGCCTGCCTGTGCACGGCGGCGCGGAGGTGGCCTTCCATATCGGCGAGGTCCTGCGGACCTGGCACGAGGCCGACGAGCGCGACAAGGTCTACGACCACGTCGTCGCGACCCGGGACCACCACATCGACCCCGGCGAACACTTCTCCACCGAGCCGGACTACGTGACGAGCTGGCCGCCACACTGCATCGCGGGCACCGACGGGGCAGCCTTCCACCCCAACATCGACCCGCAGCCGTTCGACGCGGTCTTCAACTGCGGCGAATACTCCCACGGCTACTCCGGCTTCGAAGGCAAGTCCATCGAGGGTGCGAGCCTCGCGGACTGGCTGCGTTCCCACGATGTCGACCACGTGGACCTGGTCGGAATCGCCACCGACCACTGCGTGCGGGCCACCGCGGTCGACGCGGCCAGGGAGGGCTTCCACACGCGGGTGCTCCTCGACCTGACCGCGGGAGTCGCGCGAGACACCACGAAGAAGGCCCTGGCGGAGATGCGGAACGCCGGTTGTGAGCTGGTCGGCGTTCCCGTCGTCCGCGACTGAGCGGGTGATGAGAGGCCAAATGATCACGTATACGTGGTCATTGCATGCCTTGCATGGCACCGACACCATGCGAAGCAGGTAATGACCACGTATACGTGATCATTGAGGGCCTCGGCCCAGCATGGGTGGGCGACGCGCAGCCCGCTCAGACGATGACGCGGGCGAGTTCTTCCTCCGTCAGGCTCTCGAGGCGCGCCCGCAGACGTTCGGGTGTGAGCGGCAGCGTTCGCATCCGGATGCCAACCGCGTCGTCGACCGCGTTGGCGAGCGCGGCCGGAGTGGGCGGGGTGGAGGCCTCGCCGGCGCCGAGCGGTGGGTGACCCGGCCGGTTGAGGAGTACGACCTCCAGGAGGGGTACCTCAGAGAACCTCAGCACGGGGTATGAGGTCCAGTCCCGGCTCTCGACGCCCTCGGGCCCGACGCGGACCTCCTCGTGGAGGGCCCGGCTGAGCCCCTGCAGGATGCCGCCCTCGATCTGGTTGCGCAGCCCGTCCGGGTTGACGACCACGCCGGCGTCGCAGGCGGTCACCACCCGCCGGACTCCCACCGCTCCGCTGTCCGGGTCGACTTCGACGTCGAGGACGTGCGCGACGAACGCCTTGGAGTTCTTGTACCTCGCGACCGCGACCCCCTGGCCCCGACCGCTCGGGCCGACCCGGGGCCGCCAGCCGGCGCGTTCGGCGGCCATCTCGAGGACCGCGCGGGCGCGCGGGTCTGACAGGTGGGCGAGCCGGAAGGCGACCGGATCCGCGCCGGCCGCCTCGGCCAACTCGTCCATGAACGACTCGATCGCGAACGTGTTGAAGTAGGCGCCGAGGCTCCGCAGGGCGGAGGTCCGCAGCGGGCCCCGGGTGTATTCGCCGACGATGTCGCGAGCCGGCAGGTCGTAGATCGGCTCCGCGCTGCGGACACCGCCCTCGCCACCGCCAGACCACGGGCGCGCCGGACCGCCCGCGCGAAGCCAGGCAGCGACCAGCCGGTCTCCGGTGCCGTGCGGCCGGGCGGTGTGCGTGTCGGTCCTGATCCGGTGCCGCCAGGCGGTCACCCGGCCAGCCGGGTCGAGGCTGGCGTCAAGGTCTGCTTGCATGGCGGGGCCGTACGGCTCCCAGCCGAACTCGTCCTGGACGGAGAACTGGAACCGCACCGGATGGCCCGGCACCGCCCGCGCCGCGAGCACAGCGAACCCCGCCGCGTCGTCGGCGCCGTTGTGGCCGTAGCAGCCGGGTCCGTCCACATGCCGTACGGTCAGCCGCTCCTCGTCCTCGCCCAACAGCGCGGCCAGCTCCCGTCGCAGGGGATAGACGCCCTGGCTGTGCGTCCACACGGTGATGCCGTCGGGGTCCACCCGCGCGGTGGCACTGGAGGGTGCCATCGAGGCGTGCGCTTCATATGGCTTGGCGTACGACGCGTGAACCCGGCGGCCGGTGGCAAGGCCCGCGTCGAGAGCCGCCGCCACCCCGGGCTCCTCGACCACGGGTTGGAGTACCAGCGCCGGTGCCTTGGTGCGCGGCGGGCGGTCCTGGCCGCGCGGCTCGTCCCAGCGGGCGGTGCGGCCGAGCCGGCCTACCGCGCGTACCGCCTCGTCCTCGCGGCGCGCCACCACCACGACCAGGTTGCCGTCGCGGACGAGCGCCTCGACCCCGGGCAGCGCGCGAGCCGCGTCGGTGTCGAGGTCGACCAGGCACGCGTCGTAGGTCGGGGGTAGCAGGGCTCTGGCGAACCTGAGTCCGGGAAGGTCGAGATCGTGGGCGTACGCCGGCGCGCCGGTGAGCTTGGGGCGCAGGTCGGTGCGCGGCACCGGCTCGCCGACCGGCCCCCCGCTCCAGCGCGGGCGGTCGGCGGGCTGGATGGGGCCGGTGGGCGGTCGCCCTTCGGCCCGCAGCCGGCGGTACGCCGCGGCGGCCCGCGCCAGCGCGGCGCCGCCCTGCTCGAGCGACGCGCTGCCCGCGGTGTAACCCTCGTCCGGTGTCGCGTCGGTGGCCGCCGACCGCACCTCGATCTGGTCCACCGGAAGGTTGAGCTCAGCCGCGACGATCTGGGCGAACGCCGTCCGCACACCCTGGCCGAGCTCGACCCGGCCGGCGAGGACCTCGACCCGACCGTCGGGGAGGTCCCTGATCCAGTCCTCCACGTGGGACGCGGCTCTGAGCGCCGCGGGGATCGCGGTCTCGGTGTCAACCTCTCCTTGCGCGGGCTGCGCATCGTCGGTGCGGGTCACGGTCATGCCCGACTCGCTGGCCCCGTTGACGCCGTCGCCGTTGCGGCCGGCGAGACCCCGGATCGCGCGGAGGATGCGGTGGTGGGTGCCACACCGGCACAGGTGTTCGGCAAGCGCCGCCTGGATAGCGGACTCGTCGGGAGCCGGCTCGCGCTGGAGGAGGCCGGCGGTCGTCATGATGATGCCGTTGAGGCAGTACCCGCACTGCGCGGCCTGCTCGTCAAGGAAGGCTTGCTGCACCGGGTGCGGGCGGTCCGGCGTACCCAACCCTTCGGGCGTCGTCACGGTGGTCCCCGCGACTGCCGACAGCGGCGTCTGGCAGGAACGTTGCGGCCGTCCGTCCACGAGGACGACGCAGGCGCCGCACTCCCCGATCGCGCACCCGGCACGTACGCCGTGGAGCCGTAGGTCGTTGCGCAGGACGAAGACGAGCGGTGTGTCCGGGTCGACGTCGAGTTCGACTGGTACGCCGTTGACGACCGTGGCGGTCAGCTGGTGGGACACGCGTCTCCATTCAGATGGCAGAGCGATCTCTTAGCTGTGCAGGGCGACCTTCCAGACCAGCCGGGTGTGCCGTAGCTCCAGCGTCCCGTCGTACCCGTCGAAGAGCTTCGTCAAGTCATCCTTGACATCGGCGTACGACGTCTCCGCGTTGGCCGCACCGGCCAGCCGGGCATACAGCTGCGCCGGATCGTCGAACCGCTCGGGTACGTCGAGCCACCAGCATCCCTCCAGCCGGACGCGCTGATCGCCGTCGGGCAGTGCGCCGGTCACCCAGGACCGCACCTCGTCGTACCCGAAGACCCGGCCCAGGCGCAACGAGGCGGGTAGTTGGGAGTTCCAGGGCGGGACGGCACCCGCGGGTCCGGTCGGATGGATGCCGATCGCCACCGCGCCCGGCCGGGCCAGCCGCCGCGCCAGGTCCAACCAGCGGCCCAGCACCGGGCCGCGCCGGCACACGAAAACGTCGACACTCCGCTCCGGGACCTCCGCGAGTGCCCCCTCGGCGCCGGACCCGAAGGTCAGCGGGCGGAACTCCACGTTGCCGACGCCGCGTTCGGTTGCGAGCTCACGGGCGAGTTCCAGCACCTCCGGATCGCGGTCGACCCCGATCGCCCGCGCGCAGCCCCCCGCGAGGGCGCAGGTGTAGGCGCCGTGCCCGCAGCCGACGTCGAACACCACGGAGTCCGGCCAGAGATGATCACGTACGAGAGCATCGAAGAAGGACTCGCCGTTGCCGGCGCCCACGTGCGAACGCCAGGGATGGACGAAGCCGCGCTTGACCAGACGAGCGTCGCGCTCCCACTCCGCGAGATCAGCGGGGTAGGAGTCGAGGAACCCCATGCGGGGCGCCGTCAACGGTCGAGTTGCCGCCGCTCGCGGATTCGCTGCAGCCGCCGCCGCTGGGAGGGGTCAAGCATGAGGTAACCCGCGATCGGCACTCCGACCACCGCGGCAATGATCAGGAGGGTCACCCACCAGGGAAGCCAGATCAGCGCGAGGAGCCCGACCCCAACCCCACCGACGATCCACCATGTGCGATTCGACATCTCGTCCCCTCCACGCCATCGTCTGAGAAACTCCGTAGCCGGTGTCTCCATTGTCTGTCATTCAACGCCGGACCGGCTGGGTTCGACTCCCACTGACATTGCCACACTCTGACAAATCCGCCAGGACCCGCCAGGACCCGCCAGAACGATCCGGGCAGTCGGGGCGGACAGATGCCCGACATCTCCTGACAGCGAGGACGTAACGCCAGCCGGTCGAGCGGCGAAGTACTCCCGAGAACCACGTACCACCAACGAACCGGTGACAGAGGAGGCTGGTGTGGATGCGACCGGCAAGGACTTCGACGTCAGGCGGATCAGGGATGATCCGCGGGCGTTCGAGGCGTTCTATCGCGCACACGTCGACGTCATACAGAACTTCGTCGCGCGGCGGGTCAACGACCCCTATCTCGTCGCGGACCTGACGGCCGACGTGTTCCTCGCCGCGATCGACTCGGCCCACACGTTCCGGCCCGGCCGCGCGGCACCGATCGCCTGGTTGTTCGGGGTCGCCCGCAACGTCGTGGCGTCCGAGAACCGCCGGCGAGCGCGTGAGCTGCGCAGCGTCGGCCGGATCGCCGGGCGCCGGCTGGTCGAGCCCGATGATCTTGTACGCCTGGAGGAACGGATCGACGCCGAGGCAAGCGCTCGTGAGCTGCGGCTCGCGATGGGACGGCTGTCTGAGGGCGAGCGGGCGGTGCTCGAACTCGTCGCCGTCGACGGGTTGACCGTCAGCGCGGCGGCCGAGGCACTCCGGATCAGCCAGGTGACCGCCCGCGTCCGGCTGCATCGCGCCCGCCAGCGTCTCCGCACCCACCTCGCTCCCGCTGTCACCCTCCAACCCTGGGAGGCATCGTCATGACCACCGAGAAGCCCGACATGACCACAGAGAAGTTCGAAGACCGGCTGCTCGGCGAACTCACGCAGGTCGTCGCCGAACGCGCGGCCGGCAGCGGGTCGCAGGCTGCGCCGCTGGCCGTACGCCGCTCCCCCTTCGTGCGGCGGCCGGTCCTCCTCGGCGGACTCGCTGCCGCCCTGGCCACCGGCGTCGTGGTCAGTGCGCCGCTTCTGCAGGGCGACCGGGCGCCGGCCGCGTGGGCGGTCGAGGAGTCCGGCGACGGCCGGATCGAGGTGACGATCACGGCGTACGAGGACGCGCAGGGTCTGGAAGACCGGCTCGAAGAACTCGGCGTACCCGCCGAGGTGGACTACCTCCCCTCCGGCCAGCGGTGTAAGGAACCCCGCTTCGAGCCAGCGCCGAAGCCCTCAGACCTCAGCAAGAGGATCTTCGTTCTTGGTGCGATCAGTTCTGAGGAGACGCATGGCAAGCTGATCTTGACCTTCGACCGGACGATCCTCGGTCCGGACGACACCCTGGTGATCGCGGGTGCGAAGCCGTCCATGACCAACCTCCACCCGGGCAGGCCGCCGATGACGCCCGGGCCCGCACCGCGGGACGGTCGGGGTCTTGGTGGCGCTGTCAAGACCGACCTGCCCACCATCGCCATCGCCCGCGGCCCGGTCGCGCCCTGCGAAGCCGTGCCAGCCGAGGAGGACTAAAGCAAAGGTCGCGCGGAGCGGGGAGCCGCCGGCTGTGCTCCCTGCCCACGCGCCCTCCAACCCAGCCGCAAAAACTGGGGTGACGGCGCCTCGTGCGTCCTGCGATCCTCAGGAGCGATGCCTATCGAGCCGGAGAACCCGACGCGGCGCCGATCGGCCCGGCGTGCCGCACTTGGCGTCCTCATCAAGGCGTTTCCCGCCCGCACCGGCCTGCTCGCGGCGTACGCGCTGCTCATCGGCGCGCTGCCAGCGGCGTTCTCGGTCCTGGTCGGACGCCTGATCGACCTCCTGCCAGAGGCGGTCGGCGCGGGACTCGACTCCACCGCTGGCAGGGCGATCGTCTTCACCCTGATGATGATCGGCGTCGTCCTGGTCGCGCAGGAGGTGATCCGGGTGCTGCGCGGGCTCCTGGAGACCGATCTCTACCGGCGGCATGACGAGTACCTCCTGGCCCGGGTCATGTCCACGACCCTCAGCGTTCCCGGGCTCGATCTGTTCGAGGACCCCGAACTCGCCGGCCGTACCAACCGGGCGATCCGGATCGCGCAGTACGGACCAGGCGAGCTGATCAGCGGACTCTCCACCAAATGGGCGAACCAAGCTCAGGGACTCGCCGCCACCGCGGTGGTGGCATACGTCTGGCCGGTGGCGGCGCTCCTCCTGCTGCCGGTCTGGATCCTGATCGGCCGCCACCTGCGTACGGACTTCTACCGCGCGAACCCGTTCTGGGCCGAACCCCTCCGCCGGGCGGCGTACCTCAAGCGGCTCGGCCTGATGCCGGAATGGGCCAAGGAGCTGCGGATCTTCGGGCTGACCGGCTGGCTGGTCGACCGGTTCAGCAAGGAATGGCGCCAGGTGATGACCGAACTCTGGCGGACCCGCCGGGTCGGCTACCGCACGACCGGGCTGCTCCTGGCGGTCGCGCTGGTCGGCAACGTCGCGGTCATCGTGTACGCGGCCCGCTCGGCCCTGCGTGGCGACCTCGGCGTGGGCGACCTGACGGTGCTCATCCAGGGGATGTTCGGGATGGCGTTCCTGGCCGCGCAGGACGGAGACGTCTGGATCGAGAACGGCGCGATCCCGGTGCCCGACGTACTCGAGCACGAACGCCTGGCCGCGCAGCGGGTCCCGACCACCAGCTCCACCGCCCGGTCGGCGAGCGGCCTGCCAGCACAGGAGATTCGCTTCGAGAACGTACGTTTCGCCTATCCAGGAAGGGATCGGTCGGTCTTCGACGGGCTGGACCTCACCATCGAGGCCGGGCGGTCGCTGGCCATCGTCGGCCTGAACGGCGCTGGCAAGACGACACTCATCAAGCTCCTGACCGGACTGACTCTCCCGCAGAGTGGGCGGATCAGCGTCGACGGCGTGAGCCTTGCCGACCTCGACCAGACCAGCTGGCGCCAGCAGGTCGGGGCGATCTTCCAGGACTTCGTGCACTACCAGCTGCCGGCCCGCGACAACATCGCGTTCGGGGCCGTCGAGTCGCTCCGGGCGCCGGAGGTCGACGAGCGGGTCCTCGCCGCCGCCCGGCGCGCTGGTGCGGACACCGTGCTCGATCGGCTGCCTGACGGGCTGGACACGGTGCTCTCCCGCCGCCACACCGGCGGCGTCGACCTGTCGGGTGGGCAGTGGCAGCGGATCGCGCTGGCGCGGGCGCTCGCGGCGGTCGGCGCGGGGGCACGGGTGCTGGTGCTCGACGAGCCGACCGCGCACCTCGACGTACGCGCCGAAGCCGACCTCTACGACCGGTTCATCGACCTCACCCACGGCCTGACGTCCATCGTCATCAGCCACCGGTTCTCGACAGTTCGGCGGGCGGACCGGATCGTGGTCCTCGACGGCGGTCGGATCGCCGAGGACGGTACCCACGAGGAGCTGGTCGCGGCGGGCGGGCAGTACGCCACGCTGTTCCGCACCCAGGCGAGCCGTTACCACCCGGAGGCGGAACCCGTGGGAGGCACGGATGGCTGACAGTTCCGGCCTGCGGGCACCGACCAGCCGGCTCCGCGCGGCGCGGGTGATGCTCGGCTTCGCCTGGGCCGCGGACCGGCACCGGTCGGTTCTGGCGTTCGCCGTCTTCACCGTCCAGGCGTTGGTGACGGCGCTCTTCGCCTGGTGGCTCAAGCTGCTCCTGGACGCGCTGACCGCGGGTGACAGCGGGCAGTCCATGGCCGCGGCGGGCGCGATCGCCGCCTCCATCGCGGCGGGCTCCGGACTCGACTATGCCGGCAGCCGGATCCGGGCGGCCCTCAACGAACGCGCCCACCACCTGATCGAACGCCGGCTGACCGAGACGGTCAGCCGCACGCCCACGCTGGAGATCCACGAGACGCCGGCCCACCTCACCCAGCTGGAGCTGTTGGACTCGGAGGGGTGGGAGTTCGGGGAGGCGATTCCCTCCCTGATCGACCTGACGAACGTCGCGATCCGGATCATCGCCACCGGGGTCCTGCTCGCGAGTGTCAACCCGCTCCTGCTCGCGCTTCCGGCGTTCGGTCTTCCCATGCTGGTGCTCAGCCGCCGGACCAACGGTCTGTTCAGCCTCGGCAACGAGCTTGCGGCCGAGCCGGCGCGCCGGGCGGGGGACCTGTGGGAGCTGGCGACGACGAGCGGTCCAGCGAAGGAACTCCGGTTGTTCCGCCTGGGTGAGGAGGTGCTGGGGCGGTTCCAGGCCGCGCACCGGGAGGTACGGCGAATCCACCGCCGGCTGCAGGTACGCGGGCAGCTCCTGAGCCTGCTGGCCCGGCTGGTCTTCCTCATCGGGTACTTCGGCGCGATCTTCTTCGTGGTCGACCAGGCCGTGCGCGGCCGGGCAAGCGTCGGTGACGTACTCCTGACCGCGGTCCTCGCCGGCCAGGTCCTCGGCCTGGTAGGTAGCTCGGCGGAGATCGTGTTGTGGGCGCTGCGCACACTCACTGCCGCGAGTCGCTTTGTCTATCTCGAGGACGTCGCGACCCAGGCGCGCCGCACGGTGGACGCGCGCGCCGTCGTACCCTCCTCGCTGCGGTCAGGCATCAGCCTCGACCACGTGTCGTACCGCTACCCCCACGGCCGCAAGGACGTGCTCGAGGGTGTCAACCTCACCTTGCCGGCCGGCTCGACCGTCGCGATCGTGGGCGACAACGGCGCAGGCAAGACGACGCTGGTGAAGTTGCTGGCCGGGTTGTATGTGCCGACGCGGGGACGGATCAGGGTCGACGACACGGACCTCGGCACGCTCGACCCGGAACACTGGCGGCTGCGGGTCTCGGCTGGCTTCCAGGATCACGCCCGCTGGGAGTTCGCGGTGGGCGAGGCGGTCGGGATCGGTGACCTCCCGACCCTCGGCGACCAGGCAGCGGTCACGGCCGCCCTCGACCGGGCGGGGGCCGCTGACCTGCTCGTGACACTGCCGGCCGGCCTCGACACCCAGCTCGGCCCGAGCTGGCCGGCCGGGGTCGATCTGTCGGGTGGCCAGTGGCAGAAGCTCGCGATCGGGCGGGCGATGATGCGGACGACTCCCCTGCTGTTGCTGCTCGACGAGCCGACCGCAGCCCTCGACGCAGACACCGAGCACCGGCTCTTCGAACGCTGGACAGCTGCCGCGGCCGAGCTTCGACGGTCGACCGGTGCGGTGACGGTGCTCGTGTCGCATCGGTTCTCGACGGTACGCATGGCGGACCTGATCGTCGTGCTCGACCGCGGCCGGATCGTCGAGACCGGCAGCCACGCGGAGCTGGTGGCGCGGCGCGGGTTGTACGCCGAGCTCTACGAACTCCAGGCGCAGTCCTACCGCTGACGCCCTCCCCCGTGCCCCTTTCCGTGATCATGATCGTGATCGTGAAGGCAAAAGGGGCTATGCGTCCCGTTCGCTTTCACCATCCGCGTCATGATCACCGCGAGCTGTCGAGCCGTCGAGGCGGCGGAGCAGATGGGCACAGGCGGCGGCGTCCAGCGGGCCGCCACGGTCCTGGAGCTGGTTCGCGATCTCCCGACGGTGCGCCGGGTCCTTCGTCCCGGCGTACTTGAACTTCGCGCGGACGTCGGTCACGGTGAGCTCGACGCCCCGGATGCCGGGCAGGAGCCGCCGGTCGGGGTCCTCCACTGCCGAAACCGGCCGGCGCCCGGAGCCCGGCTCGAAGTGGCCGAGTTGCCGGGTCAGCAGATCCGCCTTCTCGGCCGGGTCGTCGACGATCCGCACGTCGCACACCAGCTGCACGGTCGCGTAGTAGGACGTCGGGACGCCCAGGTCGACCGGCGTACCAGGGACCGCCTGCCACTCCGACGGCGCGTACACGTAGTCGCCGATCACCGTCAGCAGCGCACGAGGATTCTCCTCCAGCTGCGCCCAGATCGGATTGGGGCGGGCGAGGTGCAGCCACGCTCGACGCTCGCCGTCGAAGGCGAAGTGAGTCGGCACGACGACGGGAACGTCGCGGCCACGTCCCGCCGCGATCAGCTGGCCGAAGTCGCGGTCGGCCAGCCACGTCCGCCATTCCTCATCGGTGGCCGCATCCCACGGGTGCACCAACACTGCCCATACCTCCGGTCTCGGATCCTTGGCTGCCTGTCTTCCCTGTCTTGGCCCGGCGCCACTCAGCCCGCCACTCAGTTAGCCCTCAGCCAACCGCCAGCCGGGCGCTGAGGCGATCGCATACGCCGGGCCAGTCGTCGTCGGTCATCGCGAACTGCACCGTGTCGCGCCACGAACCATCCCGGCGAATCTTGTGCTTGCGCAGCACGCCTTCGCGTACCGCGCCCAGACGGGCGATCGCGGCCTGCGAGCGTTCGTTACGGATGTCGGCGTGCCAGACGACCCGCACAGCACCCAGGTCGTCGAACGCCCGGCGGAGGAGCAGCAGCTTCGCCTCGGTGTTGACGCCGGTACGCCACCAGCGCTGGCCCAGCCAGGTGAAGCCGATCGCTACCGTCCGCAAGGCCGGGTTGACGTCGTAGTAGGAGGTGGTGCCGGCCACCTCGCCGGTCCGTGCGTCGACCTGTACCCACGGGATGATCCCTTGCTCGGCGCGCATCGTGAGTACGTCGGACACCCACCGCTCGGCGTCTTCCAGGGTGCGCGGGGTCGCGATCGAGAGGTGCCGGAACACCTCGTCGTCGGCCGCGGCGAGCAGGCCGTCGATGTGGTCGGGGGACATGGGTTCGAGGCGTACGTGGCGGCCGGCGAGCACCGGCGCGGTGTGCCACTCGGCGGCCGGCGCGGGCTGCCGAGTGGTAGGCCGCGTACCTGCGTCAGCTCCCAGCGATCCGGGCACCGCAGACTCCTTGCGCAAATTTTTGTAATAGAACAAAATAAGGTTTGTGGCACCACGATATGGCATTGAGGGAACGACGTCGAGCGGTATTGCCGCCAGCGTCGAGGCCGGCGTCCGGTCAGGAGCGCTGACGCCTGGCGATCCGCTCCCCCCGGTCCGCGGCCTGGCGACCGAGTTGGGCGTCAGCCCGGGCACCGTCGCGGCGGCGTACCGGATACTGCGTCAGCGCGGCGTGGTCAGTACGGACGGTCGGCGCGGCACCCGGGTCCGGCCCAAACCGTCCGTCGTTCCGCGTTCGCACGCTCGGCTGCCCGTCCCGCCGGGCGCGCGGGATGTTTCCGCCGGCAACCCCGATCCCCGCCTGCTACCCGCCCTCGGCCCGCGACTGCGGACACTCGCGCCCGAGCCCGTGCTCTACGGCGTCGTCGGCATGCTGCCCGAACTCGCCGAGCTCGCGCGGGAACGCCTGACCGCCGACGGCGTTCCCGCTGACGCCCTCACCGTCACCAGTGGTTGCCTCGACGGGGTCGAACGCGTACTGCAGACCTACCTCGCTCCCGGGGACGCCGTCGCGGTCGAGGACCCAGGCTGGTCCAACCTGCTCGACCTCGTGGCGGCGATGGGGCTCCGGGTCGAACCCGTGCCGGTCGATGACGACGGCCCGGACCCGGCCGCTGTCATGGCAGCGTTGCGGCGTGGCGCACGCGCGCTGCTGGTGACGAGCCGCGCTCAGAACCCGTTCGGCGCGATCGTCAGCGCGGAGCGGGCGAGGAAGCTTCGTGCGGTGTTGCGCGACGCTCCGGACACACTGGTGATCGAGGACGACCACGCTGCCGAACTCTCGCATGAACCGCTGCGGACGCTCGCGGGTTCGACCACGCGGTGGGCGTTGGTACGTTCGATGTCCAAGCCGTACGGCCCGGACCTGCGCTGCGCCGTCCTCGCCGCGGACGAAGAG
Organism: Actinopolymorpha alba DSM 45243; assembly: GCF_000373925.1. GTDB lineage: Bacteria > Actinomycetota > Actinomycetes > Propionibacteriales > Actinopolymorphaceae > Actinopolymorpha > Actinopolymorpha alba. The sequence goes on along the minus strand of NZ_KB892709.1, from coordinate 15,188 downwards.
ACGCTCGCGCGCGTGGAAGGCCGCCAGTGGCTCGGCGTGCGCTGGGTGTCGACCATCCTGCAGTCGCTGGTGGTGGCATTGTGGCGCGATCCCCGCGTCGACGCGCTGGTCGCCCGTGCTGGCCGGCGTTATGACGAACGCCGGCAGGGACTTCTGGCCGCACTCGACGCACGTGGCGTGCGGGCCCATGGGGGTTCAGGCCTCAACGTGTGGGTGCCCGTCCAGGACGAGACGGCTGTCTGCGCACGGCTGCTGGAGGCGGGGTGGGTGGTGGCACCGGGCCGGATCTATCGGATCGCCGCTGGACCCGGCATCCGCATCACGTCCAGCGCGTTGGCGGACCGCGACATCGACACCCTGGCCGGCGCCGTCGCTTACGCGTTGACGCCGGACAGACGACCGTACGCGGTTTAGGAGCCTGTCCCTGAACCCCGGCCGGACAGCGAGCACGGCCACGCGGCGCCAGCTCTCCGGCGGACCACGCTGTATCCACTCCCCTTTCTTCGTTGGCCCGGATTCCCTTGCAAATAGACGGCTGGATTCGACATCCCCCATCACGGCCCGAGCATTGGACGTCAGCGACATCGACGCGGCCGCCGCCGTCGCGACCGGCGGTGGCTCCGGACTTGCGGCCGCCCAGACTCTCGCCTCAGCAATGCGAAACTCCTTGAAAATAAAGGTTCTCGCCGTCCCTGTCGGTTGCGACGGTGATCTTGGCGGAGTAAGATCGAACGTATGAGCGACGGCGATGGTGTGCGGATCTCACCGCTCCCGCCCGGGTTTGCTGAGATGCTTCCCGGTCCGGAGTTGGTGGCGGCGTTCGCTGCTGTCGATCGGGACGCCTGTAATGGTTTCGAGCTTGGCGTGTTGCTTCAGGCCGCGCGGAAGATCGCCTGTTGGGGCGAGTCTTTGAGTCTTGCTGTGACTGCTNTGTTGGCGCACTGCCCGCCCTGCTTCAAGGATGATGAGGCGGAACGCTCGTCTGTGCCGGAGCCGCGTGCGGCTGAACTGCTGGCGCCGTTGTTGGGGTGGACCAACTACCGCAGTGATCAGTTCATGCTNATCGCGCTCGCCCTGTCTGACCTGCCGAACACCCGGCACGCGTTGGAACGCGGCGAGCTTGAGTTCTCTGAGGTGCGGACGATCGTTGACCGGCTCACCCTCCTAACCCCAGCGGATCGTGTCGCGGTGGATGAGGCGATCTTCCCTGAGGTGTTGAAACTCCGCGCCGGGCTGTTGCGGTTGCATATCGAGGCCGAGATCTTGAAGGTGAACCCGGAGGCGGCGAAAGAGCGTCACAAGCGGGCCCGCGAAGATCGTGGCGTGGACGTCTACCCATCCCTGGATGGCGTCTGCGACCTGCGGATCCGTGGGATCTCCCACGACGTGGCCGCCCAGATCTGGGGATACCTGGACGCCATCGCCCGCACCATGAAATCCGGCGGCGACGAACGCACCCTGCCGCAGTTGCGGGCCGACATCGCCGCCTCCCTCCTGTCCAGTGAAGCCGACGTACTCATCTGTAACGGTGAGGAAGAAGCCCCTGACAGCGGCGAGGAGGAGAACGGCGACGACGCCAGCCCTTGTCAAGAGTCCTTCGACGACCTGCTCGAGGAGCAGAACAACACCGACAGCCCCGCTCAAGGCGAAGCTGAGGGTGCGCGGAATGACTCTGCCACCGAGCAGGGCGGGTGCCGGCACACCGGGTGCGACCACGACCACCACCTTGCGGGCTGCCCGTGTGAGGACTGCAAACCCGCCACCTACACCCACCCGCTGGACCGACCCAGGCCGCAGCCCCGCGACGACCGTGCGGCCGGCAAAGCTGCTGGTGAAAGCGGCCCTGATCGGGAACCAATCCCCGAGCAGGAGATACCGGCCGCGTTCCGGTCCTGGAGAGCGGCGATCAAGGCGAAGCTTCAGCTGAATGTGCCGATCACGACACTGTTCGAGCTGGCGGAGCGGGCCAGCCGAGCTGGGCGGGTTCGGGCCCGTACTCACCGAAGTAGCGCGGCGGCTGATCGCCAACCACCTCGACAACCCCGACGCCATGTTCACCATCGGTATCACCCACCCGGTCACCGGGCAGCTGCTGAGCCTGCATCCAATGTCCAAGCGTTTCTTACGTGGTCTTCCGGCGGAGTTCGTGCAGTCGTTGAACCAGCGCTGCACCTGGATGCTCTGCAGGCGCCCAGCGATCTCCTGCGACCTCGACCACACCAAACCCTACGCTCAAGGCGGCGAAACCTCCGTGGCGAACATGGCACCACTATGCCGTCGTCACCACCGCGTGAAAACCGAAGGCGACTGGAAAGTCGAACAAACCAGCCCAGGCCACCTCACCTACACCGACCCACACGGACGGGAGTACGAGGTCACCCCACCACGCCTCACCGACCCCGTAGAACCCGACGACCCGGACCCGCCGCCGTTCTAGCTGGACCCGGGAAGATACGGGACAAAGCAAAACAAGACAGTAGGCTCGATAACCCTTACAGAGAAGGGCTATCGAGCCTGCCGGCATGCGCATGGAGCACAGGACGAGCCAGACCGGCCGAGCCAGCCCAGGACCAGCCAGGCTCAGGCCGAGCGGCCGGGAGCACATCAGGGCAACTCAGCGATCAGCGCAGTTGGAGCACCGCGGGCGCCCAGCTGGCAGCGCAATGGCGCGGGTCGGGGCGACCGAGCCAGAGCGCCGAGCCGGGGTAGCGCGGGTCGGGGCGGCCGAGCAGGGGGGCCGAGCCGGAGCAGCCGAGCCTGAGCGCCCCAGCCGGGGCGGCCGGGCCCGCGATTCCCGCCTCAGCGGCGCAGCTGCCGGCGCTCCCGCAGCCGCGCGATCCGCCGGCGCTGGGACTCGTCCAGCATGAAGTAGCCCACGACCGGTGTGGCGATCACGGCCAGCACGATCAAGGTGGCGAGCCAGTGCGGCAGGATCCACCAGGCGAAGAGCCCGACCCCGATGCCGCCGAGGATGTACTTGGTGCGATTCGACATGTCTCCATGGTTCGTCGAACCGGCGCCAAGGACTCTCCGGCATGACCCCGAGATTTCCCGGAGAGACCCGCCGAGCCTGCCCCGACACTCCCCAAGAGGCGCCCCCGCGGGCCCGCGGGGGCGGAGCCGCCCCAGCACCGCCTCTACGGCTGGATGACGACCGGGGTCCCGCCCGCGACGAGCTTCCAGTCGACTGTCGAGAACGCCGCCGGGTCGATCTCACCCGCCCCGGTGACCCAATCGATCAGCAACTGCCGGATTTCGACCTGGCGATTGTAGATCACCGGCGCCGTCGAGATGTGCGGGAAGTTACCGCCACCGGACTGTCGGTAGTTGTTGACCGCCAGGGCGAAGACCTGGTCCGCCGCGACCGGCGTACCCCCATACGCGAGGTTGGTGATCCGCTGCCCCACCGGCTGGGCGACGTCGATGTCGTACGTCAGCCGCGCGTCCAGCCCGCCGACCACGTCGTAGTTGTAGTCGGGGGTGCCGTTCGGCGCGGTCGGGGTGGGAGCGTTCGTAACGTCGTCGGCGCGGTGGGGCCCTGCCCCCGAGACCTGCTTGAAGTACGTCGCCGACTTCTCGAGGTAGTCCTTCAGCTGCGCCCCGGTGAACCGCACGGCGAGCAGGGTGTTGTCGTAGATGTAGAGCCCGGCTACGTCGCGCACCGAGACGTCCCCGGCGGGGATCGCGGCCGCGCGGTTGAACGGCGCGGCGATCGACAGCACCGGCAGGTCGGCGTCGCCCGAGCCGGCGAGTGCCTTCTTGACCGCGTCGGCCTGCACGTAGTTGATGAAGTCGAGCGCGGGAGTGTCTTCGTACCTCGCGGTCGCCGCCGACATCGCCACCTTGGAGGTGCCGACCACGGAGTTGACGTACGTCACCACCTTGTCGTGGTCGGCCTTGAGCAGGCGGACGATGGTGGGGTCTTCGGGCACGGTGTTGGAGTTGAGGATCTGCGCGTGGCTGCCGGCCAGCTGCCACCCGCCGCGCGGCGACCAGGTGAGGTCGAGCTCGATCAGGCTGAGCCGCCGACCCCAGAACGCCGGCTCGGTCAGCAGGACCTGCCGCCCCGTCGCCTCGTTGGTGACGAACCGCTCCCTGATCTCGGCGTGCGCGTGCCCGACGAGGATCGCGTCGATGCCGGGCACCTGCTGGGCGACCAGGCTGGAGGCGTTCTCGGGATAGGGCAAGGAGTCGCCGTACGACGAGGAGGTGTCGGCGCCAGAGTGTGCGGACACGATCACGACATCGGCGCCGGCCTGGCGTAGCTTCGGCACCCACACCTTGGCCTGCTCCACCAGACCGGGGAACGTCATCTGCCCCTCGACGTTCGCCTTGTCCCAGATCGCGATGCCGGGGTTGGTGAGGCCGAGGATCCCGACCCGCAACGGCGCGCGCGAGCCGGACAACCGCACCGTCTTGATGACGTACGGCGGGAACGCCGGCCGGCCGGTCCTGGAGTCGAGCGCGTTCGCCGCGAGGAGCGGGAACTCCAACTGATCCTGGAAGGTTCGCAGCAGCGGGATGCCGTAGTTGAACTCGTGGTTGCCGAGCGCCGCCGCGTCGAACCCGATCGCGTTCATGGCGGTCGCCATCGGGTGGGCGCGGCGCCGGCCGATCGGCTCGATCTTGGCGTAGTAGTAGGCCAGCGGCGTGCCCTGGAGAGTGTCACCGGCGTCGATCAGCAGGGTGTTGCGCCGGCCGCGCTCCTGGCGTACCGCATCGACAAGCGTGGCGACCTTGGCCAGGCCGATGTCGTTGTGCTGGGCGTCGTCGAACTCCTGGTCGCGGAAGTAGTCCCAGTTGAAGACGTTGCCGTGCAGGTCAGTGGTGCCCATGACCGTGAGAAGGAACCGTCCGCCCACCGACTCGTCCCGCGACGACGGCGAGGTCACCGACTGGGTGGGCGAGGCGGCGAGCGCCGGCCGGAAACCAGCGGCGGCGAGGACGGTGGCCGTGCCGACGCCGAGGACCGCGCGGCGACCCAGGCGGCGACCCTGACGAGGGGCAGAAATCTCGGACACGGAACTCCTTCACAGGACACGACGGCAATGAGCGTGCGCAAGAGTACGCGAGTGGTGGTTGCGGCCACGTGAAGCTTCTCCGGCCTTTAGGTAAAGGCACTCCACGCGATCTCGCGGTGACATCGGGTCGATCCGTGAACCGCAACCACCACACGCAAAGAAACCTCGGGCGCCTACAGCGAGCCCGAGCGGAACGGCCCGGTGATCGCGAACGTGATGCCTGGGCTCTGCGCGTTGGCGAAGAGCCAGTTCCCGTTCTTCGGCTCGAATGTGGACCCGCACCACTCCGACCCGGTGTAGTCGCCGGGGTTGACGGACTTCCCGGGTACGCCGCCGGCCGGGATCACGACCTGGTTCTGGGCGAAGGGGAAGATCTCGCCGTCCGCGGTGAGTCCGTGGAGGTACTCGAAGTCGTCGCCGTCCTCACACAACACGATTCCGCCGCGTGGGCTGACGCAGATGTTGTCGGGATTGTTGAGCACGCTGGCGTCCGGCGAGGCGAAGAGCACCCGCATGGACTCGCGAGCCGGGTCGTACTCGAAGACCTGCCCCTGGCCCTTCGGTCCGCCGCTGGTCGACACGACGTAGACCCGGTCGTTGCCCCACCAGGCGCCCTCGAGCCGCCTGAAGACCGCGGCCCCGAGAGCGGCTCCCTGCTCGGCCGGTCGCTGCTCGCCCGGCGCGTAGTCGGGGTTGGGGATGCGGACCCAGGAGGTGCGATATTCCGCACCAGTGCCGTCGGTGTAGGTCGAGTACGACGTACCACTGTCCGTCTCCACCACGAGCATCTGCAGCTCGCCACCCGCCGCCAGGTCGCTTTTCTTGGTGGGCAGGTAGCGGTACAACCCGGACGGGGTGGCGTCCTCGGTGAGGTAGACGATGCCGGTGTTCGGGTCGACGGCGACCGCCTCGTGGCTGTACCTCCCCATCCCGCGCAGCGGCCGCGGGTCGCCCTTACCGTCGTACGGCACCTCGAAGACGTACCCGTGCCGCGTCCCGTCAGGACCGAGCACTGTCGTCTCCTCGCAGGTGAGCCAACTGCCCCACGGCGTGGGCCCGCCAGCGCAGTTGCGGATGGTGCCGGACAGGCTCGCCCAGGATTCGAGGAACTTCCCCTTGTCGGGGTCGAAGATCACGTTGGTGGTGCCGCCGTTGGCGGCCTGGTTGTAGGCGGGTTCGGTGAACGCGCCGGTGAAGCTTCCCTGCTCATGGTTGCGGACGAGCGCGACCTTGCCGTCCGGACGACGGAACGCGGCCATGCCGTCATGCGCGCCCGGCGTCCGGATGCCATCCGACATCGCGTCGCCGGTCCAGCCGTAGCTGATGTACTCAAATCCCTTGGGGAGCTTGAGGAGCGGGAGCCCGGTCGTCTGATCCTTGACCGGATAGAGCGGGCCGTAGTCGGGACTCGAGGGCCGTTTGGTCATCGGCGCGGCGCCGGCAGTCCGGGCGCCGAGCGCCTCGAGCGGACCGAGCGCGACCAGTGACGCTGCGGTGGCGAGACTTCCCCGTAGGAACTGTCGGCGGCCGGCGCCGCCCCGAACGGTTTCTGTCACGTCTTCTCCCTACGCCAGGCGGGAACATTGCCTGCGAACGTAGGCGCGCATTCGTACCTCTGTCTTAACAGCGTCCGAAAGCTGCCGGAACCTCTAAGTCAGCGGACGCGGTAGACGAGCACCGCGCCCTTCTCGGTCGCGAAGACCTGCCGCCACGTTGCGGGGATCCGGATCGGGTCACCCAGTACCGCGCGCGCGGCGTCACCGCACTGGTAGCAGGGCATCTTCGCGCGGGTGCCGTACAGCACGACGTACTCCCCGGACGCGGGTTGGCGACCATCGCGGTTGAGGCTCTGGAGTTGCCCCGACCAGATGGGCCGGCCGAACCTCGTGTGCGCGTACAACGGAAGTACGCGGGTGGTGCGCCCGTCGCTCCAGAGGACGCCCACGTCGCGCTGCCGTTCCAGCCAGTTGCGGAACTCGCTGAGCGGCTTGGTCCCCACCGTGCGGTAGTTGTGGCTGAAGCCCCATGAGGGAGCCGCGGCCACCAGGCTCAGCGCGCCGAGCACCAGCACGGCGCCACCCGCCAGCACACCAGCCCGCGCCCGCAGGACGGGCACCCACCGAGCCGCGGTCCCGACCAGCAGCCAGGCCGCCGCGAAGCCGCCCAGGATGAACGCCGGAAAGACCGGAAACCAGTACCGCATCATGAACAACCGAAGCTTCGGCGCCGACGGGTCGAGCACGCCTCCGAGCAACACCAGAGGGATGTAGACCAGGGCCACCCAGCCGAGGAGGAGGCCGATCCGCCGCCAAGCCACCGGCCGCCAAGCCACCGGCCGCCAAGCCACCGGCCGCCAAGCCACCGGCCGCCAAGCCATCTGTCGCCAGCCCACGTGCCGCCGGCCTCCCGACAGCCAGCCCGCCAGCCCCCCGACGACCGTGCCGGCGAGTGCCGCGAGGAGCCACTCCCCCTCGGGCACGGACCGGAGTCCCGTGATGAACCTGCTGAGGTACCAGCCTCGGGGCATGTCCTGGAAGGTGGCCGCGAGGTCCGCCGGGACCGGCCCGCTGCCGTGCCCCGTGATGGCGAGGAGGCGGGCGAACGGGTCGCCGTACGTCAGCGCGCTGAGGGCGAGGTCGGTGATCCCGGCGAGGGCGAGGGGTACGGCGACGAGCCCGAGTCCCCGCCAGCCCACCCGCCGGAAGATCAGCACGCCCACCAGCGGCCAGGCGAAGACGACGTACTCCCTGGTGAGGTAGCTCCACCCGAGCAGGGCACCGATGACCAGCAACGTGACCAGCCGCCGGCGTCTCGACGACGACACCAGCGGACGGCACTGGTGGACGGCGACCGCGAGCACCACGGCCCAGCAGAACACCGCGGTGGCCAGCACGTCGGGCAGCGGCTGCAGGACGTCGAAGAAGATCAGGTTGTTGGCCAGCGTGAGGGCCGCCGCGGCGACGCCCACCGACCGCGCGAACAGCAATGTCCCGAGCAGGTAGACGGCGAGCACCAACGCGAGCCCGGTCAGGATCGGGACCAGGTAATAGGCGGCCTGCGAATAGCCGAACATCTCGATGGCGGCCCGCAGCGGGAGGGTCAGACCGAAGCGGGTGAACTGATGGACCGGTGTGCCGGGGTTCGGGTGCGGGAAGTCACGAGCGGCGTCGAAATAGTTGATCTGGTCCGACGGATAAGGGAGCGGTAGGTAAATTCGTTCGAACGCCAGGGTGAACATTGCCAGGACGGCGCCGACCGCGAACGTCCACAGCGCGGCCCGGCGTGCGGGCGCGCGGACATCCGGCGAGGTCAGGGCGGGGGTTTCCCGGACGGTTACCGGCATGGCGAGACAGCGTAGCTTCCGGCGGCACGGCGTTCATCCGCCCCATCACGGCCGGCAAGCGAGTAACCTCCCGCAGGTACAGAACCGAGGCACGCAGGCAGCCAGTGACCCGGGGAGCTCTCACCAACCATGAGCACTACTGTCCACACCACCTCGACCTCGACCTCGACGCAGCCCTCGCCGTCCGGCTCTACGTCCACCGGCCGGGAGCCGCTGCCGGCGGCTGGGCCCACCACGGGCACCGCCGTCGAGAGCGAGCGGGTCACCGAAACCGCCGGCGCGATCGACGTCACCGTCGTACTCCCCTGCTACAACGAGCAGGACCACGTACTCGCCGAGCTCGAGCGGATCACCGCGACGATGGACGCGAGCGGCTATTCGTATGAACTGCTCGCGATCGACGACGCGTCCACCGATTCCACGCTGGAGATCCTGCGGCAGGCCGAGCCGCGGTTTCCCCGCATGCGGATCCTTCCTTTCACCCGCAACGGCGGTAGTGGCACGGCCCGCCGGATCGGCACGCAGTACGCCCGCGGCCGGATCGTCGTGTGGACCGACGCCGACATGAGTTATCCGAACGAACGCATTCCCGATCTCGTCGCGCACCTCGACAGCGACCCCACGCTCGACCAGGTCGTCGGAGCCCGCACCAGTGAGCAGGGTTCCCACAAACTGCTCCGGGTGCCGGCGAAATGGTTGATCCGAAAGTTCGCGGAATACCTCACGAACACCCGGATCCCCGACCTGAACTCCGGTCTGCGCGCGTTCCGCCGCGAGGTTTCCCTGCCGTATCTCCGGCTACTCCCACCCGGATTCTCCTGCGTCACCACGATCACGATCGCGTTCCTGCACAACCAGCACGGCATCTACTACCTGCCGATCGACTACGCCAAGCGGTCGGGGCGGTCGAAGTTCCATTTCGTCAAGGACGCCTACCGCTACATCCTGCAGGTCCTGCGGATGGTGATGTACTTCAACCCGCTCAAGGTGCTCATGCCGCTGTCCCTGTGGCTCATCGGGATCGGCATCGCCAAAGCAGGCTACGACGTCATCGCCCACCCGGTGCGGCTGGCGACCAACACGGTCCTGATCTTCCTGACCGGACTGATCATCGCCTCGCTCGCGCTCCTCGCCGACCTGATCGTCCGCTCCCGCAACGAACCCTGACCCCGAAGAATCGGGCTAGATCTTGCCTGCGGTAACGCCGCCGTACGAGATTTCGTTGCCGTCGGGGTCGCGGTAGACGACCTTCCGCATGCCCTCGTCGTAGCGTTCGACCCGGGCGGGATCGTGGCCACGCTCCGCGGCTGCGGCGACGACAGCGTCCAGGTCTTCGACCATCAGCATGTGCATCGAGCCGCCGGACCGGTCGGGCACCTGCTCGATGTAGAGGTAGCGATGCTCACCGACCTCCCACACCGCCTCGATGTCGTTTGGGAAGAAGCTGGGTTCCGCCCCGAGGAACAGCCGATACCAGGTGAGCGATCGACCGTAGTCAGTGACCGGGATGCCCGCGAAGAGATCCTGCGCGATGGGAGAGACGCTCCCGTTCTCCGCCGTGTCGCTCATGCGCCTTCATTCCTCTCCTGCGTTCCACGAAGTGACCCGGTGAAGGTACCCGGGACCTTGCTCATCAGATGCCTTACGACGAAACCGAGCACGGTGTGGGCGGGGCCGAGCTGCCGGGTGCCGGACGGCACGCTGGAGAGCGTCGACGTCCTGGACCCTGTCATGGTCCCTTGTTCACAAGGGTTCTCCTCAGCTGTCGGTTCCGGGAGGGGTAAAACCCGCTCGGTCCTGGGCCCCCTCGCGCTGCCAGCCGGGCCGCGCGCCCGGAGCGACCAGCGGGCCGCTGAGCTGGATCTGCGCGAGCAGCCAGCGCCTGCCGTCGCGCACCGCGACCATCCCGATCCGGAACGAGCCGCTGGTGTCACGCCCCATCGCGGTCGTGCGCTGTCGCTGGATCGCCGTCACGAGCACGGTGGCATCGCCGACCGGCCGGAGCTCGGGTTGCTCGATGCCGAACTCGTGATTGGTCAGGTCGCCGCGGTGGCGCTGCGCCCAGGCGTCCCGGTCGAGGACGAACCCGACCGGCCCGATGCCGCGGAAGTCCTTGTGCAGCAGGTCGTCGTAGGCATCGACGTCGCCGGCCAGCTCGGCCGCGGCATAACGGTGCGCGAGGTCGAGGATCTGCTGATCGTCCATGGTTATCTCCTTGAAGTTCTCCAGGTTCGTCTCCTGGTCGGCGCGGGGTACGCCGCGGCGCTCGATTGAGCGATCTTGACCGGGCTCACGTGACGACGAGTCCGACCAGCAGAGAGAGACCGAGCGGAACGTCGAGCGCGATACAGAACTCGGCCAGCGAGCCGGAGACGACGACCTTGCGCCTCAGGTGCCACGCATCCCAGGCACCGTGCGCGATCAGCGCGATGGCAACCAGCACCAGGCCGGCCGTCGGAGCGAGCCCGAGCCCGATCACGGCCACTCCGCCGTAGACCAGCGCGCCTACCGCCTCGGCCGTGAGGGCCCGCCGTGATGCCCGGGCGAGCACGCCGATTACGACAACCACGGCGGCGGTGACGGCGAGCAACGTCAACGGTGCTGTCCCGAGCAGGCCGCCGACGATGATGAGGGCCGAGCAGACCGGGATCGCGGCCCACGCCGTCCACGGCCGGCCGAGCGCGGCGGCGGTCAGGTAACACATCGAGGCGATGCCGACGACAATCCCGACGGTCGTCCGGTCGGGTCCGGCGAGGAACGCCGAGACCGCCGCAAGCAGGCCGATGGCACTGGGCCAGCGTCGCAGCAACGCGTGCGTGCCCGGCGTCTCGTGGCCGCCGACCTGGGTGATGCTCTCGGTCATGACCGTCATCGTGCCGCCGCTGCACCCGGCCCGGCGAGGGCTCCGGGCGGACATGTCCGGAATCCCGGGGAGCTGGTCCATCTGGACAGCACTGCCGTGTCGTCCCGGTTCTCCGCGACCTCATCGACCACATCGGGCGCAGTTCGACACCGACCTCACCGCGGAAACGCCGGTTTCGAGGGCGTCTGCGAGCAGTCCGGTGAGGGAGTGTGTCTCCCGTCTCCCGTCTCCCGTCTCCCGTCTCCCGCCCCTCAGGCAGGGAGCTGCGCGCGGGCGACGAGACCCGGGCCGTGCCCTGGCCAACGCCGCTGGATCAGGCGGAACGGCAGCGTGCCGTACTTCGTGGCCGCACCCTGCAACCTCGAACTCGGCTGCAGCAGCCGGCCGCTACCGCTGGTCTTCTCCGCCATGGACGCGGCGGACTTACCACTCGTCCGGCGCTTGCCGATCTGGTTGCGCGCCGTTTCGAGGACGAAACCAAGTGGACCGCCGAACTGCTCCACGTGGATGTTGTTCAGGCCGGTCTCTCGCAGGAGCCGGGCCATCATCGGTGGGTCGTACCGCCGAAAGTGTCCCGCCATCGCGTCGGCCGGGCCGAAGCGGTGCTGGAACGCCGGCGTGCTGAGCAGGATCCAGCCACCCGGGCGGAGCCGGGCCACCCATTCGGCGAGCGCCTTCTCGTCGTGCTCGATGTGCTCGATCACCTCGAACGCGCACACCAGGTCGAAGGTTTCCTCCGGCAGTAGGGCGGACAGGTCGCCGTTACGGACCTCGCCGTTGCCTGCCGCGACCGCCAGGCGTTCGATGGCGACGGCGTACGAAACGGGATCGGGCTCCAGACCGACATAGCGGTAGCGCTGGGAGATCCGTGCGCCGAAACCGCCCTGTCCACAGCCCACTTCGAGCACCGCGTGAATATTGGGTGGCAGCAGGCGGGACACGAGATCCCAACGGAGCCAGGCGTTCGGGCTGAGCGGCGGCAAGGTCACGGCGTCTTCTCCGGTGGGGTGTGATTTCCGGGTTCTGGTTTCCGTGTGCGGTGTGATTACAGGGTGCTGAGGGATTTCAGGATGCGGTGGGATTCTCCGGTGGGGGGAGATTCGCCGGAGCGGGGTGCTTCTCGAGTGCTGGCAGCGTGTGCAGATGGTCGATGAGGGGCTGGACGACCTGGTCGGCGACAAAGCGTTCCCGCGCCAGATTACCCGCGGCGCTCCGCATTCGTGTCAAGTTCACCTTGTCGTCGGCGAGATGTCGCAATGCGGCGGCGAGCGCGGCCGGGTCGCCTGGTGGGGCAAAAATCGCCGCCTCGCCAAGAATTCGCCGCTGCGGCGTCGAGTCCGAGGTCACGATGGCGCAGCCGGCCGCCGCACCCTGGAACACCTTGTTGGGTACGACCCGCAGGGCTTTGGGGCCGGTGCCGAACACCCCGAGACACACGTCGTGGTCGGCCACCAGCTCCGGTAGCTTCTCGGGTTCGACCCAGTCGAGCCAGGTGACCCGCTGATTGGTGTCGGCGGCCGCACGGGTGCGCGCCAGGTCCTGGCCACCCCCGATCATCGTGACCTCGATCGGCTCGCCGGCAAGATTCGCGAGCGCCTGCCCGATCACCGGGGCACCCTGTAAGGGCGTGAAGGCGCCGAAGAACACCACCCGCAGCCGGTCGGTTTCCATGGTGCGCGCGGTCTCGGCGTTCGTGGTCTCGGCGTTCGCTGCCACGGCGTTCGCGGCTTCGAACCACTCGTCGCCCGCGCCGACCGCGACCGCCACGGCCCGATCACGCAGGCCTTCCGGCACCATCTGGCGGTGCTCTTCGGTGTCCACGACGATCACGTCGGCCGACCGCAGCGCCGCACCGTCGACGGCACGCAGCAAGGCCTGCTTGACACCGCCGCTCTCACCGCGGTCGCGTGCTGTGTCGGCGGCGAAGATCAGGTGGTCGAGCACGATCGGCGTACGCCGGAAGAGAAGGCGGGCGAGGAGTACGTCGAAATGGCCGAGGTAACCAACGACCACCAGGTCAGGGCGCGGAGTTCGGCGCGCGTTCCGAGCGAGCCGGAACCAGCAGCGGGCGATCCGCCAGGCGAGCAACGGCAGGCGCCAGGGCCGCTGCAGGATGGCGACCCGGCCTGCCGTGTCGATCCCGAGCGGCTGGTTGCACTCTGTCACTTCGAGCCCGTGACGGCGCAGCCCTTCGGCCAGTATCCCCACTCTGGGATGACTGCGCGTGTCGTACGTCCCAAACACCAGCGCCCGCACGGCCAAGGAGCGTAACAGCGGCCGGGTCGTGCCGTACTCTTCCTTAGCGTGTTGTCGTTCCAATCGGTAATTTCCGGCGTACTCCGGGTGCTGTCCAGTCGGGTCGTCCGCGTGGGATTCGTGGCGGCCGCGGCGGCGCTCGGCGTGGTCGCGATCGCCAGCGAGTGGGACGGCATCCGGGTGGCCTTCACCCGCCTGAGCCCGCTCGTGCTCGGCGCGGCGTTGCTGGGGGCGATCTGTGCCCTGCTCCTGAGCATGCTGCTCTGGCGGCTGCTCCTCGCCAGTCTCGGCTCACCGCTACCGGCCCGGGTCGCGGCCCGCGTGTTGTTCGTCAGCCAACTCGGCAAGCATCTGCCGGGATCCGTGTGGCCGATGCTGGCGCAGATGGAGCTGGGTCGCGACCATGGGGTTCCACGGCGACGCTCGGCGACGGTGTTCGTGCTGCTGATGCTCTTCAGCCTCTCGACAGGTCTCCTCGTCGCCGCCGGCACTCTGCCGCTGGCGGCCGCTGAGGAGATCCGGCCGTTCCGCTGGGCCCTCCTACTCGCGCCCGTGCTGCTGGCGACGCTCCACCCTCGGGTACTCAACCCTGCGCTCGACCGGTTGCTGCGGCTCGTACGGCGCCCACCCCTGGAACGCCCGCTCACGCTCGGAGTCTCGGCGCGGGCCGTGCTCGCGGGTGTCGGGCAGTGGCTCTTCTACGGTGTCCACACCTGGCTGCTCGCGGTCGAACTCGGCGCCGAGCCGTTGCGCGCGTTGCCGCTCACCCTCGGGGGATTCGCCCTCGCCTGGTGTGTGGGCTACCTGTTCGTGATCACGCCGGCCGGGCTCGGGGTCCGTGAGGTCGCACTCGTCGCCGCCCTGTCGCCCGTACTCAACCAGCCGGACGCGATCGTCCTCGCGCTGGCGTCCCGGGTGATCATGACGGTCGCGGACCTCCTACTCGCCGCCGCGGGGGCCGCGTCGATGCGCGGAGGCGCACGGCAGCGGGTTCCGGCCGACTCGTCGGCTGGAGCCGCGTCCGGGGCTGCCGCGTCCGGGGCCGCCGGAGCTGGGGCCGCCGGAGCTGGGGCCGCCGGAGCTGGGGCCGCCGGAGCTGGGACTGGGACTGGGCACGCCGCCGACGAGCCGACCTGACCGCACACCACTCGGCTTCTTCGCCGACCTCCAACAAGTCGCCGCGCAACCCCAGCGACGATCTCGCATCGTGAGCAACCCTCGACCGACTCAAGATCATTTCGGAGAAGTGGCCCACGCCTCGCATGAGGCGTGGGCCACTTCTCCGAAATGATCTTGAGTCGGTTTGCAAGGCGTCCGCTTCGTGAGTCAATTGCTCGACCGCGGTTGTGCTGCCGCCTCGGATGGGCGGACGATCTCAGATCGTGAAGATTTCGGGGTGCTATGGAGCCTGTCGCGTAACTCGTGGCGGGTCGAGTTGGGACGTGTTCGCTGGTTGCGTTGTGTAGTGGCGCGGGTGCGTTTTGTGGGTGTGGTGGGTGTGTGGGCATGGTGGAGGGCCCGTGCCGGTGTGGTCCGGGGCGGGCCGGGGTTGAGGTGTGGGGCCTGTTCTGTTAGCTGCCGCGGGTTTTTGTGCGGCGGCGGTGTTGGATGAGTTTGGCGAGGTTGTGGGTGACGGCCCAGATGTGGAGTTCGGTTTCGACGTCGGTGGTGCCGCGGTAGTTGAGGTTACGGCCGAGCCGGTTGA
>NZ_KB892708.1 GCF_000373925.1 Actinopolymorpha alba DSM 45243 | reverse complement strand
ATCCTTGAAGCAGGGCGGGCAGTGCGCCAACACAGCAGCCACAGCAAGACTCAAAGACTCGCCCCAACAGGCGACCTTCCGCGCGGCCTGAAGCAACACGCCAAGCTCGAACCCATTACACGCCGACCGATCGACGCCCGCGAACGCCGCCACCAACTCCGGACCGGCTGCCATGTCAGCAAACCCGGGCGGGAGCGGTGAGATCCGCACACCATCGTCGTCGCTCACGTGTTCGATCTTACCCCGCGAAGATCACCTTCGCAACCGACGACTGTCACGAAACCACCTTATTTATAAGGCGTCTCGCCACGTCAGTATGCCGCTTAAGAACTTACCCTTCCCCGCCCCTTGCCGATCCGGCGAAGAGCGCGGGGCCCACGCCCTCAGCCGCCGTCCTTCCCCCTATCCCGGCCGACAGCGATGACGGCCATGCGCGCCACACCTGCAGGCGAGAAAACCTTCTGCGCGTAGACGCCGAGGCCGCCTCAACCCGGCGATCCCTCAAACCACCTTATTTACAACACATCTAGCCGAACAGAAAGGACCTGACGTTAACGCCGGAGGAGGAGGGTGCGCGACGCACCCGCCGGAATCTCGAACCACACCCGCCCGTTCTCGACCACAACCTCCACACCTTCACGCTCCCACGGCGTGGTCACCTGAGCAGTCGCCGCGTCGAACGCTTCCAACACCACCTCGACCTCGACCGGCTCCGATGCCAGCGAGCGCAGACGAATCGCCACACCGGCACTCCCGTCAAGCGGCCGGGCGACGCTGCTCACCACGACCTCAGACCGGCTCAGGGTCAGAAGGCTGCCGGACGACACGAGCGGCGCAACGCCTCGCCCATTCCCGAGGACGCCGACCAGCGGCTCGGTGAGCGCGGCCGCGGTCATCGCGCCAAGGCTCTCCACCGCCTGGTCAGCCGAACTTGTCACCGCATAACTAAACGTCATCTCACCTTCCTGCTGGGAAGGGAAGTTGGTGTCCCAGATATTGTTGAATACCCAGGAATAAACTGTCGCTGGTTCAGGACGCTCAAGCACCAACGTCGACGGATATGGTTGGTACGGCAACGCGATCGTGCCGAATTCCACCAACGGCGCCTCCAGCGTGGCCCAGACTGTCGCACAGCCATCCTCGCTCACTCCCACCCAGTGCCGGATCGCGTGCATATGGTGGGGCGTGCCGGGCACGTGCGAGATCCCAGCGCCAGCGACCGATCCGGTGAGTTCATAAACCGGCTCCGAATTGCCCGCGAGCGGAAAGGCGAAGAAGCCACTCTCCTTGGTCGTGCTCGCGCGCTTGCTGACCCGGTTGGTGATCTCGACGCGCGGGACCCCCGAATACAAGCTGATCGTCGTACGAATCCAGTCGACGCCCGGCGCCCGCACCTCCACCTCGAGGAAGTCGCCCACCGCGGAATGCTCAACGTTCAGGACGACGGCGTTGCCGGCCAACTGTCGGGACGTGAGCAGCGTGAGGTCGCGTGCCTCTACGCGGCTCGAAAGGCGATTGACCCGCGACGCCGACCCATAGGTGTCGTAGATGTATTCATTCAGCCCGGTGAGAGCATCGGGATTGACCAACTCCCGCCCCGTACGCCGGTCGACAATAGACGTCACCATGGCCTGAGCCGGATCGTAGGTGAGCTCGTAGAATTCGTTCGCCATGCGGTACGCCGCCTTCGGTGCGGGCATCACCGGCAGCCCGTCAGGACCTACACCCAGGGATGAATCACCGAACCCGTGGCCAGAAATCGCCCCCGCCGTCGCACTCGCCGCCACCAGTTCGGAGGGCCCGACACCGACCGACCCCGCACCGGTCTCCTCGTTGCTGAACGGATCCTCATCAACGGGGACGAGATCGAAACGTGCCCAACCAAGGGGAGGCACATCGCGCGCGACGAACTCCACGTGCCAACCGCGTGGTGCGGCGGGTCGGCGCTCGGCGTTGATCCGGACCGGAACGCGCTCATCCGTCCGCGGGTCGACGACACCCAGGCGCCTTATCCCAAGGGGGAACTGGCTTTCTGGAAGGAAGCTACGCACCACATCCGTGCGCGCCCATCCAGTGGTGTTGTAGACAGCCAGGGACCCCGCAACGTCCGTGAACGGCGGCACTCCGAATCCCGCACCCAGCCGGCGTATGCCGGAATGCAACAGATCAAGAGCCTCGTCGTACGCCTGGTACGCGTACTCCGATTTCCGGGTCCACTGCAGTGCACCCGAATCCGCACCGCGCTCGCGGTCATGCCACGGGTTCGCCGCTCCCCAGGTGTGTTCGTCGAAGAGCCCCACCTTGTCGTAGATCTCGTCAACGACCTCCCGGACCGGCATGGGACTACCGGAGTGGAGGTCGGCGAGGGTGTGCAGCGTCTCCGCCGTCCGCAGGGTCGCCTGCGTACGGCGGTTGTGGCCGAGCGGGCGGGCACCCGCTCCCACCCCGTCAGCCCACCAGTCACCCCAGTCGCCGGTGTGCTCGGCCAACCGGTCCCCGATCGTGCGCTCAACCTCGGCCAGGAACGACGTGTTGGTCGCCGACACCAGGCGTGGATAGGCCCATTCGGCGTTCCACTGGGCCGCGATACGAGCGGGCGTGGCACTCGGGCCGGCATTGTCAGAGTGGTCGCCCTGCACCCGAAGTTGAAGAAGGTCGAACGCATACGGCTGCCTGGTGATGTCGGCACCGTCCGGAATTCCCGACAGACCAAATACCGCGTCGTAGTACGGAAACGGCTTGGACACCAACGCCTGGAGATAGAGCGGCAGCAGGTCGATAACCTCGTCATAGGAATTCGAGAGCCCGACCAGGTTGCCTTCCAGGTACGCCGCACCGTGGGCACTGTCCGTGAACCACGTCAGCAGCCGCGAGCCGCCCGGCGTACACCACCAGAACGGACGGGAGAGTTCCTGCCCACCAACGAGATACGGCACCGACCGCCCCGCCCAGTTGTGGGCGGCGGACAGATATCTCACACCGGCGTCGACCAGTGCGTCCACCCATCCGGTCGTCGCACCTGGTACGTCGGTGTGCATCGCGGACGTCACCGGAATCCCGTAGCGCTCCCGGAACTCGAAGACGCTTCGCAGGAGCCGGGCCAACTCCTCCTGGCTCGCCATCTCCGTATGGAGATTGAACGGCATCGCCGTCACCTCGACGATATCCTCCCGGGCGAGGCGGGAGAATTCCTCCACCACCGACGTGGGCCGGTGCCGGAGCCAGGACCGCACCGGAAGGTTCGACTCGACCGTCCAACGAAACCAGGTATCCGGGTCGCCATCGTCGGCATTCTGCCGGGCAAGCTCGACCGCCGCGTCAAGGTATTCCTCCTGGTGGCGGAGCACCACTCCCTGGCGATCGGTATATCCGATATCGAGGTGAGAATGGTGCACCAGGTGGACGGTGAGTTTGCGTCCAGGAGCGACCGCGAGCTCACCGGCGTACTCCACACCGGCGACCGTCACGGCGACCCGCCAGGCAGATTCGGCCGTGATCTCGGGGACGAGGAGGTCGAGTACGCCATGAGCAGGAATGCGCCCTGTCCACGAGACGGCGAGCTTGCCATCTGGTCTGCGTACCTCAATCCGTTCGGGATCGGGGAGCGGCTGCTCGAAAGCCAGTCGGACGACCTGATCGAGCCCGCCATCGGGCCGGCGGCGAAAGAGCGGTAATGCCGCGCCTGATATCGACGTTCCCACGCCGAGTCGTAAGAACGGGATAAGGCTGGTAGCCGAAAGAGCTTCACGGAGAGTCCTGCGGCCGGGCGCGTGTCCGCTGCGCGTCAGGAGTCGCGTCGTCATCTGGGGAACCCAACTGTTCGTCGTGTGATCTCACGCTTGTCGCACCGTACCCGCGCGCCCACGATGCGTGAAGGTCATTCCCCGGGCGGTTTATGCGACCGGCGCTCTGAATGGAATAGCGGTCCAGTGACTGACCCAATGGCGTCGACCCTGCCGGGCGCGGGCGGCGAGCGCGGGCAGTTCGGTCCACGCCGTCTTGAGTCGGGGGCGCCCCCGTACGGGGCTCTATTGGACAGGGGCGCCCCCGACCCAGAACCGCGGCCGTCGCACCCCCGAGACGCAGCTCACCACGACGCGCCGCGGCCCTCGAAGGATGGCGAACGCGCCATCCGCGCTACTAAGGTGTGCCTAACCTAATTTGACTGAAGGTAGGCGATGGAATGCCAGTCGTGACAGATCGTGGACTTCGTCCTCCGGATCGAACGTCCTCGACGCCCGCCGCCGACGAGGGCGGTGGGCACGCTCCCGCGCCGCCGCCCCATGCCGTCCTCCAGCGGCAGCGCCTCCGCGAGTCCTCCGCGCGCACGTACGCCCGCAGCTTCCCGATCGTCCCGGTCCGGGCGAGCGGGATGACCATCACGGGCGCGGACGGGACGACGTACCTGGACTGCCTCGCGGGGGCCGGCTCCCTCGCGCTCGGCCACAACCATCCGGTCGTCGTCGAGGCGATCCGGCAGGTCCTCGACTCGCAGGCGCCCCTTCACGCGCTCGATCTCGCCACGCCGGTCAAGGACACCTTCGTCGAGACGTTGTTTGCCCTGCTGCCGGACGACCTCGCACGCCACGGCCGCATCCATTTCTGCGGGCCGACGGGCGCCGACGCGGTGGAGGCGGCCCTCAAACTCACCCGCACCGCGACCGGCCGGCACGGGGTCCTGGCGTTCACCGGCGCCTACCACGGCATGACCGCCGGCGCGCTCAGCGTCACCGGAAACGTCGCCGTCCGTACGCCGGTCGCGCCCGCGCCCACCGACGTCACCCGCCTTCCGTACCCCTATTCGTACCGCTGCCCGTTCGGCATCGGTGGCTCCGAGGGAGCGGCCACCGGCGCGAAATACATCGCCTCGCTGCTCGACGATCCGTCCGGCGGCGTGCTCCCACCGGCCGCGATGATCGTCGAACCCGTGCAGGGCGAAGGCGGCGTCATACCGGCGCCCGACGAGTGGCTGCGAGAGATGCGGGCGATCACCGCCGACCGGCAGATCCCGTTGATCGTCGACGAGGTGCAGACGGGCGTGGCGCGCACCGGCGCCTTCTGGGCGATCGAGCATGCCGGCATCACCCCGGACGTTCTCGTCCTGTCAAAGGCGGTCGGTGGTGGTCTGCCGCTGGCCGTGATCGTGTACGACAGCCGGCTGGACGGCTGGCAGGTCGGCGCGCACACGGGCACCTTCCGCGGCAACCAGCTGGCGATGGCGACCGGTGCCGCGACCCTGAGGTACGCCGCCGAACACGACCTTGCCCAGCATGCCCGCGTCGTCGGGCAGCGCCTGCGCGCCGAACTCAACCGCCTCGCCGCCGACCGGCCGAGTGTCGGCGAGGTCCGCGGGCGTGGATTCATGCTGGGCATCGAGGTCGTGGACCGCGACGCCGCACCCGACGCGCTGGATAGCCGGCCACCGGCGCCGGAACTCGCCGCCCGCATCCGTGCGGAGGCGTTCCGCCGTGGCCTGATCGTCGAACTCGGCGGCCGCGAGGATTCCGTCGTACGCCTCCTGCCGCCGCTGGTGATCAGCGAAGCCGAGGCCGACTCCGTGATCGAACGCCTGGCCGCGGCCTGGACAGCCGCCGAGCGAAACCCCACCGCCGCATGAGCGAGCGGGTACTTCAAGACAGCGCGGGCGTCGAGATGGTGCCGCCGCTGTCCGACGACCTTGACAGTCTGGCCTGCCTGCTCGATGTCGCCTTGTCTGCCGTGGGTTCTGGCCGCGACGAACGCGGCGGTCCGCTACCTCTCGGCGGGCCGGTCGCCATCGCCGACGACGTACGCCGTGCCCTCGTCAACCAGGCCTTGCCAGCGACTGGAACGGATCCGGCGCTCGTCCTCGCGCAGCTGTCGCGCATTCTCGCGGCGGGTGCCGCGGACCCGACGCATCCGTTCTGCGCGGCACATCTGCACTGTCCACCACTCGCCGTCGGGGTCGCCGCCGACCTGGTGGCCGCGGTCCTCAACCAGTCCCTCGACTCCTGGGACCAGGCGCCGGCGGCGAGTGAGTTCGAACGCCAGGTCATCGACAGTCTCGCCCACCTCGCCGGCTACGACCCGAGCGTGGCGGGCGGCGTGGTGACCTCGGGAGGTACGGAGTCCAACCTGATGGGCCTCCTGCTCGCCCGGGACGCCGCCGCGACCGGCCAGGCCCGGGTGTTCGCCTCCGAGCTCGCACACTTCTCCGTTGCCCGCAACGCGCAGTTGCTGGGCATGGACCCGCAAGCCGTCGTTGACGTACCCACCGACCGAGCCGGTCGGATGGATCCGGACGCTCTCGAAGTCGCCATGACGGCCGCGCTTCGCCGCGGCGAGCAACCGGCCGCCGTAGTGGCGACGGCGGGTACGACGGACCTCGGGAGTATCGACCCGCTGGTGGACGTCGCCACCGTGGCCCGCCGGCATGGCGCCTGGCTCCACATCGATGCGGCGTACGGCGGAGGCGCGCTGTTTTCTAGCCGGCTCCAGCCACTCCTCGCGGGGTTGGCAGGCGCCGACTCCATCGCTCTCGACCTGCACAAGCTGGGTTGGCTGCCGATTCCTGCCGGGGTTTTCCTGGTCCACGACCACACCGCGCTCGCACCGTTGGCCACCCGGGTCGCCTACCTCAACCCCGCCGACGACGAGAACGCCGGCATCCCCAGCCTTCTGGGCAGGTCCTTGCGGACGACCCGGCGCGCCGACGCGTTCAAGATCGCGGTCTGCCTGCGGGCGCTCGGCCGGGAGGGGCTCGGCGCGCTGGTGGACCGCTGCCACGAACTCGCAACGTACGCCGCCAGCCGGGTCGCCCGGCATCGGCGGCTCCAGCTGTGGGCGACCCCCGTACTGACCACCGTGGTGTTCTCCTACACCGCACGTACGGACTCAAGCGCCGTCAATGCCGTCTTGCGCCGCCGACTTCTCTTTGCTGGGAAGGCGGTCGTCGGGAGGGCCGATCTCAACGGGGCCGTGTGGCTCAAGCTCACGCTACTCAATCCACAAGCCAGTAAGACCGACATCGACCGGTTGCTGGACGCGATCGTCGCGGCCGGCGAGGAGGAGGACCGATGACCGTGACCACCACCACGAGTGCGGCGACAGGAGCGGCTTCGCGGCCCGCCGCGGATCGGCGTGATCCGCTCGACGATCCTGATCCGAGCCGGGTGGCGGACGCGGCGGCCACCGAAAACCTCCTGCGCTGCTGGATCCGCGAGACCGGCATGTCCCGGCCGGACGGTGACGTGCTCACTGTCGACCTGTGCTCCTCGGGCGTCCGCCTGGAGGCGGAGGTACGCCACTGGTCGCTCGCGGGGTGGCACCGGTTTGGTGAGGTGTGGCTCGGTGACGCGGGAGTCGTCGACGCCGCGACGGTGGCCGCGTTGCTGGCCAGGGAGGCGGCTGTACGACGGGACGCTCCGCCGCACTCCGGTGCGGACCTGGTGGCGCGGGTGCTCGACTCCGTACGCCGGGTGGAGCGTCACGTCGCCGACCGGCGCCAGCATCCCGACGACGCACCCGCCACGACGCCCTTCCTCGCCGGCGAGCAGGCGTTACTGCTGGGCCACCCGACGCATCCCGCACCCAAGAGCCGGGAGTCGCTGACCGACGCGGAAGCCGCTGCGTTCTCGCCGGAACTTCGCGGGTCGTTTCCGTTGCACTGGTTCGCCGCCGATCCCGCGATCGTCTCCGCCGACTCCGCGGCTGCTTGGCAGGCAGCTGATCTGGTGGCGTCCCTCGCCAGTGAGAGCATCGACCTGCCGGCCGGAATGGTCGGCGTACCCGCGCATCCCTGGCAGGCCCGCGATCTCGTCCGCCGTCCCGAGATCGCGGCGCTGGTGCGCTCGGGACTCCTGCGGGATCTTGGCCCCGCTGGCCCCTCGTGGTTTCCGACGTCTTCCCTGCGGACGGTGTACCGTCCAGACGCTCCGGTGATGCTCAAGCTCTCACTGGGGTTACGGATCACCAACTCCCGGCGCGAGAACCTCCGCAAGGAGCTCCACCGAGGCACCGAGATCACCCGGCTGCTCGACGCCGGCGTCGAGGACGCCCTGACAGAGGCACATCCAGGATTCGAGCTGGTCCGCGACCCTGGTTGGCTCGCGGTCGACGTACCCGGCGAGAGACCGGACTCCGGGCTCGACGTGGTGATCCGCGACAACCCGTTCACCGCCGAGGACGATGTCACCTGTGTCGCCGGCCTGGTCGCCGAGCGCCCGGGGCTGGTCGCTGGTTCGCGGCTCGCGCGGGTCGTGCGAGGGCTGTCGGAACGGACGCGGACACCAGTCGCCGAGGTCGCAGCGGAATGGCTGCGGAGTTATCTGCGAGCCGTCATCGATCCAGTCCTCTGGCTCTACTCCCACTTCGGGATCGCGCTCGAGGCACACCAGCAGAACACGTTGGTCGTGCTCGACCCGGACGGCTGGCCCGTCGGCGGGCGTTATCGCGACAACCAGGGGTTCTACTACGCCTCCTCCCGCCTGCCCGAACTCCAGCGCCTTCTGCCCAATGTGGGTTCGGTTTCTGACACGACCGTCCCCGACGAGGTGGTGGACGAGCGTCTCGGTTACTACCTCGGGATCAACAACCTTCTCGGGCTGGTGGGCGCCTTCGGCTCCCAGGGCCTCGCCGACGAGGAGCCGCTGCTCGCGCTGGCCCGGGATCACCTTGGAGGCCTGAGCTTTGCCGGCGGGCCCGTGCCCGGAACGCTCACCACGCTGGTGGGAAGTCCCACCCTCCGGTGCAAGGCCAACCTGCTCACCCGGCTCTACGGCATGGACGAGCTGGTCGGGCCAGTCAGCACCCAGTCGGTGTACGTGACCATCGCCAACCCACTCTTGACAGGGAGCCCATGAACGAGCGGAGCTGGCAGGACACCAGCCTGCTGCGCGAGAACGCCTTGGATGTCGGCCGATTCGCGCTGCGGCATGCCATTGCTGGCGATCTCGATGTGCTGGTGACCTGGATGAACGATCCCGCGGTCGACGCGTACTGGAAGCTCGCCGGACCACGCGAGCGCACCGCCGCGCACCTGCGAGCCCAGAAGGAAGCCGGCCACGTGACTTCCCTCCTCGGGTGCCTGGACGGTGTACCCATGAGCTACTGGGAGGTGTACTGGGCCGACCTGGATCCGCTCAGCGCCGCGTATCCCGCGCGGGCGTACGACGGCGGCATCCACCTGCTGCTCGGCCCGGCGACGGCCCGGGGTCGCGGACTCGGTGCGACCCTGCTGCGCGACGTCTCCGACCGGATGTTCGCGGCCGCACCGGCCTGCGAACGGATCGTCGCCGAACCCGACATACGCAACCGCCCGTCGATCGGCGCCTTCGAGCGAGCCGGCTTCCAGCGTCAAGCTGATCTTGCGCTGCCGGACAAGTGGGCCGCCCTGATGGTGCGCGAGCGGACGACGATCAGCACGGAGGAGGACGCATGACGGTGGCGGCGGAGCAGACGTACGACCTGGTAGGCATCGGCATCGGGCCGTTCAACCTCGCGCTCGCGGCCCTGGCCGACCGGGTGCCCGGGCTGAGGACGGCATTCTTCGATGCCAAGCCGGAGTTTTCCTGGCATCCCGGGCTGATGTTTCCTGACGCTCGACTGCAGGTGCCCTTCCTGGCTGACCTGGTGACCATGGTGGATCCGACCAGCCCGTGGTCGTTCCTCAACTATCTGCGCGCACATGACCGGCTCTTTCCGTTCTACTTCTCCGAGCGCTTCCACGTGCCGCGCACGGAGTACAACCACTACTGCGGCTGGGTGAGCCGCAGTCTCTCGTCCTGCCACTTCGGGACCCGCGTCACCGGCGTGGCGTGGAATGCGGGTGCGAACGCCTTCCAGGTGACCTACCTGTCCGACGAGGGCGAGCAGGCCGTGGCGGCCCGCCACCTGGTCCTCGGTGTGGGAACGCGGCCAGTCGTTCCCGAACCCTTCCAGAGCGTCGAGGGGCAGCGGGTCTTCCACGCGGCCGACTATCTGACCCGGCGCGCCAGCCTGGCGCCGGTCAGTGACATCACGGTCCTTGGCTCGGGGCAGACCGGCGCGGAGGTCTTCCTCGACCTGCTGCGCGCCCAACCCGAGCAGGGCCGGCGACTGCGCTGGCTGACGCGTTCACCGGCGTTCGCTCCGATGGAGTACTCCAAGCTGGGCCTGGAACACTTTACGCCTGACTACACGCGCTACTTCCGTTCGCTGACCGGACCGGTGCGCGACCGGCTCGTGCCCGCGCAATGGCAGCTTTACAAGGCGATCAGCGCCGACACCATCGCCGAGATTCACGACCTGTTGTACGAACGAAGTGTCGGCGGTGGCTGGCCCGACGTACACCTCATGCCTGGCGTCGCTGTCACGCGGGCGCGGGATCTCGGCGGGGCGGGACTCGAGCTCTCCTGCCACCAGCGAGAACAGCAACGGGAGTTCAGCACGCGCACCGACGCGGTGGTCCTGGCCACCGGGTTCACCGCCTGTCGGCCGGACTTCCTGCGGCCGATCGAGAACCTCATCGAGTGGGACGCCGCCGGCCGGTATCAGGTCGACGAGCACTATCGAGTCATCCTTGCCGAGCAGGTGGTCGGACGCCTCCACGTCCAGAATGCCGAGCTACACACGCACGGCGTCGGCACTCCCGATCTCGGTCTCGGCGCCTACCGCGCCGCGGTGATCCTCAACGCGGTCACGGAGCGCTCGACCTATCCCCTGCCCCGGCGGACGGCCTTCACGACGTTCGGAGCCCACGACGACGGCGCTCCGACCTCACCTTCTTCCACGGGGATCGCGACTCCGCTCACCACCGCGCCATTGCCCGTCACCACGACTCCCCACCTCGCAACGGAGGTAGCCCATGAGCACGCACGTACCCGCTGAACTCAACGCCGCCCGATGGCAACGGGCCAGCCGCGACCTGCTGGCGAAGGCGCTCGCGGAGTTCTCCTACGAGGAGTTGCTCGTACCCGTTCCCGAAGCCGACGGCCGCTACCGCCTCGACCTTCCCGGCGCGACCTATCGGTTCGCGGCTCGGCGCGGCAGCTACAACTGCTGGTTCGTCGAGCCGAGTTCGATCAGCCGCGAGGGCGAGGTGGGGGCGGGCCCAAGCGGGCGTAGCCCGCGAGGGGCTGGAACCACACAGATGGGGGTGGAGGTCGATGTCCTGCAATTCGTCCTTGACGCGAGCAAGACACTGGGGCTCACCGGCGACACGACGGGCCACCTCATCCGCGAACTCACCGCGACGCTCAGCGCGGACACCCGCCTCCTCGCGACCGGGCGAAGCGCCGCCGTACTCGCCGACCTCGGCTACGCCGACCTCGAGGGCTACCAGACCGGCCACCCCTGGATCGTGCCCAGCAAGGGCCGGATGGGCTTCTCCGCAGGGGATTCCGCTGCCTATCCCCCAGAGGCGAGGCGTCCGCTGCGACTTCCCTGGATCGCGGTTCATGACACCATCGCCACCTACCGGGGCACCAGCGACCTCCCCGCCGAACGGCTCTACGCCGGTGAGCTCGACGAGGGGACGCGGGCAGCTTTCCGGGCGATACTCGACGCGCGTGGCCTGGACCCCGCGGCGTACCACTGGCTACCCGTACACCCGTGGCAGTGGGACGAGATCGTTGTCCCCGTCTTCGCTCCCGACGTCGCTCACCAACGGATCGTCCCGCTGGGCGACGGGCCGGATGACTACCTCGTCCAGCAGTCGGTGCGCACCTTCAGCAACGTCACGACACCAACCCGGCATCATGTCAAGCTCCCCTTGTCAGTGCTGAACACCCTGGTCTGGCGGGGACTCCCGACCGAACGCACCCTCGCCGCACCGGCCGTCACGTCATGGGTGCTCGGTCTGCGGGACGCGGATCCCTACCTCCGCGACGAGACTCGCGCCATCCTGCTCGGCGAGGTGGCGTCGGTGACCGTGCACCACCGCACCCTCGAGAGCGTCCCCGGCGTTCCTTATCAATACCGCGAACTCCTCGGGGCGATCTGGCGCGAACCCCTGCCCACGAAGCTGGACCCCCACGAGCGGGCGCGTACCCTCGCCTCCCTGCTGTACGTCGACGATGCCGGTCGCGCACTGGTCACCGAACTCGTCGCCCGGTCCGGCCTTCCGGCACGCCGCTGGCTCCAGGCGCTCTTCCACGCGCTGCTGCCGCCGCTGCTGCATTTTCTCTGTCGGTACGGCGTGGTCTTCTCTCCCCACGGCGAGAACGCGATCGTGGTCTACGACGATCACGATGTCCCAACCCGCCTGGCGATCAAGGACTTCGTGGACGACGTCAACATCAGTGCCCCGCTTGAGTCCGCGGCCATCCCCGAGCTCAGCGACCTGCCAGCAGAGGTCGGTGCGGTGCTCCTGCGGGAGCCGCCCGCGTTCCTGTGCCAGTTCATCCACGCGGGGCTCTTCGTGGGCCATTTCCGTTACCTGGCAGACGTCGTACGACGTCAACTCGACGTGCCGCCAGAGGAGTTCTGGGGAATGGTGCGTGCGGAGATCCTGGCCTATCAGGAGCGGTTCAAGGAGCTCGCGCCGCAGTTTGAGATCTTCGACCTCTTCACACCCCGGATCGACCGGTTGTGCCTCAACCGCAACCGGCTCCTGCTCGACGGCTACCGCGACCGCCCCGAGCGTCCGCACGCGGCGGTTCACGGCACCGTGCCCAACCCGCTCGCGAACTAACCAGCGCGTCCGCCGACCGCCCCATGCGGCCGGCGGACGCCTGAGACCTTCTCCGAACAGGTTGGGTCGTACGGCAGTGGAGGCCTTATCCGCCGCTGCCGTACGGCCGGGTGAGGATCTCCAGGTTGTGCCCGCTCGGGTCGTCGAAGTAGGCACCGCGCCCATTGTCGCGACGATTGATCTCACCTGGAGTCTTGTGCGACGGGTCCGCCCAGTAGGTGAGCCCAGCCTCCTGGATCCGGCCGAAGATCGCGTCGAACTCCTTCTCGGAGACGAGGAACGCGTAGTGCTGCGGTGTGACCTGGCCCGTCGGGCTGTCCATGAAGTCCAGCGTCACGTGGTTGCTGGCCTCCACCGGGACGAACGGACCGTAGGGCGCACCGACGTCGAGCCCGAGGATTCTGGCCACGAAGTCCGCGGAGACCTTCTTGTCCTGAGACATCACGATCGTGTGGTTGAGTTCGACAGTCATGCCGGATTCCTCCTATCGGCGACTCTGCCATTCGTTCTCGCCAATCTCCTTTCCAGCTTTGCTCATCTGGTCCGAAGCCGGTAGAGAACGGCCGCACCGGGCTCGAGATCGACGCTCAGTCGAGGGCCTTTCTGGGGTGCGTACGACTGGCTTGCGGGGTCGAAGCGGGCAACCTCTCGAACGGTGCTGGCATTGAGGTCGACCAGGCCCTTGCAGCGCTTGAAGTGGGCGCGGTTGGCCAGCAGTAGCCAGCGGGTTCCGGCCGACGGATCGGTGTCGCGGAATCGTCCAAGGATCAACGGATCGCCCTGCACGGCGCGTACGTATTCGTCTGCTGTCCAACCAGCCGCTCCGGCAGGCAGCGGACTTTCGTTCGCGTGGGTTACTGATTCGGACACGAGTGGTTTCAACTCGCGCCCAACCGGGGCGAGCCAGCCGTTGTTGATCTCCTTCGCGGAGTCGTAGCGTACGGTGCGTTCTCCGTCGACCGTGATCAGTGCAGGGCCGAAGCCCTCTCCACGGGCAGGGTCAGGCGTCCAGTAGGTGAAGTACTGAATGCCCTTGGCGCCGTACGCGAGGCTGACGTTGATCTGCCAGAGTATTTCTGACGCCGTCGGCTCACGGTGGTTGGCATAGGAGAGGGTCTGGATGAAGATCCAGGTCGGCAGGTTGGCCGCCAGCCCAGCGTCCCTGACGATCTTCCAGTTGAGGAAGTAGTTAGCGTCATCTCGACCGTTGGTGAGCAGGGGATACCGGTCGAACGAGATCAACACCGGCTTGACGATGTCGACGAACTGCCGGACGTAGTTCGGGTCGGTCGTCGGGAACAGATTGATGTACGGCAGCGCCTTCGGGTCAAGGGCGCGGATGATCTCCACCAGCTGGCCCAGCGTCTCGAACTTGTTCGCGGACGGCTCGTCGTAGACGTCGATTCCGACGAACGACCGGTAGCCACCCGCACTGGGCGCGTTCCACTTGCCGAGGTCGCCACTGAAGTCGTCGGCGAGGAGGATGGTTCCGTCGGGTGCGGTGACCTTGACGTTGTCGTACAGCGACGATGTGGTGCCGGCCTCGCGGAACCCAACCCTTCCCTTCCGATAGGTGCTGTCGGTCGTGGTGTCGACCAGCTGACCGTTGATGGAGGTGGTGAAGGTGTCGCCGGAGACCGTCAACTCGACGTGGTACGACGTGCCAGCGGTGACCGCGAAGTCCAGCGGCACCGGCCGGACCCATACCGGGTTTCCGTTCACGAACAGCGCCTTGGCCAGGTAGCCCGGCGCGCCTTGACTGGTGTACCGGAAGTTGGAAAGGAGCCAGACGTAGGCATTCTGCTGATCCTTGGCCCGGAACGCCCACCCGCTCTGGGCGTAGCTGCCGCCGCCACCGGTCTGCCGCGGCGCGACGTCGAACGCGAACGCGTAGTCGGACCAGTCCCCGCCCTCGCGTGAAAGGCCGATGCTGCCCGCGCTTGTGCCGCCATTCTGGAGCAGCCGGCCGTCCTGGATGCTCCAGTAGCTACGCGGGCGGTAAAGATCCAGGACCTGCCGGGTCTTCGTACTCGCCTGAGCCGGCGTCAACGTGAAGTCTCCGCCAGCGCTCGTGATGTCAAAATCGCTACGGAGCCATCGGATGGTGGGATCGTCCACGACAAGTTGCAGGCCGACCTGTTCGGCGATGCTGAGCGCATAGCGCTGGATGTGGGCGTCCGCGAACAGATAGTTGTTGCTGTGGGTGTAGGTGAATCCCGCGTCCTTGATTTCCTGGTATCGCTCCAGCGTCGTCTCAAAGGGCGGGGGCGGCCACCACAGGCCGATGGGAAACTCCTCACCACCGACGAGTGGGAGTTCCGAGATCACCTCCGCCGCGGGCGGCACTGCCGTGGCGGGCACACCCGCCGCGACCGGCGACGCGGAAGCCGGTCGCACAGAAGCCGCGGCCGGTGGAGCGCTCACCACGGGGCCGGTCGCGGCGGCAATCGCCCCCGTGCCCATGGCCGCGAGGATCGAGCGCCGGTTGGGCCGGATGGCGGCGTGGATGCTCTGGTCAGTGTTGTCGTCCGGGTCTGGCGTGGAGCTGCCGTGCTCGTCGTGCATCAGTCCTCCCTGAATGATGGAACCGGGACGGAGCCGGACGGTTGTCGGCGCCTGAGCGGGGTCTGAGTCCAGTGCTCAGGTACGGCGGTCGAGGGCGCGCAGCGCTTCGAGGAAAGGACGTTCGAGCCAGGCGAGGTGGTCGGCCTCGCCGTGGTGGTGGGTCGTCAGGTGGTCGAAACGGCGTACCGCCGTGTGGCGGATGTACTCCCGAGAACCCTCGATGAGGGTACGCAGGTAACGGAGACCGTCGGGGTCTGCCATGCCCCACGGCCCACCGCAGGCAAGGTAGACGGGCGAGGTGTGGGCGAAGACCCGCCGGCCCCACTCGTCGAGGTGGTGGTCGACTCCCGTTGCCCGGCAGGCGATCCAGGCATGGCCGGCAATCCGGATCTCACGGGTGAGGGAGAGCTCGCGAACGTCACCCTCACCGGTCGCGACCGCGATCACCTCGCCGTTGCAGATCACCTCGAGGGAACGCAGCGGGAAGACGCCGGTCACCGACGCCTCGACCGTCACCGTGCCCGAACCCGACAGCTCCACTGTGTCACCCGGCTGCCGACCGTCCACCGACAACGACAGCAACGGACCTCCGGACAGGAAGGTCCGGCCCGCCCGCACCGCCCGGCACCAGGCTTCGTACGTGAACTCCTCATCAGGGTCAAGGCGGGCGTAGGTGCGGTAGAGCCCGACGGGTACGTCGTTCGACATCTTGTCGGTGCCACCGACGAGCGGAAGCCGGTAGCCGCAGTTGAGATAGCGGTAGTACTCCAGCAGCGCGTCGTCAGAGTGCGCGAGCATCTCGACCGCGTCCGCGCGGCCAGTGGTGACGAGGACAGCTGGTTCGCCGTTGGGGTTGGGGAAATGCGCGGCGACCACGGTGCCGCCCTGGGCGTGCGTACGATCGGCCCAGTCGCTGAGGGTCGCGTCCAGTGCGCCACCCAGCTCGGCCTCGTCGGGACCGTCGGTGCACCAGGGCATGACGGGTTCGGAAATACCCCAGAGGATGAGGTGGCCGAGGGCGTGCTGGCGGTTCTCCTGCCCGACGTAGGTGAAGTAGCCGCCGCGGTCAATGACGTGGTCGGCGCCGCCGAGGCCACGGACACCGCTGACCCGGCCGGTGAAGTCCTCGGTGTTGGTGAACAACGAACCCCACTGGGACTGCAGGAGGTTGACGACCCGCAGGTCCTCACCGAGCTGCTCCAGATGCGCGCCTGCCGTCGACAGGAAGTGGACGTGCGAGTCGCCCGACCACCAGCCCGAGGCGGCCAGGTCGGTGAACCGCCGCAGGCGCAGCGTCAGGTCGCGCTGGCCCGGCTTGAGGTGGACCGTCTGGCGCAACGGCTCGTACTCGAACCCCCGCGCCACGTCGACCACTACTTCACCCCGCGGAAGCCAACCCTGGCAGGTGCCATCGATGTAGGCGTACGTCCGCATGCCAAGCCGGACGTCGCCGCCGACGTCGTAGTGCCAGCTGCCGAGATTCTGGTTGACGTGGTGGTGATGACCGTGGGGTTGGTACGGAACGCCTTCAGGGGAACGGAAGTGCACCCGGCACGGCACCGGCTGCCCGGTCGCGTCGTCGAGCACCGTGACGTGCACCCAGTTACGGCCCGGGTCGACCAGCTCCAGCCTGACCCGGCCGCTGGTTGCCTGGCCGTCGCGTTCGACGTCGCCCCAGCGAACCTGCCCGAGCGGCTCGCCGTCCCGGCTCACCGAGACCGTGGCGGAGGGGACCGCGGCGATGCTGGCGTACGCGGGACTGTCAGTCTCGTCAGCGGTCGCGCCCCAACCCGGGCGGTCCTTGCCGGTCAGGATTGGTTGCGGGAACGTCGCGACACCCCGGTCCACCTCGATGTCAAGGGGACCTTGCGTCGGCGTGCTGGTCGCCGCATCGTCCGCCGCTTTCCCGTCTTCGCTGGGATCGCTGGGATCGCCGGCCTCGTCGGGCGCGGTGACGACCAGCCGCACCGGGCGGGCCGGCGTACGAACGAACGGATGCTCGTCGAGGTGGCCGAGCGTGACGCCAGCGACAAGGAAGGGCAGGCCACGCGGGATGAGTTCGACCCGCTCGATGGTGACCTCAGGATCGGGATTTTCCCAGCACCACAGGTAATAGGTTGCCGGCCAGCCGCGATAGTGCTCGGCCAACCGGAATCCGGACATGCCCCAACGGCCCTCGAACCTCGACAGGTTTCCGTCGTGGGTGTCGGGCACCGCCCGGAAGGGTACCCGCCCCCAGACAGTGGGGATGACCTGGATCTCGAACCGCTCCCGGATGGGTACGGTGACCACCTCGCCATCGGCAAGGTGGAAGACGTAGTCGGCGACCTGCGACCCCACGCCGTGGCCCGCCGAACCATTCGGCTCCAGAAGCCGGTGCGCGACGATGACGTGCCGGGCGGAGGTGCCGAGCGGGATCGAGACCGGCGATTGGGGTACGACGAAGCAGCGGTCCTTCGCCGGTTGCTCTGCGCCGATCAGGAACGGAAGCCCGCGCAGGTCAACGCGACCGAGCCGGGGCTCGTCGGTCGACTCGCCGAGCACCTCCACACCGGCGTTGCACAAGGATTCAAGATCGATGGGCTGATAGCCAGGCATCTTGCCGATCGTAGCCGCCGGCGATCCGCACCGACAGCAGGTAACGGAGGTGCGCCGTGGCCGACCGCGGCCCGCGACCTCTCAACGTTTCTCAGCGTCGAGCCAGATCCTGCTGTGCAGGTCAGTGCCACGGATGACCTGGATGCGCCAAGGGGTCAGCCGCAGGATATGCAGCTTCGGGTCCGCGGGGCTGCTCCAGAAGCTCCCCAGATCGTAACCAGCTCCGGGTGGGCTACCAGCGCGGTACAGATCCCACACCCGGGCAGTGGTCTCAGCGTCCGCGATCCATTCGGCTACCGCGTCGACGTTCACGGCGTTCTGGCGAGGAGTCCAGTAGGAGAAGGTGGTGTGCGGGTTCTTTGCCAGGTGCGCCGCCTTCACCGGCGTCTTGTAGGTGGCGAGCCAACCGATCGGGCGACCGTCGTTCACCTCCCAGATCGGGATCAGCACCCGCGCCCGCGGCCGGCCCTTGGCGTCCACGGTGGTCATGGTGGCGTACACGATGTCGCCGATGTAGGCGTTGAACTGGCTCTCGATCGCGGCGAACGACTTCACTTTGGTGACCATCGGTTCCTCCGTTCGTGGTCAGTTCGAGGTCTGGGAGGTCGCGAGCGCAGCCGGTGCGACGTCCCGGGCGCCGGTACGCGCGCGGACACCCAGCGCGGTGATCACCACCGCGACGACCGTGGCCGCGACGGGGACGACCAACGCGGCCCGGATGGCGCCAAGCCCTGCTTGGGGCGTGGTGGCGTCGCCGAGCATGGCGACATTCACAGCGGTCACCGCCGAGATTCCCAGCGCGGTCCCGAACTGAATCGCGGTGTAGAGCAGGCCTGCGGCGAGGCCGTGCTCGGCTTCGTCGACGCCGTGCGTGGCAGCCATGGTCAGCGGGCCATAGGTCAGCGAGAACGCCAGGCCGAGCAGGGCCATCGTCGGGAGCATTGCCGCGTAGGTCCAGTCCAGCCCGATCGGCAGGAACAACATGTACGCCAGTGCCGCCGCCACCAAGCCGCCGAACAGGACGCGGACATGGCCGAACCTGTTCACCAGCCGCGGGGTCACGGTCGGAGCCAGAACGGCGTCAATTCCGATCACCAGCATGGCCAGACTTGTCTGCACGGTGCTCCAGCCGCGGAGCTCCTGCAGATAGAGGGTGACCAGAAACTGGAACCCTGCGAAGGAGGCGAGAAAGAGCAGCGCTCCCAGGTTCGCCCGCACCAGCGGACCCGAGCGCAGAATTCCCAGTCGCAGCAGTGGGTTGGCCGACCGGCGTTCGATCGCGACGAAGGCCGCCAGCAGCGTCAGTCCGGCCGTGAAGGTTCCGACGGTCAGCCAGACGCCGTCCCCGGGCTGCTCCAGCCGGACCACGCCGTACGCCAGCAGCAGCATCGCGCCGGTGATGCTGAACGCGCCGACCAGGTCGAAACCGCCCGTTGGACGCTCCGGCGTACCTGAGTCCTTAAGGAGGGGAATCGCAGCCACCAGGATGACGGCGGCCAGGACAACCGGGGCGAAGAACACCCAGCGCCAGCCGAGCGAGGTCAGCAGGCCACCGGCGACCAGGCCGAGCGAGAAACCGCCCGCGGCCGTTCCGGCGTACACCCCGAGAGCCTTGGTACGTTGCGGTCCCTCGGGGAAGTTGCTGGTGACCAGCGCGAGCCCGGCTGGCGTCATGAACGCGGCCGCCACACCGGTGACGAACCGCGCGACCAGCAGCATCCAGCCATCGGTAGCCAGCCCACCCAGACCTGAGAAGACCAGGAAGATCGTCAGCCAGAGCAGAAACATGCGGCGGCGGCCCAGCAGGTCGGCGGTACGGCCACCCAGCAGCATGAACCCGCCGTAGCCGAGGACGTAGGCGCTGACCACGCCGCTGAGCATCCCGGTGGACAGGCCCAGGTCGGCCCGGATCGACGGCAACGCGACGTTCAACATCGCCACGTCGATCCCCTCCAGGAAGATGGCACCGGCCAACACGAACAGCACGCTCCACGCGCGTCCGTCCATGCGGTCGTTCGTTGCGGGCATGAATCAGTTCCTTTCGGATGACAACACGAGCCTCTCGGGCAAGCACGGGACCGGCTCGTGGTTACCCAGATGACTGCCGGTTCCCTCTTGTAACCAGCAGCATCTTTGGCCACCATGGACGACCATGGAAGACGGCACTTCAAAGTCCCCTGGTTACTGCGCGGATACCGACGCCGACTACGACGTCCTGCAGTGGGACACCCGGGAAGACTGCGAGGTCCGGCAGATTCTTGATCGCATCGCGGACAAGTGGTCGCTGCTGGTCATCGCCCTGCTTGATCGCCGCAGCCTGCGCTTCACCGAGCTCCGTCGCATGATCGACGGGGTGAGCCAACGCATGCTCACCCGGACCCTGCGCCACCTCGAGCGCGACGGTTTGGTGCGCCGCACGGTGCACCCCACCGTGCCGCCGCGCGTCGACTATGAGCTCACGCCCCTGGGCGGGTCCTTGCACGCGACCATCCGGGCGCTGGTCACCTGGACCGAAGAGCACCAGAACCAGATCGCCGCCGCGCGCGCCGCCTACGACCGGCGGGTGGTGGCCGAGCAGAAGGCGGCGGACGACGAAGCCGCCGCGCGGGCCTCCATCGCACGAGACGCCCTCGCCGGCAGTCGCTGACTGCGGACTCTCCCGGTCGACCGCCTGGCCGGGTCTATGCCGGCCCGCCAGTGGCGGCGGGCTCTACTGGGGTTTCCGTCACTCGTTCGCTCGTCGGCTCGCCCGCCGGAACAGCCGGCGACCTGGCTTCGCGATGCTCGATCATGTCGAGGGTGAGCGCGTACCCCAGAGCGCGGTACGCCTCGAAGTCGAACTCGCCGTACAACTGGTCCCCGGTCGACCGCCGCGGAAACTCTGGATAGTCGCTGGAGTACGCCTCGACGTCCCACGGCAGCACGCCTGCCAGGACGGCCTTGACGAAGAGGATCTCCGTGGTCGAACCATCGGGATAGACGGCGTTCCCGCGCGTCCAGCCCCGACCGATCCGTGGCCCGTCATGGCGTTGCAGCCGCCGCAAGTCGAGGTTGACAGAGACGCCCAGGTCCATCCGCGCGGTGGCGGTCGCCGAACCCACTGCCATGAAGGTGTCTTCGAGGTCGTTGGACGCGTCGATGACGATGATCCGCTTCGGGCGCCGGCGCAGTGCCTCGACGAGCCCCAGGTTGTCGTAGTGGCCGCCGTCGGTGACATAGAGCCGTCGGTCGTACAACGACGTACGCCCGAACGCCTCCTTGAACAGCCGGTACGCACCCGGCTTGTCGGCCACGCTCACCAGGTGCGCCCACACCCCGGCCAGCGCGCCCAGGACCGAACGCTCTGGACGTGACCCGGACCCGGCCCGCCCGCGGGCGCTCACGCGGTCCCGCACGCGGTCCGCGAACGCCCCCGAACTCGACGTGGTGCCCCAGTACGGGTTCGGCAACCAGACACCGAGCCGGGCGTTCACCACGGCGAACAGCAGGCGCATCGGCCGGGTTCGCGCGTTGTCCCGCCCGGTCAACGGCGAGAACGCCGCACCGCTGATGGCCACGGCGCCCGGCACGGTCACGTCGCGGCGGCGGTAGTCGGCCCGGCGTTCGTACGCGGCGGTCGGCACGAGTCCGTGGCTGGGCAGGGTGAGGTCGCCGGCCACGCCGGTACGCACCGGATCGAAGACGAACGGCACGCACCCCCGGTCGGGCGGGACGAACTCCGGATCGAACGCGTTCGCCGACGTCACGATGACCAGTCGGGGTCCGCCGTCAGAGGCCGCGGCCCATTCGGAGTACGGCATCGGCCGGGCGTAGTCGTACTCCTCCGCGGTGTTGTCGCGGGTACGCCGGGCAAGGTAGGCGACGGCCAATCGCTCGCGGTAGTAGGGATGGAGCGAGGTGCGGGTGGCGTCGGTGAAGACGCTGATGACCAGGACGAGCCCGGCGCACAGAGCCGCCACCCACCAGCGCGACCGCCACTCCTCGCTCGCCGCGTACCCCGCGGTCCAGCGGAGCAGGACCACCAGCGCACCCACGAGGAGCAGCACCGATCCCAACCACGGCACCAGTTTCGTCCGTACCCAGTCGAGCAGCCTCGCCCGCAGGCCGTCCGCGGTGCTGCCACCGATGCTTTCCATGCCGCGCCACGCCGACCTGGCCAGTGCGATGAACGCGGCGCCCAGCGCGGCGAGGGTCGTGAACCCGAACTGCGAGTCGAGGACCGCGCTCGCACTGACCGGGCCGGTGCCAGTGACGTGCTGGGCGGTGCCGGCGAGGCCCGCGGCCAGGCCACCGGTGAGACCGGTCGGTGCCTCCTGGCCAAGGTTGTTGACCCAGACGAGCACCGCCGGAATGCCGAGGAGCAGCCCCGCGCTCACGAACCCCGGGATGGTGAGCATCTGCCCGAGCGCCCTGCCTTCGGTGCGGAGCCACATCGGCGGGACGCGGAACCTGTCGACCACCACTTCGGCGAGGAAGAGTACGACGACCACCGCGAGCGGCCCGAGCGCTGCCAGCCAGTACCACAACGGCAGGTGCGCGAAGTCGACGTACGCCCTCCGCTCGCCAAGCCCGCCGACGATCCCGCTGTCCGCGACCACCCAACCGAGCAGCCACGCCACGGCACGTAGTGCGACGCCGATCAGGACGAGGTTGACCACCACGCCGTACAGCAGCGCCATGATGGCGCGAGCGCCGACCGCGATCGACGGGAGCAGGTAGTGGGTCTGGCGGCGTAGACGGGCCAACTCCGGGGTGCCGATCGCATACGGCAGTGCCTCGCCCGTGCGTCCGGTGAGCGAGCGCCGCAGGGTGTGGAACGCGGCCGCGATGTAGCCCCCGCCGCTGACCCCGATCACCGCGGACGCCTTCTGGTAATCGCCTTTCTCGGTGAGAACCTGCAACGCTCCAAGGGAGAACGCGGCCGAGCGGATACCGCCGCCGGAGCAGCAGATGATCTGGCCGTCGCGGTCGGGTTCCCCGCCGTTGTGGGCAGCTTCCCCACCGTTGTGGCCAGCGTCCCCGGCACCAGAGCCGTCATCCACGCCGTGGTTCTCCGCGGCGGGAACGGAACCAGCGTCGGCCAGCCCCAGCCGCCGGCGTACCGAAGTGAACGTGGCGAGCAGTGCCACCACCAGCGCGACGACCCCGGCCACCCAGAAGGCCACCATCACCGGGGTGAGCATCCCAACGTCGAGCGAGGGGCACCGACCAGGCGCCAGAGCGCCAGCTCCAAACCGCTGCCACAGAATGACGTCCTCGACCACGTCGAGCAGCCCGGCCACGAAGACCAGCCCGGCCCCCACGATCCCGAGCGTCGCCACCATCTGGTCACCGGGCCGGCGGATCGCGACGAAGCAGCGCACCCGCCAGGCCGCGAGCAGGTAGACGTAGATGAAGAACGCGTCGACGAGCAGGGACATGCGGGCGGGTACGACGCAGGGCGGGACGCCGGGGCTCGCGCCCAACCGGGTCGCCGCCGCCAGGTCACCACTCTCGACCACGTGGCGCATCGGCCACTGGAGAAGCACCAACGCGACGGCGAGAAGAACCATCACCCGGACCCGCCGCCAATGGCCAATGAGGCGANCCCCCGCCTGCCCATCCGACATGGTCATCAGGATCTCAGGTATCGAAGAGCCAGCGGTAGTCCTCGCTCCACCTGATGCGGTGCTGGAGTACGTCAAGGTAGCCCTGCGCGACCCAGCTGGCCTGGGGTTCGCAGCCGGCGTCAGCCAACCGGCGTACCGTCTCCAACGTCTCGCGCTGGGTACGAATCACATCCTCGACCAGGCCCTCGCTCGACGTCAGGCCGTACGCCTCGGCGAACACCTCGAGCCGCCGCCTCCTGTCAGGGGGCACCGGGTGGTGCAGCGACTCCACACATTCGGCGTCCCCGCGAAACGGCACGAGGTACTCCAGCGCGTACACCACATCCCGCCGCGGCGGTGCGGGATACGCGAAGTCCCAGTCGAGAATGCCGACGGGTCGATCGCCCTGCCAGACGAGGTTCCACGGGCCGAAGTCGCCGTGGCAGATCGCCTCGTCGGGGTTGGCCGGGTCGCCGGGCTCATGGATGCCGCTCGACCAGAGGAGGTCTGGGTCGCGCTGCCACCCGGCCACCGCCTGGTGGTAGTCGCGGAGCAACCGCGCGGCCGCCCGGAGCCCTTCGTCGGTCACCACCTTGGCCCACCCCGCCGGGCCCGACTCCCCCTCGAGGTAGGTGAGGACCTCGCGCCCCTCCGAGTCGAAGCCGAGGACTCGGGGACTGTACGGAAAGCCGACCGACTCCAGGTGGCGGAGCAGAGCATGCACAGCCGGCGTCCAGGGGTACGCCGGTCGGCGGACCGTGTCGCCGATGCGTTCCACGCGCCGCGGGGTCTGCTGCTCCCCGCGTACGACGTGATCGGACATGGTCTGGACGGTAGCCCGAGCGATCACGTCCGTCCAACGGCGCCCGGCACCCCGAGGCCGCGCCAGGGCAGGCCCGCGCTTAGGTGAGACCTTCGTGTTCGGCCCACTGCGCAAATCCGCCAGGCTGGAACGGTAGGCGGTAGTCGTTCGCGAGTAGGTCGTCCGCGACGGCTGACACAAGCGGGACTGTCAGCAGGTTCTTCCGGATCGCGTCGCACAGCAGACCGAGTGTCCGGCGGACGTGCACACCACGTCCCGCTGCGGCCTTTCCTGCCACCCGGTCGTCAACTACGGCGACAGTCGAGGGGAGAGTCTCCGCTAGGGCGAGCACGCCACACTCTCCCACGTTGCGCCCGTTCGGACCGACCAGGCGCTGCGTGTAGTAGGCGAAGGCAGTCAACTGCTCGTCAGTGTTGAGAGGAACGACTTCGATCCAGTCGGCGTCAAGTACCGCTCGCAGGTAGTGGTGTTGCCCTACGCCGTTGCAGAGTTCGGTCTCCACGACGTCCGGGATGACGACCCGCGTGTCCTGGAGGACGACTTTGAGCACACCGAGCCATTGACCCCGGGCGAAGTGGCTCAGGGGGCCGGTGTCGATCACATACGTGGGCGCGCCGGTCACGAGATGACGGCCCAGATTTCAGCCTCGGGAGCCGGGGGTAGGTCCGGCAGCGAGTCCGGGTCGAATGTGCCGAGCAAAAGCCCCAGCGCCCGGTCAGCGGTAATGGTCTCGCTGCGGTACAGCCTAAGCACGGCCTGCTCGTACGGCCGGGGAAGCGACACCGGCTCCAGTTCGTGGTGGGTGAGCAGGTTCTTCTCCACGATGTCTGCCTTCTTGGTGCGCACCTGCCGGATCGCGTCGGCCTGACCGGTGTCGGTGAGGTCGAGTTCGGTAAGCCGCCGGGCCAAGGTGGCCATGTCTACCCGATAGTGGCTACCTGCCCGGACGGCGGCATCACGCAAGGTCTCCCCAGGCGCACTGAGCCACTCCCGCCACCGTTCCCGCAGGTCGGCTGCGGGGATCAGCAGCGAGCGGGCGAACCGGTCCAGACGGGCTTCCAGCGCATCGGCGTCCGTGGCTGCGACCCGCCAGTCGGTGGTGTAGGGGTCCGCGATCAGGTAGTGCCCTAGTTCGTGCGCTAGGGCCAGGCGCCGGCGCCCCACGTGAAGGTCACCGTTGATCACAGTGACGCCACCCTTGTCGAGTAGGACGGTCCCGGCGTCCGCGCCTGCGTCCAAGGGCAGGGAGAACGGCAGCAGGCCAATGCTCGGG
The DNA here is from genome assembly GCF_000373925.1 of Actinopolymorpha alba DSM 45243. Lineage (GTDB taxonomy): Bacteria > Actinomycetota > Actinomycetes > Propionibacteriales > Actinopolymorphaceae > Actinopolymorpha > Actinopolymorpha alba. The sequence continues at coordinate 403,431 of NZ_KB892708.1, read as the reverse complement.
ACTAGGCGAGACAAATCCTTGACAGGCTCATCCGGGAGCAACCCGAGCATCGACCGGGTCTCGGCGGCAAGCCTGTCCGCCTCTTCGGGCGTCCCTGGCCGGTGGGCGATCTCGGGCTGACCGGTGACCAGGACGGGCACCTGTTCAGCGACGAACGCCACGTCACGGACGAGCCGCTCGAGCTCAGCGTCCATCGCCTGGGTCGCCACCTCGGGCTTCGACGCCCGGTAGGACACGATCGCAGCTGGTCCCGACTCCACGAACCACTCGACGCGGCGGCGCAACTCCCGGGCGATCGCCACGAGTTCCACCGCAGACACTCGCCGCGCCCCGGTCTCGATCTTTGCCAGCGCGCTCCGGTCAACGCCGACCGCCGACGCCAACTGCGCCTGGGTCAGCCCAGCCTCGGCCCGCGCTACCGCGACACGCTCCCCAACCGTCACGTGTGCGATTATAGAACAATCCCGCCAGGTGTGGCAGCCACTCTGGATGTCGCGGCCCTACCCCGCGGCACGCTGGGTGGGCGGGACATCACCGATCGCCGGGAAGCCGTCGCTCCACCAGGTCCGCCCGTCGGCCAGGACGACGTACGCGTCAAAGCCGTCGAGCGTGGGCAGCCAGTCAAGCGCGGTGTGCCCCATGGCGAGCGCCGCCGTGGCGTAGGCGTCGGCGTGGGTCAGATCCGGGCCGACGACAGTGACGCTCGCCAGGTCCTCCGCCGGCCGGGGGGTGTGCGGATCGAGGACATGGGCGCCCCGTTCGGCCGTGCCCGAGGTCGCGACGGCGAAGTCCGTACCCGCGACGGACGTCGTGAGGCGGGTACGGTCGTGCGGGTCGACGATCCCGACCCGCCACGGGCGCGCGGGTTCGGGACTCCCGAAGGACCGCACGTCCCCGCCGGCGTTGATCGAGTGGCTCGTCGATCCGGCGGTACGCAGGATCTGGTCGGCCTGGTCGATCGACCAGCCCTTGACCACACCGGACGGATCGAGGCGACCGGCGTAGCGGACGTCGAAGTACCCGCTGGTTCGATCCGCCAGCTCCGCACTCAGGTCGAGGATCCACGCCACCGTGTCGGGACACTCGTACGGGCTGATCTCCCCGCGGTCGAGCCGACTGATCGCGCTGTCGGACCGGTAGGTGCTGAACGTCGCGTCCACGGCGTGCAGCCACCGGGTCACGGCCGCGACCGCCTCGTCGCTGATCGACGGGTCGCGGACGTCGACGGTCACGACCGTGCCCATTACGTGCTCCACGTGGCGCGGGCCGCGCGGCCGGGCTTCGGACGTCACCTCAGACACCCGCCTGGTCGAGCGCCGACTGGAGCGACCGGATGTAGCCCTCACTGGTGTAGGTGGCGCCGGAGACCGAGTCGATCTGGGCGCTCTGCGCGGCGAGAGCTTCCTTGCGAAGCTCCGGAGCCGCGTACGACGCGATGTCCCTATCGCGCTGGTTGGCGTCCGGCAACCGCACCGCGGTGAGGTCGACGAGCTTCGTACCCTTCAGCGTCACCTTGACCTGCACGGGACCGTACTGCGTATCCACCAGCTCGCCCGTCACCGTCCGCTGGGGAATCTGCGTGGGGGTGGGACGCGGAGGGGTCGTTGGACGCCGCGTGGGGGTTGGCTTGCTGGTCGAGGTCGAGCGGTCTGTCAAGTGGGCCTTGCGGGTCGGGCTCGGGCTGCCGGTCGGGCTGGGGCTGCTGGTCGGGCTGGGACTGCTGGTCGGGCTGGGACTGCTGGTCTCGCTTGGAGTGCTGGTCTGGCTGGGGCTGGGGCCCACGGTCTGACTGGGGCTGATCGCCCGGCTGGGCCTGTTTGTCAGCGTTGGGTTGGCAGCCGGGGACTGGACGCCACTGGCGAGCGAGAGTCCACCACCCGTTCCCCCTTGGGTTTTGACGCCCAGCAGCAGGACCAGGCCGGCGATCGTCGACAGGACGGCCAGGGCGACGCGTCTCATCGCATGCTCCTCAGATTCATGGCGTACTCCTCAGATTCGCTTGCTAGAACGTGAAGTCCTCGTGGTGGATGCGTCGGATGGGTACGCCACACGTGCGAAGCGACTCGATGACCGTGTCCGTCATGCCGGACGGCCCGCAGATGTAGACGTCCCGCTCGGCGATGTCAGGGACGAGTTGACGCAACGAGCCCGGGTGGAACGGATCGCCGCGGTGTTCCTCCGACTGGCTCAGCAGGTAATGCACCGGCGCCTGCCGGGCGGCGGCCAGCTGATCGAGTTCGTGGCGGAATACCAGGTCGACCGGCGACGTCGCACGGTAGAGCAGGGTGAGCCGTCCTGGCGCGGCCGGCAACGACTCGAACAACGCGCGCAGAGGTGTGACCCCGACACCACCGGCCACCAGCAGGACACCGTGCCGGCTGCGGCGGCGGGCGGTGAGGGCGCCGTACGGTCCTTCGGCCAGCACCTTCGTCCCAGGACGGAGACCCTGCAACTGGCCGGTGTGGTCGCCGAGTGCCTTGATCGTGACGCGTAACCAGTGCGGGTTGGGCGCAGCAGACAGCGAGTACGGGTGCGACTGCCACCAGAAGCCCTTGCTCAGAAAGCGCAGTCGCAGGAACTGCCCGGCCTCGGCGTTCAACTCCGCGAGTCGAGACCCGGTGAGATAGACCGACACCACACCGGGCGCTTCGGCGCGTACGTCGGCGACGACCAACCGGTGCCGCCAGCTGTTCCGCAGGGGCACCACGACCCGGCACCACACCAGCAGCGCGGTCACCGCGGCGTACGCGGCGATCCATGCCAGCCGGGCAACCGGGTTCGTCACGAACTGCGCACCGGTTTCGATCTGGTGGAGGAACGCCAGGCCGATCCCGACGTACGTCAGCAGGTGCGGGAGGTACCACGCCTCGTAACTCATCCGGCTTCGCACGTTCCGGATCGAGAGCACCCCCACGAGCACGAACAACGCGCCACCGATGGCGGCCCACAGCACGTACGGGTAACCGGTGAGCAGGCTCAGCGCCTGGTGGACGAGCCCGGTGTGGCCGGTCGACGCGTACCCCACGAGGATCAGCAGCCCGTGTGCCACCACGAGGCTCACGACGTACCTTCCGGCCATGCCGTGCACCCGCGCCAACCGGTCGGCGCCAACCACCCGCTCGAGTACCGGAATCCGTGCCATCAGGGCGAGCAGGATGATGACGAGATAGCCGGCGTACAACCCGGTCAGCCGGCCGGCCTCGGTGAGCTCGCCGCCGACCGATCTTGGTGGGAGCGTGCTGCTCCACCACAACCACGTGATCGCGAGGCCGCCGACGATGATCAGGGCCCACAGGACGGACGGAGAGTGGCGGAGCAGGTACGCCCGGAGCTCGTGCCCGGGACCAGTCGCGAAGGGCGCCCGATGCCGGCGCCGCTTGACCGTGGACCTGCCGGCCACACCGGCGCTCGCAGTCTCACGCATGCTGCCAATCGTGTGGGTTTCGCCTGTGCGTACCCGGTGTCCAGCCTGTGGAGTTCCTGTGAAACAGGGACGGCCGCGTTCTTTCACAGCTCCCGCACAGCAAATCCACAGCGGCCGCTCAGAATCGGTACCCAAGGTGTTTCAGTAGGAACAGGCTGTCCACGGTGGGGCGCCGCTAGGAACCCTCACCGGAGATCTGGCAAACCTCGGGATCTCGGCCTTTCCATGAGGAGCAACAGGTGGCAATGGCGAGCAGCGACGAGCACGACATACGGGAATCAAACGGACGCGAGATTCTGGACGAAAACCTCGAAAAGGCCATCAGGATTCTCGTCATAGACGACGAGCGCTATCTCGCGGAGATGATCGCCTCCGCCTTGCGCTACGAAGGTTGGCAAACGGCCGTGGCCTCCGACGCGGACGAAGCGCTGCGGCAGGTACGCGAATTCGCACCGTCGGCCATCGTGCTCGACGTGATGCTTCCTGATATTGACGGATTCGAGCTCTTTTCTCTCATCCGGTCCAAAGGCGTCGATGCGCCGGTCATCTTCCTGACGGCGCGCGATGCCACCGAGGATCGGGTACGCGGCCTGACGATCGGTGGCGACGACTACGTGACCAAGCCGTTCAGCCTGGAGGAACTCGTCGCCCGGTTGCGCACCGTGATGCGACGTGCGACCGTCACGCCAGCCCGCGGGACCGGCATCCAGGTGGCCGATCTGGTGCTCGACGAGGACACCCGGGAGGTCCGCCGTGGTGACCGGCTGATCGAGTTGACGCCGACGGAGTTCGAGCTGCTGCGGTTCCTGATGCGCAACACCCGCACCGTGCTGTCGAAGGCGCAGATCCTCGACCGGGTGTGGAACTACGATTTCGGCGGCAACACCAACGTCGTCGAGCTCTACATCTCCTACCTTCGCCGCAAGGTTGACGTGGGTGCCGAACCCCTCATCCACACGGTCCGCGGCGTCGGTTACGTCCTGCGTCCATCCCTTTCCTGAGCCCTGACAGGTCAGCGGTGCGGGTTCTCGGACGGCGAAGTGGAGGCGACCCAGGTCGTCGGGCGTACCACTCGGTGCGCGCCCTCGTGGCGCGGCAACCCCTACGGCGGCGAGTACTCGCGCTCGTCCTGCTCCTTACCGCGGTCGTCCTCCTCGCCGGCGGGTTGGCGACGACGAACGCGCTGCAGACCTATCTGCTCAGGCGTACCGACCAGCAACTCTCGCAGCTCACCCACCAGACCGCGAGCGCACTGGAGCAAGGTGAGGTTGACGACGCCCGCCTGGGCCTGCCACCCGAAGGTGCACTGCGGTTCCTCGTCAGCGGCAACGGATCGACCTCCGCGCTACCGCCCACCTGGCGCGACCGGAAGGGGACGCCAGTCGAGCTTCCCACCGCGGATGCGCAGAAGATCGCGCGCGACCTCCCCGGGAGTGATCCCCAGACCCTCGACGTCGCGGCCCTTTGTGGGCCGTACCGCTTCGCGGCGATGACGTTGGGGGACGGTAGTCGCCTCGTGGTCGGCCTGCCGCTGCATGCCATGGAGGAAACCGTACGACGCCTGCTGATCATCGAGTTGGCTGTCGGCGAAGTGGGGCTCGTCGTGACGGCGGTCCTGGGATCGTTGCTGATCCGGGTGGGACTGTCACCACTCGCCAGGATCACCGCGACCACTGGCCGGATCGCAAGCGCGGATCTCACCGGTCCGGGTGCGGGTGTGCGCCTGCGGGTCCCGGAGTTCCCGCCGCAGACCGAGGTCGGCCAACTCGGCTCGGGCCTGAACCACATGCTGGATGCGATCGACGGGTCCTTCGATGCCCGCAACGAGGCTGAGAGCCAGCTGCGGCAGTTCATCGCCGATGCGTCGCACGAGCTTCGTACGCCACTCGCCACCATCCGCGGCTACGCCGAACTCTCCGAACGCTCACGCCGGAAGGGCGATCTCGACCTGGCGGAGATGTCGACGGCGATGCGCCGGATCGCCGACGAGTCGGCCCGGATGAGCCTGCTGGTCGACGATCTGCTCCTCCTCGCCCGGCTCGACCAGGGCCGGCCGCTGGCACACAACGAGGTCGACCTGTGCCGGCTCGCGGTCGACGCGGCCAACGACTTCCGGGTACGCGACGACCAGCGGCCCATCCGGCTTGACGTACCCGCGGAAGCCTTGATCGTCTCCGGGGATGAGGCTCGGCTCCGCCAGGTGCTCGCGAACCTCCTTGCGAACGTGCACTTCCACACTCCGCCTGGCACCGGTGTCGACCTGCGCGTCGTTCCCGATGATGGCGATGCGCTGGTGGCGGTCCACGACAACGGGCCGGGGGTACCCACGGCGTCGATGACCCACGTGTTCGACCGGTTCTACCGTGGCGACACCTCACGGAACCGCGCCAGCGGTGGGACCGGCCTCGGACTCGCCATCGTGCAAGCGGTGGTTGACGCCCATCACGGCTCGGTCGTGCTCGACTCGACACCTGGCTCGACCACCGTCAGCGTGCGGCTCCCCCTGGACCGCGCGGCCAGCCTGCCCTGACGCCCCGCCTTCCCCCACCCCCTTCTCGTGATCATGTTCGTTGTGGTGAAGGGTTTCGGGACGTATAGCCCTATCTGGCTTCATGATCACGGGACGGGGCCTGGCGGTGGGCGGCTGGCATCGCAGGGCGTGTCGTTCTGGGTCGGGGGCACCCTTGTACGGCTCTATTGGCCAAGGGCGCCCCCGATCCAAACGATGGCCCTATCGGATGGCGGATGCCCTTGTTTTGTTGGGCTTTCGGGACCGGGTCTTGTCGGTGGTCGCCGCTAGTGTTCGGGCATGGATTCGACCTCGGCGGATGCGGGCCGGCACCGGTTCTCGGTGTTGGTGGAGCGGATACGTGCCCGTCTCGCCGAGGAGTCCGGTGCGCTGTTGTGGTCGGTTCCCGGTGACGAACTCACCGACCTGCTCACGAGCCTGGAAGCTCTCTCGGCGCAGCTGGAGGCCCTCCAACTTCAGGTGATCCGCGAGGCGGACCGGCAAGACCTCGGCCGAACGGCCGGTGCGACCAGTACGGCTGCCTTGTTGTCGTCGCTGCTGCGGATGCGTCCCGAACACGCCCGGGCGGCGGTACGCCTGGCGAACGACCTCGACACTGCCCTGCCGTTGGTGCAGCTTGCGTTGAACGCGGGTGAGATCAGCGCCGACCACGCTCGGGTGATCGCGAAAAGCGATCCGTGATCTACCGAAGGAAGCCGGACAGGAAACCAGGGCTTAGGCCGAACAGGTGCTGGTGGAGCATGCCCGCGCGTTTGACCCGAAAGACCTTGCCGGTCTGGGCAAAGCCGTCTTGAACTCTGTCGACCCGGACCTTGCCGACAAGGTGCTTGCGAAGAAGCTCGCCGAGGAAGAAGCCAAGGCTGCCCGGCGGTGTGAGTTGTCGCTGTACGACGCCCCGGACGGCTCCGGCACCTATCTTCACGGGAAGCTCGACCCGATCGCGGCCGACCGGTTCCGCACCGCCATCGAACCACTCTCCAAACCACTCCCGACAACCGCCGACGGGTTGGACCCCCGAAGCGCCGCCCAACGCAGAGGCGAAGCGCTCGACGAACTCGTCCGCCGCTACCTCGACTCCGGGACGTCCCCATCGCAGGGTGGGGAGAAGCCCCACATCGTTGTCACCATCACCGACGAAAACCTGGTCAACGGCACCGGGTTGGGACGGCTGCTGCGTACCGGCACCTACGTCTCCGCCCGCACCGTCCAGGAATGGGCGTGTGATGCGAAGGTCAGCTGGTTCGGCAACCGCGACGGCGAAGTCGCCCTCTCCGACGGCACCAGATTCTTCACCGGCAGGCTCCGCAAGTTGTTGGAGCTACGGGATCGGGGCTGTTCGTTCCCCGGCTGCGATCGCCCACCCGCCTGGTGCCACGGCCACCACATTCGTTCATGGCTCAACGGCGGCCCGTGAGGTGCCCGGCGTTTCCTGGATACGAACGCAGATGAACTATATCAGGCCGCTATGTTCTTTGTGAACCATTCTTCGAGCACTTCGGATGGTGGCCGGTATCCGTTCGCGGAATGAAGTCTACGTGGATTGTAGAAGCCCTCGATGTATCTGATGATCTCACGCCTTGCCTCGGCGCGGGTGGCGAACGTTCGATGGTGGACGAACTCGGTTTTCAGTTTACCGAAGAACGATTCGGCCATGGCATTGTCGAAACATACCCCGGTCCGACCGACCGACTGGCGGATGTCGTATTCCGCGAGTTTCGTCGCGAAGTCGAAAGAGGTGTACTGGNCCGCCGCGACCAGTCCGGCCAGCGAGTCCCGCCCCAATCCAGGTAGTGGCTCGCTAGCGCCCCGGGCGCTCTTCACCCATCGGACGTTTCGGCATCAGGTCGCGCCGCAGGCCCTTGAGCGCCGACTCGTCGGCGATACGTAGGGCCGTCGCGGTGTCGCCACTCTCGCTCGCGACCACGCGGACCGTCGTGCCCTTCTTGACGGAGCCGATGCCGTCGCGGGTCGCGTTGACCACGGTGTCGGCCTTGACGGCGTAGGTCTTGGTGTAGCCGTCGTCGCTCTTCACGGTGATCGACGTGTCGCTGACGCTCTGGACCGCTCCCCGCTGGGTGAGCAGCGTCTGGTAGCCGCCGCCGTCCTTGGGGATGACGAACTCGCCGTGCAGGGCGCCACCCATGCCGATCCCGAACCCACCCTTGCGTTCCGCGAAGTGGCCACGCAGTCGAGCGTCCTTGACCTTGTCAGACGTCGAACCATCAGACTTGTCCGGTTGGGTGCTGGCCGTGGGTGTGGGTGCGGCCTGGGATCCCGTGCCGGCCGCGGCAAGGTTGTCGGCCAGCGCGATTCCCCCGATGGTCAGAGCTGTGATCGTAGCGGCGGACACGGACACGCCGACGACTGTCGAACGGCTGACCCATCGCCTCACTGGGCGCATGCTGCTTCTCCTTTCGACGCGCGTCTTCCAGATGGCATGCCTACCATCGCGCGTCGAACTGAGACCAGCCTGGGCGCCACCTGGAAATTCCCTGGGAGCCTGAGCGATGGTTGCTCAGCGCACGGTCGCCGGCCCAGTACGCCTCCACGGCCCCGAGGCAGCGAAGCGTCATCCGCAGGTCGAGCGGCGGCGTCGCCGGCAGGACCCCCGGGAGTCCGCGCAGCGCCGCGTCGTACCTCGCCAAGGTGTCGAAGTGCGCCGGCCATCCTCGTTCCGTCCCAGCGAGGAAGCGGATCGTGCCCGTCACGTGCTCGGCGAGTCCCGCCCACGCACGCGGCGGCGTCGCGCCCACCGACGCGACGCCGTTCGGGAAGAGGAGAACGTCGACGTCGTGGTACGGCGCACCCGCCGCCGCGGCGGCCTCGAGGTGGCGAGCGACAGCCTGGCGGGCCGGCTCGACTCCGAGAAGGGTCCAGTACGCCACGGAACCGCTGCGCGCCGCCGCCACCGGGTCGAGCAGCACCGACGACTCGACCAGCAACCGGTCACCGGGCGCGCCGGCCTTGCGCAGGCTGTCACGAAGCTGTGCCGCAACTGGTTCCGCCAACGCCTGCGGTGACGGGGTCCGTAACCGGATCAGCTCCTGCCCGGTCCTGCTCGTCCAGCGCGTCAACGCCTCCGCGAGCCCCGGGTCGAAGCCCCATTCGGCTTCCGGGCTGGTGCCGTCGGGCTCGGGTACGGCGAACGCGGTCAGAGTCGAACCCTGGGCCCGCAGGAACGCCGCGACCCGCTCCGAGCCGCGCAGGTACTCCTCGGCGGCGATCCCGCCAGGCGTTCCGGTCTGGAAGACGTGCCGTTCGGCAACTCGGGTCGTCGGCCAGGTGGAGGTGTCCTCGAGGAGCACGATCGGTGCGCCCGGCGCGAGGCAGTCGGCGAGGAACATCGCGTACGCCGCCGGCAGAGATGTCCACTTCAGCCGCAGGGACAGCGCCTGGCTGGTCCGCAGCCGGTCGTGGTTCGGGTCGTGCAGATGGTGGAGCTCGATGTCGGGGTGACGGTCGAGCAAGGGCGCCGCCGTCCGCGCACCGAACTCCATCGCACGGTCCGGCCGGTCAGGGTCGTTCCCCGGCCAGCGGACGGTGACTGGCAAGGTTTGCGGCAGCCACGGAACTCCCGCCGCCGCACACACGTGGAGCGCGGCGCCGTTGGCCGAGCCGATCACGACACCGGGGTACCTCCGATGGTCGTAGTGACCGACCACCCAGCGGGCCGCCGCCTCCAGGTCGAGTTCGGCGAGCCGGTCCGGTGGGAGACCAGTCCGGCCACCCAACACGGCGTACGCCTCCCGGCGGAGCTTCTCCGGCAGGGCGCCCGACGCGAGGACCGCGCGGGTACGAAGACCGCCGCCGCGAAGGTACGACACGCTCTGGTCCCGTAGCGCGGCAGAGGCGACCCGCAGCATCGCCGCGGTCGGGCCACCAGCACCGATCGCCTGCTGTAGGAGGGGATCCGCCGTGGAACTCATGGCACCTCTGCCCGGTCGCGGCGTACACCGTCAACCAACGCTTGCTTCACCTCCTGCGCCTACCCCACCGCCCCATCGGCAAACGGCCGCGGCGGCGTGGCCCGACCTCACCCGGACAGCGCTGAGTTGCAGCGATGAATTGTGCGGCCGGCATGCGTCATACCGATGACGGCAGGCCGACGGACACGGAGGGAGACCCGGCTCGTGAGCGGACGCGAGGACAAGCCCGCAAGGTCTGAGGCACTGGCGGACGACGGCGATGACCAGCAGCCGCGCATACTCGGCCGGCGCCCCGGTCCGGCGTTCACGACCAGGGTGACCACCCTTCCTCCCGGCGGTTCACTGGCGTACGACGAAACCGCCTGGCGGGACGCCCTCGTCATCGTGAGGTCGGGTGAGGTCGAGCTCGAGTGTGCGGCCGGCGGGCGGCGTACCTTCGCGGCGGGCGACCTTCTGTGGCTCACCGGTCTTGAGTTGCGGGTGCTCCACAACCACGGCGACCAGCCGGCCGTCCTGGTGGCGGTCGCCCGGCGGGGTCGGCGGCGCTCGCAGGCCTGACGGCGAGCCGCGTCCGCGAGCCGACCAACCCCCGCGGTGCGGCATGCTGCCCCTATGCGCGCGTTCCTCCTTCCGGGGTACGACAGTTGGGTCCGCTACCTCGAACTCCCGGGCTCTGCCCCCACCCACGTCTACCTCGCCGGCCTTGGTTCGGCCGCCACCGCGGACTTTCCCGCGCTGGTCACCAGCCCTGCCCTGCGGGGGCGTCGATCCCTGCTGATCGATCTGGTCGGCACCGGATGGAGTGACCCGGCCGAGTCGTTCGGGTACACCATCGAGGAGCACGCCGATGCCGTCGCGGCCGTCCTGGACTCCCACGACCTACGAGACTCGGTGGTCGTCGGTCACAGCCTGGGCGGCTCCGTCGCCATCGCGCTGGCCTTCCGCCGGCCCGACCTCGTGAGCCGCCTGGTGGTGTGCGAACCCAACCTCGACCCGGGCATCGGGACCCTCAGCCGGCACATCGCCAACCAGTCAGAGCACGCGTTCGTGAGTCGGGGGTACGACGCCCTGCGCGCCGTCGTCGACCGCGACGAACGCGCCGCGGGCTTCTCGGTCTTCCACGCGACCACCGGGCGCTGGTCGCCGCGGGGCATGTACCTCACCTCGGTGTCGCTGCTGGCTGACCGGACGCCGACCTTCCGCACGCAGCTCGCCGGGCTGGCGAAGCCCCGCGCGATCCTAGTCGGCGCCCGGTCCACCTACCTCGACCTGACCGGTCTGGTGCCCGCAGGCGTCACCGTGCTCCACGTCCCAGACGCCGGGCACGTCATGACGTACGACAATCCGCAAGGGTTCGCCGCCACGATCGCCGCGGCCACGGCCAGCGCCACCTCCGACGAACCCCGCGACCTCTCTCAGGCGGTTCGTGCCGGCGACTCGGCGTAGCGGCTGGACGGGCGCGGCAGGCCGTAGTGGTCGCGCAGCGTCGTTCCGGCGTACTCGGTCCGGAAGAGGCCGCGCCGCTGGAGCAGGGGCACCACCTGCTCGGTGAAGTCGGCCAGCCCACCGGGCAGGTACGGCGGCATGATGTTGAACCCGTCGGCCGCCCCCTGCGTGAACCACCGCTCGATGTGGTCGGCCACCTGCTCCGGCGTACCCGCGAAGACCCAGTGCCCCCGGCCGCCCGCGAGCCGGTGCAGCAACTGCCGGATGGTCGGCTTCTCCCGGTCGATGATGTCGAGGACCAGCACGAACCTGCTCTGCGCACCCTCCACCGACTCGACGTCACCGAAGGCGTCCGCGGGAACCGGCCCGTCGAGTGGGTGGGCGGAGAGGTCGACGCCGGTCAGTCCCTTGAGCTGGCGCAGGCCGTACGCCGGCACGGTCAGCTCGTTGAACTCCCGCTCCAGGGCGCGGGCCCCCTCCTCAGTACTGCCGATGAACGGGCTCAGGCCCGGCAACACCTTGACGTGTGCGGGATCGCGCCCGAGCGTCGCCACGCGCTGCTTGATGTCGGCGTAGAACTCCTGGGCACTCGCCAGGGTCTGGTGGGCGGTGAAGATCGCCTCCGCGTAGGTTGCCGCGAACCCGCGACCATCCTCGGAGGAACCCGCCTGCACCAGGACCGGATGTCCCTGAGGTGAGCGCGGCGCGTTCAGCGGACCCTTGACCTGGAACTCCGGTCCGACGTGTCCGACCTCATGGATCCGGCTGTCGTCGGCGTAGATCCCGGCTGCGGTGTCGTTGACGATCGCATCGTCCTCCCAGCTGTCCCAGAGCTTCAGGACGACGTCGACGAACTCCCGCGCCCGCTGGTAGCGGCTCTGGTGGGCGGGGATCGCGTCCAGGCCGAAGTTTTGGGCGGCGGCCAGACCCGCGGTTGTCACGATGTTCCAGCCCGCCCGGCCACCGCTGATGTGGTCGAGCGAAGAGAACAACCGGGCCAGGTTGTACGGCTCGTAGTAGCTCGTCGATGCCGTCGAGATCAGGCCGATCCGCTCGGTCGCGACGGCGACCGCGGTGAGCAGGGTGATCGGCTCGAACGCCGAATGGACCCGATGCCGTATGTCCTGGCGAAGCGCCGGGCCGTCGGCGAGAAACACCGCGTCGAGCTTGGCGCGTTCGGCGAGCTGGGCGAGTTCCTGGTAGTGCCGGATGTCATGCGCCCGCTCCGGCTGGGTCTTCGGGTAACGCCAGGACGCTTCGTGATGGCCCGTCGTCATGAGGAACGCGTTGAGGATCAGCATTCGGCATTCCCTTCGTCGTCTTGCGTAATACCGACTCCGAGCGCGGCGAGCAGGATCTCCCGGTGCTCGATGAAGCGCGGGTCGCGGTGCGCTCGCGGTGTGGGCAGGTTGTTGGGGCGATCCAGCACGATCCGGCCCTCGTCGAGGACCAGCACCCGGTCGGCGAGGACGACCGCCTCGTCGACGTCGTGGGTGACGAGGAGCACCGCGGGACGGTGGCGTTCGCAGAGTTCACGAAGCAGGCCGTGCATGCGGATCCTGGTGAGCGCGTCCAGGGCGCCGAAGGGTTCGTCGGCGAGGAGGAGTTCGGGCTCACGGACCAGGGAGCGGGCCAGCGCGACGCGTTGTTGTTCACCGCCGGAGAGCTCGGTGGGCCAGGCGCGCTCACGGCCGGCCAGTCCGACCTCGGCGAGTGCCGCGACGCCGCGTTGCCGTGCGCCGGGACCGCCGCTCAGGCCGAGGACGACGTTCGGCAGGACCCGCGCCCACGGCAGCAGCCGGGAGTCCTGGAAGACGACGGAACGGTTCTCGGGAACGTCGATGTCGCCTTCGCCCGCGACGTCGTGGTCGAGTTCGGCGAGCGCGCGGAGCAGGGTGCTCTTGCCCGAGCCGCTACGGCCGAGCAGGGCGACGAACTCCCCCGGCTCGATCGTCAGGTCCACCCGGTCCAGGACCGTCCGGTCGCCGAACCGCCGGGTCAGCCCGGTCGTCCGCACCGCGAGCCGGGCGATGTCGGGTGCTGGCGGTGCGCTCAGCCGGCCAGCGTACGTCGCCATGACAGCACCCGCCCTTCCACGAAACGTACGAACGTGTCGGAGGCGAGCCCGAACAGCGCGTACACCACCAGGCCGACCACGATCACGTCCGTCTGCCCGTAGTTGCGCGCCTGCGACATGAGATAGCCGATCCCGCTGGTGGCGTTGATCTGCTCCACGACCACCAGGGCGAGCCACGACACGGTGACGGAGATCCTTAGTCCGGTGAAGAAGCCCGGCAGGGATCCGGGCAGAGCCACCCGCCAGATGAACTCCCAGCGGCGCAGGCCAACGGTCTCGGCCAACTCGGCATAGCGGGAGTCGATTCCGCGCAGGCTCGCGTGCGTGTTGATGTAGACGGGTACGAAGACGCTGAGCACGATCATCGTGACCTTCATGCCTTCGCCGATGCCGAACCAGATGATGGCGAGCGGGATCAGCGCCAGTGACGGGATCGCGCGTTTGATCTGCACCGGACCGTCGATCAGGGCCTCACCGATCCGGCTGAGGCCTGCCGCCAGGGCAAGCACGACGCCGGCGGCCACGCCGATGACGAGGGCGATGACGGCCCGGGTCAGCGAGGTGGTCAGGTTCGACTGCAGCCGTCCGTCCGCGATGAGCTCACCGGCGGTCGTGACCACCGTCCACGGTGGTGAGAGCGTGCGCGCGTCGAGGATGCCGACCGCTGAGGTGACGACCCAGGCCGCCAGGAGGAGTACCGGTCCGAGCAGGCGGTAGCCGGGGATCGGGCGGCCGGGTGCGAGCCGTCGGCGGGTGCGCCGCCGCGTGGTCTGGCGCTGGTCGGCCTGAAGGTTGGTCGCGGCACCGGCGTTGGACTTCGTGGTGAGGTGGCGGGTGGATTCGGTCGAGGTCGCACTCATGGGTGGGCCTCCGTTGACGTCGGAACTCTCATGCTCAGCGCACATCCTTCGGCTCGGTGCGCGCACCGATGTCGGTCACGACCTTCTCGATCACGGGATCGAACCGCAGATCGAACTCCTTGGCGGCGTCGAGCGGTTTGGGGAGTTCACCGGCCGCTTTGATCAGGTCGATGGTGCGTTGCTGGGTTTTGACGAGATCAGCGAGTTTGGGAAATCCGGGAATGCCATTGGCGGCGACGATGCGATCCCCGTCGGCCTTGCTGATGTGTTGGTTGCGGACGTAGTAGGAGTCCACCCATTCCTTCGGGTGGTCGCTCACCCATTGCTGCGCGCGGATCCAGTGCTCGACGTACACCCGTACCGCGGCTGCCTTGGCGGGGTCTTCGAGCACCTGGCGCCGCGCGTAGACATAGCTGAGGCCGGTGGACAGGTCATGGGTCTCGCTTTCGGAAATCACCTCGCCTCCTTTTGCCTTGGTGGCTTCGATAAACCGGGTGAGGTTGGGTTCGCCGAGCGGAGCCACGTCGACCTGGCCGGTGCGGACCGCATCGAGGAAATCTCCGAGCTGGAGCCGGGTGAGCTCGACATCGGTCGTCGTCAACCCCGCCTTGTCAAGGGCGCGCAGGACGATCGCCTGCTGGGCCGTGCCTTCGGCGTACGCGATCCGCTTGTCCTTGAGGTCAGCCAGCGTGCGGACGTTCGCCCCGGGTGCCACCGCGAGCCGGGTGTTGCGGCTGGAACGCTGGACCGCGGCGACGATCGGCACGTCCTCACCAGAGGCCTGTGCCTGGATGGGTGGAGTGTCCCCGACGCCGGCCACGTCGGCCGCACCGGCACGGAACGCTTCGAGAATCGCCGGACCACCGGTGAAGTTGGCGAACTCCACGGTGAAAGGAAGTTTGTCGAGTTCCCCGGATGCCCGCAGCGCGCTCTGGGTGTTCTCGCTCTGGTCGGCCACCACCAGCTTCGTTCCCGCTGGCACCTTGCTGGGAAGTTCGCCGGCGCTGGGCACCGCTCGGGTGCCGTCGGGTTCGGTGGCCGCTCCGCTGTTCCCGCAGCCGGCCAGGGCCGCCAACGCCAGCGCGAGCACGGCCGACGGGATGGCGGCACGAAAGGTGCGCTTCATGTGAGGTCCTTGAGGTTCTTGGGATTCGTTCTTGGTCGTGCGTACGTCAGATCGGCTGGATACCGGCGTAGCTGCCGGAGTGGTACGCGAGCGGCGGATAGTCACGGTGCAACGTCACCTTGACGACGCGGGCGACAACGAGCGCGTGGTCCCCGGTGGGCTGGCGATGCTCGATCGCGGCAACGAGGTGACAGGGGACCTCGTCCAGCACCGGCTCGCCGCTTTGGAGCCGCGACCACCGCAGAGGCGCGGCGAACCTGTCGATCCCACTCGTCGCGAATCGTCGCGCGATGGGATGTTGGTCGACGCTGAGGAAGTTCACCACCACGGTGTCGGCCGCGGCCACGACTGGCCAACTCGACGCCGTCGTCGAGAGGGCGAACGCCAGCAGGGGCGGGTCCAACGACACTGACGCCAACGACGTGGCGGTGAATCCGGCCGGTCCGTTTCCGGCATCAGCGGTGATGACCACGACTCCGGCGGCGTGGCGCCTGAACGCTGATCGGAAGCCCTCGGTAGCCGAAGTGGTCTGAATGTGGGCGGTCGAAGCTACGGAAATCGTCATGCCAACCTCCTCCTGGGAAGGTGGAAAGACCGCAGGCAGACACAAGGCTTCGGGCCGCATGGAAACGACCCGTGCCTTCAGGTGAGCGTGGGGAATGTGGAGTCGGGGCACCCTTGCCCAGAAGAGCCGTTCATGGGGTGACCCAGACCCACGACGGCGAAGCGTCCGGCAGGTTCCCCCACCCGCGCGGCAACAGGATCAGAGGATCAAAGACACAGGTCGCTGGCGACGCGCTTGAAGTCAATCGCGCGGCGGGAGGTGAGAACGTCGACCCCGGGCATAGTCCTACTATTTCAATAGGAATTGGCTGGAGCCAGCGGCATCTTGCCATCCGGACAACGCGCGTCGCCCGGAGAACCGGACCTCAGGTGAGCTCAGGCCACAGCTCCCGCAGAGCCGAGGCCGCATGGAGGAAGCGGTGATATGTGTCGGCGAGTACCTCGCGCCGGCCCGGGTCCGGAGCATGCCGGCGGGCGATCGTCACCATCTCGGCCAGCTCGTCCAGCGAGGCGTACCACCCGACGCCGAGCCCGGCGAGCAGCGCGGCCCCGCGCGCACCTGTCTCCGCGCAGTCGGGGATCTCGACCTCCAGGTCGAGGGCGTCGGCGTACATCTGGGACCAGACCACGCTCCGGGCAACACCACCAGACAGCCGGGCCACGCCCGTCACCGCGAACTTCTCTCGCAGCGAGTCCACGTGCACCCGGTGGCCGAGGACCACGCCCTCCATCAGAGCGCGTACCAGGTCGCCGCGCTGGTGCCAGCCGCGTACGCCGAGGAACGCCGCACTGGCGGATTCGCCGTACGGCGAGCCGTAGAGGAACGGGTGGTAGAGCACCTGGCTGGGTCCGTCCAGGGCGGCCGCGGCCTCGCGTTCGAGTCCGGCATAGTCAGCGTCGTCGGCGCCCAGCCCGAACATCTTTCGCCACCAGTCAAGGTTTGTCGCCGAGGACGGGGACGTCGACATGTTGAGCCAGCGGCCAGGTTGGACGAAGCTGCGCGCCTGCCAGCGTTCGTCCACGACCACGGAGGTGCTCACGACCTGGTTGATGCTGAACGTCCCACCCACCAGGCTCAGTAGTCCGGGGTGGACGACGCCGGTGCCGACCGCCGTACCGTCGACGTCATGCGCGCCGGTCACGACCGGCGTGCCCGCGACGAGACCGGTCGCTCGAGCCGCCGCCTCGGTCACCTCACCGGCGATCGCGTGACTGGGCAGGATCGGCGGCAGCCGGTCGGCGAAGCGTTCCAGACCATAGAGAGCGAGGGCCTCCCCGGCGTAGTCCTGCGTGCGGACCGAGGTGAACGCCGAACTCGCCTCGCTCGCGTCCGTGGCGATCGCCCCGGTGAGCCGGAACCGCAACCAGTCCTTGCAGAACACCACCCACCTCGCGCGGTCGAGCACGTCCGGCTCGTAGCGCGCGAACCACGCCAGGAGCGCCGACGGTGAGCCCGCGAACGGCACCTGCCCGGTCAGCTCCAGCGCCCGCGCCCACATCGCCGAACGCCGCCACTCCGCGAGCACACCACCAGCCCGGGTGTCCATCGCGGTCACGGCGGGCCGCACCGGCGCGGCGTTCTCGTCCAGGAGGTACAAGCCGTCGTTGTGGCCGACGATCCCGGCCGCGGCGACCCTTTCACCCGTGACCTGCGCGGCCGCGAGCGCGCGGCGGATCGCGGTCGCGGTCGCCTGCCAGACCGCCTCCATGTCGCGTTCGACCCAGTGCGGCCGGGGAGTCGACAGCTCGACGCGGGCACTGCCGGCCCCGAGCTCACGCCCCTTGCGGTCGAAGACGCAGGCCTTCGTGACGGTCTGCCCCGCGTCGACGCCGAGCAGGAGGTCGCGGACTCCGCTGCCCATCGGCCTCAGGCCCAGCCGAGAGCGGGCGCGTTGACAGCGGTCGCGATCCGGCCGGTGCGGTCCAGCTCGGCGATGGCTTCGGCCACCAGCCGGGCCGAGCGAAGGTTGGTGGTTGTGGTGTCGCCGCCGAAGTGCGTCGTGATGGTCACGTTGTCGAGGGTGCGCCACGGGCTGTCGGGGGGCAAGGGTTCGGTGTCGAACACGTCGAGGGCCGCACCGGCGATCCGGCCCTCCGCGAGGACGGCGTACAACGCGTCGTAGTCGACCAGTCGGCTGCGCGAGGTGTTGACGAAGTACGCCGTGGGTTTCATCAACGCGAAGTGCTCGGCTTTGATGAACCGCTCGGTCTGCGGCGTCAGCCTGGCCAAGACATGAACGAAGTCCGACTCCCTGAACACAGTGTCAAGGTCGACTTGCGTCGCGTCGTACGACCGCAGGATGTCGGCGTCGACATACGGATCGCTGACAAGGAGGCGTACGTCGAAACCCCGCAGCCGGCGGGCCAGCTCGCGCCCGACATGACCGAAGCCGACCATGCCGACAGCGCTTCCGCCGACCTCATGGCCAGGCCCACCGAAGTCCTTACGCCATCCGCCGGCCTTCACCGACGCATCAGCACGGGCGATGTCGCGGGCCTCGCTCAGCATCAGGCCGATCGCGAGTTCGGCCACGGCCGAGGCGTTGCGGCCGTAGACCGGGACGACGGCGATGCCGCGGGCGGTGGCCGCTTCGACGTCGACGTTCTCCAGGCCGGTCCGGGCGAGGACGACCGCCCGCAGAGCCGCGCCAGCGTCGAGCACCGCGGCCGGGACCGGCGCGAAGTGCAACGCCAGCGCCTCCGCGTCGCTGACCGCCGCGACCACCTCCGCTGGGATGGGTACGGCATTCGGGCCCTGGTGCTCCATCACCTGCTGGGCCGCGTGCTGCTCCCCCTTGGCGCCGCGCCAGTCGACGGTGCGAACGTCGGCGGGCAACATGCCAAGGTCGACGAGCTGGTCGAGGTAGGCCGAAGCCGGGATGAAATGGTCACCGATCACCAGTGTGCGCATGGCGCCCTATTCTGCTGGCCTTCTCAGCCGTAGAGGCGTTCGGCGTACTGCGGGCCGTAGTAACGCTCGAGATCCTCAAGGCTCTCGTCCTTGCGGTCGAGAGCCTTGGAGATCCGGGCCCGAGACGGCACCGCCTCGGTGTCCCAGGTCTCCGGCTTCCACAACGCCGATCGCAGGAACGCCTTCGAGCAGTGGTGAAAGACCTCGTCGATCTCGACGACGAGCGCGAGTTGCGGCCGGTGGCCCTTGACGACCATCTGGTCAAAGAAGGGCGCGTCCCGCACCAGGCGGGCGCGGCCGTTGATTCGCAGGGTGTCACTTCGACCGGGGAGGATGTAGAGCAGGCCGACGTGTGGATTGGCCAGGATGTTGTGGAAGCCGTCGACGCGCCGGTTTCCGGGACGGTCGGGGATCGCGATCGTGGTGTCGTCAAGCACCAACGTGAAGCCGGCCGGGTCACCCTTGGGCGAGACGTCGCACGAACCATCCGCACCCGCCGTCGCCATCAGGCAGAACGGCGACTGTGCCAACCACTGCTTGTCAAGCTCGTGAAGGTACGTACGGACCTTGGTCGCGGCGTTCGGCTGGACCGGGCCCACCAGCTCCCGGAGTTCGCTTTCGGAGGTGATCTCCACCATGCCGTCGACCTGTGCCATCTCGCCCTCCCCTTACGCGAACCTCAGCGTTGATCCTACGGCACCCAGGGGTCAGCTGACTCAGAGCCGAACGCGGCGGCAGCGCTCCCAGCCGGCCCCACTTCCGTGATCATGATCTCGTTCATGGAGGGTTTCGGGACGTATTACCCTTTCTGCCTTCATGATCATGGAACGCGGGCCTGGCGGTGGGGCGGTGGGCGGTGGGCGGCTGGCATCGCGAGGCGTGCCGTTTTGGGTCGGGGGCACCCTTGTACGGCTCTATTGGCCAAGGGTGCCCCCGACCCAAAACGATGGCCCTGACGGATGGCGGATGCCCTTGTTTTGTTGGGCTTTCGGGACCGGGTCTTGTCGGTGGTCGCCGCTAGTGTTCGGGTATGGATTCGACCTCGGCGGACACGGGCCGGCACCGGTTCTCGGTGCTGGTGGAGCGGATACGTGCCCGCCTCGCTGAGGAGTCCGGTGCACTGTTCTGGTCGACTCCCGGCCAGGAACTGATCGACCTCCTGGTCAGTCTCGAAGCGGTCAAGGCCCAGCTCGACGCGCTCCAACTTCAGGTGATCCGCGAGGCGGACCGGCAAGACCTCGGCCGCACAGCCGGAGCGACCAGTACGGCCGCCTTGTTGTCGTCGCTGCTGCGGATGCGTCCCGAACACGCGCGGGCGGCGGTGAAGCTGGCCAACGATCTCGACACCGCCCTCCCGCTCGTGCAGCTTGCGTTGAACGCAGGCGAGATCAGCGCCGACCACGCACGCGTGATCGCGAAAGCGATCAGAGACCTGCCCAAAGAAGCCGGCCAGGAAACACGCGCCGAAGCCGAACAGGTCCTGGTCGAACACGCCCGCGTCTTCGACCCGAAAGACCTGGCCGGGCCTAGGCAAAGCCGTCTTGAACGCGGTCGACCCAGACCTGGCCGACAAGGTGCTTGCGAAGAAGCTCGCCGAAGAAGAAGCCAAGGCTGCCCGGCGGTGCGAACTGTCGCTGTACGACGCCCCAGACGGATCCGGCACCCACATCCGCGGGAAGCTCGACCCGATCGCGGCCGACCGATTCCGCACCGCCATCGAACCCCTCTCCAAACCGCTCCCCACCACCGCGGACGGGCTGGACCCCCGAAGCGCCGCCCAACGCAGAGGCAAAGCGCTCGACGAACTCATCCGCCGCTACCTCGACTCCGGGGAGTCCCCGTCGCAGGGTGGGGAGAAGCCGCACATCGTTGTGACGATCACCGACGAGGATCTGGGGAAGGGCACCGGGTTGGGACGGCTGCTGCGTACCGGCACCTACGTATCGGCACGCACGGTTCAGGAGTGGGCATGCGACGCCAAAGTCAGCTGGTTCGGCATCCGCGACGGCGAGGTCGCCCTCTGCGACGGCACCAGATTCTTCACCGGACGCCTCCGCAAACTCCTCGAACTACGAGACCGAGGCTGTGCGTTCCCCGGCTGCGACCGCCCACCAGCCTGGTGCCACGGCCACCACCTCAAATCCTGGCTCAACGGCGGACCCACCACCCTCGCCAACGGCACCCTCCTGTGCGGTTATCACCACCGCCTGATCCACCAAGGAGCCTGGAAAGTCCAGGTTGCGGCGGACGGCATACCCGAATTCACCCCACCCGAATGGATCGACCCCAACCGCAACCCCAACCGCAACCACCGACTCCGAACCTGACAGACCAGGAGCAGCAGAACTTCACCCGCCACCGGCCGGCGCGGCGGCACCCACGATGCGTCAGACCGCGCGGGACAGGTCGGGCCGTGGGTGAACCACGACCGAACGCCGGTCGTCCGGCGTGATCGGACGGGCCAGGCTGCGCTGTGACCGTACCGCCGCCGTGCCCCATGCGACCGCCTCCCGAACGCACGCGGCCCGGTCCCCCGCGCCGGCGAGGAACCCCGCGAGCAGGTTGTCGCCGGCCCCCACGCTGCTGCGTACCAGCACGGGCCCGCGTACCTCGGCATGCACCGGAGACTCGCCGTCGACCAGCACCGCGCCCGCGGACCCGAGGCTCACCAGCACCGCACCGCCGGTCGTGCCCCGGACCTCCTCTGCCGCCGCGATCACGTCGCCAAGAGTCGGCAGCGGCATCCTCGCCAACTCGGTGAGCTCGTCGAGGTTGGGCTTGACCAACCGGGGTTGCCCGTCCAGGCCGCGCCGCAACGCGTCCCCGCTGGTGTCCAGGACGAACCACCCGCCGGCGTGGCGTACCCGCGCACCCAACTCGGCGTAGAAGTCCGCGGCGACCGCGCCGGGCAGGCTCCCCGAGGCGACCACCCGATCGTTACGCCCCATCGTCGCGAGCACCGCCTCGACGAGCGCCTCGGCTTCGCCCCACGACAGCGCCGGGCCAGGTTCGTTGACCTTGGTGACGACACCTCCGCGGGTGGCGATGGAGATGTTGACCCGGACCGAGCCGGCGATGGGAACGGCGACGTAACTCACGCCCTCGTCATCGAGCAGGGAACGCAGCTGGCCGCCCTCCGCTCCACCAATCGGGAGAACCGCCGTCGACCGGACACCGTTGGCGGCCAGCGCCCTTGTGACGTTCACGCCCTTGCCACTGGGCTCGACATGGTGCGCCCGCGCGCGGTTGACGTCACCGAGCGCAAGGGTGGGTAGCTCGAGGGTACGGTCGATGCTGGGGTTCGGGGTGACCGTGATGATCACGCCCGGACCACCGCGGGTCCGCAGGACTCGATCTCGGCGACGGTGTCGTCGTCCACCTCGCTACCGGTTACCACGACGTCGAGCTCCTCGATACTGGCGAAGCGGCAGAAGCTGTCCCGACCGAACTTCGAGTGGTCGGCCAGCAGTACGCGTCTCTTACCGGCCCGCACCATAGCGGCCTTGACCGCGGCCTCGGTCGGCAGCGGCGTGGTGAGTCCGCGGGCGACACTCAGACCGTTCGTCCCGAGGAACGCCACCTCCACGGAGATGTCCTCCAGCTGCCGCCGGGCCCAGTCGTCGATCGTGCTGTGCGTCCGGGCGCGGACGAGACCGCCCAGGCTCCACACGGCGAGGTTCGGCTTGCCGGCGAGCAGCATGGCGATCGGCAGGGAGTTGGTGAGCACCGTGAGTTCGCGGTCGGTCGGCAGTCGCCGGGCGAGGGCTTCCGGAGTGGAGCCGCTGTCGAAGAGGATCGCCCCTTCGTCGGGCACCTCGGCCAGCGCGGCCGTGGCGATCCGGAGCTTCTCCGCGGTGCGTTGCTCCCGCCGGGTGGCGAGCTTCGGCTCGTAGTCCAGGCGTTCGACCGGGATCGCCCCACCGTGCACCCGCTTGAGCAGGCCGCGGCGTTCGAGGACGGTGAGGTCGCGGCGCACGGTCTCCTGGGTGACGTGCAGCTCCCCGGCCAGCCCCGCGACGTCGACCCGGCCCGCGGCACGCGCGCGGCTCAGGATCTCGAGCTGGCGTTCCTCGGCGTACATTTCCTGCCCGATCATTTCCGGCTCTGCCCGGCGCGGAGCTATCGGGCCAAGAATGGCAGCGCGATCGCGCGTTCCACAAGGAGTCCCCATCTTTGTTTCGCTCTGAATTTGACCGATTCTCTTGACTTACCTCAGTTGCTCATCCCGATCCGACGCCGCCGGTGGCTCGTCGCTGGACTGGTGACGGCGGAGCGGTGACAGGAGATTGACTTCTCCCCTCCCTAAAGGGAGGGGATTCTCGCCCTCGCGGGAGAGGTTTCCTGCTTCACAGCCGACTGCGGAAGGGCGGACCCTTGCCGTCTGACACCGGCTCCACAGGCATCACCCGGACCGCTCCGGGCTACGGCTTGACCAGCCGCAAGGATGTTCTTCGCCGCGTTGATGTCCCGGTCGTGCCGGGCGCGGCATCTCGGGCACGTCCAGTGCCGGGTGGAAAGGCTCAGCTCGGCGAGCAGGTTCCCACAGCTGGAGCAGGTCTTGGAGGACGGGTACCAACGGTCGATCACCACGAGGCGGCGTCCCGCACGTTCGCACTTGTACTCGAGCTGGCGCCGAAACTCGCCCCATCCCGCGTCACTGACGGAACGGGCGAGGAGCCGGTTCTTCACCATGCCGGACACGTTGAGGTCTTCGATCACGATCGTGTCAGCCTTGCGGACCAGGGCGCTGCTAGTGCGGTGCAGGAAGCCAGTGCGGGCGTTGCGGTGGGCGCGGGCGACTTTCCTCTTCGCCTTGCGCCGGTTCACGCTCCCGCGTTGGCAGCGGGCCATACGCCGCTGGTACCGGGCGAGGTTGCGTGCCCTACGTTCCAGCATCCGGGGGTTGGCGATCCGCTCCCCGTCCGAAGTGACGGCGAAGTCCTTCAGGCCCAGGTCGACGCCGATGGCGTGCCCGGCCTCCTCCAGAGGTTCGGGCGCTCCGGCGTCGACCGCAAATGTCACGTACCAGCGGCCGTCTGGGTCCCGAGAGATCACCACCGTGGTCGGATTAAGCGCGGCTACATCCACGTCATCCCATGTCCACACGAACCGCAAAGGGCTGGAAGTCTTAGCGACGAACAGCTTGCCGTCACGCATGCGGAACGCCGAGCGGGCGTAGTGCGCGGACTGCCGGGCGTTGCGGTTCTTGAACCGCGGGTACCGAGCCCGACCGACGAAGAAGTTCGCGAAGGCGGTGTGCTGATGCCGCAACGTCTGCTGCAACGGCACGGAAGAGACCTCGGACAGGAACGCCAGATCCTCGGTCTTCTTCCACACCGTCAGGGCTGCGTCGGTCTCCCTGTAGGAGGTCTTTTTGCCCTCGGCGTGCCAGGCGCGGTGCCGCTCAGCGAGCGTCTTGTTCCACACCAAGCGCACACACCCGAACGTACGGCTGAACATTGCCGATTGTTCGGGGTCCGGGTATGCCCGGCACTTGTACGCGCCGTCCTCATGATCCGCAGCTTACATACCGTATGGAGCTGTGTAAGGCTTCTGGCAGGCAGACAGCGAACTCCGTTCTGGGACCGCCCGGCTTCGCCGGACTGCTCCGTGCGGAGTCCGAATTCCTCCCCGGTCTGAAGACCGGGGCCTCCTTCGGAGAATCAGGTGACCTCGATGACGTCCGACTCGGTGTCCTCGACGATGCGGGTTCCGACCACCATGCGCGCCGCGGTCCTGCGCGGGGTGAAGGATCTGGTGCTCGAGGAGCGGCCGGTGCCGACGCCCGGGCCGCGGGAGGTGCTGATTCAGGTACGCGCGGTGGGCGTGTGTGGGTCTGACGTCCATTACTACCAGCACGGCCGGATCGGCGACTTCGTCGTCAACGCGCCCCTTGTACTCGGTCACGAGGCGAGCGGTGTCGTCGTCGCGTGCGGTCCGGACGTGACTCGGCACTCGCCCGGGCAGCGGGTGTCCCTCGAGCCGGGCGTCCCCTGTTTCACCTGCACCCAGTGCCGGCTCGGGCGCTACAACCTCTGCCCGGCCATGCGGTTCTTCGCGACGCCGCCGATTGACGGGGCGTTCTGTGAGTACGTCGTCCTGCACGAGGAGTTCGCGCACGCGGTGCCCGACACGCTCTCCGACGACGCCGCCGCGCTCCTCGAACCCCTTTCGGTCGGGGTGTGGAGCGCCCGCAAGGCACGGATCGCGCCCGGCACCCGGGTACTCATCACCGGGGCTGGACCGATCGGCCTCGTCGCGTTGCAGACCGCTCGGGCGTTCGGTGCGAGTGAGGTGGTGGTCACCGACGTACGCCCGCACCGCCTTGCCCTGGCTCGCGAACTCGGCGCCACCGCGACCGTCGACGTGAGTACGACATCCCTGGCCGAGGCGGGCGTGGAGGCGGACGTCCTGATCGAGTGCTCGGGCCATCCACCCGCGATCGGCGGGGCGATCCGGCGGGTCGGGCGGGCCGGACGCGTGGTGCTGGTCGGCATGGGCGGTGACGAGATCCCGCTGCCGCTGGCGCACGTGCAGGGGTACGAGATCGAGGTGACCGGGACCTTCCGGTACGCCAACACCTGGCCGGCCGCGATCGCGCTGGCCGCCTCGGGTCAGGTTGACCTCGACCGCCTGGTCTCCCACCACTTCGGTCTCGCTGACAGCGAGCGTTCCCTCACGGCGGCCGTCGAGGACGCCACCACCATCAAGCCGGTCGTCCGGCCTCAGGAATGATCGACGCGTAAAGGGCCGTCATGTACGCGAGAGAAGGGGATTCACGGTGAAGGCTGCCGTCATCAGCGCACCCGGCGAGGTCAGTGTCGAGAGCGTTCCCGACCCGACGCCCGGGCCGCGCGACGTGGTCGTGAAGGTTGCCGCCTGCGGGCTGTGCGGCACCGACCTGCACATCCTCGAGGGCGAGTTCGCACCCACCCTGCCGGTGGTGCCCGGCCATGAGTTCGCCGGCGAGGTCGTCGCGGTCGGCTCGGGCGTCACCGAGGTACGGGCCGGCGACCAGGTAGCCGTCGACCCGTCCCTGCACTGCGGCGAGTGCCACTACTGTCGCCGGGCACGCGGCAACCTCTGCGAGAACTGGGCGGCGATCGGGGTCACCACGTCGGGCGGCGCGGCGGAGTACGCTCTCGCCCCGGTCAAGAACTGCTACCGGCTCCCCGAGGGCATCTCCACCGCCGACGCCGCGCTGATCGAGCCGCTCTCCTGCGCGGTCCGCGGCTTCGACGTACTCCCCCGCATCCTCGCCGACCACTACCTCATCTACGGCGCCGGCACGATGGGGCTGATGATGATGGAGCTGGCCAAGCGGTCGGGCGCGGGCAGTGTCAGCGTCGTCGACCTCAACCCCGCTCGGCTCGAGACCGCGCGCGAGCTGGGGTGCTCGGCGACCGCGACCAGTGCGGACGACCTGGCGGGCGCCTACCCGCGTGGCTGGGACGTCGTGATCGACTGCACCGGAGTCGCGGCGGCGATCCGTGACGGGCTCACCCGCGTCGGCCGGGGTGGGACCTTCCTGCAGTTCGGCGTCGCCAACTACGACGCGCGGGTCGAGATCGCGCCGTACACGATCTACAACCAGGAGATCACCATCACCGGCTCGATGGCGGTGCTGCACAGCTTCGAACGCGCCGGTGACCTCTTCGTCAACGGCGTACTCCGGCCCGAGGTGATGATCAGCGACCGGTTCCCGCTGGCTGACTACGCCACCGCCCTCGCGCAGTTCAAGGCTGGAGTCGGCCGCAAGATCCAGGTCATCCCCTGACCCAACGGCCGCACCTCGTTACCTCGAAGGCACCGCACGTGATGATCTTCGCTGGTACCGTCCGGCAGTAGGCGCGTGAGAAACCACCGCAGTCCCTACTACGGAGGTAAACCAATGGCATTCACGGGCATCAGAAAGGTCGCCGCCGTCGGCGCGGTCGCGGCGGGACTCGTGGCCATGACACCGGCCGCGGCGAACGCCGGGATCTACACGTGGAAGTTCTACAAGACCTACCCCACGTCGGCCGAGTGCCACGCAGCCGGTCAGGAGTTCGTTACCAGCGGAGAGGCGGACACCTACCGCTGCACCGGGACGTCCGCAAGCGACCTCTACGTCGGCTACATCTGGTAGGAGCCGGCAAGAAGCGGGTGGAGGGCTGCCGATCCCCCCGGGCACCGACAGCCCTCCGCCGCGCCGCGATCGAGAGTGCCGGACAGGGGCTAACAATCGGCTTACGGCCACCTTCGCGTCGCCCCACCACTCACGCAGTTGTCATAGGTTTCTCGGCCAAGAGGCCGAGAAACCTATGACAGCTTGGGGTTACCCCCTTCGTGGGGGGATGCCGTTGGCGCAGCGGAGCACCGGCGCGCCACTCACCTCTTCGACCGTCAAGGGTCGGTTGACACCCTCGACCCGGAACGTCTGGCTCTCCCCCGGCAGCAGGGTGACCAGCATGTCGTCGACGCTGGCGGCGGGATCAAGCCGGTCGGCGAAGAGCGCGAGATCGCGCACCAGCGTCCGGGCAGTCACCTGGACCTCCTGCGCGGACCCAGCGGGCCTGACCTCCACCTCGAACTCCGGCGCGGGGTAGTCGAGATCCTTGTCCTCGGCGTAGAACCAGGTGGTACGACGATCCCCGGCGGTAACGACCAACATCTCGAGGTCGGCACCGGTCGTGCCCGCCACGTCGACCGGGATCCGGACCGACGCCGCCTCGCGGGCCGCCACCTCGACCGTGGTCGTCCACTGCGCGAAGACCTCGCCGGTGAAGGTCCGGCGTTCGACGACCACGTCAGTCGCCCAGCTCTCCACGCTGTCGTTGACCGCCACGAACGCGAGGCCACCGTCGCGCGGCTGGACGGTGAGCAGGCGCTCGTCGTAGACCTTGCGCAGGGCGTACCACAGCGGCTTGCGCCGCGCGTCACCGTCGACCGCCGCCCAGGAGGTCACCGGCCAGCAGTCGTTCAGCTGCCACACCACGGTCCCCATGCAGCGCCCCCGGTGGGACCGGAAGTGCTCGATGCCGACGGTCAACGCCCTGGCCTGGTTGAGCTGGGTGAGCCAGTGCCAGTCCTCCACCGTGGCCGGCTCGGCGAAGTGCGCCGCGAGTCCCTTGGCGAGTTTCGTGTTGCCGTCGGTGGCCTTCTGGTGGCTGAGGACGCCCGGCGAGTCCGGCGCGAGTGGGTCGTCGTGAACGGCGCGGGTGAGGGTCGCCCAGGTCGGCGGGCCCTGGTAACCGAACTCCGCGACGAACCGCGGGACGTAGGCGCGGTAGAGCGTGTAGTCCTCGGCGTTCCACACGTCCCAGACGTGCTTGCAACCGTAGTCATCAGCGTTCGGATGGATGTCGAACGAACCGGAGTACGGGCTGCCGGGCCAGTACGGCCGCGTCGGGTCGATCTCGCTGACGATGCGCGGCAGCAGGTCGACGTAGTAGCCCTTCCCCCACGTGCGGTCGCCGACCGTGGGCTGCCAACCCCAGTCGAACCAACCCCAGATGTTCTCGTTGTTGCCGTTCCACAGGACGAGGCTCGGATGCGGCATCAGGCGGGCGACGTTCTCCCGCGCCTCGGCCTCGACCTCGTCCGCGAGCGGTGACTCTTCGGGGTAGGCGGCGCAGGCGAAGAGGAAGTCCTGCCAGACAAGAATGCCGAGTTCGTCGGCCGCGTCGTAGAACTCCTCCTTCTCGTACAGCCCGCCACCCCACACCCGGAGCAGGTCCATGTTCGCGTCTTTTGCCTGCTGGAGCCGCGCGCGGTAGCGGTCGGCGCCGACCCGGCTGGGGAAACAGTCGTCAGGAATCCAGTTGGCGCCGCGGGCGAAGATCGGTACGCCGTTGACGACGATGGTGAACGCCGATCCGGTCCCTGACTCGTCAGGGGTGGTGTCAAGCTCGACCTGACGGAAGCCGATCCGCCTCGACCAGGCATCAAGTGCGGCTCCCCCGGCGTCAGTCAGATCCACCTCGAGGTCGTACAACGGCTGCTCGCCGTACCCGTGCGGCCACCACAGCGCCGGATCCGCGACCTCGAGCTCCAGCGTGCCGGTCGTCTCGCCGGCTGCGATGTCAACCGTGGCTTGCACGCCTGCGACCCGGGCGGTGAGCTTGACCGGAGCAGCCGGCGATCCGCCGTTCGATCCTTCGACATCGACGAGGACCTCGACGGTGCCGACACCCTCGCCCACCTGGACCAGCGGCCGGACGCGGGCCAGCCGGGCAGCGTTCCAGCTGTGCAACCTGATCGGCTTCCAGATGCCCGCCGTGACCAGGACGGGTCCCCAGTCCCAGCCGAAGTTGCAGGCCATCTTGCGGATGAAGTTGAACGGCTCGGGGGTCGCGGAGTTGGGACCTGGCAGGTCGCCGAGTCGGTCCCGCATCTTCTCGGCGTACTCCTGCGCTGATCCGAAGGTCACGACCAGTTCGTTGTCGCCGTCGCGCAGGGCCGAGCGCGCATCGAAACGGTAGGACCGGTGCATGTTCTGGGCCGTGCCAAGCTGGACGCCATTGAGCTCGACCGTCGCCACGGTGTCGAGCCCGTCGCAGACGAGATCCATGCGGTCGTGGTCGCCGGCCCGCCACTCGAACGTCGTGGCGTAACGCCAGCGGGTACGCCCGATCCAGCGCAGGTCATGCTCGTTGCGGTCGAGATAGGGATCGGGTATCAGGCTCGAGTCGAGCAGGTCGGTGTGCACGCAGCCGGGCACCGTCGCCGGCACCAGCGCCGACGCGACCGCACTCGGCACTCCCTCCGCGTCACCCGCCACGCTCAGCACCCAGCCGTCGTGCAGATCGCGCCACTCGCCCATGTCCTTCTCCCTGCGCCCTGTCGGCTTCACCGCACCATGCTGGTACGTCATTGGTACGTCGGTACGTCGACCGGGCCTACCTTCCCGCACTGGCCACGGTGACACCCACGCTGGGTACTTGCGCGCCGGTGTCGGCCAGCGCATTATTGTGTCAACTGGTCGATACAAAAGGGGGGATGGCGGTGCCCGCTATCGGCATGACAGAGCTGGTGATGGTCGGCATCTTCGGACTGCTCGTCGCGATCTTCGTGGTCAGGGCGCTCAGACCCACCCCGAAGCGCGGTCAGGCGGTCCTGCGCGTGTGGGGTATTCCGGAGCCCACCCAGGCCCAGGGCGAAGCAGCGGCGGGTTATCTCCGTGAGCGTCGTCGGTTGTACCCGGTCGTCCTGCTCGTGGTCACGGTGGGTATCGCCGGCGCCTTCGCTCTGGCTGGCCAACCAGTCGAGGACTGGGGCGGCGGTGTCCTCGGCGCTGTGATCGCCACCCTCCTTCTGGCCGAACTCGTCGCGATGCTCCGCCGGCCGAAGCAGCCCACCCGGGTCGCGCTGCTGGTACGGCGGAGCCTTCGGGATCTCGTTCCCAGGCTGGGTCTGGTCGTGTACGGACTGGTGGCGGCACTCGGACTCGCGGCTGCCGCCACCGCCCTCTCCGCCCAGGCGTGGGCCCATCGCATAGGCGCGTGGCACACCCGTCACGCCGACCTGATCGGGCCCAACAGTCCAATCGGAGTCGAGAGCCTTGGTCGACCACCCCAGGGTTGGGGGCCAGTGTGGCTTGCTCTCTGCATGCTCCTTCTCGTCGTCGGTGCGACCGGCGCGGTTGTGTGGCTCACTCTCGCGCGAGGTCCGATCGACTCCGATCCGCAGGTGGACTCGGCACTTCGGATCCGGACCGCTCGGGTGGCGGTCGGTGTCAGCATGGTGCTGATTGTCGGGCTGTACCAAAGGCTGTACGAACGGGTCTTCCTCATCGCCGGCTTTCATGGCGATCCCGACGGAACGTCGCTGGCGAGGCTCCCTGACGTACTCATCGGGGACTTCCCTCCCCCGCCCGGCTGGCTCCCCATCGCCAATATCGCTCTAGGCTACGTCGCGATGTTCTTGTTCCTCGGGGCGCTCGTGTCTTGGGCGGCGCTGATGATGCCGTTCCGCCGGCTGCGGCTTGTGGAGGCGAGCAGGTGACCGCAGCATCCCGGATCGTCGTCGACGTCGGCAGCGGCGTCCCGCCCTGGCGACAGGTCCGCGACCAGATCATCGGGCTGGTCGAACGCGGCCAGCTACCCATCGGCGCCAAGCTGCCCGCGATCCGCCAACTGGCGGGCGATCTCGGTTTGGCACCCGGCACCGTGGCCCGGGCGTACAAGGAACTCGAAGCAGACGGCATCCTCGAAACCGCCCGCCGGCATGGCACCGTCGTCGCGGCCGCTCCGGCTGGCGCCGCGGATCCGCTCCGGACCGCCGCCGAGGAGTACGTCAGGACGGCCCGCGATCTGGGCGTCGACGTGCGCACCGCGACGGCCATGGTGCAAAGGATCTACGACCGCCCCGAAACCTCAGGTTGACAGTCACGCCCGGAAGTCGACGCCCAGGTTGTGCTGCAGGTGCGCGATGGTGGCGTCCTCGAAGGGCTGCGGCCACGTCGCGCCGGTGCGTACGGCAAGTGCCTTCCCGCGACGGGTGAACTCCCGGGTGAGTACGCGAACGGCGTCGCTGATGGCGGCGGTCGAGGTCGCCGCGGCCGGGATGGCTTCGAGGAATGCTCGTTGCTCCTCTGACAGGAAGGGGTTGAGCCGCTTGTTGCCGCCGGAGCGGTGGATGCCGCGCTCGGCCAGCATCAGCTGGATGAGGCAGTTGCGAAGCGTCGATGCCGCCGTGCGCGACCACGAGCTCGCGACGTCCGAAGGTCACCACAAGATTGCCGAGGAAGTAGAAGTAGTGGTTGACCGCCGACGTGGGGAAGTACGGCTCGCCCTGCGCCGGCGCACGCGGCACCACGTCCGTCGGGAGCAGTTCGCCGGTGGAGTCGTACAACAGGCTGAGGCCACGCACCTCTCGCGGGTCGAACTCTGAGCGCGGGTGAAGGATCAGGTCGAGGTGCAGCCAGTCCTCGGTGAGGGCCACCCCGCCCAGGAGGCCGGGCAAAGCATCAGCGAGCACCAGCGGGCCGGCGATCCGGGTGGCGACCTCAGACCAGTGCCGCCGGAACCACTCCACGCTCTCGTCCGTGATCAGGCAGTGCAGGTCGACATCGCTGTAGGCGTCGGCTTCTCCGGTCGCGAAGCTGCCGATGAGCCAGGCGGCAAGGATCCGGTCATCCGCGGCGACTATGGCCCGCGCGCGTTCGATGAGCATCCGCTGCGGCTCGTCGCTGACCTTCATGACGTCAGACCTTGCCACATTGTGCTTGGCGCAAGGTTGCGTCGCGGCTTGTTGGGTTGTCGCGCCCCTGGGGCAGACTGTCCGCCGTGACCGAACTCCGCCAGACGGCCCCGGCCCTGCACGCCCTGGAGCCCTCGCTCGCCCCGATCCCTGGCACCGTCTCGGTGTGGTGCGGCCGGCCCGGCAGCCCACCGGCGTACTCCCGTGACCCCCACGCGACCCACTACGCCGCGAGCACGATGAAGGCGGCCGTCATGGCGGCGGCCTACCGGCTCGCCGAGCTTGGTCAACTCGACCTTGACGCCGAGGTCCCGGTCCACGACGAGTTCGCGTCGGCGATCGGCGGAGGCGCCACTTACCACTCGACCGCCGACTACGACAGCGACCCCGAACCCTGGGACCGGCTCGGCCAGAAGGCACCCCTGCGCTGGCTGATCCGCCGAATGATCGTCCGGTCGAGCAACCTCGCCACGAACCTCGTCCTCGAGCAGACCGGTCTCGCCCCCGTCGCCGAGGTGTGGGCGCTGGCCGGAGCGCAGCGGTCGATCGTCGCCCGTGGCATCCAGGATTACGTGGCCGACGAGGCCGGCCGGTCCAACCTTGTCACCGCAGCGGACCTCGCCGCGCTCCTCACCGCGATCCAGGTCGGAGCGGCCGGCGCGAGTAGCCCCGACGGGAGGCCGGCGCTCGCGTCGGCCTCCGCCTGCCAGGAAATGCTGGACGTGCTTCTTGCCCAGGAGATGGACCAGGATGTCGTCCAGGGTCTCCCGGCGGGTACGCCGGTGGCACACAAGAACGGCTGGGTCGAGGGCGTCCGGCACAGCGCCGCGCTGATCCTGTCGGGCGATGCTCCGGCGTACGTCCTGGTGACCTGCGTGAGCGCGCCGCTCGACGAGGCAGCGGGGTGCGCGGTCGTCGCTCGCGTGGCTGCCGCGAGTTGGGCGGACCGGCACACGTTCGACAGCTGAATCGAGCCGCTTACCCGGCCGACGATGTCGCTAATCGTGATCAAACCGATTCACAAAGATATGCCAATGCCATTGCGCACCTTCGTGCACTGTTGGTAGTCGTATGTGCACGAACAGTGTGCAAGACACCAGCAGAGGGGGCATCTGTGGGTGGCGCACCACACGACGGCACGGACCTTCGCTCACGGGACGGTGGCCAACGACGGCCACGCGACGTCCGTTAGGTGTGCGCGATGACGATGCACCGAGAGGGTGTGACGCCAGTGCCGCACAAGGGCGATCTGGCCGCCATCGTGTACCACCTGCTCGCGTGCACCAAGGGCCGGCGGTGGCGGGTCCGCACGGGTACGCGGTGGCACACGGCTCTCCCTCCGGAGACCGGCGGCCTGTCCTCAGAACACCACCATCGACGCCAGGGCTGGCAGATCCAGCTCTCGGCCACACCGAGATCCGCCGAAACTCTGGTCACCCGGGTCGTCCCCATCCTTCGCGACCACCAGGTGCCGTTCACGTTCGCACCCACGTCAGAGGTCGTTCGCTGGCTTGGTAGCCGGGCCTGTGGCCGCGTCGACGCCGGCAAGGTCCTCACCGCGTACCCACGTGACGACCTCGGGTTCATCCGGCTTGCCCGGGAACTCTCCGCCGCCACCCGGGGCCTCGCCGGACCACGCATCCTCTCCGCACGCCAGTCCCAGCCGGGAAGTGTCGTGCACTACGGGTACGGCAGCTTCGACGGCGACCGCGACGGCTTCGACACGCTCGACAACGACGGCCTCGCCCGCAAGCTTCTCGTCGCTCCCGACGGCACGACGGTGTACGAACGCCGCGAGCCGTGGTTCACCCCGGCCCCGTGGGCACCGGCGCCGCCAGCCGACGACGAACGCGCCGCCGCGGTGCCGCCGAGCTACGACCGGGCAGCGGTGCGGCTCCACGATCGTTACGTCGTACGCCAGGCGCTGGCGCACGGTGCTACCGGTGGCACCTACCTCGCGCGCGAGGAGCGGGCGGGTACGACCCCTGGTCCGGACGTGGTGATCAAGCATGCCCGGGCCCACACCGACACCGACCCCGACGGTGCTGACGCGCGGACCCGGCTGCTGGACGAGGCGCACCTGCTGCGCCTGATGGACCAACGGCTGCCGACTCCACGGCCATTCGGCGTCTTCGCCCAGGCCGGTGACCTCTTCCTCGTCGAGGAACGCCTCGCCGGCCAATCCCTGCGGCACTGGGTCGGACACCAGACGGGCGCCGGCGCCGGCGTACCCCTGGAGCCGGCCCTCGCCATGGCCCGACGGCTGCGCGACCTGATCGCCCGCGCCCACCAGGCTGGCCTCGTCCTGCGCGGCCTCGATCCGGCGAGCATCCTCGTCACCGCCGACGGCTACCCAGTGCTCACAGGCCTACGTGCCGCCGCACCGATCGGACAGCCTGGCCGCCGGCCCCATCCCTCCAGCTACACCGCACCCGAACTCCATGCCGGCCAGCTGCCGATCGCTGCGGCCACCGCCGAGGACGCGTACACCCTCGGCGCCCTGATGTTCCTGCTTGCCACGGGGAACGATCCGGTGCTTCCGGACGACGACCCGCTCGATGCCCGTCCGGCACGCGAACGACTCGCCGCCTGGCTTGCCATCGTCGCCCGCTACGGCGACTCGGCCAGAGCGCTCGGTCCGGCGATCATGACCCTGCTGGCCGACCACCCGCGCGAACGCGGCGACCTGGCGCTGGTCGAGCGGCTCCTGGCCGCCGAGGAACCCCGGCCCGCCGGTCTCGCGGCCGGCCAGCCGACCGGCGAGGAGTTGCTCGCCGACGGTCTGGAGCACCTGATGGCCACGATGCGCCCCGACGACGAGCGCCTGTGGCGGCCCGGCACGTACGGCGCGAGGACCGACTCCCGCAACGTCCAGCACGGTGCCGCCGGCGTGCTCGCGGTTCTCCTGCGTGCGCACGCCAGCGGCGAGCCGTCCGACGTTCCGTGGGGTGCCGTCGACGCGGCCGCGCGGAAGGCGGCCGGCTGGTTGTCTGACCGCTGCGAACGCGGGGACCGGGTCCTGCCCGGCCTTCACTTCGGGCGCGCCGGCGTGGCATGGGTGCTCGCGGACGCGGCCGTCGCGCTCGGAGAGCCGCACCTGCTCGAGCAGGCCGAGCGTCTCGCGCTGGCGCTGCCCACCAGCTGGCCCAATCCCGACATCGCGCACGGGCTGGCCGGCGCCGCCCTCACCCACCTCCACGTGGGCCAACTCGCCGGTCATCGCGGTGATGCCGAAGACCGAGGCGACGCCCGCCGGCGAGACGCCCGCCGGGGAGATGCGGGCCGCCGCGGGGACGGGCCCTACCTCGAACGAGCGGCTGAGTACGCCGCGGCCCTGCGAGCGGCGGCGGTGCCCGGCGCGAACGGACCCACCTGGCCGATTCCCGCGACCTTCGACTCACAGTTGGCCGGTGCCACCCACTACGGCTTCGCGCACGGCGTCGCCGGCATCGGCTACGCCCTCCTCGCTCTGGGCACGGCGCTCGGCGAGCAGGCGTACGTCGACCTGGCGAGTGAGGCTGGGTACACGCTGTGCCGCGCGGCGCGTACCGACGACGGCGGCGCGGCCTGGTGGCCGGTTGGCCCGGCAGACGCCACCCGCCTGCCGCACTGGTGCAGTGGTTCGTCCGGTGTCGGGACCTTCCTGCTCCGACTGTTTGCCGTAACCGGTGAGCAACGCTTCGGCGAGTACGCCCGCGCGGCGGCGGGTGCCGTCCATCGCGCGCGCTGGCAGTCTTCCCCGGCCGTGTGCCATGGCCTGGCCGGCGACGGCGAATTCCTCCTCGACGCCGCCGAGATCCTCGCCGACCCGACCTACCGCGCCTGGGCGGAGGACCTGGTGCCGCTGATCGCCGTACGGCACTGCCGGATGGGCGGGCGAGCGCTGATCCCTGACGAGACCCTGCGGTCCGTGGTCGCGGACTACAACGTCGGCCTGTCGGGAGTGCTGGCGTACCTCATGCGGCTGCGGTACGGCGGCGCCCGACTCTTCCTCGTCGACGACCTGTTCATCGAGGAAGCCCAGGCCGAGCCCCGAACCCTCCCCGCCGACTGGCGACCGGACCCGCACGTACGTGGCGTGGGGTAGCGTCCTGCCGTGCCGAGCATCACGCAGGTCCGCTGCCATCCAGTCCGCGCGTCATTGCACACGCCGTTCGTCACCGCGCTCCGCCGGGCGGATGCCGTCGAGTCATTGCTCGTCGAGGTCGTCGACGATGCTGGCCACAGCGGTTGGGGTGAGGCGCCGCAGGTGTGGCGGGTGACCGGCGAGTCCATCGCCGGAGCGCAGGCCTGCGTGTCAGGACCCCTCCAGGACGTCGTACTCGGCCGCGATCCCGACGACCTCGCCGCGCGCCTGCGTGAGGTCGCGACGGCGGTGGTCGGAAACCTCAACGCCAAGGCGGCGCTCGACGTCGCACTCCACGACCTGGCCGCTCGCCGGCTCGGCGTGCCGCTGGCACGGCTCCTCGGGGGTACGGCCCGCGAGGTCCACACCGACGTCACGCTGTCCGCCGGCGAGGCCGCGGACCTGGCCGCCGCCGCCAAGGCACGGGTCGGCGAGGGGTTCGACGTCCTCAAGGTCAAGGTCGGCGTCCGGTCAGAGGCCGGGGCCGCGGCCGACATCGCACGCGTGAAGGCGGTCCGCGAGGCCTCCGGTCAAGACGTACGCATCCGCCTGGACGCCAACCAGGGCTGGACTCCACGCGAGGCGGTGCGGGTGATCCGCGCCCTGGAGGACGCCGACCTGCGGATCGAACTCGTCGAGCAGCCGGTCGCCGCGGCCGATCTGGACGGACTCGCCTGGGTCTCCGAGCGGGTCGACACGCCGATCCTCGCCGACGAGAGCGTCTACGGCATCCGGGACCTCGTCGAGGTGATCCGCCGCCGGGCCGCCGACCTCGTGAACGTCAAGCTCGCCAAGTGCGGCGGGCTGGGACCCGCGCGTACCCTCCTCGACCTGGCAGACGCCTACGGCCTCGGCACCATGGTCGGCTCGATGATGGAAGGCCCCGTCGGAGTCGGAGCCGCGGCCAGCCTGGTGGCCGCCAGGGGGACCACGCTGGTGAACGATCTCGACGCGGCCTGGTGGCTGGCTGACTCGCCCGTGCGCGGTGGCCTCGCCTACCACGGCGCGACAGTCGTCCTGCCCGACGCGCCAGGGTTGGGCGTTACCGGCCCCGCCGACTGATCCCCGGAGGTAATGCGGCGGAGGGTGCTGCGGCGGAGCACGATGTCACGGATCCGCCGCGGGTCCCGTCTACACGGGTGAAAGCCTCGCTCCCGACCGGCCGAAAGGGATGCCAGCATGCCACTCGAAGGCTCGCCGTTCGCGCGGTTCACCGACCAGAAGACCGTTCTCCTCACGACCTTTCGCAGGGACGGCACCCCGGTGCCGACTCCGGTCCACATCGTCGTCAACGGCGACCACGCCTATTTCCGTACGTACGACCGGGCGGGCAAGACGAAGCGCCTCCGCCGGAACCCCCTGGTGGAACTCACCCCGTCAACTTTTGGAGGCACGCCTCAAGGGGTGAGCATGCGGGCCCAGGCGCGACTGCTGCCAGACGCAGAGGCCCGTTGGGTGCGCGGCGCCCTCGCCGGCAAGTACCCCTTCCTCCAGCGCCGACTGGTCCCGCTCTTCCATCGGCTGAAGAAGTACAAGACGCTGCACTACGAGCTGACCGCCGAGCGCTGACCGGGCGCCGCGCCCGCGTGGTGTGCTGGAGGTTATGGGCACGACGGATCGAGGATGGCCGGTGGACCCCGAGGAACTCGCCGCCGTCCAGCGCGAGGTCGCTGCCCTCACCGCTGAGCCCTGGCGGCCGCCGACTGACGGGCCGGTCCGGATCGGTGGTTGCTTCTGCTGCTTCGAACGCGGCATCGAGGGACCGGGCAGCGCCGGCGACCAGGTCTGGGTGGCCGCGGTGACCGTGCGATCGAGTGGACGCCGGGTGGCGTCGACGGTACGCCACACGGTGGCTGGCGCGTCGTACGCGGCCGGGCTGCTCGCGCTGAGGGAAGGCCCCCTGCTGGAGGAGGCGGTTCGAGGGCTCGGCGTCGTACCCGACGTCCTGCTCGTGAACGCGACCGGCCGCGACCATCCCCGGCGGGCCGGCCTCGCCCTCCACCTGGGCGCCGTTCTCGACCTGCCCACCGTTGGTGTCACCCACCGGCCCCTGCGCGCCGAGGGCCCGTGGCCGCCGGACGTCGCCGGAGCGGCCAGCCCGATCCGGCTGCCCGGCGGTGATCAGGACCGTGATCTTGAGGAGAACGGCGAGGTCGTGGGCGCGTGGCTGCGGACCCGTGCCGGCCGCCGCCCGCTCGTCGTGCACGCCGGCTGGCGGACCGACCCGGAATCCGCCGTCGAGGTCGTACGCCAGGCGACGGGCCGGGCGCGCACGCCGATTCCGCTGCGCGAGGCCCGCCGACTGGCCCGGCAGGCTCGCTCGGCCGCGACCCGGGACTGACCTCAACCGTTACCCGGTCGTGACCCCAGCCAGCGGCGTAGCGTCGATGGAAGTACAGAAAATCACCCGGCACGAGGGGGGGAACCAATGTTCATCCAGGTCATCCAAGGACATGTCGACAACCCCAACGCTCTGTACACGGCGGTAGACCGCTGGATGCGGGATCTCGCTTCGGGAGCGCCGGGCTGGCTGGGCGCGACGTGCGGGGTCGGATCCGACGGCACGGCGATCATGCTGGCGAGGTTTGAGTCAAAGCAGGCGGCCGTGGCCAACAGAGAACGGCCCGAACGCACCGCCTGGTGGCGGGAGACCGAGAAGCTCTACACCGGAGACGTGAAGCTTTACGAGTGCAGCGAGGTAATGACCCTTATGGCCGGAGGTTCCGACCAGGCCGGCTTCGTCCAGATCATCCAGGGCCGCATCGCCGACCCGATCCAGGCGCGGGCGCTCCTGGCCGAGAGCGAGGACGTACTCCGCAACGAGCGTCCCGACGTCATCGGCGGGTTGCTCGCCGTCCACGACGAGGATCCGTCGCGGTTCACCCAGGCGGTCTACTTCACCAACGAGGAGGCCGCGCGCGCCGGTGAGCGCAAGGGGCCGTCCGCCGAGGTGAGGAACCTGCTCGAGCGCGAGAAGGCGCTGTTCACGGACCTGAGGTACATCGACGTGCGCCAACCACGGTTGCTGTCACCCGGCTGAGAGGTCGCGGGCGCGATCTCTTTGGCCCTGGGCACGGTCGGGTGGCGGGCCCTGTCGCCAGGCCCCGGTCGGCGGGCTCCGCTACGGTGACGCCATGCCCGCTCCTGACCTGTCCAGCCCAACCACCTCGGCGATCTGTGTCAGCGCCACCACGTTGTGGACCGATCCCGAGGCTCCGCGGGAGATCGACGGACCCATCCTTGGTGCGGTTCCGGATCCGCGCCGCTGGCCGGCCGTCCTCGACGTCGAGGCCCGCCTTGACCTCACGAACCGGATCCTCACCCAACTCCTGCTCGGGGAGCCGGTCGAGGTGGTGGAGGAACGCGGCGACTGGCTGCACGTCATCGCGTTGTGGCAGCCGTCGGAGCGGCACCCGCGGGGCTACCCCGGATGGGTGCCGCGGGCGCATGTCGCGGCAGGGGCCGCACCAGCCGAACGCGAGGCGGTCATCGCCGTCGAGGCCGCACCATTGCGGGCGGAGGCCGGGCCCGAGGCCGCCGTGACCGGCGAGGTGTCGTACGCCACGATCCTGCCTGTCCTCGACGAGTCCGCGGCGGGTGTGCGGGTCGGCCTCCCGGGCGGACGCTCCGGTTGGCTGGACCCGTCGTCCTGCGTCGTACGCGCGACGGGCGCCGACCATCCGGTCGACGGCCACGCCGTGCTGTCCGCCGCCCGCCGCTTTGTCGGACTCGACTATCTCTGGGGCGGGATGAACGCCTTCGGCCTCGACTGCTCCGGGATCGTGCACCTCTCGTTCCGGGCGCTCGGCCGGGTCGTCCCCCGCGACGCCCACGATCAGGCGGCCGCCGCTGCCCGCCTCCCGGTGGCGGAGGCGAAGGCGGGCGACCTGCTGTTCTTCGCGCGTCCCGGTAAGTCGATCCACCATGTCGGCTTCGCGACCGGCAAGGAACGCTGGATCCTGCACGCACCGAAAACCGGCCGGCAGGTGAGCGAGGAGCCCATGGACGACGACCGCGACACGACCCTCGTCGACCTCGCCGGCCGGCTCGCCGACTGACCTTCCGCCACTGAGGCGTCCAGGCGGCCTGGAGCCTCCGGCCTACAGATCTGCCCGCGATATGAGACCGGGCCCTCCGGGCTTGCCGGGTTGGCGCCTGGTTTCGCAGCATCCGAAACAGTCAGGTGTGCGCCCTAGTGTGTCTTGGCGGGCTGCTCGTCCTTCTGTGTCCGCCGGCTCTTCAGCAGGCTGGCGACCGTCGTGACCACCAATGTCCCGATGATGACGGTCAGCGAGAACGTGATCCCGATGTCGGGCACCCCCTTGAGGGGCTCACCGCCGTTGATGAACGGCAGGTTGTTCTCGTGCAGGGCGTGCAAGATCAGCTTGACACCGATGAACCCGAGGATGACCGCCAACCCCGCGGAGAGGTAGACCAACCGGGTGATCAGTCCGCCGAGCAGGAAGTAGAGCTGGCGTAGGCCCATCAGCGCGAAGACGTTGGCGGTGAAGACGAGGTACGGCTCCTTGGTGAGGCCGTAGATCGCGGGGATCGAGTCGAGGGCGAAGAGCAGGTCGGTGGTGCCCAGAGCGATCATCACCAGCAGCATCGGGGTGACGAGGCGCTTGCCGTTCTCGACGATGGTGAGCTTCACGCCGTTGTAGGTGTCCGTCGCCGGGAGGTTGTTCTTGGCCCAGCGGATCAGGGCGTTCTCCTTGTACTCGGAGTCCTCCTGCTCGCTGTTGCGGACGAACTGGATCGCCGTGTAGATGAGGATCGCGCCGAAGATGTAGAAGACCCAGGCGAAGGCGTTGATCGCGGCCGCACCGACGGCGATGAACACCGCCCGCATGATCAGCGCGAGGATGATGCCGATCAGGAGCGCCGTCTGTTGATATTTCCGCGGCACCCCGAACCTCGTGAGGATCACGAGGAAGACGAACAGGTTGTCGACTGACAGGCTGTACTCGGTGATCCAACCCGCGTAGAACTCCCCGGCGAACTGCGGGCCGGAGAAGATCAACACGCCGATGCCGAAGAGCACCGCGAGACTGACGTAGAAACTGATCCACAACGCGCTCTCGCGCATGGACGGCTCGTGCGGCCGCCGCCCGATGATGAGGATGTCGATGGCAAGGATCGCCACGAGGACGGCAACGGTGACAAGCCACAGCCACGGGGCAATGTTCACTGAGTAACCTCCGAGAGAAGATAGCGGACTTCCCCGGAGGTCTCTTCCGCCTCAGATCAGAGGCCGACGGCACCGGGCGCACGGGCTAGTAACCCGGCATCCGTGATGACGGCGCCGCCGCGAAGGAATACTCCCCTCCACAGTGCCGGATCATTGTCACCTATCCCCTGGCCGCCTGCCTACCCGGGTCGAGGTCGATCAGTCAGTCGATGCCGACGCTGCGTGGCCCGGAGGGTGCGGCGCCGGCGTCGTGACCGGGACCTTCCGCCGAACACCGCCTAAGGTGAGTTCATGGTCGCTACCTTGCTCGAGCTCGACCTCAGCGTTCCTCTTCTGGAAGCGCCGCCGCAGGATCCGCTCGGTGCCGCCCTCGCCCGGCGCCGCCCGCTCATTCGTACCCTCATCGACGGCCTCCGCCTCGCGGCCTTCGATCCGGACGTCGCGGGACTTGTCGCCCACATCGGTGGACACACACCCACGCTCGCCCAGGCACAGGAGCTGCGCAGCGCCGTACGCCTCTTCGCGACCAGCGGCAAGCCGACTGTGGCCTGGACGGAGACCTTCGGGGAGTTCGGGCCGGGCACCGTGCCCTATTACCTCGCGACGGCGTTCGACGAGATCTGGCTGCAGCCCTCCGGCGACGTCGGCCTCACCGGGATCGTCGCGGAGGCGGTGTTCGTCAAGGACGCGTTGGCGAAGCTCGGTGTGGTTCCGGAGATGTCGCGCCGGTATGAGTACAAAAACGCCGCCGACACTTTCCTTGCCAGCCAGATGAGCGACGCGCACCGGGAGGCGGCGGGCCGGCTGGCCGAGTCCGCGATGGAGAGCGTCGTGGCCGGGATCGCCGAGGGGCGCCGACTCGCCCCCGAGGACATCCGCGCCCTTGTCGACCAGGCACCCCTGTCCGCGGACGACGCCAGAGAGGCCGGCCTGGTCGACCGGCTCGGCTACCGCGACGAGGTCTACGCCGACCTGCGCCGCCGGCTTGGCGAGGTACGCCTGCGTTTTGTCCACCGTTACCGCCGGGCGAAACTGCTCGAACCCCGCCATGCCCTCGCGCGGTTCGCCAAGGGGCCCGCCGTCGCGGTCGTCCACGGTGCCGGAGACATCCACCTCGGTCGCTCCGGCCGCAGGGGCTTCGGCGCCACGTCGATCGGGTCCGACACTCTCAGCGCGGGGCTCCGCGCGGCCGCCGCCGACCGGGACGTCCGAGCCGTGGTGCTCCGTATCGACAGTCCCGGCGGCTCCTACGTCGCCTCCGACGCGATCCGGCGCGAGGTCATCCGGGTCCGCGAGACGGGCAAACCGGTGATCGTCTCGATGGGAAGCGTGGCCGCCTCCGGTGGCTACTTCGTGTCGATGGCCGCCGACACGATCGTCGCCGAGCCGGGCACCCTGACCGGTTCGATCGGGGTGCTTGGCGGCAAGGCGGTGGTCCGGGATCTGATGACCCGCCTCGGCGTCACCCGCGACGGTGTCGCCGAGGGGCGCAACGCGTGGATGTTCTCGGCGTACCGAGGGTTCTCCGAGGAGGAGTGGCAGCGCCTCGAAAGCTGGCTCGACCGGGTGTACGACGACTTCACCGGCAAGGTCGCCGCCGACCGCGGGCTCACCCGCGACCATGTCGAGGCGGCGGCCCGGGGACGCGTGTGGACCGGCGCCGACGCACAGGGACGCGGCCTGCTCGACGAACTCGGCGGCTTCGAGCGGGCGGTCGAGATCGCCTGCGCCCGGGTCGGTGTCGATCGTGAGGAGGCGGAGATCCGCACGGTGCCCCGGCTCGGCCTGGTCGAACGCCTGCGCAGCCCCGAGTCCAGCGAAGACCTGCCGGCCGCGGCGGCCGGAGCGGCGTTCGGCCTGGCCGGGATCCGCGGGCCGGCCGAGTTGCTCGCCACCGCCTTGGGACTGCCACGGCAGGCGGGAGTCCTCACCACTCCCGTCCTGTGGCAGCTGCGCTGAAGAGGGTTCCCGCCAACCAGGACTGACCGCAAGGATGGTGGCATGGGCCCGGTCATAGATGCCGAGGCGGACTATGCGGCCAGTGTCTTCGGCCTGGCACGCTCGATCAGCGGCGATATCTCAGATGGGGACTGGACACTCCCTGTGAGAAAGGCCGCCGAACTCGCCAGCCGCTTCGACCATGCCGACGCCGATACCAGGAGGCGCATGATCGCCGCCGACCCTGGCACGACTGGAGATCCACGAGGGGACGCATTCGTCGCAGCGCTCGCAGAGTGGCGGGCGGCCCGGACCGGCATCATCGCGCCCGAATGGACCTACGGTCCGGATCGCTACCTCGACCACGGGTGGTGGGTCACGCCGATGGTTGGCATGCGCGCGTGGGAATACGCCGGCAGCCCGGCGTCCTTCCAGCTCCGCGGCATTTACCTTCACCGAGACTCTCTCATCAACGTCTAGGCGGAGCCACGCTCACTCGCGAACGAATCCTCAGGCCTGTTCGGGAGCTCAACGAGGAGCTACGCCAGGAAGGCATACGAGGCGACCTATTCACCGTGGGCGGTGCCGCCATGGCGATCGCGTACGACGCGCGCCCTGCCACCCGTGACGTAGATGCGATCTGGAAACCCTCTACGGAGATCCGCGCCGCCGCTACCCGGGTCGCAGCTCGCCACGACGATCTCGACGAAGCGTGGCTCAACGACGGAGTCAAGGCGTTCCTGCCGGGCAGCGGTCACCACCAGAGGGTGGTGGAACTCGTACGCCGCCACTTTCCGAATCGACCGATCGAGGCGAAGGTTCAGTTCTATCTGGAAGAGTTGCTCGCCAGCCGCGCCACCGAGCGTGGGCTGCGGGGTCGTGGCCAGAGCTGACCCGTGCGTCGGCGCGTCGTGGGCGTCCGGGAGGATTACCAGCATGGCTACGCGCTCAGACCTTCGCAACGTCGCGATCATCGCCCACGTCGACCACGGCAAGACCACCCTGGTCGACTCGATGCTGTGGCAATCCGGGGTCTTCCGGGAAAATCAGGACGTCGCCGAGCGCGTGATGGACTCGATGGACCTCGAACGCGAGAAGGGCATCACGATTCTCGCGAA
Source organism: Actinopolymorpha alba DSM 45243 (assembly GCF_000373925.1). Lineage (GTDB taxonomy): Bacteria > Actinomycetota > Actinomycetes > Propionibacteriales > Actinopolymorphaceae > Actinopolymorpha > Actinopolymorpha alba. The sequence continues at coordinate 359,012 of NZ_KB892708.1, read as the reverse complement.
GAACACCGCGGTCCGCTGGCAGAGCCCTGACGGGCCGGTCACGCTCAACATCGTCGACACGCCCGGCCACGCCGACTTCGGCGGTGAGGTCGAGCGCGCTCTGGAGATGGTCGACGGCGTACTCCTGCTGGTCGACGCCTCCGAGGGTCCGCTCCCCCAGACCCGGTTCGTGCTGCGCAAGGCCCTGCGCAAGCACCTGCCAGTCGTCCTCGTCATCAACAAGGTCGACCGGTCTGACAGCCGGATCGCCGAGGTCGTTGATCAGGCGTACGAGCTGTTCATGGACCTCCTCGACGACCCGTCGGCCGACGCCTCCGCGCTCGACTTCCCGATCGTGTACGCCTCGGCCCGCGCCGGCCGCGCCACCCTCGAGCAACCCGCCGACGGCACCCTGCCCGACAACGCCGACCTGCGCCCGTTGTTCGAGACGATCCTCGCGACCGTGCCGGCACCGTCGTACGACGAAGACGCGCCACTGCAGGCGCACGTCACGAACCTCGACGCGTCGCCGTACCTCGGCCGGCTCGCGCTGTGCCGGGTCCACCAGGGCGAGCTGACCCGGGGCGCGACCGTCGCCTGGTGCCGCGCGAACGGCGAGGTCGAACGCGTCCGCGTCACCGACCTGCTGATGACCGAGGCGCTGGAACGCATACCCGCCGACAAGGCCGGCCCGGGCGACTTGGTAGCGATCGCCGGCATTCCCGACATCACGATCGGTGAGACTCTGGCCGACATCGACGACCCGCGCCCGCTGCCGGTGATCCGGGTCGACGAGCCGTCGATCTCCGTCACGATCGGCATCAACACCTCGCCGTTGTCGGGCGTGAGCGGCGACAAGCTCACCGCCCGCCTGGTGAAGTCGCGCCTGGACGCCGAGACGATCGGCAACGTGTCGATCCGGGTCCAGGCCACGGAGCGGCCCGACACCTGGGAGGTCCAGGGCCGCGGCGAGCTCCAGCTGGCAGTCCTGGTCGAGCTCATGCGCCGGGAGGGCTTCGAGCTCACGGTCGGCAAGCCGCAGGTCGTCACCCAGGAGATCGACGGCAAGCTGCAGGAGCCGGTCGAGCGGGTCACGATCGACGTGCCGGAGGAGTACGTCGGTGTCGTCACCCAGATGCTGGGCCTGCGGCGTGGCCGCCTGGAGCAGATGGTCAACCACGGCACCGGGTGGGTACGCCTGGACTACCTGGTGCCCGCCCGCGGCCTGATCGGGTTCCGCACGGAGTTTCTCACCGAGACCCGGGGCACCGGGTTGATCCACCACGTCTTCGAGGGGTACGAGCCGTGGGCGGGTGAGATGCGGACGCGTCCCAGGGGGTCGCTGGTCGCCGACCGGCGCGGGGCCGTGACCGCGTACGCCTGCTTCAACCTGCAGGAACGCGGGACGCTGTTCGTCAAGCCGGGCGTCGAGGTCTACGAAGGCATGATCGTCGGCGAGAACTCCCGCCCGGATGACATGGACGTCAACGCCGGCCGGGAGAAGAAGCTCACGAACGTGCGTTCCTCCACCGCCGAGGAACTCGAGCGCCTCGTGCCGCCGAGGGAGATGGGCCTCGAACAGGCGCTGGAGTTCTGCCGCGAGGACGAGTGCGTCGAGGTGACGCCGACCGCGATCCGGATCCGCAAGGCGATCCTGTCGCAGACCGACCGGGAGAAGCAGCGCGCCCGCGCCCGCCGGGGCTGATCCGGCTCAGCCGGGCGTGATCGCGCTCAGGACGCCGCCACCTGGCGCTCCGCGGTCGGTGCGCCCTCGAAGATGAGGACCGTCGCGGACGCCCACGCCCGGGTCACCGGGATGAGGGCCGCGCGGACCACCGTTCTGAGCTGCTCGCGGACAGCCGGCGGCGGGACCCGGCCGGCGAACTCCAGGTGCACGTCGACCACGCCGCGCCGGGTCGTCACGTCCACGCGGAACGGCCCGGCCAGCCCGCGCGGCCGGAGTACGGCGTTGACCGCCGTGGCGATCCGGTGCCGGACCGTACGGCTGGTCGGGAGGGTCGCCTCGTCGACCGCCTCGAGGATGCCTTCGGGCGCACACCGGACGTCAGCGCGCCGCCAGATGCCCACCGGCCCTGAATCCGGTCCTGAATCCCGGCCAGCTCCCTCGACGGGCGGCCCGGGCGTCTCCGCCCCTCTGGCCGACTCCATCTGGGGAATCGGCCCGCAGACGACGGTGGGTACCCCCGCGAGGATCCCGCACACCAACGGCTGCTCATGCACGGTGAAAGGCTCGGGCCGGGCGCGTACGTCCACCACGACGTCGACCGCCTCGTCCACCAGAGGGCAGTGCCCGGCACCGACGAGGGAACAATCGATCCCGCCCGGGCAGGTCACGGTCGCATGACCGGCAGCTTCCAGACGCTCGCGTACCCCGCCTCCGGCGCCGGGTGTCGACTCGACCAGTAGGACACGCATGGGCTCACCCTTCTAGGAGCGTGGCGCCGACCGGGCCGTACCGGCCACGGACGCGCTCGCCTCCGAGACGACGATGATCGGGCAACGACCGTGGTGGAGCAGGGACTGGCTGACCGAACCAAGCAGCATGCCCGTGAACCCACCCCGGCCGCGGGCGCCGACGACGACGGCGGCAGCCCGGTCGGACAGGTCGGTCAGGGCACCGGCCGCATGCCCCGACAGGACCCGCTCCTCGATCGACAGGTCCGGATACTTCTCTCGCCAGCCAGCCAGCGCCTCGTTGAGCAACCTGACCCCCGCACTCGTGTCGGTGGCTCCGAAGCGCACGGAAAGCCCGTGGCGTACGACGTGCACGGCGAGCAGGCGACCGTGCCGGCGCGCCGCCTCCTCCACACCGACCTCGACCGCGGCCGCGCCGAGCGGGGACCCGTCGACCCCCACCACCACGAGCTGGTCGGCTTCCTCCGGCGTGGGCGTACCCCGCACCACGACCACCGGTGCGTGGGCCCGCGCGACAAGCTCCACGGTCATGGAGCCCGCGAGTGCTTCGGCGAAGGCGCCTCGGCCCGTCGTACCCACGACGACGTACGTCGCTCCCCGGCTCTCCTCGACCAGCAACGGCAACGGGAAGTCGGTCACGACGGCGGTGCTGATCTCCAGGCTCGGCGCGGTCGCCCGGGCGGTCTGCACGGCCTCCTCGAGCAACTCCTCGGCGTGCGCGCGTAGGCCGCCCTCTGGCCCCATCCGCCACAGGGCGGCCGGCACGTGCAGCAGGGTCCACGCGAACGCATGGACGATCCGCAAGGGCACCTTGCGCAGCGCGGCCTCGGCCGCCGCCCACGCGACGGCGTCGATGGCGCCGTCAGACCCGTCGGTCCCTACGACGATCGGTCGTCCTGCTGGCACTGCCATTTCCTCACCGGCCCTCTGCTGGAAGCGCGTCGTCGTCGGCGAGGACGAACTCCTCCGCCGGACGCCGCGGGGTCGGGAGCACCTCGGGTCCGTAGCCGAACCGAAGGACCGCCTGCGCCATGCTCCAGCCGGCGCGCGGGTCGCGGACGAGCCAGCGCAGGTCGGTGTGTTCGAGAGGCTGGTTGAGCAGCGATGCCGCCACTCCCTGGGTGGTGGCCACGAGGAGGACCCGTTCCAGGGCCTGACCAGCGGCCAGCCAGTCTCGTGGCTGGTCGCTCACGGTCCACAGCACCGCGAGGTTGGGCCGCGGCTCGAACCTCCCAGGGCTTCGCAGCCGGTCCGCGGGATCGATCGCGAGGTCGCGTACCGGCCCGGACGGCTCGTACGAACGCGGCCCAAACGCGCTCGATGGCACCCCGTCACGAGTGCGCTCGCCACCGACCCAGCGCTGGCGTTCGACGAGCCGCCGGGGGTCGTCGGCCTCGGCGATGGCGGCCTCCGTCGCGAGTTCCAGCAGCCAGCGGACCCGGTCGGGCTGGTCGATCCACTCCAGCATCGCGCCCTCCTCGTGGGCGGCCTGCGCGAGTTGGTCGCGGACCTCGGTCGGGAGCGCGCGATCGGCGAACGGATGCCGGTTGGTACGACGGTGGGCGAGGTAGGGGTACAACGCCGCCGGTCCGGAGACGTCGACCGGTTGCGACCCGACGATCACCTCCGCCACGAGGGTGGGGCGGTGCGTGTCAGGCAGGGGTACGACGGACGCCGAGTGGCCAAGGCAGGCGGCCGCGACGCGGAGATTGAAGACCGCGGCGCCGACACCGATCACCGTCATCCGGCCTTCCGGGTCCTCAGCGCCAAGGGCCCGAGTCGGGTCGCAGTACACCTCCACCGTGCGGTGACGGAAATGAAACTTCCACGGTTGGGTGTTGTGCATCGAGGGCGCGAGGATCGCCGCTTTCACGAGGATGTCGCGCTCGATCGGGTCGAGCTCCTGGACGAGCACGATCACCTCCACCAGCGGGTCGTCTCCTCCCTGCGGCTGGGCTGACGACACGACGTCCTGACGTTTGTCCATCGTCGCGCCACCTGTTGCCGATCAACGACCGGCAACAGTCCTCCGGCCGCCCCGCGAAGGTCCCGAGGTGGGTGAGCGGTGCCCCGGCCGCGATGGCAAGGCGGACGACGACGCCGATACCGGGTTTACCGCTCAGAGGCGGTGGCCGACGTATTCGGCGAGGTCTGCCAACCGGTTGGAGTAACCCCATTCGTTGTCGTACCAGCCGAACACCTTCGCGAGTTCGCCGTTCACCTGCGTCAGGGACATGTCGAAGACGCACGAGGCGGGCTCGCCCACGATGTCGCGGGACACGATGGGGTCGCTGGTCACCCGGACGATGCCGGAGAGGCTCTCGTCGGCCGCCCGGCGGAAGACCGCGTTCACCTCGCCCACGCTGACGGGGCGTTCGAGGATCACGGTGAGGTCGGTGAGGGAGCCGTCCTCCACAGGGACGCGAAGCGCCACACCGTCGAGGCGGCCGTCGAGTTCGGGCAGCATCACGCCAATCGAACGGGCCGCTCCGGTGCTGGTCGGGATGATGTTGACCGCACCCGAACGCGCCCGGTGCAGGTCCTTGTGTGGGGCGTCGAGGAGCACCTGGTCGTTGGTGTAGCCGTGCACGGTCGACATGAACCCCTTGACCACCCCGAACGCCTCGTGTAGCACCTTCACCATGGGGACGACGCAGTTGGTGGTGCAGGACGCATTGGAGATCACGTCGTGACGCCCGTCGTCGTACTCCCCCTCGTTCACACCGAACACGACGGTGAGGTCCACATCCTTGCCCGGCGCGGAGATGAGGACCTTCCTCGCGCCTGCCTTCAGGTGGCCCGCGGCATCGTCGCGGGCGCGGAACCTGCCGGTCGACTCGATCACCACGTCGACGCCGAGTTCGCCCCACGACAGCCGGGCCGGATCGGGATTGGCCGAGACGGCGATCGGCGTCCGGTCGACGTAGATCGCCTTGTCGTCATGGCGGACCGGAAAGTGCAGCCGGCCGTAGGTCGAGTCGTACGCCAGCAGGTGGGCGAGGACGTTGATCGGTGCGACGTCATTGATCGCGACGACCTCCATGTCGCGTTCGAGCGCGCAGCGCAGGAAATTGCGACCGATCCGGCCGAAGCCGTTCACCCCTACCCGCACAGGCATAACCCCTCCCGGACCCCGCTGGAGTGGACGTTCCTCAGCCTGGTCTGTACGCCCGAACAGGGCAGCAGGCGAAGGTCCTTGCGGGGCTATGACCGAAGCCTCTTCGCCGCTCCTTGGCGGGACAACGAACGTGGGAGAAGTCCCCCGTTGGTCGTGTCCCACGTGAGTAGGTGTTGTCCGCCCGGGCCAGCACGTGAAAGTAGCCAATGGTTTACAACTGTCCGACCCTCCACCTCGACCGCATCGATGCGGTGGTGTTCGACACCGATGACGTCGTGGTCGACACCGCACGCCTGCACTCCGCCGCGTGGAAGCGGACATTCGACGACTTCCTACACCGCCATGGCGAGCACACAGGGGTTCTCCTGCCGCCGTTCGAGCCGCCGGCGGACTACCTGCGCGCCGCCGACGGGCAGTCGGGCATCGAGGGCGTACGCCGGTTCCTCTCCAACCGCGGCATCTCCATCCCGGAGTTCTCCACCGACCCCGCCGCCGAGACCGTGCAGTCCCTGGCGGCCACCAAGGACGCGTGGTTCCTGGAGGAGGTACGCCGGTTAAGGATCACGCCCTATCCGTCGACGGTGGAGCTTCTCCGCGAGCTTCGCGCCCGCGGGACTCGGACCGCCGCCGTCTCAGAGAGCCGCAACAGTTCGCAGGTCCTCGCCGCCGCTGGCGTCGCGGACCTGTTTGACGTCCAGGTGGACGGCGTTGACGCGGCCGTTCTCGGACTGCCGTCGCGACCCGACCCCGCCCTGCTGCTCGAGGCGACCCGCCGGCTGGGTGTCTCACCCCGGCGCAGCGCGGCACTCACCAGCAGCCTCGCCGGCGTCGAGGCGGCCTGGAGCGGCTGCTTCGAGCCGATCATGGGCGTCGACCGGCATGGCGAAAAGAGCAATCTGTACCGCCTCGGCGCCCACGTCGTCGTCGCCGATCTGGCTGAGCTCACCGTCTCCGGCGAACGCCAGCCGCAGGTGCTGACCCACCGCTGAGCCCACGCGCTCCTCTTTGTGGCGCTGTCCCTTTGTGGCGCTGTCCCTTTGTCCGGCACTGTCCGACCCCGCCCGGACCCAGATCAAAGTGTGGGGTTATCTGGCACGCCTCCTCAGGTGGAGAAGTGGCTACAGCGGGTATGAGGCCGGCTGCCGACCCGTGCGACGTCGTAGGGAGTCGTCGATGACATCCGAGCAACCTGCCCTTGACGTGGACCGGATCAGCGCGGTGATCTTCGACACCGACGGCGTGATCACCGACACGGCCCGCGTCCACGCGGCCGCCTGGAAGCGGTGCTTCGACGAGTTCCTCCGCCGGCGTGGCCGCGCGCTCGGCAGGACGCTGCCACCGTTCGACGTGCGGCAGGACTATCTGGATTACGTCGACGGAAAACCCCGGCTCAACGGCGTACGTGACTTCCTCGCCGCCCGCGGCATCACGCTGCCCGAGGGTTCGGACGCCGACGAGGGTGCGTCCACCGACGGCACCGAGAGCGCCGACACCGTGCACGCGCTCGCGGCCCGCAAGAACCGCTACTTCCTGGAGGAGATCGGCAGGTACGGCGTCGCCGCGTTCCCCTCCACGGTCGCGCTGGTCCGTGAACTCCGCGACCGCGGCGCCCGGACCGCGGCCGTCTCCGCCAGCCGGAACTGCGCGAGGGTACTCACCGCCGCACACGTACAGAAGCTGTTCGACGTCCGTGTGGACGGGATCGACGCCGATGAGTTGGGCCTGCCGGGCAAGCCTGATCCGGCGTTGTTCCTGGAGACCGCCCGCAGGTTGCGGGCCAAGCCAGCGCAGGCGGCGGTCATCGAGGACACCCTCGCCGGGGTCGAAGCCGCCCACCGAGGCGGTTTCGGCCTGATCGTGGCGGTCGACCGCGGCCGCCAAGCGGCGGAGTTACGCCGGCTGGGCGCGCACATCGTGGTCGAGGATCTGGGCGAGCTCACAGTATCGGGGCGGCGGCGTGACTCCATGGTCGTGGACCTATGACACGTTCGATCCCGCGGCCGAAGGGCTGCGGGAGGCGCTCTGCACCCTGGCCAACGGCTACCTCGCCACCCGGGGAGCCGCACCGGAGTCCCGCGCTGATGGCGTCCACTATCCCGGGACGTATCTCGCCGGCTGCTACGACCGGCTCGACTCCGAGGTCGCCGGGCGCACCGTCTCGAACGAGGACCTGGTCAACGTACCGAACTGGCTGCCTCTCACCTTCCGGGCGCAGGACGGTGAGTGGTTCGACGCCAGCCGGGTGGACCTTCTCGACTATCACCAGGAGCTCGACACCCGGCACGGCGCACTGAACCGTCGGCTGCGGTTTCGCGACCAAGCCGGTCGTACGTCGGTCATCACCGAACGGCGCCTGGTCTCCATGGACGATCCACACCTTGCCGTCCTGCAGACGGCGATCCTGCCGGAGGACTGGTCGGGTCGGCTGTGGGTGCGCGCGGCGCTCGACGGTCAGGTCACGAACGGCGGGGTCGAGAGGTACCACGGCCTGCGCGGCGATCACCTCAGACCAGGCACCGAGGGGTACGACGGCCAGGACATCCTGTGGCTGCAGGTGGAGACCGCGACCTCCCGGATCCGGATCGCCGAGGCTGCCCGGGTGCGGATCAGCGGGGCGAGCGGGCCGATCAGGCGGACGTTCGAGCGGACCGACCGGTGCGCCAGCCTGGAGATCGAACTCGACGTCCGCGCTGGGGTGCCACTCGTGGTGGAGAAGACCATCGCGGTCTACACGTCCATGGACCGGGCGATCTCGGAGAGCCTCCCCGCCGCCCTCGCCGCCGTCCAGCGTGCTGGCCGGTTCGACCAGCTGCACGCCCGGCACGTCGTCGCGTGGGACCGGCTGTGGCGGACCTGCCGGATCTCGGTCGACGGCGAGGCGCAGCCCACCCTCAACCTGTACGTCTTCCATCTGCTGCAGACGCTGTCGGAGCACATCGTGGACCTCGACGTGGGCGTACCCGCCCGTGGCCTGCACGGTGAGGCGTACCGCGGGCACGTGTTCTGGGACGAGCTGTTCGTCTTTCCGTTCCTCACCCTGCGGTTGCCGGACGTGGCCCGGGCGCTCCTGATGTACCGCTGGCGGCGGCTCCCCCAGGCCCGCTGGGCCGCGCGGTCAGCCGGCTACCGGGGAGCGATGTATCCCTGGCAGAGCGGCAGTGACGGGCGCGACGAGACCCAGCGCCTGCACCTCAACCCGCGCTCGGGCCGGTGGCTGCCCGACCACTCGCACCTGCAGCGGCACGTCGGGATCGCGGTGGCGTACGACATCTGGCAGTACTACCAGGCGACGGGCGACCTCGCGTTCCTCAGCGCGTACGGCGCGGAGATGCTGGTGGAGATCGCGCGGTTCTGGAGTTCGCTCGCGACCTACAACGACGCGCTCGGGCGCTATGAGATCCGCGGCGTGATGGGACCCGATGAGTACCACGACAGCTATCCCGGAGCGTCCCGGCCGGGCATCGACAACAACGCCTACACCAACGTCATGGCCGCCTGGGTGATCCGCCGCGCGCTGGACGCTCTCGAGATGCTCCCGGAGTACCGCCGTACGGAGCTACGGGAACGGCTCGGCCTGCGGCCCGAGGAGCGCGAGCGGTTCGAGAACGTGAGCCGGCGGATGCGGGTCGCCTTTCACGGCACGGGGATCCTCAGCCAGTTCGAGGGGTACGACGAACTCGCCGAACTCGACTGGGCCGCCTACCGCCGCAGGTACGCCGATATCCGCCGACTGGACCGGATCCTCGAAGCCGAAGGCGATTCGATCAACCGCTACCAGGTCTCCAAGCAGGCCGACGCGCTCATGCTCTTCTTCCTGCTGAGCAAGGATGAGTTGACAGAGACCCTCGCCCGGCTCGGCTACACCGTCTCGACGGACACCATCCTGCGGACGATCGAGTACTACCTACCCCGCACGTCGCACGGGTCCAGCCTGAGCGCCGTGGTCCACGCCTGGGTGCTCGCGCGAACCGACCGCCACACCTCGTGGCAGTTCTTCCTGCAAGCACTCAGAAGCGATGTCGCGGACGTGCCCGGGAGTACGACGTCCGAAGGCATCCACCTGGGTGCGATGGCCGGCTGTGTGGACCTTCTCCAGCGCTGCTACACCGGCATCGAGATGCGTGCGGACGTCCTGGCGCTGAATCCACGCCTCCCCCGCGAGCTCGGCGAACTCGAGCTGGCACTGCGCTATCGCGGACACTGGGGCATCACGGTGCACTGCACGCAGGACCGGCTGCGGATCGGGCTGCGCCACGCCGAAGCCGCACCCATCGCGGTGGCGTTCGACGGCCAGGCAAGGACGTTGCACCCCGGCGAGGCCTGGCAGGTAGGCCTTCCGCGGCGTTCAGGTGAGCAGATCCAGTAGGCGATGGGCCTGGCGGACCAGCGTGCCTGGCGGGTTGCGGGGATGGGCCGGATCCTCCCGGGCGAGAAGGAACAACCAGACCAGCGCGAGCAGTCGACGGCAGTCCCGAAGCCGCGCCCGCTCGGCGTCCGACAGCTCGAAATAGCTCAGGAAGGCCTCGACGTCGAGTGCGCCGTCCACCCACGCCGACACGTGCTCGGTGATCTCCGCGAGTTCGAACGCCCGGTCGCTTCGGCCAGAATCCTCGAAATCCACGAGGCGAACCCGGGAGCCGTCCCACAGATAGTTGGCCAGGTTGCCATCGCCGTGACCGAAGACGGGGACCACTCCAGCGGCTGGTTTCGCCTCCAGTCCCGCCCGGGCAAGCCAGGCGAGCCCGGCCCTCACTGCCTCGACAACGACCGGCGGTGCGCCTCTGCCGGGCCCGTCCGCGGACCAGGCGCGGAGCCGCGCGATCACTTCCTCCTGCTGCCATCTGCGCACCGGTAGGTCACTCATGAGGCCCGGCGGGATCGCCGACTCCTGCAGCCTGGTGACGGCGCTTACCATCCCTTCGAGTTGGGCAGTGCTGACGGGCTTGCCGCGAAGAGGCTCGCCGGTCAGGCGCGCCATCACCACCGTCGGGGTCTCGCTGACGAGATCAGCCTTGACCGGCATCGGCGCGATTCCGGGCGCACGGGCGGCGAGCAAAGACAGGGCGCGCCATTCACGGATCGCCTGGCCCGCGTCTCCCGGCCGGAACCGCTTGATCACCACGTCGTGGCGCATCTCGATCCCGTGGGTGTTCCAGGGGTTGGTCACGTACGCCTCTCCCGTCGAAGCGCCAGGGCTCCGGACAGTAGCCCGTGGAGCTTCTCAAAACGGCTGCCGGGTCAGCGAAGGACCCACATGTCTCAGCATCCGAAACCGTTGGGTGTACGCCATGTGAGACGGACCCGACCTCACGCGCCATGTCCCCACGAAGCACGCCCAATTTGCCTTGCATGGTGACGACTTGCCGCGCAAGGACCCCCGCTGTCTGACATCGTGGCTTATTCAAAACCTCTGGCGTCGGAGAGGTTGCCGGATCTGATTGAGCGGGAACCGGACCATGATCAACTTGCAGAAATCGCCCACGTTTCGCGCGAAATCTGGGCGATTTCTGCAAGTTGATCATGAACCGGGCCGCCAGCAGTCCGGCCTGTGAGACGACCGGCGGCTCGCCGCGAAGGCTTACCAAACCTCACCTGTGGCGGCGGAGCTTCGGCGCACCCGGCGGACGTTCTGAGATAGGGCCTCACGGCATCGCCCCACGAGCTGTTCCTCCCCGGCAGCGTGCACCCGCCAGGCGCTTCCGGATCAGGACATCGGCCGCTACTAGCAGCAAACGCACCAACGCGCTGCGATTCGCGCGTTCCGCTCCGGGGAATCCTGGGCGGGGGCCCAGACGTTAGGGCCATCGAGGTCCATACACGATGGAGGGGGATGGAGGCATTATGTCGGAGCGCGCACTGAGAGGCTCCCGGCTTGGCGCCGCGAGCTATGAGGATGATCGGGAGATCGCTCCCGCACCGCGGCAGTTGGTCGGGTATGACTGCCCGCACTCCCACCACTTTGATCTTCCCTTCGCCGCGGACGCCGAAGTCCCGTCGGTTTGGGAATGCCCTCGCTGCGGGGGTGAAGCGGTACGCGTCGACGGTGACCGTCCCGAGCCCAAGCACGTCAAGCCGCCGCGCACCCACTGGGACATGCTCCTCGAGCGGCGCAGCATCGACGAGCTCGAGGAACTGCTCTCCGAGCGGCTGGAGCTGTTGCGTTCGGGACAGATCGGCCCTGACCACCTCCACCGGGACGAGCCCCCGAAGACACCCAAGACACCCCGCCAACGCAGCGCGTAACGGCTCATCCAATGCACACCCCCTGAGCCATTCCCCGATCCCGAGCCGCGTCGCATCCCGTGCGACGCGGCTCGATCATGTCCGGCGAGCGTCGCGGCGATCGGCTCGCGCGACGTCCGGTCAAGAATCGTCGAAAAAATCTTGGCCCTGATGTCGAGACCGCGTCCTCTCGTTCGAAGCCCCAGAGAAGGCCCGGCCAACCGTGGCCGGCCCAGTCTGGAAAAGGAGAGGACGATGCCCAAGAGGACGATCGTCGCGGACCTGCCGGCGACCACCGAGCGGACCAGGATGACGGCCGGGCTGCTGCGTTGCGGTGCGATCGCGGGCCCGACCTATGTCGCGGTCTCCCTCGCCCAGGCACTCACGCGGGACGGCTTCAACCTCGCCCGCCACCCCTGGAGTGTGCTCGCCAACGGCGACCTCGGCTGGATCCAGATCAGCAACCTGGTGCTGGCCGGGGTGCTGACCGTCACGTTCGCGATCGGAGTACGACGGGTGCTGCGCTCGGGGCGGGGAACGACGTGGGCACCTCGACTGCTCGGGCTCTACGGCCTGGGTCTGGTCGCGGGCGGCGTGTTCGTCGCGGATCCGATGCCCGGGTTCCCGCAGGGGACGACCGCTGACGAGGCCCAGGTCAGCTGGCACGGCATGCTGCACTTCGTCGCCGGCGGCATCGGTTTCGCTGGCCTGATCGCCGCCTGCCTGGTGCTCGGCGCCCGGTTCGCGGCCGAAGACAGCCCGGGGTGGGCGTGGTTCTCCCGGGTCACAGGGGTGCTCTTCGCCGTCGGATTCATCGGTGTCGGCGCCGGAGCGGGCAGCGCCGCGACCAATGTGGCGTTCGGTATCACCGTCGTACTCGCCTGGGCCTGGCTCACGGCGCTCGCGGCGCGGCTCGGCCGCCAGTTGAGCACGTGAGGCGGCAGGTCGATATCTGAGGCCTCCGTTCGAAGTGTGTGCAGGACCCCCGGTCGGCCGGACCGGGCACGAGCTCGGAAGAGAGAAGGAGAAGACCATGCGTTATCTGGTGATCGGCAAGGGAACTCAGCCCGACACCCCACCTCCGCCGGCGTTGATGGAGGCGATCATGAAGCTCGGGGAGGATGCCGCGAAGGCCGGTGCGCTGCTCGATACCGGCGGACTCGCACCCAGCGCGGCCGCCAAGCTCCAGGTCAGCGGCGGGGAGCTGGATGTCACCGACGGTCCGTTCGCGGAGTCGAAGGAGTGGATCAGCTACGCGATCTACCAGGTGCGTACGAAGGAGGAGGCGGTCGAGTGGACCTCGCGGTTCCTGAAGCTGCACCGCGACCTGTGGCCGGGTTGGGAAGGCGAGGCTGAGGTACTCCAGATGTTCGGACCCGAGGACTTCGCACCGCCGGCCTGAGTCTGTACCCAACGCGTACCCAACTCGGACCCAACGCGTCCTTCGGGCCGAGAGTCACGCCGGGATGGTTGGATCGGTAGCCATGATGGCTGCCGACCACCATCAAGCCGCCCGCCGTGCCGTCGAGGCGGTCTGGCGGATCGAGTCAGCCAGGCTCATCGCGGGCCTCTCCCGGATCGTCCGCGATGTCGGTGTCGCCGAGGAGCTCGCCCAGGACGCCTTGGTGATCGCATTGGAGAAGTGGCCCGAGTCAGGCGTCCCGGACAATCCGGGCGCCTGGCTCATGTCCACCGCGAAGCACCGCGCGATCGACATCCTGCGCCGGCAGTACCGCTACGAGGACAAGCTCGCGGAGCTCGGTCGGGCACTCGCCGTGCAGGAGGCCACTGCCGGGCCCGACCTCGTCGCCGCCATCGATGATCACATCGGTGACGACCTGCTGCGGTTGGTCTTCACTGCCTGTCATCCGGTGCTCAGCACCGCCTCCCGGGTGGCATTGACACTCCGGCTGCTCGGTGGGCTCACCACCGTGGAGATCGCGCGTGGGTTCCTGGTGCCAGAGCCGACGGTCGCACAGCGGATCGTCCGCGCGAAGCGAACCCTCACCACGAAGCAGGTGGCGTTCGAGCTTCCGACGCCGGGTGAGCTGGGCGAACGACTGTCGTCTGTTCTTGAGGTCATCTACCTCATCTTCAACGAGGGCTACTCAGCGACCGCCGGCGTTGACTGGATGCGCCCGGCACTGTGCGACGAGGCGCTGCGTCTCGGCCGGATCCTGGCCGGTCTCATGCCCAGCGAACCCGAGGTGCACGGCCTCATCGCACTGATGGAGTTGCAGGCGTCCCGGACACCCGCGCGCACCAGCCCGTCCGGCGAACCCGTCCTCCTACCGGCACAGGACCGCAGGCGGTGGGACCGGTTGTTGATCCGGCGCGGCCTGGCGGCACTCGAACGCGCCGGAACCCTCGACGGCGCCTTCGGTCCGTACGCGTTACAGGCCGCGATCGCTGCCTGCCACGCCAGGGCGGCCACACCTGAGGACACCGACTGGGACCGGATCGCCGCGCTCTACCAGGTGCTCGCCCACGTGCGACCGTCACCCATCGTGGAACTCAACCGCGCTGTGGCGGTCGGGATGGCCGTCGGCCCCGCCGAAGGGCTGGCTCTTGTTGACACGCTCCGCGCCGAGGGAACGCTGCGGAACTACCCGCAGCTACCTGCGGTCCGCGGTGACCTGCTCGCCAAGCTCGGCCGGCACGCCGAGGCACGGCAGGAGTTCGAACGCGCCGCCGCGCTCACCCGCAACGATGGCGAACGCACCCTCTTCCTTGCTCAGGCCGAGGCGGACGAAGGTCCACGCGAGTCGGCCTGACGGGAAGCCGCGCCCGGGCACCTGGTCAGGGCGTGGTCTCTCGCCGGTCGACAACCTCGCCCTCGATCACGGGTCCGGGCGACGACCCAGCGGGGACACCGGGCCCACCATTGGCGCGGCGTACCCGCTCCATCTGGCGGGCGAGCCGGCGACCGAGAACCCACCTGAGCATGCGTCGCGTGACTGGCCGGGTGCCTGGGAAGAGCAGCGCCAGCCCGGCCGCGTCGGTGACGAACCCGGGCGCCACCATCAACGCCCCGCCGACCAGGACGAGTCCGGCATCGAGCAGCTCCCCGTCGGGCGGCCGGCGTTCCTCCAGCGCGCGGTTGAGGGCCCGCCAGGTACGTCGGCCCTCGCGCTTGACCAGCCACAGACCGGCCGCGCTGACCGTGAGCAGAGCGGCCAGCGTCCACCAACCGCCGATCACCTGTCCCACCTGGATGATGACGTAGATCTCCAGCAGGGGTAGGCCGATCAGTGCGAGGAGTGCGAGCAGCGGCATCAGAGCGTTCACCTTCGTTTCCCGGACACCAGCTCCCGGATCTGCTGGACGCGGTACGCCGCGCCCCACGCGGTCACCCGGCGGAAGGACTCGATCATGACGTTCCGGTCCATCTTGCTGGTGCCGTACTCGCGTTCGAGGAACACGATCGGCACCTGGGCAATCCGGAAACCGGTCCGGTAGGCCCGCCAGGCAAGCTCGATCTGGAAGCAGTACCCCTGCGACGCGACGTCGTGGAGGTCGATCCCCTCGAGAGTAGCTCGGCGGAACGCCCGGAACCCCGCGGTCGCGTCGCCCAGCGGGAGGCCGAGCGCAAGCCGCGCGTAGAGGTTCGCGCAGCGGGACCACACCTCCCGCGCCTTCGACCAGTTCTTGACCCGACCGCCCGGCACCCAGCGGGCCCCGATCACCAGGTCGGAGGTACGCAGGGCCGCCAGCAGCTGCGGCAACTCCTCGGGTTGGTGGGAGCCGTCGCAGTCCATCTCGCAGAGGACGTCGTAACCGCGCTCCAGCCCCCAGGCGAAGCTCTCGCGGTAGGCGGTGCCAAGACCTGCCTTCCTGGGCCGGTGTAGTACGTGAACCTGGGGGTCCTCAGCCGCTACCCGGTCGGCGATCTCGCCCGTCCCGTCAGGCGAGGCGTCATCGGCGACAACGACGTCCGCCTCCGGCACCGACGCCCGGAGCCGCTTCAGGGTCCGCTCGAGGTTGTCCGCCTCGTTGTAGGTAGGCAGGACGACGAGGATCCGACCCAGGTCGGCGAAGGTCCGCTCCACTGACTCGCTCATACGCATCCTCGCTTCGCTCCGGGTGCGCATGAGGCACTCAAGGCGCTGCGTTGAATTGTTCGCTCGCTCACGCGGCCCCCTTGTGCTCTGGTGTCGCCCGATCGGTGTCCGGATCCGTGGACGTGCGCCGGCGCCGGCGACTGAGGGCGAGACCAACCGCGCCCAGGCCGACGGCGATCAATAACCATTCGGGAACCGCGCCCAGGCGGGCGGCCAACGTCGGCGTGGTGCGCAGCGGCACCTTCGCGACGTACACCTGGCGGGTGGCCTCCTTCGACTGCGCGATCACTTTTCCGTCGGGGGCGATGATGCCGCTGATGCCGTTCGGGGACGCGACGAGAGCTTCCTTGCCGTACTCGATCGCGCGCATCCGGGTGATCGCGAACTGCTGCTGAGGCTGGCCGGTGCCAGTGAAGGTGGCGTTGTTGGTCTGGACGACCAGCATCTGCGAGTCTCCCTGGCCGACCTCGCGGACGATGCCGTCGTAGGCGATCTCGAAGCAGATGACCTCACCGACGTCGTAGCCGGCGATCCGCATCGTGCCAGGCTTGTTACCCGCGTAGGTGTCGCGCCCCACCAGCTGCAGCCGGTCGATGTAGGGCAGGAGGAGCTGGCGGAACGGGATGTACTCCCCGAACGGCACCGGATGCTGTTTGACGTAGGTCTGTCCCGGCCCGGTCTTCGGGTCCCAGACGACACCGGTCGTACGACGGTAGTAGGGGCCTGGGCCGTCGAGGATGGCACCGACCAGGATCGGTACGCCGGCGGTGTGGACAGCCTGCTCCACGGTGTCCCGGGTGATCAGGTCGTTGAACGGGTCGATGTCGGTGGAGTTCTCGGGCCAGAGCACGAAGTCGGGCCGGGGCACCCTGCCCGCCTCGACGTCGCGCATCAGCTCCTGGGTGGCCGCGAGGTGGTTACGGGTGACGGTACGCGCGCGGCCGAGGAACTCCAGTCCGCGGCCGGGGATGTTGCCCTGGACGACAGCGACCGTGGCCGTGCCCTCCCCCGCGGTCGGCAGTGGCACGAGCAGCCCGCCGAAGGCGAGCGCCGCGGCCGCGCCCACGGCAACTCCCCGGACGCCGAGCCCGCGCCCACGCGCGAGCACAGCCCAGAGCAGGAGGTTGCCGACCAGGGCGGCGACGAACGACACGAACGGCACACCGGCCAGGCTCGCGAGCGCGGCCATAGGGGTGTCGTCGAGGGCGAACGCGAGCCGACCCCACGGAAATCCCCCCAGCGGGAACACCCCCCGTGCGAACTCGACGCCCACCCAGAGAGCGGCGGCCCAGACCGGCCAGAGCCGCAGCCGCGTGACGAGGGTGAGACCGGCGCCGAGAGCCGCCATGAACGCGGCCTCGACCAGGCTCAGGGCGAGCCAACCGTCGAGGCCGGCGACCCGGGACCACTGCAGCAGCACGAGGAAGAAGCCCACTCCGAACCCGAAGCCCAGCAGGGCTCCCCGGCGTACCCTCACGCCCCGACAGACCAGCGTGAGAACGGCCACGGAGAACGGCATGAGCCACACCCAGCCGAGCGGCGGGAAGGTCACGGCGAGGGAGGCGCCTGCCACCACCGCGAGCGCGAGCCGCGAGGGCAGCGTGTCCATGCGTCTCCTGGTGCCGGTGGCGCTCGTCGCGACGCTCGCGCGCTCGACAGTGCGCTCGTCGACCGTCAAGGCCACCGCCCTTCTCCGAGGTGGGGACTGAGCCGGTACGGGGGCTCACGAACGTCGATGACGAACGCGACGGATCCCGGCGTCACCAGATGTCAGGACGGTACAACGCGTAGCTGTGTTCTGGTGTCCCCGGGCTCAGAACTGGGCGGGGCAAAGTGCACGTAACAGACAAGCCCGGGACCTCGGAGGTCGCGGGCTCTTGGAGAGACGGAACGGCCCGCACGCCCTTCGGACCGACGCGCGACCCGCAGGCTGCGTGCCACGCATCGTTGTCTACTGGGCGGCGGACCGTTCCGTGGCCACCCCACCGCACGGAGCGGGTCCCAAGTCGTCGCGTGGTACGAGAACTGGCTCCGGACTCCTCACGCGAGGACCAGGACTCCGGCCCGAGCCGAATCGACCTGCGGTGGACAGGACACGACGATGGCGAGGAAGGCCGGGTGGTGTCAACCAGCCCATGACCTGCACAGACGCCATAAACACGCAGGTCATCGGCCCTTTCGGTCCACCTGCGCGACGCCCAAATTTTGTCGGACGTTCGGCGTGTCGGATCCCGGCGTGTCGAAGGCTTACAAGATCGGCAAGCGGGACAGCACGGAGCGTATCGCAGGCAGCGAGATCATGGGAATGCCGGCACCACAACCGTCGCCCGGGCCGTCACCGCGACGATCGGCTCGTCGAGGACCCGCGCGGCCGACTCCCCACGCTCCGGCTCCCCCCGGGCGAGGACTCGCGCCGCGAGGTCCAGGTCGCGGCTCCGCCTCCCAACCCGCACCACGGTGGCCGACACCTCGAGCAGGTCGCCGGCGCGTACGGCGGCGCGAAACTGCACGTCGGCGTACGACGCCAGCAGCCCCTCGTCCCCGTCGGTGCGTACGCACACCTCGGTCGCGACGTCGCCGAACAGGCAGAGCACGTACCCGCCGGCCACCAGGTTGCCCGCGTAGTGCGCATCGGCGTACGACACGTACCGGCGATGGGCGACGGTGAGGCCAAGTCGCGGGTCGGCCCCGGAAGCAGACCCTGAAGCTGAGGTTGAGGTTGATGCTGCAGCTGAACTGGAGCTTGAGCCTTCAGCGGAGCCTGAGGCTGACGTAGAGGTCGAGGTGGAAGCCTGCTCGCTCATGCGCGTCCTCGCTTCGCTCCGGGCGCGCATGAGGCACCAGGCACACTGTGCTGAATGATTCGCTCGCTGCGCTCGCTCATGCACGTCCTCGCTTCGCTCCGGGCGCGCATGAGGCACTAATGGCGCTGTACTGAATGATTCGCTCGCTGCGCTCGCTCATGCACGTCCTCGCTTCGCTCCGGGCGCGCATGAGGCACCAGGCACACTGTGCTGAATGATTCGCTCGCTGCGCTCGCTCATGCGGTCCTTTCTCGGTACGGCGTGGATCGGCTGTCCACCAGGGCGTGGACGAGATAGCTCGCGACCTCTCCGGGCGTGGTACCGCGACCGAAGACCCGGTCGACGCCGAGATCAGCGGCCATCGACTCGTGGAAGCGCGGCCCGCCCACCACGAGCAGGGGGCGGTCCGCTTCGTCGTAGGCCTCCCGGAACGCCGCCGCCATCTCCCGCGTACTCCGGATGTGCGCGTCGTTCTGGGTCACGACCTGCGAGACCAGGATGGCGTCCGCGTGCTCCCGGCGGGCGCTGGCGACCAGGTCCGGAACCCCCACCTGCGCACCCAGGTTGACCACCTTGAGCTCGCGGTAGTACTCCAGCCCCTTCTCCCCCGCGAACCCCTTGACGTTGAGGATCGCGTCGATGCCCACCGTGTGCGCGTCCGTCCCGATGCAGGCGCCGACCACGACGAGCCGGCGCCGCAGCCCACGCCTGATCGTCAGGTTGGCTTCCTTCGGACTGAGCAGTGGGTAGTCACGCTCGACCACCTCGACCTTCGAGAGATCGACCAGGTGGCTCACCCGCCCATAGACGATGAAGTACGTGAACGCCGGCCCGACCGCCTTGGCGTGCACCACCATCGCCGGGTCGAGGCCCATCTTCTCCGCCAACTGCAGTGCCGCGCCCTCGGCGCGCTTGTCGTGCGGGACGGGCAGCGTGAACGACAGCTGCACCATGCCGTCCCCGGTGGTGTCACCGTACGGCCGGACGATGCTGCGCCCGCTCATGGCCTCGCCTCCTCCAGGAGTTCGGTGGCGGGGTTGTAGTAGTCGCTCGACTTCTTCGCCACGCCGTCGAGTCCCTTGCCGCCGGAGGCGGGCCGGCGCATCAGCCCGAAGGTTCCGTCCGCGATCGCGTTGAGCAGGCCGTCGTCAGTGATGCGTTCGAGCAGGTCGACGGCCTCGGCGAGCACCTGGCGGGCGCGCTGGGCGATGAAGCCGTCCGGCGCTGGCTGGAAGTCCTCGTGCAGGTTGCCGCAGGCGTTGAGAACGTAGCGGACGTTGCGCAATGCGAGGTCGCGGTCAGACAACCACGGCGTCACGACCGCCTCGGTCATCATGCCGACGAGCAGGATCTGCTGGCCGGTGAGGATGCCGGCCAGGTTGAAGAAGCCGTCCAGCAGATAGCCGCGGAAGATGTCACCGTCCATGTGCCGGGTCGGCGGCATCCACTTCAGTGGCGCCTTCGGAAACAGCTCGCGGGCGAGCAGGGCGTGGGCGAGTTCGAGCCGGAACGACTCGGGCCGGGCCGGGTCGATCTCGAACGCGTGCCCGAGGCCGAGCTGCCAGTCCTCGAGTCCCGCCTCCTTCGCGAAGTACTCGTTCAGCAGCTGCGAGACCGTCACGGTGTGGGCGGCGTCGACCGCGTCCGCGGTGGTGAGGTAGTTGTCCTCGCCGGTGTTGATGATGATGCCGGCGCGGGCGTGGATCTGGCGGCTGAACCGCTGGTCGACGAAGGTGCGGATCGGGTTGATGTCGCGGAAGAGGATGCCGTACATCGAGTCGTTCAGCATCATGTCGAGGCGCTCGAGCCCCGCGAGCGTGGCGATCTCCGGCATGCACAGACCGGAGGCGTAGTTGGTGAGCCGGACGTAGCGCCGGAGCTCCTTGCTCACGTCATCGAGGGCCGCCCGCATCAGCCGGAAGTTCTCCTGCGTGGCGTAGGTGCCGGCGTACCCCTCCCGGGTCGCGCCCTCGGGTACGAAGTCCAGCAGCGACTGCCCGGTCGAGCGGATCACGGCGATGACGTCGGCGCCCTCGCGCGCGGCCGCCTGGGCCTGCGGGATGTCCTCGTAGATGTCGCCTGTCGCCACGATGAGGTAGATCCACGGCCGCTGGGGCGGGTCGCCGAGTCGCTTGACCAGGCGCTCACGCTCCCGCCGCCGGGTGTCGATCCGACGGATGCCCGCGTTGACCGAACGCCGCGCGGCGCGGGCAGCCTGTCGGGCCCCCGAGCCGTCCGGCATCCGGAACCGCACCGAGCCGGCGGACGCCTTCTGGGCAAGGGCGGCGAGATCGTCGGCCGTACCACGGGTCAGCGCGTCCCAGACCGGGAGCGCGACTCCGTGGTCGAGCCCGACGTCGGCGCGCACGGCG
The DNA here is from genome assembly GCF_000373925.1 of Actinopolymorpha alba DSM 45243. Classification (GTDB taxonomy): domain Bacteria; phylum Actinomycetota; class Actinomycetes; order Propionibacteriales; family Actinopolymorphaceae; genus Actinopolymorpha; species Actinopolymorpha alba. The sequence continues at coordinate 338,020 of NZ_KB892708.1, read as the reverse complement.
TCCACCAGGCGGTTGACCCACGGCGTGCCGTCGGGGTCGGCTCCGGTGAGCCCGGCGAGCCGCAGCACGGCGCGCTCGACGGAGACAGTCGTGTGGGCCCGGGCCAGCTGGACGATCGGGCGCCCCGCGCGCCGGGCCAGTGACCGCGCTCTGCGCACGGTCGCCGGGTCCAGCTCGAGGTGGCGGCGGTAGGCCGTCGTGGTCATGGTCGCTCCCTGTCGTACACGGTCTGCCCGGCGACGACGGTCCGGACACAGCCCGGCGTCGGCGCACCCGGCGTGAGCGGCGGAAGCCCCGGTCCCGTGCGGTCCCACACCGCGAACGTGGCCTCCCCACCTACCCGCAGCGTTCCCCCGTCGTCGTGGCCGGCGGCATACCAGCCACCGCGGGTGTGGGCGTCGAACGCCGCGCTCACGTCGATCCGGTGCTCGGGGTTGTGGTGGTACGCCGCCGCGCGGACCCCTCCCCACGGGTCGAACGGCGTCACCGGCGCGTCTGACCCGAACGCCAGCGGAACGCCGGCGCTCAGGAACGCGGCCCACGGGTTCGCGGCCAGGGCACGGTCGGGACCGAGGCGGGCGGCGTACATCCCCTCCCGCCCACCCCACTCCGCGTCGAATGCCGGCTGCCCGCTCACCACCACGCCGTATGCCGCGAGCGCCCGGACAAGCTCCGGCGCGATCAGCTCGACGTGCTCGAGCCGGTGCCGGGACGCGACCAGCTGGTCAGCGCCGACCGCCTTCTCCGCGAGCCGGAACCCCTCGACCACCGCCGACGTGGCGGCGTCACCAATGCAGTGGAACCCTCCCTGCAGCCCGGCCCGCGTACACACGATCAGGTGCTCGGCTATCTCCTCGGCGTCGAGGTAACCGTGGCCCGCATGCCCCGGTCGATCGGCGTACGGCGCCAGCAGCGCGGCGGTCCTCGACCCGAAGGCGCCGTCGGCGCACAGGTCACCGGCCGCGCCCGCACAGCCGAGCGCGCGGGCCCGCTCGACCCCACCGGTGGAGGCGTGTTCGCCCCAGTAGCGGACGACTGTGGGGATCGGCCGCTCCCCCGCCACCTCGTCCAGCAGGGCGAGATCGTCGACGGGGTTGACGTGCGGTGCGGCCATCTCGTGGACCGAGCCGATCCCGACCGCCGCGGCGGCGGCGAGCGCGGCGACGATCGCGTCCTTGCGCTGGGTACGGGTCACCAGCGCCATGGCGGCGTCCCGGGCCGCGTGGTGGGCCTCGCGTTCGACCCGGCTCGTGCCATCCCAGCCAGGTGCCCGCACCAGCTCCGGCGCCCGGTCGAGGAGCGCTCCCGACACGAGACCGGAATGGACGTCGACCCGCGCGAGGTAGACGGCGCGACCCGGGGTTGCCCGCTCGAGCTCGGTACCGGACGGGATCCGGGGGTCGGGCCAGCCGGTCTCATCCCATCCGAAGCCGAGGATGACCGCGTCGCTGTTGGTCCTCGCGTACGCCGCCAACGCGTCCAGCAGGTCCTCGCGACGGCGCGCGTCCGCGAGGTCCAGGCCGGCCAACCGCAACCCAGCCTGCGACAGGTGGACGTGCGCGTCGACGAACGCGGGCGTCACGAGCCGGCCGCCCAGCGCGACGATCTGGTCGGCGCCATTGGCGTACGGCTCGATCCCGTCGTCGGTGCCCAGCCAGACGATCGTGCCGCCGTCGACGCAGAAGGCGGTCGCGGCCGGGCTTCCGGGCGTGTGGACCGCACCGCCGCGGAAGAGGATGCGCTGCGAGGAGGAGGTGGTCATGCGCCCATCCTGGCCTCGAACACCGCGCGGACGCCGGGCTCGGCGCGCAGCAGGTCCAGGGCGTACGCCGCGTGACCGGGCACGTAGCCGTTCCCGATCAGCATCGTGACGTCGGCGGCGAGGCCCTCGGCTCCCAATGCCGCGGCACTGAACGACGTGGCCATGGAGAAGAAGATCACGGTCCCGCCGGCGGCGGTCGCGAGGACGGCGCCGCCCTCGCAGTCGGGTACGTCGACGCACACCACCGTCACGTCGGCCGGACCGCCAGCCTTCTCCACCGCTGTGGCCAGTCCGACCGGGTCGCGGGCGTCCGCGCGGACCACGGCGTCGGCGAGCCCTGCCTTGGTGAGCGCCCGTTCCTCGGACTCGACGGGTACGACGCCTATGGTGCGGGCAGCACCAGCTCTTCGCGCCGCCGCGAGGGCGAGGGACCCGGACTTGCCGGCCGCACCGATCACGCAGACCGTGGGCGCGCGGTAGCCCTCGACCACCCGCGCTGTGAGCGCCGGCGCTCCACAGACGTCCATGACCGCGAGCGCGAGCGGCGCCGGGAGATCGTCGGGCAGCTTCGCCGCGATCGAGCGGCCGAACAGGATCGCGTACCCCTCGCACGGGACCTGCTCGCCGCGACCGTCCCAGCCACGCAGGTCGTCCTCGATCACCAGCGGGGTCAGCGTGAGGGAGACCAGCGTGGCGATCCGATCCCCCGGCACCAGCCCGAGCGGTGACGCCGGTCCGACCTCCTCGACCGTTCCGACCAGCATGCCGCCGGACCCCGTGACGGGGTTCTGCATCTTGCCGCGAGCCCGCACGATCTCCAGGACAGCCCGCCGCACCGCATCGGGATCGCTGTCGTGGGCCTCATGGAGTTGGCGGTACGACGCGGCGTCCAGGTTGAGCCGCTCTGTCCTGATCCGAACCTCGTCAGGCCACAGGTCGGGCCGGACGTCCAGGCGGGTGGCGGCCTGCGGGAGGACACCGGGGGGCTCGAGCACGCGGTGCAGCCCGATCGGGGATCCGGGCGGGCGGGCTGGCTGGGACATGTAAACACGACCTCCTGGGAGATCCTGCGGGCTACAGTCATTGCTACTGGATATTCTTCTGTATTCTGCCGGACAGACAGTACGACATCCTCAATCTGGCTGCTTGGTCGGAGGAGTTTCCGTGACGCAGACATCCCAGGGGCAGCCCTACGACTACCGCTTCCACCCGCTCGTCGAGCCGGGCTGGACCCGGTTGCCCGGATGGCGGGACGTGACGGTCGCCGAGTGGGAGTCTGCCCAGTGGCAGCGGGCGCACTGCGTCAAGAACGTCAGGCAGCTCCAGTCCGTCATGGGTGACCTGCTCGACGAGCGGTTCTACGCCGACCTCGAACGCGATCAGTCCGAGCGGGCGACCATGTCGATGCTGCTTCCGCCGCAGATGCTCAACACGATGGTCCCGGGTGAAGCCCCCACAACCGAGACGTTCTACGCGGATCCGGTCCGCAGGTACATGCTGCCCGTGTTCTCTGACCGGCGTACCGACTGGCCTTCCCACCCGCGGGCGACCCGGGACTCACTCCACGAGCACGAGATGTGGGTGGCCGAGGGCCTGACCCACCGCTACCCGACGAAGGTGCTCGCCGAACTCCTGCCGACCTGCCCGCAGTACTGCGGGCACTGCACCCGCATGGACCTCGTCGGCAACTCCACCCCACAGGTGGAGAAACTGAAGTTCGCGCTCAAGCCGCAAGGCCGCCTTGACGCGATGCTGGACTACCTGCGGGCGCATCCCGGCGTCCGTGACGTGGTGGTCTCCGGCGGCGACGTTGCCAACCTGCCCTGGCCCCGACTGGAGGCGTTCGTCTCAGCTCTCCTGGAGATCGAGAACATCCGCGACATTCGCCTGGCCACCAAGGCGCTGATGGGACTCCCCCAGCACTGGCTCCAGGACGAGGTGCGCGCCGGCATGGAGCGGCTCGCGCAGACCGCCAACGCGCGCGGCGTGATGATCGCGATCCACACGCACGTCAACGCCGCACAGTCGGTGACGCCGCTCGTCGCTCGGGCCGCCAAGGCGATGTTGACAACCGGTATCCGCGACGTCCGCAACCAGGGTGTGCTCATGCGTGGGGTCAACGACTCCACGCAGCAACTGCTCGACCTGTGCTTCGCGTTGCTCGACGGCGCGACGATCACGCCGTACTACTTCTACATGTGCGACATGATCCCGTTCAGCGAGCACTGGCGGATCTCGGTCAAGCGTGCCCAGAGCCTCCAGCACAGCATCCTCGGCTACCTTCCCGGCTTCGCGACCCCGCGGATCGTCTGCGACGTGCCGTACGTCGGTAAGCGCTGGGTGCACCAGGTGGAGCAGTACGACGAGGTGCGCGGCATCAGCTACTGGAAGAAGAACTACCGCACCGGCATCGAATTGGCCGGCGACGATGACGCTCTCGCCAGGACGTATGAGTACTACGACCCGATCGACGCCCTACCCGCGGCGGGCCAGGCGTGGTGGCGTGAGCATGGCGGCGGCGACCACCTGGCGGTCGCCGAGCAGCGCGCCGCCGACTCACGCGCCACCTCCGAGCGTCAACTCCTCCTTGACACCACCTGAGTGACCGAAGGAGACGCCACGGCGTGACTCGAGGTGGCGCTGGATCCAGCAGCCCCTGTCCGTGAGGTAATCCGCGGCCCGCGAGTACGTTCGCGACTTGTCCGAAGCTTCTCTGTGTGAAGGGGGTCGATCCTTCGGACCAGTCCACGATCCCTCGCCGCGGTGGGGCCAGTTGTCCCACAAACCGGACGGGCTTGCGGTTGGCTGAAGATCGAGGCCTATTCGAAACCCTCACGCCGACAGGTCGCGGCTTCGTGAGGGTAGCGGGCGGCAACTTGGCGGAGGTGTCTCGGCTTCTAAGCCGACACTCCTCCGCCAAGTCACCGCAACCTCGATGGGCGATCTCGCATAGTGAGCCCACGATATGAAACAAGGTCGCTGGGCTTGCCGGGCTGTCAGAGGTTTCTCGGTCTCTTAGCCGAGAAACCTCTGACAACTCGGGCTTGCGCCTCCCCATCAGGTCGCCGGCCGCCTCATAGGGGCCAGGTCAGTCCTGGCCGAGCACCCGCGCGATCTCGGGTTCGGCGTCGACGTACCCCCGCAGGAGGTCACGCGCGACCGACACCGAATCCACCAATGGGTGCAGGGCGAACGCCTTCAACGCCGCGTCGGATGAGCCGGTCGTCGCCGCCTCGATGGTGAGGCGTTCGACCGCCTTGATCTGCTGCATGAGTCCAAGCTGGTGAAGGTCTGGAGCAGTCGTGGCGAGCGGGTGCGCGCCATTGGCATCCACCAGCGAGGGCACCTCGATGACGGCGTCTGCGTCCAGGCCGGAGAGCGTTCCACCGTTGCGGACGTTGAGGATGATGGTCGACTTCTCATCGCGCGCGATGGCGGCCATCACCGCGAGCGCCACGCGTTCGTACCCCGCCTCTTCGGTCTCGATTTCCAGCGCGTCGGCCTCAGGCGTGTCGTCATGGCGCTTGCCCTTCGCCTCCGCCATATAGAGCGCCTTACGCTCGGCAATCGTCTGGCGCCACAGGTCCAGTGCGTGGCCGGAGTCCTCACCGGCGGCGCGGTAGAAGTCGGCCTGCTGGCGGGCCAGGAACTCCCCTCGGGTGTTCGGCTGGTCGATGATCGACCGGACGGCGTCCCGGTTGAAGTAGTAGTAGTACAGATACTCGTTCGGAACGACACCCAACGTCTGGAGCCAGGCCGGTCCGAAGATCGCGCCCTCCTCCAGTGCGGAGACGGCGTGCGCGTTCGCGAGGAACTCCGGGAGCCGGTCCCGTCCCTCGACGATCAGGCGGCGCAGCCAGCCAAGGTGGTTGAGGCCCACGTAGTCGACCTGCACCCTGGTCGCGTCGATCCCGAGCGAACCAGCGATCCGGCGGCCAAGCCCACCAGGGGTGTCACAGATGCCGATCACCCGCTCCCCCAGCACCCGCTGGAGCGCCTCGGTGATCATGCCAGCCGGGTTGGTGAAGTTGATGAAGTACGCCTCGGGCGCGAGCGCCTTGACCCGCTCGGCGATGCGCAGCATCTCGGGGATCGTCCGCAGGCCGTACGCCAGACCTCCCGGCCCGGTCGTCTCCTGGCCGAGCACGCCCAGATTGAGCGCGACCCGCTCGTCCCGCGTACGCCCTTCCAGGCCACCAACCCGGATCGCGGCGAAGACGAAGTGCGCCCCCTCGAGCGCCTTGTCGAGGTCAGTTGTGACGACGACCTTCGGCGGGTCGTCATATCCCTTGGCCAGTTGGCTCAGGACGGACTCGATGACGGCGAGGCGTTCTGGCGACTGGTCATACAGCGCCACCTCGTCGACACGGGGCGAAGCAGTGTCGCGCAGAAGTGCGCCGTACACGAGTGGGACCCGAAATCCCCCTCCGCCAAGAATCGCCAGCTTCACGTTATTAGTACCTTTCCGCCTGCCTGTCGGCAGATATCAACCGTTTCTTTGTCGGCGTCCGGAGTCGTGATCAGGACGTCGATTTCGGTCAGGCTGCAGATCTTCAACGAGCCCTTGCCCGGGAACTTGTGGGGCTGAGCAAGGAGTACGACCGATTCGGCGGCGGCGATCATCGACCGCTTGGTCGAGGCTTCCACCATCATGTCGTCGACCACCTGGCCGTCGCGCCGGATGCCGGTGCACGAAAGGAACACCCGGTCGGCCGAAACCTGCTGAAGTGCGGCCTCCGCCAGTGATCCCACCAACGAGCGGTAGTTTCGGCGGAGCATGCCACCCAGCAGGATCAGCTGTACTTCCGGATCGTCGCGGAGCTCGTCGAAGACCGCGATGTTGCTGGTGATCACGGTGACCCGGCGCCCGTGCAGATGGCGGGCCAGTCGAGACGTCGTCGTCCCGATGTCGAGCAGCAACACGTCGTCGTCCTCGACCAGATCCGCGGCGGCCCTCGCGGCCACCGCCTCCTTGGCCAGGCTCTCCTTGTCGTGGGAGACGGCGAAGGGGGGCTCCTCACCGCTTTCGTCGAGGAGCATCGCGCCGCCGTACACGCGCTTGAGCTCGCCGTTGCGGTCCAACCGCTCGAGGTCACGACGGATGGTCGCCGTACTCACGCCGAGTTGGGTGGCCAACTCCATGGCGGACACGGTGCCTTGGGCACGCAGGGCCCTGACGATGCGTCGGTCCCGCTCACGCTGCAGCACGGCGGGATCGTATCCAAAAATTCGCGCAAGGTCACGCAGGTCTTGTCAAAGTCGCTCAGCTCTTGCACACTCGCTGAACACGTATGAGCGTTTGGGAGGCCAACCGGTGTCAGCCGACAGCGCGCCCGCGGCGTCCGCGACGGAACGACCGCGGGTCGATGTATTCCTGGCGGGGGCGCTGTTCTTCGACCTCGTGTTGGCCGGGATAGAAGCGATGCCCACACCGGGCACCGAAGTGTGGGCCCGCGCTCGCGCGGTGTCACCAGGCGGTGTCGCCAACCGCGCGGTCGCTGCCGCGCGCCTCGGACTTCGTACCGGCCTGGCCGGACGCGCCGGCACCGATCTGTTCGGCAGTCACCTCTGGCAGCTTCTCCACGAGGAGGCCAACCTCGACCTGCGCTGGTCGGAACTCTCGCCCGCGATCGAGACAGCACTCACCGTGTCGGTGACCCAGGCCGAGGACCGCAGGTTCCTCAGCCACGGGGAGCCTGACTGGGAGTCCATCACCACGTTGACTCCTGAGCGACTCCCCCTCGCCCTGGCCGCGCAGCTTGGTGTCACCGAGAACGCCGTGCCAGCGTGGGCCCGCCAGCTACGCGGCGAGGGCACGCTGCTCTTCGGTGGTGTGGGCTGGGACGCCACCGAGCGTTGGTCGCCTGACGTTCTCGCCAACCTCGAGCACTTCGACGCCCTCGTGCTCAACACCACCGAGGCGACGGCATACACCCGCACGGACGATCCCACCGTGGCCGCCAAGCAGCTGGCCGAGCGGGTTCCTCTCGTCGCGGTCACCGGCGGCGACCAGGGCGCCGTCGCGGTCGACGCGGCGACTGGTGAGCTCACCTCCGCTCCGGCGTTGACAGTCGAGGCGGTCGACCCGACCGGCGCCGGTGACGTGTTCTTCGCGTCGTTCATCTTCGGCACCCTCGCCGAATGGCCGTTGCGCGAACGCCTTCTTTTTGCCAATCTCTGCGCCGGGCATTCGGTACGAACGCTGGGAGGCGCGGTAAGCGCACCCACCTGGGAGGACCTGAACTCCTGGCTGATGAAGTATGACCCGCAAGGCGAGGAGTCGAGCTTCGCTTTCCTGGGTCCCGAGGTCACGCGACGCACGCGTCCGTGACAACTACCAGCAAGAAGGTAATTCCATGAGTCCACGAAAGACGTTGGGGAGCCGCCCGGGTCTCGCGCGGGTCGGCCTCGCACTCGCCGCGCTGCCGATCGTCGCGGCGGCGGCATGCGCGCCCGGCGGGAGCAGCGGTGACACCGGGGCGACCACGAAGCCAACCGGTCAGATCCAGACCGACCCCGCCAAGGCCGGCAAGGCCACCTTGACAGTGTGGGACATCAACACGTCGGGTGGGGCCAACGACGCGATGCTCAAGCTCAACAAGGAGTTCGAGCAGAAGTACCCCAACATCAAGATCAACCGGGTCTCCCGCACCCTGAACGACACGAAGACCACGCTGAAGCTGGCGTTGTCCGGCGACAACCCGCCCGACGTCGTCCAGGCCAACCAGGGCTACCCGGACATGGGCGCCTTCGTCAAGGCGGGCTTGCTCACGTCACTCGACGAGTACGCCAAGGTCTACGGCTGGAACACCAAGTACCCCAAGCAGCTGCTGGACCTCAACAAGTTCTCCACCAACGGTCGCGACTGGCAGACGGGCAGCCTCTACGGCGTTTCCCAGACCGGCGAGATCGTCGGCATCTACTACAACAAGGATCTGTTGACGAAGGTCGGCGTCGAGGTTCCCAAGACCTTCGCGGAGTTCGAGGCGGCGCTGCCCAAGATCAAGGCCGCGGGTGAGATCCCGATCCAGTTCGGTACGTCCGACAAGTCCCCGGCGATCCACCTCTTCGGTGTGGTCCAGGCGGCCACGGCCGGCAAGCAGGCGGTGCGTGACCTCGTGACGGCGAAGGGCAACGCCTCCTGGAACGACAGCGGCACCACCAAGGCCGCGCAGCTGGTCAGCGACTGGGCGCGCAAGGGCTACTTGACAAGCGGCGCGAACGGCCTGAGCGGTGACGCCGCGTCGGCCAACTTCGCCAAGGGGCAGGGTGTCTTCCGCATCGACGGCACCTGGCGGCTCGCCGAACTCGAGAAGGCCATGGGTGACAAGGTCGGCTTCATGAGCCCGCCGCCGGCCCAGGCCGGTCAGTCCAGCGTCACCCAGGGCGGCGAGGGTCTCGCCTGGGCAGTCACGTCCAAGAGCAAGAACCCCGACGCGGCGGCGGCGTACCTCAACTTCATCACCAACCCCCACGCCGACGACGTGCTCGCCGAGACCGCTAACCTCCCGGCGGTGGCGCCACCGAACTACCAGCCGAAGTCCGGCACCCTCACCGCCGACATCTTCGGTGAGTGGAAGAAGATCAGCGAGAACGACGGGCTGGTTCCGTACCTCGACTACACCACCCCGACGTTCTACGACACCCTGACCGCCAACCTCCAGCAGCTCATCGGCGGCAAGATCAACGTCAAGCAGTTCACTGGAAATCTGGAGGCGGACTACAGCGCCTTCAAGAAGTCCATGTGAGGAAACCGGAGTCTGTGTCGGTGTCCGCGGAGAAGATGGCGGCAACGGCGGAGGTGGGCGCGATCGCGGTCGTGCCCACCTCCGCCCGACGCGCGCCACGCAAGTCTGACCGGATCGCGTATCTCTACCTGCTCCCGGCGCTCGTTGTCTTCGGCGCCTTCCTGTTGTTCCCGTTGCTCCACGGGTTCTGGATCTCGTTGTACGACTGGGACGGCCTGTCGCCCGCGACCTGGGTCGGGTTCGACAACTACGTCCAGGCCATCGCCGACGGAGCTCTGGGGAACGCGTTCCTTCACTCAGCGATCCTGATCGTCTTTTTCTCGGTGCTTCCGATCTGCCTCGCGCTTCTGCTCACCGGGCTGATGACGCACGCGACCAAGCTGAAGGGCATGGGCTTCTTCCGGGTGGTCATCTTCCTCCCGCAGGTGGTCGCCACCGTGGTGGTCGCGACCGTCTGGACGGCCATCTACGCGCCGCAGGGCGTGCTCAACCAGTTCCTGTCCGCCATCGGGCTGGAGGCCGTCACCCGGCCGTGGCTCGGAGACTTCACCTGGGCACTGCCGGCGGTCGGCCTGATCGGCACCTGGGTGCAGATCGGCCTCTGTCTCGTCCTCTTCCTCGCCGGGGTTTCACAGATCAATCCGGAGCTGTACGAAGCGGCTCGCCTGGACGGCGCGGGACCGGTCCGGGAGTTCTTCGCCGTCACCCTGCCTGGTCTCCGCCCGCAGATCGCGGTGGCGCTGACCCTCACTGTGGTGGCGGGGCTCAAGAGCTTCGACCTCATCTTCGTCGCCACTCGGGGTGGACCGGGCACGACCACGACAGTGCCCGGCTTCGAGGTCTACCGCCGCGCCTTCGATCTCAACCAGGTGGGTATGGCCTGCACGGTCGGCATCCTGCTCGCCCTGGTCATCCTCATCGTGACGACCGTGATCAACCGGATCGACCCGGGAGAACGCGCATGATCTCCAAGCGGGAAGCCACCCTCAACTACCTCATCCTCGGGTTCTTCGCCGTGATCGCGTTGTTCCCGCTCCTCGGGGTCCTGTCGTCGGCACTCACCGATCCGGCGAACTCCTCGGCGTCGTTGACGCTTCCGGACTCACCGCACTTCGCCAACTTCCTGACCGCCTGGAACCAAGGCCACTTCGGCACGTACATGCGCTCGAGCGCGATCGTGACCGTGAGCGTCGTGGTGCTGGCGAGCATCCTCGCGATCCTGGCCGGCTACGCCTTCGCCACCATGCGCTTTCGCGGCCAGTCGGTGTTGTTCTACCTTCTCCTGCTCGGCTTGATGGTGCCGAGCGAGGCGCTCATCATCCCGCTCTACTACGACCTACGCGACATCGGACTGACCGACACCTACTGGTCGCTGATCTTCCCGCAGATCGCGCAGTCCTTGGCGTTCGCGACCTTCTGGATGCGTAACTTCTTCCGCGGGATTCCCACCAGCCTCATCGAGGCGGCGCAGCTGGATGGCGCGACCCGCTGGGGCGTGCTGTGGCGGATTCTCGTGCCGATCAGCAAGCCGGCCCTGTTGACGATGTCGATGCTCATCTTCATGTGGACCTGGAACGAATTCCTCATGCCCCTGGTGATGATCACCGCCGAGGATCTCAAAACGGCACCGCTCGGCCTGGCGTTCTTCCAGGGACAGCACACCTCGCAGTTCTCGCTGCTGGCTGCCGGCGCGACGATCGTGGCGGCACCGGTGGTCGTGGTCTATCTGTTCCTGCAGCGCCACTTCATCGCGGGGATGCTGTCGGGAGCGGTCAAGTGACCGCGCGGCGCCCTGGTGTGGAGGGGTCCGGGACATGACTCCGACGTTCGTCTTCGTGCACGGCTCGTTCAGCAACTCGTTCCACTGGGCCCCGCTCCTGCGCGAGCTCACGCTGCGCGGCCACCGCGCGCTCGCTGTCGACCTACCGGGCCATGGCTTCGAGGCGGCGTACGCGGCGTCCTACCAGGCGCCGCAGGACCTCGCGACCCTGGCCACCGCACCGGCCACGCTGGCTGGAGTCACGCTCGCGGACAACGTCGAGCATGTGATCGGGATCGTTCGACGAGCGTCGGAGCATGGGCCGGTGATCCTGGTTGGTCACAGCCGTGGAGGCCTGACGCTCACAGGCGTCGGCAACGCGGTGCCGGACCTGATCAGCCGGATCGTCTACGTCTCGGCCTGGTGCTGCGTCGACCTGACCCCCGCGGAGTACATGCAGACCCCTGAGTACTCCTCCGTCCGCATCAGCGAAGACACCTCCCCGCTGGTCGGAAACCCGGCCGAGCTCGGCGTGCTCAGGATGAACTGGCGTACGTCCGATCCCGCCACCCTCGCCCACTTCAGGGCCGAACTCCTGGCCGACGGGACCGAACGCGAGCTGCTGGCGTTCCTCAACACCCTGGAGCCGGACGAGAACCTCGACGTCGGCTCGGCGGACGATCGAGCCCAGGAAGCCACCTGGGGCCGCATTCCGCGTACGTACATCAGGCTCACCGCGGACCGGTCGATTCCCGTCGCGCTCCAGGACAGGTTCATCAAGGAAGCGGACGCCCGCGCGCCCGACAACCCGTTCGACGTGCATTCGATCGACAGCAGCCACGTCGGAATCCTGATCCGTCCCACCGAGGTCGCCACCATCCTCAGCCACCTGGTCGCCTGAGACGCCGCGCCCGCCGGTTTTACGGCCATCACGTCGAGGCGCTCTCCTCGCGACGCGCCAGCATCAGACACAGGGGTGCGCAGACGATCATGGACGCCGCGATCACGATCGCTGTGGTGGTGAACGCCGCCCGATAGTCGCCAGCGCCCAGCGTCGAGAAGAAGAGCGCACCGAGAACGGCCACACCCAACGCCCCGGCGAACTGCTGCCCGGTGCTCAGGATCCCCGACGCCGACGCGGCGTGCCGTGCCGGCACCGCGGCCATGAAGAGCGTGGTGAGCGGCGGCATGATCAGGTTGATACCGGCACCGAGCAGCACCAGCCCGGGCACGATCGACCAGGCGCCGACGTCCGGCGTGGCCAAGCCAGCGGGCAGGAGGGCGAGCGCGCCGAGCGCGCCGAGCACACAGCCAGCACCCACAGTGCTTCGGCCGAACCTCATGACCAGGCGGCCGACCAGCGGGGCCATCGACATCGCGCCGGCACACAACGCGATCGTGACCACGCCGGCCCGCAGGGGCGAGTAGCCCAGGCCGTTCTGCACCCACAGGGTCAGGACCAGCAGGAGACCGCTGAAGGCGGCGAACACGATCAACTGGATCAGCAGCGCCGAGCCGACTGACCGGATCCTGAGGAGATCGGCCGGCAGCAGGGGGGCGGTCTGCCGCGTGCCCTGGCGCGCTTCGACGACAGCCAACAGCACGACGGCCAGCACGCCGCCGACCAGGCACAGCCAGCACCAGAGCGGCCAGCCGAGACGGCTGCCTTCCAGGAGCGGCACGATGACCGCGACCAGTCCCACCGTGAGGACGCCGGCCGACCAGATGTTCGGCCGGATCGCGCCCGGCACCCGCGTCTCCGGCACCAGACGGGCACCCAGGACGACAAGAACGGCGGCGATCGGGACACTGACCACGAAGACCATCCGCCAGCCAGATCCGGCCAGGTTCGCGTTGACGAGAACGCCGCCGAGCACCAGGCCGAGCGCCTGGGCAACGCTGGCCACGATGCCGAACAGCCCGAACACCGAGGCTCGCTCCCTGCCATCGAAGATCCCGTAGATGGTGCTGAGGACCTGTGGCGCGATCCCGGCCGCCGCCAGTCCCTGGGCGACGCGTGCGGCGATCAGCACGGTCACGTTGGGAGCCAGGGCACACGCGAGGCTGGTCAGTCCGAACGCCGCGATCGAGAGCAGGAAGACGCGTTTACGGCCGAAGAGATCCCCCAACCGCGCGGACGTGATGAGCGCGACCGCGAAGGCGAGCAGGTACGCCGCCGAGATCCATTCCAGGTCGGTGGCTCCGGCGCGCAGGTCGCGTTGGATGCTCGGAAGGGCGACGGTGACAATCGTGACGTTGATCAGGTCCAGCATGAAGGCCACGATCAGGACCACCGCCGCGTACCACCGGCGCGGATCAGGGGTCGGGGCCGGCTCGCGCTCGGCGAGGGCGGCGGACGCGGTGTCGGCGTTCACGGCATGCTCCTCCATGGCTTGGGGTCCGTAAAATCTTTGGGAGGCGACAGGCTTGGTTCGAGACTTGTCGTTGAGACAACTTTGTCGTTCAGGCGATTCTGTCGTCTAGACGACAGATTATGAGGGGAGGTCGGCCATTGGCAAGCCAGTCAGAAAAGCGCTGCCTGCTGGGTCAGATCGAGGCTGCCCTGAGCCGCTTCGGAGCCGCCTCCGCGCGGACCGACCACCTGGACGGAGCCGAAGCCGGGCTCACCCTCAGCACCTGCGAGGCGAACTTCCTCAATCTGCTGGTGTTGCACGGACCCCTGAGTCCTGGACAACTTGGGCAGCGGAGCGGCATCGGCTCCTCAGGCACGATCACCGGGACGATCGACCGGCTGGAGCGCGCGGGATACGTCCGGCGGGTCCGATGCGTCGATGACCGCCGCAAGGTCGTCATCGAGCTGGCCGACGAACACCTGGCCCACCAGAGTTGCCGCTCGCGGCGCGTCGCGGCGATCGCCCGCGGCTACACCACCGAACAGCTCACCGTCGTCGCGGAGTTCCTCGACAGGCTAGCCGAGGCAGAGTCCGAGCCAGCCGCGGCCCAGGACACGTCCCGCGCCACCAAGCGGTGAGAAGGTATGGGACATGCGCAAGCTCGTTTACTACATCGGCATGACCATCGACGGCTTCATCGCCGCACCCGATGGCGGATTCGACTTCTTTCCGGTGTCGCAGGACGTCATCGACTTCATCGTTGAGGCCTACCCCGACACCCTGCCGACGCATGTTCGCCAGCAACTCGGCGTTGACGTCGAGAACCCCACCTTCGACACCGGCGTTCAGGGGCGCGCCACCTACGAACCCGCCCTTGCGATCGGGATCACCAGCCCGTACGCCCATCTACGCCAGTACGTCGTTTCGGAGAGCATGAAGGAATCCCCCGATCCCACGGTCGAGATCATCTCCGGCGACCTGGTGGACAAGATCCGGGAGTTGAAGGCCGAAGCCGGCAAGGACATCTACCTGACGGGCGGTTCACGCCTGGCCGGTGCGCTGCTCGACGAGATCGACACCCTCGTCATCAAGCTGTACCCCATCGTCATCGGCACCGGAATCCCCTTGTTCACCAGTGATTTCTCCCCCACGCACTTCACGCTCGTGGACAACCGCGCGCTCGAGCGCGGCACCGTCATCCTCACCTACGACAAGAAGTCATCCGTGGAGGTATAAGAGCCTGTGAACGTGCTCTTCTGCCTATGCCTCGGCGCCTGACCCGAGCTGCTGCTGGGCGGATCCGGTGAGCCGCCACGTCGTCCACTCCTCCATCGGCAGCGCGCCAAGCGCCTTGTAGAAATCGATCGAAGGCGCATTCCAGTCCAGAACGGACCATTCGAGCCGGGCGTATCCGCGTCGTACGCACTCCTCCGCGAGCGCTGTCAACAGAGCCTTGCCCAAACCCGAACCCCGGTGTGCGGGCTGGACATAGAGGTCCTCGAGATAGATGCCGTGCGTCCCACGCCAGGTGGAGAAGTTCAGGAACCACACCGCACATCCGACAACGACACCATCGACCTCCGCGACATGGGCGAAGAGGGCCGGCGCCGCACCGAACAGCGCCTCGCGAAGCTGCGCCGCCCTCAGATGGCATTCGTCCGCGGCGCGCTCGTACGCGGCGAGTTCGTGGATCAGAGCCACCACGGCATCGACGTCGGACTCGCGGACCCGGCGGACGCGGTAATCGGGCACGACGACCTCCTCGAACGGCGTACTGTCACCACATGGTCGCCGACCTGCCTCGCGGGTCTCGCGCCGGGCTGATCGTCGAGGTGGGGGCGGGCCCAGGCGGGCGTAGCCCGCGTGGGCCCGCCCCCAGACTCGTTCACGGTTGGCCGGCCCCCATCGGTCCGGGCAGCAGGTGGCGACGGCCCATGTCCCCCGTGGCCGCTTGATGCCAGGAGCCGAACGCGACGTCCTCGCCGCCGCATCATGCGGGCAGATCGGTCACCCCTCCCGGCGATTCGACTCCGGAGACCCGACATGGTGCGACAAAGGTCACTGCTCGGCCTGACGACAGCCCTCCTCCTCGTGTCCGCGTGGTTGCTACCGGTCCCCGCCGCCGATGCCGCGAGCACCCTGAACGCCGCGAACTTCCGGCTTACGAAGTCGGCGTACTCCGGCCTCATTCACGACCTCGACGCCGCGTTGCCCAACGTCTCGGTGCCGGACGTCGTCGCCGACGCCAACCGGACCGCCAGCAGGTGCTCGCCCGGAGCAGCTGTCCTAGTCGTAGCGTTCTGCTGGAACTCCGGCGACGCTGCGACCACCGCGTGGTACCCCCAGGCCATCACGACCTCCGCCGACGCCTACGCCGCCGGAACATACGAGGGCGCGAGGGTGATCATGACCAGTTGGTACGACGCCGCCGACGACGGCATCGACAAGGGCGTGCGGGTGTCGTTCGTCGACTGGTCCAACACCTCCGCACCGGTGTACCGCCACACCCTGCTGGTCGAGCCCTACACCCGGTCAGACGGCAAGGCGTCGTTCCGTTCGGTCAACATCCACGCCGGCGGGATGTTCTGGTACGGCTACTACCTCTACGTCGCGGACACGAACATCGGGTTCCGCGTCTTCGACCTCCGCCACATCTGGCGGGTCACCACCGGAGACAGCACGAAGATCGGCCTCCAGGCGGACGGAAGCTACCAGGCGTTCGGCTACAAGTACGTTCTACCGCAGGCCTTCCGCGACACCCGGTCGACGGCGGGTGGGTACCCCCACCTCAGGTTCTCCTTCGCCGCTCTCGACCGCACCAGTACACCGGACAGCGTGGTCGTCGGCGAGTACGGCTATCCGGGCACCGGCACCCGCCTGGTGAGGTTCCCGCTCGACTACACCACGCGGCTGCTGCGCGCCTCCTCTGACGGGCTCACGCCCGGCACCGAGGCGTACGACATGTCGGTGACCAGCATGCAGGGTGCGACGGCGATCAACGGGAAGTTCTACCTGTCCACCAGCGACGGCGATTCCAACAAGGGCGACCTCGCGACCTTCCGGCCGGGTGGCTCGGTGGCCATGCATTACGACACGCTGCCGATCGGGCCGGAGGACGTGTCGTACTGGGGCGACCGTGACCAGTTGTGGTCGCTGACCGAACACCCCAACCAGCGGTCGGTCTTCGCCATCCGAGCCTCGGCGTACTGAGCCCTGGGCCGGCTGAGCTCACGGGCCCGCCCGCTCACGAGCCTGCCGGCTGACTTCGGCCTCCCGGCTGGCAGTTATATTACCTATCGGTTATATTCAAGGCATGGCGACGACCTTCGACGTTCTGGCCGAGCCGACCCGGCGGCGGATCCTCGACCTACTCCTCGAACGCCCCCGGTCCGTCGGCGAGCTCGTGGACCAGCTCGGACTCAGCCAGCCGGGCACCTCCAAGCATCTCCGGGTGCTGCGCGACAACGGGTTCGTGCGGGTCCGGCAGGATGCCCAGCGGCGGTGGTACGAACTCCGCCCTGAGCCACTGGAGGAGATCGACGCGTGGCTGGCGCCGTACCGCCGGCTGTGGGCGAGCCGCCTCGACGCGCTCGAACGCCACCTCGACTCGATGCCTGATGACGATGCCGGATGACGATCCCGGATCGGGCTGAGCTTCGACGGACGGGTGGGGGCACAAGCTGACCGGCCGTCCGCCCGTGGCTTTCCGGGCTTACCCGTCAGCTCACGCCGACGGCGCCGCTGCCAGGCTACGCAGGTGAGTACACACGTAAGCCTTCATCCCGTGACCCCGGAGACCCGGCCCGTTCTCGAACGCCTGTGGCAGCTCTACCGGCATGACCTGTCGGAGTTTCGCGGGATGATGCCGGATGCGGACGGGACCTTCTCGCTCGGCCGGCTCCCGTCGTTTCTGGAAGACCCGGACCGGCGTGCGTACCTGATGTTCAGCGACTCCAGAGTGGCGGGGTTCGCCTTCGTGCGCGGGGTCAACGGCGAACACCGAGTGGTGGGCGAGTTCTTCGTCGTCCGCGCGGCGCGGCGCCAGCGCGTCGGACACCACGCCGCCCTCGCGCTCTTCCGCCTACACCCTGGCCCGTGGCAGATCCCGTTCCAGGAGGAGAACCCCGCAGCCGCGCACTTCTGGCGCCGGGTGGCGACAGCCGAGGCCGGCGACGCCTGGCACGAGGAAGGCCGTCCCGTGCCAGGCAAACCAGAGCTTCCTCCGGACGTGTGGATCACCCTCGCCGAGGTTGGCCTCTGAGCTTGCCAATTGTCAGAGGTTTCTCGGCTAAAAGACCGAGAAACCTCTGACAATTCGGGGGTCCACCCTGATGCAGGCAGACCGGGACCGCAATACCGAGCGTGCTTCGGGAACCGTCTTTGTCTACGCCTTCTCCGGTGTGGGTACGCGGAATTTCCCGCCATGCAATCGGAAATGTGCCACGTGAGGTAAGCATTTGCCACGTAAGGTCCGGCAGCTGGCGGGCGCGGCTGCCTCGGATGGGCGAGCCCATCTCAGATCGTGAAGACTTTGGGGTGCTATAACCCCCTGAAGTCTTCACGATCTCAGTGGCTTATTCAAAACCTCTGGCGCCGGAGAGGTTGCTGGATCTGAGCGGGAACCGGGCCATGATCAACTTTACAGAAATCGCCCAGGTTTCGCGCGAAGCCTGGGCCGCTTTCCAGAAATGATCTTGGTCGTGCCTCCGCCACGTCGCCTCCCGCTGCTTTCACGATGCCGCGACCTGCCGGCGTAAAGGGTTTCGAATGAGGCTCCCCGAGTTGTCATAGGTTTCTCGGCTAACAGACCGAGAAACCTATGACAAGTCGACCAGACCAAAGGACTTCTCTCATATCGTGGGCAGATCTGAAGGGCCTTGCGTCGAACCTCGACTAGATGCCCAGTTCCCGCGCGAAAGTGGGCATCTACTCAAGGTTCGGTGAGCATGGCTGCCTGGACTGCCACATCGCCGCCGGGTCCCACGTCGACCACCGCTCGGGCCAGGGCACAGCAAGCTGTCGGGCGGGACCGGGTTTTGAATAAGCCTCTCACTGAATACAGCAGCGTCTCGAATGGCGTACACCCTTTGCTGCACCTCACACGGCAAGTTCCCACCTCACGCGGCAAGTTCCCTTGCCTGGTGGGAACATACCCCGCCGCCGCGCACGGCAGGAGGCATACACAATGTGAGACACCACCTGCGGCACGCCCCGAACTTGGCGGAGGAGTTTCGGCAAAGAAGCCGAGGCGCCTCCACCAGGTCGACGCCCGCGTTGGTTCAGCGTGTGCGCCCGCGTACGACAGTCGCCGTCAGCGGCGCCGCTTGGTCGCCGCGCGGAAGAACTCGCGGTTCATGTCCGCGATGCTCTGCAACGGAATCCCCTTCGGGCAGGCAATGGTGCACTCCCCCGAGTTCGTGCAGCCCCCGAACCCCTCCTCGTCCATGGCCGCGACCATGTCGAGCACCCGGCCCTCGCGCTCCGGCGCACCCTGCGGCAGGACGTTGAGGTGGTTGACCTTCGCGCTCGTGAAGAGCATCGCCGAGCCGTTCGGGCAGGCCGCGACGCACGCGCCGCAGCCGATGCACTCCGCGTGCTCGAAGGCGAAGTCGGCGGCTTCCTTGGGTACGGCGGTGGCGTGCGCCTCGGGCGCACTACCTGTCGGTGCCGTGATGTAGCCACCAGCCTGGATCACCCGGTCGAGCGCCGACCGGTCGACGACCAGGTCCTTGACGACCGGGAATGCCGCGGCCCGCCATGGTTCGATGTCGATGGTGTCGCCGTCGGAGAACTGCCGCATGTGCAGCTGGCAGGTGGTCGTCCGCTCGGGTCCGTGCGCCCGGCCGTTGATGACCATCCCGCACGCGCCGCAGATACCCTCGCGACAGTCGTGGTCGAAGGCGACTGGTTCCTCACCGCGCAGGATGAGGTCCTCGTTGAGGACGTCGAGCATCTCCAGGAACGACATGTCCGGGCTGACGCCCTCGATCTGGTACGTCACCATCGAGCCCCCGTCCTCGGGCGAATGCTGGCGCCAGATCCGGAGGGTGAGCTTCATCGTGGACGTGGAGGTCGTCCCGTGGGTGGCGGCTGTCATGCGTAGCTCCGCTGGGTGGGGTGGACGTACTCGAAGTCCAGCGCTTCCTTGTGCAGCACCGGCGCGCTCCCCGAGCCGGTGAACTCCCAGGCCGCGACGTAGGAGAAGTCCTTGTCGTCGCGCACCGCCTCGCCGTCGGCGGCCTGGCTCTCGACGCGGAAGTGGCCACCGCAGGACTCGGAGCGGTGCAGCGCGTCGAGGCACATGAGCTCGGCGAGTTCCAGGTAATCGGAGATCCGGTTGGCCTTCTCCAGCGACTGGTTGAGTTCCGCGCCAGTGCCAGGCACCTTGACCCGGCGCCAGAACTCCTCACGGAGTTCGGGGATGCGGTCGAGGGCCTTGTGTAGACCCGCTTCGCTCCGGGCCATACCGCACTCGTCCCACAGGAGCTCACCAAGCTCGCGGTGGAAGGAGTCCGGCGTACGGTCGCCGTCGATGGCGAGAAGCAGGTTGAGCCGGTCCTCCACGTCGGCGACCGCCTCGGCGACGGCCGGATGGTCGGGCTCGACAGCATCGTGCGACGCGCGGGCGAGATAGTCGTTGAGCGTCGCGGGGAGGACGAAGTAGCCGTCCGCGAGACCCTGCATGAGGGCGCTGGCACCCAACCGGTTGGCGCCGTGGTCGGAGAAGTTGGCCTCACCGATCGCGAAGAGTCCGGGAACGGTGGTGGAGAGGTCGTAGTCGACCCAGAGCCCGCCCATCGTGTAGTGGACCGCGGGGTAGATACGCATCGGCCGCGAGTAGGGGTCCTCGGCGGTGATGCGTTCGTACATCTCGAAGAGGTTGCCGTACTTCTCGGCGACCTTGTCTCGACCCATCCGGGCGATCGCGTCCCCGAAGTCCAGGTAGACGCCCTGACCGCCCGGCCCCACCCCATGCCCGTCGTCGCAGACGACCTTGGCGGCCCGGGAGGCGATGTCGCGCGGGACCAGGTTGCCGAACGACGGGTAGATGCGTTCGAGGTAGTAGTCGCGCTCGGCCTCGGGAATCTGGTCGGGCGACCTGGTGTCAGCCTTCGCCTTCGGGACCCAGATCCGGCCGTCGTTACGCAACGACTCGCTCATCAGGGTGAGCTTGGACTGGTGGTCACCCGAGCGCGGGATGCAGGTGGGGTGGATCTGGGTGAAGCAGGGGTTACCGAAGTACGCACCGCGCCGGTGGGCCCGCCAGATCGCGCTCGCGTTGGAGTTCTTGGCGTTCGTCGACAGGTAGAAGACGTTGCCGTAGCCGCCGGACGCGAGCACGACGGCATCCGCGAGATGGACCGAGATCTGGCCCGTCACGAGGTCACGCGCGACGATGCCGCGAGCCCGCCCGTCCACCACGATCAGGTCGAGCATCTCGGTCCGGGCGTGCATCTCGACGTTGCCCGCCTCGATCTGGCGGGACAGTGCCTGGTAGGCGCCGAGCAGCAGCTGCTGCCCGGTCTGGCCCCGGGCGTAGAAGGTGCGCGAGACCTGGACGCCGCCGAAGGACCGGGTGTCGAGCAGGCCGCCGTACTCCCGGGCGAACGGCACGCCCTGAGCCACGCACTGATCGATGATCTCCACCGACGCCTCAGCAAGCCGGTGGACGTTGGACTCGCGGGCGCGGAAGTCCCCACCCTTCACGGTGTCGTAGAAGAGCCGGTGCACCGAGTCGCCGTCGTTCCGGTAGTTCTTGGCGGCGTTGATGCCGCCCTGCGCGGCGATCGAGTGTGCGCGCCGCGGCGAGTCCTGATAGCAGAACTGCACGACGCGGTAGCCCTGCTCGGCCAGCGTGGCGCCGGCCGACCCGCCCGCGAGACCGGTGCCGACCACGATGACCGTGTGCTTACGGCGGTTGGACGGGTTGACCAGCTTCGCCTCGAACCGGCGCCGGCTCCAGCGCTCAGCGATCGGCCCGTCAGGAGCCTTGGTGTCGGCGATCGGGTCGCCGACGGTGTACGACGTGTAGGTGGTCATGTCAGCTCACCACTCCGATCATGACGGCGACGGGGACGGCGATGAATCCGGCGGTCAGGGCGACGGCCAGAACGTTGGCGGTCACCTTCAGAAGGCGGTCGCGGTCGCGGCTGTTGGCGCCGAGTGTCTGCGCCGCGCTCCAGAACCCATGCCGGATGTGGAAGCCGAGCGCGAGCATCGCGACGATGTAGATCACGTTGACGTACCACACCTGGAAGTCCGCGACGACGTTCTCGTACGGATGGTGCGGCTTGCCCAGCGGGTTCACAGTGAGAGTCGTCAGGTCGAGAATGTGCCAGACGATGAAGAGAGCGAGGATGACGCCGCCCCACCGCATCGTGCGGGTGGCGTAGCTCGCGCGGGCCGGCGGCCGGTGCTGGTACCTGGTGGGCCGGGCGGCGAGATCACGCCGGCTGAGTTGGTACGCCGCGACACCGTGGAGCACCACGCAGGCGATGAGGCCGAACCGCTGCAGCCAGAGGAACCAGCTGGCGTGAAGCACTGGCTCGCCGATGGTGCGTAGCCAGCCTGCGTAGGAGTTGAACTCCTCCGGGCCGAAGAAGACCTTGAGGTTGCCGAGCATGTGGGCCACCAGGAACAACAGCATGAGGACGCCGGTGCCGGCCATGACGGCCTTCTTGCCCACGGTGGATGACCACAGCGTTCGAACGGCGGACGGGCGCGCCGTTCCAGTCGCCAATGCCATGGTTCTCGACCGTAGAGCCCTGAGGGTGAGAGGTCCAAGACATGATCGAGCTGGACTCCATAGGGTGCGGCTATCGTTGAAGCTGTGCAGCTCCAACAGCTCGCGTACTTCGTCGCCGTGGCCGAGACCCGCCACTTCACCCGGGCGGCCGAACGCGTGCATGTCGCCCAACCCTCGCTTTCCCAACAGATCAAGGCATTGGAGCGCGAACTCGGCGCCGACCTGTTCAGCCGCGCGCGGGGCAACATCACCCTCACGGACGCCGGAGAGGCGCTCCTCCCCCTGGCCAAGCGGATCCTCGCCGACACCGACACCGCGCGGCACGAGGTACAGGAACTCGCGCAGCTGCGGCGCGGCCGGGTCCGCCTGGGCGCCACCCCCAGCCTCTGTACCGGCCTCCTGCCGACAGTGCTGCGGGCCTACCACCGGCAGTACCCCGGCATCCGCCTGCTGGTGGAGGAGGGAGGCTCGCGCGATCTGGTACGCGAACTCGCGAGCGGCAGCCTCGACCTGGCGCTGATCATCCTTCCGCTGCAGAGCACCGACCCGGCCCTGGCCACCACTGAACTCCTGCACGAGGACCTGGTCGTCGTCTCGGCGGCGAGCGAGCCGGCACCGGTGGCGTCGCCGCGGATCCGGATCGAGGACCTACGTGACCTTCCGCTGGTGATGTTCCGCCGCGGCTACGACCTGCGGGAGTTCACGGTCGGAGAGTGCCGGGCGGCCGGCTTCGAACCCACCCTCGCCGTGGAAGGCGGGGAGATGGACGCGGTCCTGGGGTTCGTCGAGGCCGGGCTCGGCGTCGCCGTACTCCCCACCATGGTCGCTGACCGTCGGGACTCCGTACGGGTGACGCCGTTCGCGGGGCCCGGCCTGCACCGCACCATCGGGCTCGCGCACCGCAAGGACGTCGAACCACCGCGGGCCGCGCGGGAGCTGCGCCGGATCCTGCTGGACTATCTCGGGCACGCCGCCGAGACCGGATCACTCCCGCCGGGTACCCGGCCCGCGCGGGCTTAGAGGTCGCGCGACCTCTAAGCGCCTACGCGCGCCAGTTACTCGTGCCGTGCGGTGGTCACGGGCTCGGAAGGGACGTCCTGGTCCGACTCGGGACGCAGGTGGCGCAGCATGATCGTGGCGACGACGGCCGCGGCCACCATGATCGCGGAACCGATCGCCGTAGTCAGCTGCAGTCCGTCGACGAACGCCTCGCGGGCCGCTCGCAGCAATGCCTCACCCACCCGCTCGGGCAGGCCACGGGCCACCTCGGCGGCTCCACCGAGCGTCTCCCGAGCGGCGTTCAAGGCCTCCGCTGGCAGCGATGCCGGCACCGCCGCACCGACGTTCGCGCGGTACGCCGCGACGCCGACGCTGCCGAGGACCGCGATGCCCAGCGCGCCGCCGAACTCCGCACCCGTCTCCGACAGCGCTGACGCCGCACCCGCTCGCTCCGGTGGCGCGGCGGCCACCACCAGGTCGGTGACCAGGGTCGCGACGGCGCCGACGCCGGCGGCCATCGCCGCGCCGCCCGCGAGAATGACCGCCAGGCTGGAGTCGACCTCGAGCTGGGTGAGCATCGCGAAACCGAGCGCCGCCACGAGCAGGCCGGCCCCGATGACGTACGCCGGACGTATCCGTCGCGTCGCCACGGTCGCGAACGCCACCCCGATCGGCATCCCCAGGAAGGACGGAAGCGACCACAGGGCAGCGGTGAGCGGCCGCATGCCGAGCACCAGTTGGAGGTACTGCGAGCTGTAGAGGCTCAGACCCGCGAGCGCGAACATCGTCAGCGCGTTGGTGGCGATCGACGCGCTGAAGGTCCGGTCACGGAACAACCGCACGTCGAGAACCGGATCGGCCAGCCCTTTCTGCCGGCGTACGAACACCACACCGACCACCAGCCCACCGACGAGCGCCAGGACAGCCATTGGTCCGAGGCCGTCCTCGGCGAGCTTCTTGATGCCGTAGATGACCGGTAGCACGAAGGCCAGCGAGAGCAGCGCGCCGAGGAGGTCGAACCGGCTGGACCCGCTGTCGCGGAACTCCGGCAGCAGCGCGCGGCCCGCGACCAGCAGCAGCACCATGATCGGCACGTTGAGCAGGAACACCGACCCCCACCAGAAGTGCTCCAGGAGCAGACCGCCGACGATCGGGCCGAGCATCGCTCCCCCGGCGAACCCGGCCGTCCAGATCCCGATCGCCGAGCGGCGCTGCGCGGAGTCGTGGAAGAGGTTGCGGATCAGCGCCAGCGTGGAGGGCGCCAGCGTCGCGCCGGCGACACCCAGCAGTGCGCGGGAGGCGATGAGCATGCCCGCACTCGTGGAGTACGCCGCGAGGATCGACGCGAGCCCGAAGGTCGCCGCTCCGGCGAGCAGGAGCCGCCGCCGGCCGATCCGGTCGCCGAGGGACCCCATCGTGATCAGCATGCCGGCCAGGAGGAAGCCGTAGATGTCCATGATCCACAGCAGTTGCGTGCCGCTCGGCGCGAGATCCGCGCTGAGGAACGGCAGCGCGAAGAACAGCACGGACAGGTCCATCGAGACCAGCAGGCAGGGCAGAACGAGCACGGCGAGCCCGATCCACTCCTTCCAGCCGGCCTTCGTCGCAGCGTCAGTCATGCGGCAACTATACAAACGTCTTATACGTACGTATAGAACGGGCGTATAGATGTTGGGGGTAGCATCGGCCCTGTGGGACATCGGGAGGCACTGCTCGTCGGCGCCAAGAAGTGCCTGTTCGAGCGCGGCTACGCGCGTACCACCGCCCGCGACATCGTCGCGGCATCCGGCACCAACCTGGCGTCGATCGGCTACCACTTCGGTTCGAAGGAAGCGCTCCTCACCGCCGCGCTGATCGACGCGTACGGCGAGTGGGATGACGAACTCGTCCGGGTCGCGCAGGAAATCGCCCCCACCGGCGCCACCGGGCTCGAGCAGATCGAGGCACTCTGGGCCTGGATGATCGACGCATTCGACCGGCTTCGCCCGTTGATGGTCGCCAACATCGAGGCGTTCGCCCAGGCACAGCACTCCGAGGAACTCCGCGAGCTCCTCGCCAGCTACTACCAACGAATGCGGGAGAGATACGTCGCGGAGTCGGGGAAGTTCATCGGATCCAGCGATCTGAGCACCCAGGCGATCGCGTCGTTCCACATCGCTCTGTTCGACGGCGTGATCCTGCAATGGTTGATCGACCCGGAGAACGCACCGTCCGCCCGTGACCTCATAGGCGCGCTGCACGCACTCGTCGAGATCGCAAACTCCTCTGAGAACAAGCCGGTCAACTAGGAAGTCGCTGCACCGAGTTGGTTCGCTGTAGGCGATGAGACCTGTTCAGAACTCCCTGCGAGTTCCAGGTCCCCTTCGTTGGGGAGCCAAATGATCACGTATACGTGGTCATTACCTGCCTCGCATGGTGTCGATGCCATGCAAGGCATGCAATGACCACGTATACGTGATCATTTTTGGCAACACGGCTCAATCTGTGGGCCGGCGAGCCTGGTTCGCCTCGCGGAGGGCCGCCCAGGCATCCGCCACGGGACCCATGTGCCCGAGCTTGTCGGGGTTGTTCACCGTACGGATCGTCTGGATCTGCCCGTCGAGGATGTCGAGCGCCCAGGTGTTGAGGACCTTGCCGTCCCGGTCGCGGAAGATCGCGCCTGGCTGGCCGTTTATCTGGTGCGGCTCCACCTTCGCTCCGATCCGGGCGAACAGCGGAACCAGCGCGGCGAGCACCCGGGCCACGTTCTCGGCACCGATGAAGCGGTCGGCCCATTGCGGGGCCTTGCCGCCACCGTCGCCGACCATCTGGACGTCGGCCGCGAGGAACTCCCGCAGCCCGTCGACGTCCCCGTCCCGGAAGGCGTCGAGGAATCGCCCGGCGAGCTCGTCGCGCTCTTTGCGATCGGTTTCGAACCGGGGCCGGCCCGCGTCCAGGTGACGGCGCGCCCGCACGACGAGCTGGCGGCAGGCGGCCTCCGATCGCCCTACGGCCGACGCGATCTCGGGGTACTCGAATCCGAACACCTCTCGTAGTACGAAGACCGCGCGTTCGAGCGGGCTGAGCCGCTCGAGCAGCAGCAGGGCCGCCATCGACAGCGAGTCGGCCAGCTCCGCCGACCGCTCGGGGTCCTGGTATGGGTCGGTCAGCAGCGGCTCGGGGAACCACGGCCCGACGTACTCCTCCCGCCGGGCACGGGCCGAGCGCAGCACGTCGATCGAGATCCGGGTCACCACGGCCGACAGGAACGCTTTGGCCGAGGCGGGTGGTGTCGGGGCGGCCTCATAACGCAGCCAGGTCTCCTGCACCGCGTCCTCGGCCTCGCTCACACTGCCCAGGAGCCGGTAGGCGATCGAGAACAGCAGCGGCCGTAGTTCCTGGAACTCCTCGACCCGGGTCACGCCAGCTCCTCCCGGAAGCCCTGCCGCCAAGAGGGGTGGCGCAGCTGCCAGCCGAGCCCCGTCGCCCGCAACTGGTGAGCCTGCGGCACAAGCCGCCGGCCCAACACCCCGGTCCCGCCTGCGACGAACACCCGCATGACCATCACCGTCCTGATCAGAGCCTGTCTGTGACACCCGAGACAAGACGCCCCGGCCCATCTGTGACATGTGGTCAGGGACCACCCTCACCAGGGCACCGGGCCCTCCTCGCTGAAGAACCCGGCGGTCGGCCCGTCAGCGCCGAGGGTGGCCAGACTCACCAGGACGGCGGCGCCCTGCGCTGGGGTGAGGAACCCGGTGTGGTTGTTGCTGTCGGTATCGACGTAGCCGGGAGCGACCGCATTGACGAGGATGCCGTCCTTCCGCAGCTCATTGGCATACTGCACGGTCAACGCGGTGAGCGCGCTCTTGGACGGCGAGTACGCCGCCGACGGCAGGAGCAAAGCGAAGGGGCCCTCCGGGTCGCTGGCGAGGGTAAGCGACGCGGCGTGCGAGCTGACGTTGACGATGCGCGGTGCCGGTGACCGCCGCAGCAGCGGCAGCATGGCGTTGGTCACCGCGATAACCCCGAAGACGTTGGTCTCGAACACCGCCCGGACCATGTCCAGATCGACGGTGCTGGGGATCTGGTCGTAGGCGTCTTGGGGTGACACCTGCCCGGAACCGCTGATGCCGGCGTTGTTGATCAGCACGTCGAGGTGGCCGAAGCGCGCCTCGATCTGTTTGGCGGCCTCCCGGACGGTGGCCTGGTCGGTGACGTCCAGGGTGACCGCGTGCGCGTCGCCGCCTGCCGCGCGCAGCTCCGCAGCGGCCTCCTCGCCGCGCCGCGGGTCTCTGGCCCCGATCAGGACCGTCGTGCCCAGCGCAGCGAGCTGCTCGGCAGCCGCACGGCCGATCCCCTTGTTCGCCCCGGTAACCAGCGCGATCTTCTGGTGTGTGGTCTGCTCGCTCATGACCGGCCCCTTGCTATGGGAGTGTGCGTTCCTCTCAGAACCCTTTCTTCGAGACCCGAGACGAGACAACAGCCCGGCCACCTGTGACATGCCGACAGAGGATCTCCACGTCGCTGCCGGGCGGAAGACTCCCGTCGTCGCGGGCCCGCGGCGCATCAGACTCGATCGCCTTCCGGATGGCCCGCGCGATGACCGAGGGATCGGACGCCTTGCTGGCCTGATTGAGCGCCGTCTCCGCTCGCGCTGCCATCGCCACGGCGATCTGCTGGTACGCCTCGCGCCCGGAGGTCTCCCGCAACTTCCGTGGCGTGTCGTCCTCGAACTGGTTGTGCGCCCGATCGATCGGCACATCCTCGACAGCGCCGTGGAGCCCGATCCCGGCGTTGTTCACGAGTACGTCGATCCTCCGCTGCTCCTCGAGGACGGTGCGAACGACCCGCTCGAGGTCGGACATGACCGTCCATGCGGCGCGATCGAGCCCCTCCTGTGCGCCCGCTACGGCTCGCGGACGACGTCGCGGGGATCCTTGTCAGCACGCAGGCCTCGCCAGGACGGGTGCCACAACCGGCCGTCCCGCGTCCACAGGGCGAAGGCCACCTCGCCGACCAGCACCGGCTCGACCCAGCGCGCGTCCCGGGCGTCAGCGGTGGGCACGGGTTCGTCGAAGGGTGAGGTCGCACGCGCGAGCGGCGCGAGTTCTGCGGCCAGGGCCGCGAGGGTCTCCTGGGTGAAGCCGGTGCCCACCCGGCCGGCGTACATCAGGCGACCCCGCTCGTGGACGCCGCACAGCAATGACCCGAAGGTGCCCGCGCGCGAACCCTCACCGATCCGCCACCCACCGATCACGACCTCCTGCGTACGCAGATGCTTGACCTTGATCCAGGCGGGGCTGCGGCGTCCTGGTTCGTACCTCGAGTCCAGCCGCTTCGCGACCACACCCTCCAGCTGTTGCCGGGCGCTGGTGTCCAGGGCATCCGCCCCCATTCCGGGGAAGGTGGGCGGGGTCTGCCAGTTCGGTCCGGCCAGGCCGAGCGCGCTGAGGGTCTCCCTGCGAGCGGCGTACGGCTGGTCCAGCAACGGCATGCCGTCCAGATACAGGAGGTCGAACAGCAGGTACGCCACCGGCCGCAAGCTTGCCTTGACACCGGCACCACCCCGGCCGCGGCCTGGCAGCCCATGCATCCGGGACTGGAGTGCCTCGAAACTCGGTCGGCCCTGCTCGTCGAAGGCCACCACCTCGCCGTCGAGCACGCAGTCGCGGCCGTCCAGGACGTCGGCGAGCCCGGACAGCTCCGGATAGGTCGACGTGAAGTCCCGCCCGGACCGTCCTCGCAGAGCCAGGCGCCCACCCGCGGCGTACGCGATCGCACGTACGCCGTCCCACTTCATCTCGAACGCCCACCGCTGCTCATCAGCCGGGCGCGGCATCGCACCCGGAGTCGCCAGCATCGGAGCGATGTACGGAAGCCCCAGGACCTCGTCGGGCATACCCCGATCATCGCCGTTCGTAGACCCAGATCGCCGTGCTGGCGCCGAGCAACCGGAGCGGGTGCCGGTCACGCAGCCGCAGCCCGGCAGGGATGGCGGCCTTCGGGATGTCGGGGACCAGAAGGACGACCTTTCCGGCCGTCCGTGTCACCCGGGCCATCTCGGACAGGACGTCGGCAAGCCACGCTCCCGGCTCGCCCTGCACGCCGTATTGCCGGCCGAACGGCAGGTTGGACACGCAGGCGTCGACCGACGCGTCATCGAGATCGAGCTCCCGGGCGTCGCCCTGGTGCACGCTGGCCACGGACGCGTTCCGCCGGCTGGCCGACACCGCGCTCGGATCGATGTCGCGGCCCTCGACGCCCCACCCCGATGCCTTGGCCTCCGCGAGGATGGTGCCGGAGCCGCAGCAGGGATCGAGCAGCATGCCGGCGGATGTCGAGCCTCTCCCCCGCACCGGGCGGGTCGCCCGGGCCGCTGGGTCACGGGCCAGCGCCACCATTGCCGCGGCCACCGTCGGCCGCAGGGCGCCCGGGCGTTCGGATCTCCGGCCGCCATGTTGGCGCATCGCCGCGGTCGTGAGTCGGAGGCCGGCGACGAACCGGCCGCGGGCATACTCCAACGCCCACAGCTCCAGCTGCGCCGGGTCGGTGGTACGCCAGGACGGCTCCGCGGCCGCCACCCCACCGGAAAGGGCGCGGCGGAGTTCGGTGCGGTTCCAGGCGCGTTCCTGGAGAACCCTCGCCACCACGCGGTAGGTCGGCGGCCCCTCCCGACGCCCGCGCCGGGGTTGACCGGCGCCGCTCTGCCGGCGCCAGAGGTTGACTGCGCTCGTGAGGCGGGCCGGCCGCAGGAGCCGGCGCGCGATCCACGGCGGTCGGTCCCCCTCGGTCCGCAGCGTGCGGCCGAGTTCGACGAACACATCCTCGACACTGCGGAGCTCGAGCAGGGCCCGCTCGCGGCCCGGGTCGACCTCGCACAGCAGGACGTCCGCGCGACCGTCGTTGCCGGTGTCAGTGACATGGATGCCCGGCAGGTCCGCGAGCTCGCGCCTGACCAGGGTGGCGAGGCCCGGGACCGCGAGCACGAACATCCGGCTCGTGGACCCGGCCCCCGACGCTTGCTCCGACCTCCGTGCGGAGGACCGCCGCGACCGCACCGCCGACCGATCTGTCATAGGCCGGCCAGCCTAGCGATCCGGTCCGGCGCCCCGAGCCCGCGACCCACCCTGCCTCGGCGGCGTTCTCCCGGCGGACCGCGACTGGTCAGCCCATCCGGTCAGGATCGTCGTCGCCGGACCGGCTCGCGCCCTGGACCGGTCGCAGCTCGTACCGCACGGGTGTGTCGCGGTAGAAGAGCCGGTACACGAGAACCCAGAACCTCGCCTGGAACGACGAGACGTCCACGTCGTCCAGCCGATGAACGACGCACTCGACCGCCTCCCCGGTGACCCGCCCGCGCCGGTTGCAGGGAGCCACCGTGGCGCGCGGATCACGTGCCAGCCGCCGTACCTTCCACGTCCTTGACCGGGTGGTGAAGTAGGCCCGGTCCCCGGTCACCTGGATGCCGACCGGGGTGCCGACCCCCGCGCCGTCGCGGCGGTACGTCGTGAGGAGCGCGACCCGCGACGTACGGAGAGGCTCGAGGGCGGGATCAGCGTGCCCGGTCGCGGTTGGTCGGACGGTCATCGCTGCACCCCCGTCCCCGCTGGGGCGCTGCCGGCGAGAACCGGCGGAGTTGTCCGGCGGGTGTTCTGGAACGACGCGAACCGCCAGCCGCCGGCCTCCCGGACCGCGGTGAGCGTCATGATCGAGTCACGTTCAGGGTCAGGTGCGTCGGCACCGGCGAGCGTCGTACCACCGGTCGTCACCACCACGGCCACGTCGGGACGGAGGAGCCTGACGGAGGAGTTGGACTGGCTCTGGGTGCCGCCGCTGAGGCGAGATCCCCTGAGCGGTCCTTCGAACAACGGCCGGTGGATCTCCTCGATGGCCGTCCGGCCGTGGAGGTGGGCGCCGAAGAAGGTGATGTAGTCAGCGTCCTGCGTGAACAGCTCCGCGAACGCGCGCGCGTCGCCCGCATTCCAGGCCGCCACGAGGCGCTGCAGTAGGGCGTGGATCGCACTCTCGTCGGACATCTGCGACTCCAGTTCTTTCGGAACGGAAGGGATGGACGACCCCGCGACGGGGGTCCACTCCGCGAGCCGCAGCCTGGCTATCGTTACTGGCGTAGGTCCTGGACGGCCGGCTGCGTGCGAACGCGGAGTCGTTCGGGTCGGGCTCGGCCGGGTGTTGGCGCACCCGGCCGAGGCCTTTGTCAGGTGTCGGTCGATCGACCTCCCGGCGGCGTGGACTCTCGCGTCAGGTAGGCGTGAACGGCACCGAGGTCCTCGCCGCTGAGGGTCGCTGACCAGCGCAGCTTCCCCGCGCGTATCTCGTCCAGCAGGCTGCGGACCCAGGCGAGCTCGGCCGCCTTCACGGCGCTCTCGTACTCCAACTCCAGAACGAGGAGACGGGGAAGGCCGCCTTCGATCTGGCTCGAGGCCACACCGTCCAGGGACGCGATCGCGCCTTCGAGGCTCGCGGCGCGGGTGGCGAGGCAGCGTTCGACATCGCCCGGCGGAAGGCACCCCATCAGCGAGATCGCGGCGGCGAAGGTCGCGCCGTCGACGCCTGAATCTTCGAGCAGGCGGCGCAGTCGTCCGGCCAGGTCGGCTCGGCCGTCCGCGGTGATCTCGTAGACGGTGCGTTCCGGTCGCCGCCCCTCGCGGTGGGTCTCGACGGGGACGATCAGCTCGTCCCGGGCCAGGCGGTCAACCGCGTGGTAGAGGCTGCGGGGCAGGCCCGTGATGTAGTCCTTGTGCGTGTCGACGATGAACCGGTGGAGCTCGTAGGGGTGCCGCGGCCCCTGCACGAGAAGAGCGAGCACGGTCAGGCCGACCAGGTCTTCCTGCTTACGCCGGCGCGCCATGGTTCCGCTCCTCCCTCAGATTCGTGCATCGTTCTTTATTGCACGGTGCACTATAGCGGCAAGCAGGCCTCCTCCGCGACAAGGACCCGACTGAGTCCAGAATCTGGATGCCCTTGCTGTACGCAGTGAGGGCTTATTCAAAACTCCTGGTCGCCGCACAGTGGCGTGAGGATCCAAATGATCACGTATACGTGATCATTTGGGGCCCCAACCAAGGGGACCTGGAACTCGCATGGAGTTTTGAATGGCCTCATCTGCGATGGACTGCCCATCACGAGGCTGCCGGTGGGTTCACCAGGCTCCTGCGCGTGGTGAACCCACCACGGGCTTGGTGAGGTAACGCCGCCCGCGACCAGTTGTCACCGTGCAAGGCGAAACCCCAAGTTGTCATAGGTTTCTCGGCTAAGAGACCGAGAAACCTATGACAACTCGACCAGCGGCGCCCTAGACCGCGGGCGGGCGTTGTTCGTAGGGCGTCGACAGCACGATGATCGTGCGGGTCGAGACATTGGCCTTGGCCCGGATCCGCGCGAGCAATTCCTCGAGCGCGCCAGGGCTTGCCACCCGGACCTTGAGCAGGTAATTCTCGTCGCCCGCGACCGAGTGGCAGTCTTCGATCTCGGGAACGTCGATCAACAGGTCTGGCGAGTCGTCGGGCTGGCTCGGGTCGATCGGCTTGATCGACACGAAGGCTGTCAACGGCAGGTTGAGGGCTTCGTAGTCGACCACCGCGGCGTAGCCCTTGATGATCCCGCGCTGCTCCAGCCGGCGGACCCGCTGGTGCACAGCCGAGGTTGACAGACCCGTCATCTTGCCCAGGTCTGTGTAGGACATCCGGCCGTTGGTGGCGAGCAGCCGGACGATCTGTCGGTCGATCTGCTCCACGCCGGTCACCGTACCGCCTCAGTGCCTCGGCGGTCAGCCATCGACGACCACGAGATCACGCGGTCGGACGTTCAGCGACTCGACGCCGTCCTCGGTCACCACGACGATGTCCTCGATCCGGGCACCGTGGCGGCCCTCGAAGTAGATGCCGGGCTCGATCGAGAACGCCATGCCGGGCTCGAGCGGGAGGGTGTTGCCGGTGACGATGTAGGGATCCTCGTGGCTCTCCATCCCGATCCCGTGGCCGGTGCGATGGATGAACGCCTCGCCGTAGCCGGCGTCGCTGATGATCTGGCGGGCCACCGCGTCGACGGACTCGGCGGTGACCCCGGGCCGGACGTGCGCGGTGGCCGCCGCCTGGGCGCGCTGGAGTACGTCGTAGTAGCGCCGGATCTCGTCGTCAGGCTCGCCTCCCACGACGTAGGTGCGGGTCTCGTCAGAGCAGTAACCCGCCTCGGTGGTGCCGCCGATGTCCACAACGACCGGCTCGCCCCGCTGGATCACCCGATCGGAGACCTCGTGGTGTGGGGAGGCGCTGTTGGGGCCGGAGCCGACGATCACGAAGTCGACCTGGACGTGCCCCTCGGCGAGGATCGCGTCATAGATGTCGCGGCCGACCTCGCGTTCGGTGCGGCCCGGGCGTAGCCACTCTCCGATCCGCGCGTGCACGCGGTCGATGGCGGCCCCCGCCTCCCCCAGGGCCTCGACTTCGGCGGTGGTCTTGCGCATCCGCAGCTCCCGCAGGATCTCGCCGGCGAGGGTCTGCTCCACGCTGGGAAGCGCCGCACGGAAGGCGAGCACCTTCTCCGCCCACATGTGGTTGTCAAGCGCCGCTTGGCGTACGCCACCGGGCAGCAACGTGCCGACCAGTGCGTAGGCGTCATCCGTCTCCTGCCAGGGCACGATCTCCAGCCCGAGCGCGTCGGCCCCGGCCGCCTCGGCGGCGGTCCGTTCCAGGGCCGGCACCACCAGCGCGGGAGAACCCTCCACCGGAAGGACGAGACAGGTGAGCCGCTCGAGCGGCTTCGCGTCGTAACCGGTGAGATAGCGCAGGTCCGGCCCAGGCGAGACGAGCAGAACGTCAACCCCAGCGGATGCCGCGACGGCGCGGGCGCGGGCGAGCCGGTCGATCAGGTCAGTGGCAGGTGGCGAGAAGGACGTCACCCCGCTCACTCTAGAGCGTCCGCGCCCGGGCCGGCCCGCCGAGCGACGCCTCCGCCGCGCGGGGCCGGAACCACACAGTGGGGGTGGTCCGTGCCACCATCGGACGGTGACCGATCGTGCCGAGGCTGCCGCGCCCTCTGACCGGCTGATGCTGCTCGATACCGCTTCGCTGTATTTCCGCGCGTTCTTCGGCGTTCCCGACTCCGTACGCGCTCCGGACGGCGCGCCCGTCAACGCCGTACGCGGCCTGCTCGACTTCATCACCCGGCTGGTCAGCACCCATGCGCCCAGCCACCTCGTGGCCTGTTGGGACGACGACTGGCGCCCAGAGTGGCGGGTGAAGTTGATCCCGACCTACAAGTCGCACCGGGTCGCGGAAGCGGTGGCCAAAGGTCCCGACGTCGAGGAGGCGCCGGACGCCCTCGAGGCGCAGGTCCCGGTCATCCGCGAGGTGTTGCGGGCGCTCGGGATCGCCGTCGTGGGCGCACCCGCGTGCGAGGCCGACGACGTGATCGGCACGCTCACTGCCCGGGCGACCATGCCGGTGGACGTCGTGACCGGTGACCGCGACCTCTTCCAGCTCGTTGACGACGCGCGGTCGATCCAGGTGCTCTACACCGCGCGCGGTGTCGGCAACCTCGACGTGGTTGACGAGGCGTGGGTCGAGAAGAAGTACTCCATTCCAGGCCGTCTTTACGCCACCTTCGCCGTCCTGCGAGGTGACCCGTCCGACGGCCTGCCTGGGGTGCCCGGCGTCGGCGACAAGACCGCCGCCGCACTCGTCCGCACGTACGGCGACCTCGAGGGCATCGTGGCCGCCGCGGCCGACGACTCCAGCGCTCTCGCGCCAGGCTTGCGCCTTAAGATCCGGCAGGCGATCGACTACCTCCCGGCGGCCCGTGAGGTGGTCATCGTCTCCCCCGACGCGGAGCTGCCCGAGGTCGACGCCATGCTTCCCCGCAAGCCGGTCGATCCGGGGGCGTGGGATCAGCTGGTCGAGCGTTGGGGTCTGGGTTCGTCCGCCGAACGCGTGGTGGCCGCCCTCGCGGCGCGTCCGTCGTAGCCCCGCCGCGCGCGGGGACGAAGTGCGGAGAGCGGGCGGCGCTCGCTGTTCGGGGCCAGTTCACGACAGTGTGCGCGTAGGTTCAGCGACCAGTCCTAGCGTCGCGGAACATGATCACAACACGTGGGTTCAAGTCCCGCCTCCGTGGCCGCGTCCTCGCCGGCGCCGCGGCCACCGGTCTCGCTCTCGCCGGCACGCTGACGCCTGTCCTGGGGTCCAGCCCGGCAGCGGGTGACACCAACACCGTCGTCGTGTCCGAGGACTTCTCCGGCTCGACCCTTCCCTCCGGATGGAACGCCGTTCTGGGCGAGTGGAAGGTCGAGAAGGGCCGGTTGTACGGCACCTCGGTCAACTCCGGGCAGCTCAGCCGGATCACGTTCGGCCGGCACCTCACGAACTTCAGGTTCGAGGTGACGGCCCGCTTCGAGTCCGTCCAGGACGCCGCCCGCTGGACCGCGCTGGGTCTGGACGTCGCTGCCGACGGCTCCACGCCGTGGTCCATCGCGACGATGCGTTCGGGCACCACGGCGCCCAACGGCCTGGAGTTCGCCCAGCGCACCACCGCGAACACCTGGAACGTCACCGACACCGCTCCGGCACCCAAAACCGCCGGCACGGGCAAGGACGTCCGCATCGCCGCCGAGGTGCGCGGCAACCAGGCGCGGTGGTTCTTCAACGGCACCGAGGTCATGCGTACCACCCGCGTCCAGCGCTCACTTGAAGGAGGCCAGGCCCTGCTGGTCAACGGATCCACGGTCTCGTTCGACAACCTGAAGATCACCGAACTGCCGTCGCCGGCCTACATCCGAGCCCGCGGCGACGCCATGACGGTGATCGCCCACCGCGGCGCGTCCTCGGCAGCACCGGAGAACACCCTCGCCTCCGACGAGGTCGCCAGGCGGGCCGGGGCTGACTGGATCGAGAACGACGTCCAACCCACCAAGGACGGCGTGCCCGTCGTCCTGCACGACACGACGGTGAACCGGACCACCAACGGGTCCGGCAGGATCCGGGACCTCACCAGCACCGAGGTGGCCGACCTGGACGCGGGCTCGTGGTTCGCTCCGATGTACGCCGGCCAGCGCGTCCCGACCCTCGCCGCCCAACTGGCGGACCTGCGCACCCGCGGCGGCAAGCTGCTGCTCGAGATCAAGGGCGCGCACACCCGCGAGCAGGTGGCGACGATCATCCAGACGGTCCGCGACCAGGACATGGCCGATCGGGTGTTCGTGCAGAGCTTCGAGGTCGACCATCTGAGGTACGTCCGTGAGCTCGCACCCGAACTCCCGCTCGGTCTGCTGCGGAGCACCCTGGACACCGACCCCGTGGCGATTGCGAAGGACCTCAAGCTGACGTCGTACAACCCTTCCGAGGCGGCGCTGATGACCCGCCCCGACATCGTCAAGGACCTCCACGCCGCCGGCATTGCCGTGATGGTCTGGACGGTGGACAGCCCGGCCAGCTGGCAGCGGCTGGAGGCGGCCGGCATCGACGGGATCATCACGAACCGCCCGGCCGAGCTCCTCGGCTGGAACGCCGCGTACCTCCAGACACGCGAGGACTGAGCGTCGGACCCCGCGGGGTGGCGGCTCACGCCACGTTGGCGGAGGACTGTCGGCAAAGAAGCCGAGAGACCTCCGCCAACTCCCCAAAGTCAGCTCCCGCTAAGTTGGCGGGTCATGAGTCAAGAGTCCGAGATGGGCGCCGCCACCAACCTGCCGGAGGCCCCCCGCCGGGTCGCCGCCGTACTCCACGACCTCGGCGCGGAGGGCACGGTCCAGCGGTTCACCACAGAGGTGCCGACGGCGGCCGCGGCGGCTGCCGTGCTCGGGTGCGAGGTGGGCGCGATCGCCAACAGCCTGGTGTTCGCGGCGGGTGACGAACCCCTCCTGGTCCTCACCTCCGGCGCGCACCGGGTCGATACCGCGCACCTGGCCAGGCTGCTGGAGGTCCCGAAGATCAAGCGGGCCAGCCCGGAGTTCGTTCTGGCTGCCACCGGTCAGCACGTTGGCGGGGTCGCGCCGGTCGGGCATCCCGCACCGATCCGGACTCTGGTCGACGTGTGGCTCGGCAAGTACGACGTGGTGTGGGCCGGTGCCGGTGACCACCTGAGCATGTTCCCGACCACGTTCGAGGAACTCCTCCGCCTCACCCACGGCCAGCCGGTCGAGGTGGCCTAGCCGGCTCACCGGTGACCTCGGCGTACACCTCGTCCAGGTCGGCCAGGTGCTCATCGAGGGCAGGATCAGGGGAACCCGTCCACGGTCCGGCGAGGTCCGGACGGTGGCGAGCGACGTGGACCGCGAACGCCGCGATCTGGTCGCGAGCGTTCGCCTGCCGGCTGACCTGCTCGCCGACCGCGAGCCGGGCAGACCAGCACAGGTCGATCCGCTCCCGCAGCCATCGGGGTGCGAGAGCCTCGCGGCGGGCGCACTCGTCCGCGTGCGCCCCAGCGAGGACGGCGATGCGCTCCGCCAGTGGGCTCCCGCCGTGGGTCTCGGCCATCCGCTCGAACCGCGTCCACTCCCGACCCATCGAGCCCAGGCGTTCGCCCCATCCCTCCAGAACGACATGGCGCAGTGCCCGAGCCGCCTCACGCAGGAAGTAGGTCGCCTCGTCGAGGCGCTCCGCGGCCCGGGCCTCGTACGCGCGATCGCGGGCCCCCGCCGCTGACTCCCGCCACCAGGCGAGGCGCGCCTCGACCACTGTGGGATCGAAGCGGTTCGCCCCGATCCAGTCGAGGAAGCCGCGGGTGAGTTCGTCGTCGGGATCCGCGGGGCTTCCGCCGTAGGCCTTGTCCATGCCGTGGAACCAGCGTTTGTCCGCCCTCAGGCGTTCCACGGCGAAGTCCGGGCCAGCGGAGGTCGCTGCCTTCGCCTCCTCGACCGTGAACGCAAGCCAGCCGAGGTCCAGCGCCTGTGGCCGTCCACTGGCCGTCCACCAGCCGACAAGCTCTGCCTGTCGGCGTTCGACCTGGGCCGCAACCTCCTCCGACGCGACCGTGTAGATCGGGAGGAGGTCGATGTCGGACATCGGCCACGCCTCGCCACGTCCGAGGCTGCCGCCCACGATCAAGCCGTGAACGCCGGGTACCGCGCTGAGCGTTCGTACGGCCTCTGCCAGGCGTTCCCGCTGCAGCTCGCGCCAGTGGTCAGACGGCACCATCCGCGCCTCCCCGTTGCCGTGGACGGACAAGCCTGCACCGCGACGACCCGGTCGAGCAAGGGTGCGCCGATGATCTGGGCACGGCAGGCCAGGCTTTGTCCGTGGCCCCTGGCATCATCCTCGGCATGCTGAGGATGGACGTTGCGGAGCGTCGCCGACGGCTGGGTAGCCGCCACGGGCTCCACCCGAGCGCCCAGGCGAGCGATCCCCTCGAAGCGGCCCGCCGGGTCGTCGCCCTGCACGCGACCGATCCCGCGTCGGTGTTCCTCGCCGTCCGGGCACGAAGCCCACGGGCCACGCCGGCGAGCGTCGAGGACGCGTTGTACGACCGGCGGGACCTCGTCCGGATGCTCGGCATGCGCCGCACCGTCTTCGTCGTACCCACCGACCTGATGCGGGTGATCGGCGCGTCCACGATGCGCCGGGTGGCGGACACACAGCGCCGGCATCTTTTGAAGCAGCTTCGCGAGGCCGGCGTGGCGGACAACACCGAGGGCTGGCTCGCCGAGGTCGAATGCGCCGTGCTGGCGGCTCTCACCAAGCGCGGCGGCACGGCCATCGCGACCGAGCTCGCCGCTGACGAGCCGCGGCTGCGCACCTCCCTCCTGATGGCCGAAGGTAAGCCGTACGAAGCGCGTCAAAACATCACCAGCCGCGTTCTACTCCTGCTCGGCGCGGAGGGCCACATCGTGCGCGGCCGACCGACCGGATCGTGGCTGTCACAGCGGTACCAATGGACCCTTGCCGAGCTGTGGAGCTCCGACGCCCAGGAGCCGACGTCGCCGCGCGCGGCCCGCGCCGAGCTGGCCAGGCAGTGGCTGGCGGCCTTCGGTCCCGCTCCGGTCGCCGACCTGCGGTGGTGGACCGGCTGGTCCGCCACCGAGGTCAAGCAGGCGGTCGGCGACCTCCACGTGACTGAGGTGGATCTCGGCGACACGGTGGGCATCGTGCTGACTGACGACCTCGAGCGGACGCCTGCCACAGCCGAGCCATGGGTCGCGTTCCTACCCGCCCTCGATCCCACCGTGATGGGCTGGTCGGACCGTGGATGGTTCCTCGGCGACCACGAGAAGGCGCTCTTCGACCGAAACGGCAACGCCGGGCCCACCGTGTGGCTGGGCGGCCGCATCGTCGGCGGTTGGGCGCAGCGGCCCGACGGCGAGGTCGCGGTGAAGCTGCTGGAGGACATCGGCTCCGACCACCTGTCGCTGGTCACGGCTGAAGCCGCCAGGCTCACGGAGTGGCTCGGAGACGCCCGGATCATCCCGCGGTTCCGCACCCCGACCGAGCGCGAGCTGTCCGCTTAGAGGTCGCGACCTCTTAGTCAGCGTCCGACCCGAACGACGCGTACGCCACCACACCGCGCCGCATCGCCTCGACTGTCGCCCGCGCCGTCTCGCGGAGCGGGCCCTCGCCGGCCGCGTCAGCGACCTGGTCGGCGAAGTCGAGGACCTGCTTGATCCACCGCACGAAGTCACCCGCCGCAAGGCCGGACTCGTCGAGCACCTCGCTCAGCGTCGCACCCGAGGCCCAGCGGAACGCCGCCCACGCGAAACCCAGATCGGGTTCACGGAGGAAGTCCAGCTTGAAGTCGCTCTCCAGCGCGTCCAGGTCACCCCAGATCCGCACCACCGATGCCAGCGCCTCGCGCGCGATACCTCCCGGCAGCTTCGGCGGTCCGACGTCGTCGGGCGTACGCGACTCGTAGACGAGGGCCGAGAGGTTCGCGGCCAGCTCGGCCGGCGTCAGGCCCTTCCAGATCCCCTGGCGTAGGCACTCCGCCGCGACCAGATCGAGTTCGGCGTAGATCCGGGCGAGTCGGTCCCCTGACTCGGTCGTACGGTTGCCCTCGAGGTATCCCAGCTCGTCGAGCACGTCGCACACCCGGTCGAACTGCCGGGCGATCGTGTTGGACCGCTGCTCGACCCGGCGCTGCAAGCTCTCGGTCTCGCGCTCGAGCCGGATGAACCGCTCAGCCCACCGGGCGTGGTCCTCGCGTTCGGCGCAGCCGTGACAGGGGTGGGCTCGCATGGACGTCCGGAGCTGGTGGAGGGTGGCGTCCTCCTCGGCGGGCGACGGTGCACGCCGCGACCGGCGGACCTCGCCGTCCTCGGGCGCCTTCTGGCGCAAGGTCGCCGCCAGGTCACGCCGGTCCTGTGCGTTCCGGGCGTTGAACGAACGCGGGACTCGCAGGCGGGTCAGCGATTCCACGGGCTGCGGGAAGTCGACCAGCGACAGCCGGCGTACCCGGCGATCGACGGTCAGCACCGTGGGGCGGGGACCA
Source organism: Actinopolymorpha alba DSM 45243 (assembly GCF_000373925.1). Lineage (GTDB taxonomy): Bacteria > Actinomycetota > Actinomycetes > Propionibacteriales > Actinopolymorphaceae > Actinopolymorpha > Actinopolymorpha alba. Next base: position 297,240 of record NZ_KB892708.1, on the reverse strand, counting down.
TCGCCACCGGCCGAGTGGCCCGGGTCCAGGACGACGGCGACACCCGCGCGCCGGCCGGCCGGGACCTGGATGACATCGCCTGGTCGGAGCCGGCCCAGCGAGTCGACCACTTCCGCCCGCCGGTCGGCGCGGTGCCGCCGGGCCAGGGTGTTCTCACGGTCCTTGATCGCGCGGCGCAGGGTGGCGTACTCCATGAAGTCACCGAGGTGGCACTCCATCGCCTCGCGATATCCGTCGAGGGCCTCCTCATTGCGGCGGACCTGGCTCGCGAGCCCCACCACCGCACGGTCGGTCTGGAACTGCGCGAACGACGACTCCAGCAACTCCCGCGCGCGTTCCCGCCCGAACTGCCGGACCAGGTTGACCGCCATGTTGTACGACGGGCGGAAGCTGGACCGCAGCGGATACGTACGAGTGGAGGCGAGGCCGGCGACCGCCGTCGGCTCGAGGTCGGGCTGCCAGAGCACGACACCGTGGCCCTCGACGTCGATCCCACGCCGGCCAGCGCGCCCGGTCAGCTGGGTGTACTCCCCCGGCGTGATGTCGGCGTGTGCCTGGCCGTTCCACTTGACGAGCTTCTCCAGCACCACCGAGCGGGCCGGCATGTTGATCCCGAGCGCGAGCGTCTCAGTGGCGAAGACCACCTTGACCTGCCCGCGCGCGAAGAGCGTCTCGACGCACTCCTTGAACGTCGGGAGCATGCCCGCATGGTGGGCGGCGAGACCGCGCTCGAGGCCCTCCAGCCACTCGTGGTAGCCGAGGGCCGCCAGGTCCTCTTCTGGAAGGTTGGCGCAGCGCTGCTCGACGTACCCACGGATCTCCGCCGCCTCGTCGGGACGGGTGAGCCGGATGCCGGAGTACATGCACTGCAGCACGGCGGCGTCGCAGGCCTGGCGGCTGAAGATGAAGACGATCGCCGGGAGCAGACCCTCCGCCTCCAGCTTCTCCGTCACCTGCGCGCGGGTCGGCGTGAAGGCGATCCGGCGGCCGTTGGATCGCTGCGGCCGGCCGCGCCGGGGTCCCCGGTCGTCGCGCCGGGCGAACTTCCAGTGGTCGCGGACGATCCGGGCGAGTTCGGGGTTGACCTGCGGCCGCGAGTCGGGGCGCCCGGTGTCGGCGAACAGGTCGTACATCCGGCGTCCCACCATGACGTGCTGGAAGAGCGGGACCGGCCGGCGTTCCTCGACGACGATCTCGGTGTCACCGCGGACCGTGCCGAGCCATTCGCCGAACTCCTCGGCGTTGGAGACCGTCGCCGACAGGGACACGAGCTGCACCGACTCCGGGAGGTGGATGATCACCTCCTCCCAGGTCGCGCCGCGGAACGGGTCGGCGAGGTAGTGCACCTCGTCCATGACGACGTACGACAACCCGGTAAGGGTCGACGAGCCGGAGTACAGCATGTTGCGCAGCACCTCAGTCGTCATGACGACGATGGGCGCCTCGCTGTTGATCGAGTTGTCGCCGGTCAGCAGGCCGACGCGTTCTGGGCCGTAGCGGTCGACGAGTTCGGCGTACTTCTGGTTCGACAAGGCCTTGATCGGTGTCGTGTAGAAGCACTTGCGGGCGTTCTCCAACGCGAGGTGGATCGCGAACTCGCCCACCACGGTCTTGCCCGAACCTGTCGGTGCGGCGACCAGGACGCCCTTGCCTGCCTCGAGTGCTCGGCAGGCGTCGACCTGGAACTGGTCGAAGCTGAAGTCATAGAGCTGTCGAAACGCCCTGAGCTGGGTACCACTGTCAACTCGCGATCGGGCGTACCGCTCCGCCGGGGAGCTCATGCCCTCCAGGCTACGGCCTCCGTGATCGCGGGCGGCGGCGGTGTCCCCGAACCCGCGCGTCTCATCGCGGCGGGGGCATGAAGACCTGGAGCGCACCCGGCACGCACTCGACGGTGAACGGAAGCGCGCCCATGCGTTCACCGTCGGCGTACGCCGTGAGGTCGGCCGAGGCGAGGTTGACCTTCTTGGCGCGATACATCGTCACCGCGGGGTGTCCGACGTGCGTGCCTTTGGACAGCTTTGGGAACATCCGCACCAGCTCGTGCCGCGGCAGAGCCCCCACCACTGTGATGTCGAGCAGCCCGTCAGTCGGGTCAGCGCCCTCGCAGATCCGCAGGCCGCCGCCGTAGGAACGGGTGACACCGGCCGCCACCAGCAGGGCGTCGGCGTGCTCCTCCTCGCCGTCAAGCTCGAGGACGAAGTGCTGGGTCCGGAAGCTGCCCAGCTCGGCGAGCACCGCGACGTCGTACCGCATCCGACCCCGTGGCCAGGTCATCTGGGTCATCCGCTCGGCCACCCGCGAGTCGAAACCCGCGCAGAGCACGGTGGCGAACCAGTCGCCGGCGCTGCTGCGACCAAGGTCCTGGGCCCGTGTGTGCCCCGCCACCACGATGTCGGCCGCCGCCAGCGGGTCGTTGACGGGAATGCCGAGCGCACGCGCCAGGTCGTTGCCAGTGCCGGCGGGGATCACCGCGAGGGGCGTCGAACTCTCCGCGACCGCCTGCAGCGTCAGATGGATCATCCCGTCGCCGCCGATGACCACCAAGCCGTCGACTCCTCGGGCCACGGCCCGGCGGGCGAGATCGATCGCCTCAGAGGCGTCTCGACCGGCTTCCCAGCGGGCCTTCAGACCCGCCTCGCGGAGGCGGTCGGTCACGGGGTCAGCAAGCCGGGCACCACGGCCACGGCCTGCGGTGGGATTGACGAGAACGACGATCTCACGGGCCACGCGGCGAGCGTAGCGGGCCTAGTCCGTCCCCGCAGCGCCGGTCTCGGCAAACGTCACCGAACGCCTGCGCTCAGTCGTCAACCTTCCCGGCATTCTCGATCTCGTCGATGTCAATGCCCTGCGCGATGAGCCGTGCCCGCCGCCGCCGCTCGATGAACCGTGCGATGAGCTCGGACACGAGGAACAGCGCCGTCATCGGGAGAGCGAGCAGCAGCATCGTGACCGGGTCGGTCGACGGCGTGGCGACCGCCGCGAACACGAAGATCCCGAAGATGAGCCACGAGCGGATCTTCCCAAGTCGCGCGGCCGACAGGACGCCGACCAGATTGAGCAGGACAACAAAGATCGGGATCTCGAACGCCACTCCGAAGATCAACAGGAGCCGGAGGGTGAACGACAGGTAGATACTGACGCTCTGGTAGTTGGAAACGCCGAGAGGCGTGAAATCGATCAGGACGTTGAGTCCCTTGGGCAGAGCGAAGTAGCCCATCACTACACCGCCGATGAACAACGGTGCCGCGGTGCCCATGAAGACCATCGTCCACTTGCGCTCATTGCGATGCAGACCAGGAAGGATGAATGACCAGATCTGGTAGAGCCAGACCGGGGAGGAGACGACAATGCCAGCGATCAGGGCGACCTTGAGCTGCAGCATGAGCGGCCCGGCGACGTCATCGAAGACGAGCTTCGCGTCGATCTGGCGTTCTTTGGCGAGATTGGCGATCGCCGACTCGAGCGGCTTCCGGAGAAGCTCGAAAAGGGCGTCATAGAAGATCCAACCGAGGACCATCCCGATGACGATCGCTGCGACCGCCTTGATGAGGCGGGACCGCAGCTCGCGAAGGTGTTCGACAAGCGTCATCCGACCTTCGGGATCCGACGGCTGTTTGGGGGTACCACCCGCCCGCAGCCGACCGAGAGAAAGGCTCACGACACCCCCAGGTTGGCCCGGTAGACCTCAGTGACGTACGACGACAGGGAGCAGGCTCACCGGTTGGTGCGCTCCGCGTCCGTGGCGTTCTGCTGGACCGTCGGCTGGGTGCCGTTGATGTTGTTGACGGTGTTGAGAGGCTGCGGCTGGGCGGCCGGCGCGGCCTCCGCCTGAGGCTTGTCCTCGTCGCGAAGCTCCTTCTTGAAGATCTTCAGCGCCTGCCCGATGCCCTTGGCGGTCTGCGGAAGCCGGGTTGCACCGAAGAGCAACACCAGGACGACCCCAATGATGATGAGTTCGGTGGGTCCAAGAGATCCCATGGTCCAGCCTCTCAGTCGGCGATTCTCAGCTGATGGTACGCCCTGTGCACGCGGATGGGTCTACGCCTTCGATCCGGCCCGCTGACCGACCTCGGCCGTCCGCCGACTCCGGTCAGGTGGATCGACCTCGCCCAGGTCTGCCGAGACAGCTTCGAGTTTGTCCACGGCGGCCTCGAGCTCAAGGAACAGCGCCTTGACCCGTCGCCACAACCAGACGCCCAGGAAGGCGTACAGGATGATGGCGAGCAGTGCGATCCCCCCGAACAACAACACCCATGTCACCTGGAGCACCCTAACGGTTGGGTGTGACAGAAGGGCACCCCAGCGCCGAGCGTTCTGACGCTCGTCACCGCGACGCCACCGGCCGGCACGGTGCTACAGACGCCAGCCCGCCGCACGCCACCGGCCGGGATCAGGTGGATTCGTACGCCGCGAGCGCCCGGACCGCATCCTCCCGGACGGCCTCGGCAAGCTCAGCCGGCTCGACGACGCGGGCGGTCCCGCCGAGGCGGAGTGCCAGGCGGCGCAGCCAGCGCGGATCAGCGACCCGCAGCCGGACCAGGAGGGACCCGTCGCGGAGCTCGGTCACCTCTTCGCAGGGGTAGTACTCAGCCACCCAGGCCGCCTGCGGGTCCAGCTCGAGCGTGGCGAGCGCGTCGTCCGGCGAGGGCTGGAACAACCCGGCCGAGAGGTCCCGGGGACGGGCCTGCGGTGGCGGCGCGGCTGGCTCGTCGAGGAGCTCGGCGGACGCCACCCGGTCGAGCCGGAACAACCGGACGTCCTCGGCCCGGTGGCACCAGCCCTCGAGGTAGGTCCACCCGTCGGCGAGGACCAACCGCATCGGGTCGACGTCGCGATCGGTGGTTTCGTCCCGCGTCGGCACCCAGTACCGCAGATGGAGCCTGCGTCCCTGGTCGAGGGCCTCGCGAACGACAGCCCCCACCTGCGGGTCCTCCCAACTGTCGACGCGTACGGCCACCTTGTCCATCCCGCCGCTGGCCTGCCCGGCGGCGTCCTCCAGCCGGGTGATCACGCGGTCGATGAGCGCACGCTCGGACTCGCGACCGGTCCCGCGGAGGACACGGAGAGCGACCAGTAGCCCCAGCGCCTCGTCGGCGGAAAGCCGCAGTGGACGGGCGAGGAAGTCGGCGTTCGACACGTGGATGACGCCCTCGCCCTCCACGGTGTCCATGTCGACCTCGATGTAGTCACCGGGCATCATCCCGGGCAGACCACAGAACCACAGCACACCGAGGTCGGCGACCAGCTGCTTCTCGGTGATCCCGAAGACGCGGGCGACATCGGTCACGCGGGCGCCCTGATGCGCCAAGAGGTACGGCAACATCGCGAGGAGCCGGCGTACCTGCTCCTTGGCACCACCAGGACCCGCTGACCTCGCTGGCTCGTACATCACCTGGCCACCTCCACAAGCAGGCCCTTCAGGTGCCGGATGACGGACTCACGCAGGTCGGGAGGGTCGAGTGCCACCGCGTCGGAGGCGTAACCGGCGATCTCCTCCGCCAGCGCCACCGCGTCGTGGAACGTCACCTCCGCGACGTCCCACCCGGGCATGTCGGGGGTCACCGACACCGCCCGCCGACGCAGGCCGTTGCCGGCACCCTCGCGTACCCGGATCCGCGCGACGCCGCGCTGGTCGGTCGCTGGAGAGAGCCGGGCGGCCTCGGCGCGGATGTCGACGCCGTCGGGCACCGTGAACGCACGCGGCTTGCCGAGCAGCTGGACCGAGCCGGTGATACGGGACAACCGGAACATCCGGGTCGCCTGGCGGTCGCGGTCGTGGCCCACGGCGTACCAGCGCCCGCGCCAGTTGAGGATGCCCCACGGCTCGAGAGTGCGATGCTGCGGACCGGTCGTGCCGGGACGGCGGTAGTCGAAGGTGACGACGGTGCGGGTCTGGACGGCGCGCCAGATGGGTTCGAACGCCGGCTCGCCCGCGGGCAGGCGCGGCTCGAGCGCCGACAGCGGCGTCGTGTCTGTGTCGAGGCCGTCGGCTCCGAGCTTCAGGACCGCCCGCGAGGTCGCCTCCGCCAGGCTGGCGTGCTGCCAGACCCGCGCGGCGAGCCCCAGCACGGTGGCCTCCTCGGCGGTGAACGTGAGCGGCGGCAACTCGAACTCGCTCCGGCGGATGCGGTAGCCAACCTCGTCGTCGAACCCAGAGGTCACCGAGCCGACCTCGATCGGAATGCCCAGATCGCGAAGCTCTTCCTTGTCGCGCTCGAACATCTTCTCGAACGCCTCTGGTGCCTGCTCGCGGTAGTCCTCGACGAGCTGGCGAAGCTTGGCTTTGGGAACGAAGTGCCGCGAAACGAGCAGGCAGATCACGAGGTTCATCAGCCGCTCGGACTTGCGGGGCGCCATGCGCTCACCCCCTCTCACGTGGCCGGGTCTCCACTCGAACAGACTAGCGACCGCTGGCGGGGCGGCGCCGCCCGTACACCGGCGACACGGTGTGGAATGTCGGGAATTGTCGTGGCGGCTCCGACTCGATGCCACCCCCAGCCGGTAGCCTCGCGCCCGTGATCCGGTGGCGGGAAGGCGTGGCGGGGCGCGTGCGTCGCAGCTGGGCGGGCGCGGTCGAACTCGACGTAGAGACTCCCGACGGGGTCGTCCCCTCCCTGGCGTACACCGACCTGGTCGGCAGTCCCGTCCCAGGTGACCTGGTGCTGCTCAACACCTCGGCATACGCGCTGGGTCTGGGTACGGGCGGCCTCGCCCTCGTGGTCGCCGTTCCCGACCGGCTCCCGGCGGATCGCGGCGGGCCGGGCCACCTGGTGAAGGCTCGCTACACGCCGCTGCAGGCCACGGTGCTGGGCGTCGACGAACCCGACTCCCCCGGTCACGACATCCTCCGCGACGCGGACGACCTCCAGGGCCTGCCGGTCGTCGTGGCTGACCTTCACTCTGCCCTCCCAGCGGTACTCGCCGGACTGTACGCCGCACGACCCGGCACGCGGGTGGCGTACGTCATGACAGACGGTGGGGCTCTGCCCCTGGCGTACTCCCGTACGGTAGCGAGCCTGCGCGACTCCCGCTGGCTCGCCGGGTCAATCACAGTGGGGCAGGCGTTCGGAGGCGACCTGGAAGCGGTGACGCTCCACACGGGATTGCTCGCGGCCCGATGGGTGCTGGACGTCGAGTGCGTGGTGGTCGCGCAGGGGCCGGGCAACCTCGGCACCGGCACCCGCTGGGGCTTCTCCGGCGTGGCGGCTGGTGAGGCTGTGAACGCCGTCGCCGCGCTGCGGGGTCATCCGGTCGCCGCACTCCGGATCTCAGCCGCCGATCCCAGGCCCCGGCATCGTGGCGTCTCCCATCACAGCCTGACGGCGTACGGACGGGTGGCGCTGGCGCGCGCCGACGTGGTCGTCCCGGATCTTTCCGGCGCGTTCGGCCAGCGCGTCTGGTCCGCTGTGGAGCCGCTGCGCGAACGGCACCACGTGGTCAGCGTTCCGGTGGACGGTCTTGACGTCGCGCTCGCCGACAGTCCCGTGACGCTGTCGTCCATGGGACGTGGCCTCGCCGACGACCGGGAGTACTTCCTCGCCTGCGCCGCCGCCGGCCGCCACGTCGCCGGTCTCCTCCCTAAAGGCTGAAGGGGGCCGGCGTGGGCCGGCCCCCTTCACCTACCGCGGAGACTTCCTACTTCGCGCCGAGGATGTCGACGACAAACACCACCGTGTCGGTCTTCTTCAGGTCAGTGCCCTGCAGGTCCTGCCCGAAGCTCTTGTCCGGCGGCAGGACGAGGAGGACCCGGCTACCGACCGTCTGCCCGGTCAGGCCCTCGGTCAGACCCTTGACCGCGGTCTGGCCGAGCGGGAGGTTCTCGTAGCTACCGCGCTTCCAGGAGGAGTCGAACTCCTTGCCGGTCCGCCAGTTGGCGGCCAGGTAGTGGAAGTTGATGGTGGCCTTCGCGTCGACCTTCTCACCCTTGCCCTTGATGAGCGGTTGGGCGACGAGCTCCTTGGGGGCCGATGCGCCCTTCGGGATCGTGATCGCGGTGGGAACGCCCTTGGCGTCGGTCTTGACCGTCGGCAGACCCTTCGGCGGCGTCACCGTGTCACCCTCGGCCTGGGCGAGCGGCTTGTAGGCGTCCTTGACGTCGATCACGAACACCAGCGTGTCGGTGCCCTGGATCCCGGCCTGCGGCTGGCCCTGGTCGCCGTACCCGTCCTTGGGCGGGATCGTGACGAGGATCCGGCTGCCGACCGTCTTGCCGACCAGGCCGGTGAGGAAACCGTTGATGAGCTTGCCCTGCTGCAGACCGAACGTCGCCGGCTCGCCCCGCTGCCAGGAGGAGTCGAACTCCTTGCTGTCACGACCGTTGATGCCGACGTAGTCGACGACGACCTCCTGGCCCTCGGAGATCTTCGCGCCTGAGCCCTGCTTGAGCACCTTCGACGCGGTAGCCGCGACGCTGAACGGCTTCTTGAACTCCACCGTGGGCTTCTTGCCCGGATCACCGGTGACCTTCACGGCATCGATGGTGCTGGCGGCGCTGGCCGAGGGGGATGTCGTCGAGCCCGCGGTCTTGGCAGAAGAGTCAGAGGAACCGCAGGCGGCGGCTGCCGAGACGACGAGGAAGGACGTCACTATCGCGGCAAGGACACGACGACGCACGAGAACACCTCAAGGGAACGATGGACAGGGGGACAAGCGAAGACACTAGACCGTGAATCTGAGACGACGCTGAGCGCCCCGCATGTGCACCGAGAGTATCGGGTTTTGGCAATCAGGTGCTTTTGCCCGAAAGCTCACATGCTCTGGATGAGCTTTTCCACCCGCTCGTCGACGCTTCTGAAGGGGTCCTTGCACAACACCGTGCGCTGCGCCTGGTCGTTGAGCTTCAGATGGACCCAGTCGACCGTGAAGTCGCGCCTGCGCTCCTGTGCCCGTTTGATGAACTCCCCCCGGAGTTTCGCGCGGGTCGTCTGGGGCGGCACCGACTTGGCCTCGAACACCTCGAGGTCGTTGGTCAGCCGGGTGACACCGCCCCGGCGTTCGAGCAGGTAGTAAAGGCCGCGTTCGCGATGGATGTCGTGGTAGGCGAGGTCGAGCTGTGCCACCCGGGGGCTGTTCAGAGAAAGGCCGTGCTTGGCGCGGTAGCGGGAGATGAGGCGGTATTTCACCACCCAGTCGATCTCCTTGTCGACCAGCGAGAGGTCGCCGGAGTCGACCGCCTTGAGGGTGCGTTCCCACAGGTCGAGGACGCGGGTGACGATCGGGGTGGCGAGCTCGCGGCGTTCGACGAAATCACGGGCCTTGGTGAAGTACTCCTCCTGGATCTCCAGCGCGCTGGCTTCCTTGCCGTTGGCCAGCCTGACCTTACGACGCCCGGTCAGGTCGTGGGAGATCTCCCGGATGGCCCGGATGGGGTTTTCGAGCGTGAGGTCCCGCAGGACCAGGCCCGACTCGATCATCCGGAGCACGAGGTCGGTGGCACCGAGCTTCAGGAGGGTGGTGGCCTCGCACATGTTGGAGTCGCCGACGATCACGTGCAGGCGGCGGTAGCGCTCGGCGTCGGCGTGCGGCTCGTCCCGGGTGTTGATGATCGGGCGCGACCGGGTGGTCGCGGACGAGACGCCTTCCCAGATGTGCTCGGCCCGCTGGCTGACCGCGTAGACGGCACCGCGGGGCGTCTGGAGCACCTTGCCGGCGCCGCACACGATCTGCCGCGACACGAGGTACGGGATGAGGACGTCGGCCAGCCGCGAGAACTCGCCGTGCCGGCTGACGAGGTAGTTTTCGTGGCAGCCGTACGAGTTGCCCGCCGAGTCGGTGTTGTTCTTGAAGAGGTAGACATCGCCCGCGATTCCCTCTTCGCGCAGGCGGCGCTCGGCGTCGACGAGCAGCCCTTCGAGGATCCGCTCCCCCGCCTTGTCGTGAGTCACCAGGTCGGTGATCGAGTCACACTCGGGGGTGGCGTACTCCGGGTGGCTGCCGACGTCGAGGTAGAGCCGGGCTCCGTTGCGGAGAAAGACGTTGCTGCTCCGCCCCCACGACACGACCCGCCGGAAGAGGTAGCGAGCCACCTCGTCCGGAGAGAGCCGCCGCTGGCCACGGAAGGTACACGTGACGCCGTATTCGTTCTCGAGGCCAAAGATGCGGCGGTCCATGGTCACCACACTATGTCGTCGCGGCACTGCGGGGGCGAAGCAAGCAAAGTCGATCTGGTCACGACTCGGCTACGAGTCCTCCGGCGAGCCCTCACCGGACGGTGGGACCGAAGTGGGCCCCGCGCCGGTGTCTGGTGCGTTAGGTGCCGACAGCAGGCGATCCAGTGCCGGACCGACAAGACGCCTGAACTTCCGCTTCTGGGTGCGGCCGCGGTCGAGAACGGCGACCTCGAGTTGGTTGGCCTCCAGCGTGCGTGGACCGTCGCCGTCGTGGCCGAGTGCGTCCAGCGCGAGCCCGAGCGCGGCCGGCAGCGGCTGCCCGGCTTGGTACCGCTGCTCGAGGTAGCTCCCGATCTGGTCGGCAGACCCACCCATCACCGCGAAACCGTGCTCGTCTGCCACGGAACCGTCATAGGTCAGGCGGTAGATCTGGTCGTCGTCGGCGGAGTCACCGACCTCGGTGACGAAGAGCTCCACTTCGTACGGCTTCTCCGCGACGCTGGAGAAGATCGTGCCGAGCACCTGGGCGTAGAGGTTGGCGAGGGCACGGGCCGTGACGTCGCGCCGGTCGTAGGCGTAGCCCTGCATGTCGGCGCTGCGGACGCCGGCGAGCCGGAGGTTCTCGAACTCGTTGTAGCGGCCCACCGCCGCGAACGCGATCCGGTCGTAGATCTCGCTGATCTTGTGGAGGGCACGCGAGCGGTTTTCGGCCACCAGGACGATGCCGTTGTCGTACTGGAGCACGACAACCCCGCGGCCACGGGCGATGTTCTTCCGGGCGAAGTCCGCCCGGTCCTTCATCTGCTGCTCGGGCGAGACGTAGAACGGCATGGTCATGACGCCTCACCACCTTCGGAGGCAGAGGGAAGAACAGGGGCACTCGGACCGTCAGGACGTCGCATCCGCCCCGCGAGGAGCTCGTCGACCATGCCGGCCACCTCGTCGTCGGACAACCGCTGGAAGCCCGCGTCGCTGACCGCGCCGACCAGAGGATAGATGCGCCGCATGACGTCCGGACCGCCGGTGGCCGAGTCATCGTCGGCGGCGTCGTAGAGCGCCTGCAGGCAGGCCAGGACCGCCTCACGCTGGTCGGCTTCCTTGCGGTAGAGCTTCTTCAGGGCTCCACGAGCAAACGTCGAACCCGAACCGATGGAGTGGAAATTGCGCTCCTCGTGCCGCCCACCGGTGGGGTCGTACGAATAGATCCGCCCCGAGCCGGTCTCGAGGTCGTAGGCGGCGAACAGCGGCACTGCGACCAGGCCCTGCATCGCCATCCCAAGGTTGGAGCGCACCAGCATCCCGAGCCGGTTGGCCTTGCCCTCAGTCGAGAGGAGCGTGCCTTCACGCTTCTCGTAGTGCTCGAGCTCGACCTGGAAGAGCCTGATCAGCTCGGCCCCGATGCCCGCGCTGCCAGCAAACCCGACAACGGAGTATTCATCGGCCTGGAAGACCTTCTCGACATCACGCACGGCGATCATGTTGCCGGCGGTGGCGCGCCGGTCACCAGCCATCACCACACCGCCGTCAAAGGCCGATGCCACGATCGTGGTGCCGTGCGGAACCTCGTCGGTCACCGGCGTGCCCGGCGGGGATCCCCACGGCAACATCTCCGGGGCGTAGGACCCGAGGAAGTCGACGAACGACGACGTCCCAGGGGTCAGGAGGGCATCAGGAAGACGCCCGGCGCCTGCTCGATCGGTGCCCACACAACTCCTTCCAGATAGCGCGCGGCCCGGCGCGAAATGGCCGGGTCATCCAGGAACTTACCGAGGGCACCGTCCCAGGTGAAGCACAGGAGGCCCCGCGCGGCGCGCGGTCCGCCTCACCTCCAACGGCCGTCGGCTCGACCTCGGGTCGGACCGAGGCCGTCAAGACGCGCCGCCGCCCGACAGGACAGCGACGCGCCTCGACGGGATCGGACATCTACATCACTGCCCGCCCTTTTGGACAAAGGACCGCACAAAGTCCTCAGCGTTCTCCTCGAGCACCTCGTCGATCTCGTCGAGGATCGAGTCGACGTCCTCGTCCAGAGCGTCCTTGCGCTCCTTGGCGTCCTCGTCAGTCCTGACTTCGGTGAGCTCCTCTTCCTCGGAACTCTTCCGTGTCGTCCTGTGCTGCTGTCCGCCACCGTCTCGTGTCGCCATGACCACCCTCCCCGAGCCGCTCCCTGAAGGGGTTGCGTTCGTGTCGCCTACTTGGACCCTACAAGCGCATGCCGACGTGGGGCAGGTACCCACCGCACCCGTCTCGACACACCTGGAGAAGGTTCGACTGGAGAATGGCGCCCGTCAGCCGCCAGTGATGGCCCTGACCAGGTCTTCCGCCGTACGACAGCGGTCGAGCAATTCGCCCACGTGGGCCCGGGTCCCACGCAACGGCTCGAGGGTCGGCACCCGTTGCAGAGACTCATGGCCCGGCAGGTCGAAGATGACCGAGTCCCACGACGCGGCAGCCACGTGCTCGGCGTACTGCGCGAGGCACCGGCCGCGGAAGTACGCGCGGGTGTCCTCCGGGGGGTTCTGGACCGCGGCGTTGATCTGGTCCTCGGTGAGGAGCCGCTCCATCCGTCCGCGCTCAACGAAGCGCGGGTAGAGCCCACGCTCGGGCCGCAGGTCGGCGTACTGCAGGTCGACCAGCTGCAGCTTGGGGTGACTCCAGTCGAGGCCGTCCCGCTCGCGGTACTGCTGGAGGACGGCCAGCTTGGTCACCCAGTCCAGCTCGCGGTTGAGGGACATGGGATCGGACTCCAGCCGGGACAGCACCGACTCCCAGCGGTCGAGCACGTCCTTGGTCTGCGGGTCGGCGTCGGTGCCGTAACGGTCCTCGACGTACTTGCGGGCGTTCTCGAGGTACTCCATCTGCAGCTGGATGGCGGTCAGCTTGCGACCGCTCTTGAGGGTCAGCAGGTGCTTGAGGCTCGGGTCGTGCGACACCTCGTGCAGGGAGGTGACCGGGTGCTCCAGACTCAGGTCGACGGTCAGGAAGTCGTCCTCGATCATCGCCAGCACCAACGCGGTCGTACCCATCTTGAGGTACGTCGCCACCTCGGAGAGGTTGGCGTCACCGATGATGACGTGCAGGCGACGGTACTTGTCGGCGTCCGCGTGCGGCTCGTCGCGGGTGTTGATGATGGGCCGCTTGAGGGTGGTCTCGAGGCCGACCTCCACCTCGAAGAAGTCGGCCCGCTGGCTGATCTGGAAGCCGTGCCGGCTGCCGTCCTGCCCGAGCCCGACCCGCCCCGCGCCACAGACCACCTGGCGGCTCACGAAGAACGGCGTGAGGTTGCGAACGATGTCAGCGAACGCCGTCGAGCGCGCCATCAGGTAGTTTTCGTGGCAGCCGTACGATGCGCCCTTGTTGTCGGTGTTGTTCTTGTAGAGCAGGATCGTGGTCGACAAGGGTGGCTCGGCCGCCCGGCGCGAGGCCTCGAGCATGACCCGCTCGCCCGCCTTGTCCCACAACACGAGGTCGCGGGGGTTCGTCACCTCCGGCGAGGAGTACTCCGGGTGCGCGTGGTCGACGTACAACCGCGCGCCGTTGCTCAGGATCGCGTTGGCCAGGCCCACCTCCTCGTCGGTGAGCTGGCTATCGTCGGCGAGGTCACGGGCCAGGTCGAAGCCGCGGGCGTCGCGGAGCGGATTCTCCTCCTCGAAGTCCCAGCGCGCCCGGCGGGAACGAATCACCTTCCCCGCATAGGCATTGACCACCTGGGACGACGAGAGCATCGGGTTGACCGTGGGCTGCCCGGCGACTGAAATGCCGTACTCGGTCTCAATCCCCATCACCCGGTGAACGCTCATGCGTGTCCTCGCTCCGCTGCGGGCACGCATGAGGCACATAGAGCGCTGTGTTGGACGATTCGCTCGCTCATGCGTGTCCTCGCTTCGGATACTGCTGGCTCATCGGACTCCCTGTCGTCGATGGTCTGACCCACGGACCGCGGCCAGTCCCCGCGCGATTGAGGCTCTTTGTCGAGCGTACGCGGAGAGGCCCTCCATAGAACGGATGGTTCGCCGATTATCGAAGATCGCCGCGGTGGATGATCAGCCGCCAGGCCAGCGGTGCCGTCGCTCAGGCGGGCCCGTCGGGCCGTAGCCGCGGAGGGCTCGTCCGCGAGGTGGCGAACGCGTGGTCGATGCCCGCCTGTCCGACCCCGCCGTCGTTGTCCACGCCGCCGTCGTCCGCGCCGAAGGACGGACGGGACTCACGGGACTGCCGGGCGGCGGCGTACTGCTCCAGACGCTCCCGCAGGACGGCGAACCCGAACGGCTTGACCAGGTAGCTGACCGCACCGCCGCGCAGCGCGCCCGCCACGGTGTCGACGTCCCTGGCCGCCGTGATCACGAGAACGTCGAACGGCGAACGCGGCATCTCGCGCAGTCGGACCAGAACGTCCAAGCCGCTCATGTCGGGAAGATAGATGTCGAGCAGGATGAGATCGGGCGGGTCCCGGCGTATGGCCGCCAGCGCCTCGGCGCCGGTCCGCGCCTCCCCCACGACGCTGAAACCGGGGACCTTCTCGACGAACCCCCGGTGTACGCGCGCGACTATGACGTCGTCGTCGACGACGAGGACCCGGATCATGCCCGCACCTCCGCGGTCTTGGGCAGCCAGGCATGGAAGACCGCGCCATGCTCGTGTCGGACGGTCAGGTCTCCGCCGCGGTGGGGGTGCACCATGCGGCCGAGGTCGAGACCGTGACCACGCGGCTCGTCGTTCTCGCTGCGTTTGGAGAGCCGCGCCGGAAGACCATATCGGCGACATCCGGTGTGAGGCCAGGGCCCGGGTTCACGAGCGGTCACCTGAGCGCGACCCTGGGGGAATGATCACGTTTGCGTGGTCATTCACCACGAAACGTGCCCGATTTACCTAGCGTGGTGGGGAATGACCACGCAAACGTGATCATTCCCCACCACGGCGGCTCATGCTTAGAGGTACTGGCCCGTGTTGGCGACCGTGTCGATCGACCGGCCTGCCTCCGAGCCCTCCTTGCCCTGGACGAGCGTGCGGATGAACACGATCCGCTCGCCCTTCTTGCCCGAGATCCGCGCCCAGTCGTCGGGGTTGGTGGTGTTGGGCAGGTCTTCGTTCTCCTTGAACTCGTCGACGCAGGCTTGCATCAGATGCTGGATCCGGACGCCCTTCTGCTGCTGCTCGAGGAAGTCCTTGATCGCCATCTTCTTGGCCCGGTTGACGATGTTCTCGATCATCGCGCCGGAGTTGAAGTCCTTGAAGTACAGCACTTCCTTGTCGCCGTTGGCGTAGGTGACCTCGAGGAAGCGGTTCTCCTCCAGCTCGGAGTACATCCGCTCGACCGTGCGCTGGATCATGCCCTGCACGCAGGCCACGGGGTTGCCACCGAACTCCGCGAGGTCATCGCCATGGAGCGGAAGCTCCTTGGTGAGGTACTTCGCGAAGATGTCGCGGGCGGCTTCGGCGTCGGGGCGTTCGATCTTGATCTTGACATCGAGACGCCCTGGCCGCAGGATCGCCGGGTCGATCATGTCCTCGCGGTTGGAGGCGCCGATGACGATGACGTTCTCCAACCCCTCCACACCGTCGATCTCCGACAGCAGCTGCGGAACGATGGTGTTTTCGACATCGGAGGAGACCCCGGATCCGCGGGTGCGGAACAACGAGTCCATCTCGTCGAAGAACACGATCACCGGGGTGCCTTCGCTGGCCTTCTCGCGGGCCCGCTGGAAGACCAGGCGGATGTGCCGCTCGGTCTCGCCGACGTACTTGTTGAGCAGCTCAGGGCCCTTGATGTTGAGGAAGTAGCTCTTGCCCTCCGTCTTGGCGTCGCGGACCGCGACCTGCTTGGCGAGGGAGTTGGCCACCGCCTTGGCGATGAGCGTCTTGCCGCAGCCGGGCGGGCCGTAGAGCAGAACGCCCTTGGGTGCCTTGAGGAAGTGCTCGCGGAACAGGTCAGCGTGGAGGTAGGGAAGCTCGACGGCATCGCGGATCTGCTCGATCTGACCGCGCAGACCACCGATGTCTTCGTAGCGGATGTCGGGAACCTCTTCGAGGATGAGCTCCTCGACCTCGGTCTTGGGGATGCGCTCGTAGACATATCCGGAGCGCGGCTCGAACAACAGGGAGTCGCCGGCCCGGATGGGGGTGTCACGCAGCGGCTCGGCCAACCGGGCGATGCGTTCGTCGTCGGTGTGTCCGATGACGAGCGCACGCTCGCCGTCCTCGAGCAACTCCTTGAGCATCACAACCTCGCCGACCTGCTCGTAACCGAGCGCGCGAACGACGTTGAACGACTCGTTGAGCATGACCTCCTGGCCCGAACGCAGCCGCTCGAGGTCAATGCTGGGGCTTACGGTCACCCGAAGCTTGCGACCGCCGGTGTAGATGTCGACGGTCTCGTCATCGTTGGTGCCGATGAAGATCCCGAAGCTCGCCGGCGGCTGCGCGAGCCGGTCTACTTCTTCCTTGAGCGTGACAATCTGCTCGCGGGCCTCCCGCAACGTCGCGGCCAGGCGTTCGTTCTGGGCCGTGACGTTGGCGAGCATCGCCTGTACCTCGGCGAGTCGCTGCTCAGTCTGACGACTCTCTCTCGGCGTCTCTGCGAGGCGTCGCCTCAGGGCGGCAACCTCCTCCTCGAGGTAGGTGATCTGGCTGGCGAGCTCGTCCGGCGAGCGCGCCCCACGTCCGTCGTCTTGTGCGGGCACGTCCCTCACCTCCCCAGTCCCTGTCCATGGGCGTCCATGGTTGGTGTCCGGCCTTTGACTCCACACCGAGCCAACGCGCCGACGCCTCTGACTTTATATCTCCGCACCCCCAGCAGGTCACGCTCCCAAGGCAGAACGTCACGAACTGATGGCGAATTGTGGCCGTTTCTTTCAGGCCAGAGGCCTCTGGCTCCCCAGCGTACGTCCGTTCCGTCAAGGGTCCAGAACATCAACGGGCGCGTTGTTTTACGGCGGTGTTCCAACCGGGTCAACGTTCTCCGGCTGGGCGCGGGCCGTCGTAGTCCTCGCCGTACGCCCCGGGCGCCGGGCGCCGGCGACGGCGTGGCGCCGTCACACCGGGAGCCAGGCGGCGGGTTGTCATGAGAAAACCGGTGTGTCCGATCATGCGGTGGTCCGGGCGAACCGCCAGCCCCTCCACATGCCAGGTACGCACAAGAGTCTCGCTTGCTGCGGGCTCGGTGAAACCTCCGTGTTCGCGAACGATCTCGACGACCCGGCCAAGCTGGGTGGTGGTCGCGACATAGCAACACAGCACACCACCGGGCCGAAGGATTTCGGCCGCCCACGAGACGCACTCCCACGGCGCGAGCATGTCGAGGATGATCCGGTCGACCTGCGGCGTCGTCGGCGCGGTCAGCACGTCGCCGACCGAGAGGTCCCACGTCGGCTGCGGTCCACCGAAGAACCGCTCGACGTTGCGGCGGGCGATCGCGGCGAAGTCCTCCCTGCGTTCGTACGACGACACCCGCCCGTGCGGGCCCACGGCTCGCAGGAGGGCACACGTCAACGCCCCTGAACCCGCGCCGGCCTCGACCACGTGCGCGCCCGGGAAGATGTCAGCCGTGATGAGGATCTGGGCCGCGTCCTTGGGATAGACGACCGTGGCACCACGCGGCATCGAGAGAACGTAGTCGGCGAGGAGTGGCCGGAACGCGAGGTACGGCACGCCGCCGGTGGAGGTCACCACGACACCTTCGGGCCGACCGATCAGATCGTCGAACGACAGGGCGCCACGGTGGGTGTGAAAGGTCTTGCCGGGCACCAGGGTGACAAGGTGCCGGCGGCCCTTCGGGTCCTCCAGCCGGACCTGCTCGCCAGCCTGGAGGAGGCGCGCGTCGGCCGATTCATCGGTTGGGTCGGAGGTCACCTCGTGGGTTGGCTCGGCGGGAGGGACGGAGGCAGGGTCGTGCTCCCCTTCGAAGGGGCCTGTCGGCGGCATGGCGGGAAGCGTAGCTAGGCCTACTTCCAGGTCATGAACGGGCCAGCGCACCGTCTACGTCGGCGGTCGCGAGTACGCCGTAGATGCGCCCGTCGGACTCCACCAGGAGGTACTCAGTCGCGGGCATACCACCCATGGCCCGCACCAGAGCCTCGCCGGTCAGCTCGGCGTTGAGGACCAGGCCCGGCTCGATCCGCCGGGCAACGTCGCCGACCGCCACCCAGGGCCGGCGATGCTCCGGCGTCGCGAGGACGGCGGCTTCGCTGACGAGTCCGGTCGGGCGGCCGTTGCTGTCGACGATCACCAGCGAACCGGCATGTGCCTCCTGTGCGCGCCGGATCGCCTCGGCCAGCGGAAGCTCGGGAGCGACGGGTACGCCGCGGCGGGCCAGTGACCGGGCGTGGATCGCGGGAAGCTTGCGCCGGATCCGGGCGGACATGAGTGCCTGTGTCGAGCCTGCCCACAAGAAGATCGCGATCAGCACGCTCCATGCGACGTAGAGCATGCGCGACGCGCCGATATCGCCGGAGAACAGGACCCACGGGGTGATCAGGACGAGAACGGCGACGGCCCGGCCGGCCCAGCCAGCGACCGCGGTCCCCAGGTGGGGACGTCTGGTGATCGCCCAGACGGCGGCCCGCAGGATCCGTCCGCCGTCGAGGGGAAGCCCGGGCAGCAGGTTGAAGAGACCGACGAGGAGGTTCGCCACGGCCAGTGCGGAAAGCGTCAGGTTTGGTAGCGGCATGCCAGCCACCGCTCCGGCGCCCACCCACGCCACACCACCGAGCGCGAGCGAGGTCACTGGACCGACGACCGCGACGGCGAACTCCCGCCATGGCGTCTCGGGCTCACGCTCGATCTCGGAAAGCCCGCCCAGGAACTGCAGGGTGACCGCACGCACCGGAAGCCCGAACCCGCGGGCGACCAGGACATGTGCGATCTCGTGCACCAGCACGGAGGCGTACAGCAGGATCGCGAAACCGAACGCCACCACGAACGACCAGATGCCAAGCCCCGGCACCTCCCGCTCGATCTGTCCGGTGAAGCCCCAGGCGATCAGCAGCGCGACGAAGATCCAGGAGATGTTGACGTAGACGGGGACGCCCGCCACCCGGGCAATGCGCAACGAACCCGGTCGACGGGGTTCCCGTTGCGTGTTGTTGGGGCGTGCCTCGCTCACCGTTTGTCCCCGTTCGTATGACCTCCGCGTCGAGCGTGCAGGCGTTCCCCCATCGTGGTCTCCTGTACGTCGTGCACCATGGCGTGCGTCATGCCTGCTTTCCTCGGACTGACTCACCGGTCTCGATGTCGAGCGAACGACCAGGTCACGGTCTGTGTTCCCGGCGCTGTGTGGATCCGGCCCTCATGGGCTTCGCCCATCCAGGCACCCCCACCAACCGTGCGCGGGCGAAGCATCCGCGAACAAGCCGGCCGGGGGATCATCGACAGCTCACGCTATCGCCCGCCGCGGCGGGTCCGTGGGTGGCTCCCCGGCGCTGTCGGAGGTCTGTCTTACGCTCTCGACCATGATCGGAGCAGGCCCGAGCACCGGGGCAGACACCGGAACGAGCAGCGACGGAGCCACCACCGCGACTGAGGGCGCGGATCGGCCGACGCCGCTGCAGGTCCTGTCGCCTTCGAGGGCGAGCGACTTCCTGACCTGTCCGCTGCGCTACCGCTTCCGGGTGATCGACCGCCTTCCTGAGCGACCGAGCCCGGAGGCGGCCCGCGGCACTGTCGTACACGCCGTTCTTGAGCAGCTGTTCGAGCTGCCCGCGGACCGGCGCACCCTCGCCGAGGCCGTCGCCCTGCTCGAGCCGCGTTGGGAGGCGTTGGTGGCGGCCGAGCCCGAGCTCGCCGCGTTGTTCGGCGACGAGGACGGCGGGTTCGTTCCGGAGCGGCTCGAGGAGTTCCTCGGCGTCGCCCGCGATCTGCTCGACCGTTACTTCACGCTGGAGGACCCCACCCGTCTGGAGCCCGCCGAGCGGGAGATGTACGTCGAGTGCCTGCTGGATTCCGGGCTCACCCTGCGCGGCTACGTCGACCGGCTCGACGTCGCCCCTGACGGTGCCCTGCGGGTCGTCGACTACAAGACCGGCCGCGCCCCGGGCCCGGGTTACGAGCAACGCGCGATGTTCCAGATGCGCTTCTACGCCTTGGTGCTGTGGCGGTTGCGGGGTGTCGTCCCGCGTCTCCTCCAGCTCATCTATCTCGGCAGCGGCGACGTCCTGCGCTATGAGCCTGATGAGGCCGACCTGCGCGCGACCGAACGCAAGCTGCTGGCACTCTGGTCGGCGATCGAACGCGCCCACGCGACTGGTGAGTGGCGGGCGAGTCCGGGTCCGCTGTGCAACTGGTGCGACCACAAGGTCCGCTGCCCGGCCTGGGGAGGCACTCCCCCGCCGCTTCCGACCGTGGCAGCCCGGGCCGAAGCGACCGACGTGTCCGAGGCGCCCTCGCCGCACACCTCCCCCGTCGATTTGTGAGCGCGCGCACCCCCACCTCGCCGGGAGGTGGTTCGCGGGCCGGCACCTTACGCTCTGACGGTGGACCAACGCGGTGGAGTGTGGCAGTGGGTGCGCGGTCATCCGTACGTTCTGGATGTCGCGTACGCCGTCGTTCTCAGTGTGATCAACGTCCTCGGCCTGGGATACAGCACGTACGCCGGGATAGAGTTTCGCGAACCCGATCTCTGGGGGATCCTGCTCAACGTCCTGGCCGCCTTTCCGCTGGTCTGGCGTCGCCGCTTCCCGCTGACCACGGCGGTCATCGTCCTCACGGCCTACATGACGTTGGGCTTTCTTGCTTACAGCTCGACCGGTGGTTCGGTGGCGGCACTGATCGCGATCTACACCCTCGGCACCCATGCCCCGGTCATGTCAGGGCTGGGGGTGACCATCGGCACCGCGGCTGTCTCGGGCATCTATCTGCACGTCAATCACGAGCGGTTCGCCGCCGCCGGCATCCCCTCAGATCTTTGGACCGTCACCGTGCAGTTCTTCATGTACGTCGGTCTGTGGATCATCGCTCGGGCGGTACGCGCCCGGCGGCTCTACCTCAAGGAACTCGAGGACCGTGCGGAACGCCTGCAGCGCACTGCCTCCGCGGAGCTTCGGGCCGCCCTGGCCGAGGAACGCGCGCGCATGGCGCGTGAGCTGCACGACGTGGTGGCCCATCACATCAGCGTCATGACGGTGCAGGCGGCCGGCGCCCGGCGCATGCTCAGCCGGGATCCTGACCGCAGTATCGAAGCGATGCGGGCGGTCGAGGAGACCGGGCGTTCCGCACTCGACGAGATGCGCCGCATCGTGGGCGCACTGCGGCATGTCGATGCCGAAGAACCTCCCACAGCGGCCGCTGAGCTCGCCCCGCAGGCGGGCGTGGCGGAGCTCGACGCCCTGATGGGTCGGGCCCGGGAAACTGGTCTGGACGTGGGGCTCACGGTCGTGGGAGAGCCACGAACCCTCCCGCCGAGCCTCGACCTGGCGATCTTCCGGGTGGTCCAGGAAGCTCTCACCAATACGCTGAAGCATGCCGGGCCGACACGGGCCGCCGTGGTCCTACGGTACGAACCCACCGCCGTGGTGGTCTCCGTCACCGATGACGGCGCCCAGCGATGGCACGGTGGCGCTCCACGGCCCGCCAGTGCCGACCGCGTCGGGCACGGACTCGTCGGCATGCGCGAACGCGTCACTCTGAACGGAGGAACCTTGCGGACCGGACCGCGTTCAGTCGGAGGCTTCGAGGTGCAGGCCAGTCTTCCCCTGGAAGAGGTGACGGTGTGAGCGACTCGACGCTGGAAGGGGGCACCCGGATCGCGGCCCCCATCCGGGTGCTCCTGGTCGACGACCAGCCCCTGCTCCGCACCGGCTTCCGGATGATCCTCGAATCCGAGCCCGACATCGCCGTCGTCGGTGAGGCCGGTGACGGCGAGAAAGCCGTCCAGGAGTCCCGTGCGCTCCAGCCCGACGTCGTCCTCATGGACATCCGGATGCCGCGCATGGACGGCGTGGAGGCGGCCAGACACATCACCGGCGCCGAGCGGGCGAGCCAGGTCAAGGTGCTTGTCCTCACGACGTTCGACCTCGATGAGTACGTCGTGGAAGCCCTACGTGCCGGCGCGTCCGGATTCCTGCTCAAGGACGTGCCGCCGGAGGAGTTGGCCACCGCGATCCGCATCGTCGCTCGCGGAGATGCGGTGGTCGCACCGGGCGTGACCCGTCGGCTGCTCGACAGGTTCGCCGGCAATCTGCCCGTCGGTGGCGGGCCATCAGACCCGCTCCTCACCCAGCTCACCGAACGCGAGCGCGAAGTCCTCCGGCAGATGTCGCGGGGAATGTCGAACGCCGAAATCGCTGCGGAACTCTTCGTCTCCGAGACCACCGTCAAAACCCATGTGGGGAACGTACTCGCCAAGCTGAAGCTGCGGGATCGCGTGCAGGCCGTGGTGTACGCGTATGAAAGTGGTCTGGTCCGGCCCGGCGTCGATGAGCGATGAAAACGGGCAATGCTCCATTGCTCTCATGCTGGCGTCCCCGCGGAGGGGCATGCTTCGCGGGGAGACGCCGCGTGACGTCGCACCCGTCTCAAATGGCGTACACCCGACCGTCCCGAATACTGAGAAACCAGAGGGCAACCCCGAGTTGTCATAGGTTTATCGGCTAAGAGACCGAGAAACCTATGACAACTCAACCAGACCAAAGAGCTTGTCTCATACCGTGGGCAGATCTGAAGGGGCCTCGCGTCGAACCTTGAGTAGATGCACAGTTCCCGCGCGAAGGTGGGCATCTACTCAAGGATCGGCGAGCCTGGGTGCCCCGGCCACTACATCATTGCGAAGTTCCACGTCGGCTTCCCGCTCAGGCCGGAGCGCAGCAAGCTGTCAGGTGCGACGGGGCTTGAAGAGGCCTCCCGCGGGAGGCGGGTTCGTCTCACGGATCGGACAGTTTACGGCTGGTTCAAGATCAACGTTCAGAAAACGCCTTAAGGTTGGCGCCGCGGATCGTGGGCGTGGCTCGCCATGCGAGATCGGCGCAAACCCAGCAACCGGCCGGCGAACGCCAGAGCCTTCGAATAAGCCGTACCCAATACGTGGGCGGCGTACCGACAAAGACGTGTCCGGACTCCTACGACCGACCGGGCAGCCGCTACCGGCACCGCACGGTGGTTAGTACAGGTGGCAGGCAACCTCGACCGCACCCGCCGGCCGCAGCCGGGGATCCTCGCCCTCATGGAAGTCCACCGCCACCGCGCCGTCCTGCGCCTCGAGTCGCTTGACGCCCTTCCAGAGCGGCTCCTGCGGATCCGCCTCACGGGCCCGCTGGACCAGTGCCTCCACATCACCCGGCCCGCGGCCCCGGCCAGGACTCAGCCGAACCTGGTGCGCGGGTACGTCGAGGCTGTCCAGGTTGCCGATCGTGGCGCGTTCGGCGTCGTACGCGTCCTCGTCAAGGCCCAGCCAGCGCTGCTCCAGCAGCGGACGCAGGTCGCGGGTCTCCCAGCCACACTTCTCGAACGCCGCCGGACACCGCGGGTGGAACGAACACCCGAGCGGGGGCGCCGCGGCGTCTGGGATCTCGCCACGGGGCAGGTCCCGCGGCACCAAGGCACCCGGATCGGGCTCGGGGATCGCCCGCAACAACGCCTTGGTGTAAGGGTGTTTGGGGTCGGAGAAGATCTCCTCGGTCGGGCCGATCTCGACAATCCGGCCGAGGTACATGATGGCGACCCGGTCGCAGAAGAACTTCGCCGTCGCGAGGTCGTGGGTGATGTAGACGTACGTCAGGTCGAGATCGCGCTTGAGGTCGAGCATCAGCTCGAGGATCTTCGCGCGCACGCTCATGTCGAGCATCGAGATCGGCTCGTCGGCGACCAGAAGCTCTGGGCCGAGAATGATCGCCCGGGCCAGCACCGCACGCTGCTTCTGTCCACCTGACAGGTCACTCGGGTATTTGCTCAGGAATCTCTCGACCGGCGCCAGCCCGACGCGTTCGAGTGCTTCGACGACCCGCTCCCGGCGTTCGGTGCGGTTGGCGACCAGCTTGTGGATCTGCAGCGGATGACCCACGGCGGCCTCGATGTCCATCGACGGGTTGAGCGCCGCACTCGGGTCCTGGAACACCATCTGGAGCTTGCGCCGAAACGGCCGCAGCCGGCGTTCGGACAGGGAGGGCAGGTCGTGCTCGCCGTACCGGACCTCTCCGCCGGTCGGCCTGACGAGACCAAGCAACGCCCGGCCGAGCGTGGTCTTGCCGCTGCCGGACTCGCCGACGAGGCCGAGAACCTCCCGCCGGCGCAGATCGAACGTCACACCGTCGACCGCCTTGACGACGTCCCCGCCGGCCCCGAACAACCGGCCCATCGAGCTTCCCCGCAACGCGTAATGGACCTGGAGGTCGCGGACCTTCATGAGAGCGTCGTCGGCACCACCGGGGGCCGAGGACGGCACCTGGGCATCAAGCTTCGTCGGCAACGCTGATCTCCTCCTGGGCCATTCGGGCGGTGCCGCCTTCGTCGATACGGTCGGCTGGGCCATGCAGCCAGCACGCGACTCGCGAGCCACTCGCCGTCTGGACCGCCACCGGATCCTGAGCACCGCACACCACCATCGCGTCAGGACACCGCGGGTGAAACTTGCACCCGGGCGGCGGCTCCACCAGGTCTGGCGGCGCACCCGGAATGTAGTGCAGACCCGTTGTCTGCAAGGAGATCGTCGAGCGCAACAGCTCCCGGGTGTAGGGATGCCGCGGCTTGGCGAAGACCTCGCGGGCGTCGCCATCCTCCACCAGATGTCCGGCGTACATCACTGCCACCCGGTCGCAGGCCTCGGCCACGATGCCGAGGTTGTGGGTGATGAGCAGGAGCGCGGTGTCGAAGTTGCGCCGCAGGTCGGCGAGGATGCGGATGATCTGGGCCTCGACGAGGACGTCGAGTGCGGTGGTCGGCTCGTCGGCCACGATGAACGCCGGTCGCAGCACCAGCGCCAGCGCGATCATGATCCGCTGGCGCATCCCGCCGGAGAACTCATGCGGGTAGGCGCGATACCGCGTCGGCGGGATACCCATCTTGCGGAGCGTGTCGATCGACCGGCGGCGCGCCTCTTCCTTGCCGATCTGGGGTTCGTGGGCGCGAAGCGTTTCCTCGAAGTGCTCCGAGATCCGCATCAGCGGATTGAGCCGGGTGAGCGGCTCCTGGAAGATCATGCCGAGCTCTGGGCCGCGCAGGCGGTCGATGTCGCGCCGCTTGGCCTGGAGCAGGTTGGTGCCCTTGAACCTGATCTCACCGTCGGCCTTCGCCCCGGCCGGCAGGAGGCCGAGCAGCCCGCGTCCCAGCGTGGACTTGCCGCAGCCGGACTCCCCTACCAGGCCGAGCGTTTCTCCCGGTCGCAGATCGAACGACACACCGTCGACCGCCCTGACCGGCCCTCGCTCGGTGCCGTACCACACCCGCAGGTCCGCCACGGACAGCACGGGTTCGGCGTACGACGGAACGTCCGCACGCGCCGCTGTCATCGGCCGCCCTCCTCCGTCGTCGACGTCTCGGGATCCGCAGGACTCCCGCCAACTCCAGTCCTCCGGTCCCGCCCGACCTCCGCCTTCTCGACCGGAATGGCGTTCTCGACCGGAGCCGCCGGCTGGCGCGGTGGCAGGACGACCGGCAGCAGCCGGCGTACGCGCAGGGTCGGGTTGAGCGTCTCGTTGAGCCCTTCACCAACGAAGGTCAACGCCATGACGAGCAGCACGATCGCAAGCCCCGGGTAGACAGCGGTCCACCAGATGCCCGACGTGGCGTCGTCCATGGCGCGGTTGAGGTCGTACCCCCACTCGGCGGCCTCCGTGGGCTGGATGCCGTAACCGAGGAATCCCAACGCGGCGAGGGTTCCGACCGCATCCGCGGCGTTCAGGGTCGCGATCACCGGCACGCTCTGGATGACGTTCGTGAAGAGGTAGCGCGACATGATGATGTGTGGCGGCGCGCCGAGCGCCCGAGCCGCCTCGACGTAGGTCGCTTCCTTCGCGCTCACGGTGCTGTTACGGACGACGCGGAAGTACTGCGGGATGTAGACGGCCGTGATCGCGGCCGCCGCCGTGGTGACCCCACCGCCCAGCTTGTCGGACAGCAGGAACGCCACCACGATCGCCAGCAGGAGGTACGGGAACGCGAACAACGAGTCCATGATCAGTACCAGGATCCGGTCCAGCCAGCCACCGACGAATCCCGCGACCAGGCCGAGCACAACACCGATGACGATCGTCAGGGCGAGCGCCATGAGGACGACCTTGAGTTCGGTGCGGGCACCCCAGACGACTCGGGAGAAGACGTCGAACGTCTGCACGTTGGTGCCGAACCAGTGCGTGCCCGACGGCTCACCCTGCTTGGGGAATCGCGCACCGCCGTCGCTCACCTGGTCGAAGTCGTACGGCGCGATGAGCGGAGCGAACACCGCGACGAGCACCATGAGCCCGGTGAGGACGGTGCCCACGACCAACATCGCGCGGGCGATGCCGGCCGACTGGCGGTACGGCGTGGCGATGACGAACGCGATGCGGGCCAGGCGGGACCGATGCGTCGAATCGTGCTGCGGTTCGCCAACCTCAACGGTTGGGGTGATGGCCATTAGTACCTCACCCTCGGGTCGATGAATGCGTTCACGAAGTCGATGAGCAGGCTGACACCCACCACCACCAGCGCGTAGATCGTCATGATGCCCTGGACGGCAACGTAGTCACGGGCGTTGATGTACTGCACCAGCTGGGATCCAAGACCCGGCCAGCTGAAGGTCGTCTCCGACAGGATCGCCCCGCCGAGGCAGAGCGCCGCCTGGAGTCCGAGCACCGTCACGAACGGCACCATCGCGTTGCGGAACGCGTGCTGGAACACCACCCGGCGCTCGGCGATCCCGCGGGCGCGGGCCGCCTCGACGTAATCGTCGCGTAGCGTCTGGGCGACGTTGACCCGGATCAGCCGGATGAACACGCCGGTGATCAACAGGCCCAGGGTGAACGCCGGCATGATCAGATGCTTCACTCCGTCGACGAAGGATTCCGTGTCACCGGCGATCAGCGCGTCGACCAGGAAGATGTGGGTCACCGGCTCGACCGTCGCCTGGGCGATTGGGCTGGCCTGCTGTCCGGAAGGAAGCCAGCCGAGGGTGCCGGTGAAGATGATGATCGCGACAACACCGACGAAGAAGACCGGCGCGGCGTAGGTGAGCACCCCGAAGATCCGGATCACCACGTCCAGCCAGGAGTTCCGGTAGCGCGCCGCGAGCAGACCCAGCGGGATGCCGATCGCCAACGCCACCAGGATGGCCACGACCGTGAGGCTCAGGGTCGCGGCGCCGTTGACGACGAGGATGTTGGTGATCGGGCGGTTGTCGCTGACCGTGGTGCCGAGGTCGCCGCGGAAGACGTGGCTCAGGTAGTTCCAGTACTGCAGGAGGATCGGGTCGTCGTACCCGCCCGCGGCCCGCCGTCGAGCAAGCTCCTCTGGAGGAAGCCGGCCACCGAGGGCCGCCGAGACCGGATCACCGGGTGCCACCCGCAGGAGCAGGAACACCATCGTCAGGAGGACGAAGACGTTCGGGATCACGAGGAGCAGGCGTACGACGAGGTACCTTCGCAGCGTGCCTGATCGGGCCGCCATCCCGACGCCACCTTCCTGACTGTTCGGTCTGTCTGTTCGGTCTGTCTGTCCAGGCCAGAGGCTCCGTCACCTGGTGTGCGGTGACGGAGCCCCCGGGGTGTGGATGTGGAACTACTTGGCCTTGCTGGTGTCAACCAACCAGAAGCGGAAGGTGTACAGCGGGTCGAAGGTGTCCTCGACACCCGTCACGCCGTCGCGCGTCACGGCGATCATGTTGTCCTGCCACAGCGGGATCAGCGGAACGTCCTCAGCACCGATGGTCTGGATCTCCTTGAAGGCCGTCTCGCGCTTGGCCTGGTCGGAGGTCGACTTCTGCTCCGTCAGCAACTTGTCGACGTTCGGGTTGGAGTAGCCGTACCCGTCGCCGATGAAGTTGTTGGTGGCGTAGAAGGGCGACAGGTAGTTGTCGGTGTCGGGGAAGTCGGGGTACCACCCCAGCTGCCAACCGTTGTAGGCGCCGGCTGCGTAGTCCTTCTTGTACTGCTCCCACGAGGCCGACTTGAGCTCGATCTTGAACAGCCCGCCGGCTTCGAGCTGCCGCTTGATCTCGCTGTACATGTCGGCCGAGGCCTCGCCGTAGTGGTCCGGGCTGTACCACAGCTGCGCGGTCACCGGTGTGGTGACGCCGGCCTGCTGCAGGAGCTGCTTCGCCTTGGCCTGGTCGGGCTGCGCTCCGAAGGCGGTCTTGAACGTCTCGTCGTGCCCGGGCAGGCCCTTCGGGACCATGGTGTAGAGCGGCGAGACCGTGTCGTTGTAGACCTGCGTGGCGATCGACTGCCGGTCGATCAGCGCGGCGGCGGCCTGGCGTACCTCCTTCTTGGCGAAGGGGCCCTTCTTGGTGTTGAAGGTGAGGTACTGGATGCCGGTGCCAGCGCCCTTGACGACCTTGACGTTCTTGGCCGCGCCGTTGGTCTCGAGGTCCTTCAGCAGGGTGGGCGTCAGCGTGCGGTAGGCGACCTGGACCTCGCCGCTCTCGATCGCGCTCTTGAGGCTCTTCTCGTCCTTGTAGACCTGGACGAGGACCTTGCCGTTGGCGAGCTTCTTGTCGCCGGTGTACTTCTCGTTGGGCTCGAGGATGATCTGCTGAGACGGGTCGTACTTCGTGATCTTGTACGGGCCCGAGCCGATGATCGAGCCGACCTTCATCGGCTGCAGCTTGTCGGCGGCGTACTTCTCGTTCGGCACGATCGACGCCGCGGCCGTGGTGAGGCGGAACGGCCAGGTGGCGTCAGCGAACTTCAGGTTGAACGTCACCGTCTGAGGATCGGTCGCCTCGGTGGATGCGAGCTGGTCGGCGAAGATGCTCGACGGACCGTTGGGGTCGGCGATCTTGATCATCCGGTCGAACGTGAACTTCACGTCCTCGCTCGTCAGCGGGCTGCCGTCAGAGAAGGCAAGGTCCTTCTTCAAGGTGCAGGTATAGGTCTTGGGGTCGCTGAACTCACACTTCTCTGCGGCGTCAGGCGTCGGCTCGCTGCCACCAGGCGGAATCGACAACAGGGTCTGAGCACTGTTGTAAAGAATCTCCCAGCCCGGGTTGTCATAGGAACCCGCCGGGTCAACCGTCCCGAAGGCGTCAGTCGTCCCGAAGACCAAGGGCTTCTTGCCGGCAGCCTTCTCGCCACCGCTGTCGCCACCATTGTCGGTGCTGCTGCCGCACGCGGCGAGGGCAAGTGCCAATGTGCCGCCTGCCGCCAAAGCCAGGAACCTACGGCTGGTGCTAGGTCGCATCTTCCACCTCAGTCATCAACGGAAGGGCCGGGTTGCGGCCCGCCCCGCACCCTAGCTGCCACTGACCGATACCGGAATGTCGGAGGGCGGCGGAGTGAGTCGCAATTAGACAACGAATGGCTGTGAGGAGAGCCCAAAGTGGCCATTCGGGGGCTAATGTGCCGCCTTTCGTTTCGGTCCGCAGTCGCGATGTCGCCGTACGCACACATGCGAGCGGGCCGACCTCAGACTGAGGTCGGCCCGCTCATCGCGTCTACCGCGTGGGGTGGAGGCGCGGCGCGTCAGCTCGTCGCGCGCACCCGGTCAAGCGCGGGCGGTGCCAGCGGGCTGTTCCGGGTCAGATATCCCCGTAGCACCTCGTAGTCACGGGTCCCACGCACCGCGTCCGTGAAGCCGGCGAACGCGGTCGTCCCGTCGCCGCCGATGAGGGTGTACGCCAGCGCGGCGAGGCGGTACTTCCGGTCGAGATCCAGCGGCTGCCCAGAGATCTGGACGTCGGCCGGATCGACCCGATCACCGACCGACCTGCTGGCGTCGTAGGAGTAGCGGACGTTCGCCGACACGGCGTACGGCGCGAACCGCACGCTCCCATCGGCCTGCGTACGCCACTGATCTTCCAGCGCCTTGTGGATCTGCGCGCCAGTGACTGTCACTGTCAAGACGGGGTTGGCATACCCGTACGCCGCCCACGCCTCGCCGAACAACACCCGTCCGGGCGCGTCGGCGGCATTGCTGCCGGGAGCGTGGAGCAGGTCACCACGGAGCGAGTTCGAGCCGCTGTGGGTGCGGTTCACCAACAGCGCGAGGTCGGCGCGCGCGGCCTTGTCGGCGTTCACCCGTTGCGAATCCTCATACATCGCGTCGGCCACCACGTCGCCGAGGGTGCTCTCGCCAGCGGCGTTCGCGGTGCGGGTGAGGTCGCCGGTGATCTCCGCGACCGGGCGGGCCTCCGTCTTGGCGCCGCGGTCCACCCAGTAGTCGACCAGGTCTGACGCCTTCTGGTCGGGCTTGACGTCACGGGTGACCGGGTGCACCACCGACCGGGTCTGGTCGCGCAGCACATCCTTGGTACGCCGGTCGATCTTGAGGTTGATCTCGCTGATCAGCTTGCCGTGGTAGCCGGCCTCGACAACGGGCCGTGGGTTTCCGGCCGGGTCGTTGACCGTGCAGTTGAACAACGCGTGCCAGTGTCCGGTGACGATCGCGTCGATGTCGGGGCTCACCTGGCGGGCGAAGTCGAAGATCGGCCCGGAGGGGTTGGCGCACCCGTTGAACTGCCCACCCGCACTGCCGCCTTCGTGCACGCTGACCACGATGGCGCGCACGCCCTTGCGCTTGAGCTCGGCGGCGTACCGGTTGGCCGTCTCGATCAGCGGAAGGTTGTCCAGGCCCGGTTGGTACGACGTCGATCCGGCGACGGTCGTATCCGTTGTCAGGTTGATGAACCCGACCGGTAGGTCGTCGCCGTCGCTGGTCTTGACCTGCTTGATGATGTACGGCGGAACGATCGGTGTCGTGGTGCCCTTCGTGGTGATGTTCGCCGTGGAATAAGGGAACGTCGAGCCCTTGAACCGCTTTCCGTTCGAGTCGGTGAAACAGCTGTCGACGTTGACCGTCCCGAAGCACTTACCGCGCCACATGTGGTCGATGAGGAAGCTCGGCGAGATGTCCAACTCGTGGTTCCCGACCGTGTTGAACTCGACACCGATCTGGTTGAAGAACTCCACCGTCGGCTCGTCGGCGTGGTAGGCGACCTCCGTCGGCCAGCCGCTGAACGAGTCGCCGGAGGTGAAGAGGATCGAGTTGGATTGACCGGCCGCGAGTTGCTTCAGATGGGTCGCGAGGTATGGCGCGCCGCCGACCACGAGTCGGGAGCCATCGGGCAGCGGGACGGTTCCGTTGGACACATCGTTGTGCGGGCGGAGGTAGCCGTGGAAGTCGGTGATGTTGAGTAGCTGGACGTCGACCGGTGGCGGCGTCTGGGCGCCGGTGGCAGCCGGCGGCGCCTGGGCCCCAAAGGCCGGTGCGGAGACACCGACCAGGAGCGCCGCGGCGCCCAAGGCCACGGCGATCCGGGCCCCGCGGCGAGGCGAGCTTGTCACCAAGTTCATCACTCCTTGAATGCCGTGCCGAACCTGCGCCGAGCACGCCCGCGAACCCGTGTTGGTTCTCGGGCGTGCTCGACCCATGAGCTGTGGTTGGTGCGTAGGAGCGTCACGCGCGCGAGTGACGGCCCATGATCGCCCAGGTGAGGGACGATTGAACAGATGAGTTCTAGAAATTGGCAAAAAGAGCACTAATGAACAATCGCGGCTGCGTATCCGCGCAGATCATGATCACTCGCCCCGTCCCTCGCCAGCGCGCGTCGAGCGTCAGTGCGACATCGGGGCAAGCGGCCTGCTCCGGAGCGTCGAACGCATGATCCCGGCTAGCGATAGGTCGCCGACTTGTCAGAGGTTTCTCGGCTAAGAGACGGAGAAACCTCTGACCGCTCGGGAGACGCCTACGTCCTACGCGTTGAAGTACTTCGCGTGCGGGTGGTGCACCACGATCGCGTCGGTGGACTGCTCCGGGTCGAGCTGGAACTCCTCCGAAAGCGTGACCCCGATCCGGTCGGGCCGGAGCAGGTCGACGATCTTCGCGCGGTCCTCCAGGTCGGGGCAGGCGCCGTACCCGAGCGAGAAGCGGGCGCCGCGGTAACCCAGCTTGTGGATCATCTCCTGGACGTCGTCGGTCTGGTCCTCGGCGCCGAACCCGATCTCCGCGCGGATGCGGGCATGCCAGTACTCCGCCAGCGCCTCGGCCAGCTGGACCGACAGGCCGTGGAGCTCGAGGTACTCGCGGTAGTGGTTGGCCTCGAAAAGCTTCGCGGTCGCCTCGCTGATCTTCGAGCCGATCGTCACGACAGTGAAGCCCACGACGTCGGTCTCACCCGACTCCTCCGGGCGGAAGAAGTCGGCCAGGCACAGGTGCCGGTCGCGTCGCTGCCGCGGGAACGTGAACCGGCACCGCTCTCCCCCGTCATCGTCGAGCACCACGAGGTCGTCGCCCTTGCTCACGCACGGGAAATAGCCGTACACGACCGCGGCCTCGAGCAGACCGTCGGTCTGGACCCGGTCGAGCAGCGCCCGCAGCCGCGGCCGCCCCTCGGTCTCGACGAGTTCGTCGTAGGACTTGCCACCCTCGCCCCGCCCCGGCTTGAGTCCCCACTGGCCAAGGAAGAGTGCGCGTTCGTCGATCATGCTGGCGTAGTCGGCGAGCGGAATGCCCTTGACCACCCGGTCACCCCAGAACGGCGGAGCCGGGACGGGGTTGTCGTACGCCACATCCGATCGCGCCGGCATCTCCGCGGCTGGAGTCTCGCGCAGCTGGGAGGATCGGACCCGGCGTTGCCGGAGCGCAGGCAGCTCCGCACCGGGAACGCCGCGCTTGACGTTCATGACCGCATCCATCAGGCGCAGTCCTTCGAAGGCGTCCCTGGCGTAGCGGACCTCGCCCTGGTAGAGCTCTGCCAGGTCTTCTTCGACGTACGCCCGGGTGAGCGCGGCACCACCGAGCAGGACCGGCCACTGGGACGCCTTGCCCCGGCCGTTGATCTCCTCGAGGTTCTCCTTCATGATCACCGTGCTCTTGACGAGCAGGCCGGACATACCGATGGCGTCGGCCCGGTGTTCCTCCGCTGCTTCGAGGATGTGGCTGATCGGCTGCTTGATGCCGAGGTTGACGACGTTGTAGCCGTTGTTGGTGAGGATGATGTCGACGAGGTTCTTGCCGATGTCATGGACGTCACCCTTGACCGTCGCCAGCACGATGGTGCCCTTGCCGGCCTCGTCGGTCTTCTCCATGTGCGGCTCGAGGAACGCCACCGCGGTCTTCATCACCTCGGCGGACTGCAGGACGAACGGCAACTGCATCTCGCCCTTGCCGAACAGCTCGCCGACGACCTTCATGCCTTCGAGCAACTCGTCGTTGACGATCTCCAGCGCCGACCGGCCGCTGTCGAGTGCCTCCTGCAGATCGGCTTCGAGGCCGTTCGCCTCCCCGTCGATGATGCGGCTGCGCAGGCGTTCGCCCAGGGGAAGGGACGCCAACTCCTGCGCCCGCGAGGCCCTCGCATCGGAGGCTTTGACGTCGGCGAACATCGCCAGCAGCCGCTGCAGTGGGTCGTAACCCTCGCGCCTGCGGTCATAGACGAGGTCGAGCGCGACCTCGCGCTGCTCCTCGGGGATCCGCGAGATCGGCAGGATCTTACTGGCGTGGACGATCGCCGCGTCGAGACCGGCCTTCACGCACTCGTGCAGGAAGACGGAGTTGACGACCTGCCGGGCCGCCGGGTTGAGACCGAAGGAGATGTTGGACAGACCCAGCACGGTCTGGACCTGCGGGTGTGCCGCCTTGAGCCGGCGGATGGCCTCGATCGTCTCGATGCCGTCCTTGCGGCTGTCTTCCTGCCCGGTCGCGAGCGTGAACGTCAGACAGTCGATGAGGATGTCGGACTCCGCCATCCCCCACTTCTCGGTGAGCGTGCTGATCAGGCGTTCGGCGATGGCGAGCTTCGTGTCGGCGGTGCGCGCCTGGCCCTCCTCGTCGATGGTGAGCGCAACGACCGCGGCACCGTACTCGCGCACGAGCGGCATGATCATCGCGAACCGGCTCTCAGCCCCCTCGCCGTCCTCGAAGTTGACGGAGTTGATCACGCACCGGCCACCGAACGCCTCCAGACCCGCCTCGAGCACGGGCGGCTCGGTGGAGTCGAGCATGATCGGCAGGGTCGACGCGGTGGCGAGGCGGGAGGCGACCTCGCGCATGTCGGCGACGCCGTCCCGACCCACGTAGTCGATGCAGAGGTCGAGCAGGTGGGACCCGTCACGGATCTGTGCCCGAGCGATGTCGACACAGTCGTCCCAGCGTCCCTCGATCATCGCTTCCCGGAACGCCTTGCTGCCGTTGGCGTTCGTGCGTTCGCCGATCGCGAGGTACGACGTGTCCTGCCGGAACGGCACGTGCTGGTAGAGGCTCGCGGTGCCGGGCTCGGTCCGCGGCTCCCGCCGGACGACGTCCCGGCCCTGCACCCGCTCGACCACCTGCCGGATGTGTTCGGGCGTGGTGCCACAGCAGCCGCCGACGAGGGACAGGCCGTACTCCTGCGTGAACTGCTCATGGGCGTCGGCCAACTCGGACGGCGTGAGCGGGTAGCGGGCACCGTCGGCGGTGAGCTCGGGCAGGCCGGCGTTCGGCATGCAGGACAGCAGCGGCCGCCCGTGCCGGGCGAGGTAACGCAGGTGCTCGCTCATCTCGGCCGGACCCGTCGCACAGTTGAGCCCGATCATGTCGATGCCCAGGGGCTCGAGCGCGGTGAGGGCGGCGCCGATCTCGGATCCGAGAAGCATCGCGCCGGTCGTCTCGACCGTGACGGAGACGATGATCGGAAGGTCGACCCCCGCCGCCGCGGCCGCACGGCGGGCCCCCAGGATCGCGGCCTTCGCCTGGAGGAGGTCCTGGGCGGTCTCGACGATCACAGCGTCGGCGCTGCCCTCGATCAGGCCGGCGACCTGCAGCTGGTAGGCATCCCGCAGAGTGACGAACGGCAGATGGCCGAGGGTCGGCAGCTTCGTACCCGGGCCTACCGAGCCGAGCACCCAGCGCGGATGGTCGGGTGTGCTGTAGCCGTCCGCGACCTCCCGGGCCAGCCGAGCACCGGCGACCGAGAGCTCGTAGATACGGTCCGCGATGCCGTATTCGTTCAGAGCCGAGAAGTTGGCGCCGAACGTGTTGGTCTCCACGCAGTCGGCGCCCACCGCGAAGTAGGCGTCGTGGATGGCGCGTACGACGTCGGGCCGGCTGGTGTTGAGGATCTCGTTGCACCCCTCCAGCGACTCGAAGTCGTCGAGGGTGAGATCGTGCGCCTGCAACATCGTGCCCATCGCACCGTCCGCCACGAGGACGCGATCGCGAAGCGTCTGGCGGAAGGCGGCGGCGTTGCGGCTCACGATGTGACTCCTTCTGCTGGGCCGAACTCGGTCAGGAGCGTCTAGCGTACTCAGACGGTCCGAAAGGTGGACTTCGTTCTTGCAGTCCGAGATCCGACGTCCAAGCCGCGGGCGGTAGGTCGCCTCCGTACGAGAGGCTGGGACACGTAGGCTTGCTGGGGCGGGATCGGTGGGGTGATACTCCGCCGGCGATGCCGGAGCGGGGTCGGATCGGTACGACCCCACGTCCGGGTGGTGACCCGACGAAAGGGAGGACGATCCACGTGATCGAGCTCGAAGGCTCGCTGGAACTGGAGGACCCGGTCCTGCTCGCAGCCTTCGAGGGATGGAACGACGCCGCCGACGCGGCCAGCGCGGCGCTCGACCATCTGGCGAAGGTCTGGAAGGCGCGCCCCATCGCGGCCCTCGACCCCGACGACTATTACGACTTCCAGGTCAACCGGCCGACCGTGCGGCTCGACCAGGATGGCGTCCGCCAGCTCACGTGGCCGACGACCCGGGTCCTGGTGGCCACGCCACCGGACGCACCGCGCGACGTCATCCTGGTCCGCGGGATCGAGCCCAACATGCGGTGGCGGCAGTTCTGCGACGAGATCATGACGCTGGGCGACAGTGTGGGCGCGGAGATGTGCGTCCTGCTGGGCGCGCTCCTCGCGGACAGCCCGCACACCCGGCCGATCCCCGTCACGGCGAGCGCCACCGATCCCGAGCTGGCGCAGGTCCTCGGACTCGAGGCTTCGCGCTACGAAGGGCCGACAGGAGTCGTCGGTGTCCTGCAGGACGCCTGCCAGAAGGCCGGACTGCCGGCGGTGTCGTTCTGGGCGGCGGTCCCGCACTATGTCGCGCAGCCACCGTGCCCGAAGGCGACCCTCGCGCTGCTCCGTAAGGTCGAGGACCTCCTCGACCTGGCCATCCCGCTCGGCGAGCTACCGGAGGACGCCCGAGCCTGGGAGCGGGGCGTCAACGACCTGGCCCGCGACGACTCGGAAGTCTCGGAGTACGTCCGCTCGCTGGAGCAGGCCCGCGACGCGGCCGACCTTCCTGAGGCGACCGGCGAGGCGATCGCGCGGGAGTTCGAGCGTTACCTGCGCCGGCGGCCCGAGCGCGGCGCTGACTGACCTGATCTGATCTGATCTGAAACTCACCCGGTCGGAAACACCCGGTCGAGTGGGTGGCTGGACTCTCCGGCCGCGGGAGACCCCATGCTGGCCGCATGGATGATCCGCCCCGCGACGACGCGGAGTTGCTGGCGATCGGCAGGTTCGCCCGGCTCTGCCGACTGAGCATCAAGCAGCTTCGCCACTATGACGAGCTCGGACTGCTGGTGCCGGCCTGGGTCGATACCCGTTCCGGCTACCGCTACTACCGGCCGGAGCAGGCCCGGGTAGCTCTCACCATCGGGCTGCTGCGTTCCCTGGACGTGCCGCTCGCCGACATCAGCCAGCTGCTCGACGGCGCCCCGGCCGCAGACGTACTCGGCAAGGTCCGCGACCAGCTGGAGGCGGAGCTGGCCCGCCGGCAGCAGTCGCTGGTGATGCTCGAGCGGCTGCTCGCCGACGGCGTACCCCGGTCCGAGGTGTCCCTCGTCCAGGTCGCTCCCCGCCGGGTGGCGCTGGTCCGCGACGTGACGAGCCCCAGCCGGATCGGTCCGGCCACCTCGGCGTGCGTGCGAAGGCTCCTCGACGCGTTCGTCGCGGCGGGACAGGTGCCGGGGCAGCCGATCATCGGACTGTTTCCGCTCGACGTCACCGACGAACTCACCGTCGCCGTCACGGCCGGGGCCGACGCACCAGTGGCCGGGACCACAGCCGATCTCCTTCCCGGAGGGACGTTCGCCTCCGCCACCCACCTCGGACCGTACGGCCAGATCGGACTCACCGCCCACGCCCTGCTCGCGTGGTGCGGCGAGCGTGGCCACCAGCCACAGGGATCGTTGCGCGAGGTGTACGTCAACGACCCGAACACGACGCCACCCGACCAGTTGGTGACCCACCTCATGATCAGACTGGAGGACCCCTCATGACCAAGCCCACCACCTCTACCGCTGCCACAACCGCCGCCACCGCCGCCTCCGGTCCGGAGTGGTACGCCGCCACCGAGACACCCGAACTCGTGGAGTTCGGCACGGTCCAGGGCCTCGGGATCGTCGGCCAGGGTGAGCCGGGCGGCCGGGTGTACGGCGAGAGCAGCCAGGCGTTGTTCGCGGTCGCCGGCGCGCTTACCGCGGTGTCCGCCGGAGCGTTCTCGATACCTCCGTTGGAGGGACGCTGGTGGGTGGAGGATGCCCGGCCGGTGTTCGAGGTGCCGCGCGCCGAATGGTGGTGGCAGCTGTTCCTGCGACTGCGCGGTGTCGTTCCGGCGCCACCCGGGCTTCGCCCGTCTGGACCCGCCCCCACCTCCGACGGCTTCGATCCAGCGTGGTTCGACGCCGCCCGGGAGGCCGCCCGGCCGGACGTACCCGCAGCTGCCCGGGTCCAGCTGGTGGCGTTCACCCCGGGACCTTGCGTCCAGGCCCTGCACTGTGGTCCGTACGCGGATGAGCCGGCAACGCTGGCCCGGATGGATGCGCTCATGCGCGAGCGCGGGGTGACGGTGTACGGCCTGCACCACGAGCTCTACCTGTCGGACGTCCGCGAGACGGACCCGGCGAGGATGCGCACGATCCTGCGGCAGCCGGTGCGCGCCGCCCGGTGAGCATGCGCGCGACCTCAAGGATCGGGAAGGGTTCCGGACTTCCTGAAGCGGGCGGCGCTTGCTGAGTTGTCATAGGTTTCTCGGCTAAGAGACCGAGAAACCTATGACAACTCGGGGCTTTCCCTTCGCCAAGTGAGGTGGGGACCAGCCGCGTGAGGTCCGCCAACGGGTGTACACAATGTGACCACGAGGCTGCCGCGCCTGCCTGCTGCCGGACGTCACAGGGCCTCGGGCAAGTCGCGGACACACCAGCTCATCGGGGCGTTGAGCTTGTGTCGTCAGAGCTTGATACCAAGCAGGGCGTCGCAGGTGTCCCGGACCAGGGTGGGGCTCTCGCTCGCGGCGGTGCCGTCCGCGAGGGTCGCGTCGGCCCACGCATCGACGACCGCGAGAGCGGCCGGCGCGTCCAGGTCGGCGGCGAGAGCGTCGCGTACTCCGTCAAGCACCTTGCCCGCGTGGGCACCGCCCGTCAGCACTCGCGCCGCCGCCCGCCAACGCTCGAGCCGCTGCTCGGCAGCCCGCAGGCCGTCGGTGGTCCACTCCCAGTCTTCCCGGTAGTGGTGGGCGAGCACCGCCAGCCGGATCGCCATCGGGTCGACACTGTCGGCACGCAACTGCGAGGAGAACACCAGGTTGCCCTTGGACTTCGACATCTTCTCGCCGTCGAGCGCCACCATGCCCTGGTAGACGTACGCATGGGCGAACGGCGAGCTCCCGGTCAGCGCCTGCGCCGCCGACGCACACATCTGGTGGTGCGGGAAGATCAGGTCGGATCCGCCGCCCTGCACGTCAAACCCCATACCGAGGTGTCGCAGGGCGATCGCCGTGCACTCCACGTGCCAGCCGGGACGCCCGCGCCCAAGGCTCGACTCCCACGCCGGCTCGCCCGGGCGTTCGTGCCGCCAGAGGAGGGAGTCGAGCGGGTCGCGCTTGCCCGGCCGGTCGGGATCACCGCCCCGCTCAGCGAACAGCTCCCGCATCTCCCCCGGCGACAGCCTCGACACCTGACCGAAGTTGGGGTCGGCCGCCACCGGGAAGTAGATGTCGCCGTCCACGTCGTAGGCGGCGCCACGCTCCCGGAGCCGCTCGATGGCCTCGACGACGAGCGGGATCGCCTCGACCGCGCCGACGTACTCCGCCGGCGGGATCACCCGAAGCGCGGCCATGTCGTCACGGAACAGCTCCGTCTGGCGTTCGGCGAGGACCTGCCAGTCTTCGC
Source organism: Actinopolymorpha alba DSM 45243 (assembly GCF_000373925.1). GTDB lineage: Bacteria > Actinomycetota > Actinomycetes > Propionibacteriales > Actinopolymorphaceae > Actinopolymorpha > Actinopolymorpha alba. Next base: position 257,929 of record NZ_KB892708.1, on the reverse strand, counting down.
CGTTCTGCTCGGCCCGCTCCAGCAGCGGGTCGTCGACGTCGGTGACGTTCTGCACGTACCGGACGATCAGGCCCGCATCGCGCCAGGCCCGCCCGAGCAGGTCGAAGGCCACGTAGGTCGCCGAATGGCCGATGTGGGTGGCGTCGTACGGCGTGATGCCGCAGACGTACAGGCTCGCCTGCTCACCGCGCGTGCTGACGCGGCGCTGGCCGCTCGCGTGGTCATGGACGAGAGGAACCTGCCCGACTCCGGGCAGCCGTGGAACCTCAGGAGCGACCCAGGCTTTCATGGTCTTTGAGCCTACTGGCCCACGCCAACATCCCTGACGGGGCTGGGCTCCTGGCCAACTTGGGACACGGCGCGGGGTGGCGCGGAGGTGCCCGCAGATCCCACGGACAGCGCGCCGGCCGGGCTGGTCAGAACACCGGCCAAGGGATCGACGGCCAGCCGTCACCGGGCAGCGGAAACACGTGGGCCCGCCGGACCCCGGCCACCCGGGCGCGCAGTGCGGCGAGCTCGTCGGCGTCGAGGAGCCCTCCCATGGCCCGGCCGAGCGGGCCGTCGAGGTCGCACTCCACGCGCTCCAGCAGCTCGAGCTGCTCGTCCGGAATCGGCTCGCCCGCCCACCCCCACAGCACCGTGCGGAGTTTGTTCTCCTCGTGGAAGCAGAGCCCGTGGTCGACACCGAGGATCTGGTCGTCGTTGGACCGCAGCACGTGGGCGCCCTTGCGGTCGGCGTTGTTGACGATCGTGTCGAACACCGCCAGACGCTTCAGCCGGTCATCGTCGGCGTGTACCAAGCTGATCTCGTCGCCTTCGGTGTCGAACGCGTCCAGCACCACCCGCCACCCCTCGGGCACCTCCTGGCGCGGCACGATGTCGACCACGCCGAGGTCGGGATCATGATCGATCCAGACCTGGCACATGCCCTCACCGAAGGGGCCGTCGCGCAGGATGGTGGGGGGTACGAGGTTCCACCCGGATGCGGCTGACAGCAGGTAGGCAGCCGCCTCCCGGCGCGCCAGGCTGCCGTCCGGGAAGTCCCAGAGGGGGCGTTCACCGCGTACCGGCTTGTAGACGCCCGCCACGCTCACCCCGTCGAGGGAGATCGAGCAGTAGAACGTCGCGTTGGATGCGGACACGAGCCGGCCCTCGACCTCCAGGCGCCCTTCGCGGAGAAGGTGAAGGATCTCGGTGTGCTGCTCTTGGAGTGCCACGTCGGCCGGTCCGGATCCCGCGCTAGTCCGGAGTCGAGCGGCGGTAGCCGTTGAGCCGCGGGCACAGGTGGCCCTCCGGGTCGAGCGGGTTGCCGCAGAACGGGCACGGCGGGCGCCCCTGCGACACGACCGCCATCGCGCGCTGCACGAACGCCCGGGCCTGTGCACCGGTGATCCGCACGACGAGGGTCTCGGGACCTTCGGCCTCTGGCTCCTCGTCGACCGGCGGCGGCGGATCGGCCTCCTCCTCAGTGACCTCGTACGCCTCGATGATCACGCGTTCCTGGTCGCTGTCCCAGGCCAGCCGGAGGGTGCCCACCCGGAACTCCTCGATGATCGGCTGCTCGAGCGGCGCGTCATCGCTGAGCTCCTGGGGAGCGAGTGCGGGGATCACCGCGCTACCTCCGGTGAGGCGAAGGACCTCGTCGAGCATCGCGTCGACGCGCTCGGCGAGCACGGTGACCTGTTCCTTCTCCAGGGCCACGGTGGTGAGGAGATCCCGCGACCGGGCCTGCAGGAAGAAGGTTCGCTGACCGGGGTCGCCGACCGTGCCGGCGACGAACCGCTCAGGAGCGTCGTGGAAGTGAACGACACGGGCCATAACTTCAGACCCTACGCGCTTCGTGTGTCAGTGGTGTTCACGGCTGGCTCCTCCGGTGTCAGCCACCGCCACCGCCACCGGCGCCGGTGCCGCCTCCGACAACCGCATCACTCTCCGAGGCGGTACGCCGGCTCCGGCGACGTTTGCGGCGCGGCGGGACCAGCGCGGCGAGGTCGCCGCCGGTGTCGTTGACCCGGACCACGAACGACCGGAGCGGCGTGTAGCGCAGCACGCTGACCGAACACGGATCGACGATGATCCGTTGAAACTGGTCGAGGTGGAGCCCGAGCGCGTCGGCCACGATCGCCTTGATGACGTCCCCGTGGCTGAGCGCCACCCAGATCGCGTCAGGACCTTCCTCGGCCTCGATCCGGGCGTCCCACTCACGGATCGCTTCCACGGCACGGTCGGCCATCGAACGCAGCGACTCTCCCCCGTCACCAGGGAAGGTGACACCACTCGGGTGTTGCTGCACGACCTTCCAGAGGGGCTCCTTCGCCAACTGCTTGAGCGCCCTGCCCTCCCAGTCGCCGTACCGCACCTCGCCGAGGCGGTCCTCGATCACCGCCGGCGGCCGGCCCTCGAGTGCGGTGATCGCGGCGGCCGTCTGGCGGCAGCGTTCGAGCGGGCTCGTCACGATCCGGGCCAGCGGGATGGTGCTGAGCCTTGTGCCGAGCGTCTCGGCCTGCCGGACCCCGGTCTCGTCGAGGCCCACACCCGGCGTCCATCCGGCGAGTAGGCCGTCGACGTTTGCCCGCGTGCGTCCGTGCCGGACAAGGAAGAGCGTCGCCATGACTGCTGAGCCTACGAGGTCCGTGCCACTGACCGCGGCCCGCACACCCGCGCCGCTCCGGTCAGCGGCCCGGCCGCCCCACCCGCATGGCCACGAGCCGTCCGGAGGTCACGGACCGGGTGTACGAGAGAATGAGCGGGTGACCGGCGGCGGCGCGATCGAGATCGAGGCATTGCATCGCTCGTTCGGCGACGTCCGCGCCATCAACGGCGTCTCACTGCGGATCCGTGCCGGCGAGGTTGTCGGACTGCTCGGACACAACGGTGCCGGCAAGACCACACTGGTCCGCCTGGTGGCGGGCCTCCTCTCCCCGACAGCCGGTCGAGTGCGGGTACGCGGGCTCGATCCGGTGGCTGACGGGGTGGCCGTACGCCGGCTGCTCGGCGTACTCCCCACCGCGTCGTTCCTCGACCAGCGCCTCTCCGCGCGCCGCAACCTGGAGTTGGCGGCCGAGCTCTTCGGGCTGCCGCGCGCTGGACTGCCCGATCGGATCCGGCGGGCGCTGCGGGAGTTCGACCTGGCCGAGCGGGCCGAGGACCGGGTGGAGGGTTTCAGCGCGGGGATGCGGCAACGGCTGGCACTCGCGCGGGTGCTACTTCCGGGCCCGGAGATCCTGCTCCTCGACGAACCCTCCGCGCAGCTGGATCCGCTGGCTGTCCGGATGGTGCGGCAGTTGATCGGGCAGCTGTCCCGGGACGCCGGCCGGACCATCGTCCTGTGTACCCACGACCTTGCCGAGGCGCAGCATCTGTGCGACCGGGTGGTGGTCCTCGACCACGGCCGGGTGGTCGAGGAAGGGGCGCCGGCAGAGTTGGCCGCCCGGCTCGCCGCCGGTGCGGTCGAAGTGGAGGTGGCCCGCGCCGACGGGCCGGTCGCCCGCGAGCTCCTCGGTCGCCACGCCGGAGCTGGTCCGATCAGGCAGGTCGACGGGCCCGGCTGGGCCGACACCGTCGTCCTGCGGAACTCCTCGATCGGCCGGAGCCAGCTACCGGGGTTGGTGCGGGCGCTCGCGGATGCGGGCGTCGCGGTGTACGGCGTTCGCCCCTATGAACCGAGCCTCGAAGAGGTGTACGTCGCCCTCTACACCGCCCGCGAGCAGGTCGCCACCGCACCCAACCACGCGGTGGGACAGCCATGACCGCCGCGCAACCTCTTAACCTGCGGGCCATCCGCGCGATCGTGCGACGCGACCTGTCCATCGTTCGAACGAACCGCGCGGTGCTGGTCCCGCTGGCGGTTCTCCCGCTGGTGTTCGCCGTCGTGTTTCCCACTCTCGGTGGCCTGATCGCCAGGGTGGACGTGCCCGACGGCGATCTCCAACGCCTGCTGCGTACGGTGCAGGGCTGGGTGTTCGACGGCCTGCCGGACGGGTCAGGCGTCCAGCTGGCTGCGCTCCTGCTCGGCTATCTGCTCCCGCCCCTCACTCTGGTGATACCGCTCATCGTCGTCATGGTGCTCGCCACCGACTCGGTGGCCGGTGAGCGGGAACGCGGCACGCTCGAGGGACTGCTCCTCGCGCCGGTGAGCGATCGCGACCTGCTGGTGGCGAAGCTCCTCGGCGCCCTCCTCCCCGCGGTCGCGATCAACCTCGGCTGCGCCCTGATCTACCTGACCATCACCGACATCGCGATGTGGCCGGTCCTGGGTCGGCCGCTCCTCCCCCATGCCACCTGGTTGGTCCTGGTGCTGGTTGTCGCGCCGTCGGTCAGCGCTGCCGCGTTGGCCCTGGCGGTGTTCGTGTCGGCGCGGGCGCGAAGCGTCCAGGGCGCGCAGCAGATCGCGAGCGTGACGGTCCTTCCACTGGTGTTCCTCGTGGTGGGGCAGTTCTCGGGGTTGCTGTTCCTCGGACCGTGGCAGCTGGTGGGCGTCGCGGCCGTGTTGTGGGTGGTGACGGGCGGGCTGGTCTGGCTTGGATCAAGGTCGTTGCGCCGCGACCGGCTCGGGCCCCGCCTGCGCTGATCCCCGCTCCGGGAGGTTCACTCGGTCCGGAGGCCAGCTGTTGTGGCTCCGCGCCACAACGCCGGCAGGGTCAGGATCGTCGCCGCGAGCACCGCGCCAAAACCCGCGGCACCGAGCGCCGCGATGCCCGACCAGTCGTACGCCAGCTGCGCGCCGGACCCCATCTGCACCAGCGTGGCGAGGCCGAGGCCGACACTGAACGCCACCGCGAGAGCGAGGACGATCGGGATGGTCGCCTGCCACAGCAAGGACCAGGCGATCACCGAGCGGTCCACACCACCGGCCATGAGGATGGCGAGTGGACGGCGGCGCTCGCGGAGTTGCTCCAGCGCCATCACGAGCAGGCTGAGTGCGGCGAGGATCAGCACCACCAACGAACCCAGGAAGAGCGCCGACCGGATGAGCGCGTACGTCCGGTCGGTGAGCTGCGCGGAGGGCTGCCACACCTGCGCTGACCAGTCAAACCCGGCGACAACGTTGCGGACGTACTCCACCGTGTCCGGCTGGTCGGGTGCGGACACGAGTGCGAGCTGGGTCTGAAGCGCGGTGTTCCTCGCGCCCGCCAACGCTCCCGGCGTTGCCAGGATCCCTTCGCGGTAGAAGACGTCCTCCGGGGACGCGCCCCTGGGAGCGTTCAGGTCCTGCCATGGAAGCGCCTCAACGGACGGGAGCGTCGTCGGGATGGTCCAGTCGGGAGTGCCCGTCGTGCGGTCGTCGGCGCGGTTGTTGCGGAACCACACTGGGTCGCCAGGCGTGAGCTGCTCGCTGTCGTTGGTTCGCTTGGACGGCGGAGGCATCGCGCGGAAGACATCGCCTTCAGTGCAGCGCTCGATCTTCGCGAGACTGCGGAGCACTGGACAGGTCGCCACGTGGAGGCTCGCGTAGCGATCTCGCGTTCCGGCCAGCGCTTCCTGCGCAATCACTGGCGTCGTACGCACGCCATCGATGCCATTCAGCGTGGCGGCCAACCGGATCCCGTCATCTAGATCCGCGACGTGTGCATCGACGAAGATCGCCTTCCCATGGTCAGGGTTCTCCTTGACGTAGGTGGCCGCGGCCGGGATGAACAACGCCTGCAACGCGATCCCGCCGGCCAGCGCTGTCGCGACACCACCCACGATCCTGGCCGAAGACGCGGAGTCAAGCTGCAACCGGCGTACCGCGAGCTGCCATGCCGGCCTGCCACCGCCACGCAGCCAGTGGACCGTACGCTCGATCAGCCACGGCAGGAACGCCGGAACGCCGAGCAGGAGCAGCACGATCCCGGCGATGGTGGCATTACCAGCGCTGAAGGCCGCGAAGTCGCCGCGCAGCTGGGCCGCCAGCAGGCCGCCACCGGCGAGGAAGGGCAGGAGCCGCCACCACAGCCTCCGACGGGCGACGCGTGCCTGGCGGACCACGCCCAGTGGCTCGACGACCAACCGCCGGAGCGAGAAGAGGGCCAGGCTGACCGCGAGGAACGGCACCGCGACCAGGATCGGGACGGCCAGCACGGGTGCTGGTCGGATGTCGGAGGCGAAGAAGCCGCCGCCGAACACCGGGCCCGTGAGGTAGCTCGTCAGCGATCGGCCGGCAACGAAGAGCACCCCGCCAGCGCCGAGCCCTGCCACCGCGCCCACGAACGCCTCACCGGCGGCGATCCGGCGTACCTGCGCGCCGCTGCCACCTGCCAGACGGAGCGCCGCCAGCCTCCGGTCGCGGGCTTCGGAGGCAAGGCGGGTGCTGGCAGCCAGGAAGATCACGACCGGGATGAGCAACGTGGTGGTGCCGAGGCTGACCAGCAGGAGCAGGAACGGCGCGAACACACGAGGGGCCCCGCCCTGGGACCCGAACGCGTAGATCGTGACGACCTCCCTGCTCCCCGCCAGATCGGCGGCTCCCGCGTAGAAGACCAGCTCGTTGGGTCCCAGCAGCCCATCCGGGCCGATCGTCCCGATGATCCGCTGCGGAAAGCGGGGTCGCAGGAGCTCGCCGTCCGGCCCGCTGAGCAGGGACTTCAGCGCCGGCGACACGACGATCTCACCTGGCCCGGGTAGCCGGTCCACGCCGGGTGCGCTCGGCGGGTTGGAGCCTTTGAGCTGCACCCGGTAGCCCTTGATGTCCAGGTCCCGGAACTGGCCGTTGTTCCGGACCGCCAGGATCGGGTCCACGCCAGGCACGGGTTCGGTCCCGCCGGCCCGGAAGGGATCCGTGCGTACAGCCGCTCTGTCGTCGCGGGCCTGGAGCAACCCGGTCACCGAACTGGCCAGGAGCAGCACGGCGACGGCAAGCCCGACACCTAACGCGGTCATCGACAGCCGGACCCACGAAGCACGGCCACCCCGGAGTGCCAGCCGGCAACCAAGGCTGAGGTCGTTGACCCAGCCCTTCACCGCGCGACCTCCAGGTCACGCGTACGGCCGTCCCTGACCACAACCTCTCGGTCGGAGTACGCGGCGACCCGGGGCTCGTGCGTGACAAGGACGACCGCCGCACCCGTATCCCTCGCAGCGGTCACGAAGAGCTGCAGGACGCGTTCGCCGTTGAGGGAGTCAAGCGCTCCCGTCGGCTCGTCCGCGAAGACCACCGTGGGCCCGGTGACGAGGGCCCGAGCGACGGCCACCCGCTGCCCCTCCCCACCGGAGGTCTCGCCGGGCCGTTTGTTCGCCACGCCAGCGACCTCGAGGCGTTCGAGCCATGCCGTGGCCTTCTGCTCAGCTGCCCGCCGGCGTACGCCACCCAACCGCAGCGGAAGCGCGACATTCTCCAGGCAGGTGAGTTCGGGCACCAGCTGGCCGAACTGAAAGACGAACCCGAAGTCCGTCCGCCGCAACTGGCTACGCACGCGGTCGGACATGCCGCCGAGGTCACGTCCTCGGTAGCGCACGATCCCGGCGTCGGGTGGCACGATGCCCGCCAGGCAGTGCAGGAAGGTGGACTTGCCCGACCCCGACGGTCCCATCACAGCGACCACCTCGCCGGCCCTCAGCCGCATCGAGGCGCTGGTCAGTGCGGTGGTCGACCCGAACGACTTGTGCAGGTCGATCGCTTCGAGCAGGACGGGACCGGACGTCTGCACGGTGCCGGTGCCGCCTCCGGACGCGGACACGCCTGTCAGATCCGTCATCGAGAGATCTCCTCAGACAACTGGTCGAGCCGGGCGCTGGTGAGCTCCAACCAGCGCAGGTCGGCTTCGAGGTGAAACAGTGCGTGATCACAGATGAGCTGGTCGGCGAGGTCACCCGTCGACTTCCGCCGGGTGAGGTCGCGCATCAGCTCAAGGTGTGCGCTGCGCTGGGTCTCCAGCACGTCCTCAGCGTGCCGCCCGGAGAGCATCGCCAGGATGAGCTTGGAATAGAGCGTGCTCTGGAGATAGAGCTCCGGCTTCTCCGGCGTCGACAGCCAGTGCTCGACGTCGCTGACGCCGGCCGTGGTGATGGCGTAGCGCTTGCGCTCGGGTCCGGCACCGGGCTCGAGCCCGGTGACCTCGACGAGCCCGCCGCGGAGGAGTCGCGAGAGCGTCGCATAGACCTGCCCGTAGTGGAGGGGCCGGTCGTGCGCGAAGTGTTCGTCGTAGACCCGCTTGAGGTCGTAGCCGTGTCGCGGGCCTGACTCGAGGAGGCCCAGCAGGGTGTGTCCAACTGACATGCCCCGCACTCTACACAGTGTGTATACCTGCTGTGTAGACACCTCGTGTTTAGTCATCCTCGGGTCGCGTGAACTGCGGACTGACGGCTGGTCCCTGACCGCCGGTATCGGGTCGGGGGACCCCCTGGGCGATAGAGCCGTCCATAGGTGCCCCCGACCCAGGACCTGGGTAGGTGCTTCCCAGGTGAACCGAACCATGGGGGGATGACCGGGATGCCGACGTACATCAGCCTGATCAACTGGACCGACCAGGGGATCCGCAGCTGTAACGCGACCGTGGAGCGGGCCAACTCCGCCAAGCAACTCGCCCGGCGCTTTGGCGGCGAGATCACCGCGACCTACTGGACGGTCGGGCCGTACGACATCGTCACTGTGGCGGAGTTTCCCGACGAGGAGTCCGGGACCGCGTTCCTGTACGCGGTGGGTTCTGGCGGAAGCATCCGCTCGACCACGCTCCGGGCGTTCTCCGCGGAGGAAACGACCGCGATCCTCGGCAAGCTCCCGTAGCTTTCCGGCCCATCACCGGCGCTCGCGCGCCCCGAGCTTTCGGGGTCGCGCCGCCCGTCAGGCGTACGCCGTCACGACGCCGAACGCCAGCAATGCCAGCACGCCCGCGCCGAGGAGGGCGCGGTAGACCACGAAGGGTCGGAAGTCGCGCTGGGAGATGTAACGCATGAAGTAGACGATCACCATATAGCCGACGCCGAAGCTCACCAGGGTCGCGAGGATCGTGGGCCCCCAGTCGGGCGACCCCTCGTCCCCGATCTTGAGGACCTCGAAGAGGCCGGAGGCGAAGACGGCGGGGATCGCGAGGAGGAAGGAGTACTTCGCGGCCGCCTCACGGGTGTAGCCCATCAGCAGGCCGGCCGTGATCGTACCTCCCGACCGGGAGACGCCCGGGATCAGCGCGAGCGCCTGCGCGAAGCCGAAGACCATCGCCTCCGGGAGGTTCAGCTGGGTCAGAGACTTGCGGTTGCGCGCGATCGCGTCCGCGATGCCGAGGATGATCCCGAAGCCGATCAGGCTGCAGCCGACGTACACCAGGGAGCGCAACGCGGTCTCGATGACGTCCTTGAACAGGAAGCCCAGGATGCCGATCGGCAGCGTGCCCGCGATGATGTACCACCCCATCCGGGCGTCCGGATGGCGGCGCAGCGAGGGTTTGAAGAGCGCGGCCGTCCAGGTCCGGATGATCGCCCAGATCTCCTTCCGGAAGTAGACCACCACCGCGGTCTCGGTCCCGAGCTGGATGACCGCGGTGAAGGCCGCACCTGGGTCGCCCCAGCCGGGCACGAGCGCGCCCATGATCCGGATGTGCGCGCTCGACGAGACCGGGAGAAACTCGGTGAGACCCTGCAGCAGGCCGTAGACAAGGGCACCCAACCAACCGACGCTGTGCTCCACGCTTACTCTCCTACGCCCGAGGCAGCCAGGGCCTCCGCCATCGTCTGAAGTGTGCCGAGTTGGTCGTCGAGGCGCGCGCCAAACGGCAGAACCGACAACGTGGTCACGCCTGCCTCCGCGTACGCCCGCAGCCGCTGGGTGATCCGCTCGACCGGACCGAGCAGTGAGGTGGCGGCGACGAACTCCAGCGGAACCGCCTCGGCGGCGTCACGGTGCCGCCGGGCGAGGAAGAGGTCCTGCACCCGGGCAGCCTCCTCGGCGAAGCCCATCCGGACCGCGAGCGCGTTGTAGAAGTTCTGTGTCCGGCTGCCCATGCCGCCGAGATAGAGCGCGGTGTACGCCCGGACCGGCGCCGCGCATGCCTCGACGTCATTACCGACCACCACCGGGACCGTCGCGGCCACGTCGAACCGGACCGTGTCCTCGTCTGACCGGTCGGCCCGCACCCAGCCCGCCCTGATCTGGGCGAGGCTGTCGGGCAGGAAGTCCGGCGACACGAAGACACCCAGCCAGCCGTCGGCGATCTCGCCGGCCAACTGGAGGTTACGGGGCCCGACCGCCGCGAGGTAGAGAGGAACATGGTCGCGCACCGGTCGCACAGAAAGCCGGAGCGGCTTGCCGGGCCCGTCAGGCAGCGGGAGCGTGAGGTGCTCGCCGGCGTGAGTGAGCGGCTCGCGGCGCAGCGCCTGCCGGACCACCTCGACGTACTCCCGGGTGCGTCCGAGAGGGTCGGCGAAGCGTACGCCGTACCACCCCTCAGAGACCTGCGGACCCGAGACGCCAAGGCCCAGGCGGAACCGCCCGCCCGACAGGGCATCGAGAGTGGCCGCCGTCATTGCCGTCATGGCGGGGGCGCGGGCCGGGATCTGGAGGACCGCGGAGCCGATGTCGATGCGGCTCGTGCGCGCGGCCACCGTCGCGAGCACCGTCGCCGCGTCGAGGCCGTACGCCTCGGCGGCCCAGCACACCGCGTATCCGAGCCGGTCCGCCTCCTCGGCGAGGGCGAGGTTGTCGCCCAGGCTCTCGGCGTCCCAGTAGCTGAGGGTGAGTCCCAGACGCACAGGGCCGCCCCTCCTTCGTGCTCGTGCTGGTGCGGGTGCTGGTTCGGCGTCGGCACGCATGACGGCGCCGGGCGTGGCAGCCTGGCGAGCCTACTCGGCGAAGCTGTGGTGACCGACGCCAGGAGTCCCCGTCCCGCGGTCCCGCACGGACTCGCCGCGATGGTCACCGCGGGCGGTCCGCCCGACCCCGGCGACCTCGGCTTTTACGTGACCTTTTAATGTCCCCTCAAGCGCCGGGTCGCGTACGCGGGTGATGCTGAGCCGTGCCGAGGATGCCCGCGCGTCCCGAGGGGCCCGCGCCCCGGGAACGATTGGGGATCGTCGATGGAGCAGCGCTATCTCGGACGTACCGGCCTGAAGGTCTCGCGCCTGGCCCTCGGCACGATGACGTGGGGCCGGGACACCGACGAGCACGAGGCCCGCGACCAGCTCACGGCGTTCGTGGAGGCCGGCGGCACCCTCGTCGACACCGCGGCGGGGTACGCCGACGGTGACAGCGAGCGGGTGCTCGGCCGGTTGATGGGCCCCCTCGTCCAGCGCGAGGAGCTGGTCCTCGCGACCAAGGCCGGGATCTCCCGGCGTACCGGCGAACGCGTCGTCGACGTCTCCCGCCGCAGCCTGCTGGCCGAGCTCGACGGATCACTGCGCCGCCTCGGCGTCGACTGGGTGGACCTGTGGCAGGTGCACACCTGGAGCGACGCGGCGCCCCTGGAGGAGACGCTGTCGGCGCTGGACTACGCGGTGGCGAGCGGGCGGGTGAGGTACGTCGGGGTGTCCAACTACTCCGGCTGGCAGACCGGCCGCGCCGTGACCTACCAGTCGGCCTGGCCGGGTCGGGCAGCGATCGCGTCGACGCAGATGGAGTACAGCCTGCTCCAACGCGGCATCGAGCGCGAGGTGCTCCCCGCCGCGCGCGAACTCGGCCTCGGCGTCCTCCCCTGGTCGCCGCTCGGGCGCGGGGTACTCACCGGCAAGTACCGCACGGGCACGCCCGCCGACTCCCGCGCGGCGTCCCCGCACTTCGAACGTTTCGTCGGCGTCTATCTCGACAAGCGCAGCTACCGGATCGTCGACGCGGTGTGCCGCGCCGCCGACGGGCTCGGGCTCGCGCCGCTGGAGGTGGCGCTGGCCTGGGTACGCGACCGGCCCGGCGTGACGGCGCCGGTGGTGGGTGCCCGGACGGCGGCGCAGCTGCGCGGGTCCCTCACGGTCGAGGACGTCGAGCTCCCCATCGAGATCACCGCCGCCCTCGACGACGTGTCCTCGCTGCCGTTCGGCTATCCCGAGCGCGCCGAACATGACCGTTGAGAAGAGCCGCCAGTGGCGGTTCTGGGCCCGCGGGTCACGGCGCCGCGGTGGCCGCCCCTTCGACGGCGTGTACATGGCGTACGAGCGCTCCCCCGTGCTGGCCAAGCTCTTCTGCACCGTGCTCGACCTTCCACCTGAGGTGGAGCCGTTCTCCTTCATCACCGCCGACGGGCTGGCGACGCTCGCCCGCGTACTCGAGGTCGGCACCGGCGGGGTACTCGTCGACGTTGGCTGCGGGCGCGGCGGACCGGGTATGTGGGTGGCCCGGGCGACCGGTGTGTCCTACGTCGGTATCGATGCCTCCCCGGTGGCGGTGGAGCAGGCGGGGCGGCGGGTCGAGGTCTTCGGCCTGGACGGTCGGGCCCGCTTCGCCGTTGGTTCGTTGGACGCCACCGGGCTGGACGACGCCGGCGTGGACGCGGTGATGTGTGTCGACGCCTTCCAGTTCGCCCGCGACCGGGTCGCCGCCGGCAGGGAACTCCGGCGGGTCCTACGTCCGGGCGGCCGGCTCGCGTTGACAGGCTGGGAGCCGCGCCGCCGCGACGACCCGGTCCTGCCCGAACGCTTCCGTGGACTGTGGTTCGCCGACATCCTCTCCGAAGCGGGCTTCGTCGACGTGGAGGTGACCGAGCGGCCGGACTGGCACGACCGCTACCGCGCCGTCTACGAGGCGGTCCTGCGGCTCGAGCCGGGTGACGACGACGCCGTGCGCGGCCTCGCCCGGGAGGCGCGCTCCAACCTCCCCCTCGTGGGAAGGAAACGGCGAGTACTCGTGACCGCTCGCCGGCCTACCTGACCATCCCGGCCGGATCGGCCGGTGTCGGCCCGTCCAATGTCGGCGCCGCGTGCCACCATGGGGCGATGGCGGAGTACGAAACGCATCAGGTGCAGCTGCCGCGCACCCTCTCACGCAGAGTCGTCCGGCAGCTTCTGGTTGAGCGCGCGGAGTACGGCGGCTGGGAGCTGGCCAGGGTCCGCATCTACCCCGACGGCCGGCGAGTCGTCACGCTCCGGCGCCGCATCATCCGCGCCACCAAGACCTTCCCGACCGGCGCCGCGGCCCCTGTCTAGCGGTCCTGTCCACTAGATTGTCCGCATGCGACATAACGCCTAGCCATCCGGCGCACGGTCCACATCATCGGGCCCGCCCGGATCCGCTCGTAGCCGGCTGACCGCCACCTCTTCGGCCGCCAGCCTCAGGTTGATGTCGCCTTTCGTATGCCCGGCTTGCGTGTGCGTACCTGCCGGTCGTTTCCTCGCGTTCTGACCGACCGTCTCCGCGACCCTGCGTCCACGCAGTCGGGTGAGTTGGGCGACCTTTCTCAGACTTCGCCAATCGTTCCTCACAGAACAGGACTGACATGGCTTCCCAACACCCCGCACGTCCCACCGACGACGCTCAGAGCGCCGCCCCGCCCTTCGAGGACCTTGTTTCAGACGCGCTCGCCGCGGCCGCGACGATGCGCGGCTGGGACTTCGGCTATCTGCGCGGCCGGACGAGCGGCGACGACCTGTCCTGGTCGTACAACCACCTCGCCCGCGAGGCCATCGCGCACGCCGCCAGCCTGCTGGACCTCGACACCGGTGGCGGCGAACTCCTGGCCTCACTCCGGCCGCTTCCACCGCACACAGTCGCGACCGAATCCTGGGCGCCAAACGTGCTCGTAGCTCGGGAGCGCCTGGAACCTCTCGGCGTCGACGTCCGCACGAGCGAGACGGGGCGGCTACCAGTCGCAGACGGGGAGTTCGAGGTAATTCTTGCTCGGCACGCCGCCCTCGACGTCGACGAGCTGTGGCGGGTGTCGGCACCAGGCGGGATGATCCTCACCCAGCAAGCCGGCAGCCGCAACGACATGGAGCTGAACGCCGCCCTGGGCGCCGCTCTGTCGATTGATCCCGACTCCCACACCTGCGCCACCACGGTCGCCGCGCTGGAGAAGCGGGGCTTCCAGATCCTCCATGCGCGCGAGGAGTTCCCGGCGTACCACTTCCACGACGTTGCGGCCGTGGTTTACCAGCTGAGTGTGGTGTCCTGGACGATCCCTGACTTCGACGTCCGACGTTACGAGACGCGGCTGCGCCAGCTCGACGCCCGCATCCGCGCGGAAGGCCCGCTTGTCACGCACAACCATCGATTCGCGATCAAGGCCCGCAGGCCGGCGGCCCGCGCCTAGGAACCACCGAACGTCAGGCGAGGTCGAGGAACCTGTCGAGTACCCGCGCACCAAACTCCAGGGACTCCGTCGGCACCCGCTCGTCGATGCCGTGGAACATCCCCACGAAGTCGAGGTCCGGGGGCAGCTTCAGCGGAGCGAACCCGAAGCACTGGATGCCCAGGCGGTCCCAGGCCTTTCCGTCCGTACCCCCAGACATGAGGTACGGCACCGCACGACCGGCCGGATCCTCGGCCTGTAGCGACGCCCGCATCGCCTCGACCAGCGCGCCGGCGAACTCCGTCTCCGGCGCGCTGTCGACGTTGAGCATCTCGCGGGTGATCTTGTCCCCGATCAGCTTGTCGATGGTGGCGAGGAACTCCTCCTGCGCGCCCGGCACGAACCTCCCATCGATCACCGCGGTCGCCTCGCCCGGGATGACGTTGGCCTTGTATCCGGCGTCGAGCATCGTCGGGTTGGCCGTGTTGCGCAGGGTGGCTCCGATCATGCGGGAGAACGTGCCCAGCCGCGCGAGCGTCGCCTCGACATCACCGCCCGCCGGGTCGATATCGATCCCGAGTGCGTCCGACACCTCCGCGAAGAACGCCTCCGCCGTGGGGGTGATGCGCAGCGGCCAGTCGTACCTTCCGATCCGGGCGACCGCCTCGGCGAGCTCCGTCACCGGGTTGTCTCCGTTGCGCATGGAGCCGTGACCCGCGGTGCCCTTGGCCCGCAGGCGCATCCAGGCCAAGCCCTTCTCGGCGGTCTGGATGAGGTAGAGCCGCAGGTCGTCCCGCACGGTTAGGGAGAAACCGCCCACCTCGCCGATCGCCTCGCGGCAGCCCTCGAGGACCTCCGGGTGACGCTCGACCAGCCAGTGGGCACCCTTGCGGCCACCGGCCTCCTCGTCAGCGGTGAAGACCAGCACGATCGGACGCCGTGGCGGCCGGCCAGCGCGGGCCCGAGCCCGCAGGACCGACAGGACCATCGCGTCGAAGTCCTTCATGTCGACCGCCCCGCGCCCCCAGACGCAGCCGTCCTTGATCTCTCCGGCGAACGGGTCGACGCTCCAGTCGGCGGCGATCGCGGGCACCACATCGAGGTGACCGTGCACGAGCAGGGGCGCCGCCGACGGGTCGGTGCCCTCCCAGCGCGCGACAAGCGTCGTACGTCCGGGTTCGGGCTCATACAGGGTGGGGTCGAGGCCGGCCTCGGAGACCTTCTCCGCGACGTACTCCGCGGCCTTGCGCTCCCCCGGGCCACTGTCGTCGCCGAAGTTGGACGTGTCGATGCGGATCAGGTCGCGACAGATCTCCACGACCTCCGCATCGGGGTTGCTCCGTCGTGCGGCATCGTCGCGGGAAGAGGCTGCCGCGGCCCCTGTCACCTCGTCCGTCATAGTCCTCATCCTGCCGGGTGAATGTGCCAGTTCGATGACAAGGTGCCGTGGTGCGACCGCCCCCGGCCGGTTTGCTACAGTGAGCGCCGCGCAGCGCTACGGCGACGCGTGCGAGTCCGGGTGGCGGAATTAGGTAGACGCGCTAGCTTGAGGTGCTAGTGCCCGCAAGGGCATGGGGGTTCGAGTCCCCCCTCGGACACCAGTCAATGGGATCGGTCCCACCGAACTATAGTTCGATCTCTTACCAAGACGGCGAGCCGTGCGCTCGTGGTCTTTCGTATGCCGGGACGGTCGGGGAGGGGCACCGTTGGCCAGATACCTACCTAGGACAAGCCGGCAAGCCGCCCGTTTCAGGCAATCTGGCCGCTATCTGTGAACAATCACCAGGGTCGGGATGGTGAGGAGACCTGAGCTCACGGAGTCGGCGGCGTGGTCGAGGTCCTGCATCTGGAAGCGTTGCCCGTAACGCCTTGTGGCGCCTTCGACCAGCCTCGAGACGTGGGGGTCTGCCGCAAGGGCGTTGGCCGCGGTGTTGTGGATGAGGATGCGGAGCGCGTTGCGACCGGGCCTTACGGCTGGGGAGATCTCGACGAGGTACGGCGGTGCCCAGAGGGTGCCGCAGCGGGTGTCGTTGACCCAGATCTCGGCGGCGACTCCGATCGGCGGGGTCACTTGCGCCCGGTAGGAGTGCGGCGGGAGGTAGGCCTGTGTCTCGGGGGCAAGGGCGTCGCAGTCGCCGAAATCCAGGAGCACCCGGGCGGCTGGGTCGACGTCCGCCAGGTCGATCTCGGTCTCATAGGAAACCGCGCCGGAG
This sequence comes from Actinopolymorpha alba DSM 45243, assembly GCF_000373925.1. Lineage (GTDB taxonomy): Bacteria > Actinomycetota > Actinomycetes > Propionibacteriales > Actinopolymorphaceae > Actinopolymorpha > Actinopolymorpha alba. The sequence continues at coordinate 241,593 of NZ_KB892708.1, read as the reverse complement.
TACGCCGACAGTCCGGGCTCTTCCTCCCAGCGGTGCGGCAAGGTCACCGGTGAGGTTTCGACACCGATGCGGGCCGACCAGGGACCGTCCAGAGGGAGTCGCCTCACTTCGTCCTCGGCTGAGGGCTGATCGCTCACAGGAACGGATTCGTCAACCGCGGCGATCACCGTCGCCTCGTAGGGATGCAGGGTCACCCGGATGCCTTCGCTGGAGCGGCCCAAGCCTCTCGTCTCCCCCGTTGTCGCATCCCACTGCTCGAGGTACGGCCGAGCTGTGCGCCCGCTGACGTGGAAGGTCCGCTCCTGGCTACCAGTGTTGGCGAGGAAGAACAGCTCCGCGTCGGCGAGTCGGCGATGCACGACCCCGATGTCGTCCGCCGGTGCCAGCGCCAGACCGGAACGGGTGACCTCCGCCAGCCTCGCCGCCAGCGCGGCCGGCGCAGCCGGCGCGGCCGGCGCGGCCGCGACCAGGACCACTCCCCCAGCCATCGCAACGTCGTCCAGCCATTGTCTGGTCGCCGTCGGCATCATCGTCGTCCGCGGTACGACGACAACCGGTACGGCGGCCGGGTCGATCACCTCGACGGCGTCATCGTCGATCAGGTCAAAATCGAGTCCAGCTTCGCGGATCGTCCGGGGAATGTCGTCACCGATCAGCCGCCGCGCCTCGCGGTAGAGGTTCAACGAACCACCGACGGACGGCCCCATCGCGGCGTACGCGTCGGAGGCCGGCACGTAGACCTTGACCGGTCGGACCGGACTCCCCTGGCGCAGCAGCCACGACAACCGGTGCAGGTAGCCGAAGAGTTCCGGAGCGACGGGCCACCACGGGTTGCGGTCGTCCAGCGCTCCGGCGGCGTAGAAGAACCAGCCCAGGCCGGGAGCGTCGGAGGGCGAGTAGGGCCAGCCGTGGCCAATCAACTGGTTCACGCCCGACAGGAAGTGCTCATGTGCCTCGGCCTTCAGGTCAAGCGGAGTCGCGCGAAACGAAGGCGAGTGCACCCACGTCCATGCCTCGGCTGAGACGACGGACTTCCCGTAGATGCTCGCGGCCGACGACGCCCAGCGTGTCTCGGGCAGCCTCGTCCAGCCCCAGCCCTCCCCTTCGTACAGGTCGGCCTGGCGGTAGCTGCTCATCGTCGCGGGCGGTTCGCCGTAGCTCTGGATCCGGAACGGCACGCCGTGACTTGACGCCCACCGGTGGAAGACCGCGACGAAGTTCTTCTCGTACAGCTCGGACAACGTGCGGTAGAAGTCGATGCGGAGCTGAGCCGATCCACCCGTGTCGACGAGGAGTTCGTACAGCCGTGGCCGGAGGTCGTAGCCGCGTCTCTTGCTGAACTCCTCGAAAGCGTCACGGGTCCAGTCGGCGTGATAGACCTCGAGGCTGTCGCAGAACACCGAACCGACGAGCTCCGGCGTCGCCGCCGCCAGCAGGGGTTCCGCCACACACCGGATGTGCTCCGCGGCCGCGGAAGCGGAGTAGTGATCCAGCACCGGACCCTCGGCACCCACGGCCGCCCGCTTGACGTTCTGGCCCGTCGGCCGGGAGTACGCGACCAGCACCTCGCGGGGTCCGCTCCCTCGGGGTACGCGGATCACCCCGTCAGTCGCCTCGAGCGAGGCGTACGAACTCGGTGTCCCGGCCGCGCCGTCACCGACGAAGGCGGCGACGAACTCGTCGCCGGGCCACAAGACGGATACGGGTACGTCGAGCGCCGCGCCGGTGATCTCGCGCCGGTCCCAGTGCAGCCGGCGCGCGGCCAGCTCCGGACCGATGTGCCCGCCGCCGAACGACCATCCACTCCCAAGGGTCAGGTCGAACCGCAGCCCCAGCTCACGAGCCCTCCGCGCAGCGAACCGCACCTGGTCGTAGAACTCCGACGAGCCGAAGGGAGTCTCAACGGGGCCGAGAGGATAGACGAACGAGACCTCGACCCCGCCGATCCCGGCCGCCGCCATCGCCCGCAACTGGCGTTCGAGCTCGCGTCGTTCGACTACCGGGCCGAACCACCACCAGCGCATCATCGGGCGTCCCTCGGATGGCGGGGATGCGAACATCCGGCGGATCTCGCTGACTCCTGACATGGGCCCTCCGGTCGTCGAGGCCAAGAGTGGTCTGCAGCCGGGCCGTCGCCCTCGCAGCCATACGGCTCCAGACACACACGTACAGGACGGAACGGACGGTACCGTCCTTGGAGGTTCGCTGCCATCGCGGCGGCCCCGGTTGTCGGTGGCGTGCGGGAGAATGCCCGGCATGGGCGTAACCAGCAACCGGTTCCTGCGGATGGTCGACAGGCTCGCCGAGGTCGAGCGCGTTGACGCGACGAACTACACGTCGTTCAGCGTGCGTGGCATCCGGTTCGGCTACCACTGGCCGCTGACCGAGACGGTCGGACTCAAGCAGCTGCTGTCGGAGCAGATCGCTCTGGTGTCGGAGCGCCCGGACGTGTTCGAGGTGCAGTTCACGGCCGGCGGGTTCGGCTGGGTCGTCGTTCATCTGCCCAGAATCGATGCTGGCGAGCTTTCCGAGCTGGTCTACGAGGCGTGGCGTCTGTCGGCGCCGCAGTCGCTCGCCGACGAACACCCCCATCCTGGTGCCTCCGCCCTCGCGCCCTGAAACCGCCGTGAAACCGCGCTAAAGCCGGCGGCGCGCACTCTCGATCTCGGTCGTGGCAGTCAGAGCCACAGTGACGAGACGAGAGAGCATGACCACCGCCCCAACCCCACCAGCGAGCAGGGCCCGAGCCGCGGGCAGTGCCGCCCCCGCCATCAGGGCGGCCGGGCTGCGCAAGTCGTACGGCGATCAGACCGTGCTCGACGGCATCGACCTTGTGGTGCCCGCCGGCACGATCTTCGCGCTGCTCGGCCCCAACGGAGCCGGCAAGACCACCACGGTCCAGATCCTGTCCACGTTGATCCGCGCCGACGATGGGGACCTGCGCGTCGCGGGCCACGACCTGAGTCGGGAGCCGGACGCCGTCCGCGGCGCGATCGGGGTCACCGGGCAGTTCTCAGCGGTCGACAACCTCCTCACCGGCGAGGAGAACCTGCTCCTGATGGCGGACCTGCGCCACCTGGGCCGCCGGGTGCGCCGCCAGCGCGCCGCCGAGTTGCTCGCGAGGTTCGACCTCGAGGATGCGGCCACGAAACCGGCCGCGACGTACTCCGGCGGCATGCGGCGCCGGCTCGATCTGGCGATGACGCTGGTCGGCAACCCGGAGATCATCTTCCTCGACGAACCCACCACGGGCCTTGATCCTCGGAGCCGCCGGTCCATGTGGCAGATCATCCGCGACCTCGTGGCCGGCGGGGTGACGATCTTCCTCACCACGCAGTACCTCGAGGAGGCCGACCAACTCGCGGACCGGATCGCGCTCCTCGACCACGGGAAGCTGGTCGCCGAAGGCACCCCGGCCGAGCTCAAGCGCCTGGTGCCGGGTGGCCACATCCAACTCCACTTCCCCACCGCGATCGAGTACGCCGCGGCCGCCCGTCTGCTCGGCGACGTCGTACGCGACGACGACGCGCTCACGCTGCAGGTGCCAAGCGACGGCGGCGTGCACTCGCTGCGGGCCCTGCTCGACCAGCTGGACAACGCCTCGGTCGAGGTTGGCGAGCTTTCCGTCCACACCCCCGATCTCGATGACGTCTTCCTCGCCCTCACCGGCCGGGAGCCGGCGACCGACCAGGTTAAGGAACCCATCCGATGAGCACCGTTTCGCACACCTTCAGCGACTCCGCGACCATGCTGCGGCGCAACCTGCTGCACATGGTGCGGTACCCGTCCATGACCCTGCTGTTGTTCGGGATGCCGATCATCTTCCTGCTGCTGTTCGTCTACGTCTTCGGCGGGACGCTGGGCGCGGGCCTCGGCGGGGCATCGGGCGGTCGCGCGGAGTACCTCCGGTACGTCATCCCCGGCATCTTGATGATGACGCTGGCCGCCGTGAGCCAGGGCACTGCGGTCTCGATCGCCATGGACATGACCGAAGGCATCATCGCGAGGTTCCGCACGATGGCGATCTCGCGTGCCTCGGTGATGACCGGGCATGTCCTCGGCAGCATCCTGCAGGCGCTGATCGGTCTGACGCTCGTCATCGGCATCGCGGTCCTGCTCGGGTTCCGGCCGAACGCGGGGCTCACCGACTGGCTGGCGTTGATCGGCGTACTCGCACTGATCTCGCTCGCTCTGACCTGGCTGACGGTCGCGATGGGGATGGCGAGCAAAACCGTGGAGTCCGCGAGCAACGTGCCGATGCCGCTGACGCTGCTGCCGTTCCTCGGTAGCGGGTTCGTACCCACAGACTCGATGCCGGCCGGACTGCGGTGGTTCGCCGAGTACCAACCGTTCACGCCGTTCATCGAGACGATCCGTGGTCTGCTGGTGGGTACGCCGATCGGCAGCAGCGGCTGGCAGACCGTCGCGTGGAGCCTGGGCATCGCCCTGCTCGGGTACGTCTGGGCCCGCCGGCTCTACGACCGCGACCCGTCCCGCTGACCCCTCGCTGACCACCTGAAGGAGAGACCGATGACCGCCATCGCCGATCAGTGGGGCATCCACCCGCGGCAGTTCTGGCTGCGTGGGGAGCAGCCGGAACACCTCGTCGAGTACGACGAACAGTCTGGCCTGTGGAACGTGTACGGCCATCCGGAGGCTCTACGGATCCTCAACGACCCGGCGACGTTCTCCTCCGACACCTCGCGGTTGTTTTCGGACACCATCGACAAGTCGTTCAACGAAGGCAACCTGGTACAGATGGACGCGCCGGAGCACCGCAAGCTCCGCCGACTGGTCAGCCACGCGTTCACCCCGAAGATCGTGGCCGACCTGGAGCCTCGGATCGCTGGGCTCACCCACGAACTCCTCGACGCGGTGGCCGATCAGGACGAGATCGAGCTCGTGGCGGATCTGGCGTACCCGCTCCCGGTGATCGTCATCGCCGAGCTCCTGGGTGTACCCAGCAGCGACCGCCATCTGTTCAAGCAGTGGGTGGGCGCGCTGTTCGAGAACCGTCCTGACATTTCGCTCAAGCGGGACAGCGAGGAGTTGGAACGCGAGCTCGCGGAGCAGATGGGCCAGCTGCAGGAGATGCTCGACTACCTCCGTGACCATGCCGCCGAGCGCCGGCGGCGGCCGCGACCGGATCTGCTCACGGGACTGGTCCAGGCCGAGGTCGACGGGGAACGACTGACCGACAACGAGGTGGTGAACTTCGCCAATCTCCTCCTCATTGCCGGCCACATCACCACGACCATGTTGCTCGGCAACACGGTCCTGTGCCTCGACCTGAACCCCCACCAGGCGGCCCGCATACGCGCGGATCGTTCGATGGTGCCGGCCGCGATCGAGGAATCCCTGCGGGTGCTCAGCCCGTTCTCGCTGCTCGGGCGGTCGACCTCCGCCGAGGTGGAGATCGCCGGCCAGCCGGTGCCGGCTGACCAGTTGCTGATGGTCTGGATCGGGGCGGCGAACCGCGATCCGCGGCAGTTCGCCCACCCCGAGGTGTTCGATCCGAGCCGGGATCCCAACCCCCACCTGGGGTTTGGGCGCGGGGTGCACTTCTGCCTGGGTGCGCCGCTGGCCCGGCTGGAGGGCCGGATCGCGTTGAACATCCTGCTCGACCGCTTCCCCGCGTTGCGTACGGATCCAGACAATCCACCGACGTTCATCCCGTCGGCCGAGCTCACCGGCGTGAAGGCGCTACCGCTCCGCACCCGCACCCGCACCCGCACCTGATGGATGCTGCTACCGCCACTGGGCGGGCGGCTGCGATGCCCTGACCTGCCGCCGCAGCCGGAATGCGATGAGGGCGAGCGCGACCGCGGCGTACCCGCAGAGAATCGCGAACCCCACCCACCACGGGAGCGGGAAATAGCCGGCCAACGGGGCGTAGTGGGCGACGACCTGCGGGTACTCGCGGACCGTTTGCTGGACCGCGAACCCCGCGGCAGGAGTGAGACGAAGCAGCCACCTGGCCACGTCGTCGGGCAGCAGCGGCAGGACGGCCAGGAGATAGGGAAGGACGACCGTCGAGATCGCGACGAGGACTGCCGCCCAGCCCCGCCGGAGCAGCATGCCGAGGGCGAGCGCAATGACAGCCGCGACAGCGAACACCGCCCCGATGCCGACGACCACCCGCAGTCCCGTGAGCGTCGACACCGGAACGACGCTGAGTCCCTTGGCACGCAGCAACACCGCGCCGGTGGGCACCACCACCGCGGCGGCGACCGATCCGACGACGAAGGCCGCCGCGCCAACCAGCAGAGCCTTCGCGGCCAGCCTCCGGCCGGTGAACGGCGGGCTGCCGCTCACGCCGGACCGGTACTCCGCGGTCATGAATCGTGCTGCCACCACGAGCACGATGATCAGGCCGATGGCCAGGCCCACGAGGGTTTGCTCGATGGTGTGACCGCCGCCCTCGGGGACCGGCGCGATGTCGCCGGATCCAGTGACGGTGAGCCTGCCGTTCGACTCGACGAGGCCCGGCGGTCGGTGCAATCGCTCCCAGTCGGTGTGGCCCATCTCGCCGACGGGACCATGACGCCATTCGCCGCCCGCCGCACCTTTCAGGCTGACGTGGTCGAAGGAGGCAGTGGCCTGGGTGAAGCGCGACTCCGGCAGGCCCGCCCCAAGGCCGACCCGGCGGAGCGTCAGATCCCCGGGGGAAGCGGTGAACAGGCCCACCCGCACTGTCTCGGGCAGACCTGGCAGCCGGGCGGCGCCGACCTTCGTCCAGCGGGTGCCATCAGCCGACTCGTAGCCGGTGATGGTGTCGCCGGAGCGGGTCAGGCGCAGCCAGCGCGGTGACGCCGCCGACACCTTGCCCGGACTGCCGGCGATGTCGTGGACGTAGTCGTACTGCATCCGTACGCCGTGGCTGCCGGTGACCATCAGCGCCGCGTAGGAGGAGCCCTGCGCGGTGCCGTCCTTGATGATGATCCCGGCCTTCGCCCACGGCACCAGGCCGGAGACGATCTCGTCGTGGTCAGGCGGTGGGTACGTGATGATGCCGGTCATGGACGTCATGCGGACGGTGATGCTGCCGTTCACGCCCAGCGGCTGGTGCGCGAAGTAGAACATGTCGCTCACCGCCTGGCCCCGCGGCCCGACCGGATCGGTGGGGCAGGGAACCTCCACCGGACCCTCGCTGCAGGAGGAGCGGTTGCCGACCACGGTGAGCAGCAGACCGATGAGGATCACGACCAGCGTCGCTGCCACCATCGCGATCAACCGGCCCCGGCTCCGGAACCTGGTCCATTCCTGGCGGACCAGAGCGGTCAGGGGCGGGGCAGCGGCTTCGTTGAGTGCTTCCATGCGGTCGGTTCTACGGATCTGGCCATAACACGGTCCGAACCACGGTTGTTAGGTCCGTGTTAGACCCGGCATGCGATCCTGAGGTTCTTTCCACGATCTGGGAGAGACGCATTGGGTACGCTGCGACACCAAGAGGTGCGGGCCCGGACCGTGCGGCTGCGTTTCACCTTCCTGTATGCCGTGCTGTTTCTGGTATCTGGCATCGGTCTGCTGGCCCTCACCAACCTGCTGGCTGGGGGCATGAGCGAAAGCCAGCCCGTGCCGGGGCAGAACGGCTCCACCCCGCAATCCAGCCTTGCCCCCGCTCAGGAGCGCATCCGCCAACTCGAGTCGCAGCTGGCGGATATCCATACGGTTCAGTCGCGTCAGCTTCTGATGGGCTCGCTGATCGCGCTGGTGGTGATGGTGGTGGTCTCGATCGTGCTGGGGAACGCGGTGGCTGGGCGGGTGCTGCGGCCGCTGCGGACGATCACGTCGGCGACGCGACGGATCTCGGCGGACAACCTGCACGAGCGGCTGGAAGTTCCGGGTCCCACCGATGAGGTCAAGGAACTCGCAGACACCATTGACGGACTACTGGAACGCCTGGAGGCGTCGTTCGCCGCCCAACGCCGGTTCGTCGCGAACGCCTCCCACGAGCTGCGGACACCGCTGACGACGATGCGGGCCTCGCTGGATGTCGCCGTGGCCAAGCCGGAGCCGGCACCACCGCAGACGGTCGCCCTGGCGGATCGGCTGCGTACCGAACTCGACCAGGTCGACCGCCTGTTGGAGGGTTTCCTCGTCCTCGCCCGCGCCCAGCATGGGGCACTTCCCGACCGGGGTCTCCCCGACCGGGCAGCGGTGTCGCTCGGCGATCTGGTCTCCGAGGCCCTGGCGACGCACGCCGCCGGGATCGCGGCGAAGAACCTCACCGTGCAGGACGGCGATCTTCACGACACCGCGTTGACCCAGGGCAGCCCGACCCTGCTGGCCCGCATGGCCGGCAATCTGATCGACAACGCCATCGCCCACAACGAGGACGGCGGGTGGATCCGGGTCGCCAGCCACGCCGAGGACGGCTCAGCCCACCTCGTTGTGGAGACCGGCGGGCCGCTTCTCGATCCAGGACACATCGCCCGGCTCGGCGAGCCGTTCCAGCGACTTGCCGCCGACCGGACGGGTTCGGAGACCGGCTCGGGTTTGGGTTTGTCGATCGTCACCGCCGTCGTCGCCGCACACGGCGGCCGCCTCGACTTGCTGGCCCGGCCCGAAGGCGGGCTGCGCGTCACCGTCTCGCTTCCACTGGCGACGGCCGCACCGCAAGGCGCACCCGCGTGAGAATCCTGGTGGTCGAAGACGCGCGCTCGCTCGCCGACGTCCTGGCCGAAGGGCTACGGGATCAGGGCATGGCTGTCGACATCGCGCACGACGGCGTGACCGCCGCCGCCAAGCTCGACCTCAACGCGTACGACGTCGTCGTTCTCGACCGCGACCTGCCCGGTATCCACGGCGACACTCTCTGCCAGATGATCACAGGCCACGACGAACGCCCGATGGTCCTCATGCTCACCGCGGCCGGGTCGCCCGGAGACCGGGTCAGCGGTCTTACCCAGGGAGCCGACGACTACCTCGCCAAGCCGTTCCACTTTCCCGAACTCGTCCTGCGTATCCGCGCACTGGCCCGCCGGCGACCCACTGCCCGCCCGCGCACAGTGCGGGTGGCCGGCATCGAACTCGATCCCGTACGCCGCAGCGCCACCCGCGATGGGCTGCTACTCGACCTGTCGGTCAAGGAGTTCGCGCTTCTCGAAACCCTCCTGCGGGCCAGCCCGGCCTTCCTCAGCGCGGAGGACCTGCTCCAACAGGTGTGGGACGAACACGCCGACCCGTTCACCAACACCGTCGCCGTCACCATCGGCCGGCTGCGCCGCAAGCTTGGCGGCCCACCGGTCATCGCCACGACACCTGGAGTGGGCTACCGCATCACCGATCCAAGCGATTAGGTGTTGTCGACACTTCGTGGGGAGATACCGCAACGCCTATTCAAAAGAGCCAGTCGCGCCGGACGGCTTGCTGCGCCCTGGCCCGAGCGTGCGCTACTTGTCCGAAGGTTCTCCGCGTGAGAGGGGTGTCGATCCTTCGGACAAGTCCACGATCCCTCACCGCAGCAGGGCTGTTGTCTCGCCTGCCGGACGGCTTGCGGCGTATCTCGGAATCCGGGCGGATTGGGTGTACGCGATATGAGACAGCTGGCACCTCACGCGGCAAGTCGTCACCATGCAAGGCAAATTGCGCGTGCTTCGTGGGGAGATGCCGCGTGAGATCCCGCCCGTCTCAAATCGTGTACACCCAAGCGTTTCGGATGCTGAGAAATGCAGGGGTAACCGAGGGTTGTCATAGGTTTCTCGGCTAAGAGCCCGAGAAACCTATGACAACTCGAACAGACAAAAGGACTTGTCTCATATCGCGGGCGGATCTGAAGGGCTTGCGCCGAACCTTGAGTAGATGCCCAGTTCCCGTGCGAAAGTGGGCATTTACTCAAGGTACGTGATCATTCCCAGGCGCCGCGGTCACGGAGTACGTCGAGAGCGGCGGCCCGCAGCTCGTCCCGGCTGAGGTTGGCGTACGACGACACCGCCTCCTCGTACGCCGACTGGTCCGCCTCCACCGCGGCCTGACGCACCCGAGCCACTGACATGGTGGGCCGGAAATACCGCAGGAACCGGAACCGCTCCGCCAGCGCGACCAGCCGCACGCCTGACCGCGTCGCCCGCCCATCGCCGGTGCGTACGGCCGTGTAAAGGTCCACCATCGCCAGCGCCAGCAGGAGGGCGCCCCAGAGCGGACCTTCCATCAGGTAGGGCGGCGGGTTGGGCACCGGATGGGCGAGCATCGACGACAGCCGTTCCGGTAGTTCGGCAGTGATCGACTCGACCAGAGCGAGCCGGCCGTGCTGCGCGTGGGCGACCACGCAGACCGCCTCGGCCTCGATCGCCCAGGGATCCAGGTCGGCGGGTTCGAGGAGGGGCGAGCGGTCATTGAGGTTCCGCGCCAGGTCGACGACCCGCCGCCACATCCGCAGACCTGCCTCGACCTCACCGCGGGCGAGCAGGAATTCGGCCCGAACGCCAAGGTCGTAGCCGAGCGCTCCGGGCTTCTCGCTCCCCTGGGCACCGCTCGCCTGCTCCATCCAGCGCTCCGCCTCGTCCAACTCCCCGCGTTGGATGTTGGCGAGCGCCAGCCACCACCGGATCCCGTCCAGGTCGGACCAGGAACCCATCTTCTCCAGCACCGGCAGTGCCGCCATCAGATGGTGCCGTGCCTCCTCACCCGCGGGTTCCGCCTGCAGGCTCAACTCACTGATCCGGGAATGCGTGAGGCCTCGCAGCCACGGAATCTCCAGGTCCTTCAGTGCCTCGAGCATCCGTCGGGCCGCCGCCAACGCCCGCTCCAGGTCGGCCTCAGCCTCCCAGGAGTAGCTGAGGAGGACGTTCGCCGCAGCGGCCACCAACGGCTGGTCGTTCTCAGCCAACGCCTGCAGCGCACCCCGGTCGCCGGCCGGGACGTTCAGCAGCACCTCGGCGGACCCGGCCAGTGTGTTCGGCGGCGCGGGCGGCAGTCTGCGCAGAGCGACCAGCGGGCGCACCGCGCGCGGACCCCTGATGAGCAGATCGAACGCGACGAACTGCGTCAGCGTCGTCCGGGTGACCTCGACGAACTCCGGCTCCGGGCGGTAGTGGGACAGCAGCCAGCCGGCTTCGTCCGCCAGCGCGCCCAGGCGCAGGTAGTTGCCCTCACTCGCCAACAGCCCGGCGAGCGCGGCGGACGTCGCAGCGGTCGACGGTCCGTCGGCCCGGGCCAGCGCGTGGCGGAGAGCCTGGATGAGGTTGTCCTGCTCGGCCCGGATCCGGGCGATGGGCTCGAACGGATCCGGGCTGAACAGTGCGTCGTGGTGCGCCGTCCCGAACGCCCGCGCCCACGTGAGGAAGCCGTCGATCACCTGGTCGGTGTCCCCCGCCTCCTCCCGATGGGCCGTACTGAACTCGCGGACGGTCTCCAGCATCCACATCCGCGTACCCGACGGCGTGTCGGCGACCTTGAGCAGCGACTGGTCGACGAGGTGTTCCAGGGCCGGCAGGACGTCACCCTCGCCGAGCAGATGCCGCGCGGCGTCCGGGGTGAACCCGCCGGGGAAGATCGACAGCGTACGCATCACGGTCCGCGCGGAGGGCTCGAGGAGGTTCCAGCTCCAGTCGACGACGGCGTGCAGGGTCTGATGGCGTTGCGGTGCGTCCCGCGCGCCGCCCCGCAGCAGCGCGAACCGGTCGCCCAGGCGCCGGGCGATCTCGGCCACCGACATCACCCGGACCCGTGCGGCCGCCAACTCCGCCGCGAGCGGGAGTCCGTCCAGGTGACGGCAGAGGTTCTCCACCACGTCGGCCGGCAGCTCGACACCGGGGCGGGCCGCCCGAGCGCGTTGGACGAACAACTCGACGGTGGTCGGCAGGTCCAGCTCCGGGAGCGGATAGACCGACTCGGACGACAGACCAAGCGGTGCGCGGCTGGTGGTGAGCACGCGTACGTTGTCGGTCATCGAGACCAGGGTGCGTACGAGTTCGACCGCGCCAGTAAGCACGTGCTCGCAGTTGTCGAGCACCAGCAGGGTGGGGCTGGACCCAAGTGCCTCGACTATGGCGCGCACAGCATCTCGCGGAGTTGCGCGGGCAACGGGCCAGCCCTCGCCAACGCCGAGCACCGAGGCCACCTCACCGGTCACGTCCTCGTCATTCGTCACACCCGCGAGCGCCACGATGTGCACGACCCGCTGCTCCGCCTGGCGGCTCACGGCGTACGCCAGCCGGGTCTTGCCGAGTCCGCCCGCGCCGACGATCGACGTGACCCGCGAGGACCCCACCAGCTTCGCGACCTCGGCGACATCGCCGTCCCGACCGAGCAGGGGGTTCGGCTCGTAGGGGATCCTGTGCCGGACCACCGGCGCCTCACCACGCAGCAGCTGCTGGTACGTCGCCTGGACCGCGGGCCCCGGGTCGGTGCCGAGCTCGTCGCGCAACGCCCGGCGGTAGGCGTCGTACCTCGTGAGTGCCGCGGCCGGACCGACCGTGGCCGCCTCGCACCGCAGGAGTTCGAGCAGCACCTCCTCATCCCGCGGGTGCTCACGGACCAGGTCGGCGAGCGGGCCGGTCGCCTCCTCGTGGCGGCCCAGCCGTGCGAGCGCCAGGGCGCGAGCGCGAACCAGGAAGCGGTACGCCGAAGCGCGCTCGGCTCGCAGGGCGGCCACCGGGTCGTGGAGGTCGGCGTCGTCGATCGTGGCGCCCTCCCACAGGGCGAGGCCCGCCTCGGCGTGCGCGAGCGCCGCTTCGTGATCGCCGGCACGGGCGTGCTGTGCGCTCGCCGACGCGCTGAGCTGGATGGCTGAGGTATCCACCTGGTCGTCGCGCAGCGCGAGGCGGTAGCCGCGGGCGGTGCTGGCGATAACCTCGGCGCCGACCTGTGCGCGGGCCCGGGAGACGAGGACCTGAAGCGCCCTGGTGGGGTTGTCGGGCTGCTCGTCCGGCCAGAGCCCCTCCACCAGCCGGGACGTACTACAGCCGGTCCGCAGATCACCAGCGAGCAGCGCGAAGAGGCCACGCAGCCGGGGGCCGGTGATCTCCTGGCCGGCATAAGCCACCCGCGACAGGAGGGCCAGCTCGATGGTCACCGCAGTAGGTTAGGCGGTCCCGGGCGGAAGCCGGCCGGGCGACGAGCCCGAGTCGCGTCAGGCCGCTTCCTCGATGGCCCGGCCGAAGTCCTGCAGAAGCCGGTTGTGGTGGTCCTCTGACAGCAGGTGGCCGATGCCGAGGGCGAGGACGACCGGCCACTCGACGATGCCGAACGCCGCCAACGCCGCGAGTCCCGCGTACCACGCCAGCCGCTGGGGTTCGGGCAGGCGCAGCGTGCCCATGAACGGCACGTCCACGTTGAGGGTGTTCTTATCGATCGCCCGGTCGGCCGCGGGCCTCGCCCGGCGCGCGGTCCTCGCTCTGGTCGGCGAACTGGTCTGATTCGCCGGACCGCCGGCGGCGGAGCCTCTGGTGCCACCGGAACTCCGGGCCGCCGTGCGTCGACCGCCGGCCGTCGCCGTGCGTGTGGCCACTGCTCCCACCTCCGTCATCCTCGGGTACGCGCGGATCAGTCCGGCTCCGCCGCCCCTGTCCGGAGGTTATGTCGCCGCCGCCGGCCCCGGCTTCCCCCAGAGGGGGTGAGGCCACCGCGATCGCAGCGTGGCCCCCGCCGTCCGCGCGAGGCGTTCCAGGCCACCGATCGCCGGAGCGACGACCAGCGACGCGGCCGTGCCAGCCGCGGCGGCCGTGACGGCGGTGGTCCAGCCGACCGGCCCCAGCGGCCGGCAACCGAAGAACTGACTCACACCCGGCGTCTGAACGACGGCCCCGAGGGTGAGACCGGAGACGGCACTCGCACCCACCACCAGCGGGCTCCGCCATCCGACGGCGAGCGTCTGGCCGAGCTGGGCACCGACCAGCGCGACGAGGGCGACCGTGCTCGCGTGGGTCGGCGTGCCGGTAACCCGGCCGACCAGCCAGGCGCCGGTCGCCGACGCGGCGGTGACGCCGGCACGGACGAGGATGTCCCTCGTCAAAGCCGTGCCCATCGACGCCTCAGGTCCCTCGTGGAGCACGATCTCCGGGGTGATGTTCTCCGGCTGGCGGACGGCGAGCGCCATCGACGGGAGGATGTCGGTGAAGAGGTTGACGAGGAGCAACTGCCGGGCGTTGAGCGGCGTTCCCTCACGGCTGAACAACCCGGCGCCGAGGGTGAACCCGATCTCGCCCAGGTTGCCGCCGACGAGCACCGCCACCGCGTCGCGTACTGACGCCCACATCGCGCGCCCTTCCACGATGGCGTCGGTGATCGTCTCGATCCGGTCGTCGGTGACCACGACGTCGGCGGCCTCCCGGGCGGCGTTCGTGCCGTGCCGCCCGAGCGCCACTCCCACGTCGGCGAGCCGGATCGCGGGCGCGTCGTTCGTACCATCTCCGGCCATCGCGACCGTGTGCCCGCGGGCCCGCAGGGCGTGGACGATCCGGACCTTGTGCGCGGGTGTGACCCGGGCGAAGACGGAAACCCTCGGCAGGAGTTCTGCGAGTTCGGCGTCGCTGAGGACGTCGAGCTCCGCACCGGTGACCACTCCGCGGCCGTTGACGATCCCGAGTTCGTTGGCGATGGACTCGGCGGTGATCGGGTGGTCCCCGGTGATCATGATCACGTCTACGCCCGCGCGACGCAGTGTCAAGACAGCCTTGGCAGCGGTCGGGCGGACCTGATCGGCGAACGCCAGCAGGCCGAGGAACTCCAGCCGGGCCACCCGGTCCTCGGTGAGGTCCTGCCGGCTCGACGCGCCGCGCTCGGCGACCGCGAGCACCCGGTAGCCGTGACCGGCAAGGCGGTTCACCTCGGACTCGATCGTGGCGAGCGTCGCCTGGTCCATAGCCTGGACCTCGCTCCCCCGGCGCCACGCCACGCAGGTGGGAAGGACGATCTCGGGCGCACCCTTGACGACGAGTCGTGGCCCGTCGGAGGTGTTCCCGAGCGCCGCGTGGTACCCCCGTCCGGACTCGAACGGTACGTCGTCGACAAGCTCCCATCCGTCCACTCCGGTCGCGGGGAGTACGCCGGTCTCCTGTGCGGCCGCGACGACCGCCCGGTCGGTGGGGTGCGGCGGCGCCTCGCCGTTCACCCGTTCGGGACTGGCCCGCAGCCCCGTGGCGAGGACGGCACGTCCCATCTCGCTCAGCGCGTCGACCCGCTCGACCGCCTGGCCGTCAGAGATCAGCTGCAGCCGGATCCGTCCTTCGGTCAGGGTGCCGGTCTTGTCCATGCACAGGGTGTCGACGCGGCCGATCGTTTCGATGGTCGGCGGATTACGGACGAGCGCGTTGCGTTTCGACAGCCGCCGGGCCGAGGCGAGCTGCGCGACCGTGGCGACGATGGGGAGGCCTTCGGGTACGGCCGCAACGGCGAGGCTCACCGCGGTGCCAAGCGTCTGCTGCGGCGGCTGGCCGCGCAGGAACCCGAGGCCGAGCAGGGCCGCGCCGCTGGCGATCGCCGTCGGGATGGTCGCGGTGACCAGCTTCTGAAGCCTCGCCTGGACACCGCCGACGGGTTTCGGTCCTGCCATTTCCCGGGCGCTGCGCCCTGCTTCGGTCTCCGGTCCCACCGCGACGACGAGCGCGGTGGCCCGGCCCGCCGCGACCGCCGTTCCGTCGTACAGCATGCTGCGGCGGTCCGCGACGTGCGCGGCGGTGCTTGGCTCGGCGCTCTTACGGACCAGCTGGGACTCTCCGGTGAGGCTGGACTCGTCGGTCTCCAGGCCGGTCTCGTCAAGGATCCGGCAGTCCGCGGGCACCGCATCGCCGGCCTGCACGAGGATGACGTCGCCCGGGACGATGTTCTCCGCCGTCGCCTCCTGCTCCTTACCGTCGCGGCGCAGGCGCACGCGAACGGCGCTCATGTCGGCCAGCCGGCGGATCGCCCGGTCGGTGCCCACCCGCTGCACGCCACCGATCAGGGCGTTGACCCCCATGACTGTGCCGATCAGCGCCGCGTCCGACACCGATCCGCTCGCCGCGGCGATACCGGCGCCCGCCGCGAGGGAGGGCGTCAACGGGTTGGCCAGATCCTCGAGCGTCGCCCGGAGGAGGTTGGGTGTCTCGGCCTCTGCGGCCTGCGGCCGGATGGCCAGCCGGGCGGCCGCCTCGGCCTCGGAGAGTCCGTGGGGGCCGCTGCCCAGCCGGCGGACGGCCTCGGCGCCTTCCAGCGTGTGCCAGAGGTTCGTGTCGATGCCGACAGGGGCGGGCCGGCGGGCCAACGCGAGGGCCGACCAGGTACCCGCCGCCAGGCCGGCCGCGGCCGCGGCGTTCACCCCGAGCAGAGCCCGGCTGGTCGCACCGCCTCGCGGCCCCATCAAGGCGAGCAGGGCGCCCGCCACCGAGCCGTACCCCGCCAGGAGCGCGCCCCGACGCGAGACCGTGCGTGCCGCCCCGGCCGCGTCCAGCAGCAGGCACACGTCAGCGAGATCAGGGCCGGCGAACAGATGCGCGCCCCACGGTGGCCGCCGATCCGGATCGAGTACGCCGATGCCGCAGTCGGCGGCGGCGAGTGCGGCACCGGGACCCTTGGACACAAGGAGCACCGCCCGGCCCTCTGCCTGAAGTGCCCGGACGGCTCCCGGCAGCCGTGCGCCTGAGGGCACCACCCGGTCCACGGACAGGCGCTCGGCGAGGCCGCTGGCGATTCCGGCGATGACGAGGTCGCCCGCCGACCGCGCGGCCGCGACGACCGCTCCGCTCAGAGGCGAGGCTTCCGGCTCGGCGGCGATCACCGCCTGGACGGTGCCCTGCCCGAGTAGTCCCAGAACCACCGTGCCCTGGCGCCGGAGCCGGCGGGCCGCCGCCTGCGCCTCTGGCGTGAGCGGCCGCTCGAACTCGGTCAGCGGTGCGAGCATCCAGTCGTCCGTGCTCTGGACGGCGCGGGGTGCGAGCGGGTCGAGCAGCGCGTCGGCGCGCTGGTGGAGCCGGCCCTCAGTCTCCGGGTCGGCGTCCCCGTCAACCACCACGACCGTTCCGACCACGAACCGGCCGGTGAGGAGGACCCGCGCGTCGATGACCACGGTGTCGACGCGGTCCAGACGGCGGAGAGCGTCACCGTCGAAGGAGAGGATCCCGCGGTTCGCCGCCAGCCGGCCCAGCTGGGAGGCGAACGCCTCGCGGGTCAGCCGGGCGGCCTTCGGCGTACCCGCGGTCAGGAGAGAGATCGTCCGGGTGACGCTCCGCGTCGCGGCGAACGTCGATGCGCCACCCAGCAGCGAGGCGATCCCGGAACCGTCGGCATAGCGCTCCACCGGTCCCGGCTGGAGTGGGACCACCCGGGGTTCCACCGGCAGAATCCCGGTCCGATGGTTTGCCGGCCGGCCGCACAGGTCGGGTTCCCGCTCGCGCCAGACTCGTTGCCGGGCCGCGATCTCCCCCATCGCCGAGAGGCGGTAGGCGGCGTCCACGAGCAGGCCGAGAGGCCCCTGGGCAAGGCCCTGCGCGGTCGCGTTACCGAACGCCAGCGCCACGTCCGCGCGGGCCCGGCCGAGCCAGGTCTCGAGTTCGTCCCGCACCCGTGGTGTGGAGTCCAGCAACGACAGCAAGGAGGCGGCCTCGACCGGAAGCCGGGCCAGCCGGAGCAGCCGACCGAACGCCGCGAGCCCGATCCCGGCCACGTCCGCGCCCATCGCCACAAGTTGACGCTGGCCGGGCTCGGGATCGCCCGGGTAGGCAGGCCCGTCGCTCGGGAAGGGCTCGTCTGCGACGCCGTGCCGCTCCTCGACGCGTTCGACCACCGCCACGAGATCCTCGACGCCGGCCCCGCGGTCGGTGAAGTCCACGACCACCCGGCCGAGGACGGCGTTCACCTCGGACCAGTTCACGCCGGGGACCTTCGCCAGCTCCGCCTCGAGGTCGCGTGCCTCCTCCTCACTGCGGGGCCGGCGTACCCCGCGCACCTCGATGTGCGCCCGACCGTTCCCGACCCACGTACGCCGGCTCATCCGGGCGCGGCCGATCGGGAGTGCGCGAAGGACACCTGCCAGCGGTTCGAAGACCGACGCCATCCGCTTCCATACCTTTCACGTCAGTGGTGGAACACCGCCCGCTGGCGCCCCTCCTGGGGCATGGGTGCCTGCAGCCGGTCAAGGAACTCCACGGACTTCCTCAGGTCGTCAAGGAGGAACCGCGCAAGGTCGAGGGAGAACCCGTTGCGGACGACGATCCGCATCACGACCGTCTCCTGGAGGTTCGCCGGCAGGGGGTACGCCGGCACCTGCCAGCCCCGCTCGCGCAGCTTGTTGGACAGGTCGTACAGGTCCCAGAGGCGTTCGCGGCCGTCGGCGAGCCGCCACGCGATGACCGGCAGGTCCGTGCCCGGGCCGACCAGGGAGAAGGTGTCGAGGCGGTCGATGCCTTCGGCGAGGAACCGCGCGACGTCAAGGCATTCTTGCTGGATCTCCGCGAAGCCACGCCGACCGAGCCGGAGGAACGTGTAGTACTGCAGCAGCACCTGCGCGCCGGGGCGGGAGAAGTTGAGGCTGAACGTCGCCAGATCGCCACCGAGATAGGAAACCCGGAAGATCAGGTCCTCCGGGACGTGTTCGGGCAGGCGCCACACGACCCAGCCGAGGCCTGGATAGACCAACCCATACTTGTGGCCTGAGGCATTGATCGAATGGACGCGAGGGAGCCGGAAGTCCCACGTGAGGTCCGGGCGTACGAAGGGCGCGACGAAACCTCCTGACGCGGCGTCGACGTGGATCGGAATGTCCAACCCGGTCCTGGCCTGGAGATCGTCGAGAGCCGCCGCGATCGCCGCGATTGGTTCATAGATCCCGGTGTAGGTCACGCCGAGGAGCGGTACGACGCCGATGGTGTTCTCGTCGACGGCCTGGAGTACGCCGTCCGGGTGGAGCAAGGGTGCCTCCGCACTGATCGGGACGTACCTCGGCTCGACCTCCCAGTAGTTCGCGAACTTCTCCCACACCACCTGCACCGCGGAGCTGAAGACGAGGTTCGGCCGGTCGGTGGGTTTGTTCGCGGCGCGGCGCGCCTGTTGCCAGCGCCGCTTGAGCGCCAGCCCGCCCAGCATGCAGGCCTCGGAGGAGCCCACGGTGGACACGCCGATCGTCGTGTTTGGATCAGGCGAGTTCCACAACTGGGCAAGGATGCGTGCGCACCGTTCCTCGACGGAAGCGGTGAGCGGGTACTCGTCCTTGTCGATGAGATTCTTGTCGGCGGACTCCGCGTACAACCGTTCTGCCGCGGGCTCCATCCAGGTCGTGACGAACGTCGCGAGGTTCTGCCGGGCATTGCCGTCAAGCAGGAGTTCGTCGTGGATGATCTGGTACGCCGTCTCGGGCAGCATGCCGGACTCACTGAGCCGGAACCTCGGAACCTCCCTCTCACCAGTCCGTACGAACATCGGATTGACGTGGACGTCCTCGACGCCGGTCCGATGGCTGGTGTGGTGTGGCTGCACTGGCCGCATCCCTCATTCCCCCGTGGCCGCGACGCCACCATTGCCCTCGCCGCCCGTCCCTCAGAGAAACGAGGCATTGACCCAGCCTCGGGTGCGCGGCGCTATGGCAGGTAGGGCCTAATGACCATCGAATGGGGGCCAATGGCGGTTGGGTGCGGCCTGCCGCAACCCCGAGTTGTCAGAGGTTTCTCGGCCAAGAGACCGAGAAACCTCTGACAACCCGACCAGACCAAAGCGAGCACGGGCGTCAGCCTCCACGCGGGCCAAGGCGCACGCGATCTACCAGAGGCTGGACTTGGCGAACCTGCGGGCCAGTTGGTTGGCGACGACGAGTAGCACAAGTCCCACCACCGAACGGAAGAGCCCGATCGCGGCGGCGTACGAGAACTGCGGGACCGCCGACTGGAGACCAACCTTGTAAACGTAGGTGTCGATCACCTCAGAGGTCTGCAGGTTGAGGGAGTTCTGCATCAACAACACTTTCTCGAAACCAATGCTGAGAATCGATCCGATGTTGAGGATCAGCAGGATGACGGCGATCGGCGCGATCCCCGGCAGGTCGATGTGCCACATCCGCTTCAGCTTTGACGCACCGTCCACGATCGCCGCCTCGTGCAGCGCTGGGTCGATGCTCGTCAACGCGGCCAGATAGATGATCGCGGAGAAACCCAACCCCTGCCAGGCTCCGGACCACACATAGATGTGGCGGAAATAGTCGGGGTTACCCATGAAGTCGACCGGCTCGATCCCGAAGATCCCGAACAGGTTGTTGACCATGCCGGTGCGCGGATCGAGCAACACGAAGAGCATGCCGACGATGACCACGGTGGAGATGAAGTGCGGCGCGTACGTGATCATCTGAACGGAGCGCTTGAACCACCGCAGCCGCACGTAGTTGAGCGCGAGCGCCAGGATGATCGGCAGCGGGAACGTCGCGAGGAGTTCGTACCCCTGCAGGAGGATCGTGTTACGGATGATCGGCCAGAAGAGGTAGGAGTCGATGAACCGCTCGAAGTTCTGGAACCCCACCCACGGGCTGCCGGTAATGCCGTCGACGACGTTGTAGTTGCGGAACGCGATCTGTACGCCCCACATCGGCCAGTACTGAAAGACCAGGATGTAGATCACGGGCAGCGCCAGCATGAGGTACAACTGCCAGCCGTTCTTGATCTGCCGCCGCGCCACCGCCCAACGACCCATCCTGGGTGGCCTCGGCGTACTCCCCTGCGCGCCCTGTTCGGTGCTCTGCCGGCGCAGAAGCGTGTCCATTGCTTCTCCCTCCTGTCCGTAGGTGCCGGTCTCAGCCCTTCAGGGACCCGATCATCACGCCCTTGACGAAGTGTTTCTGTACGAACGGGTACGCCAGCAGTGGCGGCACGCTGGCCACGACGATGAGGGCGTACTTCAGCAACTCGCGGATTTCCTGGCGCCGGAGCAGCTCTGCGGCATCAGTCAGCTGGGCGGGGTCGATGGAGTTTTGTACGAGGATCTCCCGAAGCACCAACTGCAGAGGAAACAACGACTCATCTGTCAGGTAGATGAGCGCGTTGAAGAACTGGTTCCAGTGCCCGACCGCATAGAAGAGTGCGTTCACCGCGATGATCGGCTTCGAGAGCGGCAGCACGATCCTGGTGAAGAACCTGAAGTCGTCGCACCCGTCGATCCGGGCCGCCTCGAGGAGTTCATGCGGGATTGTCACCTGGTAATAGGTGCGGGTGATGATCATGTTCCACACGGCCATCGCCGTCGGCAGGATCAACGCCCACCTGGTGTTGAGGAGACCCAGGTTGTGCACAACCAGATAGGTCGGGATCATGCCACCACTGAAGAGCATGGTGAACACGAACAGCAACATGAACGAGTTCCGGCCGAACAGGTCGCGTCTCGACAGCGGGTAGGCCGCCAGCAGGGTCAGCGTGACGTTGACCAGGGTGCCGACACCCGCGTAGAAGAGGGAGTTCAGGAATCCCCTGACAATCGACTGGTACTCAAAGATCGCTCGGTAGCCGTTCAGGTTGACGTCCACCGGCCACAGCCAAACCCGACCCGAGAGCACCGCCTGAGGATCGCTGAACGACGCACTGAGGATATACAACAGCGGATAGAGAACAGCGATCAGGAAGAGCCCAAGTATCACATAGTTGCAGGCGTTGAAGATCCGGTCAGTCCGGGTCTCCTTTATCGCCATCACTGACATGCGCGCCTCCTGTCAGGGATCGGCGCGGGGTGGACCCGCAGGCAGGTCGCGGGTCCACCCCGGCGAGGGCCTATTTGTACTTCGCGTCGTAGGCGTCTTGATGCAGGCGGAGATACATTTCCAGCCCCATCTGGTCGATGGTCTGTACGTACTTGTCCCAGGCGGCGTTGTCGTTGATGTCCAGCTGTCCGAGGATGAACTTCGTCTGGCTCTGCTTGACGTGGTTGGCGATCGTGAGCGACTGCTCGCCGGTCTGAGCCGCCTGATCCTCCGTCATGTAGAGCGGCGGCAACTGCTGACTCTTGTCCACCCGGTAGGGGTGGTAGTCAGCTTTGGTCTCTTCGTACAACGGCTTCTCGAACGTGGGGTGCTTCGGATCGACCACCTCGCCGAGGCGGTAGTCGTTGGAGCGGTATCCAAGGCCCAGCTGGCCCCACCACTTGCCGTTCTCAGGCGGCCAGGTTCCGAGTGTCGTCCAGATCGCCTGCTTGCCGTTGATGCCGACCTCGCCCTGCTTGGCCCACCGCCAGCCCTTGTTGGCCTCGCCGCTGTAGGCCTGCATGATGGTTTCGAGCTCGTACTGCCCGTCGGCCCACTGCACGGCGACCGCGGGATTCTTGCAGGCCTTGGTGACGACGAACCTCCCGCCGGTGACGGCACCGTAGTGGTTCCACGACGCGATCCGGGTGCTGTCCGGACCCTTCAGGGTGGGCACCGCCACGTAGTCGCGCCACCGCGCCTTCGGGTCCTCGTCGTCGATCGTCATATAGCTGCCCCAGTAGAACGCGCGGACGGCACCAAGGATCGGGTCGCCCTTGATGTTGCCGATGCGCTGCAACTGCTCGTTGTTCTGGGTGAAGCTCTGCTTGGCGATCAGGCCCTTGGCGTACAGCCCGTTCAGGTAACGCAGACCCTCGCGCCACTGCGGCTTGTTGAAGGTCACGTCGACCTTGCCGTCGTTGAGGACCAGCCACGGCTCGCCCGGGTTGTACATGAACGAGCCCATGATGAAGCCGTCGAAGAACGTCTCGGCGTCCGCCATCAGGGGAATCTCGTCGTTCTTGCCGTTCCCGTTCGGATCCTTCGTCTTGAACGCAAGGAGCGTCGCCTCGAACTCCTCGGTGCTCTGCGGCACGCCGAGCCCGAGCTTGTCCAGCCACGGCTTGTAGATCCACATGCGGTTACCAGAACAGCAGTGGAAGCAGTCGTTGACGTACGGCATCGAGTAGATGTTGCCGTCCGTCGCCGTGATCAGCGACTTGCTGTCGGGGTAGTCCTTGAAGATGCGCTTGACCTCATCGCCGTAGTCGTCGATGAGTTTGTTGAGCGGAACGAAGAGCCCCTGCGAGCCATACAACATCTGCTGGGCGTTGGTGAAGTCGATGTTCATGAACACGTCCGGGATGTCACCGGACGCGATCATCGCGTTGACCTTCGTCATGGCGTCGTCGCCACCCGCCACGACCTGCCAGGTGATGTGGACGCCCGTGCGTTCCTCGTACCACTTGCTGAAGGCGTTGGTCTTCCAGTCGCCGACCGACGCGTTCTGAGGTACGACGACCTTCAGCGTCACCTTCTCCTTGACGATCAAGGCCTTCTTGGACGCTTTGGGTCCTACGTAGCCGTCTGGGTACACCACATCGGCGTTCGGAGTCGACGTCGGCCCGCCCTTGACGGCCAACGGGTCCTTGATGTCGGGGCCCTCCGAGCCCTCGCCGCCACCCCCGCTGCACGCGGCGAGTGCCGACCCGGCGGTCGCGGCCGTGAGGCCGACTCCGACCGCCCGCGTGACGAACTGCCGCCGAGACATTCCGACCCATGGGGCCTTCTTCGCCAGTTCAGCCCTTTCTTCTGCCGCCATTGCCGCACTCCTCTGTGCCAGATAGTTCCGCTGATCGGGGGAATGCTCCGTGGGTGGGGGTGGGCCCGCACGGGCGAAGCCCGTGAAGGGCCGGATCCACACAGCAAAGCGCACGTCGATTCGCTGTTTTACGCAGGCTCGGACCACCGGCCGGCGTATATGGACCGGATTGGCTCCGGTCGAAGAACTGACACCTGCCGAGTTCTCCCGGCAGTGGAAAGCGATTACTCACCTGGTGAACGAAATCGCCCAGTCAGGACCTGGATTTTCCGTCTTCGATGAACGCTGGACAAGGGTAAATTGGTCACCTCACCCCTCCTCCGCCCCTTGCCAGGCATCGTCGTACACCGGAAGCAGGCGAGCCTGGGACGCTTCCAGGTGCGCGCGCATGGCCGCCGCCGCCGCTTCTGGATCTCCGGAGGAGATCGCTTCCACGATGCGATGGTGTTCGCCCAGCGCCGCCTCGCCCATTCCGCCCCGATAGTGCAACCGGATGATGTGCAGGTGGCAATGCGTGCGCTGGAAGGCAGCTCGCATGTGCGCGTTGCCACCCAGCGTCTGGATCAGGTCATGCAGGCGGGCGTCGTGTGACGCCATCCCTCGACTTTCGTGATACGAGGTGCCAATCGGGGCTTGCGGTGTGCTCGCCATTTCCGTGGCGAGCAACGCCCGACCTTCGTCGGTAATGGACGTGGCGGCCCGGGCCGCCGCCCACGGCTCGACGACGAACCGGAACTCGAACAAGTCCTCCAGCTCCGACCGGCTGAGCACCGGTGCCGTTGAATACCCGCGGAACGGCTCCTTTATCACCAGTCCCTCGGATTCCAGCCTGACCAGCGCTTCACGCAAAGGCGACTGTGAAACCTGTAGTTCCCGTGCGACCTCGTCCAGATTGACTCGAGAACCCTGCGGAAAGATGCCGTCCATGATCAGCTCTTTAAGCGCTTCATAGACGCCCTCGGCGAGATTTTGTCTCCGCGGCAAAGAGACACGTCCGCGTTGACCGCTGACCGGAGCACGCTCGCGTGATCTCATCTCCGCGCCTCACTGTTCCTCAGGATCCAGTACCGCGTGGACTCCCCCGATCGTCGATCCACGATCCTATATTCCATACGCGCCCGCAAGACGTTCCTGACGCGGGCGGACCCCGCTGCCCGTTTTCGGCCAGGCAACGCGGGCATGACGACACGGTTACGAAAGACCCGCACTCCGCAGCCGCACGATCATGCCCGCTGCCCCGCGCCGGTCAACGGCGTACGTTGCGTGCCACGAGCTTCACCAGGGCGTCGGGCGTCACGACCCTGACGTGCGGAGCCAGGTTGTCCACCACCGCTTTCACGTTGTCGACGGTCTTGCTCCACGCGTGCCACATCACGACGGAGTACCCCGCGGCGCTGGACGGATCGCGGACGGCGTTGTTGAGCTCTGCCGTCACGCTGGTCTCGTCGGCACCCGAAAGCCCGCTCCAGAGCATCGTGCGGGCGGAGATCACCGGCTTGTCGTTCGCCCAGACGATCCTGCCCTTGTGGGAGTCGTAGCGGGAGTACTCCAGATAGATGAGCCCTTCGATCTGCTCCTGATCGAGGTAGGCCGACCACAGCGCGGTGTCGTCGAAGGAGTCGAAGTCGATGATCTGGGCGACTCCCAGGTCAGCCCGCGCCATGGACCCGGCCAGCCGCCGTGCGTGCAGGCGGAGCTCGCCGCGCGGGTACATGCTCGGGTAGAGGTAGCCCCCACCGGACGGCCCGACGACGTACCGCTCCTGGTGCGTCCCGGCGGACGCATGGTCGTAGTACCACCGCATCACCGACGGCGCGAGGTCGACGAGGGACGGTGAGATCCCCCAGCCGAGGTCGAAGGCGCCACGGTTGGGGTTGGCGAACCAGCGGGTGCTGCTCTGGAAGTCGCCGAGCAGCCACTGGATGTTGTCGCCGTCGGTGTTCAGGAACGCGACGTAGTGGACGTCGGGTTCGACCGCGGGCGGACGGGCCGAGGCGCGCTGGGAGATCCGGTCCAGGGTGATCCCGGACAGCGGGGCAAGGTTGCGGGCATGGTCGGCCGGGATCGTCCGCGAACCCTCCTGCGAGGAGACCGACACGAACGTGTGCTCACCATGGGAGGCATCACCCCAGCCGACCACCGCCGAATCCGGGTCGAGGTCGTGGACGACCTGGCGGCGGAAGTCGGTGTTGCCGTCGAAGAACATCAACGCGCCGGCCATGGTGGCGTAGTCGCGGAGCTGGTTGGCGAAGTCCGGTTTCTGCTCGACCACCAGGTCGTGGCGGAGCCGCGGCCAGTACTCCCGCTTCAGCCAACTGTCATCCTTGCCCCGAACATCGGCGACCCGGCGGAGGCCGTGCTGGCGGGCCAACGGCTCGAGGGTCTCCTCGACGGCGAGCGCGCCGGTGATCCCGGCCAGCGAGGTCGCGACGTTGACGGAGGACTCGCCGCGACGGTAGAGGACGTAGGTGTTGATCGGTCGGCCGTACGAACCGGGCTGGCGGAACCTGTCGACCAGCGACCACACGCCGTCGGAAGGAACCAGCTCCACGCCATAGCGGTCGGCGAGGTCCGCCAGCCAGACGGCGTACCCGATTCCCGGGATATCGAGATAGATGCCGGGCGCCTCGCCGGCGTTCGAGGAGCGCCGGGCCAGCTGGCCCTGCAGCGTCGCCACGAGCACCCGCTCCTCATACGTCAGCGTCCCTTCAGCGAGGACGTAGAGCTTCGACGGACGGATTCCCTTCGGATAGAGCGCGCCGCTCGAGGTCTGCTCCGCGGCCGCCGCGGGCGTCGGTCGTAGCCACCCGGGAACGCCCCACGCGGCCAGGCCGGCGGCACCCGCGGTTCCCCACATCATCCGACTCAACGCGTGTCGCCGAGACATCCCAGGCCGGAATTCACTCATCACACACGGTCCCTTCGTCGTCACCAGGGCGAGGTCGCTCGCACACTAGTGACGGGCCGGAAGTGTCAACCATCCTTAGTCCCAACTCGGACGGCCAATCGTCACGACACACCGCATGTTGGGTTCCGGCGACTTGTCGGCCCCTACATGTAGTCTCATCTCCGCTGGTGGTTCCCACGGTCCGCCAGACCGTGGGAGGCAAGAGGGAACCCGGTGTGAGTCCGGGACTGCCCCGCAGCGGTAAACGGGAACGAACGCCATCACCGTCGGATCCCGCACGGTCGCGAACGTGCGGGAAAAGAGGGTCAAGCACTGGCATGGACGCATGCCCGGGAAGCGATGGCAACTAGGCCTCCAGTGCCCGTGAGTCCGAAGACCTGCCGCCAGTGCGCGTACCAACCGGTGCGCGCCACCCGATGGCCTCGAGGGAATGGCCAGGGCTCACCACGTACGCCGCACCCACGCGCGGCGTACGTGTCGACGCTGCCCCTTTCCTCGTGGTCTTCGGTGAGGCCTGCAAGCTCGCGAGGAGTAGAGCGCGTGTCAGCAACCCCCGTCGACCCGACACCCACCGAACCTGACGTCCCATCCGTCACCGACCGCCAGGTCGTCCGCCGTGACGGTACGACCTCGCCCTTCGCCCCCTCGAAGATCTCCGTCGCCCTGAGCAAGGCGTTCCTCGCCGTCGAGGGCCGCGAGGCAAGCGACTCCTCCCGGGTCCACGAAACCGTGGCCGAACTCACCCGCCAGGTCGTGGCCTCCCTGACCAGGCATCCCGACCTCGGCCGCGTCTTCCATATCGAGGACATCCAGGACCAGGCCGAGCTCGCCCTGATGCGCTCCGGGCATCACCGGGTCGCCCGGGCCTACGTGTTGTACCGCGAGGAGCACACCCGTGCGCGGCTTGAACGCGACCAGACCACCGCGGCCGAACACGCCGACTCCACGGTGCGGGTGAAGGGCGCCGACGGCGAACTCCGCCCGCTCGACACCGCTCGGCTCACGCGGCTGGTCGAGGAGTCCTGCGAAGAACTCGACGCCGTCTCCCCCGTTTCAGTTCTCGCCGAACTCCATCGCAATCTCTACGACGGCATCACCCTCTCCGAACTCGAGATCGCCCTGGTGATGGCGGCGCGCACCTTCGTCGAGACCGACCCCGCCTACTCCTACGTCAGTGCCCGGCTCCTGCTCGACAAGCTGCGGCGGGAGGCGTTGACCTTCGTCGCCGGCCGGCCCGACGAGGCGGGGCAGCACGAGATGGCGGACCGCTATCCGGCGTACTTCAAGGCGTACGTCGAGCGGGCCATCCAGCTGGAACTCCTCGATCCCGCGCTCGCGACCTTCGACCTCGACCGGCTCGGCCGGGCGCTTCGGCCAGAACGCGACCTGGGGTTCCAGTTCCTCGGCCTGCAGACGTTGTACGACAGGTACTTCCTCCACGGCGACGGCCTACCGGGCGACCCCAGTGGCGCGCGGTTCGAGCTGCCGCAGGCGTTCTTCATGCGGGTCGCGATGGGGCTCTCCCTGCGTGAGGACGACCGGGAGCGCCGGGCGATCGAGTTCTACGAACTCCTCTCGTCGTTCGACTTCATGTGTTCGACACCGACGTTGTTCAACGCGGGGACGACGCGTCCGCAGCTCTCCTCGTGCTTCCTCACCACGGTCGCCGACGACCTCGACGGCATCTTCACCGGGATCAAGAACAACGCGCTGCTGTCGAAGTACGCCGGTGGTCTCGGCAACGACTGGACGCCCGTGCGTGCAATGGGCGCCCGCATCAAGGGCACCAACGGCCACTCCCAGGGCGTCGTGCCGTTCCTCAAGATCGCCAACGACACCGCGGTAGCCGTGAATCAGGGAGGAAAACGGAAGGGCGCGGCCTGCGCCTATCTGGAAACCTGGCACATCGACATCGAGGAGTTCCTCGACCTCCGCAAGAACACCGGCGACGACCGCCGGCGTACTCACGACATGAACACCGCGAACTGGATTCCCGACCTGTTTCTCCAGCGGGTCGAGGCCGACGCCCAGTGGACGCTCTTCTCCCCCGACGAGGTGCCGGAGCTGCACGACCTCTACGGGCTTGCCTTCGCCGAGCGCTACCGGGAGTACGAAGCGGCCGCCGATCGCGGAGAGATCAAGGTGTTCCGGCGGGTCCGCGCCGTCGAACTCTGGCGCCGGATGCTCACCATGCTCTTCGAGACCGGGCATCCCTGGATCACGTTCAAGGATCCGTGCAATCTCAGGTCGCCGCAGCAGCACGTGGGGGTCGTGCATTCGTCGAACCTCTGCACCGAGATCACGCTCAACACCTCGGCCGCGGACGGAGAGGATGCCGAGGTCGCGGTCTGCAACCTCGGCTCGATCAACCTGGCCAACCACGTCGGCGAGAACGGTCTGGACGAGGAGCACCTGGCCCAGACGATCCAGGCCGCGGTCCGCGCACTCGACAACGTCATCGACGTGAACTTCTACACGATCCCGGAGGCTCGGCGGTCCAACCGCCGGCACCGGCCGATCGGGCTCGGCCTGATGGGCTTCCAGGAAGCGTTGTTCAGGATGCGGATCCCGATCGGCTCGTCGGCCGCGGTCGACTTCGCCGACACCAGCATGGAGGTGATCAGCTACCACGCCCTCGCCGCCTCGTGTGATCTCGCCAGCGAACGCGGTCGTTACGAGACCTTCGAGGGTTCCCTGTGGAGCAAGGGGATCCTGCCGATCGACTCGGTGGAACTACTTGCCGACGCACGCGCCGGCAAGCTGGATCTCGATCGCTCGAGCCGTCTCGACTGGGCCGGCCTGCGTCACCGCATCCAGGCGGAGGGAATGCGCAACTCCAACGTCATGGCGATCGCGCCGACCGCGACGATCTCCAACATCTGCGGCGTTGGCCAATCGATCGAGCCGTTGTACCGCAACCTGTTCGTGAAGTCGAACATGTCCGGAGACTTCACGGTCATCAATCCGTACCTCGTCCACGACCTGAAGGCGCGAGGCCTGTGGGACGAGGTGATGGTGAGTGACCTGAAGTACTTCGACGGCAGTGTCGGACCGATCGACCGAGTGCCCGCCGACCTGAAGGCGTTG
The DNA here is from genome assembly GCF_000373925.1 of Actinopolymorpha alba DSM 45243. GTDB lineage: Bacteria > Actinomycetota > Actinomycetes > Propionibacteriales > Actinopolymorphaceae > Actinopolymorpha > Actinopolymorpha alba. The sequence goes on along the minus strand of NZ_KB892708.1, from coordinate 212,148 downwards.
TACGCAACGGCGTTCGAGATCGACGCCAGCTGGCTGGTGGAAGCCGCCGCCCGCAGACAGAAGTGGATCGACCAGGCGCAGTCCCTCAACCTCTACGTCGCCGCTCCGAGCGGGCTGAAGCTGGACGCGCTCTACCGGCTGGCGTGGCGGCGTGGCCTCAAGACGACCTACTACCTGCGGTCGCAGAGCGCCACCCACGTGGAGAAGAGCACGCTGCGCGGGACTGACGGCAAGCTCAACGCCGTCTCGCCCGTCCTCCCCGTCAGTGCGCCCGCTCCCGAGCCCCAGCTTGTCGAGGGCGCGTACTGCTCGATCGACGACCCCGACTGCGAAGCCTGCCAGTAAGGCCCGAAGGAGAAGACGAAACGATGAACGACACCACGGGCCTTGGCGAGATCGACCGCAACGCCGCCCGCGTCAACGTCGACGACAAGGCCATGATCAACGCCCGCGCCGATGTCAACCAACTCTTGCCCCTGAAGTACCACTGGGCATGGGAGAAGTACCTCGCCGGCTGCAACAACCACTGGATGCCGACCGAAGTGTCCATGCAGGCCGACATCGCGTTGTGGAAGGCGCCGAACGGCCTCACCGAGGACGAACGCCGGATGCTCAAGCGCAACCTCGGCTTCTTCGCCACCTCAGAATCCCTGGTCGCCAACAACATCGTGCTTGCGGTGTACCGCCACCTCACCAATCCCGAATGCCGGCAGTACCTCCTGCGGCAGTCGTTCGAGGAGGCCGTGCACACGCACACCTTCGAGTACATCTGCGAAAGCCTCGGCCTCGACGAGGGCGAGCTGTTCAACATGTACCGCGAGATTCCCTCGATCACCGACAAGGCGGCCTGGGCGCTCGACTACACGCAGAACCTCGAGGATCCGGGGTTCCGTACCGGCACACCCGAGAAGGACCAGGCGTTCCTGCGCGACCTGGTGGCGTTCTACGTCGTCTTTGAGGGCATGTGGTTCTACACAGGCTTCGCGCAGATCCTTTCGCTCGGCCGGCGCAACAAGATGGTCGGGATCGCCGAGCAGTACCAGTACATCCTCCGAGACGAGTCGATCCACCTGAACTTCGGGATCGACGCGATCAACCAGATCAAGATCGAGAACCCGCACCTGTGGACCGAGGAATTCCAGGCGGAGATCCGGCGGATGCTGGTGGAGGCGTGCGAGCTCGAGGTCGCCTACGGCCGCGACACCATGCCGCACGCGATGCTCGGGCTCAACGCGGGGCTGTGCGAGCAGTACATGCGGTTCATCACCAACCGGCGCTGTGTCCAGATCGGGTTGACGCCGGTTTTCGGGGTCCGGGGTCGCCCCGGAGAAGGCACTGTCCCCCAGACGGAGAACCCCTTCCCCTGGATGTCGGAAATGATGGACCTGAAGAAGGAGAAGAACTTCTTCGAGACCCGGGTGATCGAATACCAGAACGGCGGCGCGCTGTCCTGGGACTGATCGCCTGACTCCGCACCGACCTAGCTGACAGGCCCATTTCTGGGTCGGGGGCACCCGTGGCCAATAGAGCCGTACAAGGGTGCCCCCGACCCAGAACACCCGCAAGGGCTGAGGAGGCGATCAGTGCACGAGGACGGCGACGCCGTTCACCCGGTCGGCGGCGAGATCGTCCAGCGCCTGGTCGGCCTGGTCGAAGGGGTAGGGCGTCACCGCGATGCGCAGTTTGTACGCCGCCGCGGCCGCGAGGAACTCCCGGCCGTCCTCGCGCGTATTGGCGGTCACGCTGCGGAGGTTGCGTTCCTGGAAGAGCTGGCGATCGTAGGCCAACGGCGGTATGTCGGTCAGGTAGATCCCGGCGACGCTCAACGTGCCGCCCCGGTCGAGGGCGCTGAGCGCGACCGGCACCAGGTCCCCCACTGGGGCGAAGAGAATCGCCGAGTCGAGGGGTTCGGGAGGCGCGTCGTAGGCGCCGGCCGCCGAGGCGGCACCGAGTTCGCGGGCGAGTGCCTGCGCCTCCGGCGATCGGGTGAGCACGTGCACGACCGCGCCCTGGCCGATCGCGACCTGCGCCGTCAGGTGCGCCGAGCCGCCAAAGCCGTACACGCCGAGCCGGCCACCGGGCGGGAGGTCGGCCCGGCGGAGTGCGCGGTAGCCGATGATGCCGGCGCACAGCAGGGGCGCGAGTTCCTCGTCGGAGTACTCCGCGAAATCCTTCTCGGGCAGCGGATATGCGTAGGCGGCCGGCACCGTGGTGTACTCCGCGTACCCCCCGTCGGCGTCCCATCCCGTGTAGAGCGAATGGGGGCAGAGGTTCTCCCGCCCGCGGGTGCAGTACTTACACACTCCGCAGGTACGCCGCAGCCACGGCACGCCGACCCGCGTACCCACCGGGTAGTCAGGGATGGCAGCACCAGCGGCTACGACATCTCCCACCACCTCGTGCCCGGGCACGACCGGGGATTTGTGCGGCGGAAGGTCGCCGTCGCGCACGTGCAGATCGGTGCGACACACACCGCAGGCGCGCACCCGGACGAGGAGTTCGTCGGGCCCTGGCGCAGGCGTCGGCAGCTCGACCCGCTCGAGCCGGCCTGGCGTGCGTACCACCCATGCCCGCATGCCCTCAGTCTCGCACCCGCGCACGGGACTGACCGAGCCGTGGTGGAATCGGAGCATGACCGTGCTCGCTGTGCCATACCACCTCGATGATCATCACCCTGACCTGGAGTTTCCGGTCGAACCCGAGCGCACCACGGCAGCACGTCCTGGCCGGGGTACGCCGTGGGAACGGATGGCTGAGCTGTACGAAACGGTCGCCCGAGAGGTAGCCGCGGAGGTTCAGCAGGACCGTACGCCGCTGGTGATGTCCGGCGACTGCACGACCTCCCTCGGCGTCGTCGCCGGCATCCAGCGGGCAGGTATCCGGCCCGGCATCGTGTGGTTCGACGCGCACGGAGACCTCCAGACGCCGCAGTCCACCACTTCGGGCTATCTCGGCGGCATGCCGCTGCGGATGCTCCTCGGCGAGGGCAACCCGACGGTCGCCAAGACGATCGACCTGCAGCCGGTACCCGAGAGCGAGGTCGTGCTCGTCGACGCCCGCGACCTCGACCCGCCCGAGGTCGACTACCTCGCCGGATCCGCGATCCGCACCTGTGGGATCGCCGACGTGGCCGGGGATCTGCTGCCGTCGGGGGCGCTGTATCTGCACCTCGACCTCGATGTCGTCGATCCGACCTCGCTGCCGGGCCTGCTGTTTCCGTCACCCGGAGGGCCGGCGCTGCGCGAGGTCGCGGACGCGGTACGCGCCGTCCTGAGCACCGGACGGGTCGCGGCCCTCGGCCTGGCCTGCACCTGGCAGCCTGGGCGGGCGCCCGTCGAAAGCGTGCGACCGATGGTCGAGCAGTTCCTCGCCGCGCTCTGAAGACTGTCACCCATGCCAGCAGACGCCGACGTTCGCTCCCTCCTCGCCCAGTTGCCACCGCTCGGCGAGTACTTCACCGTCGTTCTCGGCGACCCGCCTGATCGGTGCGTCCCGTCGCTGGCGGAGATCTACGCGGGAGCCCCGGCGCTTCGCGACGACATCGAGCTGACCGCCGCCCGGCTGGGTACGCCGGAGCACCGCGTCGCCGGATCCATCCTCTTCCAGGGACTGGCCGCGCGGCTCTGGTCAGCCGCGCTCGCGCCGGCGCTGCTCTACGGGCAGATCCTCACCCTCGATCCGGCGACCACCTGGTGGAGTCCGCGGCACGGAGGCGGGCGCCTCCACACGGCCGACCCCCGCTGCACGGCGGGCGGCGATACCGTCGAAGGGCTCTGCCGTACGGTCATCGACCAGCACCTCACACCGTTGGTCGCCGCGGTACGCCAGCAGGTCCGGTTGCCCGAGCCCCTGCTCTGGGGCAACGCGTCCTCCGCCCTGATGGGTTCGCTCGGCATCCTCGCCAGCGCCCGACCTGGCAGCGAGCCCACCAGCTGGTTCGGCATTGCCGAGGCCCTTCTGACGGAGCCGCACCTCACCAGCACCGGCATGCTTCGGCCGGCGCACCCCGGTACGCCCCCAGCCTTTGTCCGCACCAGCTGCTGCCTCTACTACCGCGTTCCCGGCGGTGGCCTCTGCGGCGACTGCGTACTCCATCGCGACCGCCGTTCCGACTAGGAGGTCGCGCACGTGAGGACGTCGCGCGCCGCGTGCGAAATGATCACGTATACGTGGTCATTGCCTGCCTGACACGGTGTCGATGCCATGTGAAGCAGGTACGCGCCACGTATACGTGGTCATTCAAGGCGTGGGACGATCGAAACCTTCGGACAGGTAGCCGCCGAACAGATGGGCGAATTCTCGATGCTGCCCGCTGACGTGAGTGACCGATGGGCCCTCACAGTCGAGGCTGACCTGGGTGGACGGGCCAACCTGCAGTGGCTGGTTTCCGCCCAAGGCGCGCCCCTCGTTCTACGTCGATACCCCGCCGAACCACTGGGCGACGTGGCGTACGAGTTGAGCGTTCTGCGGTGTCTGGACGCATTGGGGTGGCCAGTCCCTGTCCCGGTGGACGATCCGCTCGAAGCCGACGGGCATATCTGGTGCCTGTTCACCAGGTTGCCGGGCGCGCCGCCGACGGTGACGGACCTCGAAGCGGAGCAACGTGCGCGGGGGCGTCTTCTCGCGAAGCTGCATGCCGACACGGCAACGCTGGTGGACCTGGGCCAACGGTGCGGGTGGCGGCGTGCCGAAGCCGTGGTGACCGACGCCGAGCTGGACAGCCAGCTTGGTGAGTTTCAGCGGCTGTTTCCTCGCCAGGCCCGCGTCCTCCAATGGCATGCTCATCGTGCCCGTGAATGCTTCGAAGAACTCGACCTCGAGGACCGCCAGCTCATCGTGCTGCACGGCGATTTCGTCGCACGGAACCTGCTCTACCAGGACGGGAAACTGACGGGAATCGTCGACTTCGAAGGTACCCACCTCAACCATCGCGCCTCGGAGTTCGCGCTGGCGTGGCAGGGGAAGTACGACGACGTGATCCGAGGGTATGAAGAGGTTCGGCCACTCGATGAGCTCGATGGGGCCCTCCTGGCTCCCACGCTGTGGTCGTGGATCCTGCTGGGCGTTGCGAACGACATCCGGCGTATGACCTCGGGCATCATCGCGCCGCATGGCTTTGACTGGCAGGTGGGCAGGCTGCTGCGCAGATCGCCGCTGATGGGCAGGGAGGCCGCGCCCTATCCAGGTGAATGACGCCCTAGGACTCACGACCGAGTGGCCGTCGGTCCGCGGACCGATGTGTGGGGCGCCCGGAGGCACCTAGCCTCATGGCGCGTCACCCATCCACCGGGAGGTCTTCGTGACGGTCTGGATCTGCGCCACCTGCGCTGTTGAGTACGCCGACACGGCCGAACCGCCGTCGAGCTGCCCGATCTGCTCGGACGAACGCCAGTACGTCCCGGCCAGCGGCCAGCGGTGGACCACCCTCCCGGAGCTCTCGGCGGCCGGCCATCGCACCCAGCTGAGCGAGGTCGAGCCGGGACTGTACGGCATCACGGTCGAGCCCCAGGTCGGCATCGGCCAGCGGGCCCTGCTCGTCCAGACGCCAGGCGGCAACCTGCTCTGGGACCCGGTCGGCTTCGTCGACCGCGCTGCCGTCGACCGCATCAACGGCCTCGGTGGTCTCGCCGGGATCGCGGCCAGCCACCCGCACATGTTCGGCGTCCAGGTCGAGTGGAGCCGGGCGTTCGGCGGCGTACCCGTCTACGTCGCCGAGGCGGACAAGGAATGGCTCGGCCGCACTGACGAGGCGGTGCGGTTCTGGTCAGGCACCCACGAACCGCTGCCGGGTCTCACGTTCGTCCAGGCGGGCGGGCATTTCCGGGGCAGTGCCGTGGCGCACTGGCCGGCGGGCGCTGAGGGCCGCGGTGTGCTCCTCAGCGGCGACACCATCGCGCCAGCGGTGGACCGGCGCTGGGTGACCTTCATGCGTAGCTACCCCAACTCCATCCCGCTCTCCCAGGGTGCTGTCGAGCAGATCGTCGGCAGGCTCGAGCCGTACGCCTATGACCGGCTGTACGGCAACTTCGCCGGTGTGGTGGAGATCGACGCCAAGGCCGCCGTACGGCGTTCGGCCGATCGCTACATCGGGTGGATCCGCGGCGACTTCGACGCCGACACGTGACCAATGTCAACCTTTGATTGACACATCCGATCCGTCAACCTTCGTTGGCACGTGGCTCACCGGAGTTCCCGCGTCAGGACGTAGCACGCGACCGCCGCCGCGGCGGCGACGTTCAGCGAGTCGACGGCCGGGCTGATCGGGATCCGGGCGCGGATGTCGGCCTCGCCCTGCCACCGTGCCGACAGGCCGTCGCCTTCGGTGCCGAGCACGAGGGCGAGCCGCCCGGATCCGCGCGCACACTCCTCGAGGGGTACGGCGTCATCGGCAGGTGTGAGCGCCACCGTCTGGAAACCGGCCGCACGGAGCTCGCCCAGACCGTCGTACCAGTTGGTCATCCGCGCGTACGGCACCGTGAACACCGCGCCCATCGACACCTTGACCGACCGGCGGTAGAGCGGGTCAGCGCAGCGGGGCGCGAGCACGACCGCATCGATACCGAACGCCGCCGCGCTGCGGAAGATCGCTCCGACGTTCGTGTGGTCGACGATGTCCTCGAGGACGAGCAGCCGCCGCGCACCCGCCACGACCTTCTCGACTGGCGGGAGAGGCAGGCGGGCCATCGACGCGAGGGCCCCGCGATGGACCTGGAACCCCGTCACCCGCTCCACCTGGTCGGGCGGGAGGACGAAGCAAGGCACGTCGGGCGGCAGGATGTCGCGGACGCTCTCGAGCCAGCGTTCGGTCATCAGGACCGAACGGACCGGATAACCCGCCTCGACCGCCCTCCGGATGACCTTCTCACCCTCGGCGATGAAGAGCCCGCCGGCCACCTCCAGGCTCCTGCGCAGGGCCACGTCCCGCAGATTGGTGTAGTCACGGAGCCGTGGATCATCCAGACTCTCGACCCTGACGTACGCCATCACGCGACCAGTCTCCCCGATCGCTGCCGCCCGGCGTTCCTCGGTAGGTGGCTGGTGTGATGCCGTACGTACGGCTGAACCAGCGGGTGAAGTGCGCCTGGTCTGCAAAGCCGGCAAGGCTCGCCGCCTCGGCGAGGGAGTATCCGTCCGCGATCAGCCGGCGCGCCTGCCGGAGGCGGAGCTGCCGGTGGTAGTCGCTCGGCGCCAGGCCATAGGTCGCACGGAACGCCCGATAGAGCACATACCGGCTGCATCCGGCGGCCGCGGCGAGTTCGGCCGCGCCGATCTGCTCCGTCGGGCGTTCGAGCAGTAGCGAGCAGGCCCGCTCTGCGATCCGCGCGGTTGTCGACCGCCCCGCACGGGACGAGCCGGCCGGACCCGGGGCCAACCCGCCACCCCGGCTCGCACAGCGGTGCACCATCGCGAGCACCGCCCGCACCAGCCGCTCGTCGGCGGCCAGCCGGTCCCCTCGTACCAACGCCTGGCAGAGCCCACGGAGCGCTTCGGCGAGTCCAGGGTCATGGACGACGGGCTCGGCGAACAGTGGCAGCCCCGCCACCCGTCCAGCCACTTCGCGGAGGACCTCCCGCACCACCTCCTCAGAGATGTGCAGCATGCGGTAGTGGTAGCCCGCCCCGTCCACCGCCCTTCCGTCGTGCGGATCCTCGGGGTTGAAGGCCATCACCATGCCGGCGGCACTGACCTGCCGGCCACCACGGCAGCGGAACTGCTGAGCACCTTCCTCGGTCACACCGAACGAGTAGGTCTCATGGGCGTGCAGGGGGTAGACGTGCTGGTGGAAGTGCGCGTACATCGCCTCGACGGACCGGTCGGGCGACCGCCAGTATCTGGCCCATTCGGCCGGCTCGTCGGGTTGCCGTGGCACTCCTCCATTGTGGCGAGCCACACCAAGCGTTCGATCCGTGGAGGGCAGGATCCGGTGTCCGCGCACCAGCGTTCAAGACTGGACGGTCAGCCGAACAGCAGGATCGGTCCATGCGTTTCGATACCAAGATCGCGGTGGCCATCCGTTCGGACCTCGCTGACTGGCAGAAGCTCAACGTCACGGCGTTTCTCGCCAGCGGGATCGCGCACTCGTCGGCGACGATCATGGGGGTGCCGTACGCCGATGGCTCAGGCAACGGCTACCTGCCGATGTTCCGCGAGCCGGTCCTGGTGTTCGCCGCGGACGCCGCACAGCTCACCGCGCTCCATGCCCGTGCGCTGACCCGGGGGCTGGCCATGGCGGTCTATACGGACGAGTTGTTCGTCACCGACAACGACGATGACAATCGCGCCGCGGTCGCCGGCGTCCCGTCGGAGAAGCTCAGCCTTGCCGGCGTCGCCGTCTACAGCCCGCGCAACGCGGTCGACCGGACCACGAAGGGTCTGCGCCTGCACGGATGAGCCGACCGGACCGACACAATGGCGGAGTGAACGACGAGGCTCCCACCATCGGCATCCTGAAGACCCAACCCGCGACCGACCGCCCCGACCTGCTGGCCGCTCCTGTCGCCGCCGCGCTCCGTGACTGGACTGCGCCCTCGGTTGACGCCCGGGAGGCTCGCGTCGCCGAGATCGACGCGGAGTTGGCCGACACCGCGGCGTTCTGCGCGGCGTACGACGTCCCCCTGGAGCTGTCCGCCAACTGCGTTATCATCGCCGGCCGCCGCGGTGGCGAGACCACCTACGCCGCGTGCATGGTGCTCGCGACCACCCGAGCCGACGTCAACGGCGTGGTGCGCCGGCACCTCGGCGTGCGGAAGGCGTCGTTCGCACCAATGGACACCGCGGTCGAGTTGACCGGGATGGAGTACGGCGGGATCACGCCGATCGGGCTTCCGGACGGCTGGCCCATCCTCGTCGACTCCCGGGTCGCCGAGGCCGAGGCGGTCGTGGTCGGGAGCGGCGTACGGCGGTCGAAGTTGACCGTGCCCGGCCGGATGCTCCTCGCGCTCCCCCACGCCGAGGCGCTACCCGGACTCGGCCAACCCGCCTAGCGCCTCCGATCATCCGGGCCGTCGGGCCGCGCGGACTCAGAGCATCCTGAAGTCGGCGAAGTCGAACGCCGGCGCCACCACGCAGCTCACCAGGACCGCCTCGGCACCCGCGGGTTCGGCCGCCTGCCAGACGCCGCCGGGTACGACAACCTGCGGCCGCTGCCCCGACTCGATGTCCGGACCCAAGAGGATCTCCTCGCCGGGCTCGGCCGGGGCGTCGCCCTCGCCACCGAACCGCAGACGGAGCGGGCCGCCGCGGTGCCACAGCCACAACTCGCCCGAGCGGACCACGTGCCAGCGCGACTCCTCACCCGGGTGCAGGGCGAAATAGATCGCACTCGCCGCTGCCCTGGGGCCGGGATACCCATCGGGGACGAACGACACCGGAGCCTTCCAGGTCTGGCGGAACCACCCGCCCTCCGGATGGGCCTCCAGATCGAGGAACTCCGCCAGAGCTGGGCGTTCGTCCCCCACTGCGTTAGCTCCTGGACGAGCCGGAGCGGTTGTTGCCGAACCAGCCCGTCACCTTGTCGCGTACGCCGTCCACGGTGCCCCCGAGATCGCTGAGGACCTTGGCGAGCGGGTCCTGCGACCGGGCGAAGGTCTCCTTGTAGGAATCGGCGGCCCGCTTGGCCTCCTCGCTCATCGAGGCGCCGGCGTCGTCCTCCCGGCGTGGGTAGGTGCCGGTGAGGATCTGCGAGTAGTCGCCGTTGTCGACCCAGTGCCGCAGCTCCGCGGCCCGGACCGCGAGGAACGGGTGGCTGCGCGCCTCCAGCAACAGCAGTTTGAGGACGCTGTCGCGGAGGTCGCCGGCGGCGTCGTACTCCGCCGCCTGCGCGAGGAACGACGTCGCGTCAACGTCCTCCAGGTGTCCTCCGGACGCGAGCTTCATGTGGGTGCGCAGCGCGGCGCCGGGGTCCTGGCAGGCCAGCAGCCCAGCCCGGTCGCCTGACAACTCAGCCTTGCGGGACCACTCCATCAACGCCGCGATGATCGCCCGCAGCCCGAGGGCGCCGAGCGGCATCCACGCGATGGCGCCGCTCAACCTGATCAGGAACACCAGCACCGATTGGTACAACGCGTGCCCGCTCTGGGCGTGCCCCAGCTCATGTCCCAGAACGAACCTCAGCTCCTCCTCGTCGAGGAGGTCGATCAGGCCGCTGTTGACGACGATGAACGGCTTGTCGAGGCCGATGCACATCGCGTTGGGCATCGGGCCGGTCATGATGTAAAGCTCCGGCAACTCCCGGACGTCGAGCGTGGCCGCGGCCTCGGCGAAGACCCGGTGCACCTTCGGGAACTGCCGGTCACCCGCGCGCACGGCGGACCCGAGGAAGACCAGGCGCAACGCGCGTTCGTTGATCAGGCCGGACAGCTTGCGGAGGACGATGTCGAACCCCTTGAGCTGCCGAACCGCGACCAGAGCTCCACGGTCCGCCGGATGCTCCCAGGCCCGTGAGCTGATCCCGGTGAGCGTGAGGCGGGAACGCGCCGGTCGATCTTCGGTCATGACATCTCCCCCATTCGCTGGGCTGCTCGCTCCGAGTGAACGCTATCGGGTCAACGCCCCTGGGGCGACTGGAGTTCGTCGCCGGACCGCCCACTTCGCGCGAATTTCGCCTCCCGAGGAGCCGACGTCACGTCGGCTCGCTCACCTGCGAAGCAGCATGACGATCGCAACGACACCCACCACGACGATCACGCCCCGCAGAACGGTGGGCGGGAGCTTACGACCAACGTGGGCACCGAGCAGGCCGCCCGCGATCGAACCGATCGCGATGAGCCCCGCACTCGCCCACGCGATGTGCGCGATGAGAACGAAGATCACCGCGGCCACCAGGTTGGCGAGACCGGCGAGGACGTTCTTGGCGGCGTTCACCCGCTGGAGGGTCTCGTCGAGGCTGATCCCGAGGATGGCGATCAGCAGGACACCCTGGGCGGCGCCGAAATAGCCGCCGTAGACGCCGGTCAGATAGACCAGCACCAGGGTGGACCACCCGCCGTTGTCGTGAGCCGGTTGGGTACGGCGTTCGGCCACCCACCGCGAGATCCGTGGCTGGAGCACGACAAGCACGCATCCGAGAGCGACCAGCACCGGAACGATCATGTTGAACGCGCTCGCCGGCAACCGCAGCAGAAGCATGGCGCCCGTCAGCGCCCCCAGGACCGCCGCGATACCGAGGCGGACCAACCGCCGGCCCTGTCCGGCGAGCTCTCGCCGGTAGCCCCAGGCGGCCGCACCCGATCCTGGAAAGAGCCCGACCGTATTGGAGACGTTCGCGGTGATTGGTGGCAAACCGAACGCCACAAGGGTCGGGAACGTGATCAGGGTTCCCGACCCAACGACGGCATTGATCGTGCCCGCGGCCACCCCCGCGAGGAAGGTGGCGAGAATCTCCCAAATGCTCACTCGGGACTGGTGTCCTCCGCGCCCTGTTGGGTTCCGGCCGACTTGGTGGGTACGCCCTTACCGAGCGCTCGTCCGCCGTCCGTCGACCCGCGGGAGGTGCCAAGGCCGCCCTTCGCCGCATCTTCGGCCGCCGCGATCGCGGTGGCCACCTCATCCTCCGCGGACTGCAGCGCCTCGCCGGTCTGCTCCTCCGCTTCGGCGATGGCCTTGACCTGACTGCGCGCCGCACGGGCACGACCGTCCTCGCTTGGCGGTGTGGTCAGCGGGACCTGCTCACCGAACTTGCCCACCATCGAGCCGATGCCCTCGAGCGCCTTGCCGATCTCACTCGGCACGATCCAGAGCTTGTTGGAGTCACCCTGTGCGATCTGGGGCAGCATCTGGAGGTATTGGTACGACAGCAGCGCCTGGTCGGGTTGGCCGTCGTGGATGGCGTTGAACACGGTTTCGATCGCCTGCGCCTCACCTTGGGCGCGCAGGATCTGGGCCTCCCGCTGTGCCTGCGCCCGCAGGATCTGCGACTGCCGCTCACCCTCGGCCGAGAGAATCGCCGCCTGCTTCTCACCTTCGGCGGTCAGGATCGCCGACTGCCGCACGCCTTCGGCCGTAAGCACCGCCGCGCGCTTGTCGCGGTCGGCGCGCATCTGCTTCTCCATCGAGTCCTGGATGGACGGCGGCGGGTCGATCCCCTTCAGCTCAACGCGGTTGACCTTGACGCCCCACTTGCCCGTCGCCTCGTCGAGGATCGTGCCCAGCGCGGTGTTGATCTCCTCGCGGCTGGTCAGGGCGCGCTCGAGGTCCATGCCACCGACGATGTTGCGCAAGGTGGTCTGGGTGAGCTGCTCGATCGCCTGGATGTAGTTGGCGATCTCATAGGTGGCGCGCACCGGGTCGGTCACCTGGAAGTAGATAACCGTGTCGATGGCGACGACGAGGTTGTCCTCCGTGATGACGTTCTGCGGAGGGAACGACACCACCTGCTCGCGGAGGTCGATCGTGTAACGGACGTTGTCGATGAAGGGGACGATGACCGACAGGCCCGGGCCAAGTGAGCGCGCATAGCGTCCGAGACGCTCGACGATGCCGGCCCGCGCCTGCGGGATGATCTTGACCGAGCGCGCCAGGATGATGATGGCGAGCAGGGCCAAGACTGCGACGGTAACTAGGAAAGCCACGGCTTCTCCGATTCATGGACATACGCGGTGACGCCCTCGATGGTGAGAACGTCGACGGTCTTGCCCGCCTCGATGGTCAGCTGGTCATCGTAAGGACGAGCGGTCCAGACCTCGCCCCCGATCTTGACCCTGCCACCATTCGCGTGCACCGGCTCGACCACCACTCCTGTCTTACCTACCAGCGCGGCGATGCCGGTACGCACACCGGGTCCCTGCTTCAGATGGCGTATGGCCACCGGTCGTACGACACCGAGCATGCTCAGCGCGAAAACCACGGCGACCAGGATCGAGATCACCGGTCCCGCGCCAAGGATCGCGGCACCCGCGCCCGCGACGGCGCCCGCCGCGAGCATCAGGAAGATCAGGTCGAGGGTGAGCAGCTCGATCGCAGCGAGCAGCCCGGCCACGACGATCCACGCGACCCACAGATTGTCGCCCAACCAGTTGAGCAGGTTGCTCATAGTCAGAATCTACGCGATCACGAGGTCGATCCGGGATGCCCGGAGGGCACAGAACCGCACGATTTTCCGCCTTACGCCATTCCGGCTTACATCATCCCGCCATTCGGCCTTACGCCGCGCGGGCGGTGTAACGCGTGCCCGAGCGCACAAGCTTCAGGGACATCCCGAATGTTTCGGACAACGCGGCCGAGCTGAGAACGTCGTTGATCGGTCCCGCCGACACGATCGCGCCCGCCCGCAGAAGAATGACGTGCGTGAAGCTCGGCGGGATCTCCTCGACGTGGTGCGTCACCAGGGCCGTCGCCGGGGCTGTCGGGTCAGCCGCGATCTGGTGGAGGGTGCGGACCAGGCTCTCGCGGCCCGCGAGGTCGAGCCCGGCAGCGGGCTCGTCGAGCAGGAGCAGCTCAGGATCGGCCATCAGGGCTCGGGCGATCTGAACCCGTTTGCGTTCTCCTTCGGAGAGAGTCCCGAAGGTGCGGTCGGCGTACTCCCCGACACCGAGCCAGGCCAGCAGGAGGCGGGCCCGATCATGGTCAAGATCGTCGTAACGCTCGCGCCAGCGACCGAGGACGGCGTACGACGCCGAGACGACCACGTCGTGAACGCGTTCGTGCCGGGGGATCCGGTCGGCCACCGCGGCGCTGGTCAGGCCGATGCGCGGGCGCAACTCGAAGACGTCGACCGACCCGAGCGTCTCGCCGAGGAGCGTCGCGGTCCCACTGGTCGGGTGCATGCGTGCCGAAGCGATCTGCAGGAGGGTCGTCTTGCCGGCGCCGTTCGGTCCGAGCACTACCCAGCGGTCGCTCGGGTCGACCGACCAGGTAACGCGATCCAGCAGCTTGGTGCCATTGCGGGTGATCGTGACGTCAGTGAGCTCGAGAACGGGGCCCATGGACGCACAACTTACGGCACGACGTACCAGGGCGTTCGATCGGTCGGAGCCGGCCGCCGCGCGGCGTACCTCACCATCAGACAGCCCTAGGCTGGTGAGCATGTACACGCTGCCTCGCGCCGCGCGCTTCGCCTCATGGACGAACGCCTGGCTGGCCGGCACCACCAGCCTCGACGACGCTGGCGAGGCGATCCGGGCCGACGACACCGCCCATCACCTCATCGACCTACCCGGACAAAGCGAGCCGCTGCCGCTGGTGCTCGGTCTTGGTGCGTTGCGCAACCTCGGCACCCGGGCCGTGGCGTTGGCTCTGCCCGCGCCGGGCGACCCGCTCGGTCTTGCCGGGCCCCGCGAGTTCACCGAGTTGGCGGTCGACACGGGTGAGGCGGTGGTGTGCGAGGGTTCCGCGCTCGGCCTGGTGCCACACGTCGCCGGTGCGGGAGTGCAGTGGCAGGTCTATCGTGCGAACCCGCCGGTTCCGGTGGCGTTCGCCGAAACGGCACTGGAACTCGCACACACCCTGCAAGAGGTGATTGACGCACTCGCCGGACTCGACGTGGCGCGTTGGCGGCCAGGCGTGGCCGAGGCGCTGATCGATCTCCGCGCGGTGGGCGGAGGGGCCAGCGACGGACTACCCCCGGGCTACTCGGCCCGGGCGGAGGAACTCGCCGCCCGGGCTCGACGCTGCCTTCTCGTCTGCGACCTCGCGCTCACCGACGACGGTGGCGCGACCACGCTGTTCGAGGCGGAGTCGCGGCGCCGGGCGCTTCGCCACCTCGAGTCGGCGTCCCGCCGCGCGCTCGTCGCGGCGTGCGCGCCGCCACGCTGAGGGCGCTTCCGCGCTGCCACAGCGTGGCGGCTCCTGAGGCGGGCGCCCGCGCCGCCTCCACGCGCGGAACGCCTATCCCGCCTTAGTCATGCCGGCCTTGTCAGCGGCGGCCGCGTTCGATCGGGCCGCCGCACGGTCGGCCGCCATCTCCTCCACGGACTTGGTGTGCAACCGGGCCGCTCCTTCTGTTTCGACGGTCCTGACCCGCGTGCCGTTCTTCACCGCGTCCGCCAACCGCTTCCCCGCCGCCGGAATCTCCTCGGCGTACTGCGGTAGCCAGCGCGCCTGCTCGACCAGCATCTCGTCGGTCATCTGCCACACCTCTTCGGGGTTGCAGACCGCACCCACCAGCGGGTCGTGCAGCATCGCCTGCTTGAGCAGGGTCACGTCGGCGTGAACGGCCGCCTCCTTGCCCATCTCCTGCACTCGGATGCTGGCCGCGCAGGTGGCGGCGCAGGCCAGCGGGAGATCGCCCACGACCGGAATGTTGATGCCGTTGCGGTCGACGTACCCCGGAACCTCCACCACACTCCCCTGCGGGACGTTGGTGATGATGCCGTGGTTGACGACGTTGAAGTGTCCGCGATAGACCCGGCCGGTCTCGAGCGCCTCGATGATGTACGACCCGTGTTCCTCGCTGCGGCTGTCAGCGTTGATGGATTTCGGATCTTCCTTGAGCCAGTTGGGGAAATCGGTCTCGAACCAGTTCCGGCCCTCGGTGCACACCCGCAGGTAACCACCGGTCTCACCGTTGATCCAGCTCGACAGGTCGATCCACTGCGGGATCTCCTCTGCCCGCTTGCGATACCACGGAAGGTACTCGGACAGGTGGCCGTTCGACTCGGTGCTGTAGTAGCCGAACCGCCGGAGTACGTCGATTCGTACCTTCTCGGTCTGCGGATACGTCGGATGCCCTTCGAACAACTCGAGCATGCGCGGAATCATGTCCATCCCGCGCCACTGAACCTTGACGTACCACGTCTGGTGGTTGATTCCGGCGGCGACAATGTCGACGTCGCGGCGGTGGAGTTTCTCGTCCGGGCCGATGAGTCCTTCGCGGCGCGCCCAGTGCTCGATGCACTGGGTGATCTGCCAGTGTCCTCCCTGGACGCCGTGGCAGAGTCCGACGGTGTTGACACCGCCATACTCGTTGCAGGCCCAGGTGTTCATCGCCATCGGATTGGAATAGTTGAGGAACAGCACATCCGGCTTGGCGACCTCGCGGATGTCTTTGCAGAAGTCCAGCAGGGCGGGGATGGTCCGCTGGGCGTACATCACGCCGCCGGCGCACAGGGTGTCACCCACGCACTGGTCGACGCCGTACTTCAGGGGGATGTCGATGTCCGTACGAAAGGCGTCAAGGCCACCTTGCCTGATGACGGAGAACACGTAGTCGGCGTCAGCGAGGGCTGCCCGCCGGTCGAGCGTGGGTTCGATGGTGGCCGATAGCTGGTTGGCCTCGATGTCGCGGCGACACAGTTGGGTCACCATGCCGAGGTTGCGTTCGTTGATGTCGTAGAAGGCGAACGTCGTGTCCGTGAGTTCGGGCACTGCGAGGATGTCGCGCACGAGCCGTCTGGTGAACCCCAGCGACCCGGCTCCGAGCATGGCGATCTTCACTGTCATGACAACCAGCGTCGGCAGTCCTCAGATGAGCAGACAAGGCGAGTTATCTCACTTGTCCAGTTACGGTCAGGCCCGCCGCACCGGGCTTGGCCGGCACAAATGGCAGGCTCACGGTGTGTCACCACCGCCCGCACCAACCCGGCCCGAGCAGTCTTCCCGAGGTGTTCTTGTCCGCTACGCCACCGCGGCGACGTTGGCCCGGATCGCTGACGGTAGCGCCGCGACCGCCCTCATTCTTCTTGCCCTCGAACGCACCGACAGCGCCGCGATCGGCGGGCTCCTCGCCGCGGCGACCACCTTGCCGCACCTTGTCGCCGCACTCTTGTCGCGCTCGTCGCGGGCGTGACCTCGGCGGGCACGGCCGTCGCCCTCGTGGGGGCAAGGGCGGTGCTGGCGGCCGAGGTCTTCGGCGTGCTCCCCGTCGCCCGCCTCGCGGCCGCGCCCTCGGCGATCCGGTCCCCTGACGACTCGACGCCCGGTGCCTCGACACTTGCCACCACGGTATCGTTCGTCGGAACGGCGGGCATGCTCCCCCTGGCCGTCGCATTGTTTGCCGAGGAGCTTGGCCAGCGGGCAAACGCCGGTGGCGCGCTTTGTCGGCGTTCACACTCGGTGCGCTCGCGGGTTCCGCCGTGCTCTCGGTCCGCCCCGCCCCGCGCCGAGCATGCCGTGAGAATCGTTTCCCTCAGCGTGCTCGCCACTGGTCTCCTGCTTGGTGTGGCCGCGATCAGCCCGACGTACCCGTTCGCGCTGGTGCTGTTCGCGGCGATCGGCTCGGCGGCGGCTGGTGCGATGGCGTCGCCGCTTGGAGGCGCGGGCCTTCTGTTGGTCGCCGCGGCGGTGCAACTGTTGGCGCTCGGCATCGGCTTCCTCATCGTTCGAGGTCGACCCCTGCCTGCGCGCGGCTGATCGCTGCTCGTCTCTCGCTTGGACATCACAGTACGTGCATCGAGACAGGCTCAAAAGCCCTTCCTCTCAAGGGCTTTCGAGCCTGCCGATTTGATGTGCTTGTACGTTTCCCGCACAGGTCGGCGGCGGATCAGGATCATCGGGTTCCACAGGGTCGGTGAGGCGTGGTGGGGTGATCTCGTATTGCCGGCCGTGTGGGTCGGTGTACCGGAAATGGGCCGGGCTGGCCTGCTCGACCTCCATGGTTAACCTTCTTCGTCAGGGTGACTTGCCGGGGCGGCCGCCCGGAGTTCCTGATGATGAGGTCCACCAGACCGCTAGTGTTCTGCACTCGGCCTCGCTCCGCCTGCTCCGTCGCGCCCGCACGGTCAACGGCACGATGGACCTTGGTGAGCCAACTCGCCGAGATGGAACAGGTCTCCGCACCCCCGGCGGCGCTGATCGCTGAGCTGCCCTGCTGCGGCCCGGGCCGCTCGGTGTGAGCCGGGCTGGTCGGCCGGGCCGGCTCGACCTGAGCTCCATACGCATGCTGGCAGGCTCGATATCCCTTCTCTGTAAGGGCTCTCGAGCCTGCCGGTTTGTTTGCTTGTCCCGCTTCCCGCGTTGGCTAAAAGGGTGGAGGATCGGGATCGTCTGGTTCTACAGGGTCGGTGAGGCGTGGCGGCGTCACCTGGTACTGCCGGCCGTGCGGGTCGGTGTAGGTGAGGTGTCCTGGGCTGGTCTGTTCGACCTTCCAGTCGCCCTCGGTCTTCACGCGGTCGTGGCGTCGGCATAGTGGTGCCACGTTGTTGACTGAGGTTTCGCCACCCTCGGAGTAGGGCTTGGTGTGGTCGAGGTCGCAGGAGATCGCTGGGCGTCGGCAGAGCATCCAGGTGCAGCGCTGGTTGAGCGACTGCACAAACTCTGCCGGGAGTCCGCGTAGGAAGCGTTTCGACAGTGGGTGCAAACTCAACAACTGCCCGGTCACCGGGTGGGTGACTCCGATGGCGAACATCGCATCCGGATTATCGAGATGGTTGGCGATCAACCGCCGCGCTACTTCGGTGAGCACGGGCCCGAACCCGCCAAGCTCCGCGGGCCGCTCCGCCAGCTCGAACAGTGTCGTGATCGGCACGTTCAGCTGGAGCTTCGCCTTGATCGCAGCTCTCCAGGACCGGAACGCGGCCGGGATCTCCTGCTCGGCAAGGTCATCATCGGACGGGATTTCCTCACGGGCGCTGTTGTTGCGGGGCTGCGGCCTGGTCCGGTCCAACGGGTGGGTGTAGGTGGCGGGTTTGCAGTCCTCACACGGGCAGCCCTCGACGTGAAGATCGTGGTCCCGCCCGGTGTGCCTGCACCCATCCTACTCGGTGGCGGAGTCGTCCTGCGCACCCTCAGCTTCGGAAGGGCTGTCAGCGTTGTTGTGCTCGTCGAGCAGGTCGTCAAAGGATCCTTGACGGGGGTCGGCGTCGTCGCCGTTCTCCCCGGCACCGTTCTCACCGGTGCAATCCTCGTCCTCTTTGGCAGCTTCTGGAGCGCCGTCGCAGATGATGACGTCGGCCTCGCCGGACAGCAGGGAGACGGCGATGTCGGCGCGCAGTTGTGGGAGGGTGCGTTCGTCCCCGCGTGCCTTCTCGGTGCGGGCGATGGCGTCGATCAAGGCCCAGGCTTGGGCTGCCTGATCATGGGGAATGCCGTGCAGGCGCACCGTGGAGACGTTGTCCACGTCGGGATAGACGGCCACACCGCGGTCCTCGCGGGCCTTCTTGTGCCGTTCTTTCGCTGCTTCGGGGTTGACCTTCAAGATTTCGGCCTCGATGTGCAGCCGTAGCAGCCCGCCCCGCAGTTTCAACACCTCGGGGAAGATCGCCACATCCACCGCCGCACGATCGACTGGAGGCAGGAGGGTGAGCCGGTCGACGATCGTCCGAACCTCAGAGAACTCGAGTTCCCCGCGTTCCAACGCCTGCCGGGTATTCGGCAGGTCAGACAACGCCAACGCGATGAGCATGAACTGATCACTGCGGTAGTTGGTCCACCCCAACAACGGCGACAACAACTCAGCCGCCCGCGGCTCCGGCACAGACGAGCGTTCCGCCTCACCATCCTTGAAACACGGCGGGCAGTGCGCCAACACAGCAGTCACAACAAGACTCAAAGACTCGCCCCAACAGGCGACCTTCCGCGCGGCCTGAAGCAACACCCCAAGCTCGAACCCGTTACACGCCGACCGGTCGACAGCAGCGAACGCGGCCACCAACTCCGGACCGGGAAGCATCTCAGCAAACCCAGGCGGAAGCGGTGAGATCCGCACACCATCGCCATCGCCCATACGTTCGATTTTACCCCGCCAAGATCACCAGCGCAACCAGCGGAGACCTGAAACTGTCTTATCTACAAGGCGATCCTGACCGTTTGGCTCTCCCGGTCGGATCGGGTCGACGGAGACCCTGTGTAAGTGGTCGCCGGGCCCAGATCGCTGCCGGGCAGCGGCCAGTTCGTCAGCAGCGAGAAGCTCGCGGAGATCAAGCAACTGAAGCTGGGAACGCTGAGTTCGACTGATCGGCTTGAACTCAGCGTGCTCACCCCGTGCTCAGCGACTATCCGCACGCTGCGTTCACCTAACTCAGCAGGATAAAAGGCGGACGTGTCATGAGAGTCGTCCGCCAGCGAATGAACCCCCGGACACCCCGAGACAGCTCAATTCACGGCACGGGCCACGTTGCGTTCGGGTAGGGGGACCCTCAGCCAATAGAGTCGTACGAGGGGGGCCCCGACCCACACCCGAACAAGCACACACCGCCCGCACTCAGCGGCTGGGCCGTTCCTCTCGTACTCCGTCGACGTAGATGTCGACCTTCTCGTTGTAGAACGAGATCAGCCCGGTGATCTTCTGGCTCTCCGCAAACGGTGTGGGGTACGACCAGGCCAGGTCGTCGTGGATCTCGTCACCAACCCGCACCGACCAGTACTCCGCCTGCCCCTTGTAGGGACAACGAGTCTCTGTCGTCGTAGGCGTCAGCAGATCCATGCGTACGTGCGACTTCGGCAGGTAGTAACGCACCGGCGCGCCCGTCTCGAAGAGCAGCGTCGGGCTCGAAGAATCCGCGACCGTCACGCCGTCGACCTCCACCCGGACGTGGCGGGAGCTGGCGAGGATATCGACGCGGGTGTAGGGATTCCGTGCATGGACGAAGACTTCCTCGTCCTCCTCGAACCACGCGTCCATCGCGGCCCAATCGAACCGCACGAGATCACGCAACTCCTCGACGGCGGGGCTCTCGTATCGCAACGCCGCGCCGGCCGCTTCCTTTCCGCCGGCTTTCACGGTGTAGGTATGACCGTCACCCCGGCTCGGGGAGTGAACGACGTTCCCGTCTGGCTCAATCAGATCCATTCGGACGTCCTGCACCGGAAGGTAGTACGTCGGATAGTACGGCGATTCCCAGACAAGCACCGGATGGGTGCTGTCCGCCACGGCAACGCCACCGAGGTACGTGCGTATCCGCTTGGCGCCCGGCTCGATTCTGATCCGTCCTCGATTCGTGACCATGAAAGGTCAACACCCAAGATGGCGTCCGCATTTCACCGGCCGTGCACCGATCCCACGCCAGAATGTGGGAACGAGACCAGCACACGCGCGGAGAGGACCACTCGTATCACCATGACTGACAAGGTTGCGCTCGTTACCGGCGCTGGTTCGGGAATCGGCCGGGCTGTGTCGATTGCCCTCGCCCGTGAAGGCTTCGTGGTGGTTCTGGCCGGACGCCGTGAGCAACCGCTCCACGCGGTGGCCGACGAGATCCGCGACCTTCGTCAAGACTGCCTTGCCGTGCCAACCGACGTCGCCGACCCGGCATCGGTGGAGGCTCTGTTCACGGGCGTCGGCACGGCGTACGGCCGGCTCGATCTACTGGTCAACAACGCCGGCCGAAACGCGCCACCGGTCCCACTCGAGGACCTTGCTCTGGAGGACTGGAACGCCGTCATCGGCGCCAACCTCACCGGCGCGTTCCTGTGCACACGACAGGCGTTCCGCCTGATGAAGGAACAGCGGCCACAGGGAGGACGCATCATCAACAACGGGTCACTTTCGTCCCACACGCCACGTCCACACTCCGCGCCGTACACCGCCAGCAAGCACGCGATCACCGGACTCACGAAAGCCACCGCTCTGGACGGCCGGCCATACGGCATCGCCTGTGGCCAGATCGACATTGGCAACGCCGCCACGCCCATGACTGAACGGATGGATCGGGGCGTGGCCCAGGCGGATGGCTCGGTACGCCCGGAGCCCACGATCGACGTCGAGCACGTCGCCCGTGCTGTCACCTACATGGCCAGCCTCCCGCTCGATGCCAACGTGCCGTTCATGACGGTGATGGCGACCCAGATGCCGTTCATCGGACGCGGCTGAGATCGCGTGGATGAGCCCCACTAACGTTGCGGGCGTGTCCGCAGGAGATCCAACCGTCACCACCCTTCTCGTCACGCTGACCGGCCGCGACCGGCCGGGGGTCACGTCCGCGGTCTTCGACGCGCTCGCGCCGTTCTCGGTGGAGGTCCTGGACGTCGAACAGGTGGTCCTGCGTGGCAGGCTCGTTCTGGGCGTGCTGGTGACGGCACCTCGCGACGAGATCCGTCTCCGAAAGACCGTCGAGAAGGTCGCGCGCAACCTCGGCATGGAGGTGGAGGTCGAGTCCGGTGCGGGCGACAACCTGCCGCGGCGGCTCGGGCGTAGCCACGTGACCGTCCTCGGGCATCCGTTGCCGGCGCGGGCCGTCTCCGCCATCGCCGGCCGGATCGCGGACACCGGCGGCAACATCGACCGGATCGTCCGGATCGCCCGCTATCCCGTCATCGCGATCGAGCTGGACGTCTCGGGGACCGACCCGGACATGCTCCGCAACGCCCTCGCAATCGAGGCCGCGGACCAGGAGGTCGACGTGGCAGTCCAGCCGGCGGGGCTCTACCGGCGGGCCAAGCGCCTGGTGGTTCTCGACGTCGACTCGACCCTCATCCAGGGTGAGGTGATCGAGATGCTCGCCGCCCACGCCGGCTACCTCGACGAGGTCACTCGGGTCACGGCCGCGGCGATGCGCGGCGAGCTGGACTTCGCGGAGTCCCTACGTCGGCGGGTGGCGCTGCTCGCCGGGGTGGACGCGGATGCGTTGGACGACGTACGCCGGAAGGTCCAGCTCACCCCGGGCGCCCGAACCCTCGTACGTACCCTCAAACGCCTTGGGTACCAACTCGGCGTCGTGAGCGGCGGCTTCTCCGAGGTGGTCGAGCCGATCGCCGCCGAACTCGGCATCGACTTCGTGGCGGCCAACACCCTCGAGGTCGCTGACGGCAGGCTGACCGGCCAGGTCGTCGGGCGAATCGTGGACCGTCCTGCCAAGGCGGAGGCGCTGCGGGAGTTCGCCAGCCGCGCCGGCGTACCCCTCTCCCAGACGGTCGCCATCGGTGACGGTGCCAACGACCTCGACATGCTCGCGGCCGCGGGGTTGGGGGTGGCGTTCAACGCCAAGCCGGTCGTCCGCGAGGCGGCCGACACGGCCCTCAGCGTGCCCTACCTCGACGCGATCCTGTACCTCCTCGGCATCACCCGGGAGGAGATCGAGGCCGCGGACGCCGAAGCTGACGCCGAAGTTTGACGCTGAAGCCGAGGCCGGCGAGCACGGCTAACCCATAGGTTCGCGAGCCAACACTGAGCTCCCAGGTCGCTCCCATCCGGCGGGGGTTGTCCCCACCTCGCACTCGGGAGTTGACCGCATTCTTCGCCAGCCGGCCGACTTCTAGTGTCCCTCGTGCCGAGATCAGTCGATGATCCAGAACACGAGGGGCGGACATGAAAGCGGCCAAGGAACGAGCGAGCGCAAGTCAGGATGCGACCGCGCACCCGGGCAGGATCGGGCCCCGGATCATGGATGTCGACGCACTGCGCGGCTTCGCGCTGTTGGGCATCCTGATTGTCAACATCACCTTCTTCGCCTCCGGCTATCCGGTCTTCGGCGCCAAGGACCCGGCCTTCTCCTCTGGCGTCGACCACGCCCTGCACTGGGTGCAGGCACTGCTCTTCGACACGAAGTTCTACCTGCTGTTCTCCTTCCTGTTCGGCTACAGCTTCACGCTGCAGTTGGACTCGGCGGCTCGTCAGGGCGCCGCATTCACGCCGCGCATCCTGCGCCGCATCGCCGGTCTGCTCGTCCTCGGTGCCGCGCACTCCGTACTGCTGTTCCACGGCGACATCCTGAGGCTCTACGCCGTGCTCGGCCTGATCCTGCTCGCTGTCCACCGGATCCGCCCGCGTACCGCACTCATCGTGGCCGGCGTACTGATCGGGCTCACCGCGCTGTCACTCGTTCTGTCCGGACTCGCCATGCTGGCCGATCCCGCCATGGCGACTGACCCGGCCGGCGCCGCGGCCGAGGGTGCACGGTCCACCGCGGCGCTGCAGGGCGGACCTGCCTCGGTGATCGCGGAGTACGTCCGGCTGTTGCCTCAGAACCTCCTGGCCTGGGCCTCCATGCAGGCACCGACCGCGCTCGCGGCGTTCCTGGTGGGTCTGGCCGCCGGCAAGCGGCGGTTGCTCTCTGACGTCGCCCAGCACATCGGTGTCCTGCGCGCGGTGCAGTGGGCGGGTTACCCAATTGGACTCGTGGGTGCGGTGGTGTTCACCAGCTTCGGTACGTCCTACGGCAGCGGTGCCGGGGCCGTGTTCGCGCTCGCCCTCAGTGTGATCACCGCTCCCCTGCTGACGGCCGCCTACGTGGCGACCCTGCTGCGGCTGTTCCAGTCGGAGCGAGGACAGCGCATCGCCGCGGCGCTCGCCCCCGCCGGCCGGATGGCTTTGTCCAACTACCTCTTCCAGTCGCTGATTTGTACGCTGCTCTTCACCGGCTACGGGCTTGGTCTGATTGGCCAGCTCTCCCCGCTCGTCGTCCTGCTCGTCGCGGTCGCGATCTTCTGCGCTCAGTTGGTGGTGAGTACGCGGTGGCTGGCGAGCCACGGGTACGGCCCGGTGGAGTGGCTCCTGCGGGCTCTGACCAATGCGGCCCGGCCAGCCTGGCGACGCGTTCCCCAGCTCTCTCAGCCGCGCTGATCCGCGTCGACCAGATCGGCTCCATCCGCCGTTCCCACTTGATCGGGTACCAGATCAGTGGGGACGGCGGATGACCTCGCGCAGGCGGGCAACGCCCGGCGCGACCAGCGCCCACGACACGTCGAGGTCGAAGACCGCCAAGGCACCTGTCGGATAGCCGTCGGCGAGCGGCGTACGCGCGGGACGGCTCGAATCGTCGTCCAGGATGCTCGCGAGCCCGGCGACCGACGGGTTGTGACCGACGATCAGGAGCGTGCCGATCTCGTCCGGCACCTCGTTGATCACGTCGAGGAGATCGTCCACCGTGTTGGCATAAACCCGGCGATCGATGTCGACCTCCGGTGCCGCCTTGAGTCCCGCCGCGAACCACTCCCAGGTTTCCCATGCCCGCCGTGCCGGTGAGACCACCACGAGTTCAGGGGTGACGCCGCGGGCCCGGCACTCCGCTCCGGCGTACTCCGACTGTCTCCGTCCGCGGCCGGCCAGCGGACGGTCCTGGTCGCTGACTCCGAGCGGGGACTCGGCCTTACCATGGCGCAGCAGCAGGAGTCGTCGGGTCACGTCCTCCACTCTGCCAGCCCGGTGAGCCTGCGCCTCGACCAGGCGTGCCGCCGTCCAGGCGCCGCGGAATTCTCGGTTGCCCGACCGCGGAGTCGTCCGAAGAATCTGACCCGACGACTCTCTGACCTTTGAGAGGTCGCGCGACCTCTCAAAGGCATCTCGTGACCAGGTGGAGGCTTCATGTCGTACGGCACTGGCGCGACCACGGCCAATCCCGACGTACGAATCCGGCCGTACGCCGGTCCTCCAGACCACACCGGCCTTCAGGCCGTCCGGTCGGCCGTACGCGATGGTGACGGCTGGTTCCCTGGACCGGACGACCCCGACTGCTCGCCCGACCAGCGGGCCACCTGCCTGGTCGCCGAAGTCACGGACGGGTCGGGCAAGCAGATCGTCGGGTACACCTGGCTCGACTGGTGGACCGAGGTCGACTCCACCCGGGTCTACCTGCTGTTGGGGTGGGTCGCACCGGCCTGGCTGCGGCGCGGTATCGGCGGTGCGCTCCTGACCCGGCAGGAGGAGCAGGCCTCAGCTCTCGCCCGGCGCCAGCCAGGATCTGGGCCGATCATGCTCGGCACGAACGCCGCGGAGGACGACCCGGAGACCGCGGCACTGCTCCACCGCCACGGATACCGCCTCGCCTTCACCGTCGTCACCATGACGTGCGACCCGGCCGCCGCGACCCGGCTGACCCCACCACCCACCCTCCCCACCAGCATCGACCTGCGCACCGTCGCCGAGACTGACCACCCGCGGATCCATCAGGCGATCGAAGAGTGCTTCACTCCCAGCCGGACCGGATATGTCCCGCGTTCCTTCGCCGAATACCAGCGAGATGTCAGGGAACGCCAGCACGACACCGATCTGTGGCGCGTCGCCTGGGCCGGCGACGAGGTCGCGGGGGTCGTCATCAGCGAGATCCGGCCGGACGGCACCGGGCACACTCCGTGGGTCGCGGTCCGGGAGCCGTGGCGGCGGCGCGGACTCGGCAGAGCCCTGGTGTACGGGAGCCTGTGCGGCCTGGCTGACCGCCGCGTCCCCTCGGCCGAACTCAGCACCGTCGCCGAGAATCCGCATCGCAGCG
The DNA here is from genome assembly GCF_000373925.1 of Actinopolymorpha alba DSM 45243. Lineage (GTDB taxonomy): Bacteria > Actinomycetota > Actinomycetes > Propionibacteriales > Actinopolymorphaceae > Actinopolymorpha > Actinopolymorpha alba. Next base: position 186,133 of record NZ_KB892708.1, on the reverse strand, counting down.
TTCGGTTCTACGAAGGTCTCGGATATCAGGTGATCGAGCGGGAGCCGCGCTATCGCAAACCACTCCCGCTTTCCTCGTGATCAGGTCCTGCGGTCTGGTTGGTGCGGCGAGCATCACCGGGCTGATGGTGGGGTTCAACGATTACCCGGCCTCGACGCCTATTCAAACTCTTCGGTGGGTGCTCGAGACGCGGGTCGAATTCGCCGCGTGAGGTGCGCAATCTGGCGCGTGAGGTCCAGCGGATGTACACAATGTGAGACACCAACCGCAGCGCACCCCGACCTGGCGGAAGAATCCCCACCTGCTCTTACGGCGTGACCGCCACGGCGCGGGACCGGTCGGCGGCGATTCGGATGGCGAGTCCGGCCAGCACCGTCCCCATGACGTAGCGCTGGACGCGAAGCCAGGTCGGCCTTCGCGCGAGGAACGCGGCGATGGAGCCCGCGGTCACCACGATCGCGGCGTTGACGCTCAACGCGATGCTGATCTGGATGAGCCCCAGCGTCAGGCTCTGGGTGCCGACGTGACCGCGGCTCGGGTCGACGAACTGCGGGAGCAGCGAGACGTACAGGATCGCGATCTTGGGGTTGAGCAGGTTGGTGACCAGGCCCATCGTGAAGAGCTTGCGGGGCGGGTGCGCCGGCAGCGGCGTAGGTGCGAACGCCGATCCGCCGCCGGGGCGCACGGTCTTCCACGCCAACCAGAGAAGGTACCCCGCCCCGGCCAGCTTGAGCGCGGTGTAGAAAGCCGGCACCAGCGCGAAGAGCGTCGCGATACCGGCGGTCGCGGCCAGCAGGTAGACGAAGAACCCAACCGCGACGCCGAACAGGGAGATAAGCCCGGCGCGGCGGCCCTGCGTCACCGATCGGGAGACCAGGTAGATCATGTTGGGCCCGGGTGTCAGGACCAACCCGAGCGCCACCAGCGCGATACCCATGGCCGCGTTGAAACTGATCACAGCACCTCCCTGGCGGGGCGGCAGGGCGCCCCCCTGGTGGCGGCAGGGCGCCGACCGACCGCCCCCGAGCCTAGGTGGTCGCGCGATCTCTAAGCGACGCGCACCGGCAGCTCGCGAAGTGTCGCGGCGGTCGCCAGCGCCGCCTGGGTCGCTTCGTACCCCCGATCCTCGGCCGACCCCGCGAGCCCGGCACGGTCGAGCGCCTGCTCCACGGTGTCGCAGGTGAGGACGCCGAACCCCACGGGTACGCCGGTCTCCACCGAGACCTGGGTCAGGCCCACGGTGGCGGCCTGGCAGACGTAGTCGAAGTGCGGCGTGCCGCCGCGGATCACCGCGCCCAACGCCACCACCGCGTCGACGTCACCGGATCGGGCCAGGCGGGCCGCCGCGACCGGCAGCTCGAACGACCCCGGCACTCGTACCACCAACGGCTCGGGTATCCCGGCCTCGGTCAGCGCTCGCAAGGCGCCGTCCACCAGGCCACCCATCACCTGCTCATGCCAGGAAGCCGCCACCACGCCGACCCGCAGGCCGTCCACCGCGCCGGGGCGAACCACCGGCGCGCCTGTACCACTCACAATGCCCTCCCAGGCAAGACGTCCAGATCCGGATGCCCGACGAGGTCGGGCAACAAGTGACCGAGCCGGTCCCGTTTGGTCAGCAAGTAGCGAACGTTCTCGGCGTTCGGCGTGACCGTGAGGGGAACCATCGCCTCCACGAGGAGACCGTGGCTTTCGAGCCCGGCCCGCTTCGCGGGGTTGTTGCTGAGCAACCGCAGCCGGCGTACGCCCAGATCGGTGAGGATCTGCGCGGCGATCCAGTAGTCACGCGCGTCCGCGGGCAGACCGAGCGCGAGGTTCGCCTCCACCGTGTCGTGGCCGCTGTCCTGCAGGTGGTAAGCCGCCAGCTTCGACAGCAGACCGATACCGCGGCCTTCGTGCCCGCGGAGGTACACGACGACACCGGCCTCGGCCCGACCCACCGTGGCGAGTGCCCGCTCCAGCTGCGGGCCACAGTCACACCGCAGGGATCCGAACACGTCGCCGGTCAGGCATTCCGAGTGCACCCGCACCACAACGCTGGCCGCGGTGGCGGGATCGCCCTTCACCAGCGCCACATGCTCCGATCCGTCGACCGTGGACCGGTAGCCGATCGAACGGAACTCGGCGTGCGCCGTCGGCAACCGTGACTCGACCACCCGCTCGACGAGGGATTCGTGCCGCCGGCGGTACCGGACGAGATCGGCGATCGACACCAGCACGAGCCCGTGCTGGTCCGCGAACGCGCGCAGCTGCGGACCGCGCATCATCGTCCCGTCGTCGTTCACCAGTTCGGCGAGTACGCCCGCCGGCGGGCAGCCCGCGAGCCGGGCCAGGTCGACGGCCGCCTCGGTGTGCCCCGGACGGACGAGCACCCCGCCGGGCCGGTAGCGCAACGGGAAGATATGACCCGGCTGTACGAAGTCCTCGGCTCCGGCCGCGGGATCGGCCAGCAACTGGATCGTGCGGCTCCGGTCGGCAGCGGAGATCCCCGTCGTCACGCCGCGCGCGGCGTCGACGCTGACCGCGAACGCTGTCCGCATGGACTCGCGGTTGTGTGCGGTCATCGGCGGGATGCCCAGCTGGTCAAGGCGTTCACCCAGGAGGGGTACGCACACGACCCCGCTGGTGTGCCGGATCGTGAACGCCAGCAGCTCAGGTGTCGCCGCGCCCGCGGTGAAGATGAGGTCACCTTCGTTCTCGCGGTCCTCGTCGTCGACCACGATGACCGGACGGCCGGCGGCCAGCTCCGTCAGGGCCTTCTCGATCGGGTCTGTACGAACCCCAACCTCGCTCATGCCCGCCCTCGCTTCGCTTCGGCCGCGCATGAGGCACCCCAGGACCTGTCTTGAATGACTCGCTCGCTGCGCTCGCTCATGCTGACTCACCTCCAGCCAGCGCCTCCGCCGGCTGCGGCGCTGGTGCCGACCGCAGACGGTGCGTGACCCGGAGCCAGGTCACCATGCCGAGGACGCAGAAGCCGCCATAGACCAGATACAGGATTGCCGAGGGGTAGTAGCCGGCCACGACGAGTAGTGGCACGCCGACCGCATCGACCGCGATCCAGATCAGCCAGAACTCCACCCAGCCGCGCGCCATGCCGTACGTCGCCAGGATGCTGCCGGTGAGGATCCACGCGTCGGCCAGCGGACCCCACGAGCCCAGCCGGTCAAGGATGTACGAGAACACCGCCACACCGACCGCCGCCGCGACCAGCATCTGCAGGCGTTCCCGCCAGGTCGCCCAACGGGGTGCGACCGCTCCCCCGTCACCCGCCTCATGCCCACTGCGGGTCTGCCGCCAGCGCCACCATCCGTAGGCGCTCACCGCGAAGAAGAACACCTGCCGACCGGCCTGGCCCCACAGGTCGAGGTTCTGAGGAGTGTGGAACACGCCGCCGAGGAACACCGTGAAGAGCAGGACGTTACCTATCATCCCGACCGGCCAGGCCCCGACCTTGCGACGCATGCCGTAGATCGCGCTGGCCAGACCGAAGCCATTGCCGATGATCTCGCGCCAGAGAATCTCCGAGCCAGCGATGTGCAGCTTGGCGTCAAGCAGCCAGGTCACGGAATTCATGCCGACACCTCTTCCGCGGAGAGCCGCTCGACGTACTTCGCGATCACGTCCACCTCGAGGTTCACGAGGTCGCCGGGCACCTTCAGGCCGAGGGTCGTCAACCTGAGCGTCGTCGGGATGAGCGCGACGGTGAACACCGGCTCCGGCTCGTCCTGGACGGCGGCCACGGTGAGCGACACACCGTCGACCGCGATAGAGCCCTTCTCCGCGACGTACTTCGACAGCCCGGCGGGCACCGCGATCTCGACCAGATCCCAGTGCGGCGTGCTCTGCCGGCTGAGGATCCGCCCGGTGCCGTCAATGTGCCCTTGCACGATGTGGCCGCCGAGCCGGCCATCGGCGCGTACGGCGCGTTCGAGGTTGACGGACACGCCGGGCCGCAGGGATCCGATGGTGGTGCGGGCGAGGCTTTCGGCCATCACGTCCACGGTGAACCGGCCCTGGTCGGGAGCCACCTCCACGACCGTGAGACAGCAGCCGTCGACGGCGATCGAGTCGCCGGGACGCGCGTCCGTGGTGACCCGCGAGCCGCGCGCGGTGAGTCGCGCGGAGTCTTTCAGGCGTTCGAGGTCGATGACCTCGCCGCGTTCTTCGACGATTCCGGTGAACACCGGCTGATCCCTGCCTTCCGGTCCCGCTCAGACGGCACCGGGGAAGGATCGAGGGTCACGACTTGCGCACCCCAGGGCTTTCGTCGCCACTGCAGGCGAGCCCGAGGGTACGGTCGCGGCCCGCGTGCTGCCTCCCATCCGGACTTTCACCGTCGGTCCAGGAGTTCCACCTGGTCAACCGTCTGCCAGCCAAGGGATCTGGCCGGCAGCCGGGTCGCGGACTGTCACCGCCGGTTCGGAATTACACCGACCCCGGAGCACGCGCGAGCTTTGCTCGTACGTCGTTCAGTCTGGCACGCCCAGGCAAATCCGGCAGCGGTCGCCGGCATGATCTGCGCCACGCCGGCCCGCCCGCCCACCGCTCAAAATGATCAACGGTCCCCGAATCGGACAGCTCCCACGTGAATGTCCGATTCCGGGACCGTTGATCATCAACGCCGCGGCCCGGTCCGGGAGAAACGACCAACGCTCCCCGGACCCAGCCCGCACGGTTACTTCCGTGGCGCCACACCGTACGACCGGATCACGGTCTGCTCGACCGCGTTGCCGCTGGCGTCCTTGCCCTTCACCCGCAGCGAGACGAACCCGCCAGCCACCGCCGACGGATGCCTGACGGACGCGGTGCCGCCATCGGCCGTACGCCCGGTTACCGGCACCGACTGCCAGCGCTTGCCGTCGTCGTACGACACCTCGAGGCTGAGGCTAGTGATCCGGCTACCACCCTCTGGGCGTTCGATCCGGACGCTGAGCGGGAACGGCTTGTTGAGCGGTGCCCGACCCAGTGCGTCGAAGGCACCCGAGACCTTCACGTTCAGCAACGGCAGATCGGCCGGCTCGTCACCCGCCGGCCGGGCGGACCGGAACGTCCAGCGGGTGTCGAGCTTCGTGGCGTACTTCCACCCGGGCATCTGCCCGGCGACCTGATAGTCGAGGGTGTACGTCGCCTCGTCGGCCGGCACCTCGAACGACCCGAAGAAGGGAATGTCGCTCTCGCCGACCTTCTTGCCGTTCCGCGCCAAGGCGAGGCCACCGGTGACGTTCGCGGGGTTGTAGAGCAACCGGTGTCCCCACTGCCCGGTCTGTGCCACCGTCGGGAAGACGTCGATCGTCGCACCGTGCGTGGCCCAGGCCGACGGACCGAACGCGGGAGTGTTCCAGGCCCGGGTGTACCGCTTCCGCGCGGCGAACCGCTCGATCGGGCCGTCCTCATAGATTTCCGCGTAGCGGCCGAGGAGTTCGTCAAGCCAGAACTGCCCGCTCCACCGCATCCGGTCGGCCGTGAAGTACTCCGTGCCCTGCGCCGGCGCCGTCACCCGATACGCGACCGCGACCGGGAAGGTCGGGAACTCGTCGAGGATCACACTGTTCTGGCGGGCACCTAGACCATCGGTCGTGCCCGGCGTGCCGTACTGCGCCGACACCTCGGCCAGGTCACGCCGAGCCGCGGTGAAGGTGAGCCGCGCCGGGATCTGGCCGCGTACCGGGAACGCCAGGTTGTAGTACGACTGCTTCGCCGCGTCGGGCCCGGCGTAGCTCTGGGCGTAGAGGAACGTGTAGGGGCGGTCCTTGGTCGCGGTGGGGCTCGGAAGGGCGAAGATCTCGAAGCCCTCGCCACCGCGCACGCTGGTGAAGGCCCTGCTCCCGGCAAGCTCCTCGATCACACCGATCCAGGGATCCCCGACAGCCTTCGCCTTGGAGTCGGGCAGCCGGGCGCCCGGTGCATGACCCTGCCGGGCGTCGAACGCCAGGTCAAGGTCGCGGTCGACGACGAGCTTCGGGTTGCCGAGCAGCGTGGCGTCCTTGGGCCAACCGTTTTCGTCGAGGCTGAGGATCAGGCCCGACAGCGAGTAGGCACCAGCTTCGATCCGGCCCCGCATCGCGCCGTCGGACCACCGAAGCTCGCTGATCTTGCCGTCGGCCAGGTCGGCCAGTCCGAGGAGCGCGCCGGTCTGCAGCCCGTCCCGGTCGGTCGCGCGGATCGTCAGGTCGTACGACTCCGGCTCGACCATCACCCCCACGCTGGTCTGGATCTGGAGGTCGCCGGACCGCGCGGTGACCCACCCGGACGCCAGGCCGGTCGGCGCCTTGGCGGGGTCGACGGTGAGGACGGCCTTGGCCTCCGCGTGCGCGGGCACGGTCAGGCTCGTCGTGTCGAGCGTGACCGCCGAGGCCGGCATCGGCCCGCCGTCGGGGCCGGTGAGGTTGAGCTCGAGCGCCAGCGTCACCGGGGTGTCACCGTCGTTGCGGTACGTCAGTGTCCTGGTCGCGGGATCCGGGTGGGGATAGCGGAGGTACGCCGAGACGCTGGCAGACGCGGCGCTGACCTGCTGGCTCACGGCCCGGCCGACGTCGAGGCGGCCGCTGCCCTGCTCGAAGACGCTCTGGCCCTGCTGGCGCTCGGCGGAGCCGGTCAACGCCGGCTTGAGCTGGCCGGCCTTCCAGGTCGGGTGCTGCTGGGCGAGGATCGCGGCGGCGCCGGCGACGTGCGGCGTCGCCATGGAGGTCCCGCTGGCCCGGACGTACCTCTCCTCCACGACCTCGCCCATGGTGGTGCCGTCCGCCCGCGCGGCGGCGATCGCGACACCAGGGCCCGTCAGGTCGGGCTTGACGGCGTAGTCGTTCAGGCGCGGACCCCGTCCGGAGAACCTCGCCAGCTGGTCGGACTTGTCGACCGCGCCGACGGTGAGCGCGCTGGTGGCCGCGCCAGGCGCGCCGACCACGCGGTCGTTGCCGGTCGCCACGACGAACAACGTGCCGGTCTCCGCGGTGAGCCGGTCGACGCCCTGGGAGAGGAGGTCGGTGCCGTCGCTGGCTTCGTACGACGACAAGCTCATGTTGACGATCTCGGCACCGCTGGTGGCAGCCCACTCCATACCGGCGAGGATCGCGGACTCCTGGCACCCGACCTCGGTGCACACCTTGCCGTCGAGCAGGGACGCTCCAGGCGCCACGCCCTTGTACTTCCCCTGCGAGGCCGCGCCGGTGCCCGCGATCGTCGACGCGACGTGAGTGCCGTGTCCCACGGTGTCTCTGGCGGCTTCGTCGGTGAAGTTGCGGGCCTGCTCGATCCGCCCGGCGAGGTCGGGGTGGCTCGTGTCGATTCCGGTGTCGAGGACGGCGACGGTGACACCCGTCCCGTCGAAGCCCGCCTCCCATGCAGACGGAGCGCCCACCTGCGGAACGCTCTGGTCCAGGGCGGGCTCAGCCATCCCGTCGAGCCAGATCTTCTTTACCCCCGCCGCCAGCGTGGTCGCGCCCGTCGCGCCATCCGACCGCACCGAAGCGCCGGAGGAGGCGATCAGCGACGACCAGAACGCCGGTGCGTCTGCCTTCTTCGTACGCACCGCGACCGCGTCGAGGGCGCCGAGCCGCTTCTGGCTGGCTCCCTTCGGCAGGGCCAAGGTCCGTGGCGTGTCGGCGTACTGCAGGATCACGGGTACGTCGGAACGCCGCGCGTCGTCGTATCCCATCGCGGCCAGCCCGGTGACGTCGAACAGCCTCGGGTCGAGCGCACCCGAGGCCAGCAACGGTGCGGCGTCAGTGGGGATCACCTGGATCCGGTCGCCGTTGCGGCGCTCCACGAACCCGATCCGAGCCCGCCCCTCCGCGGGTTCGGCGCGCGTCGTGAGGCTGCCGTCGGGAAGTTTCATCAGCCGCACACGGTCACCGGTCACGAGCGTGATGGTGGTGACCGAACCCTCGACAGCGGATCCGCCGGCTCGCGTGACCGGGGCGGGCGGTGCGGATGTTGCCGGCGTCGCGGCGCCGGCGGGCAGCACGCCGAGGCTGGCGGCGACCACCGTGGACAGGCCGGCAATCGCCAACCGGGAACGTCTCAGCATGGGCCGATCTTGCCCGAAGCTTTGTTACAACGTGAGACGGTGATCGAGGAATGGATGTTTCCTCCACCCCACGTGATCGTCGCGGTACTACCCGACGTGACGATTCCTCGTCCGCACACTGCGGTGGGGGTTGGCCCCAGACGGCCGAAGCCCGCGTGGGGCCGCCGTCCGGTGGCTCGCGGCAGTGCCAACGGCGAGGGCCGGAGCGAATCCCTGACCTCTCAGGAGGTGAGGCCCGCGTTCGAACTCGGTCCCGCACTCTCGGCCAGCCGCCGCAGCTCCTCCACCATCCGATCAGGGTCGTCGGCCCCGAACACCGCTGAACCCGCCACGAACACGTCGGCACCCGCCTCCGCGCACCGCTCGATGGTCTCGGCAGAGACTCCCCCGTCGACCTGGAGCCACAGCTCCAGCCCGTGACGTGCGATCAGCTCCCGCGCCCGCCGCACCTTCGGCAGGCAGACGTCCAGGAACTTCTGGCCGCCAAAACCCGGCTCGACGGTCATGACGAGCAGCATGTCGAGTTCGGGCAGCAGGTCTTCGTAGGGATCGACCGGCGTCGCGGGCTTCAACGCCATCCCGGCACGGGTGCCGAGCGACCGGAGCTCCCGGGCCAGCCTGATCGGCGCGCGCGCCGCCTCGACGTGGAAGGTCACGCTGCCGACGCCGACCTCGGCGTACGCCGGCGCCCAGCGGTCAGGGTCCTCGATCATCAGGTGGCAGTCGAGCGGAATCTGCGTGGCCTTGAGCATGGCCTCGACCACTGGCAGGCCGAGCGTCAGGTTGGGGACGAAGTGGTTGTCCATCACGTCGACGTGGAGCCAGTCGGCGTGCGGAACCGCCGCCGCCGCGTCAGCCAGACGCGCGAAATCGGCGGAGAGAAGGCTTGGTGAAATCTGGACTCCCATCGCGGCGCGAGTCTACTGACGCGACGTCCGCCGCAGCAGCGCGAGGTACATCGCGTCGGTGCCGTGTCGATGTGGCCACAGCTGCACGTCGGGCCCGTCACCGAGGTCGGGTACGCCGGGCAGCAGCGGCCGGGCGTCTATCCGCTCCACCTCAGCGCGGCCGGCCAGCACCGTCGCCACGATGTCCCGGGTCTCCGCCAAGTGGGGCGAGCAGGTGACGTAGGCAACCACTCCGCCAGGACGGACGGCGTCGAGGGCGGACTCGAGCAGGCCGAGCTGCAGGGGCCGTAGCGCGCGCACGTCCGCTGGCTCGCGCCGCCAGCGAGCTTCCGGACGCCGCCGCAGAGCGCCGAGGCCGGTGCAGGGTACGTCGACGAGCACCCGGTCGAAGCGTCCGCCGCGCCACGGCGGCACCGTGCCGTCGGCCACGACCGTGGCGAGTACGCCCGCACCGCCCCGGAGGTTTCGGGCCACGAGCGCGGCTCGATGGGGCTGCCGCTCCACGGCGAGGAGCCGCGCCGAGCGCTGTGCGGCGAGCCCGGCGAGCAAGGCCGCCTTGCCGCCCGGGCCCGCACACAGGTCCAGCCAGGTCGAGTCCGGGCCGTCGAGCTCGGCGTGGGCGAGCGCGAGCGCCACCAGTTGGCTGCCCTCGTCCTGGACACCGGCCCGCCCGGCCGCGACCGCGGGAATGCGGTGCGGGTCGCCCTCGTCGAGGATCGCGGCGTACGGCGACCACAGACCGGGACGAGCGCCGGCGGCCTGGAGTTCGTCGACGGTCGACCGCCCGGGCCAGGCGGCGACGGCGACCCGGGCCGGCTCGTTGTCGGCGGCGAGCAGGGCCGCTGTCTCCTCCAAAGACCCGCCCAGCGCGTCGCGGAACGCCGCCACGATCCAGCGCGGATGGCTGTGCACTGCGCCCAGATGGCTCAGCGGATCGGCCTCGTAGTCGGGTGCGAACTCGGCGAGCCAGCCCGGAAGATCGCGGGCCGCCACCTTGCGCAGGACGGCGTTGACGAGCTTCGACGCCCCGACTCCCGCGACCCGGCGCGCCAGGTCGACGCTCGTGGCCACGGCCGCGTGCGGCGGGACCCGCATGCCGAGCACCTGATGTGCACCCAACCGGAGTACGTCGAGCACCTCGGGATCGAGGTCCCGCAACTTCCGGTTGACGCAGCGCCCCAGCACCCGGTCATAGGTGCCGCGGCGGCGCAGCGTGCCGTTCGCGAGTTCGGTCGCGAACGCCGCGTCCCGGCCGCCGAGCCCCCGCTCCCGCAGCGCAGCGGCGAGCGCCAGGTTGGCGTACGCATCTCGGGTCGTCACCGCATGGACCACGTCGTAGGCGACCAGCCGCACCGGATCGACAGTGGACGGGCGCCGGCTGGAACCACCATGCCCAGCCCGGTGCGGAGTGCGCACGTGCGGCCGGCTCACGCCAGCCGCTCCCCCGAGCCCAGGTGACTACCCCGGACCCAGTCGGAGGCCGGCATCATCCGCTTGCCGCGAGCCTGCACCTGTCCGAGGACCACCGGCACGCTCCCGGTACCGACGAGAACGCGGGACTTCTCCGCGGCGATCTCACCTGGAGCCAGCTCGGCCGTATCGCTGGCGATGGTGACCGGCCCGAGCTTCAGGCGTTCGTCCCGGAACGTGCTCCACGCACCTGGGTCCGGAGTCGCGGAGCGGATCAGGCGGTCGATCGCGAACGCGGGTGCGCTCCAGTCGACGCGTACGTCGTCGACCGTCACCTTGCTGGCGTAGGTCACGCCCTCGGCCGGCTGTGGCTGGGCCTCGAGAGCGCCGGAGGCGATCCCGTCCAGGGTGTGAACGAGCAGTCGGGCCCCACTCTCGGAGAGGCGCCCGAGCAGGTCACCCGCGGTGTCGGCCGGTTGGATCGGCTCGGTGACGAACCCGAACACCGGGCCGGCGTCGAGTTCCTTCACGATCCGGAACGTCGTCGCACCGGTGAGATCGTCGCCCGCGCGGATCGCGTGCTGGACGGGCGCGGCGCCCCGCCAGGCCGGCAACAACGAGAAGTGCAGGTTGACCCAGCCTTCGGGCGGCACGTCGAGAACGTTCTGTGGCAGCAGGCCGCCGTAGGCGACGACCGGGCAGCAGTCGGGCGCGATCTCCTTCAGTCGCTCCAGGAACGCCGGGTCCTTGGCTGACGTCGGCGTGAGCACCTCAAGGCCCTCGGCCCGTGCCCGCTCGGCCACCGGCGACGGTTGCAACCTGCGTCCCCGACCCGATGGCGCGTCCGGTCGGGTCAACACCGCCACGACCTCGTGGTCACTTGCCAGGATGGCTTCGAGTGAAGCTACCGCTGGTTCTGGCGTCCCCGCGAAAAGCAGTCGCACTTACAGCGCCCGTCCCAACGTCGCGTGCGGCGACACCCGCACGTCTGGTGTCGGCTGGCCGGCCCACTCGGCCTCGCGGATCATCCGCAGGGCCTCCTTGCGGGCCTCGCGGTCAAGCCGGTCGACGAAGAGCACACCGTCAAGGTGGTCGGTCTCGTGCTGGATGCACCGCGCCAGGAGCTCGGAACCCTCCAACGTGACCGCATCGCCGTACATGTTGAAGCCCTTCGCGACCACCCGCATCGCCCGCCGGCAGTCCCAGGTGAACCCGGGGATCGACAGGCAGCCCTCCGGCCCGAACTGCTCCTCATCAGACAGATCCAGCTGGGGGTTGATCAGGTGTCCGACGACGTCATCGACGTTGTAGGTGAAGATCCGGAGCCCCACGCCGATCTGCGGCGCGGCGAGCCCGCTGCCGGGCGCCTCGAGCATCGTGTCGGTGAGGTCCTGGACGAGCTTGCGCAGCTCCTTGTCGAAGTCCGTCACGGGTTCGGCCGGCGTTCGCAACACCGGGTCACCGAACAGGCGGATGGGCTGGACGGCCACGCGGTTTCTCCTCGGTTAGGTGCGTTGACGTTCGCAGGGGCGCCCGGCCGAGCGGTCGGCGCGGTAACGCTCCGGCCAGTTTACGGAGGGCCACCGGCAGGCGGCCCGGACCGCCCATCCCAGGTCAACAGGTTGGCCGCCAGCTCCGCCTGCTCGATCGCGTCGTCCAGTGCGTGGTGGGTGTGCGGCCGGCGCGCCCGGAGGGACCTCGGCAGGCGCACCTTGCTGGCCTGGGTGATCGGAACACCCGCCTTGATGGCGTACGTCGTCTTCAGGTCGATGCAGCGCGAATGCCCGAAGGGCGAGCCCTCGTCCGCGTACCGCATGAAGTACCAGTACATCCACAGCCAGTCGAAGCTCAGCGGGAACGCCACGAAAACGGGTACGTGGTCCCCGGCCACCTGCCGGATCCACGCGGCCGCGGCGTTCATTGCCTCCGCCGGGTCTCTGCCCTCCCGGAGCAGGCGGTCTCGATCGAGGCCACTGACCGCCAGCGCGTCCGGGTTATAGCCGTCGGAGATCGGGCGCAGCTCGGCGTAGAAGGTGTGCGCGGTCGGGTCCACCGGCACGAACGACGTACCGTCGAACGTCCCCGCGACTGCCAGGCCGAAGCTCAGCATGGAGTACGGGCCCGGGATCGGCCCGTCGGCTTCTACGTCCGCGCTGAGGTAGATGTCTGGCCGGGTTGGCATGGCCGGCACCGTAGCAACCCGACCGTGCGCGCTCCGGGACGGTGGACGCTCGATGCGGTGGCGGTCCGACACTCTGGACGTCCTAGAGTGCGGGCGTGCGATGGAAGGTTCACGGCGAGCGTTCGATCTACGAGAGCGAGTGGGTCTGCCTCGGGCTGGCTGACGTCGAGCTTCCCGATGGTCGCCGCTTCGACCATCACGTCGTCCGGATGCCCGGCCACGGCGCGGGGGCCGTCGTCCACGATCCTGAACGCGGGCTGCTGTTGCTGTGGCGGCACCGGTTCATCACCGACACGTGGGGCTGGGAGATTCCCGCCGGGAGGGTCGACCCTGGCGAGACGCCGGCCGAGGCGGCCGCCCGGGAGACTCTGGAGGAGACCGGCTGGCGCCCCGGACCACTGCGTCCGCTCGCGAGCTACCACCCCAGCAACGGCATCGCCGACCAGAAGTTCCACCTCTTCGCCGCCGCCGGTGCCACGCACGTCGGCGATCCCTCCGACGCGATGGAAGCCGAGCGGGTCGCGTGGGTGCCGATGCCTGAGGTACGCCAGATCGTCCGGGACGGACGGATGCTGGACGGGCTGTCGCTGACGGCGGTCCTTTATGCCCTCGCCTTTGGAGAGCTCGACTCGTCAGGCCAGTGACCGGCGCCCGCCGTGCGCGGCCGACCGGCATGCGGCTCGGGTTACGTTTCCGCATCAGGCGCCGCGTCCCGCGCCACCGGCATCGTCGCCTGCCTAGCATCCGCGTGAGGTCCGCCAGCACGCGCGCTACAGAGGAGGCAGGCAGTGCCCATCCGCATTCTCGCCACGCCCGATCCCGGTCAGACGAAGGTCCAGCTCGTGCTCCCCGACGATATCCACGACGGACCCGTCTCGGCGGTCGGCAGCTTCAACGACTGGACACCGGGACGACACCGGCTCATCCGGCGGAACAACGGCACGCGCAGCATCACCGTGACGGTCGCCCGGGGCCAGGAGATCCACTTCCGCTATCTGGGTTCGGGCGGGCGGTGGTTCGACGACCCGGAGGCGCACGCCATCGACCACAACGGCGGCATCATCCGGGTCTGAGGCCGGGGCCCGGTCCCCAACCGATCGCGATCTGGGGGCTGCTCAGGCGAGCAGTCCCCCGGCGGCGAGTTGGCCCCGCAGCGTCGCACCGTTCACGAAGACCTCAGCGCGCATGCCCACCTGGCGGGCGGCCGTCACGTTGACGGCGAGATCGTCGGTGTAGAACGTCTGGTCGGCGGCCAGGTCATGTCGGTCCAGGAGGAGCTGATAGATCTCCGGGGCTGGCTTCGACACCCGCTCCACACCCGAGACGACGGCGCCGTCCAGCGCCCGGAGGAACTCCCACCGCTCCAGCGACACCTGCCACTTCTCGGCGGAGAAGTTCGTCAACGCGTACGTCGGCACGCCAGCCGCCCGCAGGTCAGACAGAACCTCCACCGTGTCCTCGAGCGCACCCGCGACCATCTCCGCCCAGCGTTCGTCGTACGCCCGGATCAGGTCCGCGTGCTCGGGGAAGCGTGCGGTGAGCTCAGCGACCGCCTCGGCCCAACTCCGGCCCGCGTCCTGCGCGGCGTTCCACTCGGGGGTGCACACCTCGGCGAGAAACCGCTCCACGCTCCTCTCGTCAGGAAGCAGCGAGCGGTACAGGTAGCGAGGGTTCCAGTCGAGGAGAACGCCACCGACATCGAAGACCACCGCGCTGATCGAAGCGACACGTGTGGAGGAGGAGGCGTCGGGCGTGGTCGTCGTGGTCGAACTGGTGGGGGCGGTTGGAGCGGAATCCGGAGTTTCGGTCACGGCATCCGACCCTACCCAGCCCCGGTGAGCCAACCTGACCGCCCGGAGCCACCAGAACGTCCTGATCCCCCGGATCCGCCCTGATCCGCACTGACCGCCGGATCAGCCGAGGACGACCGGATCGATGTCGACCCGGACGGCGCCAGCCGCCTTGCGCGCGCTGCGGACCCCCTGCGCGGCCTTGAGCGCCGACGCGAGGCGGGTGCCCCCGGCCCGCGGGACCCGGACGACCAGGCGTACGCCGGCCTCCTCGTCGTCGCCGAGCGGCACCGGTCCCAGGACCTCCGCCTCCTCGGGTAGTTGGGTGAGCTCCGCCAGGTCTGTCACTGCATCACTCGGACCCTCGAGAGTGGCCAGGCGTACGGCGGGCGGGAAGCCGGCCACCTGCCGTTCGGCGAGTTCACGCTCGGCCTGCGCGACCGGACTCCAGCGCACGAGCGCCTGGATCGCGGGAATTCCAGGATCCCCCATCACCACGACGGCGCCGCCATCGCCGGCGGAGCGCACCAGGCCCGCGGCGTTGAACCAACGCCGCAGCGCCTCCTCACCCGCACGCAGGTCGGCACGGGCCAGGGCCAGCCAGGTGTCGAGGATGAGCGCGGCGGCGTAGCCGCCTTCGGCGACGGGTTCGGCGCCAGGCGTCGCGACGACCAGGGCCGGCTCGGGTCCCACCGTGTCGAGCACGCGCGTGCCGCCCGAGGTGCGGACGGGGACCCGCGGGAACGCCCGGCCGAGTTCCTCCGCCGTACGCCGGGCGCCCACGACCGGCGCCCGCAGGGTCGTACCGTGACAGGTCGGGCACCGCCACGCGACGGCCGGACGGCCGCACCATCCACAGGCCGGCGGCTGGCCGGCCGCGCCGAGTTGAAGCGGGCCCGAGCACGCGCCACACCGCGCCGGCCCACGGCAGGTCTGGCAGGCCAGGGCCGGGAGGTAGCCCGCCCTCGGCACCTGTACGAGGACCGGCCCCGCGGCCAACGCCGCCCGCGCCGCTTCGAACGCACGGTGCGGCAGCCGCACGGCCCGAGCGGCCGGGTCGCGGGCCAACTCGAGGTCACTCTCCCCCGCCACGAAGACGCGCGGCGCCTCTGTGCGAACCCGCGACCGGCTGGCAGCCAACGGATGCGCCCACCCGGTCGCCAGGAGGCGGGCACCCTCCGCCGTCACCGCGAAGCCGCCGACGAGGGCGGCGCACCGGCCTTCGTGCGCCCGGAGAAGAAGCACCTCCCGAACATGGGGGTACGGCGCCCTCGGCTCGGCGTGCAGGTCGTCCCCGTCATCCCAACAGGCGACGAGCCCGAGGTCGGCGACCGGAGCGAACGCCGCCGCACGGGTGCCGACCACGCAGCGCACCGCGCCCCGGCGTACGGCAAGGAACCTCCGGTAACGCTCGGCCGGCCCGAGTTCGGCGGTGAGGACCACGTGCCGATCGGGTCCCAGAAGCTCCGCGCAGGCCTGGTCCACGCGGGCGACATCGCGATGGTCGGGAACGACGAGGAGGACACCCCGTCCCGCCGCCAAGGTCGCCGCGGCCGCGTGGGCGAGGCAGCGCGGCCAGTCCTCTCCCGGGAGCGCCGACCAGACGGCCCGCGGGGCATCTCCACGACGCAGAGCATCCACGAACGAGGGCCCGGTGTCGTACTCCTGCCAGGGACCCGCGGGCTCCGTCAGGTCGGTGGCTGGCGCGGCACCCACGGGTGGCGTGGGTTCGGTCGCCGGCTCGCCCTCGACCCGTGCGTGGCGTGGCGGCACCGCGAGGCGTACGACGTCGGCGAAAGTGCCGGCGTATCTGTCGGCCACCAGCCGGGCCAGTCGCGCCACCTCGGGGGCGAGCACCGGCTCGCTCGACACCACCCGGCGCAGCGGCATCAACCGACCTCGATGGTCGGACTCGGCGACGCGTTCCAGGACGTAGCCGTCAAGGTCCTGGCCCGCGAACCGGACGCGTACCCGACACCCGGGCACGCACGCCTCATGCATGCGGGCCGGAACGACGTAGTCGAAGGGCCGGTCGAGATGGGCCAGCGAGACATCCACCGCGACCCTGGCGATCGGTAACTCCGGCGCGGGCGCCTGCGACGGCTTGGGCGCACGACGGACCTTCGCGCGTACCAGCGCGAGCTGGCCCCCGTCCTCCTCGGTCACCCCCGAAGGCTAAGAGGTCGCACGGACAGGCACCTCGCGGGGCCAACGGTGCGACGCCCGGGAACGCCGGAAGGCCCCCAGGGTGGGTGTCCCTGGAGGCCTTCCGGCGATGCTCGAAACCGTGCTGCGCGCACAGGCGCGTGCCCGTCTGTAAGACCGGGTGCCGGTCAGCTGAGGCCGGCGGCGCTGCGGAGGGCGTCCGCGCGGTCGGTCCGCTCCCAGGTGAAGTCAGGCTCGTTGCGGCCGAAGTGACCGTAGGCCGCCGTCTGCGCGTAGATCGGCCGGCGGAGGTCGAGGTCACGGATGATGGCCGCTGGACGCAGGTCGAACACCTGCTGGACGGCCTTCTCGATCACGTCGATGGCCACCGTCTCGGTGCCCGAGCAGTCGACGTAGAAACCGACGGGCTGGGCCTTGCCGATCGCGTAGGCGACCTGGCATTCGCAGCGCCTGGCGAGCCCGGCGGCGACGATGTTCTTGGCCACCCACCGCATGGCGTACGCCGCGGAACGGTCGACCTTTGTCGGGTCCTTGCCGCTGAAGGCGCCGCCACCGTGCCGGGCGTATCCGCCGTAGGTGTCGACGATGATCTTGCGGCCGGTGAGACCCGCGTCGCCCATCGGGCCACCGACTTCGAACCGGCCCGTCGGGTTGACGTAGAGCCGGTAGCCCTCGGTGTCGACGTCGAGCGCGCTGAGCACGGGGTCGACGACCTGCGTCCTGATGTCGGGCGTGAGCATGTTGTCGAGGTCGATGCTCGCGGCGTGCTGGGTCGACACCACCACCGTGTCGACCCGGACCGGACGATCGCCGTCGTACTCGACCGTCACCTGCGTCTTGCCGTCAGGCCGGAGATAAGGGAGGGTGCCGTCCTTGCGGACGGTGCTGAGGCGCTTGGCCAGGGTGTGTGCCAGCGTGATCGGCAGCGGCATGAGCTCAGGGGTCTCGTCACAGGCGAAACCGAACATCATGCCCTGGTCACCGGCACCCTGACGGTCGATCGGGTCGGAGGATCCGTCGGCGCGCTCCTCCCAGGCGCCGTCGACTCCCTGCGCGATGTCTGGGGACTGCGAGCCGAGGGAAACCGTCACCCCACACGAGGCGCCGTCGAAGCCCTTCGCCGACGAGTCGTAGCCGATCTCGAGGATGCGGTCACGCACCAGCGACGCGATGTCGGCGTACGTCTGCGTGGTGACTTCGCCGGCTACCACGACCAGACCAGTCGTCACCAGAGTCTCGACCGCGACCCGGCTCTGTGGGTCCTCCTTGAGGAGCGCGTCGAGAACGGAGTCACTGATCTGGTCGGCGATCTTGTCTGGGTGGCCCTCGGTGACCGACTCGGAGGTGAACAGTCGTCGGGACACGGCCATCCTTTCTGTTGGGATTGCCTCTCCGCGAAGCGCGAAACAGACGATCAGGAGAGTGACAGCGCACTCGTCGTGCAGCGAGAGTCAGGGCGCTCGCGTTGTAGAGGTGGGGCCAAGACTAACGAGGTCAACCTGTCAATGGGTACCGATGGGCCATGTTTCGGGGGTTATGACGTTGCGTGCCTACTCCATGGCGTTCCGTCAAGTCGCGAACCATCGCGCACACCCGCTGTTGATAGGCACGCGGCGGATAGGAACCTCCGGAGTACAGCGACTGGTAGCGCGGCACCAGCTCGGGATGGAGCCGGGCGAGCCAGGCGAGATACCACTCCCGTGCACCCGGGCGCAGGTGCAGGACGATCGGCGTCACGCTCGCGGCACCCGCCTCCGCGATCGCCCGCACCGTCTCCTCCAGCCGCTCCGGTCCATCACTAAGGAACGGCAGGATCGGCGCCATGAGAACGCTGACCGAAAAGCCGGCGTCGGCGAGCGTCCGGCACATGCGCAGTCGCGCCTGCGGACTCGGCGTGCCCGGCTCGACCTCGCGCCACAACTCGGCGTCGACCGAGCCGATCGACACGCTCAGTGCGACGTCAGTGACCTGCGCAGCCTCCCTGAGTAACTCCAGATCGCGGAGCAACAGCGCGCCCTTGGTGAGGATGGAGAACGGATTACGGGCATCGCGCAGCGCGGCGATAATCCGCGGCATGAGTTGGTATCGACCCTCGGCCCGCTGATAACAGTCGACATTGGTGCCCATCGCGATCGGCTCGCCGCGCCAACTGGGTTTTACCAGCTCCTTGCGTAACAATTCCGGTGCATTTACCTTGACGATCACCTTGCTGTCGAAGTCATGTCCCGCATCGAGGTCGAGGTATTCGTGGGTGCGCCGGGCAAAGCAGTAGACGCACGCGTGACCACATCCTCGATACGGATTGATCGTCCACTGGAAAGGCACCCGCGAAGCCGCCGGCACCTTGTTGATGATCGTGCGGGCCCGCACCTCATAGAAGGTCATCCCGTGGAACTCGGGCGTGTCGAAGGTGCGGCCACACGACTCCATGCCGAAGAGCGTCAACTCGGCTGGTTGGTCGCCGTCACTCGACGCGCCGACGCGCTGTCCATCCCATCGCACACGCCCACCCTATCGAACGGTTGTTCGACCTTCCAGGTCCGGCCCGGCGCGGCGCCGAACCCGTCACCCACCGACGTGGATGGTCACGAACCCCGTGGCCAAGAGATAGATGAGCAGGGCGGCGGTGAAGACCACCGCGACACGGAGCGCCACCCAACGCTCGGCCCGGAACTCCCGGGCGGTCTCGCGGGCCTTCCTGTAATCGGTGCAGGTTCGGGTGAAATGCTTCCACCGCCGCCCGGCACCGAATGCGATCGCCGCCGCGACCGCCATCAATACCGCAGCAACTTCCCCCATTCCTGGATGCTAGCGACGAGCGCCGACAGATATGGAGATGATTAGCAATGTCCATGGACGCGACATCAGTCAACGAAAATTCACAAAGCACGGACCTGCTTTTTGTCAGACCGTCTGAACGCTGCGGGGCGGACTGAGGATTCGAGGTCGCTGACGCTCAGCCGGCCTGGTCTGGCCGAGCGGGGAGGCGGACGGAGACGAGGTCCCAGATGCGGTGCGCGAGTTGGTCCTTGGAGCCGCGGGAAACCACCGTCTCCGAGCCGTCGGCACCGATGATGACCGCTTCGTTGTCGAGCGCCTCGAAGCCTTTGCCCGCGCCCACTTCGTTGACGACGAGAAGATCGCATCCCTTGCGGGCGAGCTTGTGGCGACCGTGCTCGAGGACCGTGCCATGCTCGTCGCCGGTCTCGGCGGCGAACCCGACGACCACCAGGTCTGGTCGAGGACGGTGCTGGGCGATCTCGGCGAGGATGTCGGGGTTTTGCACCAACTCGACGGTCGGCGCGGACACGTCGTCGGTCTTCTTGATCTTGTGTTCGGCGTACGTCGCGGGCCGGAAGTCGGCCGGAGCCGCGGCCATCACCACGGCGTCGGCGTTCTCGGTCGCCTCGAGCATGGCGTCTCGCAGGTCGCGGGTCGAGACGACGGGCGTGACCTTGACCCCAGCGGGGTCCGGCAGGCTGGAGTTGGCGGCGACGAGGGTCACGCTCGCACCTCGCGCCACCGCGGCCCGGGCAAGCGCGTAGCCCTGCCGGCCGGAGGAACGGTTGCCCAGGAAGCGGACCGGGTCGAGGAACTCCCGGGTGCCGCCCGCGCTCACCACCACGCGTCGCCCCAGCAGGTCCTGTCCCTGACCGCCGGCCTCGCGGGTCAGGATCCCCTGACACACCTCGAAGAGTTGCTCGGGCTCGGGCAACCGGCCCTTGCCGGTGTCGGTGCCGGTGAGGCGGCCCTCGGCCGGCTCCAGCACGAACGCGCCGCGCTCGCGAAGAGTCGCGACATTGGCGCGGGTCGCCGGGTGTTCCCACATCTCGGTGTGCATTGCCGGCGCGAAGACGATTGGGCAGCGCGCGGTGAGGAGGGTCGACGTCAGCAGGTCATCGGCGAGACCGTGCGCGGCCTTCGCGAGCAGGTCAGCTGTCGCCGGCGCCACCACCACCAGGTCGGCCTGCTGGCCGAGCCGCACGTGAGGCACCTCGTGGACGTCGTCCCACACCTCGGTGTGCACGGGCTGGTGGGAGAGCGCCGCCCAGGTCGGTGCGCCGACGAACCGCAACGCACTCGCGGTGGGTACGACGCGCACCTCGGCGCCCGACTCCACCAGGAGCCGCAGGAGTGAGCACGCCTTGTAGGCGGCGATACCACCAGCGACTCCCAGCACCACCTGGGGCCGCGACCGATCTGACATCGACGGCGCTCCGAACTCGACGGCAGCTGGGAGGGGCGTCGTCAGGACGCGGCCGGCTGCCCCTCGGCGGTGGGCTCGATGTCCTCGACCGTGAGCAGGCCCTCGTTGATCTCGCGCAGGGCGATCGAGAGCGGCTTCTCCTGGACGTGGGTGTCGACGAGCGGGCCGACGTACTCAAGCAGGCCCTCGCCCAGCTGGGCGTAGTAGGCGTTGATCTGGCGAGCGCGCTTGGCAGCGAACAAGACCAGTTTGTACTTAGAGTCGGCCTTCTGAAGCAGGTCGTCGATGGGCGGGTAGGTGATGCCCTCGGCAGCGGGCTGGATGCCAGACAAGCTCAGGCCTCCGGAGAGTTGGAATGGGAGCGGGTCAAGGCTACCAACTCCTCGGCAGCCGTATGCACATCGGTGTTGACGATCGTGACGTCGAACTCCTTCTCGGCCGCCAACTCAGCGCGCGCGGTCTCGAGGCGGCGTTCCTGCTCCTCCGCGGACTCGGTGCCGCGCCCGACCAGGCGGCGGACGAGCTCCTGCCAGTCGGGTGGCGCGAGGAAGACGAACAGCGCCTCAGGCATGGTCCGGCGTACCTGCCGCGCGCCCTGGAGGTCGATCTCGAGCAGGGCCGGGCGCCCCTCGGCCAGCTTCTCCAGCACCGCACGCCGGGGTGTGCCATACCTGCTCACCCCGTGGACAACCGCCCACTCGAGGAGTTCGCCAGCGGCGACCATCCGGTCGAACTCCTCATCGGAGACAAACCAGTAATGAACGCCGTGGACCTCACCTGGACGTGGGCGGCGCGTGGTCGCGGACACCGAGATCCACACCTCAGAGTGGTGCGTACGGATATCCGCGGCCACAGTGCCCTTGCCGACCGCCGTCGGCCCCGCGAGCACGACGAGCCGCGTGGTCGCGGGCTTCGACGTCGCGGGCGTCGGCGGCGCGTCGTACACAGTCTCAGGATTCGCCGAACTCACGCTTCAGCGCAGCCACTTGGTTGTCTCCGAGGCCTCGGACACGGCGAGTCTCGGAGATGCCGATGCGTTCCATGATCTGACGCGCGCGCACCTTGCCGACTCCTGGCATGGCGCACAGGAGGTCGAGGACGCGCATCTTGCCGATCACTTCGTTGGAGTCACGACCGGCGTTGACGACCTCGCCAAGGGAGGCGCCAGAGTTCTTCAAGCGGTTCTTCACCTCAGCGCGCTCGCGACGGGCCTCCGCGGCTTTCTTCAACGCGGCCTGGCGAGCTTCGGGGGTCAGGTGAGGTAGCGGCACAGACGGTCACCTCGTGGCTGTACGACAGGTCTTGGGTGCAGCGATTCTTGCTCGGCGGACACGGCGGCAGGTAGCCGGGGTCTCGTAACGCCCGTGCCCACCCAACACGCACGATGAGGGCGAACCTATCCAGCCAGCATCGCCGTATCAACACGGGGTGCCCTGTGTCGGATCCGGCCCCCAACTCCGTTGGGGCCCACCCCCGCCGCGCTCACGCATGCACGGGGTACTCGACGGGGCCCCGGGCGCCAGCGCGACAACCCGAGGCCCCACGAAGCGAACCAGCCGACGAAGCGTCAGCTGCAGCGCTCCTTGACGTCATCGGTGACAGCCTTCAGGGACTCCTGCATCTTGCTGGACGTCTCCTGGGCCTTGCTGGCGTCCATGTTGGCGGGATCCTTCAGCAGGTCACCAAGGTCCTCCATCGCGGTCGCGAGCACCTTCCAGTGCTCCTTGACGTCGCTTGGGGCCACGTCGGCGATCTCGCGGTAGTCGGTGGAGACCTGGGAGAGCTTGGTCGGGTCGGTAGCCGAGGCGTTGCCTGCCAGCGCTTCCTCTCCGACCGCGCGCACCTTGTCGCAGTACGCCTTGTCGCTGCTCGAGCACGCGGTCAGGCCGGCCAGGCCGAGACCAACAGCGAGGACCAGTGCCCCCGTACGTCGCATCACACATCTCCTTCGGGATCTCGCCAACGGCGTACAAACGGAGGTTCCGTCGACGAATGGATGGCTCCCGGGGTCGTCACCGGTCCAAGGAGACGCCGAACAGGCGCGGTCAACTGCGACTTGCCGAGCGCGTGTTCGGTATCGGCTCAGGTCGCCGTCAGCGGCGGAGGGGATGCACCATATGCCACAAACGGCGGATTGGTGAAGCCGGGCTTGCCGTAGCGTAGCGGTGCCCCGGAGACCGTCCGCACCGCCCCACCCGCGGCCTGCAGCACCGCCTGCCCGGCGGCGGTGTCCCACTCCATCGTGCGGCCGAACCTCGGATACAGATCAGCGGCGCCCTCGGCGATCCGGCAGAACTTCAGTGAACTGCCAGCCGCGACGAAACTCGTGACGCCCACGCCCGCGAGCCACCGCTCCGTCTCGGGATCGAGGTGGCTCCGGCTGACCAGCGCCCGCGAGCCCCCAGCCGGCTCCGACACGACACCGAGTGGACGGACCGCACCAGCGGCGGTCACCTCCGCCAGGCCCGGTCCTCCGACGTAGGTCTCAGAGATGGCGGGTGCGTGCACGACGCCCAGCGTCGGAACGCCGCGCTCGACGAGGGCGATGTTGACCGTGAACTCGCCGTTGCGGGAGAGGAACTCCTTGGTCCCGTCCAGCGGGTCGACCAGCCAGAACCGCTCGCCGAGATCGTCAGGAATCCGCCCGGCCGCGACGCTCTCTTCGGCGACGACCGGGATGTCGGGCGTCGCGTCCGCGAGGCCGGCGAGGATGAGTTCCTCGGCCAGGAGGTCGGCCTGGGTGACAGGCGTACGGTCGGCCTTCTCCCGGGCGCCTGGGTCGTCGGCGGCGTAGATCTCCATGATCGCCTCGCCGGCTTTCTCGGCGAGCGTACGGATCAGATCGGCGAGCGGCGGCGCGGAGGCATCGGGCATACGGACCATCGTGTCAGAAGCCGTCGAAGCCCGGCCGGTCGCTTCCGGCGGCAGAGCGTGCCGCCTTGGTCAGCGCGGGACGAGAATCCCGCGACCGGGCAGCCGGCCTGCCTCGAGGTCAGCGATCGCGTGGTTGACCGCGTCCAGCGGATACGTCTGCGTGTGGAGGCGCACCTTGCCGTGGGCGACCAGGGTCATCAACTCGTCGAGATCGTTGTAGGTCCCGACCAGGTTGCCGATGAGGTTGATCTCGGAGTAGATGATGTCGATGGTCGGGATGCTCACGGAGCCGCCGTACCCGATCACGAAGTACGAACCCGCGCGCCGCAGCATGGCGACCCCCTGCGTCTCCGTGCCACCCTCCCCCACGAAGTCGAGCACCACGTGCGCACCCGCGCCATGGGTGAGATGCCGGATGGCGACCAGGGGGTCCTCGGTCATCGCGTTGACCAGGTGGTGCGCTCCGGACTCCTTTGCCAGTGACAGCGCTGCCTCGGAGCGGTCGACGACCGTGACCTCCGCGGCGGTGATCGCGAGCAGGCACTGGATGCCGATGTGTCCGAGGCCGCCAGCGCCGATCACCACGGCATGCGTACCCGGGTACAACAGCGGCACCGCCTTACGGACCGCGTGGTAGGCGGTGAGCCCCGCGTCCGCGAGGGCCGCCACGTGGACTGGCTCGAGGGACGGGTCGAGCTTCAGCACCGACCGGGCGCCGGTGACCATGAGTTCGGCCATGCCGCCGTCGCGGTCGATCCCTGGGAAGGTCGACGCCGTGCAGTGCACGTCGTCGCCCGCGCGACAGGCCCGGCAGAGTCCACAGGTGACGAGTGGGTGCAGGATCACGGGATCGCCCGGCGTGACGTTGGTGACCGCCGAGCCGGTGTCGCGGACCCAGCCGGCGTTTTCGTGCCCGAGGGTGTACGGGAGTTCGACCCGGGACTTCTGCGCCCACTGTCCCTCGACGATGTGGAGGTCGGTGCGGCAAAGTCCCGCGCCGCCGATCTCCACCAGCACGTCCCAGGGGCCGGCCACCCGGGGTTCGGGGACGTCCAGCACGACGGGTGGCTGGTGGTACTGCTCCAGGCGTACGGCTTTCACGTCAGACTCCTTCCGTGCGCCGTCAGGTCGCCTTACGACCATGGTTCTGCTCGCTGGCGCGCGACTCAAGGGGTATGAGGCTTCGACGCCGTTGATCAGCGCCGCTCGCTGATCAAGGACTCCTGCTATTGCGGACAGCTTCTGACCGCATGAGCCTCTAGTGTTCCCACCGTGACGACCGCCCGGCCAGTTCCAGGAGACTTGCCGCGCAGGAACGTGGACGAAGGAGACGGATGCCCACCGGAGCGTTGACGAAGGCCGCCGGACGAGGTGGCGACGTACTCAGCCAGCGGGCGCTCAACCGCGCGCTTCTGGAACGCCAGCTGCTGCTACGGCGAGCGAGCCTGTCGGTCGCCGACGCCGTCGAGCACCTGGTCGGTCTGCAGGCGCAGGCACCCATACCGCCCTACTTCGGACTCTGGTCCCGGCTGATGGGATTCCAGACGGATCAACTCGCCGACCTGCTCACGAGTAGGCAGGCCGTCCGCATCGTCCTCATGCGGGGGACGATCCACCTGGTCACCGCCCGGGACTGCCTGGCGATCCGCCCGGTGACACAGGCGATCCTGGACCGCGATCTGTACGCCAACACCACCCATGGCCCCGCCCTTCGGAGAATCGACCTCGGCGAGTTGGTGGCCGCCGGACGGGCCCTGCTCGAGGAACGACCGCGTACGGCGAAGGAACTCGGCGGGCTGCTCAACCAGCGCTGGCCGGACCGCGACCCTGCCTCTCTCGCGCATGCGATCCGCAGCCAGCTTCCGCTCGTCCAGGTGCCGCCGCGAGGAATCTGGGGCGCCAGCGGACAGCCCACGCACACGCCGGCCGACGCGTGGCTGCGCCGGCCGCTCAGCGAAGACCGCTCACCCGACGACCTGCTGCTGCGCTACCTCGCGGCGTTCGGTCCGGCCACCGTCGCGGACATGCAGACGTGGTCCGGGCTGACCGGCCTGCGTGAGGTGATCGAGCGACTGGCACCACGACTGCGTGCGTTCCAAACCGAGAGCGGCCGGCAGATGTACGACCTGCCCGACGCGCCGCGCCCCGATCCGGACACCCCCGCTCCCCCGCGATTCATCGCGGCGTTCGACAACCTGCTCCTCTCCCACGACGACCGCACCCGGGTGCTCGCCGATGAAGATCGACGACGGGTCTTCGGCACCCGTAACGCGGTGATACCAGGAACGCTGCTCGTCGACGGCTACGTCCGGGGAACGTGGAAGATCACCCGTGCCCGTGCCCGTGGCACGGCCACGCTGCTGGTCGAAACCTTCCGCCAGCTGTCCAAGAGACACACGGCCACGGTGTCGAGCGAAGGTGCCCGGCTCCTGCGCTTCGCCGCGGCGGACGCCGGCACCCACGACGTACGAATCACCGTGACGGACTGAGAACTCGAACTCTCACCGAAGCACCGCGGACAGGGACTCGATCGTCCGGTCGGCGGCGTCCTGGAGGGCCCGCACGGACGGGCCGGCGCTCAGGAGCTCGCGGGACGTCGCGGGTACGACGTTGCGTACGGCGGCTCCGAACACCCGGCGCAGGTCGTCTGCCGTCGCACCCTGCGCGCCCAGTCCGGGAGCGAGCAAGGGCCCGTTGACCCGCGCGAAGTCCTCGCCCGTCTCGCCGACGGTGGCACCGACCACCGCTCCGATCGAACCCAGCGGTCGGGCGTCCGCGTTCACCTCGGCGAGGTGGTCGAGGACGACACCCGCGACGGTCCGGCCGCCCAGGCCCTGCGCGGCCTGCACTTCAGGCCCCTCCGGATTGGACGTCAGCGCGAGCACGAACACCCCGCAGCCGTGTTTCGCGGCCGTGTCAAGCAGGGGTTGCAGGGATCCGAAGCCGAGGTACGGGCTGGCCGTCAGCGCGTCCGCGAACAACGGCGAGCTCGGGTCGAGGTAGGCATCGGCGTACGCCTGCACCGTCGAGCCGATGTCGCCCCGCTTGGCGTCGAGCAGCACCAGCGCGCCGGCCTCCCGCCCGGCCGCGATCACGCGCTCCAGCACCGCGATGCCGCGGCTTCCGAAACGTTCGAAGAACGCCGACTGCGGCTTGAGCACCGCCACCCGGGGACCGAGCGCCTCGACGGCGGTCAGGGCGAAGCGCTCCAGACCAGTCACGTCGTCAGGCAGGTCCCAGGCTCTGAGAAGTGCCGCGTGGGGATCGATCCCCGCGCACAGCGGTCCCCGCGTGTCGAGCGCTGACCGCAACCGGGACCCAAATGTGGTGTTCACGAGGTGCTCTTGCCTTCCTTCTCGCCAACAGCGTCCAAGTCGTTGCCGCCGGCATCGTCGGCGTCCTCGCCAGCGGTGTTCGAGGCGTTCTCACCGGCTCCGTCGGCGTCTTTGCCACCGGACGGTTCTGGGTCCTTGCGAAGGATCGGGATCCGCTCCTTCAGCTCTGCCAGGCGCTCGCGTAATACCTCCGCCTGGCGGAGTGCGTCCTCCGCGCTGTTTCCAGGCCGAGGGCCCTGACAGCGATCTTCGGGACCTTGGGGAGCTTCCCAATCAGCGCCGCCAGGGACACCTCCCACGGCTCTGTCGCGTGCGGGTGGGCGCCGGGAAGAGATCCTCCAGGTGCTCGGCGAGTTCGGAAAACTCCGGCATCTCCAACCCGTCGAACGCGTCCAGCCGCACGGACACCGCCACCCCCCTCTGAGACCTCGTTACGGCCGGATCTGGGTGGCCCAGCCCTGGAGGGAACGCACTCCGATGTCACCGGCGCGCATCGCCTCGATGGCCTGAACCGCGGCCGCGAGCCCCTGGGTCGTCGTCATACACGGGATGTTCGCCATGATCGCGGCGGTCCGGATCTCGTAGCCGTCCACCCGCGGGCTCCCTCCCGAGGTCTGGCCGCGCGGTGTGTTGATCACCAGATCCACTTCGCCGGCGATGATCCGCGTGACGATCGTCGGCTCCCCGTCTGGTCCGGGGCCCTGTGTCGCCTTGCGGACGACCGTCGCCGCGACGCCGTTGCGGGCCAGCACCGTGGCGGTCCCTTCGGTGGCGAGGATCTCGAACCCGAGGTCGGCGAGCCGTTTGACCGGGAAGATCATGTGCCGCTTGTCGCGGTTGGCGACGGAGACGAACACTCGACCCTTGGTGGGAAGGACCCCGCCGTACGCGCCGGCCTGGGACTTGGCGAACGCCACCCCGAACCCGGCGTCGATGCCCATGACCTCACCGGTCGAGCGCATCTCCGGGCCGAGGAGCGTGTCGACGACCTTCCCGTCGCCGGTACGGAAGCGGTTGAACGGCATGACCGCCTCCTTCACCGCGATCGGCGCCGTTGACGGGAGCACGCCGCCGTCACCCGTCGCCGGAAGGAGCCCTTCGGCCCGAAGCTCGGCGATCGACGCGCCCAGCATCACCCGGGCCGCGGCCTTCGCCAGCGGGGTCGCGGTGGCCTTCGACACGAACGGCACCGTGCGCGAGGCTCGAGGGTTCGCCTCCAGCACGTAGAGCACGTCGCCGGACAGTGCGTACTGGACGTTGAGCAAGCCGCGGACACCCACGCCCCGCGCGATCGCTTCGGTGGAGGCCCGAATCCGGTCGATCTCCTCCCGGCCGAGCGTGATCGGTGGCAGCGCACAGGCCGAGTCGCCGGAGTGGATGCCGGCCTCCTCGATGTGCTCCATCACTCCGCCGAGGAACAGATCCTCGCCGTCGTAGAGCGCGTCGACGTCGATCTCCACGGCGTCGTCGAGGAACCGGTCGACCAGCACCGGGTGCTCGGGCGAGATCGCGGTGGCGCGGGCGATGTAGGACTCCAGCGCCCGGTCGTCGTACACGATCTCCATGCCCCGACCGCCGAGGACGTACGACGGCCGGACGAGCACGGGATACGCGATGCCGTCGGCGATCCGCTTCGCCTCGGCGAACGACGTGGCCGTGCCGTGCTTCGGTGCCGGCAGCCCGGCCTCGGCGAGAACGCGTCCGAAGGCGCCGCGTTCCTCCGCGAGGTGGATCGCCTCCGGCGACGTGCCCACGATCGTGACGCCGGCGTCCTCGAGCCCCTGCGCGAGTCCGAGCGGCGTCTGGCCACCGAGCTGGCAGACCACACCCACCACCGGACCCGCCTGCTGCTCGGCGTGCACGACTTCGAGGACGTCCTCGAGCGTGAGCGGCTCGAAGTACAACCGGTCGCTGGTGTCGTAGTCGGTCGAGACCGTCTCGGGGTTGCAGTTGACCATCACGGTTTCGTATCCGGCGTCGTGGAGCGCCAGCGCGGCGTGGACGCAGGAGTAGTCGAACTCGATGCCCTGCCCGATCCGGTTGGGGCCCGAGCCGAGGATGAGCACCGCCGGCTTCGTGCGGGCGACGACCTCGGTCTCCTCGTCGTAGCTGGAGTAGTGGTACGGCGTCTTCGCGGCGAACTCCGCCGCGCAGGTGTCGACGGTCTTGAACACCGGGCGGATGCCGAGCGCCCAGCGGACCCCGCGTACGACGTCCTCCCGCATCCCACGGAGCGCACCGATCTGGGCATCGGAGAAACCGTGCCGCTTCGCGTGCCGCAGCAGGCCGGGGCTGAGCTCAGGCGCCTCCGCCAGCCCGATCGCGACGTCGTTCAGAAGCGTCAGCTGGTCGAGGAACCACGGGTCGATCCTCGTCGCGGCGTACAGCTCCTCGACGCTCGCCCCCGCTCGGATCGCCTCCATCACCACGCCCAACCGGCCGTCGTGCGGCGTTCCCGCGCGCGCCAGCAGCTCCTCCTTGGGCCGCGGCGTGCCCGACCAGGAGAAGACCGCCGACCGCTTCTCGATCGAGCGCATCGCCTTCTGCAGCGCCTCGGTGAAGTTGCGGCCGATCGCCATCGCCTCACCCACGCTCTTCATGTGCGTCGTGAGCGTCGGGTCGGCGGCGGGGAACTTCTCGAACGCGAACCGCGGGACCTTCACCACCACGTAGTCCAGCGTCGGCTCGAAGCTCGCCGGGGTCTCGGCGGTGATGTCGTTCGGGATCTCGTCCAGGGTGTAGCCGAGCGCGACCTTCGCCGCGATCTTGGCGATCGGGAAGCCGGTCGCCTTCGACGCGAGCGCACTCGACCGGGACACCCGGGGGTTCATCTCGATCACGATCATCCGGCCGTCGTGCGGGTTGACCGCGAACTGGATGTTGCAGCCGCCGGTGTCGACGCCAACCGCTCGGATGACACCGATCGCGACATCCCGCATCCGTTGGTACTCGCGGTCGGTGAGCGTCATCACCGGGGCGACCGTGATGGAGTCGCCGGTGTGGACGCCCATCGGGTCGACGTTCTCGATCGAACACACGATGACCACGTTGTCGGCGCGGTCGCGCATGACCTCGAGTTCGTACTCCTTCCAGCCGAGCACCGACTCCTCGAGCAGCACCTCGGTGGTCGGGCTCGCCTGCAGACCCGCGCCGGCGATGCGACGCAGGTCGTCAGCGTCGTACGCCATACCCGACCCGGCGCCGCCCATGGTGAACGACGGCCGCACCACCACGGGGTAGTGCAGGTCCTCCGCCGCGGCGAGGCACTCCTCCAGCGTGTGGCAGATCCGGCTCCGCGCCGACTCCGCGCCGAGGCTCTCGACGATCCGCTTGAACGACTCGCGGTTCTCGCCCCGCTGGATCGCCTCGATGGACGCGCCGATCAGCTCCACGCCGTACTTCGCAAGTACTCCGGACTCGTGCAACGCCACCGCGACGTTGAGCGCCGTCTGTCCACCCAAGGTGGCGAGCAGGGCGTCCGGACGCTCGGCCGCGATCACCTTCTCGACGTGCTCGGGCGTGATCGGCTCGACGTACGTCGCGTCCGCGAACTCCGGGTCGGTCATGATCGTCGCGGGGTTGGAGTTGACCAGCACCACCCGCAGGCCCTCGTCCCGCAGCACCCGGCAGGCCTGGGTGCCCGAGTAGTCGAACTCGCAGGCCTGCCCGATCACGATCGGCCCGGAGCCGATGACGAGGACCGAGTTGATGTCAGTCCGCTTCGGCATCAGGCACTCCCCTTCCGCACGGCCATGAGGTCGGCAACTGTGCTCATCGTTCGCCTCCCATGAGGTCGGCGAACCGATCGAACAGGTACGAGGCGTCGTGCGGACCGGCCGCGGCCTCGGGGTGGTACTGCACGGAGAACGCCTTCACAGTCCCGCTCTCGTCACTGAGCGAGAGCCCTTCCACAACGTTGTCGTTGAGGCAGACATGACTCACTTCGGCCCGCCCGAACTCCGTCTCGACGGCCCCGTCGAGCCGATCAGCCGGCCACTGCACAGCGAAGCCGTGATTGTGCGCCGTCACCTCGACCTTGCCTGTCAACCTGTCCTGGACAGGCTGGTTGATGCCGCGGTGGCCGTACGGCAGCTTGTAGGTGCCGAACCCAAGGGCACGACCGAACACCTGGTTGCCAAGACAGATCCCGAAGAACGGCTTCCCGGCACGGAGAACCCCCTGGAGTACGCCGACCGCGTGGCGCAGCGGCTCGGGGTCGCCTGGCCCGTTGGACATGAACACGCCGTCGGGGTCGAGTGCTAGGACCTCCTCCAGCGTCGTCGTCGACGGGAGTACGTGCACCTCGATGCCGCGTTCAGCCATCCGGTGCGGCGTCATCGCCTTGATCCCGAGGTCGATCGCGGCGACGGTGAACCGCTTCTCCCCCAGCGCGGGTACGACATACGCGTCGGGCGTCGTCACCTCGTCGACCAGGGCCGCACCCACCATCGACGGCGAGGCCAGCACCCGCTCCCGCAGCGCGTCAGGATCGCTCTCGACCGTCGAGATGCCGACCCGCATGGCACCCCGCTCGCGCAGGTGCCGGGTAAGCGCCCGGGTGTCGATGCCGCTGATCCCGACCACGCCGTCGGCCCGGAGGTCGTCGTCGAGCGAACGCCGCGCCCGCCAGTTCGACGGCCGCCGGGCGGGATCTCGTACGACGTAACCCGCGACCCAGATCCGCCGCGACTCGGGGTCCTCGTCGTTGACCCCGGTGTTGCCGATGTGCGGCGCCGTCTGGATCACCACCTGGCGGTGGTACGACGGGTCGGTCAGGGTCTCCTGGTACCCCGTCATGCCGGTCGCGAAGACCGCCTCGCCGAAGGTCTCGCCCTCGGCGCCGTACGCCTGGCCGCGGAACACCCGGCCATCCTCCAGAACCAGCAGAGCCGCTGGCCGGGTACCACTCGACAACCGTCCTCCTTCTTCGCTGTGCGGTTCCGGCCCCACCCCGGCGTTGACCACGCCGTGGCTCACTGGGGCTTTCCGTCCAGGACCGTGGCGTGTCCGCGCAGGAACGTCGCCACCACCCGACCCGGCAGCGTCCTGCCGGCGTACGGCGTGTTGCGCGAGCGGCTCGCCAACTGCGCCGGATCGACGTCCCAGGACGCAGCCGGGTCGTACACCGTGACATTCGCCGGGGCTCCGACATCCAGACCGCATCCGTGTCCGGCAAGCCGGCCGATCCGAGCCGGGCGGGTGGACATCCGGTCGGCGACCCCGGCCCAGTCGAGGAGTCCGGTGTCAACCATCGACTGCTGGACCACGGCGAGCGCGGTTTCGAGCCCGACCATGCCCATCGCGGCCGCGCTCCACTCGCACTCCTTGTCCTCGACCGGGTGGGGTGCGTGGTCCGTGGCGACCACATCGATCGTGCCGTCCGCGAGTGCGTCGCGCAGCGCCGCCACGTCCTCAGCGGACCGCAAGGGCGGGTTGACCTTGTAGATCGGGTCGTAACTCGCGACCAGCTCCTCGGTCAGCAGCAGGTGATGGGGCGTCACCTCGGCCGTCACGGGGTAGCCCTTGGCCTTGGCCCAGCGCAGGATCTCAACCGAACCTGCCGTGGAGACGTGGCAGATGTGGACCCGGGAGCCGACGTGTGCGGCCAGCAGGACGTCCCGGGCGATGATCGCCTCCTCCGCCACTGCGGGCCAGCCGGCCAGCCCGAGCGTGGCCGACAGCGCGCCTTCGTTCATCTGGGCGCCCTCGGTCAGCCGCGGCTCCTGGGCGTGCTGGGCGATCAGGCCGTCGAACGCCTTGACGTACTCCAGCGCCCGCCGCATCAGCGCCGCATCTGACACGCAGTCGCCGTCGTCGCTGAACACCCGGACCCGCGCGGCCGAGTCGGCCATCGCCCCGAGTTCGGCCAGCTGCCGGCCGGCCCGACCGACCGTGACGGCACCGATCGGCTGGACGTCACAGCGGCCGGCCTCCTGGCCGAGGCGGTAGACCTGCTCGACGACGCCAGCGGTGTCGGCGGCGGGATCGGTGTTGGGCATCGCGAACACCGCGGTGAAGCCGCCGAGCGCCGCCGCCAGCGTGCCGGTCTCGACCGTCTCCGCGTCCTCGCGGCCAGGCTCGCGCAGATGCGTGTGCAGGTCGACCAGGCCGGGCAGGAGGATGAACCCCTCCGCGTCGACAACCTGCGCGCCACGGCCCGACAACCCGGCGCCCATCTCCGCGATCACGCCGTCGCGCAGGATCACGTCGGTGGGCTCGCCGCCGAGCGGCCGGACCCCCTTCAGCACAAACTTTTCCGTCACGCTCGTCCCCTTCGCTGCTCCGGAACCGTGTCGTCTACCGCCGATCCGGCACCGGCGAGCAGGAGGTAGAGCACCGCCATCCGGATGGCGACGCCGTTGGTGACCTGCTCCACGATCACCGAGCGGGTGGAGTCGGCGACGTCCGCCGAGATCTCCATGCCGCGGTTCATCGGCCCCGGGTGCATCACCAGCGCGTGCTCAGGGAGTGCCGCCATCCGGGCGGCGTCCAGGCCGTACCGACGGCTGTACTCCCGGGCACTCGGGAAGAACGCGGCGTTCATGCGCTCCCGCTGGACCCGCAACATCATCACGACGTCGGTCTTGGGGAGGACCGCGTCCAGGTCGTACGACGTCGCGCACGTCCACCGCTCCACCCCCACCGGGAGGAGCGTCGGCGGCGCCACGAGCGTGACCTCGGCGCCCAGAGTCGAGAGCAGCAGCACGTTGGAACGCGCCACCCGGCTGTGGAGCACGTCCCCGACGATCGCCACCCGGCGTCCGTCCAGGGCACCGAGGTGGCGGCGCATGGTGAACGCGTCAAGAAGCGCCTGCGTCGGGTGCTCGTGCGAACCGTCACCGGCGTTCACCACGCAGCTCTGGATCCAGCCCGAGTGGGCCAGGCGGTGCGGCGCGCCACTCGACTGGTGGCGTACGACCACAGCGTCGGCGCCCATCGCCTCCAGCGTGAGCGCGGTGTCCTTCAGGCTTTCGCCCTTCTCGACGCTGGAGCCCTTGGCGGAGAAGTTGATGACGTCGGCCGACAGGCGCTTGGCGGCCGCCTCGAAGGAGATGCGGGTGCGGGTGGAGTCCTCGAAGAACAGGTTGACGATGGTACGCCCGCGCAGAGTCGGCAACTTCTTGATCGGGCGGTCGGCGAGCTCGCGCAGCTTCTCCGCGGTCTCGAGGACCAGCAGAGCCTCGTCACGATCGAGATCACCGGCTGACAGCAGATGCTTCACGAGGTGCCCTCCCCTACGGGCTCGCGTTTGGCGATCACGACCGACTCGCCACCGTCGGATTCGCGCAGGGAGACCACCACGCGCTCGTCGGCCGCCGTCGGGAGGTTCTTACCGACGAAATCGGCTCGGATCGGCAGCTCTCGGTGCCCGCGGTCGACAAGGACCGCCAACTGGACCGCGCGGGGCCGACCGATGTCGTCCAAAGCTGTGAGGGCGGCTCTGATCGTCCGTCCGGAGAACAGCACGTCGTCGACCAGGACGACCACCTTGCCGTCGATCCCGGACTCGGGAATCTCGGTGTGCCCGAGGACCCTGGTGGGACGCAGCCGCAGATCGTCGCGGTACATCGTCACGTCGAGGGCGCCGACGCCTCCGAACGAACCCTCGACGGCGGAGATCCGCTCGCCGATCCTCCGGGCCAGCTCGACCCCACGGGTCGGAATGCCGAGGAGGACGACCTCGCGGGCCCCCTTGTTGCGTTCGAGAATCTCATGGGCGATCCGGGTCAACGCCCGGGCGATATCAGCCTCGTCGAGGACTGACCTCGCCGCTTCGCCCTGAACGGTCACGGCGCGGGATGCGCCGACCGCCGCCTTGGCCTTACCTGGTGGATCGTGAGCAGGAGTCACCTGCCGGACCTCCTTCCCCGCCTCTCTGGACGGATCTTTAAAGGACGTCAGACTTGCCAAACCGCCCTTGACACTAGCAGTCGAGCGCACGTCGGCTGGCGTCGCCCACCGTCTCGCCGGGGGTCTGCCGGGGGCCTGCTGGACGCCTGGAAGGGTCCAGTTCCGACGCGTCGGCTTGACGTGGGAGTCGCGCCGAGTTACCGTCACGCTCCGTGACCACGGTGGACATGGCGTTTTGCGTGTCCCTCTTAGACCAAGGATGAGTGAGCACGGATGCCGAGCGACTACGCCAGGTCCCTGGGTGCGAAACTCCGCGCCATCAGGCAGCAGCAGGGACTCTCCCTCCACGGTGTGGAGCAGAAGTCCAAGGGACGGTGGAAGGCGGTGGTGGTCGGCTCCTATGAGCGCGGCGACCGGGCCGTAACCGTGCAGAAGCTGTCAGAACTCGCGGAGTTCTACGGCGTACCCATCACCGAACTCCTACCAGGCGTCGGCCCCATCGGCGCCGCCGCCGAGCCGCCACCGAAGCTGGTTCTCGACCTGGAGCGCCTGGGCGAGTTGGAAGGCGTCGAGGTGGCCCCGCTCGCGAGGTACGCCGCGACGATCCAGGCCCAGCGCGGCGACTACAACGGCAAGGTCCTGTCCATCCGCAAGGAGGACATGCGCACCCTCGCCGTGATCTACGACGAGCGGCCGAGCGTGCTGGCCGACCGGCTCGTCGCCTGGGGCGTCCTGAACGCCGACGCGGCCGAAGCCGTGTCCGACGACGAGGCCTGAGTACTCCCGTACCACGCCCACAGAACAACATCCGGGCTGGGGTGTCTCGGGGACGCCCCAGCCCGGACAGGTGCTCCGGACGGCTACTTCCGCGGCCGGCTCCGCGTCAGGCCAGCAGGGTCGGCTTGAGGTCGAGCAGCCGCGCCAAGAGGCCGTTGACGAACGCCGGCGCCTCGTCGCTGGAAAGCTCCCGCGCGAGCCGCACCGCCTCGCTGATCGCCACCACGTCGGGCACGTCGTTGGCATACAGAAGCTCGTACGCGCCGATCCGCAGGATGTTGCGATCAACCGGGGCCATCCGGTCAAGGCTCCAGCCTTGGGAGTAGGCCTCGAGCAGCTCGTCGATGCGGTCGGCATGCTCGTCGACGCCCTCGACCAGCCGGACGGTGTATTCGGGCACGGGCGGGTCGGCAGCGGCGATGCGTTCCGCCAGCGTGGTCTGCCGGGGCCGCCCGCGCAGCTCCGATTCGTACAGAACGTCGACCGCCCGCTTACGCGCCTTCGCCCGCGCGGGCACTAGACCCGCCCGAGGTAGTCGCCGGACCGGGTGTCGACCTTGACCTTCTCGCCGGTGCCGATGAACAGCGGCACCTGGATTTCGTACCCGGTCTCGAGGCGGGCCGGCTTGGTGCCGCCGGTGGAGCGGTCGCCCTGCAGGCCCGGCTCGGTGTAGTCGATGGTCAGCTCGACCGACGCCGGAAGCTCGACGTAGAGCGGAGTCCCCTCGTGGACGGCCACGACCGCTTCCTGGTTTTCCAACATGAAGTGGGACGCCTCACCCACCACGTCGGGGGTGATCGGCAGCTGGTCGTAGGTCGTGGCGTCCATGAAGATGTACGACTCACCGTCGTTGTAGAGGTAGGTCATCTCGCGCTTGTCGACCGTTGCGACCTCGACCTTGACGTCGGCATTGAACGTCTTGTCGACGACCTTCCCAGAAAGGACGTTCTTGAGCTTGGTACGCACGACGGCGCCGCCCTTGCCGGGCTTGTGGTGCTGGAACCACACGACGCTCCAGAGCTGCCCGTCGAGGTTGAGCACCATGCCGTTCTTGAGGTCGTTCGTGGTTGCCACTGCAGTTTCGCCTCTCAACTCCGTTGGCGTTCCTGAGGAGGACGGGCTTCGACGGGGCCTTCGTGGCACCACCCGCCGACGGCCGTCGCCCCCTCAGTCGACGACAAGGAGATCTTTGGTAGTCGTGGTGAGCAACTCCGCCTTGCCGTCGCGGACGATCAGGGTGTCCTCGATGCGCACACCGCCTCTGCCGGTGAGGTAGATCCCAGGCTCGACGGTGACCGGAGTGCGACCGCCGAGTTTACCCTCCGCCGTCTTGGCGAAGAACGGGTCCTCGTGGATCTCCAGACCCACTCCATGGCCGAGTCCGTGCGTGAAACGCTCGCCGAAGCCGGCCTCGGTGATCACGTCCCTTGCCGCCGCGTCGACGGCGACCAGCTCCGCGCCGGGAGCCAGGGCGTGTCGACCGGCCCGCTGCGCCGTCCGCACGACGGCGTACACCTCGCGCTGCCACTCGGCCGGCTCCGCACCCACGACGAACGTCCGGGTGCAGTCGGCGTGATAGCCGGCATACTTCGCACCGAAGTCGATCTTCAGGAAGTCCCCGCGGTCCACCGGCCGGTGCGTGGGCTGGTGATGCGGGATCGCCGAGTGTTCCCCACCCGCCACGATGGTGTCGAACGCCGTACTCTCCGCACCGTGGGCGAACATCCGCGCCTCCAGGTCCCGGGCGATCTCCCGCTCCGTGCGGCCGAGCAGCGGCGTCGTGAGCAACTCCTCCAGGGCCTGGCAGGAGATCGCGCAGGCCTCCCGGATGTGGTCCAGCTCGGTGTCGTCCTTCACCAGCCGCAGCGACTCGACCGCCCGGCGAAGCGACGGCGTTTCGAGCGTGCCGTGCCCGGAGCGCACCGACTCGAGGGCGTCCACAGTGAGCACGTGCGTCTCCAACGCGAGCCGCCCGATGTGCTGCTCCGCCGCACGGCCGGTGAGGGTCAGCAGCAGCTGCCGGTCGACGACGCACTCGACGTCGGGGCACTGGGCGGCCGCCTGGTCGCCGTACCTCCCGTCCGTCGCGAGCACCGCTCCGCCGTCGGTGGTGACCAGCAGCGCGGCGTTGGACCCGGTGAAACCGGTCAGATAGCGGACATTGAGGAGACGGCTGATCAGAGCGGCGGGGATGTCTCTGCCGGCGAGGACGCCACGAAGGCGGTCGCGGCGGGCGGCATGAATGTCGGGCACGCCACCACCCTTACGCCCGCCCGGAGCCACCGCAAGTCGACCATGATCATGACGCCGGGATCCGGGTGGCGGGCCGGCTCACCCGGTCAACTGGTCAGCGCGGCGATGGCACGCAACGCCAGGCGGTAGGACTCCAGGCCGAACCCCGCGATGGTCCCCGTCGCCACGCCAGCGACGACGCTCGTGTGCCGGAACGTCTCGCGGCGGGCGGGGTTGGTGAGGTGCACCTCGATCAGGGGAGCGGTGAGCTGCGCGCAGGCATCCCGCACGGCGTACGAGTAGTGGGTGAACGCCGCGGGATTGAGGACGACAGGGGTCGAGGCGTCGGCCGCCTGGTGCAGCCAGCGGAGGAGTTCGGCCTCGTCGTCCGTCTGGCGTACCTCCACCTCGAACCCGAACTCCGCGCCCGCCTTGCCGCATTCGGCCACCAGATCGGCGTACGACATGGCGCCATAGACGTCGGGCTCTCGGGTGCCCAGGCGGCCGAGATTCGGTCCATTCAAGACAAGTACACGCACGTTCCTACCCTAGTGGCCTGGGACAGGGGCCTCCTGCCGGCGTTCTGAGCGTGATATCCGGCCGCTGGTGGGACGGCCGCACACGGCGTCCGGCCGCTACCATCCTCTCGTGAACGACGTGCTGTACGTGATCCTCGTGGGGCTCGTGATTTTCGGCGTGATGTTCGCACTGCGATCCCGTGACACGAGCCGTCAGGTCAGCCCGGCTCCCCCGGTATCGCCGGCAGCGCACCTTGCCTCCCACCCGGTCGACCCGATGGTGGTCTCGACCGTTCTCGCCCTTCTCGGCCAGCGCAAGAAGATCCAGGCCGTCAAGGAGTTGAGGGATGCCACCGGTCTCGGCCTCGCCGACGCCAAGGCGCTCGTCGAGGCGATCGAGGCTGGGCATCGGCCCCCCGCCGTCGTCCTCCGTGGTGAGGCCGTCGACGTCACGCCCGCGGCACCTCGGCCCCAGCCGGAGACGACCCGATCCGACCTCGCCGTGCGGGCCCTCGCCCTCCGCAGCCAGGGACGGGAGGTCGACGCCATCCGCCTGGTCTGCGACGAGACCGGGATGGGGATCCTCGACGCCCAGAAGTTCGTTCGCGCCCTCAGCTGACCCCGCACCACGGCCAAGTCAGCCGCCAGCTATCCCGTCCCCTGCCGACTCCATACCCGGCGGGGTGTGCGACTCGACCTGGATGGGCAATCTCGACCCTGACGAGAGAGTCGCCCGCGAGCCTTGAAGCCGCCACTTTGCGCGGCACCCCATCCGTGCGGGCGAGCGGGGGAGGTACCACCATGGCGGTTTGTGAGGTATGTGGCAACGACTACTGGCTGGCGTTCGAGGTACGCGCCGCCAGCGGTGACACGCACACCTTCGACTCGTTCGAGTGCGCGATCCACCGGATGGCCCCGACGTGCGAGCACTGCCAGTGCCGGATCGTCGGACACGGCGTCGAGGTCGACGGCAGGTTCTTCTGCTGCGCCCACTGCGCGCGTTCGTCAGGCATGGCGCGCGGTCACGAGATCAAGGACACGGTGGGCGCCCACCCCTCCTGAGGCCTCTCAGGAGGAGATCGCGTGATAGGCCGCCACGAGCAGGTCGGGATCGGG
This sequence comes from Actinopolymorpha alba DSM 45243, assembly GCF_000373925.1. Lineage (GTDB taxonomy): Bacteria > Actinomycetota > Actinomycetes > Propionibacteriales > Actinopolymorphaceae > Actinopolymorpha > Actinopolymorpha alba. The sequence goes on along the minus strand of NZ_KB892708.1, from coordinate 146,738 downwards.
CCCTTCCAGCAGACCCGGTTTGGCCAGGCCGTCGAGGACGATGAAGCGCAACAGGTCGCCTCTGGACTTCTTGTCCACCCGCATCCCGGCCAGCAGCGTCGGCCAGGCGTCGGCGTGGTAGGACGTCGGGAGGCCAAGGCTCTGGAGGACCTGTCGATGGCGGTCGGCCGTCGCGTCATCGAGTCGACCCGCGCGCCGGGCCAGCTCCGCGGCGTACACCAGACCGACCGACACCGCGGCGCCGTGCCGCCAGCGGTAGTGCTCGGCCCGCTCCAAAGCGTGTGCGAGGGTGTGGCCGTAGTTGAGGACCTCACGACCAGGGCCGGCGTCGCGGCTCGCCGCCGTCTCGGTCAGGTCACCAGCCACGACTGACGCCTTCACCTGGATCGAGCGCTCGACAAGCTCCTGGGTGATGTCACCAGCAGGGCTGAGCGCGCCTGCCGGGTCGGCTTCGATCAGGTCGAGGATGGTGGGATCGACGATGAAGCCGCACTTGACGACCTCGGCCAGGCCACTCGCGTAGTCGGCCGCCGGCAGCGACCGCAGGGTCGTGAGGTCGCAGAGTACGCCGGCCGGCTCATGGAAGGCACCGACGAGGTTCTTGCCTTCGGCGGTGTTGATGCCGGTCTTGCCGCCGACCGCGGCATCGACCATCCCGAGCAGCGTCGTCGGCACCTGCACGACCCTGACGCCGCGCAGCCAGGTCGCCGCCACGAACCCCGCCAGGTCGGTGGTCGCTCCCCCACCCACCCCGACGACGGCGTCAGACCGGGTGAAGCCCCACTGTCCCAATGCCGACCAGCACGAGGCCGCGACCGCCGCGGTCTTGGCCTCCTCGGCGTCGGGAACCTCCAGCAGGTGCGCGTCGTACCCTCGTGCCGCCAGGTCGTCCCGGATGGCGGCTCCCGCGCTCGCGAGCGCGGACTGGTGGACGACCGCCACCCGCCGGACGCCAGAGCCCAGCAGCTCGGGGAGCTCGCCGAGCACGTCCGTGCCCACGACCACGTCATAGGGCCGGCCGGTCTGGACCCGGATCCTCGTCGGCGCGCTCATCGGATGGTCCTCATGATTTCGGCCGCGACGTCCTCTGGCTCCCGCCCATCCGTCGAGACTATGAGCATCGCGACCTCGCCGTAGAGCGGCCGCCGGGCGTCCATGAGCTGCTTGAGCTGGCCCCGGACGTTGCCGAGGAGCAGTGGGCGAGAAGTGTCGAGCCCAACCCTGCGCGCCGCGTCCGCCAGCGAGACGTCGAGGAAGACGACCCGGTGACTGCAGAGGTCCTTGCGGGTCTGCGCGTCGAGGATCGACCCGCCGCCCAGGGAGAGGATGCCGTTGTGCTCGGTCAGGGCCCGCGCCACCGCCGCGCGCTCCAGGGCGCGGAAGTGCGGCTCCCCGTGTTCGACGAAGATGTCGGCGATCGCCGATCCAGCCTCAGCCTCCACGTCGGCGTCAGTGTCCCGAAAACCGAGACCGAGGCGCTGCGCGAGGATCCCGCCGACCGTGGTCTTGCCCGACCCCGGCGGACCGACGAGAACTACCCAGGGCGCCATCACCGGACACTCAGGTGTTGGAGGTACGCCTGCGCGTTGCGGCGGGTCTCGGCCACCGAGTCGCCGCCGAACTTCTCCAGCGCGGCCTCGGCGAGGACCAGGGCCACCATCGCCTCGGCGACCACACCGGCGGCCGGCACCGCGCACACGTCCGAACGCTGGTGGTGGGCGCGAGCCTCCTCGCCGGTGGCGACGTCGACGGTCCGCAAGGCGCGGGGCACCGTCGAGATCGGCTTCATCGCGGCCCTGACCCGCAGGACCTCGCCCGTGGTCATGCCGCCCTCCGTGCCCCCCGATCGACCGGACGTCCGCCGGATCCCGTCGGGTGTCGGCTCCATCTCGTCCTGGGCGGCCGACCCACGGGTGCGGGCCAGCTCGAACCCGTCACCGACCTCGACGCCCTTGATCGCCTGGATCCCCATCAGGGCGCCGGCGAGCCGCGCGTCGAGCCGGCGGTCCCAGTGGACGTGGCTGCCGAGCCCGGGCGGAAGGCCCCACACGACCACCTCGACGACACCGCCGAGGGTGTCGCCCTCCTTGCGGGCGGTGTCGACCTCGGCGACCATCGCCTGGCTGGTCTCGGGGTCGAGGCAGCGCAGCGGGTCGGCATCGATGGCCTCGAGGTCGTCGGGCGTGGGAACCGATCCCGCCGGCGCGCGTACCGTACCGAGCTCGACCACGTGGCTGAGGATCGTGAGGTCGTACGCCTGACGGAGGAACGCCTGGGCCACCGCTCCGAGGGCGACCCTGGCCGCCGTCTCGCGGGCGCTGGCGCGCTCCAGGACGGGGCGGGCCTCGGTGAAGCCGTACTTCTGCATGCCGGCCAGGTCGGCGTGACCGGGGCGTGGACGGGTGAGGGGCGCGTTGCGCGCGAGGTTCTCCAGCTCCGCCGGGTCGACCGGATCGGCGGACATCACCGTGGACCACTTCGGCCACTCGGTGTTGCCGACCCGCAGCGCCACCGGACTGCCAAGGGTCACGCCGTGCCGAAGGCCGCCGGTGAACTCGAGCTCGTCCCGCTCGAACGACATCCGGGCACCCCGGCCGTAGCCGAGCCGACGGCGCGCGAGCTGCCGCCCGACGTCGTCGGTGGTGACGTGGACGCCTGCGGGAAGGCCTTCGATGATCGCGACGAGGGCGGGGCCATGAGACTCCCCCGCGGTGAGCCAGCGGAGCATGGCGGAAAGTCTTTCACGCGGTGGGCGCGGGTCTTGCGGCGGTCCAGCCACGACCGCGGACGGGCCCCAGCTGGGATCAATCCCTCAGGACCGGGACAGATACCACCGGACGACCTCATCGCCGTACATCACGGCGAGCAGGAAGCCCAGGATGAGGAACGGGCCGAACGGAATCGCCGAGCGCCGGGTCGCCCGCCTGGCCACGATCAGGACCAGACTCACCAGCGCACCCAGCACGAACGCGAGGACAGTGCCGACCAGCACCTGCCCCATCCCGAACCAGCCGAGCCCCAAGCCCAGAACGCCGCCCAGCTTGACGTCCCCGAACCCCATTCCCGACGGCGACAGCAGCCCGAGGAGCGCGAGGAACGCCCACAGGGCCGCACCACCAAGCAGCGCTCCGGCGAGGTGGCGCCACTCCCCCGACACGAGCGCGGCCAGCGTGAGCAGGACGGCCACCACGGCGTACGACGGGAGCACGACGGCGTTCGGGAGCAGCCGCACCCGCAGGTCGACGTACCCGAGGAGGACACCGGCGAGGGCGAGATACAGCATCGCCGGCAGCGCCACGTCGGGGCCGACGCGCCAGGCGAGCAGCCCCCACACGACGCCGGTCACGAGCACGGCCACCGCCCGTAGGGGCGGCCATCCGGCCAGCACGGCGTACGGCGGCTTCTCGGGGTCGGCGCTGTCGACGGACGCCGGCTCGGGAAGCCTGGCCACCCAGGCCGGGATCAACCCACCGGCGAGGCCACCCAGCGCGGCACTGCCGAGGATCACACCGAACTCCCACGCCGTCACGAGCCGCGAGCCTAGTGGCCGAGGGCACGCGTTCGCTGCTCGGCCGGGACTGGCGGCCATCCGCTCGCCACGTCACGCCGCGAGGCGAAACAACCGTCACCCGCCTGCCGGAGGTGGCCAGCCCCCCAAGAACCGGCCCACCCCCGACAGGCTGCCCGCGGCCTCGCGGAACCATCCCGGTCGCGCTCCGCACGGTACGCCCGCGGCACGTCGTCTGGCGCGTGCCTCAGAGCGTGTAGGGCAGCTTGAAGACGTCCTTCGGGTCGTACTTCGCCTTCGCTGCCCGCAGCCGTTCGACGTTGCCGTCGAAGTAGAGCGCGCCGTTCGTACGGTCGGCCTCGAGGTAGTTGACGTATCCCCCGACAGCCCAGGTGGCAACCGCGCGATGGCCGGCGTCGATCCAGTCCCGGGCCGCCTGGGCGGTAGCGCGCCCGCGGGTGGCGTACCACTGGATCGACGCGAACGACTTCCGCCACGGGAACGCCGTCGCGTCCACTGCGAGCCGACCGACCGCGCCACCCAGGGGGTCCCAGATCGCCGTCGCCGCGAGCCGGGACGCCGCCGCCTTGTTCATGGCGGCCACCACCGCGTCGATCCCGGCCTCGGGGAGCGGGTTGCCGAGGATGTCGGTGCCCGCATAGAAGACGGTCCGCTGGTCGGTGCCCGAGGGCCCGAACCTGCGGTTGAGGGTGTACGAACTCGAGACTGGATCGCGTCCGACCGTACGCAGCAGGCGCGCCAGCTGCGGCGCCGGATCGTTGTCGGTGGTCAGTCCGAACACCGTCGCCGACTGGCTGCCGTCGGGATTGGCCTGGAGGAGCAGGTCGGCCCACACCTCGTCGGAGGACTCCTCGATGAAGCGCTGCCAGCCGCGCAGCACCTTGGCGGCGTTGGACCATGCCCACTCGGCACGGAAGGTGCCGATGAGTGGCGACGCCTCGGTCTTGAACCAGAACGCCGTCACCACGCCGAGCGTGCCGCCTCCGCCGCCTCGGCAGGCCCAGAAGAGTTCGGGGTTCTGGTCGGCGTTGGCGATCCGGATCTGACCGTCCGCGGTGACCACCTGGACCTGCTCGATCACGTCGCAGGTCAGGCCGAACGCACGGTTGGCCAGGCTCAGGCCGCCACCCAGGGCGAGGCCCGCGATGCCGACGGACGGACACGAGCCGGCCGGGATCACTCTCCCCTCGGCACCCAACGCCTTGTAGACCGCGCCGAGCTCCGCACCACTGCCGATCCGGGCGACGTGCCCGGGTTCGAAGGCGATCTTCGCGATCGGGCGTACGTCGATCATGATGCCGCCATGGGTGGTCGACGCGCCGATGTAGGAGTGCCCGCCGGACCTCCCAACGAGCGGGAGACCGAACCGTTGCCCGAATCCCAACGTCACCCCCACGTCCGCCGGCCGGACGCACTCGACCACCGCGGCCGGCAGGACGCTGTCGTAGACGGGGTCGAAGAGCTGGTGAGCCGTGGGGTATCGCGGATCACCCGGCCGGATAACGGTGCCGGCGATGCTCTCGGCGAGCGCCCTCCAGTCCGCGGGTGTCGGCCCGCTCCCGGTGCCTTCGGGTAACCGCTGCGCAGGTATCGACGCGACCGGCGGCGCGGTCGATCCACCGCCTCCGTCCGCGGGTGCGGGACCCACCGCACCGTTCAGGTCTGACTGGCGGCCGCATCCCGCTACCGCACCCACTCCAGTGAGCAGCGCCGCGCCAAGCAAGGCACGCCGCTGGACTACTCTCCCCGTCATCTTTCCCCCGTGACGCGGTTGTCGTTTGGTTTTCTGGCCTAGGGCACAGCTCCCCGGGCCCGCAAAGCCTTCTCTCCGGCCGCCCGCATGGCCGCGACGGGCGCGAGGGGACGCCTCGTCATCTGCTCCACCTGCAATGCCGCCTGGTGGACGAGAAGGTCGAGCCCACCGATGACCAGCCGGCCGGCGTGCTCGGCTGCCGCCGCGAGCCGAGTCGGCCACGGATGGTAGAGCACATCGAACACCACCTCCGCCCGGTCAACGAGTGGTCCGGCAAGCGGTGCCACGGCGTCCTCCGGAACCGTCGACACCACCAGATCGAGGTCCGACAACGTGGCCGCCGCGTCCCACGGCAGGACGTCCAGATCGACACCGAGCTTGCCCGCCAGCGTACGCAGGTCACCTGCCCGTGACGGATCCCGCGCAATCGCACGGACGCCGCCAGTCCCGAATTCAGCGAGTGCCGCGAGCGCCGAACCTGCTGTCGCACCAACGCCGACGAGCAGCGGGCTCCGCACCGACGTCACACCGCGCGCGCGTAGCGCCGCGACAATCCCCGGCACATCCGTGTTGGTGCCGGTCCGCCGTCCCTCCTCCAGCAGCAGGGTGTTGACCGCACCGACGAGGGCGGCCTGCTCAGAAACCTCATCGCACAAAGGGAGAACCACCCGCTTGAGCGGCATGGTGAGTGACAGTCCGCGCCACTCGGGGCCGAGCCCGTCCACGAAGTCCGCGAGCCCGGCTTCGTCGACCTCGAAGGCGTCGTACCGCCAGTCCAGGCCGAGTTCGGCATAGGCGGCGCGGTGCAACACCGGCGACAGCGAATGCGCGATGGGCGACCCGAGGACGGCACACCGGCGAGTGACCGCGGGATCTGGAGTCATAGCAACAGACCTGTCCGTGTCAGCAGCGGTCGGCGTTGGCACGACACCACCGCTGGAACTCCGCGACGAACCTCTCGTGCTCGGCGTACGTCCGCGCGAACTTCGTCGCCCCCGTGTCGGGGTTGACGGTCACGAAGTACATCCAGTCGCCGGGGGTGGGGTTCAGTGCCGCCTCCAGCGCACGCTTGCCTGGGGAGTTGATCGGGCCCGGTGGCAGGCCCTTGTGCACATAGGTGTTGTACGGCGAGGGGTTCGAGCGTTCCTTCGCGGTCGTCGAGACGCGACCTGAGACGTTCGCGGCGTAGTGCACCGTCGAGTCGAACTGCAGTCGCTGGCCCTCCTCGATCCGGTTGTAGATGACCCGAGCGACCTTGCCGAAGTCCTCGGGCCGGCGCGCCTCCGCCTCCACCAGACTCGCCACCGTCAGCACCTCCAGCGGTGTCCGGCCAAGCTCCTTGGCGCCCTGCACAAGACCGAGGCTTTCGGTGACGTCGGTGTACCGCGTTGTCATTTCCTGTAGCAGGGAGGTCGCGCTAGTGCCGGGATCGATGTCGTACGTCTCGGGGAACAGGAAGCCTTCGGCCTTGCCCTTCGCGTACGGCGGAAGCCCGAGGTCCTGCGGGGCTTTGAGCGCCGCGGTGAACTCCGACTCGGGGATCTTGGTCTTGTCGGTGAGAATCTCCAGCGCCCTGGAGAGTCGCCGGCCTTCCGGGACCGTCACCCGGTCGAGGATGCGGGAGTTCGGGTCGAGGATCAGGCCGAGCGCTTCCTTGGCGCCCATCTGGGAACGCAGGCGGTAGAAGCCGGGCTGGATCGACAGCGCCCGACTGTCGCGCCGCGCGGCCTGGGTGAACGCCTCCGAGCTTTTGACCACATTCTTCTGCTCGAGCGTGGCGGCGATCTCGCGACTCGTCTCACCCTGGTTGATCTGGACGACGACCTCGCCGGCGCCCGAACCTGAGTAGTCGGGAACGGTGAACGCCCCAGCCAGGAGGGACTGCCCCTTCACGGCAACGAACGCGGCGGCTGCGCCAATGACTACCACCGCCGCCAGGACGGCGAAGCACCCGCGTCCACGCCTGTGCCGTACGCGACCGGAAGTGCGGAACCCGAGCTCACTCACTGGTGGTCCTTCCCTTTCACATCCGTGCGCGCCCGGCTCCTGCCTCTGCGCTGACCGACGATGATCCCAGGCGGCTTGCCGGTCGAACGCTCGGCGTCCAAGGCGCTCTGGAGGATGATCGCAGCCGCGGCCTGGTCGATACGTGACCGCGTTCTGCGGATCGACAATCCCTGCTCCCGGAAGCCCTGCTGCGCGCTCACCGTGGACAGCCGCTCGTCGACCAGCCGGATCGGGACCGGTGCGACGTGCACGGCGAGTTCGCGGGCGAAGTCTCTCACCTTCTGCGCGGCAGGTCCCTCGCCCCCCGAGAGAGAGACGGGGAGGCCGACGACCACCTCAACGGCCTCGACCTCCGCGACGAGCGCCGCGAGCCGGTCGAGGTCACCCTCGCCGCGAGGAACCGTCTCGACGGGCACAGCCAGCAGACCGGACGGGTCGGATCGGGCCACCCCGATCCGGACCTCGCCCAGGTCGACTCCGAGCCGGACGCCGCCACGCATCGCCCGCGCCTGCCCGTCAGCTACTCGTGACCCGCGTCCCTACGGCGTGCTCGACCTGTCGCAGCGCCTCGTCCGCCTTCGCCGGGTCGGTACCACCGCCCTGAGCGACATCGTCCTTACCGCCGCCACCGCCGCCCAGCACGCCGGCGGCCAGCTTGACCAGCTCGCCCGCCGACAGCCGCCAGTTGCGTGCCTCGTCGTTGAGTGCGACAACGACGGACGGACGGCCGCCAGAGGCGCCGACGAGTGCCACGACGGCAGGCTTGTCAGACGGCAGCCGGCCGCGCACGTCCAGGGCCAGCTTGCGCAGGTCTCCGGCGGACGCGCCCTCGGGAAGCTCTCGCGCCACCATGGAAACCCCGAAGACGTCCTTGGGGCTGGCCGCCAGCTCGCCGGCCGCGGCCAACACCTGCTGGACGCGGATGCGCTCGAGCTCCTTCTCGGCGACCCGGAGCCGGTCGACGATGCCCGCGACCCGCTCCGGCAGCTCCTCCGGCCGGGCCTTCAACGCCTCCGCGAGTTGCCCGAGCAGGACGTGCTCACGGGCGAGGAAGCGGTAGGCGTCGGCGCCGACCAGCGCCTCGACCCGGCGCACGCCGGCACCGATCGAGGACTCCGAGAGCAGCTTCACCACACCCAGCTGGCCGGACCGGCCCGCGTGCGTGCCGCCGCAGAGCTCGCGCGCCCAGTCACCGACCGAGATGACACGTACCTCGTTGCCGTACTTCTCGCCGAACAACGCCAGCGCGCCCAGGTCCCGGGCGTCGTTGATCGGCATCACCTCGGCCGTCACCGGCAGGTCGGCCAGCAGGAGGTCGTTGACGCGCTCCTCCGCCTCCGCCAGCACGCTCGGCGGCACTGGACCGGTGGCGTTGAAGTCGAAGCGGAACCGGCCGGGTGCGTTCTCCGAACCCGCCTGCGCCGCGGTCTCGCCCAGCGCCTCGCGGAACGCCTTGTGGACCATGTGGGTCGCGGTGTGCGCCCGCGAGATCGCCCGGCGGCGCTCGATGTCGACCAGCGCGTGCGCCGGCTGGCCCAGGAGGACCTCGCCCTCGAGGACCTTCGCCTGGTGGACGATGAGCCCCGTCAACGGCGACTGGACGTCGTGGACCACGAGCCGCGCGCCGTTGGCCAACTCGATGACGCCCTCGTCGGCGAGCTGCCCACCGCCTTCGGCGTAGAACGGCGTGCGGTCGAGCACGAGCTCGATCGTGTCGCCCTCATGGGCCGCCGTGGCTGGTTCGCCGTCCCGGATCAGGCCCGCGATCTGCGCGTCGGAGACCACCTCGTCGTAGCCGGTGAACTCCACGGACCGGCCCAACGTGTCGGCCACACCGCGGTAGGCGGACAGGTCGGCGTGCGCGGACTTCCGTGCGGCCGCGTCCTGCTTGGCCCGCTGGCGCTGCTCCGCCATCAGGCGGCGGAAGCCCTCCTCATCGACGGCGAGCCCGCGTTCGGCCGCCATCTCCAGGGTCAGGTCGATCGGGAAGCCGTACGTGTCGTGCAGCTGGAACGCCTTATCGCCGGCCAGCACGGCACCGCCGTCACGCCGGGTCTCGTCGACCGCGAGGTCGAAGATCTGCGTACCCGTCTTGAGCGTCCCGAGGAAGGTCTCCTCCTCCGCGTAGACGACGGAGCTGATCCGCTGCCAGTCCCGCTCCAGCTCGGGGTAGGACAGCTTCATCCTGGACAGGCTGACCGGCAGCAGCTGCGGCATCGTGCTCTCGTCGACGCCGAGCAGCCGCATCTGGTTGACCGCCCGGCGGATGATCCGGCGAAGGACGTAGCCGCGACCCTCGTTGCTCGGGGTGACGCCGTCGCTGACCATCATCATCGCCGAGCGGACGTGGTCGGCCACCACGCGTAGGCGTACGTCGGAGTCGTGGTCGACGCCGTACTTACGGCCGGACAGCTCGGTCGCCCGCTCGAGGACCGGCCGGATCTCGTCGTTCTCGTAGATGTTGTCGACGCCCTGGAGGAGGTAGGCGACCCGCTCGAGACCCATCCCGGTGTCGATGTTGCGGGCGGGCAGCTCGCCCAGGATCGGGTACCCCTCCTTGCCGGGCCCTTCACCGCGGACGTACTGCATGAAGACCAGGTTCCAGATCTCCATGTAGCGGTCGCCGTTGGTCCAGTCGCCGTCGGCGCCGTAGTCAGGGCCGAGGTCGAAGAGGATCTCGGAGCAGGGGCCGCAAGGACCAGGCACACCCATCGACCAGAAGTTGTCCCGCATGCCAAGGCGGGGGATCCGGTCGTCTGACATGCCAGCGATCTGCTTCCACAGAGCGATCGCCTCGTCGTCCTCGTGGAAGACGCTCGGGTAGAGCCGCGCCTCGTCGAAGCCGAGCCCGCCCTCTGACTGGGGCTTGGTGACCAGCTCCCAGGCCAGCTCGATGGCCCGCGCCTTGAAGTAGTCCCCGAACGAGAAGTTGCCGTTCATCTGGAAGAACGTGCCGTGCCGGGTGGTCTTGCCGACCTCTTCGATGTCGCCGGTCCGTACGCACTTCTGCACGCTGGTGGCCCGGGGGTACGGCGGCGTCTGCTGCCCCAGGAGATAGGGCTTGAACGGCACCATGCCGGCGTTGACGAACAGCAGGTTGGGATCGTCGACCAGCAGAGAGGCCGAGGGTACGACGGTGTGCCCGCGTTCTTCGAAGAAGCGCAGGAAGCGTCGGCGAATTTCCGCCGTCTCCATCAGCGAGTGTCCCTCCACGTCGAGTTGGGGTCGCGGGTCAGGCGAGCGGCGGCGTCCGCGTCCAGCCCCGGGTGTCCGTTGGGTTGGCGGCCATCGAGCGCGAGCGCGTCGCGCAACTCGGCCTCACGTGCGTCCATGCCTGCCCGAACCTCCTCCCCGAATGCCCTGATCGCCGTGCCCAGCCCGGCGACCTGCTTCGCCACACCCTGTGGCGTGAACTGCTCGGCCTTCTGGGAGACCTTCCGGACGACGAGCACGCCGACAGCGGCTCCAACCACCACCCAGAACAGGCGCTTCATCGTGCCTCGGCTCCCTTCTTGCGCCGGCCGCCCCGCATCTCGGACCTGACCTGGCGTTCGATGTCACGACGGTCGTGCGCGACCATCGCCCGGCGTACGCCGTAGGAGAACGCCGCGATCTTGACCAGGGGGCCGCCGAGGGTGGCGGCGAACAACGACGACAGGCCAGCGACATTGTCGGAGACCGTCTCGGCCCGCGATGTGATCGCGTCCACCCTGGCGAGCTGTGCGTTGGTGGTCGTGACCGTGGTCGTGACCTCTCCGAGCAACGGTACGCTCTGGTCGGATACGCCGCGTACCAGCAGGCGGGTCTCGTCGAGCACCTTGCCCAGCTTCAGGATGGGGTAGGCCAGCAGCCCCACGAGCAGCAGCAGGGCAGCGGCCGCGATCAACCCCGCGATCTCACCGGCAGTCATGGCGTCCAAACCTATAACGGTCGGGAGCGCGACGTACGTTGCCCCTACGCGCCGTGTCGCGGCGATGACATCGTCCTTGCTCCGGCAGGTCGACGGCCGCGATTTCGTCCACAATGCCGCGGTTGGCGTATCCGTCCACAGGTACGCCGCCACGCGCGGGCCGAGCGCTCCGCGGCTGTCACCGTGGAGATTGTCGATTGCTTGATCCGCCGACCCCAAGGAGGCGTGCATGTATAGTGCATGCATGGTCGCGCTCCAGATCCGCGATGTGCCTGACGAGGTCCGCGACGCCCTCGTCGCGGCTGCCAGGGCGCGGGGGCAGTCACTCCAGGCGTACCTTCTCGCACTCCTCGAACGCGAAGCCGGCTACGCGCGCAACCTGGCGATCCTCCGCGAAGCCGAAGGTCGGACCGACGGCTCACGACTCACGGCCGCCGAGGCGCGGCAACTGATCGACGAGGCTCGTGCCGAGCGGGACTCGCATCACGACCCAGACGCCGGGGAGAAGGGGCACAGCACTCCGTGATCGTCGTCGATGCCTCAGTGCTCACCGAAGCGCTCACCGGCGACGGACCCGGCGGTGTCAACAGCCGCACCGAACTCGCTCGAGACAGCCAGTGGGTGGCACCCGAGCACCTGATCGCCGAGACCTTCAACGCCATCCGCGGCCGACACCGGTGCGGCAAGCTGGACGAGGAGCGCGCCCACTGGGCGCTTGACGCCTTGCGATCCTTGACGATCGAGCTCCTCCGGGTTCAACCGTTCCTGACGCGGATGTGGTCTTTACGCGACTCCCTGAGTGGTTACGACGCCGCCTACGTCGCGGTCGCCGAACACTTCGACGCCCCCCTCGTCACCTGTGACGCACGTTTGGCCCGAGCCGCCAATCGACTGAAGTGCGGCGTGCGTCCGGTGTGGCCGGCGACGTGATCAACTACTCGTCGCCGGCGAGGATCTTGCGGATCCGCTCCAGGCGTTCGGCGTACGCCTTCTCGGCGCCGCGCTGCGTCGGCTCGTAGTAGGTCCGACCGGCCACCTCGTCAGGCGCGTACTGCTGCGCGACGATCCCACGCGGATCATCGTGTGCGTAGCGGTAGGCACTCCCGTGGCCCAATCGCTTGGCCCCGCTGTAGTGGGCGTCCCGCAGGTGGGCGGGCACGGCGCCGATCCGCCCGGCGCGTACGTCCTCCAGGGCGGCACCGATCGCCTTGACGACGGCGTTGGACTTGGGCGCCAACGCGAGGTGGATCGCCGCGTGGGCGAGATTGATCGCCGCCTCAGGGAAGCCGACGAACTGCGCGGCCTGGTGTGCCGCGACCGCGACTCCGAGTGCGGTGGGGTCGGCCATCCCGATGTCCTCACTCGCCGAGATCACCAGGCGCCGGGCGATGAACCGTGGGTCCTCCCCCGCCTCCACCATCCGGGCGAGGTAGTGCAGCGTGGCGTCGACGTCGCTACCCCTGATCGACTTGATGAGCGCGCTCGCGACGTCGTAGTGCTGGTCACCGTCCCGGTCGTAGCGGACCGCCGCCCGGTCGACGGCCACCTCGAGGGTCTTCAGGTCGACCTCGCTGTCCGCCTTGGCCAGCGCGGCCCCCGCACCGGCCTCGAGGTAGGTCAGTGCCCGGCGCGCATCACCCCCGGCCATCCGGACCAGATGCTCCTCGGCCGCGGGGGCCAGCGTCACCGCTCCCGCGAGGCCACGCTCGTCCGCAAGCGCTCGGCGTACCAACCCGCGAATGTCTTCTGCCGACAGCGGCTCCAGGCGAAGAAGCAGCGATCGGGACAGGAGTGGAGAAATCACCGAGAAGTACGGATTCTCCGTCGTCGCGGCGATCAGCGTGATCCAGCGATTCTCGACACCAGGTAGGAGGGCATCTTGTTGAGCCTTGCTGAACCTGTGCACCTCGTCGACGAACAGCACCGTCTCGCGTCCGCGGCCGAGGTCCCGGCGGGCCGCGTCGATCACGGTGCGAACCTCCTTGACACCCGCGGACACGGCCGAGAGCTCGACGAACACGCGGTTGGTCTGCCGGCTCACGATCGAGGCGATCGTGGTCTTGCCGGACCCGGGCGGTCCCCACAGCAGGATCGACATCGGCTGGTCGCCCTCGATCAACCGGCGCAGCGGCGCACCGGCGGCAAGGAGCTGTCGCTGCCCGACGAGATCATCAAGGGTCTGCGGACGCATGCGGACCGCCAAGGGGGCCGCGCTGTGGTCAGCGTCGGCAAGGCTGCCCGAGCCACGGCCGGTCGTCGGAACGTGGCGTCCACCAGTAGTGGGTACGTCGAAGAGACCCTCGTCCGTCACGGCCCGAGACTATCCACGGGGTACCCCCAAGCCCTTGACGGACCAGCCTCAGGTGTCCGCGCGACGTCCTACTTCACGGTGGCTCAAAGGCTCAGGGCGAACACGGGGACACCAGCCGGAAGGACGCAATCGCGTCAGGCGTCGGCGACCGCGCCCTCCGACTCCAGAGTCACCGCCTCGGCGGCCGCGGCCTGGCTCGCCCGGGCATCCTCGATCGTCGGGGGCGCCGCGAAGTGGCAGGCAACCCGATGGCCGTTCGCCAGCGCCTGCAGCGGGGGTTCCTGGGTGGCGCAGATGTCCTGTGCCTTCCAGCAGCGGGTACGGAACCGGCAGCCCGATGGCGGGTCGATCGGGCTCGGGACATCGCCGAAGAGCCGGATGCGTTCCCGCCGACCACCGACCTGTGCCTGGCGAACGTCGGGAACGGCCGACAGCAGCGCCTGGGTGTACGGGTGGTGCGGCTGGGTGTAGAGGCTCTCCCGGTCGGCGACCTCCACGATCTTGCCGAGGTACATCACCGCGACCTCGGGGCAGAAGTGCCGGACGACCGCCAGGTCGTGGGCGATGAAGAGGAAGGAGATCCCGAACTCCTTCTGCAGGCTCTCGAGGAGGTTCATCACCTGCGCCTGGATCGAGACGTCCAGGGCGCTGACCGGCTCGTCCGCGACGATCAGCTTGGGGCGGACCGCGAGCGCCCGGGCGATCCCGATCCGCTGGCGCTGCCCACCGGAGAACTCACCCGGATAGCGGTTGTAGTGCTCAGGGTTGAGGCCGACGACCTCCAGGAGCTCCTGGACCCGCGACAGCACTTTGTTCTTGGGCACGATGTTGTGCACTTGCAGCGGCGTGCCGATGATCGAGCCGACGGTGTGCCGGGGATTCAGTGAGGAGTACGGATCCTGGAAGATGATCTGGATTTCCCGCCGGAACGGCAGCATCTGCTTGGGCCGCAGCGAGGCGATGTCGTTGCCCTCGAACCGCACCTCACCGCTGGTCGGGTCGAGCAGCCGGGTCACCAGGCGCCCGGTGGTCGACTTACCGCAGCCGGACTCCCCCACCAGGCCGAGCGACGAACCGCGCTGGACGGTGAACGAGATGTCGTCGACGGCCTGGACCTGTCCGACCACCCGGCGTACGACACCGGTGGACCGGACCGGGAAGTGCTTGACGAGGTTGCGGACCTCCAACAGCGGCGTCGAGCCGGAGCCCTCCGATATACGAGCCGGCGCTGTCGTCGTCGTGCTCTCCGTCATGACGTGTAACCCCTTCACCCGATCCGAGGCTGGATCTCGTCGACGAAGATCTCGTCGGGATTCGGCAAGTGACAGCGCACCAGGTGCCCGGCACCTCGTCCGCCGGGCCGAAGCTCCGGCAGGAGCTCGACACAACGGTCATCCGGCAGGCGCGAGGCGTAGGGGCATCGCGGGTGGAACGAACACCCACTCGGCAGATTGACCAGACTTGGCGGCGAACCCTTGATCGGAGTCAGGGGTTGCCCGGGATCGCCGGTCAGGTGGGGCGCACTGCTCAGGAGTCCCCAGGTGTACGGGTGCTCCGGGCGCGTCAGGATCTCCTTGCCCTTGCCGTACTCCACGCACCGGCCGGCGTACATCACCAACACGTCGTCAGCCATTTCGGCGACCACACCGAGGTCGTGCGTGATGATGATGATCGCCGAGCCGAACTCACGCTGGAGGTCCTGCAGCAGGTCGAGGATCTGGGCCTGGACTGTGACGTCAAGGGCCGTGGTGGGCTCGTCGGCGATCAGCAGCTGCGGGTCGTTGACGAGAGCCATCGCGATCATCGCGCGCTGCCGCATACCCCCGGAGAACTGATGGGGGTAGTCGTCGACCCGGCGGCCCGCCTGCGGAATGCCGACGCGCTCCAGAAGCTCGATCGCCCGCTTACGGGCCTGCGCCTTCGAGGCCTTGTTGTGGGCGAGGTAAGCCTCGGAGATCTGGTCCCCGATCGTGTAAAACGGGTGGAGACTCGACAGCGGATCCTGGAAAATCATCGAGACGACGTTGCCGCGGATCCGCCGCATACGGTCGTCGTCGACATCCACGAGATCGGTGCCCTGAAGCCGGATACTGCCACTGATCTTCGCTCGGCGTCTGTCATGCAGGCCCATGATGGCCATGCTCGACACGCTCTTGCCGGAGCCGGATTCGCCGACGATGCCTAGGGTGCGACCAAGCTCAACGTTGTAGCTGAGCTCGGTGACCGCGTTCACGACGCCGTCGGGCGTCGGAAAGCGAACCGTGAGGTCCTCGACCGCGAGGAACGGCTGCTGGGAGTTCGTGGTTTCGTTCATGCTCATCCGAGTCGGACCCGCGGGTCGAGGAAGCTGTAGACGATGTCGATCACGATGTTGAGGCCCACCAAGAGGAAAGACGCGTACATCACAGAACCCATGATGACGGGAAGATCGCCGTTGTCGAAGGCGTTGAGGGCCAACAACCCAAGTCCTTGGACTTCGAAGATACGCTCGGTGAAGATCGTGCCCGCCAGGAGTCCCGCGAGGTCGAGGCCGAGGATCGTGACGACCGATGTGAGGCCGGCTCGCAGCGCATGGCGGAAATGAACGCGGCGCGGGCTCAGCCCCTTGGCGCGGGCGGTGCGGACAAAGTCTTCACTGAGTGCTTCGACCATCGCCGCTCTGGTGTAGCGGGCGTAGGCCGTCGCATAAACCGCCCCAAGAACAGCCCACGGCAGGAGCAGCCCCTTGAACCATTCCCATGGATTATCAGTTAAGGGGTGATAGCCACTACGCGGGAAGACCTCAAACTGGATGGTTAAGTAAATCGCCGCCAACAACGCGACGAGGTAGTACGGAAATGACGTGAGGATCAACGAACTGCTCACGAGCGCCCGGTCCCATATGGAGCCTCGATGAATCGCGGCCAAGGCTCCGATCGTGACGCCCAGCGTGGTGAAGATCACCATGGCGCCCAGGGCCACCGAGATAGTGACCGGTAAGCGTTCCACGATCAGTTTCGTCACCGGCTCGTTCCGGATGAACGACCAACCAAGACAGGGAACGTCGCATTCTTTGACGAAACCACCGGAATGGATTTCGCGCCCGGTGAAGATTCCACTGAAGTATTCCGTGAACTGCTCGGACACCGGTTTGTCGAGGGACAGGCTGGCGCGAATGTCGGCGAGCCGGGACGGCGTGCAGTTACGGTCCCCACAGATTGCGTATTCAGGCTTTGCCGGGCCTATGAAGAACAGAAAGAACGAGATCACCATGACAACGAGCACTACGGAGAGCCCGGCAGCAACCCGTCTAATCACATAACCAAACATCGCTGGACCAATCGTATGTCATGGATAAACAGACAAGAACCCCTGCGACCGAAGGGGCGGGGCGCCTGGCCCCGCCCCTTCGATACCTGCTACTGCTTCACAAAGAGCTTCGAGTAGTCAGGTCCACCGCCGTAGACGTCGAGGACGACGCCACCGACCTTCGAACCGTGGATGAAGTTGGTCTTGCCGTAGTTGTCGGGGATCACCGGCTGGTACTTCTCGGTGACCAGCTTGTCGAGCTTGGCCCACTCAGGCTGCTGCTCCTCGACCGGCATGGCGCTGATCCGGTCGATCTCGTCGTTGACTTCCTTCTCGTTCAGGAACGACTTGTTAGGAGCAGAGGTCGGGTTGAGCGCGATCAGCCGGCCGTCGAAGATCGCCGGGAACACCGTGGTGCCCGACGGCCAGTCGATGCACCAGCCCTGGTACCGCAGGTTGACCTTGGAGTTCGGGTTGTCGGTGTCAGCACGACGCTGGTCACGCGGCATCGGAATCGCCTTGACCTTGAAGCCAGCGGCCTTCAGCTTTTCCTCACGCATCGCCGAAACCTGCTGGGCGATCGGGTCGTCGTTGGCGTAGGACCACACGATCTCGAAGCCGAGCTTGCCGGCGTCCTCGAGCATCTTCTTGGCCTTCACCGCGTCGCCGTCGCCCTTGGAGCCGTCGCCTTCCACGTCGTAGTCCTGCCAACCCGGCGTGATCTTCGGGAGGATCGTCGTGGCGGGCTCGTAGGTGAACGGGTTGTCACCAGCGGCCTTGTGCAGCGCGTCGTGTGGCCACGCCACCGCCAGCGCCCGACGGACCTCCAGCGGAATACGACGGGTGTCGAGGTAGGCGAAGAAGGTGCAGGTGCCGTCGCCGGTCAGCATCCGCTTCTCCGGCTCCTTGCCCTGGATCTTCGGCAGCAGCGAGGAGTCAACGCCGTCGTAGGTGAGCGCCGTCTGGTCAGGGCCGTTGTCGGCGATCAGCTGCTCCTGCAGCTTCAGCGGGTCCTGACCGAACTTGAACTCGAACCGGTCGACGTACTGCTGCCGCGCCGGGTCGCTCGCCGCGTCCCAGTTCTCGTTCTTGGTGAGAACGAGGCTCTTGCCCTTGGCGTAGGACTCGAACTTGTAGGGGCCCGTGGCGAGCGGGTGGTTGCCGTAGTTGTCCTTGGTGTCCTTGGCCTCGGGGATCGGGCTGTACACCGGGAACGTCAGGTAGTACGGCAGGTCCGGGAACGGCTTCGCCATCTTCAGGATGATGGTCTTGTCGTCCGGGGTCTCGACACCGGCGTAGTCCTTACCGCCGCCCTTGGCCGCGGACTTGAACGGACCCTTGTACTTGTCGCCGTCGAGGAAGTAGCTCTGCTGGTACGTCGGACCACTCGGGAGTTCCTCGGTGGCGAAGGAACGCTTCACCGCGTAGGCGAAGTCCTTCGACGTAACAGTGGAACCGTCTTCGTACTTCAACCCATCCTTGATGGTGAACTTCCACTCGGTGAAGTCAGCATTAGCCTCACCAAGGCTGGTCGCCATGTCGGGGACGAGGTAGTACTTACCGTCGTCCCGCAACGTCATCGCGGTGAGGCCGCGCGTCACCACCCGCAGCACGGAAAGCACGTCGATGTAGTAGGCCCGGGTCGGGTCAAAGGTCTCGGGAGCCTGCACCGTCAGCGTCGTGACGGTGCCGCCCTTCTGGGCGCCCGCCACTTCCTTGGCGGGACCCTTGGCGTTCTCGTCCAGCATGACTTCGTAGCCACTGCTGGAGCTGGCCGACGCGCTGGGCGACGCCTTCTTCTCTTCTTGCGCACGTTCGGAAGGCGTGCCGCCTCCACCGCACGCAGCAGCGCCGAGCGCGAGCACGCCCGCCGCCGCTACGAGCCTTGTCCATCGCATGGAATCTCTCCCTTGCCTTTCTTGTGGTCTCGCCGGCCGTGCTACCGACGGGTCTTGGGGTCGAACGCGTCGCGAATCGAGTCACCCAGGAGATTGAGCGCCAACACGAGAACCAGGATCCCCAGAGCCGGCTGCCAGAAATAGATTGGGTACGTCTCGTAGTAATTCAGGGCTGCGTTGATGGTGAGTCCCCACGACGGTGTGGGTTCGGTGAGGCCGACGCCCAGATAGGACAACCCGGCCTCAGCCGTGATGTAGCTCGGAATCGCGAGCGAGAGAAAGATGATGATCTGCCCGGTCAGATTGGGCAGGAGTTCCCGGAAAAGGATCTGCCGGGTGGGCACCCCGATCGCCCGTGCCGCCTGGATGAACTCACGCTCCCGCAGGGACAGGACTTCGGCGCGAATCAGACGTCCGAGGCCGGTCCAACCGAAGAACGCGAAGATCACCACGAGGGTCCACAGGCGCACCATCGAAACCGTCTCGTTGTTCGTGTTGAACCACGTCTGGACCACGGGAGCGATCGCGATCACCACCAGGATCAGTGGCAACGACAGCAGCAGGTCAATCAGCCAGGAGATCGCGCGGTCAACCCTGCCACCCAGGAAGCCGGCCAAGAGGCCCATGGCCGTACCGAGGGCCGTCGAGATCACGGAAGCCGAGATAGCGACGATCAGAGAAGGTCGCGCCCCATGAACCCAACGAGCGAACAGGTCTCGACCAAGCCGGGGCTCAATGCCGAACGGATGCTCGGCGCTCGGATTGACCGTGGGAAAGCCGTAGTCGTCGATGAGCTGCTGATTACTCTGGCCGGGATCGGTGTGGGTGATCGCGGTAATAACGTTGGCGAAAATCGCGATCAGAATGAAGGCGAGCACAATGATCGCGCAGATGATGGCGACCTTGTCTTTGCGCAGTCGCTCGAGCGCGATCTGGGTGGGCGACTTGCTTCTCAAGGGGCTGCCTGCCGACGCCGTTGGAGACGCCGGTGGTTCGCTTGCACCCGTCTCGAGCAGGGTCGGGTCCGCCATAGAGTGCCCGTATGCCTTCCTGACGTGGGTTCACGCACGGTCTGCCGCCTACAGGGGGTGCCCTGCAGATTGCGACGCTTGACAATAAACGACAGGATCCGGCCGTGACACGCGGCCGAGATCACGATTTGTAAACTCTTCGAATTACAATCCGTGCTCGTTATGCCACGGCCCGCAGTAACGCTGCGTGAAGCCGGGTTCTCAGCCCTGCTTCGCCGGCTTGTCGGGCCGAGCGTCGATCCCGGCCTCACGCCGCTGAGCGGGCGTGATCGGCGCCGGTGCACCCGTCAGAGGATCAGATCCCGACGCGGTCTTGGGGAACGCGATGACGTCCCTGATCGACTCGACGCCGCCAAGCAGGGCGCACAGCCGGTCCAAACCGAGTGCGATACCTCCGTGCGGAGGCGCCCCGAAGCGGAACGCCTCCAACAGGAATCCGAACTGACTGGTGGCTTCCGCCTCCGTGAGCCCCAGGACGTCGAACACCCTCTGCTGAACGTCGCCGCGGTGGATACGAATCGACCCGCCGCCGATCTCCGTGCCGTTCAGCACGATGTCGTACGCCTGCGACAGCGCCTGTCCGGGCTTCTCGTGGAAACGGTCGAGCCACTCCGCGGTCGGCGCGGTGAAGGGATGGTGGATCGACGTCCAGCCGCTGCTTCCGTCCTCCGCATCCACGCGTTCGAACAGCGGAGCATCGACCACCCAGCAGAACTCCCAGCGAGAGTGGTCGATCAGACCACAGCGCTCCCCCACCTCCAGGCGAGCGGCCGCGAGCAGACCGAGCGCCTCCGACCGCGGACCCGCCGCGAAGAAGACACAGTCGCCCGGCTTCGCGCCCGCGTGCTCGGCCAGCTTGGCCCGCTCCTCCTCCGAGAGGTTCTTTGCGACCGGCCCACCAAGCTCGCCGTCAGGACCGATGAGGACGTACGCCAGGCCTTTCGCGCCGCGCGAACGCGCCCACTCCTGCCAGCCGTCCAGCTCCTTGCGCGCCTGCCCGGCTCCCCCGGGCATGACGACCGCGCCCACGTGGAAGTCCTCGCCCTTCGTGGCACCGTGGCCTTCTGGAGCCCGGAAAATCCGGAACGGCGTGTTGGCGAAGTACTCCGTGAAGTCGACCAACTCACAGCCGAACCGCAGGTCGGGCCGGTCGATACCGAACCTCCGCATCGCCTCGGCGTACGTCATCCGCGGGATGGGCGTCGAGATCTCGTACCCCAGCACGTCCTTCCACACCCGCGTCAGCACCTGCTCGGTCAGCGCGATGATGTCGTCCGGTGAGGCGAACGACATCTCGACGTCGAGCTGGGTGAACTCCGGCTGGCGGTCAGCGCGGAAGTCCTCGTCCCGGAAGCAGCGCGCGATCTGGTAATAGCGCTCCAGGCCCGCCACCATGAGCAGCTGCTTGAACAGCTGCGGTGACTGCGGCAGCGCGTACCAACTACCTGGCTGCAGACGGACCGGCACGAGGAAGTCCCGCGCGCCCTCGGGAGTCGAGCGGGTGAGGTACGGCGTCTCCACGTCGACGAAGTCGTTCTGGCCCATGACCTCACGGATCAGGTGGGTGACCCTCGACCGCATCCGCAGCAGGTTCGCCATCTCCGGACGGCGCAGGTCGAGATAGCGGTACCTCAGCCGGAGCTCTTCGTTGACCGAGGCCTGGTGGTGCTCCTCGACCGGGAACGGCAGCGGGTCGGCCGCACTCAGAACCTCCACCTCGCTGGCCACCAGCTCGATCTCCCCCGTCGGAAGGTGGGGGTTCTCGTTGCCGGCCGGGCGGCGGCGCACCTCGCCGACGAGTCGCAGGCAGTACTCCTGCCGGAGCCCGTGCGCGGCCGAGCCAGCCTCGTCCGCCGAGGCCAACTCCTCGCCAATCTGCTCGGTGAGCTGCTCATGCCGGATCACCGCCTGCACCACGCCCGACGCGTCGCGAAGATCGATGAACGCGACTCCCCCGTGATCACGCCGCCTGGCCACCCAGCCGGTCAACGTCACGGTCTGGCCAACGTGGTCGGCACGTAGCGTGCCGGCTTCGTGCGTGCGGATCACCCGGGGTTCTCCTTCGTTGTCTGTGTCTGCACCGCCTGGACGAGCCGCTGGACAACCTCGTCGAGGGGTACCGCCTGCTGGTCACCACTGCGCAGGTCCTTGACCTGCGCAGTCTGCTGCTCCAGGTCGCGGTCACCAAGCACCACCGCGAACGCCGCCCCCGAACGATCGGCCGCCTTCATCGCACCCTTGAGCCCCTGACCGCCGTACGCCGTGTCACTGCGGACGCCAGCCTGCCGGAGGTCACGGAGCAAGGTGACGGTACGCCGCCTGGCCGCCGCGCCCAGCGGCACGACGTAGACGTCGCACCGGCTCCGGTCTCCGACGGTCAGCCCTTCCGCCTCGACGGCGAGGATGGTCCGGTCGAGCCCGAGTCCGAAACCCACCCCGCCGAGGTCGGGGCCACCGATCGTCGCCATCAGCCCGTCGTAGCGACCACCGCCGCCGATGGACGACTGGGCACCGAGACCGTCGTGGACGAACTCGAACGTCGTACGCACGTAGTAGTCCATACCTCTGACGAGGCGCGGGTTGTCTTCCCAGTGGACGCCGAGATCGGAGAGGTACGCGCGTACCTCGTCGTGGTGCTCCTTGCAGGCGCCGCACAGGTGGTCGGTGATCAGGGGAGCGTTCGTCAGCTGGGCCTGCACCTCCGCCCGCTTGTCGTCCAGAACGCGCATCGGGTTGATCTCGACCCGGCGGCGGGTGTCCTCGTCCAGGTCGAGGCCACGGAGGAAGTCCTGCAGCAACTCGCGATAGGCCGGCCGGCAGTCCCGGCAGCCGAGGCTGTTGAGGAGAAGCCGCACCTTCGTCAGCCCGATCCGGCGGTGCGCCTCGACCGCCAGCCAGATGACCTCGGCGTCCAATGCCGGGTCATCGCTGCCGATCGTCTCGACCCCTACCTGGGTGTGCTGGCGGTAACGACCGGACTGCGGCTGCTCGTAGCGGAAGTTAGGCCCGACGTACCACACCTTCACCGGCAACTGACCGCGGTGCAGGCCGCGCTCGACCACCGCCCGGAGGACGCCCGCGGTGCCCTCGGGCCGCAGCGTCAACGAGCGACCTCCGCGGTCGTCGAAGGTGTACATCTCCTTGTTGACGACGTCTGTCGACTCCCCGACGCCGCGGACGAACAACGCGGTGTCCTCGAACATCGGCGTCTCGACGTAGTCATAGCCGGACAGCCGCGGCGGAAGCGCGAGCGCCTCCCGGACGGCCAGCCACGCTGACGACGCCGGCGGAACGATGTCATAGGTGCCCTTGGGCGCCTGGAAACTCATGAAAATCCTCACCCGCTCTGGTTCGGGCCAGGGGCGTGACCCCCTGGCGCCCCTGTCCGCGCGTCGGACGCGGACCCGGCGGTCGCCGAAGCCGACGCCGAAGGGGCAGGGCCGGGCACGAGGCCTTGAAGGAAGGGATTGGTCTGGCGTTCCCGGCCGATGGTCGTCTGGTCGCCGTGGCCGGGCAGGACCACGATCCGGTCATCGAGTGGGAGCACCTTGTCGGCGAGGCTCCGCAGGATCGTCTTGTGGTCGCCGCCCGGCAGGTCGGTGCGCCCGATGGAACCCGCGAAGAGGAGATCACCCGAGAACATCAGCTCAGGAGCGTCCTCCGCCGGCACCGTCCGCGAGAACCCATGCGGCTCCCACGCGGACCCCGGGTCAGAGGGGGTCCGGAACGTCACCGACCCGCTGGTATGGCCAGGAGTGTGGTCGACCGTGAAGCTGAGTCCGGCCAGCTCCAGGCGCATGCCGTCGGCGAGCGGGCGTACGTCGTCGGGTTCGGCGAACGTCGCGCCAGCGCCCAGGAGCGCGGACGCCCACTCACGCGGGAGCCCGGCGAGCGGATCGGCGAGCATCGACCGGTCCGCTGGATGGACCCAGCAGACCGCGTCATAACTCCCGCATACCGGAAGGACCGACCACATGTGGTCAAGATGTCCGTGGGTCAGCGCGACGGCGACCGGCTTGAGCCGGTGCTCCCTGACGACCTCCGCGACCGCGGGCGCGGCATCCTGGCCCGGATCGATCACCACGCACTCCGCGCCGCGGGCCGCGGCGACGATGTAGCAGTTCGCGGCGAACACTCCGGTCGGAAAGCCGGCGACGAACACTGAGGAGTCCTTCTGGCGACGTACAACGGTCGGGAGAGCGGTTCTGGAGCTTCGAAGAGTACCGGCGTGCCCTGCCCGCCCGCGAACCGCCCGACGGCAGGCCGCCACCCCGTCTCTCGCGGGCGGGGCACAGGGCCCATCGGGCCGCCGCGGGTAGGCGCCTGTGCCGGGCATTACCCCAGCGCGCTTCGGCCACGCTCCATCTAGACTGGCTCCCCGGTCGTCGGATACCCGAGCGAGAGACGGTCTTTCGGTGGTCACGAAGAAGCAGCGCCAGCGCCAACTCGCCCGGCAGAAGCTGGTCCGCCAGCGGGCTCGCCGCCTCGAGCGTCGGCAACGTGTGCGCCGCCGCGGCGTCATCGCCGGCGTCGTGCTGGCGGTCCTCGCCGTGATCGCGGGTGGGTACGCTGTTTCGCTGCTCTTCAAGGGCGACAAGCCGGCCAGTGCAGCGGCCACACCGACCGCCACGCCGTCGGCATCTCCCTCCCCCACCGCGACCGGTGCACCCCGCCCGACCAAGGCAGGTGAGTGCACCTACGTCGCGCAGGAGGGCAAGGACCAGAAGTCCTTCGGCCTGCCGCCGGCGAAGGCACCGCTCAAGGATGCCGTCGCCACGATCAAGACCAACCAGGGCACGATCACGGCTGACCTCTTCGGCGCGAACGCCGGCTGCGCGGTCAATTCGTTCACGTTCCTCGCCAACAAGAACGCCTTCGACAAGACCACGTGCGACACCCTGTCAACGAAGCCCGCGACGGCGGAGTATCTCGGATGCGGTGACGTCACCGCATCCGGCGGCGGGCCTGGCTACATCTTCGGTAACGAGAACGACGGGAAGAAGACGTTCGAGCCCGGCTGGCTCGTGATGGCCGGTGCGGAAAACCACGCCGGAAGCAGGTTCTTCATCACCTCCGGCGACTCGTCGACCTTCGAGCATCCCGTCACCGTGTTCGGGAAGGTCCGTGATGGACTCGACGTCGTACAGAACGTAGCCAAGGCCGGTCTCGCACCGAACTCCGGATCCAAGGGGGTCGGTCGTCCGGCCACATCGGTCATCATCCAGGATGTCAAGGTCACGACGAAGTGATCTCCGACCAGGAGCGAGTAGTGAGCGGAACGGCAGAAGAACCCTGGGGCAGGGTCGCGGACGACGGGACCGTCTATGTCCGCACCGAGTCAGGCGAGCGTGCCGTCGGGTCCTGGCAGGTGGGGGATCCAGAAGGCGCGCTGGCGTTCTTTCGGCGCAAGTACGACGCGATCGCCCTGGAGGTTGACCTCCTGGCATCCCGGGTCGAAAGCGGCATCCTCGCCCCCGACGAGGCCCAGAACGCGCTTCGACGCGAGCGGCGCAACCTCGAGAACGCCCAGGCGGTCGGCAATCTGGCGGCCCTCGCGGCCCGCCTCGACTCGCTCGAGGCGACCATCGCCGAACGCCGCAACCAGCGCCGCGCCGAACGCAAACGCCAGCTTGACGAGGCCAGGACCGTGAAGGCCGCGATCGCGGACGAAGCGGAATCTCTGTCCACCGGATCAGACTGGCGCCACGGGGTTGGCCGGTTCCGCGAGTTGCTCGACCAGTGGAAGGCACTCCCCCGGCTCGACAAGGCCACCGACGACGAGCTCTGGCACCGGTTCTCCAGCGCCCGCACGGCCTACACCCGCCGCCGCAAGCAGCACTTCGCCGAGCTCAACGCCCGGCGGGAGGACTCCCGGCAGGTCAAGGAAGAGATCGCCGGCGAGGCTGAGACGCTCGCCGACTCTACTGACTGGGGCCGGGTGACCTCGCGATACCGCGAGCTCATGCAGCGGTGGAAGGCCGCCGGGCCAGCCAACCGGGACGTCGAGGACCAGCTGTGGAAACGCTTCCGCGCCGCTCAGGATCGGTTCTTCACCGCCCGTAACGCGACGTTCGCCGAGCAGGAGGCGGAGTTCCAAACCAACCTGGAGCGTAAGGAAGTGCTCCTCCAGGAGGCCGAGGCGCTGGTGCCGGCACGCGACCATCGGGCGGCGCGCGACTCGTTCCGCGACATCCTGCGCCGTTGGGACGAAGTGGGGCGGGTCCCCCGGGATTCGGTGCGGGCGGTCGAAGCGCGCCTTCGCCGCGTGGAGGAGGCGATCCGCAGCGCCGAGGGTCAGGAGTGGCGGCGGACCAATCCCGAGACCCGGGCCCGCGCCAACGACACGCTGTCCCAGCTCCGGGCCTCGATCGCCGACCTCGAACGCGAGGTCTCGCGTGCGCGCGCCAAGGGCGACACGTCGGCCGAGCGCAAGGCTCAGGAAGCCCTCGCGGCGCGGCAGGCCTGGCTTGCCGAGGTCGAAAAGACCCTCGACGAGTTCTCCGCCTGATCGCCCAGGTGCGTCGGCTTACTTGCGACGGGCCTCCCGCCACAGTCAGGGCGACCTCGGTGGCCGATCTTCTCCGCGGCGACGTCGGCGCAGATCTCGCGTCGGTGGCCGATCTCGCATAGTGAACGACCCTCGAGCCGGTTCATGATCAGCTAGTCGCATGCCCATCCTGTCGGTGAAACAACTCTCCGCCGCGGGAATCGGCACCTTTTGCGTGCCGACACATCAAGGGAGCCTGCAAGCAGACCGGCACACAGGTACGCGGGTTTTGAGCGCTCTTATGCGCGCCGAGCCATCAAGGGAGCCTGCGAGCAGTCCGGCGCGCATAAGAGCGCTCAAAACCCGCCCTCAGTTGGTCACGCGGTAGGCGTCGAAGACACCATCGACACCTCGAACCGCCCGCAGCACGTGTCCGAGGTGCTTGGGGTCACCCATCTCGAACGTGAAGCGGCTCTTCGCCACGCGATCCCGGGTCGTCGTCACCGATGCAGACAGGATGTTGACGTGCTGGTCTGACAACACCCGGGTGATGTCGCTGAGCAACCGGGCCCGGTCGAGTGCCTCCACCTGGATCTGGACGAGGAACAGGCTCTGGGCCGTCGGCGCCCACTCCACCTCGAGCATGCGGTCGGGCTGGGCGGTCAGGTGATCGATGTTGACACAGTCGCCGCGGTGAACGGACACCCCCGCGCCCCGCGTGACGAAGCCGATGATCTCGTCACCGGGCACCGGCGTACAGCACTTGGCCAGCTTGATCCAGACGTCGGAGGCGCCCTTCACGACCACGCCGGAGTCGCCGCGAGGCATCCGCTCGCGGCGCCGCGTCTCGGTCGAGAGGATGACACCCTCGGAGACGTCCTCGGCTTCCTCCTCGGAGGCGCCGAAGCTCTGCATGAGCCGGCGTAGCACAGACTGCGCGGTGATGGTGCCTTCGCCGACGGCGGCGTAGAGGGAAGAAACGTCGCTGTACTTCAGCTCCCGTGTGACCGTGGCGAGCGCCTCGTGGGTGAGCATGCGTTGGAGAGGCAAGCCCTCCTTGCGCACCATCCGGGCCAGCAGGTCCTTGCCCTGGTCGATCGCCTCTTCGCGGCGTTCCTTGGTGAACCAGTGCCGGATCTTGTTGCGCGCCCGCGGGCTCTTGACGAACGTCAGCCAGTCGCGGCTCGGCGCGGCGCCTTCGGCCTTGGAGGTGAAGACCTCGACCAGGTCGCCGTTCTCCAGCTGGCTCTCGAGCGGCACCAGCCGGCCGTTGACCCGCGCGCCGATACAGCGGTGACCGACCTCGGTGTGGATGGCGTACGCGAAGTCGACCGGCGTGGAGCCGAGGGGCAGAGCGATGACGTCGCCGCGCGGTGTGAAGACGTAGACCTGTGTGGAATTGATCTCGAACCGCAGCGACTCGAGGAATTCGCCGGGGTCCTCGGTCTCGCGTTGCCAGTCGAGGAGTTGCCGCAGCCAGGCCATGTCATTGGGGCCGCCCGACCTGTCGGTCTCGCGTCCGGCGTTGGGGTCTTCTTTGTACTTCCAGTGCGCCGCGACGCCGTACTCCGCCCGCCGGTGCATGGAGAAGGTGCGCAGCTGCATCTCCACCGGCTTGCCCTCAGGCCCGATCACTGACGTGTGCAGCGATTGGTACATGTTGAACTTCGGCATGGCGATGTAATCCTTGAAGCGCCCCGGAACGGGGTTCCAGCGCGCGTGGATCACACCGAGGGCGGCGTAGCAGTCGCGGACCGAGTCGGTCAGGACCCGGATGCCCACCAGGTCATAGATGTCACCGAACTCGCGGCCACGGACGATCATCTTCTGGTAGATCGAATAATAGTGCTTCGGCCGCCCGGTGACCGTCGCCTTGATCTTGGCGGCCCGCAGGTCGGTCTGGACCTGGTCGATCACCTTCGCGAGGTATTCGTCGCGCGACGGCGCGCGCTCGGCCACGAGACGCACGATCTCGTCGTACAGCTTGGGATGCAGTGTCGCGAACGCGAGGTCCTCGATCTCCCACTTCAGGGTGTTCATGCCGAGCCGATGGGCCAGCGACGCGTAGATCTCCAGGGTCTCCCGGGCGATCCGCTCCTGGCTCGCCTGCTTGAGATAGCGCAGGGTGCGCATGTTGTGGAGCCGGTCGGCGAGCTTGATGACCAGGACGCGGATGTCCTTGGCCATCGCGATCACCATCTTGCGGATGGTTTCGGCCTGGGCGTTTTCGCCGTACTTGACCTTGTCGAGCTTGGTGACGCCGTCGACCAGCATCGCGATCTCGTCGCCGAAGTCGCCCCGGAGCTCCTCCAGGGTGTACGGCGTGTCCTCGACCGTGTCATGCAGCAGCGCCGCACAGAGGGTCGGCGGCGTCATGCCGAGCTCGGCCAGGATGGTGCTGACGGCGACCGGGTGGGTGATGAACGGGTCACCGCTCTTGCGGGACTGCCCGCGATGCCAGCGCTCGGCCGTACGGTAAGCCTTCTCGATCAGCGCCAGGTCGGCCTTGGGGTGGGTTGTACGGACGATCCGGAACAACGGCTCGAGGACGGGGTTGCCCTGGGGCGACCGACCGAGTCGGGCGAGCCGCTCGCGCATCCGGCGGGACGATCCAGAGAACGCGCCGCCGACGCCCTGCCCCTGACCGCGGCGACCGCTTCCGCCTCGGTTCCGGCGGTGCTCAGGCCCGGTGGCCGGCGCACTGGCGGCGCCGTTGGCACTCGAGGCACCGTTGGCGCTGGAGGCGCTGGAGGCGCTGGGGGCGCCGTTGGCGCTGGTGGCAGCCGCACTCGTGACTCCGCCAGCCGCGGAGCCATTCTTGGACGCGCTCACAGAGCGTCGCTGCGTGCGGTCGACCTCTCCGCGCGCCGACGGGGTCGAGACGGTCTCCTCGGCCACAGGATCTCCTCCGGGGCGGCAAGACACCAGTTTACGGGCACCGACAGTGGAAGCTGCCGGCAGCGTCCACAACATGATCCCCGAATTTCGACCGGTAGGCGGTGACGCACCGCAGTCACCGCCTCCGCCAGCGTGCGTGGGCGCCGCCTCACCATTCCGCTGGCGGCGGTCAGACCGGTAGCAGGGAGTGGAGTGGGAGGTCGCCGAGCCTGGCCCGGGGCTCGAGGAACGTAAGCTCCAACAGCACCGAAACGCCTACGATCTGGGCACCGGCTGCCCGGATCAGGCTCGCGGTGGCGTCGACGGTGCCGCCCGTCGCCAGGACGTCATCGACCACGAGGACCCGCTCCCCCGGGGCGAACGCGTCCCGGTGCACCTCCAGAGTCTCCTCGCCGTATTCCAGAGCGTACGACTGGGAAAAGGTCTGGCCGGGCAGCTTGCCGGCCTTGCGAACCGGGACGAACCCGGCGCCCAGTGCGAGCGCCACCGGCGCGGCGAGGATGAACCCGCGCGCCTCGATCCCTACCACCTTGTCGATCCGCGGCTGGGAGTTCTGCCAGGGCGCTCCCAAGGCGTCCACCGTGCGGGTGAACCCCTCCGGATCGCCGAGGAGAGGCGTGATGTCCTTGAAAAGGATGCCGGGCTTGGGGTAGTCGGCGATATCCCGCACCAGGCCCCGGATCAGTTCGTCGACTCCGCGAACCTCACTCATCGCCGCCGTCCCTTCGACCGGCGGGACGAGCGCGTACCCCGCTGTGGCTGTGCGCGTCCCGCGCTGGACGACACCGAGACCGGCCCTCGCGAGCGCGCGGCGTTCGACGACCCCTCGCGCTCCTCGGCCGGCACGGTCGACGTGCCTTCGGTGACCGGCTCGTCGTCGATGCTCGGTGTCGTGGTGGGTGTGGACCGCTGGGCCGTGCTGAGGCGGCGTTGTCCGACCCGCTTCGCAAGAGCTCGCATCGCCGGCTCACGCTCCTTGAGATCGCAGAGCAGCGGGGTGGCGATGAAGATCGAGGAGTACGTACCGACCGCGATACCGACGAACAGCGCCAGCGACAGGTCCTTCAGCGTGCCGGCGCCGAGAAGACCGGCACCGACGAAAAGGATTCCGGCCACGGGCAGGAGCGCGATGACCGAGGTGTTGATCGATCGCACCAGGGTCTGGTTGACCGCCAGGTTGGCCGCCTCGCTGTAGGTCCAGCGGCTTGATCCGGCGATCCCTCGGGTGTTTTCACGAACCTTGTCGAAGACGACAACCGTGTCGTAGAGCGAGTAACCGAGGATGGTGAGCACGCCGATGATCGTGGCCGGAGTCACGTCGAAACCCACGAGGGCGTAGATGCCGACGGTGACCACGACGTCGTGCAGGAGCGCGACCAGGCCCGCCACCGACATGCGCCACTCGCGGAAGTACAGCCAGATCACGAGCATCACCAGCACCAGGAACACCGCCAGGCTGGTCGCTGCCTTGCTCGTGATCTGTTGTCCCCAGGTCGGACCGACGCTGGAATAGGCGATCTGGCTCTCGGCGACGCCAAGCTCCTTGGCGATCGCCTGCCGCACCTTCGGAATGTCGTTCGTGCTGAGCGGTTGGGTCTCCACGTTCAGCTGGTTGCTGCCGACGGCCGTGACCTTTGGATCGCCCGCACCGCTGGCGTCGGTGACTGCCGTACGGACACCCGGGATGGCGTCCTGCGCCGTGCCCGACGACACCGGCGCCTGGAAGTCGACACCGCCACGGAACTCGATGGAGAAGTTGAGTCCACGCACCAGCACGGCGGCGATTGCGATCAGGACGAGGACGGCTGAGATGGAGTACCAGAGCTTGCGCCGTCCGACGAAGTTGATCGAGACCTCGCCGGTGTAGAGCTTGTGCCCGATCGAACCCACACGGGACATGTCAGGCCTCCTTCGTACGCCGGGAGATGCCGGGCAGGAGGCGCTGACGCGACACGCCCAGACGGGTCGGGTCGAGGCCTGAGAACCGATGGCCTTCGCCGAAGAAGCGGGTGCGGGCAAGCAGCGTGAGCAACGGCTTCGTGAACACGAACACGACCACGATGTCGATCAGAGTGGTCAGGCCCAACGCGTAGGCGAACCCACGGACGTTGCCGACCGACAGGGTGTAGAGCACCACCGCCGCCAACAGCGAGATGGAGTCCGCGGCCAAGATCGTGCGACGCGCTCGGGCCCACCCGGTCTCGACAGCTGTCCGCAGGCTCCGTCCCTCACGGACCTCGTCTCGGAGGCGTTCGAAGAAGACCACGAACGAGTCCGCGGTGATACCGATCGCGACGATCAGACCCGCGATACCGGCCAGGGTCAACGTGAATCCCTGCGACGCACCGAGAAGCACCACCGAGGCGTACGTGATCGCCGCCGCCACCACCAGGGACAGCACGACCACGAGGCCCAGGCCGCGGTAGTAGAGGAACGAGTAGAGCACGACGAGGGCCAGGCCGATCGCGCCCGCGACCAATCCACCGGTGAGCTGGTCGCTTCCGAGCGTGGGCGAGACGTTGGAGACCTGGCTGGTCTCGAAGGTCAACGGCAGCGCGCCGTACTTGAGAACGTTGGAGAGCTCGGTGGCCTGCTGCTGGCTGAAGTTACCGGTGATGCTGGCGTTTCCGTCAGTGATCGGCTGGATGATCTGCGGGTAGGAAACGACCTTCCCGTCAAGCACGATCGCGAACTGGTTGAGCGGCGACTGGAGTTGGTACATCTGCCGACTCGCGTCGGCGAACGCGTTCTTGCCGGCGCCCTTGAGCCGCAGCCCGACTTCCCAACTGAGTTGGTTCTGAGGCAGCTGCGCGTTGGCGTCCGCGATCTCCGAGCCACGCACCAACGCGGGACCGAGGACGAACTTCGCGTTGT
Source organism: Actinopolymorpha alba DSM 45243 (assembly GCF_000373925.1). Taxonomy (GTDB): domain Bacteria; phylum Actinomycetota; class Actinomycetes; order Propionibacteriales; family Actinopolymorphaceae; genus Actinopolymorpha; species Actinopolymorpha alba. The sequence continues at coordinate 114,752 of NZ_KB892708.1, read as the reverse complement.
CCTCGCGGTTGCACGTCAGGAGCGGAGCATTGGGGTTGTCCTTCGCGGCCGTGTAGTCGGCGCACTTGAAGGACTGGAGAGCCGTCAGCTGCTCGGCGGTCGCACCGGTCGTCGACACGCCCACCTTGCCCGGCTGTGGCGTCGGGCTCGGGCTGGCGGACGGAGCAGTGGGGCTGGGCGAAGTGGGCGAGGGCGTGGGCGACGGAGCGTTCGCCCGCGACAGGGCCGACGGCACAGCCCGACCACGGTTGTCGGGTGAGCCGCTGGGGGACGCCGACGGGCCCGGGCTCGTGGAGGGGGAGGATCCCGGCGTCGGGCTCGAGGTCGGCTTGGACGACCCGGACGGCGACGGAGTAGGCGACCCGGTGGGCGGCGTGGGCGCCGCCGCGGCGGCCTGCTGTACCCCGAGCACCTGGCGGAACCTCAGCTCAGCCGTCGAACCGACCAGGCGGACGATCTCATCCTGTCCGACACCAGGGACATCCACCACGATGTGGTCGTTGCCCTGCGTCGTCACTTCCGCCTCAGTCAGCGCGCTCACGCGGTTGCGGATGATGTCGACGGCTTCGTTCAGCTTCTCGGGGGTGACCTGCCCCTGGCCGGCCGACGGGCGGGCCGTCAGCGTGATGGAGGTGCCGCCGCGAAGGTCAAGGCCCAGCCTCGGCGTCCACGCACCAACCAGCGCCATGGTGCCGAAGCCCACGACGATCACCAGCAGCAGGATGCCGAGGGCACGCCACGGGTGCGGCCTCTTAGTCGCCACGCCGCCTCACTCCCCTCGTGAGTCCGTGCTCACGAGGCGGGTCCGTCCGTCGAGGGGGTGTTGTCGCCACTGGACGACGGCGAGTCAGACGAGGAGGTCTTCGGCTCCACGATCCGGACGATCGCCTGGCGGACGTGTCGCGCGTAGACGCCGGGGGCGATCTCGAGGACGACGACGTCGTCTTCGACCGCGTGCACGGTCGCCAGCAGACCGGCGCCGGTCATGACCTGCTGCCCCGGCTGGAGCTGGCGCTGCATGTCCGTCGTTTCCCGCTGGCGCTTGCGTTGCGGGCGAATCGCCACAACCCAGAACAACACCAGCAGAAGGATCGGGAGGAGCAGTGCCCAAAGGCTGGACCCGCTGGCAGCCTGGCTGAGGAGCATGAGGGGGTCGTTCCTTCCCTGGCGCGCCGATCAGTCGGGCGCCTTTTCTTGGTTTGGGCCAGTTTTGGTAGAGCCAGGGCCGTGAAAGTACGGCCACCGGCGGAGTTTAGCCGCGTCGCCTGGGCCGGGTGGCGTGTGCCTGGCCGTGATGCGTCAGTTACCTCGATCTTCGCTCGTGTCGAGCTCATCGTCGAACAGGCTCGGGGTCTGGCCGAACGCCGTGTCGGGTGGGACCGCGAGGCCGAGCTGGCGCCATGCCGCGGGCGTGGCCACCCGGCCCCGGGGAGTGCGGGCGAGATAGCCCTTGCGGACCAGGAAGGGCTCGGCCACCTCTTCGACCGTCTCGCGTTCCTCGCCCACCGCGACCGCAAGAGTCGAGAGACCGACCGGTCCCCCGCCGAAGCGCCGGCACAGCGCGTCGAGAACCGCACGGTCGAGCCGGTCGAGGCCGTCCTCGTCGACTTCGTACAGCAGGAGAGCGGCTCGGGCGGTGTCCTGGCGGACCACGCCGTCGGCACGCACCTGAGCGTAGTCGCGGACCCGTCGCAGGAGGCGGTTGGCGATCCGGGGGGTGCCCCGGGAGCGGCTCGCCACCTCCCGCGCTCCCTCGTCGGTGATCGACACCTCGAGCAACCGCGCGGTACGCCGGACGATCAGCTCGAGCTCGGGAACCTCGTAATACTCCAGGTGCCCGGTGAAGCCGAAGCGGTCGCGCAACGGTCCGGGCAGCAGTCCCGACCGGGTGGTCGCCCCGACCATCGTGAACGGCGGAATCTCCAGCGGGATCGCCGTCGCGCCGGGCCCCTTGCCGACCACGACATCGACCCGGAAATCCTCCATCGCCATGTAGAGCATTTCCTCGGCGGGACGGCTCATCCGGTGAATCTCGTCGACGAAGAGCACCTCGCCCTCGGACAGGCCGGACAGGATCGCCGCGAGATCGCCCGCGTGCTGGATCGCCGGGCCGCTGGTGATGCGCAACGGCGCGCTGAGCTCAGCAGCGATGATCATCGCCAGCGTGGTCTTGCCGAGGCCGGGAGGCCCGGACAGGAGAACGTGATCGGGCGGGCGACCACGGCTGCGGGCCGCTTCGAGAACGAGGCCAAGCTGATCCCGGACCCGGGGCTGACCGATGAGTTCGTTCAGAGTGCGTGGACGGAGGGCCGCTTCGACGGCGCTCTCGTCACCGGTCGCCTCGGCGGCCACCAGGGCCCGCCCCGCCATCGGCTCGCGATCGCCGTTGTCGGCGTACGACGTCATCGACCAACTCCTCGCCCCGATTGACCTGACGGTCGCGTGCTCACGCTCGGGACAGAGTACGGAGCGCCGCGCGGAGCAGGGCGGAGGCTTCCGGTGGGTTGCCGTCGGCCGCCTGCTCCTCGGCCTGCGGCGCGACCGCGTCGAGAGCGGTTTCGGCTTCCCGCACGGACCAGCCGAGGCCGAGCAGAGCGCCACGGACCTGCTCACGCCATGGTGCGGCGGTCGAGCTGAGGGCCGGGGCCGCCGCGCTCTGACCCCCGGTCGGGGCGCCGAGACGGTCCTTGAGCTCCAGAACGATCCGCTGGGCGCCCTTGCGGCCAATGCCCGGGACCTTCGTCAACGCCACGAGGTCCTCCGTGGCCACCGCCCGCCGCAGGTCATCGGGGCGGTGCACCGCGAGCATCGCCTGCGCCAACCTCGGCCCGACTCCGCTCGCGGTCTGCAGCAACTCGAAGACCACCCGCTCGTCTTCGTCGGCGAAGCCGTAGAGCGTCAACGAGTCCTCACGAACGACGAGGCTGGTCGCGAGGGTGGCCGGCGCTCCCGCGCGAAGCTCCGCCAGCGTGGCCGGGGTGGCCCGCACCTCGATGCCGATACCGCCCACGTCGACGACGGCGGCGTCGAGCCCGACCGAGGCGATCTGTCCACGAACGAAGGCGATCACGGGCGGCTCCTTGAAGGGTCGGTGGCAGCGCGTCCAGGAGTCTGCCAGCGGCCACTGACAGGCCGCCCGGCCGACACCAGACGGCGGGCCGCTTCGAGCCGCGCGGCCGCCGGGCCCCGCCACAGGTGACAGATCGCCAGCGCCAGGGCGTCGGCCGCGTCGGCGGGGCGAGGCTTGGTGGACAGGGAGAGGATGCGGGTCACCATGGTGGTCACCTGCTGCTTGTCGGCGCGCCCGCTACCGGTGACGGCCGCCTTCACCTCGCTCGGGGTGTGGAGCGCGACGGGTATGCCGCGCCGGGCGGCGGCCGCGAGGATCACGCCGCTCACCTGGGCAGTGCCCATGACCGTGCGGACGTTGTGCTGACTGAAGACGCGTTCGAGGGCAACGGCATCGGGTGAGTGTTCGTCCAGCCAGGACGTCACACCGCGTTCGACCTCGAGAAGTCGCTCACCGAGCGGGAGTTCGGGATGGGTGCGGACGACGTCGACGGCCACCAGGGTCAGCCGACGCGGATCCCCGCTCTCCACGAGCCCGAGCCCGCAACGGGTGAGCCCTGGGTCGACACCGAGCACACGCACCGCCTTGCGACCCTCCGCCTTCTCCGAACTCCGAACGTCTGTTCGGAGGCTATCGGGCAGTCGGGCGAACCTGGCGTACGACGCGCCGTGCGCGGGCAAGATCGCGATCTTTTATGACCGTTGAGTCGGTCCGCCTCGCCTTGGCCAACCAGTGGATCAGCCGGGCCAGTTGAACCTCGACAGCGGCGCCTTGTCCAGTGGCCACCACCACACCGACTCGCTGGTCGCCGCGGTCAGGAACAGCAGGATCAGCATCACGAGCACGGCGGCGGCGCCCACCGCGACCCATCGTCGTCTGAGGACGAACCCGAGAGTCCGCCCGCTCCCCCGCTGCACACCCTCGCCCTGGACGCCCCACCAGGACAGCACGGCGGTGACGAGCCCCGCCCCACCACAGATGACATCCCAGCGCGGGCCGATCCCGCCGGCGTAGAGGAACAACGTGACGACTCCGACCAGGAGGCTCGCACCCACCAAGGCGACCGGGAGCGCGAGAACGGTGACCAGAGCCGAGCGAGCGAGATGCCACGGGAGAGCCATCGTCGCCGCGACCGGATCCAGCCGGCGGCGTCCCCGCACGGCGTGCCGGCGTTCGACGAACGACGCGGAACGGTCGACGGTCCGGGCCAACAGCAACCACCCGACCAGTCCGGCCGCCGCGACCAACGGGACGAACGCGGCAAGAGCGCCGAGTGTCCCGAAGGCCAGCACCGTCACGATCCAGTGCGGCTTGGACTGGGCGTCGCGCTGCGGGGCGAACGTGCTGGTGGCCTCCACCTCGTCCGCCTGGACCTCGTCGAAGTCGCGCTCGTCGTCGTACTCCTCGGGATGCCGAATAGGCACGAACTCCTGGGGGTACTCCGCGGGTGCGTGGTGGGGGTACGCGCCGTCGAACGGGATCTCGTGGCGCTCGGACTGGGTGGCGAGTGCGGCTGTCACGGGTTCGATGTGCGGATGCGGCTCGGCGACGACGAAGCCACGTGCCGGAACGCCGGGGACCTGGTGGTACGCCGGAGGTTCGCCGGTCTCCAGCCAGCGGAGCAGCTCCGGCGCGGTGGGGCGCTCGGCGGGGTTCTTGGCGAAGCATCGCTGAAGGACCGGCAGCAGCCAGTCGGGGCATCCGGCGAGGTCCGGCTCGTCACGCAGGACTCGGAGAGCGACCGCCTCCAGCGGGCCCTTCCCGAACGGCGCCCTGCCGGTGACGGCGTACGCCACCGTCGCCGCCCAGGCATGGATGTCGGCGGCTGAGGTGACCTCGCCACCACCCAGGATCTCCGGTGCGACGTAGCCGGGGGTGCCGTACACCAGGCCCGGCATCGTCAACCGCGTGTCGTCGGCGATCTGGGCGATGCCGAAGTCGATCACGACGGCGATGCCATCCTCGATCAGGACATTGCCCGGCTTGAGGTCGCGGTGGACCACACCCGCGGCGTGGATCGAGCACAGAGCGTCGGCGAGGTCGCCGGCGAGATCAGCGAGTTCGGCGCCCGTCAGCGGCTGGTCGCTCTCGACGACCTCGTGCAGCGAGGGTCCCGCCACGAAGTCGGTCACGAGATAGGGCGTGGCGGCGGCCACGTCGGCGTCGAGGACCTGCGCCACGTGCCGGCCGCGGACCCGGGCGAGTACCCGGACCTCGCGCGCGAACCGCGCCCGCGACTCGGCATCACTTGCCACGTGCGGTCTGAGCAGCTTCACCGCGACAGTCCGCCCCCGCGCGTCGGTGGCGCGGTGGACGACACCCATGCCGCCTTCGCCGATGCGTTCGCCTAGCGCATAACCGTCGAGACGAGCTGTCTCGACGGTCGATGCGTCTTCGGCCAGGTCCCCCTGCACGTCAACACCGTAACTGGCGTACGCGCGGAATGTCCGGCACAACCTGCGGATACGGGTTCGACTCAGTGGCGGGACACCCCGGATTGAGGCTCAATGACCTGAACATCCGAGTCCTGCCGGGACAACCTGATGCGTGGCCGGCTCGTGCTCCATGGCGGCAAATCGTCAGCATTTTGGGGACATGAGGTCCTACGCGGCCAGCCTCAACCCCGATCAAGATCATGAACCAACCGCAGGCCGTCCGATCCGTGAGACAACCGGCAGTCTGCCGGGAGGCCTGTTCAAGACTCCTAGTCGCCGCGTCGCCGCGCTGCCGTGTGAGGGGCCAAATGACCACGTAAACGTGATCATTTGGGTCCCCAGCCAAGGGGACCTGGAACTTGCAGGGAGGTTTGGAGCTGGACCATGATCAACTTGTAGAAAACGCCCAGGGCCAACGCGAGGCCTGGACGTTTTATGCAAGTTGATCATGAACCAGCCGCCAGCCGTCCAGTCCGTGAGACGACTCACCACTGGAGAGGCGGAGGCGTATCGGCGAGGTAACTGGCTAGCCGACCTTCTCCATGATCTCGTCGGAGACGTCGAAGTTGGCGTAGACGTTCTGCACGTCGTCGCAGTCTTCGAGGGCCTCGATGAGCCGGAACACCTTGGGCGCGGTGTCCTCGTCGAGCGGCACTGTCACGCTCGGAACGAAGCTCGCGTCCGCCGACTCGTAGTCGATGCCGGCATCCTGCAGGGACGTGCGGACCGCCACCAGGTCGGTGGGCTCCGAGATCACCTCGAACGACTCGCCGAGGTCGTTGACCTCCTCGGCTCCGGCGTCGAGCACAGCGGTGAGCACGTCGTCCTCGCCCAGGGCCTGGCCGTCCTGCTCACGCGGCACCACGACGACGCCACGCCGGCTGAAGAGGTAGGACACGCTGCCCGCGTCGGCCATGTTGCCGCCGTTGCGGGTGATCGCCGTGCGGACCTCGCCGGCGGCGCGGTTGCGGTTGTCGGTGAGGCACTCGATCAGGATCGCGACACCCGCCGGGCCGTAGCCTTCGTACATGATCGTCTGGTAGTCGGCGCCGCCGGCCTCAAGGCCCGCTCCGCGCTTGACCGCCCGGTCGATGTTGTCGTTGGGGACCGACGATTTCTTCGCCTTCTGGATCGCGTCGTACAGCGTGGGATTGCCGGCCGGATCGCCACCGCCGACCCGCGCCGCCACCTCGACGTTCTTGATCAACTTCGCGAAGAGCTTGCCCCGCTTGGCATCTATGACGGCCTTCTTGTGCTTCGTGGTCGCCCACTTGGAGTGGCCAGACATGAGGGGCTACGCCTCCTTCACGAGTTCGACGAAGTAGTCATGGACGCGAACGTCGCCAGCCAACTCGGGGTGGAACGCCGTGGCGAGCAGGTGATCCTGGCGAACGGCGACGATCCTACCGGCGGCCTCTCCGGACGCGACGCGCGCGATGACCCGACACGACGGACCGACCTCTTCGACCCAGGGCGCACGGATGAACACGGCATGGAACGGATGCGAGCTCTCGCCCGGATGGAACCCTTCGAGCGACACGTCGGCCTCGAAGGAGTCGACCTGGCGACCGAACGCGTTGCGGCGCACGGTCATGTCGATACCGCCGATGGTCTCCTGACCCTCGATGCCGTCCCGGATACGGTCGGCGAGCATGATCATGCCGGCGCAGGTGCCGAACGTCGGCATCCCGTCGGCCACCCGCTTGCGTAGTGGCTCCAGCAGGTCGAACGCCGTGGCCAGCTTGACCATCGTGGTCGACTCGCCCCCGGGAATCACCAGTCCGTCGACGGCGAGCAACTCCTCGGGACGCCGGACGGTCACCGGCACGGCGCCGCAGTGGCCCAGCATGCGATGGTGTTCGCGTACGTCACCTTGGAGTGCGAGTACGCCGATGGTCGGCTGGCTCGTCGACTTGCTCAACACGGGTCCCTTGACTGTCGGGGCAAAGGCCCAGTTTACGGGCCGCGGCATGCTGGCCCCGCCCGCGACGTTCGGCGCCGTCGACAGCCCTGCCGGGAATGATCACGTTTACTCGGCAAGTCCCCACCATGCGCGGCGAATTCACCTTGCGTGGTGGCGAATGATCACGCAAACGTGATCATTCCCCACCCGGGCAGGGCGCCACGGGTGTGCCCGGGGTCCTACCAGCCGCGGGTGGCGAGACGGGCGCTCTCGGGGAGCTCCGAGACGTTGATGCCGACCATGGCCTCGCCGAGTCCGCGGGAGACCTTCGCGATCACGTCGGGGTCGTCGTGGAACGTCGTCGCCTTGACGATCGCGGCTGCCCGCTTGGCCGGGTCACCGGACTTGAAGATTCCCGATCCCACGAAGACGCCCTCGGCACCGAGCTGCATCATCATCGCCGCGTCGGCCGGGGTCGCGATGCCGCCGGCGGTGAAGAGGACGACGGGCAGCTTCCCGGCCTGCGCCACTTCCTTGACGAGGTCGTACGGCGCCCGCAGCTCCTTCGCCGCCGCGAACAGCTCCTCCTCGCCCAGGGTGGTGAGGCGACGGATCTCCGACCGGAGCTGGCGCATGTGACGGGTGGCCTCGATGACGTTGCCGGTGCCCGCCTCCCCCTTGGACCGGATCATCGCGGCGCCCTCGGCCAGCCGGCGCAGCGCCTCGCCGAGGTTGGTCGCGCCGCACACGAACGGCACGGTGAACGCCCACTTGTCGATGTGGTGCGCCTCGTCGGCCGGGGTCAGCACCTCAGACTCGTCGATGTAGTCGACACCGATCGCCTGCAGTACCTGCGCCTCGACGAAGTGCCCGATGCGGGCCTTGGCCATGACCGGGATCGAGACGGCGTTGATGATCCCGTCGATCATGTCGGGGTCGCTCATCCGCGCGACGCCGCCCTGGACCCGGATGTCCGCGGGCACCCGCTCGAGCGCCATCACCGCGACAGCGCCGGCATCCTCGGCGATCTTGGCCTGCTCGGGCGTGACCACATCCATGATCACCCCGCCCTTGAGCATCTCCGCCATGCCGCGCTTGACACGACCCGTTCCCGTCACCGGAGTGGTGTGGGCGGCCGGCGTCGGCTGCTCAGCGGGTGTGGTGGCCTGGTCCTGCGCGTGCTCGGTCACGGTCATCCTCACGGAGGGGTCGGGTGCGGTCCCTCAATGGTAGGTCCCCCGCACGGCTCGCCGGCCAGTGCCACCTGGAGGGAAGTGGCCCTTCCCGTGGCCTGGCCTCACCGCCGTACGCCAGGGAGCCGTCCGCCAGGGATCGGCGCCGGAAACGTCCGTCACGGCAGCAGGCCCCCGGGCGGCGTCGCCTCCATCTCCACCGTCTCGGGCATCTTCGCCCGGCCGGCCAGCCGGAACCACCGGACCAGCCGCCGGCCCCGAAGAGACCGCGTCATGGCCACCGTGTCGTTGTGGAACCTCCGGGCCATCTCGACCCGCCGGCAGGCCGCACCCAACTCACCGAGCAGGTCCTCGGCCCCAGGCTGCGCGCTGAGCGCCCGGCTGGCATCGGCGTCAGGGAACGCCGCGGCCAGCGCCTTGGACAGGTCGGATTCCGCGACCTCCCGTTCGTCGTCGTCGGCGGAGCGGGCGCGGTGCGCAGCGTCGGCCACCAACAGGGAGGTCGCCGGGTCGAGCATCCCCGAGGTGGCGACCTCGAGCGCGACGGCGACCCGGCGGAAGAGCTGGGCGTCCAGCGCGGCCCGGGCGGCGTCGAGGCGGGCGTGCAGCCGGTCGATCCGGCCCGCCGTCCACGACAGGTAGACACCAGCGACGGCGAGCACGACGAGGACGATGAGCAGGGTGTTCATCCGGACCACCCGTTACCGAAGGCGCCGCCCTCGACCTTCGCCTCCCCCACGCCGGTGAGGCCTTCGGCGACCATCTCGTACACCGCGACGATCTCCTTCGCGACACTGCTCCAGTCGTAGCGGCGTACGGCGAGCCGGGCCGCGTCGCGGAGTTCGGCCCGCTGGTCGGCGTCGCCCAGCAGCGCGATCGCGCCGTCGGCGAGGGCGGCGCTGTCTCCCACGCCGAACAACCGACCCAACCGGCCGCCGTCCGCCACGAGCCTGAACGCGTCGAGGTCGCTGGCGAGCACCGGAGCACCGGCCGCCATCGCCTCGACGAGCACGATGCCGAACGACTCCCCGCCGGTCTGCGGCGCGACGTAGATCTCGGAGCTCGCGAACATGTCGGCCTTGCCCTCGTCGTCCACCATGCCGAGGAACGTCACGGCGTCCTGGCACTCGGGCGGCAACTGGGCGCGCGCCTCGTCGACATCCCCGAAGCCGGCCACCAGCAGGCGGACGCCGGGGCGGGCCCGCCAGATCGTGGGGAACGCCCGCAGCAGAACGGCGAGCCCCTTGCGCGGCTCGTCCAACCGGCCCAGGAAGCAGATGGTGCCGCCCTCGCCCTGCCACTCCGGTCGGGCGCGGGCGCGGGCGAACCGGTCGACGAACAGGCCGTTCGGGATGACCACCGGCTCGCCGCCGAGGTGCTGAACGAGCGTCGCCCGAGCCGGCTCGCTGACCGCGATCCGGGCGCTGATCTTTTCCAGGGCCGGCCGCAGGATCGACGAGGCGGCGGTCATCACCCGCGAGCGCGGCATCGCGGTGTGGAACGTCGCGACGATGGGACCTGTCGCGGCCCAGAGCGCGAGCAGCGACAGGGACGGCGTCGCCGGCTCGTGGATGTGAAGGACGTCGAACCCGCCCTCCCTGATCCACCGCCGGACCCGCGCGGCCGACAGCGGGCCGAACGCCAGCCGGGCCACCGAACCGTTGTACGGCACCGGCACGGCGCGTCCGGCCGGGACGACGTACGGCGGGACCGGCGTGTCGTCGTCGGCAGGTGCCAGGACGGAGACCGAGTGCCCTGCCTCCAGGAGCACCTCCGCGAGGTCCCGGACGTGGTTCTGGACCCCGCCGGGCACGTCGAGGGAGTAGGGGCAGACGACCCCGACCTTCATCCGGCGGCTCGCGGGCGGGCGAGAGCGGCCTGATGGGCGGGGGTGAGATCAGCGATCCAGAGCCGTTGCAGCATGTGCCAATCCTCGGGGTGGCGGGCGATCCCGGTGGCGAACGCGTCGGCGAGTCGCTGCGTGAGGTCGCGGATCGCCTGCCGGCTGCCGGGCGGTTTCTCCAGCGGGTCGTGGAAGCGGAGATGCATCTGAGGTCCGTCGTACCACAACGTCACCGGAAGGAACGCCGCCCCGGTGCGTAGGGCGAGCGCGGCCGCACCGGCCGGCATCCGGGTCGGCTCGCCGAAGAAGCTCACCTCGACGCCGCGGGCCGACAGGTCCCGGTCGGCGACCAGACACACCAGGCGCCCGGCACGGAGGCGTTCGGCCAGGATGCTCATGGGATCGGGGCCGCCAGATGCCGGAAGGACCTCGATGCCGAGGGCCGTGCGATAGGCCACGAACCGGTCGAACAGGCGTTCCGGGCGTACCCGCTCGGCGACTGTGGTGACCGGCACGCCGTGCGTGGTCGCCCACAGGCCCGCCAGGTCCCAGTTGCCCATGTGCGGCAGGGCGGCCACGACGCCGCAGCCCTGGTTGTAGGCCTTCCAGAGCACCTGCTCGTCGTGGATCACCACGCGTTCCGCGACGTCCTCCGGACGCATGTCGGGGAGCCGGAACGCCTCGCACCAGTAGCGGAAGTACGACCGCATGCCGGCCCGGGACAATGCACGGAGCTCATCCTGGCTGGCATCGGGACGGACCCGCGCGTAGTTGCGTTCCAGCTGCCGGACGCCGCGGGTCCGGCGCCGCCACGCGACGTCGGCGACCCGGCCGAGGAGGTCCAGCGCGAGGCGCTCGGGCAGGCGGCGTAGGAGGGCCCAGCCCGCGGAGTAGGCCGCGTCGGCTCCCGCGTCTTTCAGCCGGATCGGCAGCGACTCGCGGTCGGTGTCGTCCCGGGCATCCCCGCCTGGCGGGCGTCGCTTTGCCGTCACGAGGATCTCTCGAGCGCGAGGGCCTGCCGGCGTACGGCCATCATCCGCTGCACCACGGTCACGGTGCTCGCCACGGCCAGCGCCCACAGGACGAGCGGAAGGAGGAAGGGTACGCCGAGACCGGCGAGCCCCGTCGCCACCAGGACGGCCACCAGCCGGTCGGCGCGCTCCGCGATCCCGACGTTGGCCGTCATCCCGAGGCTCTCGGCCCGTGCCTTGGCGTACGACGTCACGCTTCCCATCACCAGGTCGTACAACGCCACGCAGGCCAGCAGGTAGCTCTCGCCGCCGGAGGCGAACCACAGGGCGAGGGCGCCGAAGATGGCGGCGTCTCCCACCCGGTCGAGCGTGGAGTCGAGGAACGCGCCCCACTTCGACGAGCGGTTGGACATCCGGGCCATCAGCCCGTCGACCATGTCAGAGAACACGAACGCGGTGATGACCACAGTGCCCCAGAAGAGCTCACCACGGGGGTAGAACGCGAGCGCTCCGGCGCACACGCCCAGGGTGCCGACCAGCGTGACGATGTCGGGGCCAATACCGACACGCAGGAAGAACCTCGCGACAGGGGTCAGTAGTCGTATCCAGAATTGGTGGAACCGTCGCAACATGTGGTGTTCGCCGCCACCTTCTCCGCTGGCCTGCCGGGCGCTGGGATCCGCTCGCCGTTCGAGCCCGACCCCCGGTGCACGCCCCTTCTTCGAAGACGCGCCGATGCTACTCAGCGCGTGGGGGTTGTGCGGTGGGCGGGCCCGGGTGAATGGTGGAAAGCCACAAGCCAGGGCGCCGCCCGGCGATGGGGCGGGCCTCCTGGGTAAGGGTGTGTGGGCCGCCACGCGGTGCGGCGCGCGACGCCCGCGCCCACGGGCCTGACCACCGTGTCGGCGGCCATCCGTCCGGGCGCGTCCGGCGATTTCGCTCGCGCGCGCAAGGAGGCACGCCCATGGCGGACAGACACAGCAACTCCGGCGGAGCCGCCGTCACGGCACCAACGGCCGACCGGCCCGATCTCGTCCGGAACATCGCACTGGTCGGCCCTTCCGGTTCGGGAAAGACCACCCTCGTCGAAGCGCTCCTCGAAAGCACCGGGACGATCTCTCGGCCCGGCCGGGTGGAGGATGGTACGACGGTCAGCGACTTCGACGAGGTCGAACACCGCCAGCAACGCTCGATCGGGCTGGCGCTGGCGCCCCTCGTCCACGATGGCGTCAAGGTCAACTTGCTCGACACGCCCGGGTATGCCGACTTCGTTGGCGAGTTGCGGGCGGGCCTGCGGGCGGCCGACTGCGCGTTGTTCGTCATCGCCGCGAACGAAGGCGTCGACGGCGCGACCGAGGCGCTCTGGCACGAGTGCGCCGCCGTGGGGGTACCCCGCGCGGTCGTCGTCACCAAGCTCGACCACCCGCGTGCCGACTACGCCGGTGTCCTGACCCAGGCGCAGGCGGCGTTCGGCGAGAAGGTCCTCCCGCTCTACCTCCCGGTGGACGGGGCGGGCGCGGTGACCGGCCTGGTCGGCCTGCTGTCGGAGCGTCTCTTCGACTACTCCTCCGGTGAGCGGGTGGAGAAGGAACCAACCGCGGCGTACGCCGAACAGGCGGCCGAGGCCCGCGGGACTCTCATCGAGGGCATCATCGAGGAGTCCGAGGACGAGGGCCTCATGGACCGTTACCTCGGCGGCGAGGTCCTCGCCGCCAAGGAGCTGATCGACGATCTGGAGAAGGCGGTCGCGCACGCGTCGTTCTTCCCGGTCCTCCCCGCCTGCGCCAGCAGCGGCCTCGGTATCCGTGAGCTCCTCGAGGTGATGACCAGTGCGTTCCCGTCACCACTCGAGCATGCCCAGCCGGAGGCGACGACGCTCGACGGTCGGACGACCCGACGACTCAGCTGCGACCCGAACGGTCCACTTCTCGCCGAGGTTGTAAAGACCTCCTCCGACCCCTACGTCGGCCGGATCAGCCTGGTCCGGGTCTTCTCCGGCACCCTCCGACCCGACGCGGTGCTGCACGTGTCCGGTCACGTGTCGTCCTTCTTCGGCCCGGCCCGTGGCCACGAGGACCATGACGAGGACGAGAAGGTCGGTCCGCTTTCGTCCCCGCTCGGCAAGACGCAGCGAACCCTCAACCACTGTGTGGCAGGCGACATCTGCGCGGTCGGCAAGCTCTCCCGCGCCGAGACCGGCGACACCCTTTCCGACAAGGATCAACCGCTGCTGATGAGGCCGTGGTCGATGCCCGAGCCGCTCCTGCCGATCGCCGTCACCGCCCACGCGAAGGTCGACGAGGACAAGCTCTCGCTCGGACTCACCCGGCTCGCCGCCGAGGACCCGACCCTGCGGATCGAGCACAACGCCGAGACCCACCAACTGGTGCTGTGGTGCATGGGTGAGGCCCACGCGGACGTCGTACTCGACCGCCTCGCCAACCGCTACGGCGTCCAGGTCGACCAGGTCCCGCTCCGGGTGCCGCTCCGGGAGACGTTCACCGGCAAGGTCACCGGACACGGGCGGCACGTCAAACAGAGTGGCGGCCACGGGCAGTACGCCGTCTGCGACATCCGCGTGGAGCCGCTCCCGGAGGGCTCGGGGTTCGAGTTCGTCGACAAGGTCGTTGGCGGCGCGGTCCCACGGCAGTTCATCCCGAGCGTCGAGAAGGGTCTTCGTACCCAGATGGAGCGTGGTATCTCCGCGGGCTATCCCGTGGTCGACATCCGGGTCACGCTCTTCGACGGCAAGGCACACAGTGTCGACTCCTCCGACCTGGCGTTCCAGACCGCTGGCGCCCTCGCCCTGCGGGAGGCCGCCAAGGAGTCCCAGGTGAGCCTGCTCGAACCCGTCGATCTGGTGTCAGTGCTCGTCGACGACGACTACGTCGGCACGGTGATGGGTGACCTGTCCAGCCGGCGCGGCCGGGTCCTGGGCACCGAACCTGTCGGCGTGGGCCGCACCCTTGTCAAGGCGGAGTTGCCCCAGATCGAGATCACGAGGTACGCCACCGACCTGCGCTCCATGTCGCACGGGACGGGCGGGTTCACCAGGGAGTTCGCGAGGTACGAACCCATGCCGCCGAACGTCGCGCAACGGGTCGCGCAGCAGCAGGCGGACGAGACGTAGCGGAGGTTATCCACAATCCACAGGCCGGCGAGCGGAGCTCGACGAGGCCGCCATGATCGGCGCTAAGGTCCCCGTTCATCTTCTCCTTGCGAATGAGATGAACGGGGACCTTCATGTCGGATCCGCTTGCACCACCGTCGTCGCAGGCACCGTCGTCACAGGCTTCGCGGTCAGCGCCCCGGCGGCGATCTTCGCGGTCCCGATGGGCGGTGCCGCTGGTGATCCTGGGGGCCCTGGCCTTCGTGGCGGCGATGGTGATTCCCGTCGTCGCAATGGCCGGTACGTTCTCGGAGATCCTCCGCGTCGCGGGCGCGGCAATGGACGACGGGGAGCCACCACCTGTCGCCCCACCAGCGACCTCCTCCAGTGCGCCGGGGTCACCGACCTCCTCCGACGCGGTGGACGTCTGTGCGTTGGTGACGCCGGCCGAGACCGAGCCACTGATGAGCCGGCAACCGCATGACACCGAACCCATGGCAGTGACCGCCCGAACGGTCGAGGTCGACACCGGCGTGCCGCTCGACATCTGCCACTACAACGCCGGTCGGGCCAGCATCATGAGCCTTGACATCAGCACGGTCTCGGTGACCGTCTCTGCGATCCCACGGACCAGCCGCAATGTCCTCCACGGCGACCCTGAGCCGGTGCCGAACCTCGGCGACGAGGCCTACCTTCAAGCGGGCACGGCCACGACCGAGGTGATGGTCCGGCGCGGCGATGCTCAGCTCGTCGTCAAGGTCATCAACCCCACACTGGCGACCGCCAAGGCGAGCCACCGCGAGGCCGTCCTGACGCTCGCGCGGACGGCCGTGAGTCGGCTTCCTTCAAACGTCGCCGTCGCCGGACCGGTTGCCGACGGTCTGTGCGCGCAGCTCAACAACGCCCCGATCGCCGCTACTCTCGCCCAGCCCATCGCCCTCAGTCGTCGCTTCGAGAGTGACTACGGAGTGATGTGCGTCTACTCCGCGACCCATGATGCCCAGGTGAGGATCTTTCTTGAACGCGCCGCGTCAGAGAGCAGGACGCGCATCACGGGCATGGCCGCCCGCAACCTTGGTATGAAGCTGCGCGAGCCCGGTCTGGATGCCGTGTGGGTCTATGGGCAGATCTTCGCCTTTTCCGGCGACCGGATGCTCAGCATCGAAGTGGATGGCATCGACGGGGCGCGCAGCACCCGTGACGGACCAAGCGCCGAAGAGGTAGCGCTCACGAAGGAGGCCGCGCGTGTCTTCTTCGACTGAGCGTCGTTCGATGCGAGCCCGAAGCACAGGTTCTCCGAGGACTGGTCAGGCGCCACGCCTGGCTCGGCGGCTACTCGCCGTTGCCACCGTGGGAGTCCTGCTCCTCCTCAGCGCCTGCGGCAACACCGACGGGAAGGACGGAGGGGCACAGTCGGCACCCCGGTTCGCCAAGGCGGGGACGTTTGACGAGTGCGGCCTGTTGCATCCCGACGAGGTGGCCGAGGCCGTGGACGAGAGCGACTACACCGTCACGACCCGGAGCGCCCGGCCCCGCGGCAAGGGCTGGGAGGTGGGGTGCGGCTACGGCCCCGACGGCAGCGTGGGTTCGGCCCGGGTGACCATCCTGGTCACCACGCACCTCGGCCAGGCCGCACTCGGCTCGGCATCCCCAACCGCTCAGGACCGCCGCGACCGCACCCCGCCCGTGGGTTCGGCGCCCACGCCGCTTCCGCAGCTGGGCGACGAGGCGTGGTACGACGTCGACCACCACCCGGCCGTTGACGGCAAGGCTCCCGTCCCGTCGCGCGTCCGGGTCACGGTCCGGCAGGGCTCCGCGATGCTCACCGTACGGCTCCCGTTGTACGAAGACGGCGTTGCCGAG
Source organism: Actinopolymorpha alba DSM 45243 (assembly GCF_000373925.1). Taxonomy (GTDB): domain Bacteria; phylum Actinomycetota; class Actinomycetes; order Propionibacteriales; family Actinopolymorphaceae; genus Actinopolymorpha; species Actinopolymorpha alba. Next base: position 98,365 of record NZ_KB892708.1, on the reverse strand, counting down.
CAGGTCCGGACCGCGATCAAGCTCGCCCGCACTGCCGTCCGCCGGCTGCCGACGTCGTTCCACGTCACACCACGCCGGATCGAGGGGCAATGCGCCAGGGTCGACCTCGACGTCGCGAGCACCGTTCTCAAGGAGAAACTCTCGGGAGCGCGCTCGGTGACCACCGGCGACGGTGACATGTACTGCTCCTTCAAGGGGCGCCGGGCGAGCCTTGAGGTGATGACCACGACCGCTGAAACCAGCGTCACGCGCTTTGAGGCCGAACGCGTCGGCACACCCATCCGCGGGCTTGGCGATGCCGCGAGGTTCCGCGGGATGAGCCCGATCCAGAGCCTCGACATCCGCGTAGGCGAGCGGGTCATCAGTGTGTCGGGGATCAGTAGCGATCTGGAGGAGCTCACCCTTACCAGGCCGCGACCGCCGTCGACTGGCGAGCTCGCCCTCTTCCGCTCCCTGGTCGAGGCAAGCCAGTGATCGGCTGGCCAGCTGAGGAAACCTCCCGCGGGCGCACGGCGACCGGTCACTACGCTGCTCGACATGTCTGTCGACGCCTGTGTCTTCTGCCGGATCCTCGCGGGGGAGCTTCCGAGTACGACGGTGGCCGAGGAGGACCGGGCAGTGGCGTTCATGGACGTCAACCCCGCGACGCCCGGCCACCTCCTCGTCGTGCCGCGTACGCACGCTCCTGACCTGTTCACTGTCGACCCCGCCGATCTCGCGGCCTGTGCCACGCTCGCCCAGAAGATGGCCCGGCGGGTGCGCGAACGCCTCGGCGCGGACGGTGTCAATCTCATCCAGAGCTCCGGTGCGGCGGCCTGGCAGACGGTCTTCCACCTGCACGTCCATGTGATCCCGCGTTACGACGGTGACCCGCTGATCCTTCCCTGGCAACCAGCGCCTGGCAACGCGGCCGAGATCGCGGCCGTGGCCACCAAGCTCACCGGCGACTGAACCCGCATCGTTTCCGCGACTGGACACTTGAAGGGATTGCCCCATGCCGTTGACGTTCGACATGCCCCGAGAGAAGCTCGCGACCTACCAGGGCACAAATCCTCGACCCGCTGACTTCGACGAATACTGGGACGCCGGAATCGCCGAAATCGCGGCCCTGGATCCCAAGGTCGAGCTGGAGCCAGCGAAGTTCCAGACGCCGTTCGCCCAATGCTTCCATTTGTGGTTCCGGGGTACTGGCGGCGCGCGGGTCCACGCCAAGCTCCTCCGCCCCACGAACGCCAGCGGCCGGCACCCCGCCGTCGTCCACTTCCACGGCTACTCGGGTAGCTCGCCGGACTGGTCGGATCTCCTCAACTACGTCGCCTTGGGGTACACCGTCGCGGCCCTCGACTGCCGCGGGCAGGGTGGCCTCTCCGAGGACGTCGGAGGCGTGACCGGTTGGACCCTTCGCGGCCACATCGTGCGTGGTCTGGACGACGAACCCCACAAGCTCTACTACCGGCACGTGTTCCTCGACACGGCGCTGCTTGCCCGGATCGTCATGGAGATGGACGACGTCGACGAGGACCGCGTCGGCGCCACCGGCGGAAGCCAGGGCGGCGGGCTCACACTCGCCTGCGCGGCCCTCGAACCCCGGATCAAGCTGGCCGCCCCGACCTACCCGTTCCTCACCGACTACCAGCGGGTGTGGGAGCTCGACCTCGCCAAGGACGCCTACCACGAGCTCTACGAATGGTTCCGGAAGTTCGATCCGCTGCACGAGCGGGAGGCCGAGATCTTCACCCAGCTCGGTTACGTCGACGTCCAGCACCTCGCCCCCAGGATCCGCGCGGAGATCCTGATGGGCGTCGGGCTCGGCGACACCGTGTGCCCACCGTCCACGCAGTTCGCGGCGTACAACAAGATCAGTAGCAACAAGCAGCTCCGGATCTACCCCGACTTCAAGCACGAGGGACTGCCCGGCCACGTCGACACGATCTTCACGTTCCTGTCGGCGCTCTGAGCGCGAGAGGTCGCGAACTGTAGAAGGAGCCAGCTCCCTCTACAGTTCGCGACCTTTCGACGACTACCCCGCCACACGCGTCGCGGGCTTACCTCAACGCCGGCGCCTCGGCGACAAAGACGTCGAGGACGCCGTCACCAACCCGTACCTTCCCGTGCGGCCGGGTCTCTCCCGGAATGGTCTCGATCGCGGCTGCCCGGGTAGCCAACTCCGCGGCCTCCTCGAACAACCGGGTCGCGCGGCGTTCGTCCTCGTCGAGTCGCGCCTGCAGCCCGTCAACGGAGCGGACCAACGCATCACCCCACAGCGTGAGCGCGTCCAGCCAGGGACCACAGTCCGCGACGAATCCCGCGTCCTGGACGCCAGTCCAGATCTGCGCGGGCGTCTCTGCCAGCAGCCGGGCGTAGGACCGAAACTCACGCAGGGCCGCCTCCTTGTCGCCGGCCGCCCACGCCGCCCGGAACTCCCCCAGCCGCCGCGCGAGCTCTGGCGCCTGCGGCTGCCACGGATGGGTCCCGAACGTCGGTGCCAGGTGCTCGAGATCGAAGAACGCGAGCAGCGCGCGTTCAGTCCGCGGGTCACCCTTGGCGAGATAGGACGCGGCCGCTCGCCACGCCCGTGCGGGGTCATACGCCAGGTCGTTCCAGGTGAAGTCGGCGCCGCCGAAGAGCGCCACCTTGCTGGCCGCGGCCTGGTTCATCGGATTGAGGACGATGCCGGACAGCTGGGTGTGCAGGCCAGGCTCGCGTTCGGCGTACGGCGCGAGCAACAGCCGCCCGGCGGCCTGGCCATAGTCGTTGACCGGGTAGTTGTCCCAGACGAAGACCTTCCGGCCCCAGACCGCGGCGGCCTTGCTGGCGTCCTCGACCGTGATCTTCGGTGGTACGACGTCAGTGCCCGTCCACATCACCTCGATCCGCGCGTCCAACTGGGTGCGGATCGTCCTCTTGTACGCCGTCTCCGCGACGTCGCCGTACTCCGTCGGCACCATCTGCAGCGGCTTCGTCCCCTCCCGCGCGTCCAGGAAGTCCCGCTGGACCGCGTTGAGGAGGTCGACCTGCGCCTGGGCGGCCGCGGCCGCGGATGGTGCGCCGTACGCCGCCCGGTCACTCTCGCAGTTCCACCTGGTGTAGCTGATGTCGTCCAGCGGCACGGAGAAGCTACGGACACCCAGGTCGTACATCGATCGCAGCTTGGCTTCGAGCGCCTGGAGGTCGGCCGGGTCGCTGTAGCAGATAGACACACCGGGCGAGACGGCGAAGGTGAAGCGTACGTGGTGAGCGGTCGCCTGGCGTACGAGCTCACCGAGCTGGGCGAGCTTGTCCGCCGGGTAGGGCTCGCGCCACTTCTCCCGGTGGTACGGGTCGTCCTTCGGGGCATAAATGTAGGAGTTCAGCTTGACGTCGCCGTAGAACGCCAGCTGGTCCATGCGTTCGGCGTGCGTCCACGGACTGCCGTAGAAGCCCTCGATCGCGCCGCGCAACGGCATGGACGGGTAGTCCACGACCGAGACCGCCGCGATCCGCTGCCGACCGGCGAGTTGTCGCAACGTCTGCGCGGCGTAATAGGTGCCGTCGGAGTCGGCACCCGCGAGGACGATCGAGCCACCGCCCGGTGCCGCCCTGCCGGCCACGGCGTACCCCTCGGCCGGCAACTCCGCTGGCATCTCCCCACCCGCGGCTCTCAGTGCCTTGGTGACCTTTGGGTCATCGGCCGGGCCGACCACCACGGTCAGGGGGCGCTCCGACGGGGATGCCTCGTCGAGGTCGAGCACGTCCACCTGCTTGGCACCCGCCGCGCGCAGTGACAAGACGAGGAGTTCTCGGGTGGGCTGGTCCACCTCGCTGGCCAGGAGTGCCCGGACCCTGCTGCTCACCACCAGGTCCGTGCCGTTCCGCCGCAGCTGTTGGGGTTGTGGGGTGACCGACGGCAGCGCAGCGCTGGAGGAGGGCGCGGTGGGTGGTCCGTCAGCGGTCCTGGCAACCGCTGGATCGCTCGGCCCGAGCAGGCCGAGCACCGCGACTCCGGCGATGAGTGGCCAGATGGTCCTGCGCGTACCCGGCATGGAGCCCTCCACGAGAACGACGGCGACGAACGCCGCCCACCATCGGTGACGGCGTTGAGATCCATCTGCCACCCTCGGCTCAGGGCCGCCGATCGGTCAAGATCATCTTGATGATGTCGTCCTCTTCAGGACCGGCTCAGTCCGCCGGCCACGCTCCGGCCAGCAGCTCGCGGGTGTCGCGGAGAAGCTGCGGCAGGACCTTCGTCCGGCCGATCACCGGCATGAAGTTGGTGTCACCGCTCCACCGCGGAACCACGTGCTGGTGGAGGTGCGCGGCGATGCCGGCGCCCGCAACCGGCCCCTGGTTGATGCCGATGTTGAACCCGTGCGCACCGGAGGCGGTACGGAGGGCGGTCATCGCCTGCTTGGTCAACTCCCCCACCTCCAGCGTCTCCTCCCCGGTGAGATCGGGGTAGTCGGCGACGTGGCGGTACGGGCACACCATCAGGTGCCCGGGGTTGTAGGGGTAAAGGTTGAGGACGACGTACGCATACTTCCCCCGAGTCACGACAAGGCCATCCTCATCGGATCGCTGGGGGATCTCGCAGAAGGGACAGCCCTCGTCGCCAGGTCCGCTGGGTTTGTTCTCGCCCAGGATGTAGGCCATCCGGTGAGGGGTCCAGAGGCGTTCGAACGCGTCCGGACTCCCCGCGCCACTCTGGCGTACGGGTTCGTCCACGCGCTCGATCTTACGGATCCGCGTCGCGACCCTTGGACTGGACGTACTGACGTTCGCTCATCCCGTCAGGTGGGCGGCGGCCAGGGATTCGAGGCTCGCAAGGTCGAGGAAGCCGGTCGCGCCACCTGACTCCCCGATCTTCCACGACGCGAAGACGCTGCCCCGGCGCAACGCCGGCAGCGGCTCGAGCCCCCTGGCCCACCCGTCGACGTACGCGCTGAACAACGCGTCACCAGCGCCCAGGGTGTTGACGACCGGGCGGGTACGAACGGCCGGAACCCGCACCGCCTCCTCGCCACGTACGCCCAGCAGCGCACCGTCCGCGCCCATGCCCAGCGCCACCACCGAGGGTGAGTACCTCGTCAAGATCTCCTTGACGAACGGCCGGGGCCCGAGATCGAGGCGTTCATGGGAGGCGAACAACACGTCCGCGGCGGCGAACCAGTCCTGGTTGTAGGAGTCGGAGAGCCCGCTCACGGCGTGTACGTCGGTGGCGATCGGGATGCCATGCGCCCGCGCGACCGGGAGCAGTGGGCGGCCGTACCCGATGTTGCAGATCACCGCGAGGTCCACGCCGTCGAACAACGCCGGCACCAGGTCATCGGGGTACGCCGTGCGCTGCACATCCTTGAGATCCACCAGGTTGCGCCGCGAGCCGTCGGCCTCGAACCGGCTGAGCGACTGCGCGGTCGCGGGCGTACCTCGCACCACGAACGACGGGTCCAGGCCGCGCGCCGCGAGGTCCGCCACACACATCGACCCGAGCGCGTCGCGACCGATCACCGTGGCGAACCGCACCTCGTTACCGAGCCCGCGTAGCGCCAAGGCGACGTTGACGCCAACGCCGGAGACCGAGGTCGAGAGTGCGTGGTCGTGGAAACTGTCGGAGACCGTGGTGTCGAGGTGATCGGCCGCCACCGTCGTCTCGACGTTCGTGTGCCCGACGATCGCGATCCGAGCCACCGTCGGGTCAGATCTGGATCCGGCGGGCGACGGCGTCCGCGATCTCCGCAACCGCGTCATCGACGGGTACGCCGTTCTTCTGTTCGCCGGAGCGGTACCGGAAGGACACCGCGCCTTCCTCGATGTCCCGGTCGCCGGCGAGCAGCATGTACGGGATCTTGTGCGTCTGGGCGTTCCGGATCTTCTTCTGCATCCGGTCGTCGGAACGGTCGACCTCGACCCGGATCCCGCGCTCCCGCAGCTTCGCCGCCACCTGCTCGAGGTAGGCCTCGTGGCGTTCGGCGATCGGGATCGCGACCACCTGCACCGGCGCGAGCCAGGGAGGGAACGCACCGGCGTAGTGCTCGAGCAGGATGCCGAAGAACCGCTCCTCGGACCCGAACAGCGCCCGGTGGATCATGTACGGCCGCTGCCGGGTGCCGTCGGCGGATTGGTACTCGATGTCGAACCGCCCGGGCAGCTGGAAGTCGACCTGCAGCGTCGACAACTGCCACCTGCGCCCGATCGCGTCCTTGACGTGGATGTCGATCTTCGGGGCGTAGAACGCGCCCTCCCCCTCAGCGATCGTGTAGGGGATGTCGGCCCGCTTCAGCGACTCCTCGAGCGCGGCCTCGGCGGTGTTCCACTCCTCGATCTCGCCGACGAACTTCTCCGGCCTGGTCGACAGGTCAGCGGTGAAGTCCTCCAGCCCGTAGTCACGCAGCAGCCCGACAACGAACCCCAGCAACGACGACAGCTCGTCCTGCAGCTGGTCAGGCGTACAGAAGATGTGCGCGTCGTCCTGGGTGAAGCCGCGCGCCCTCGTCAGGCCGTGCACCACGCCGGACTTCTCATAGCGGTAGACCGTGCCGAACTCGAACAGCCGCAGCGGCAGCTCGCGATAGGACCGACCGCGGGAGCGGTAGATCATCACGTGCATCGGGCAGTTCATCGGCTTCATGTAGTAGCGATGGCCCTCGTCGAGCTCCATCGGGGGGTACATCCCGTCGGCGTACCAATCCAGGTGGCCCGAGGTCTGGAACAACCCCTCCTTGCTCAGGTGCGGGGTGTAGACGAACTCATAGCCCGCCTCCTCGTGCCGGCGGCGGGAGTACTCCTCCATGACCCGCCGGATGATGCCGCCCTTCGGGTGCCACACCGCGAGGCCCGAGCCGATCTCCTCGGGGAAGCTGAAGAGGTCCAGCTCGACACCGAGCCGGCGGTGGTCGCGGCGTTCGGCCTCGGCAAGCATCTCGAGGTACGCCTTCAGGGCGTCCTTGCTCTCCCAGGCGGTGCCGTAGATGCGCTGCAGCTGGGGGTTCTTTTCACTGCCCCGCCAGTACGCCGCGGCGACCCGCATCAGCTTGAACGCCGGGATGTGCCGGGTCGTGGGCAGATGCGGCCCGCGGCAGAGGTCCTTCCACGCGAGCTCGTCACCGCGGAGATTGTCGTAGATCGTCAGCTCTCCCCCGCCGACCTCGACGCTCGCACCCTCGGCGGCGCCAGTCGCCTGGCTCTTGAGGCCGATCAACTCCAGTTTGTACGGCTCGTCGGCCAGCTCCGCCCGAGCCTCGTCGTCGGTGACGACCCGGCGGGAGAACCGCTGGCGTTCCTTGATGATCTGCCGCATCCGGGTCTCGAGGCGTTCGAGATCGTCGGGGTGGAACGGCTTGGGTACGTCGAAGTCGTAGTAGAAGCCGTTCTCCACCGGCGGGCCGATGCCGAGCTTCGCCTCGGGGAACAGCTCCTGGACAGCCTGGGCCAGCACGTGCGCGGTCGAGTGCCGCAGGATCGCCCGGCCGTCCTCGGAGTCGATCGCGATCGGCTCCACCTCGTCGGCGTCCGACAACGCCCACGCCAGGTCACGCAGCTCGCCGTTGACCCGCGCCGCGATCACGGCCCGGTCGCCCTGGAACAGCTCCCCGGCTGTCGTACCCGTCGTCACCCCACGCTCGGCACGCTCGCCGGTGCGGACGACGGTGACGATCATCTCGGACACTGGGGGCTCCCTTGACCTGGGCACGGATGACAGTGCTGACCCGCCGATCGTAGCGACCGGCCATGCTCCCCTGTGCGGTGAGCTGACCCGGCGGGCGGGAAGCGGGTCACCAGACCGAAAGCTCCTGAAACAGGTTCCCGCTGAACGAACCGCGCAGGCAGACGATCCGTGCCGTGCGCTGGGGCTTCACCTCGATCGGCACGATCTCCTGGTCGTTCTGACCCGCTCCCACCGTGACGAAGTGGCGCCCATCGCGGGAAACCTCCGCACGTATCTCATCTGACCCCAAGGTGAACGGCGTTCGGAACACGATCAGGCTGACTTGCCGCGGCGTACCAAGGTCGACGCAGAGCCGGCGGTGCGAGGTGGCCTCGCAGGTGCGGGTGTCGACCGAACACTCACCCGGAGCGAGCACCTCCGCGTGGTTGTCGAACTCGCCGTCGGTCAGGGGACACGGAGCCTTCGCCGGCCGTAACCCACCGTCTGGGTCATCGACCAGGCACGGTCGCTCTCGGGACGGCGGCGCTGTCCCGAGCGGCAGATCGTGGCCTGCCGATCGGTAGGCGAGCTCGACCTCCTCACCATCGACCGACGCCTTCGTGCCCGCCGCCACGATGAGTTCCGTCGGCTCGTCTTCGTACGGGCGCAGATCGAACGACGACGTGGTGCGAGTGGACTGGGCGCCCAGCTGTTGAAGCTCGCCGCTGCCACTGCTCTTGCGCCGGACGCCGACCGTGTAGGTGATCCTCGGACCGTGCGGCGCATCGCCCAGTCGCGACCAGCTGACGCTGGCTCGCTCGCCGCTGGTCTCAACCTCCACCCGCGGCTGCCAGAGGACGAGATCGGGTGCCCGCTGCGGCGCGGACCGGCGCACGAAGCTGACGCTCGTACTCATGGCGCTTGTGTCGTCGTCGCTCGACGGCTCGGTCGCCGTCACAGTGAGGTCGCGCGTCTCCTTCATCACCCTCGTCGGGAAGCTGTACGCCCCCTGCGAGGAGACCTTGGCGTTGACGGGCGTAGGGCAGAATCCGGGCGCCAGGCAGAAGAGTCCGAGCGAGAAGACCGCCACGCCGGTGCGGACCTTGTCGTCTCGGGTCATCTGGAACATCCGGACCTCGGCGTCAGTCGCGGGGCCGCCGTCAGCCGCGATCACCTGGCCGTAGAGAGCGCCGGACGGGCCGGTGGATCGGGGCGCCGGCACCGTCTCTCCCGTACACGCGGCGAGCATGAGCGCCGCCAGCATCAGAGCGACGAGGTCCCGGACCGTGCGGGCTCGGCCCCGCGCGGGCCTGGCCGGGCTCACCGCCACTGCCAACCGCCGCCGCCCGTAGTGGTCGCGCACGACGCCTCCCCTCTCGGCCCCTCCTGACCTCCCGGGGCGTGAAGATCGACGCATGGACGAAACGGGCGGTTCCCGTTCATACCGTGATGGCCTGCCGCCCCGGACAGTCGCCGGGAGTCGCGGCCTGTGAGGATTCGTCGCTGTGCACATCCTTCTCCCACCCTCGGAGGGCAAGGCCACGCCGAAGTCTGGCCGGCCGGTCGACCTGAGCGGTCTCTCGCTTCCGGCACTCACTCCCGCCCGCGCCCGGGTTCTCGAATCCCTCGTGGCGCTGTGCGCGGAGCCGGCCAGCGACCAGGCCCGCGAGGTGCTCGGCCTCGGCCCCACCCAGGCCGAGGAGATCGCGCGCAACGCGCGAGTGCGGGACACGCCCGCGATGCCCGCCCGGAAGCTCTACACGGGTGTGCTGTACGACGCGCTGGACCTGGCCTCGCTGAGCACACCCGCCCGCCGGCGCGCTGATCGGGCCATCCTCGTGTTCTCCGGACTCTGGGGTGCGGTGCGGCTCGGCGACCGGATCCCGGCGTACCGCTGCCCCGTCGGCAGCACCCTGCCCGGAGTCGGCGCCCTCGGCGCGTACTGGCGTACGGCGATGCCCGAGGTACTGGCGGAGGTCGCCAGGAAGGGACTCGTGCTGGACCTTCGCTCCTCGGCGTACGTCACGATGTGGACGCCGCCCCGTGGCGAGGTGGCGCGGCGTACCGCGGTGGTTCGCGTCCTTCACGAACGCGAGGTCAACGGCGTTCTCAAACGCAGCGTCGTAAGTCATTTCAACAAGGCGACCAAGGGCCGGCTGGTGCGCGACCTGCTGACGTCAGGCGCCCGGCCGTCCTCACCGGCCGCACTCGTCGAGGTCCTCCAGGACCTGAAATACACGGTGGAATCGCATCCGTCGCGCGGCGACCGGCCAGTCCAGCTCGACCTCATCGTCACCGAACTCTGACCGGTCACCCGGCCGGGATCGCGCCAGTCCTCATTCCTGGGCGAGATAGCCGACGCCGACCTGGGCCGGACGCAGCAGCCGATCCTCCAGCGCGTACCCCGGCCGCCGCACCTCGACGACCCGACCGACGTCCTCAGGTGAGGTCACCGGAACCCTCGCGACCGCCTCGTGCACCCGGGGATCGAAGTCCAGCCCCGTCGCATCCACCTCGCGCAGCCCCCGCCGATGCAGCACCTCCAGGAGCTCCGCCCGCACCGACTCCAGCACGTCCGTGTCGCCGCTGGCGAGGTGCGCGGCCAGCGCGTCGACCCGGTCGACCACCAGGAGGATCTCCCGGGCCATCGGCGCGATGAACTGCTCGGCGAGTCCCTGCTGGGCGAACCTCAGCTGGCGGTACAGCTCGTCGTACATCCCCTGGCGGGACTGGTCTTCAAGAAGCCGGCGCTGGAAGAGATCGCGCAGTTGCGCCACCTCCTCGGCCAGCTGGGCAACGTCGGCCGACGTCTCGGTCATCGCTAGAGCCCTTTCCTGAACAGCGTTCTCGCCCGCCCGCGCGAGCCGGTCTCCCTGCGGTGATACTTCCAGCCGGGTTGACGATGGCGTACGACATAAACGCCCGCGATCACCGCCATCCAGAAGTACCCCATCACCCGGAACGCCGGGAAGTCGGTGAGGAACGCCATGACAACCGCGCCGATGAACGGAATCGCGTAGTAGCGCAGGTGTCCACTCCGGACCCACACCGCCTTTCGTGCCTCGGCGAGCAGGTCCTTGAGCTCCTCGACGTACATCCTGGTGTGGCCGTCTGACAGCCCGAGCCGCCGCAGCCGGCGCAAGTGATCCTTGACAAGCCGCAGCTGCCGGCGCGACAGGATGATCGGCCGGGATCTCTGGTGGGAACCGACCTCACTGAGTCCGGCGATCGCCGTCTCGTAGAGCGCCGTTGCCAACGCGAGCTTGACGTCCTCGTCGTCCGGGTGGTCGGCCACCGCCTGCTCGAGGACTGCCAAGCCTTCCTTGACGCGACCGGATGCCGCGTGGACGGCGCCCAGCCCGGTCGTGGCCCCCAGGTGATCGGGCGAGCGCTGGAGAACGTATTCGAACTCCGCCTCGGCCAGGCGCCAGCGGCCCTGCTGGAAATAGCGTTCCGCCCGATCGAGGTGATCGTCCAGGTCATCGTGCCGGGGCACACCGCGGGGACCAGCGCCCACAGGATCGGGGGTTCCGGACCCGGAAGAGCCGGAACGTCCTGAGCCCCATCCGCCACCTGAGGCCGCCGGCCCGGAAGGACTCGACGACGCAGGAGGACGCGAAGACGCCGGAGACCGTGTCGGCGACCCGCCCGGCGACTGCGACGACGCCGAGGGCTGTGCACCCGAGCGGCGTTCCCGCGCCCGCCGGTCGTCATAGGCCCGCCGCGCCGCGGGATCGAGCAGCGTCCTTTCGGCGGCGTCGATGTCGCGCACCCGCTGCTCCGCGTGCGTACGCCGCTCCGGATCCGGGCTGGACTGCCGGCGTACCCAGATCCGCCGTTGCCGGGTGATCGCCGCGCGGATCTCCTCCGGTGCCGCCCTCGGGGCGACCTCGAGGAGTTCGTAGTAGTCGACGGTCATGGCCGGCGTCAGCTGATGTCGAGTACGCGAACCCGGTCAGTCGCGTCGACCACCGCTGCCTCGTCCATGGTCGCGACGTTGCGGACCTCGAAGGTTCCGATCGGCTTTCCCGCCGTCTTGTCGTGCACCTCGATGAAGACGGTCTGGTCGATGTCGTAGGCGTAGACGACCTCGAACGGCGCGCCCGCGGGATACGCGGGAATGTCGAACGTCTGCTCGCCGATCGCCCGGACGTACGCCGGGTCATCGTCGTCGCCCTGGGTGACCTCGACCTTGAGCTTGGCCTGGTTGTCCTGGATCGTCTCGAAGACCTGGGAACGCTTGGCCGGGATCTTGGTGTTGGCCGGGATGATCACGACGTTCTCCACGTCGTCGTCCGACCCGCCACCCCGGCGGACCGCGATGGCGCCCAGGCCCTGCGAGGTCACGTCGCGGATCCGTGGCCTGGTGATCGCGGACGCCAGCACCGGCAGGTGGGACTCCCCCGACCCTTCGCCGGCCTCGACGTCGACCAGATGCGCCTGGATGGCCGCGCCCAGCGCCACCACCTCATCGGGGTTGACGGTGCGTACGACCTCCCGCCCCGCGACCTGCTCGATCATCGTGCGGATCATCGGCATCCGGGTCGATCCGCCGGCGAGCAGGATGTGGCTGATCTTGGACCAGTCCAGGCCGGCGTCACCCACCACCATCTCGGCGACGTCCCGGGTGCGGCTCCGCAGACTCGACGTGACGTCCTCGAACTCCGCCCTGGTCAACGGTAGGACCTTCGTCGTGCCCGCGGTCGCGAGCACCACCCGGGTCTGCTCGACCGTCGTCAGGCTGCGCTTGGCGATCTCCGCCTTCTCTCGCAGGTCGGCCTCGGTCTCGGGATTGTCGAGGAGGCTCGGCCCGCCCGCCGCCTGGAAGCGTTCGTCGAGCAGGCGCATCAGCGCGTTGTCGAAGTCGAACCCACCGAGGTTGCGGTCGCCATGCGTGGCGAGGACGTCGAACTCACCGCCCTCGACCCGCATGATCGTCACGTCGAAGGTGCCGCCACCAAGGTCGTAGACGAGGACGTTGCCGCTGACCTCGGTCTCGATGCCGTACGCCAGGGCCGCCGCGGTCGGCTCGTTGAGCACCCGCCGCACGTTGAGACCGGCGATCCGGCCGGCGTCCATCGTCGCGCGGCGCGGCGCGTCGTCGAAGTACGCCGGCACCGTGATCACGGCGTCGGTGACCTCGTCGCCGAGGGCAAGCTCCACGTCGTCCTTGATCCGCTTCAGGATGATCGCGGAGATCTCCTCCGGGCGGTACGACGTGCCGCCGGACGTCTCGAACTTCCAGGTCGGGTCGCCCATCGACCGCTTCACGAACTGCACGACGTCGAGCGGTGCGGTGGCCGCCGAGCGCTTGGCCATCGTCCCCACGATCGGTAGCTCGTCCTGGAAGAGCACCACCGAAGGGGTGAGGCGCTCGCCGTCGCGGTTGACGACGATCTCCGGCTTGCCCAGCTCGTTGACCCGCGCTGCCGCGGAGAAGGTGGTGCCGAGGTCGATCCCGATGGTGTGCCCCACGCCCTGCGTCCCTCCGCCGTACGACGACATCTACGCCGACCGACACAAGGTAGCCGAACGCTCACCAATCTGGCGCCCGCACCGGTCCCGGCGTGGCGGCCGGCGGGCGTCAGGACGGGGCCGGTGGAGTCCACACCTTTTCGGGAAGCTGCGGCCGGGAACCTCCTGGTTGGCAGGGCATCACCCCAGATCGCAGGCCTGTGAGAGAAAAACGCGGCATTCGCCTCGTCCGGAAGTACCCGGCCCGCTTTAGGTGGAGCGGGTTTCCGATTGTCGATGGAAGTTCTGAAAAGCGGGCCATACATGTGCTTACGCTGAACGAGGTCCTCCAGCTGACCTCGACTGGGGACCCAGGGGGGTGGGTTTGTGGCGGGGGGGCAGGATGACTCGACGAAGCCGGCCGCGCCTCGCGGCCGGGGGTGGACGCGCTCGCTGGCGATATTCGGCCTGCTCGTGCTCGCCTTGGCGGCACTGACCGAGACTGTCACGGCGGGTTCGGCGCGGCGACTCGTTGGTGGGTTGTTCCTCCTCGCGCTGGCCGCGTTCGCGGTCGCCGGGCTGGGCTGGCTCTTCGAGCCCAAGGGGCAGCGCGCCGAACGTGAGGCTGAGCAACGCCAGCAGCACGAGCAGCGCCAGCAGGAGCAGAGCCGGCAGCAGGGACAACGAACCCCCGGCCAGGGCGACCAACCGGAGCGGCGGACTGACTCCGGCCAGTCGGCAGCGCCCCGCGACCAGCGGTCCTGGACGGACTCGAGCCGGACGAGCCAGGAGGCTCCGCGTACCAACCTCCCCCGGCTCTCCGAACTCGCCGACGTCGCGCTCGGCCCGACTCCCACGCGCTACACGCTGCGCGGACACACGCCCTACGTGAAGCGGCCGGCCACCGACAGCCGGCTCGCCACGCTCCTCACCACCGGCGGGCCGCCGTACCCTTTCGTGGTCGTGGTCGGTGCGTCCAAGGCGGGCAAGTCTCGGACGGCCCTCGAGGCGGTCCGGACGGCCTTCGGCAGCCGGGATCCGAGCGTCGTCATTCCCGAGAACGGCGAACAGCTCGCGGAGCAGCTGCGTTCTGAGCCGCGGTCGGGTGAACGCCTGCCCTGGGTGGTCTGGCTGGACGACGCGACCGCCGCCGAGCTGACCTTCCTGTCGACCGACGTCCTCGATCTCGCGTCCGACCGGGCGGTCCTCGTCGCCACGATGACCGAAGGTCGCTGGGACCAGATCACCGGCAGCCGCAGCGACGTCGCGGCGACCGCGAGGGCGGCGCTGCGGCGGGCCACGCGGGTCCCGCTGGACTTCGAGCTCACCCGCTCCGAGCGCGCCGAGGCCGAACAGCTCTACCCGCAGGAGCGGATCCTGGCGAGCCTCGCCGAGGCACTCGTCGGCGGCGAGCAGCTGGTCGAGAAGTTCCAGGCCGGTCGGGAGGCCGAGCCCGCGGGCTACACGATCGCGCAAGCCGCGGTTGACGCCCGCCGGGCCGGGCTCAACCGTCCTATTACCGAGTCCGAACTCCGCAGTCTTTATCCGCTGTACCTGCGGCGGGTACGGATCGACCTCGACCCGACCACCGAACTCTTCGAAGCGGGCATGGCGTGGGCGAAGGAGCCGGTCGACTCAGGCGTCGCGCTCCTCCGGCCGGGATCCGCGCCCGGAACGTTCGAGGTGTTCGACCATGCCGTCGCCGTCGAGGAGAGCCCCGGAAGCGAGCTGGCCGGACCGGTCCTCGACGCGATGTGGCGGGAGCTGATCGCCGCCGTACCAGCCCAGGACGCGTTCGAGATCGGTCTCGGTGCCTGCGTGAGCGACAACCCCGACGCCGCCGAGAGCGCGTTCCGTAAGGTCGTCTCCGCTGACCACGCGGTGCAGGCACCACGGGCGACCCTGCACCTGGGGCAACTGCTCCGCGAGCGGGGCGACATCCCCGGGGCCCGCTCCGCCTACCAACGCGCCGCAGACTCCGGACACACCGACGTCGCGCCCCGAGCCGCACTCAGCCTCGGCTCACTCCTACGCGAACAAGGCGACATCGCCGGAGCCCGCTCCGCCTACCAACGCGCCGCAGACTCCGGACACACCGACGTCGCGCCCCGAGCCGCACTCAGCCTCGGCTCACTCCTACGCGAACAAGGCGACATCGCCGGAGCCCGCTCCGCCTACCAACGCGCCGCAGACTCCGGACACACCGACGTCGTACCCCGAGCGTCCCTCAACCTGGGCACCCTGCTGCGCGAGCAGGGCGACGTCGCTGGCGCGGAGGTGGCCTACCAGCGGGCCGCTGACTCCGGGCACCCCGAGGTGGTACCCACCGCCGCACTGAACCTCGGCACGCTGCTGAAGGAACGCGGCGACCTGGTCCGCGCCCAGGCGGCCTACCAGCGAGCCGTCGACTCCGGTGACTCCGACGCCGTACCCCGAGCGTCCCTCAACCTCGGGTTGCTCCTGAAAGAACGCGGCGACCTGGTCCGCGCCCGGGCGGCGTACCAGCGGGCCGTCGACTCCGGCCAGCCTGAGGTCGTACCCACCGCGGCCCTCAACCTCGGCGTGCTCCTCGCCGAGCAGGGCGACGTTGCCGGGGCGGAGGCGGCGTACCAGCGCGCCATCGCCTCCGGCGACTCCGACATCGTGCCGATGGCGGCACTTCACCGCGGCTCGCTGCTGAAGGAGAACGGCGACCTCCACGGTGCGCGGTCCGCCTACCAGCAGGCGATCGACTCCGACCATCGGGATGTCGCGCCGCGAGCCGCGAACAACCTCGGCGTACTCCTCGCCCAACAGGACGAGGTGTCCGACGCCAAGGCCGCGTACCAGCGGGCCATCGACTCCGGGCACAGGGAGGTGGCACCAATGGCGGCGAACAACCTTGGTGTACTCCTGGCGCGGATGGACGACGTTCCTGGTGCGAAGGCGGCATACCAACGCGCCATCGACTCGGGCCACTCCGACGTCGCGCCGCGCGCGTTACTCAACCTCGGGATGCTCCTGAACGAACAGGGCGACCTGATGGGCGCGCGGGCGGCATACCAACGCGCCGTCGACTCAGGCCACAAGGAAGTCGTGCCGATGGCGTCGGTCAACCTCGGTGTCCTGCTCGCCAAGCAGGATGACGTGGCGGGCGCCCGCGCGGCCTTCCACCGGGCGATCGACGCGGGGTACGTCGACATCATGCCGGTCGCCTCCGACAACCTTCGGATGTTGATGACTGGTCAGGGGGACGCGGTGACCACCCAGCAGGCGCAACCCCTGCCTGTCGACGCGAGCGCACCGGAGACGGCTCCGCTGGCCGCCAAGTCCAGCGCCGACGCTGACCAGGGCGGCTGACCGTCAGGGCTCCGGCAGGGAATCCGCACTGCGGTCCCGCCCTTCGTGTGTCGATCTGGGCGGGCGGCGTTCGTATGGATGGTGAGAACGCTGTCCGTGCCGGGGTATGGACGAGCGGGTCCCGGCGCGGGCCCGCTCAGCGCCCCGCCCAGATGCCTCACGAGGAGCTGCCGCATGTCGTTCACCGATGCGGAAGTCGCCTACCTGCGATCCCAACCGGTCGCGCGCGTGGCGACGCTTTCCGGCGGCGGGCAACCCGACGTGGTCCCGCTCGCCTTCGAGTACGACGGAACGTACTTCTGGGTCGGGGGTACGGGCCCGACGGTCGCCCACACCCGGAAGTTCCGCAACGTCCGGGCCGGGCGCCAGAAGGTCGCGCTCGTCATCGACGACCTGGTGTCCTTCGACCCGTTCATAGCACGCTGTATCCGGATCTACGGCCGAGCCGGCCAACCGATCGAGCGGACCGGCATGGTCGGGCCGGGCCTTTACATGCGCATCACTCCGACCATCTCGTGGAGCTGGAACATGGCTGGTGAACCAGTCGGCGAGCGGTGGTACGAACCACGGCGGTCGATCCACCAGATCCCGGCGGAGAGTTGACGCCGGAGCTTCGTCGCGCTGCCGCGAGCCGGCGCCATGGCGCGGCCCATTAGGCTCCGCGTCATGATTCTTCGCCACGTGACCATCGACTGTGCAGACCCCTACCAACTCGCGACGTTCTGGAGCGCAGTCACCGGATGGCCCGTGTCTGGCGAGGATGCGCCGGGCGACTCCGAGGTCCTCGTCGAGGCTCCTTCACCGGTGCCCGGGATGCTGTTCATCCGGGTGCCCGAAGGCAAGACGGTGAAGAACCGCATCCACTTCGACTGGATGCCCACCGAGCGGACCCGCGACGAAGAGGTCGAGCGCACAATCGGCCTAGGCGCGAAGCTGTACGAGGACCACCGCACCGCCGAAGGAATGGGCTGGGTCACCTTGCTCGACCCGGAAGGCAACGAGTTCTGCGTCGAGCGGAGCGCCCTCGAGCGCGGCCTTTAGCGTTCGTGGTTTCGCGCGGGGCGGTCAGTGGATCGAGGTCGGCGGTAACGAGCAGCCCTACTGTCCCAGCTCAAGAGCACTCTTCTGCGGCCCTTCGCTGATCCCCCACATCTCCGCGAGCCGGCCGTCGTCGACGCGGAAGATCTCGATCAGCATGGGCCGCGCGTCACCGTCCGGGGTCATCCCCTCGACGTAGGAGCGGACGGCGACCTTGTCGCCGTCCACGAGAATGTCCTCGGCGACGACGCACATGTCGGGAAACTGGGCAACGACCTTGCGCCAGGCGTCCTTGCCGGCCTCGAACCCAGTGGTGCCAAGCGGGTGGCTGAAGAAGTCGGGGGTGAACAGATCGTCTGCTTGGTCGAACTGTCGGGTGTTGAAACACTCCTGCATCCGCTGCACCAGGGCAGCGTTCGCGGCGACGCGTGTGGTCATCGGCGTGACCTCCTCGTGGCTGGTGGATCGGGTCAGGATGAGCGACGTGGCCCCGTAATCGGTGCGTCGCCCCGGTTACAATGGCAACTGTATCCGGTGCGACGCCCCGGTTATGCTGATACCGACATGTCCAGCCAACCGCGTAAGCCCGCACCAGCGCAGCCGCCGGCAGCTCACGGCAGTGACCGGGGGCTGCGAGCTGACGCACGCCGCAATCGCGAGCGGGTCCTGCGGACCGCACAGCAGCTGTTCGCCAAGGACGGCCTTGGCGTCTCGCTCGACGAGATCGCCCGCCGCGCGGGTGTTGGCCCCGGCACCGTCCACCGGCACTTCCCCACCAAGGAAGCGCTGTATCTCGCCGTCGCGGTCGATCAGTTCAAGCAGCTGGTGGCGCAGGCGGAGGTTCTCGCCGCCACCGGCGGTCCCGCAGCCCTCTTCACGCTGCTATCCCGAATGATGGCTACGGGCGCCGAGAACGCGGCTGTGAAGAGCGCGCTCGTGGCCGCCGAGTTCGACTTGCGCACCGCGGCCCCGGACGTCGCAGCGGACCTCACCCGCCATGTCGGAGACTTGCTTGATCGCGCGCACGCCGCCGGCGCCGTGCGCCACGACCTCACCGTCGAGGAGCTGATGGCACTCGTCGCCGGGGCCTTCGCCGCGATCCGCCACGCCAACGCAGAGACCAGCCGCAAACGCTCAGCACACATCGCCCAGCTCATCCTCGACGGCCTACGACCCCAGCCCCGGTAAGCAGGACCCGCACCGAACACCGGGGATCCACGATCCGACGGACGACAACCCTTAGCTTGTTGTTTAACCCTTGCTCGTTCCGTCATGGGGTTGGTTTGGCTGTCGAGCGCGGTCCCCTGCCATTGACCGGCGACTGAAGGCAGGACAGGAACTGTGGGCAGGCGGCCCGCCGGGAATCCCGGCGGGCCGTCAGGTGGGTTGTGCGGAGCTCAGCCGTCGGAGTCCGTCGGCGGGAGGTAGGCGCCCGGCACCTGGTTCGGCGCGTAGATCTTGGTTTCACCCGGGTAGGGCTTCTCCCACTCGTGCGCCTCGTACCACGAGAAATGGTTCATCTGTACGGGATTGACGGCGTCGACCCTGCCGAGGGTCCCGTCGAGGTGCTTCTGCGCTTTCCATGCCTCCCACTTCGCCGCGATCTCCTTCTTGTCCGCCGGCACCTTTCCAGTCGGCGCGGCCGCGGCCTTCGGGTTCTGTGCCGCCGGTGTGTCCAGGCCACAGGGCGGCGGGGTCGACAGACCCAAGGTCAGCGGGGTGCGGTTCGGCACGGCGTTGAACGGTGTGTAGTCAGGCGTGTCGTTGAACGCCGCACGCATCGGACTGGCCGCGCTGTCCTTCTGGTTCATCGGGTGGATCCCGAGGATCTGCTCGATGGTCCGGATCATCGTGATCTGCGTGTAGTAGTGGCTGTCGACGGTGCCGTGCTTGGCCCAGGGGCTGATGATCTGGATCGGGCCACGGTGGCCGTCGACGTGGTCGATGCCGTTCTGGGAGTCGTCCTCGACCACGAAGATCGCGGATTCCTTCCAGTACGGGCTGTGCGAGATCGCGTCCACGATCTTGCCGGTCGCGAGGTCGTTGTCCGCGACCTGAGCGGCCCCGTTCGGGGGACCACCGGTGTGGTCGCTGGAGAGCCAGAACATGTTGAGGTTCGCCGGCCCGTTCTTCTCGAAGTCACGCTTCCAGATCTCGTACCTGTAGATGTCCGGGACGCTGACGTCGTACTTCGGGAAGCCGGGTACGGACACCGCGTTGAGCGACGGGATCGGCGAGCTCGACTTCATCGGGTAGGCGGTGTCCTGCCCGGTCGCCGCCATGTTCTTGGTGTCGCAGTACAGGTTCTGCCAGGTCGCACCGGCGGGCTTGGTCAGGAACTGGTGGAACTCGCCGAAGTTGCGCACGGTCTTTCCGGCCGCCTGCGCGCCGGTCCAGATGAAGCCGGTCCGCTGGTGGCCGAGAGCGTCGTCTTCGGTGTCGTAGCTGCGGATGTACTCACCGGCCGTGGACTCGGTGTATTCCGGGTTGTCGGCCTGCATGAGCCAGTTGTGACCCTCGGCGGAGTTCGTACCGACGTCGTAGACGTTGTCGTACAGCCCGAACTGACGCGCCAGCGCGTGCATGTTCGGCGTCACGTTCTCGCCGTACTGGGCCAGCGACGGGTCGCCGTTGCCGCGCGGGTCGTCGCCGAAGACCTGGTCGTAGGTCCGGTTCTCCTTGACGATCAGGAAGACGTGCTTGATCGTCGACGGGTCACCGATCCGCTGCGGGACCGGCACCGGCGCGACGTCGCCCTTGCCAGTGCTGAACTGGACCGAGTTGGCGATCCAGCCGTTCTGCTTGAAGACCTTGGCCGTGTAGCCGTTGATCGCGTTGTCCTTCGGCAGCCTGAACCGCTGCAGGCTCGACGTCGTGTCGTGGGTGCCGTGCCCGCGGGGGTTGTTAGGGCGACGGGCGTCGATACCGCGGGTGTTGGAGACCAGTACGTCGTTGCCGATGGTGGTGATCTCGGCGGGGTAGTAGTCCGTCGGGAGCAGGCCGAGGTAGCTGACCGGCTCCAGCGGGGTCGTGTACCGGTAGACGGCAACCGCGTTGGCGCGGCCGAGCGTCACCAGCAGGTGACCGTCGTCGGTGAGCGTCACCGCCCCGGGCGCGTAGCCCACCGAGGCCTCTGGCCACGGTTGGGTGGCGATGGTCTGGACAACCTTGTCGCTGGTCGTGTCGATGACCGACACGTCGTTGCTGGCGGTGTTGGTGACGAACAGCGCCCCGTCCTTGGCGTACATGGCGGTCGGGTGCAGACCAACGTCGATGCTCGTGGCATCGGCAGCCGGGTTCGCCAGGTCGATGACGCTGACCGTGCCGGTGGTGGTGGCAGCGGTCACCGGGTCGGCCGGCACCTGGGTGTTGTAGGAGTTGAGCGTGGCGTCGCCGGGCTTCGCCTTCCGCCCGCCCTCGTTGCTGACATAGAGCTTGGTCCCGACCTGGGCCATGTCACGTGGGGCGTTGCCCACGGCCCAGCTCTGCTCGATGGCCCCGGTCTCCGCGTCGATGGCGACCACGCGGTTCTGGCCGTTGACGGCGGAGTACACGGTGGAGCCGTCGGGCGAGAACACCGCCTCAGCCACCAGCGCGCGCCTGGGCCCGTCCGCCGCGATCCGGACGAACGTCGGGTTGGCGAGGGAGCCGTCCGGGTTCACGGTGAACCTGCGGTAGCCGTCGGCCTGGCCCAGCCACAGCTGCGAACCGTCGGGCGAGTACGTGGGGCCTTCCTGGCCCACGTCGTTGCCGCTGATACGCAGATCCGCCGCCGCGTTGTTGCCGACGAGCTGCTGCACCTTCGAGTTCCTGAGGTCCACGATGGCGAGCGCCATCCCACCGTCGGTGACCGAGGCCGCGAGGTGGGTGCCGTCCGGGCTGACCGAGGACGACATGATCTTGCCGTTGTTGATGACGAGGCGCTCGCCGATCGGGTTGACGTACTGGTCGCTGGACACGACCAGTCCCTTGTCGGTGGTCTGACCTACTTGGTCGGTGCCGAAAAACTCGGTCGAAGCGGCGGCGATGCCCCCGCCGGCGAGAGCGAGAGCGGCAGTGCCGGCCGCGAGGATGCGGATCCGGTGGCCGGCGCGTCGGCCGAGGAGCCCGAGACGGGCCCCCGGGGCGCGTCGGCGCTGGCGCGTGACGTGCATGCGTCATCCCTTCCGACTGCTGACGAGCAGGTCGACGTTCCCGTCGAACTGCCACAGGGGATTAGGTGCGTCACCGGTCGGGGTGCGCACCTGGAAGTAGCCGTTCACCTCCTTCGGCCCGTCCCCGTCGGCGACGTACCGCCCGTCCGCGGTGACGTCGAGCTGGTAGATGGCGGTGCCCACGGCGTCCACTCCGGGCAGGTGCCAGGAGACGACGCAGCGCCAGTCGTTGCCGGGCCCCTCGTCGACCACCCGGCTGCCACCCTTGTCACAGGACGCGCTGGCTCTCAGCTGCGCCTCGGTGACGTCGGGCCGGCGGAGCTCTCGAGCCTGCAGCCGGTAGAGATGGGCGAACGCCGTGGCGAGCGAGTCCTGCAGCTTGGCCCGCTCGATCCCCGACCCCCTGGCCGGCGTCGTGCCGCCGACCACCACGACCGTGAGGACGACCAGGCCAACCAGCGGGGCCACTCCCGCCACCAGGACACGGCGGCCCGATCCGTCGTACGTCACGTCGGTGAAGTCCCTGCGCAGGAACAGCCTGTACGCGAGCGCGGTGGCGGTCACCGCCCACGCCAGGCTGACCGCGAGACCGATGAGGAGCGGGCCCGTCTGCGCCGGACTAGTGAACAGCCCACGCCAGGCAAGGAAAGCGTGGCTTGGCAGGGCCAGCCGCACCGCGACCGGCAGCGGAAGCATCTGCGCCAGCTGCAGCGTGAAGGCGAGAAGCGCGGGCATCAGCAGCCCCATCGGCGAGCGCCCCAGCGCGACCGAGCCGAGCAGCCCGACGGCGGCGAATGCCAGCGTCGGCGCCAGTACGCACGCCCACGCGAGCAGAGCCGTTGCGGCCGCGTCCGTCGGGGCGAGGATATGGCCGTCCAGGCCGACGAGCGGGCGGTTGCCGACCACGGCCAGGCCCCCGGCGACGCTTGAGGCGGCCAGCCCGACCACCAGCAGCAGCAGCACGGTGAGACTGGCAAGGCCTTTCGCCGCGAAGATCCGGCTCGGCGAACGCATCGCCACCAGGAGGTGGCGCCAGGTGCCCAGCCGGTCCTCGATGGCGAAGACGTCGCCGGCGACCAGCGCCGTCAGCAGCGGGAGCGCCCACGTGCCCGAGAAACCCAGCACCACCAGCGACCCCGCCCAGCCGGTCGTGTGCATCAAGCGGCCGAAAACCGTGTCGGCGGGCAGTGAGCTCTGCAGGCTCACCGCGGCGACGAAGAGCGCGGGCGCGATCCAGCACGCCCCGAGCAGTACGCGGATCCGCCACTGGGAGAGCAGCTTGACCAGCTCGAACCGGTAGCCGTGCATCACTGGCACCGGCCGTGCCCTGACCTGGGGTGGCGCGACGGTCGCGGTCATGAGGCCTCCTTCGTCGGCCTCATGACCGAGGTGCTGTGCTTGTCGGCTCCCTCGCTTCGCTCGGTCACGTCAGGACCTCCATGTTCTGCCCGGGCACCGTGTCGGTGCCGGTCAATGCCAGGAACGCGGCCTCCAGCGGCGCCACCACAGGTCCCAGCTCCCGTACCGCAACGCCGGCCCGCACCAGCCGCACCACCAACTCGTCGAGGGCCGGCACCGGACCGCGGACGACGAGCACGTCGGCGTCGAGCCGTTCACCTGAGCCGCGATCGGACAGCACACGGAGACCAGGCGTCTCTGACGCCACCCCGCGGGCAGCCGCCGGGTCCGACGTGAGCAGCCGGTAGTCGAGCTCGCCGCTCTCGGCGGCGAGCTTTCTCACCGGGCCGGTGAAGACGACCCGCCCGGTGGCGAGGATGGTGACCTCGGAGCACAGCACCGCGAGCTCGTCCATGTGGTGGCTGGAGAGGACCACCGCCGTCCCGTCCGCGGCGAGCTCAGTGATGACGCGGTGCACGTGGTGTTTGCCGGCAGGGTCAAGACCGTTGGCCGGCTCGTCGAGCACGAGCAGTCGCGGCTTGGTGAGCAGCGCCGCGGCCAGCCCGAGCCGCTGCCGCATACCCAGCGAGAAGCCCCGGACCCGGTCGTCAGCGACATCGGTGAGCCCCACCTGCTCGAGCGCTTCATCGACGCCGCCAGTGCCCACCGCGTTTTGCTCGCGCAGTAAGGCCAGGGCGGAGAGGTTCTGCCGCGCGGTAAGCGAGGGATAGAGCCCGGGCCCGTCCACGAAGCCCGCGACACCGTCGGGAACGGCAAGCACCCGCCCGACCGGCGTACCGAGGATCTCGAGGCGGCCGCTATCCGCGACCGCAAGGCCCAACAGCAGACCGAGGAGCGTCGTCTTGCCCGCACCGTTCGGGCCGACCAAGCCGTGCACCTGGCCGCTTTCGACATCCAGGTCGACACCGTCGAGTGCGACCACTTCACCAAAGGACTTCCTGACCCCCCGTGCCCGAACTGCGTTCGTTCTATTCATCTCGGGCACCTTTACGTTGTAGGCAAACCAAAATGAATGTAAGGATCTTGCTTTACCTTGGCAAGACTTGTAGGCAAACGTTCGGAAAAGCGCGACCGACCAGGCGGTGTGTGGCCACACTTGGTCAACGCAGCTGATCAAAAACCCTTGTAATGCGAGAGATTCTTCGACCGTTTCGGCGGCAGCCAAAAGTCGCGGTCACATTCAGCCACGCGTGCTACCGAGGGTCACGTAGCTCGCGTGTTTGCCTACGCGGATGTGGGCGATGCGAGGCATGCTTCGGCCCCAGCATCCATCGCGCTCAGACCGCAGACGGCGAGGGCCCGCCTCGTCCAGGAGATGCTGCGACTATTCGCCAATGACAAAGGGCTTAGGAGTCCTAGTGTCCCGCGTCAGAAGTTCCTTGTCGCCGTCTCTGATGCCCAGGCGGCGCCTCGCCGCGTTGTGCTCATGCGCGTCAACGTCGTGAATGGATCGGAGCCGAACCGCTTCAACCTTCGCGGCCAGCTTTTGCGCCAGCTCCACCGCTTCGGCGAGATCAGTGTCCGTACACGACCAGGTGGGCAACCCCAAGATGTCGTCGAGCATGGAATCGACCGCACCCATCAAGCCCAGCACAGGTGCGTGGGCGGGGAGCCGGTCGTGATCTCCATGACCGGAACACTATCGGCGACCACCGACAAAACCCCGCCCGAAAGAGCCCACTCCAAGGTCCTCCAAAAGGTAATTTTCCGTAACCTCGATAGCACCAAGTAAGCGAGCCGGTGGCCTGAAGAATGAACCGAAACCCTATTCCGAGCCGACCGACGTAAATCGCATAATCGCATGAGCGCGGGTTCAGCTAACGTGGCGACTACTCATTGATAGGCAAGGAGCTTTAGAGGTTACGCCAGGCGCGGACGGTCGCCGCTGCCCACGCTGTGACGCGTTCAGGAAAGCCGTCGGCACCGAAGTCACCACCCTGGGCCACATCCGCGATGGTGACAGCAAACCTGCTGGGCGGTGGTCCGGGCGGCGCCGGCGGCACGGGCTCAGCGGTCATGGAAGATCCGCGATGTGCAGAGGCATTGTTGCGATGCGAGTTGGCCCGGCGGGCTCGGTTGGTCAGCTGGGTGACCGCGGGCAAACCGTCACGCAAATAGGTGTGCAGGATGGCCCGGGGCCTGTCGGCACCTGATGCCGGAAGACGGGCCGGATGCTGGAGCAGGAAGCAGGAGACCGAGACGGCGTGCAACGGCCCTCAAGGCTCCTGCCGGGAGTGGTCGAGTGCGAGCAGGACCTGGAACAGCTCGTCACACGAGAGTGATGGCAGAGCCGCGCCGCATTCGGGGCAACGGGTCATGTGAAGGCCTTCCCGATCGGCGTGCCGACCAAATGCCCCCTCGGAAGCCGGGCGAGTCCATTCATCTCCGTACCAACTAAATCACGTACCAGGCAGACCATCTGCCAGGGCCATGCAGTGGGCGATCGTCGCATCATCCGGGTCGAGGGCCCTTGGCAGGGAAGCGCCGTTTGGGCCGCCCATCTCGGCTTCGCGAACGCGACGGATGATCTCGGCTGGTCCGTGTGCCCGAAGGAGCGTCAGAACCTCAGGCCAGTCGGCGAGCCCGAACCGATCTACGATCCGGCTGGCTCCGTTGCTGAGTAACGCAGCGCCCGCGAGGTCTGAGATCCGGCAGCTTCCTGTGATGGCTTCGAGCGCTGCCCGTGGATCACCCTTGGCCAGCCAGAAGCCACCGGGCTGGTTGCGGTTGGCCCGCAGTCCAGCGATGTAGTCACTGAGGGCTCGGTCGTACTCCGCACTGCCCTCCTTAGCGGCATCGAACGCGGGGCGGTAACGCCGGCGGACCATTTCCTCGCGGCGATCATCGACGATGAGAGGTTTACCTTGGACCTGATCAAGTATGAGGACAGAATCGCCGAGTACGAGGTAGTCAGCGCGGCCGCCGCATAGGCGCAGAATGGCAACTGTCGCAGACGGACTGCGCGGGTTGGCGAGGTCGCAGGTGTTTCGGTGGGCATCGGCTACGCGCTCGATGGCCTGGGCAAGCAGAGTCGGAAGGTCCTGATCAGGATCAAGCCACAAGCGGCCGAGGAGTTCTCCTCCAAGCCGGCCGGTGTACCACGCAACGCCATGCGAGCAGATCGACTCGATGCCGGACATGCCAGCGCCATCGAGGAGCACCGCGGCCGTCGGCACCGTGCCGAAGAAGTCCTCATTCACCCGGTCCGGCCTCGCCGCCACGCTTGCCACCGCCACCTGCATACCTGAGGCCTCCTCGATCCCAGCTAGCTGACGAGCCGGCCTCTCAGCGCGTTGACCTGATTGTCGCTCAGACCTCCGTAACGAAGGTACTGCTCAACACCGCCGTATCTGTCGTTGAGATGCTTGAGTACCGCGAGCATGGTCTCCGGTCGGGCGGTGAAGAGCTCCGCCAGTTGGTTCCGCTCAGTGGGGTCGTCGATGAGGGCAAGCTGTTCGGCGACGTGGTCGCGCATACGGTCGCCCAGGACGGCGTAGTCAGCGGCGACAGATTCGGCGTCTACTCCGGCGAGGCTCAACGCGAGTGCTACCACGTTCCCGGCCCGATCCTTTCCCCAGTGGCAATGGACGACGACTCCTCCGGCCGGTGCATCCGCGATCGCTCCGACCGCTGCGGCGAGCAGGTCGGGGTTGCGGTCGAGCATCACGATGTAGTCCTGGTCGATGCTCAGGGTCGGGTCGTAGATGTCGCCGGGTCTGGACAGCGGCAGGTTTCGATAGAGCGGGTCGCTCGCGAAGGGGGATGGATACGCTTCGCATTCCTGGGGCGTTCGTACGTCGATGATCCGCCTCACCGAAGCCTTGCGGACCGCGTTGACGCCGGCTTCGGTCAACCGGTTGAGATTGTCAGACCGAATCAAAGCTCCGCCAGCGATCTGGCGACCGCCACTCGTGGGTAATCCACCAAGGTCACGGACATTGAGGCAGTTCGGCCACTGCAGATGGATGCGTCCCGTCCCAGGCACCTGCACGTCTCTCCTTTCCGCTGCCGATCGGGTGAGTCGCTGAAGGAGCTACGCGGGACAGAGTCTGCTCGACTGGGCGCCTTGCCCGCGCCCAGATTCTGGGTACGCCGAACCGATGGGTGAAGAACCCGTGTCGCAAACTGGTCGCATCGGGCGTGGCGTGCGGTGGCTGCGTTCGGCCAAGACGACGATCCCATCCGCATGCGACGCCTCATCGAGGCGTATCAGGAGGCCGGCAGCACCATCGCCTGCCTGATGAACTGAAGAACCTGGCCGCTCGGGTTATGCCTGCCGCGTCGGAGGGCTGACGTACCCCGCCTTGCAGGGGCGTATCCGCAACGGGCCCGAGCGCGGGCCACGTCCGTGGGTCGTCCAGAGAGCGCGAGAAGTCTGCGGGCTAGGCTCAGCGCACGACCACCGAAGGAGCGAACGACGATGCCCGAGCTGAGGTCCCGTACAGTCACCCACGGCCGCAACATGGCGGGAGCCCGCGCCTTGATGCGCGCCTCCGGGGTAGCGAGTGAGGACATCGGTAAGCCGATCATCGCCGTTGCCAACTCCTTCACGGAGTTCGTCCCTGGGCACACCCACCTCCAGCCGGTTGGCCGGATCGTGAGTGCCGCCATCAAGTCCGCTGGGGCCGTACCCCGCGAGTTCAACACGATCGCCGTGGACGACGGCATCGCGATGGGCCACGGCGGCATGTTGTACTCCTTGCCGTCTCGCGACCTGATCGCGGACAGCGTCGAGTACATGGTCGAGGCGCATTGCGCCGACGCCCTGATCTGCATCTCCAACTGCGACAAGATCACCCCGGGCATGCTGATGGCCGCCCTGCGGATCAACATTCCGACGATCTTCGTCTCCGGCGGGCCGATGGAGGCAGGCAAGACCACACTGACGGATGGCACCGTCCGCAAGCTGGACCTGATCAACGCGATCAGCGATTCCGTCAACGAGAGCGTCTCGGACGAGGACATCCTGCGTATCGAGGAGAACGCCTGTCCGACCTGCGGCAGCTGCTCGGGCATGTTCACCGCCAACTCGATGAACTGCCTGACCGAGGCGATCGGGCTCGCCCTTCCGGGCAACGGCTCGGTCCTGGCTACCCATACAGCCCGCAAGGCGCTGTACGAGAAGGCGGGAGAAACGATCGTCGCACTGGCTGAGCGTTACTACGAGCACGGCGACGAGACGGTCCTGCCACGCACCATCGCCACCCGAGATGCCTTCGACAATGCCATGGCGCTCGACATCGCCATGGGTGGCTCAACCAACACGATCCTGCACCTGCTGGCGGCCGCTCAGGAAGCCGAGCTGGACTACGGACTGGAGGACATAAACGAGGTTTCGCGCCGGGTTCCGTGTCTGGCCAAGGTCGCGCCTAACGTCGCTCCCAGGGGCACGTACTACATGGAGGATGTGCATCGAGCTGGCGGCATCCCCGCGATCCTCGGCGAGCTGTACCGCGCCGGCCTGCTCAACGAAGGCGTGCACACCGTCCACTCCCCCTCCCTTGCCGCCTGGCTGAAGACCTGGGACGTGCGCGGCGGGTCCCCATCCGCCGAGGCCGTCGAGCTGTGGCACGCTGCCCCCGGCTGCCGGCGCTCCGCGACCGCCTTCTCCCAATCCGAACGTTGGGACAGCCTCGACACCGATGCCGTGGACGGCTGCATCCGTGATGAAGCCCACGCGTACTCCAAGGACGGTGGACTCGCAGTCCTGAAAGGCAACCTGGCCGTCGACGGCTGTGTCGTGAAGACAGCTGGCGTTGACGTGTCCATCTTGACGTTCGAAGGTCCAGCCGTCGTCTGCGAGTCGCAGGAGGAGGCCGTCGACAAGATCCTCCGGAAGGAGATCAGTGAAGGCGACGTCGTCGTCATCCGTTATGAGGGCCCCAAGGGCGGTCCGGGTATGCAGGAAATGCTCTACCCAACTTCCTTCCTGAAGGGCCGCGGTCTCGGCAAGGCCTGCGCTCTCGTCACCGACGGGCGCTTCTCCGGCGGCACGTCTGGCCTGTCCATCGGTCACGTCTCCCCAGAGGCCGCCTCCGGAGGCACAATCGCCCTCGTCGAGGACGGCGACCTGATCCGCATCGACATCCCCAACCGCAGTATCGAACTCCTCGTCGACGACGACATCCTCGCAACCCGCCGCCAGGCTCTGGGCGGCGTCTACGCTCCCAAGGACCGCGACCGCAAGGTCTCCCAGGCACTCCGCGCCTACGCGGCGATGGCGACCAGCGCCGACAAGGGCGCCGTCCGCGACGTGACCAGGCTCGGCTGATCACACTGCCCTAACTAATCCTGACACCACGGCCAAGGCGGGCTCGGCTCTGCGAAGTCGACCAAGGTAGCCATCGACGTCCTGCTTGGTGGCCACGGCTCTCGAAGCCCGCGAGACGGCGATCAGCGCCGCTGTGTGGATCGTGGCTTTTCGGACCATTGCCCGGTCCGCCTGTCGGGCGCCCGCTAGACCGTCGACGTAGGCCTCCACAAGGTTGTCGATCTCGACAGACGAGTACAGGGCGAGACTCGCGAGATCGGCGCCAACCGTGTTATAGCCGAGTTGGCCCCAGTCGACCGCCACCACCTGGTCCTGCTCTTGGCGAATCATGTTCTGCGGTAGTGCGTCACCGTGAGACAAAACCAGCGGTAGTCGGCCCAAGACATCCAGAATCACGTAGCGGGCCCGCCAAACGCTCTCCACCTTGGCCTGTTTCGCCACGCTCTCCGCTCGCCACCCGGGCAGCGTAGCCAAGAACGGCAGGCGGACCCCAGCGACGAGAAACTCGTCTGAGTGCTCATCTGTCCCACCTCTGTGTCCCAGAACTGTGCACATTGTCAGCAGTAGTCGGACGGCCCCGGGCCACAAGCCCGGCTCGGCGCCCCGGGTCGCCTCCGAACGGATCTGAGCTTGTGTTGCCGCGCAGCTGGGCAGGGGTGTGACGACCCGTGCGATCGGCGACGCAGTCGGGCTAAGGCCCGCCGCGATCCGCGCCGGCCTGTACCGCACCCAACAGAAGGACGCACAGTGAACCTGACCCAGGTGGACGAGTGGTTGTCCAGCGCGGTGCGGCGGTGGGGGAGCCCAACCGTCCAACCGCCACCCCCCAGCCCCGACCACCCGGACGGGTGGATTGAGGTGTCGACCGGCTGGCGCAAGGCGTGGGTGTGGATGCTGGGCGGGCACACCGCCGGCCTTTCCATCACCGAAGAGTTCTGCTCCTACACGACAACCGTGTGGCATGACGGCCAGCCGATCCGGTCCGTGGCGTTGAAGACCCTGCGCCCACCCACCGCCTACCACCTCGCCGCCCTCACCGCCTTGACGTGGGGTGCCGGGTCAGCACAGCCCGGTTGAAAGTTCCCGGGGTTCGTCAGCCATCTGTCCACTCCCATGTGTCCCAGAAACGTCAACGACGCCTTGCTCGGGCGCGCATTTCCGCAAGCCTCAGAACGGTCGGATGACGACAGTGCCGTCCTCCCGGCGGATGGCGACGTTGCGCGGTGCGCGCGGGCTGGGACGCTGGACCCACTGAACGATGTCCGGGCGAGGCTGGCCTTCTCGGCTGCCCGCTTGTTGCGCTCTCGCTCGCGTTCCTGCTCGCGTTTCTTCAACTGTGCAAGGAGTCCCTGTTTCACGACGTGGGGATGGTGGGTGATCACCCACGCGTCGCCGTCGTCGCGCCACATGCCACGTTCGAGCAGTTCGACTATCGCTTGCTCCCGGTGTGCTGTGCCGGCGAATCGTCGGACCATGATAGTCACCAGCCGACTGGGCTGGAAAAGGGACGACACGCCTCGAACGCGGGCTGGGAACACAGCCATGGGCACACCCCCGATCGTTGATCGGACAGCACCGGAGGGTCGGCAACCTACGCGCCAGAAGATGGTCCGACGTTGCCGCGGAAGCGGGGCAATGCCCAGCGTCTACGAGGGATCCCGTCGTCCACCCATTTCGTTCGCTCGTTCGGGTCGAAACGGAATCCAGACCGCCTGGTAAGCGTTCCATGACCGGACAGCCTCATCGCTGACTGCCATCGGGTGATCACGGAGTGCCCGTATGACCCGCCCGGCTTCCGGTGCCCGGATGGGTGCGTCATACGCAACAGCGACGCCTCTTACTCGTCGTCGGTTTGGAGGTTGTCGGGTAGCGGGCCGGATTGGTGTTCCCAGGGTGGAGGGAACGGGTTGCCGACTGGTTGCTGGAAGAGTGCGCCAGATCGTCTGGTGGGGTGTTCGCGACGCGGAACGGGACAGCCTTAGATGCCGGTAACGTTCGCCGCGCCTTTCGCAACGTGGTGAGGAAGGCAGGGCTAGAGGCTGAGAACTGGACACCGCGCGAGATGCGGCACAGCTTCGTCTCGCTGCTGTCAGACAGTGGTATGCCGATTGAGAACATCTCGCGCCTGGTCGGGCATGGCAAGTCACTCATTTAGTCACTCAAACAACGACGAGGCCCCTTCTCGGCTACCGGGAAGGGGCCCTTTTCGCGTTTGACCTGCGGAAACGTGGGTGGGCGATACTGGGATCGAACCAGTGACCTCTTCGGTGTGAACGAAGCGCTCTCCCGCTGAGCTAATCGCCCAACTCAGCTGCCCGGACGGGCGACAGAAACCCTAGCGCATGCGCGTTCACCGCCACGAGCGGACCCAGTTGATCGTCCTCACCAGTGGTTCCGGCCAGCCGAAGCTCGCAACCCACCACCAACCGGCGAGGGCGAGCACAATCACCACGGTCAGCGCGATGAGGATGTTCCGCTTGCGCACCCGCGGGTCGAGTGCCTTCGCGCTCGCTTGCTGAGCCTTCTGCTTCGCCCAGTCAAGCGTGCGGCGAGCCCAGGCGAACTCCGTGGCGAGGATCGCGAGCCCGACGATCACCGTCACCCAACCGGGCCCGGGCGTGATGAACATGATCAGGCCGGCCACGACGAAGGCCGCGCCCACGATGAAGGTTCCAACCCGCCAGGTGGCGTCGAGCGTGCGGTTACGGCGGACTCGACCGCGTACCCGGTGGTGCCAGCGCGACTCACGGGCGGGGGCGGGAGGCTTGTGCTCGGTCGCCGGGTCGTCCACCACGGCTCCGCGCACGGATTCGGCGGCCTCGCCAGCCTCAGTCTGCCGGCCGCCGGAACCGCGAATGTCCTCGTCGCTCACATATCCTCCCGAGTGGTCCCCTCCGCGCCGGTTCCGCTACGGTCTTGGGGCGCCGGCCGCGTCGCAAGTCTTCAGTCTCCGCTCTCGAAAGAGCCTAAGGCCTCTCGACATGCCGCCTCTGACGTCCCAGACTTCGCGATCTTGTCTCAGATACCGAGATTATTCCTGGGGCGAATCGGCCAGACCGGGACGCATTTCCCCACCGGGTTTTGGGACTGGGGCCTTCGTAGAGCAGACTCTCGCGCTATGGCCCTACCGCCGGTTCCGCACCACCCACGGAAAGGCCCCCGCCCCCCGATGGATGCACTTCCCGCCTCGGTGACTCACGCACTCCCACTCCGTCTGATTGACGGGACGGGCGCCGCGCTGAAGCTCACCGCTGAGCTGAGATACGACGCCGCCGACCCGTATGCGGTCGACGCGGTGTTCCACACTGGCGAACCCCGCGGCGTCCGCTGGGTCTTCGCCCGCGACCTTCTGTCCGAAGGCCTCTTCCGCCCGTCCGGCGACGGTGACGTCCACGTGTCGCCGCTGGTGGACGAGAGCGGGCAGGCGATCGTCCTCATCGAGCTCCGCTCCCCCGACGGGGAAGCGGTGCTTCACGCCCCGGCTGACGGTCTCGCGGCGTTCCTCCAGAGCACGTACGCGATCATCGCGCCGGGCCAGGAGAGCAGCCACGTCGACCTCGACGTCCTCGTCGAGACGCTGCGCCGCAGCCCTGGGTCCAGCCTCTAGACCTCGCGGACGGCGGCGCGCCACGCCATCATCCGCTCAGGGATCAGTCCGCTCTGCGGCCTGCCGTGCGAACGTCTCCATCGCTCGTACCGTCACCGGTCCGGGGGCGGTCAGAGCGCGCCCGTCGAGAGCGTGCACCGCTTGTACGTCACGCGTCGTCGAGGTGAGAAAGATCTCTTCGGCATCCTCGAGCGCGCTCATCGGAATGTCCTTCTCGATGCCACCGAACCACTCGAGGACGAGTGCGCGGGTCACGCCGGCCAGGCAGCCGGCCGTCAGCGGCGGCGTGTAGAGCTCCCCGCCGAGCACCACGAAGACATTCGAACCGGTTCCTTCAGACACGTTTCCCACGGTGTTGGCGAAGAGCGCCTCTGACGAGCCGCGCTCCTGGGCGTACGCCAGGGCCAGGACGTTCTCGGCGTACGACGTCGTCTTGACCCCGGCCATTGCCCCGCGCTCGTTTCTCACCCACGGCACCGTGGTGAGCGCTGTCGTCGCCGGTCGCTCGGCCAGCTCCGCGACCGCCACCATGACCGTCAAGCCATGGTTGCCGCGTTCCGAACCCAACGGCGCGGGCCCGCCCGTCACGGTGATCCGGAGGCGTCCCGTCGGCTGGTTCCAACCATCGAGGACCTCCGCCACGGCGTGGCGTACCTGATCGAGGTCGGGCTTGGGGAGATTCAGTCCGAGCGCCGACCTGGCGAGTCGCTCCAGGTGGCGGGTGAAGGCGAACGGCTGCCCGTCGACCACCTTCAGCGTCTCGAACACACCGTCACCCACGGTGACTCCATGGTCGAGCGGAGCGAGTGCCGGTGCGTACGGATCGGCTACGAGGCCGCCGTTGACCCACAACCTCATGGCGCCTTCATCCCTTCTGTCGTCCAGTTTTCGTCGCACTGGTCCTGAAATTCCTGTATTACCGGACCAGGCCGACAAGCCCGATTGCGGCGCCTACGGTTCGTTACATGCGGCACCTGCACGTTCGTATTCTCCTGGTCGTGGTCCTTGTCGCCGGAGCCGCGTCCGCGGGTTGCGGCAAGAACTTCTCTGCGCATGTCGTACCCACTCCGACGCCCCCACCAGCGTCGGCGGTGACCACCGTGACAAGCACACCACCCGCCCGCGCGACCAAGGAGACCAGGGAGACCAGGGAGACCCCGGAGACCGGGCAGACCTGGGAGACCGGGCAGCCGGTCTCTCCCGAAGCGACGGCCGCGGAGCGCCCGATCACGCTCGCCTTCGCCGGCGACATCCACTTCGAACGACACCTGCGGCGATTGCTCGACCAGCCGGCGACCGCGCTCGCGCCGCTGCGGGAGCAGCTGGCCGCGGCGGACCTCACCATCGCCAACCTCGAGACCTCCGTGACGACCCGGGGCCGGCCCGAGGACAAGTCCTACAACTTCCGCGCCCCGCGGTCCGCACTCGACGCCCTCGCCGCCGGCGGCGTCGACGTGGTGTCCATGGCGAACAACCATGCCGTCGACTACGGCCCTGTCGGGTTGGCCGACAGCCTTGCGGCGAAGGCCCGCGCTCCCCTGGCTGTCGTGGGGATCGGCGCGAACGCGGCCGAGGCCTTCGCGCCCCACCTGGTGACGATCAGGGGTACGACGATCGCGGTGATCGGCGCCGACGCCGTCGTGGACCCGACCACGCGGAACTTCTCGGCCACCGAGTCCAGCGCCGGGGTCGCCGCGTCGCTCGACCCGCAGCGTCTTCTCGCGGCGGTACGTCAGGCGCGCCAGGAAGCCGATGTCGTAGTGGTCTACCTGCACTGGGGTGTCGAGCGGGAGGGCTGCCCGACCGGCGACCAGCGGTCGCTGGCCCGCGCACTCTCGGCTGCCGGCGCCGACATCGTGGCCGGCACCCATGCCCACGTCCAGCTGGCAGCGGGTCAACTGACCGGCACCAGCGCCTTCGTCGCGTACGGGCTCGGCAACTTCGTTTGGTACAACCGCAGCTCCACCGAGACCATCACGACCGGCGTCCTGACGGTCACGCTCTCTGGGCGTACCGTCGCGAAGGCCCACTGGGCGCCTGCCCTGATCGGGTCCGACGGACTGCCCGATTTCGCGGCCGGCAGGCAGGCGCGGGAGATGCGCCGGGACTGGGTTCGGCTCCGCTCGTGTGCGGATCTGAGCGACGTACCGGAACCCCCAGTTTGAGTCGGGCGAAGGATCGGATAATGTTCTCTGCGCGTCGAGGAAACAGCGCGGCGCACATGCGGACGTAGCGCAGCTGGTAGCGCATCACCTTGCCAAGGTGAGGGTCGCGGGTTCGAATCCCGTCGTCCGCTCGGAGCGGGCCTGGGGGGTCTGGGGTTTGCCCCCAGGTCTCACACTTGCAGGCCTGTCGTCGGTGGAGTGGCCGAGAGGCGAGGCAACGGCCTGCAAAGCCGTGTACACGGGTTCAAATCCCGTCTCCACCTCGAACCCCTCGCAACACGCGGGCGATTAGCTCAGTGGGAGAGCGCTACCTTGACACGGTAGAGGTCACTGGTTCAATCCCAGTATCGCCCACCCCGCATTTCCGCAGGTCAGGCCCCGTTTCGGCGGGGCCTTCCTCATGTCCTGAAGCACCCGGTCTCATGTCCTGAAGCACCCGGACAGCCTCGACGCATCCGGACGATCTCAGCAGGTCCCTGACTCGGCAGGGTCACCCGTTCTCGGCAGATTCCGTACAGATTCCGTACAGATCCCGGCACGTGATGAAGCGCACTCCCACTGAATCACTAGGAATTCCCGCCCGTCAGGTACTCTCGCCTGCGTGAGATTCCCGCCGCCGCTCGACCGCTCCGCTCCTTCGATCGGTGCCGGGACCCGCGGTCGCTGTTGTCGCTGACGCCAACATCCGACCAGCGATCCGTGCCTCGCCGGGCCACGCGGTGCCCATGAGGATCCGGCGCGTGGGGTGAGACGCCGCGGAATATCCCGGCCACTCCCCATCACTTACATATCGGTAGTTCACCGGCGGGGGCCGAGAGAAAGCCACTTCAGAGTCCGACCACGTGTGTCTTGGAGCAAGTACATGCCCACCTCAGGCTGGTCGCGGGCCGTCCGGTCCGTCACCCCCCTCCGCACCCTCGTCGCTGCCGCCGCGGTCGCTGCCCTCGCGCTCTCGGCCTGCACGACGAACGCCGGCACGACCGACGCAGGAACGCAAGCCGGCGCGAAGCCCGGCGCCGTCAACCCGGACGCGACCATCACGGTGGGCTCGCTCAACGAACCAACCACTCTCGATGTGGTCAAAGGTGGCAACACCGGCCACGCCCAGGTGTTGCTCCGCAACGTCGTCGAGGGCCTCACGGTGCTGACGGATGACGGCAAGGTCGAGCCCCTGCTGGCGAAGTCGTGGGACGTCTCCCCCGACGGCAAGGTCTACACCTTCCACCTCCGCCCAGGGGTCACCTTCTCTGACGGCACGCCTCTCAAGGCGAGCGACGTCCGGGCGACGCTCGAGCGGGTGATCTCCGAGGAGTCGACCAGCGCCCGTAAGAAGAACCTCCAGGTCATGAAGGACATCGAGGCGCCGGACGCGAGCACCGTCAAGGTCACCTTGTCGGAGCGTTCCCAGTCGTTCCTCTTCTACCTGACCGCGACCGGAGCGGCGGTGACGAAGCAGAGCGCCGGCAAGCCCGACACCACCGTGATCGGGACCGGGCCTTACACCGTTGCCGATTGGAAGCAGGGTGACTCCATCACCCTGGACCGCAACGAGAAGTACTGGGGCACCAAGCCGGCCAACAAGCAGGTCGTCTACCGGTTCTTCAAGGACGCCACCGCCGAGAACAACGCCCTTCTCAGCGGGCAGCTCGACCTCGTGACGCAGGTGACGTCGCCCGACATGCTGACGCAGTTCGAGAACCGCCCCGACTTCACCATCGTGGAAGGCACCTCGACGACCAAGGAGTTGTTCAACTTCAACGACGCGAAGGCGCCGTTCACCAATGTCGACGTACGCCGGGCGATCCGCCAGGCGACCGACCGTAAGGCACTGTTGACGGCCGTCTGGGCTGACCGTGGCCAGGTCATCGGCTCGATGGTGCCGCCGACCGACCCGTGGTACGAAGACCTCACCAGCATCGACGCGTACAACCCGGCGAACGCGAAGAAGCTGCTGGCGAAGGCGGGATACCCGAAGGGGCTTTCGTTCACCGTCGACTACGTGCCCTCGGACGCGACCAACATCATCGCGCAGGGTCTGAAAAGCCAGCTGTCGCAGGCCGGCATCACCATCAGGCTGAACCCGATCGACGACGCCACGTGGACCGACAAGGTGTACAAGAACCACAACTTCGCGGCCACGATCATGACGCACGTCAACCAGCGCGACCTGGTTTGGTACGGCGATCCGGAGTTCTACTGGCAGTACGACAACAAGCAGGTCCAGCAGTGGGTGAAGCAGTCGGAGTCCGCGGCCACGCAGGCTGAGCAGACCGCGCTGCTGAAGAAGGTGGCCCGCAAGATCTCCGAGGACGCGGCCAGCAACTGGCTCTTCCTCGACCCGGCGATCAAGGTGGCCTCGAGTTCGGTCAGCGGCTACCAGAAGAACAACACGACAGACAGCTTCTATGTGGCGCCGATCGCCAAGCGGTCCTGATCTGTCGCCCGCGCACGTGGCCGGCGCCTGCTTCGGCGGGTCGCCGGCCAGGTGCCGGTCTATCGACCACGTGACCGGCGGGAGGTAGGCGTGCTCGGGTACCTCCTCCGGCGGGTCACCTGGCTGCTGGGTTCACTGGTCGTCGCGGGTTCGGCGATCTTCTTCCTGCTCCGGGTGCTTCCGGGTGACCCGGCGGTGACGCTGCTCGCGGTCGGCGCGTCACCTGACCAGCTGGACGCGATCCGGCACCAGCTGGGTACGGACCGGCCGCTGCTGGAGCAGTTCACCGGATGGTTCGGCGGACTGCTGAGCGGCCAGCTGGGCGAGAGCCTCTTCACCAGGCTGCCGGTCCTCGACCAGATCGTGGGCCGGCTCCCGGTGACGCTTCCGCTGGCCCTGAGCGCGTTCGTCCTGTCGTTGCTGGTCGCCGTCCCGATCGGGATCCTCGCCGCCGTACGCCGGCGCGGGGTCGCCGGGATCGTCGTTTCCGCCCTCGCGCAGCTGGGCATCGCGCTGCCGGTCTTCTGGGTGGGGATCATCCTGGTCTGGTTGGTGGCCGTGGACTGGCGCCTGCTCCCACCCGGCGGCTTTCCGCGCGATGCCTGGCTGGAGCCCACGCTCGCGGCACGGTCGCTGGTCCTGCCCGTGATCACGCTGACCGTCGCGCAGACCTCCGTCCTGGTGAGGTACGTCCGGTCGGCGACGTTGGACGTGCTCAACCAGGAGTACATCCGGACCGCGCGATCCCTCGGCTACAGCCTGACCCAGGCGCTGTGGCGGCACGGTCTCCGCAACGGCGCCGCGCCGGTGGTCAACGTTCTCGGTGTGCTGTTGGCGAGTTCCCTGCTCGGAACGGTCGTCATCGAGAGCGTCTTCGCTCTGCCCGGCCTCGGCACGCTGCTGCTCACCAGTGTCAAGGCGCGCGA
Source organism: Actinopolymorpha alba DSM 45243 (assembly GCF_000373925.1). Taxonomy (GTDB): domain Bacteria; phylum Actinomycetota; class Actinomycetes; order Propionibacteriales; family Actinopolymorphaceae; genus Actinopolymorpha; species Actinopolymorpha alba. Next base: position 59,937 of record NZ_KB892708.1, on the reverse strand, counting down.
CCTGCCGGTGGTCCAGGGCACGGTGTTCCTCATGACCGCCACTGTCCTGGTGGTGGGTCTCGTGGTGGACGTCGTTCAACGGCTGATCGATCCACGGCTGCGGGGTGGTGCGGGATGAGCGTGCCCACACTCGAGTCGACCGCTGTGGAGGCGGGGCCGACGCCAGGTGTCCGGACGCGCCGTGGGGTGCGCTCGCCCGCCTTCGTGGCCGGCGTCGTGGTCGTCGGCGCCATCCTCGCGCTGGCCCTCGTGTCGCTGATCTGGACGCCGTACGGCCTCGACCAGGCATCCCCCGGCGCCCGCCTGTCCGGGCCCTCGGCACTCCACTGGGCCGGCACCGACAGGCTGGGACGTGACCAGTTCACCCAGCTGATGCTGGGCGCGTGGACCGCTGTGTGGGTCGGGTTTTCCTCCGTCGTGGTCGCGTCCGTGATCGGCGTGCCCCTGGGTCTGGTGGCGGCCGCGGCCGGACGGATGGTCGACGACGCGATCGCTGGGCTGATCGACATCGTGATCGCGTTCCCGACACTGCTGCTCGCGATGCTGCTGGTCACGGTGTACGGCGCGTCGACGGGGGTCGCGGTCACGGCGATCGGCATCGGCCTGTCCGCCGAGGTGGCGCGGCTGACCCGGATCTCCGCGAGCCGGGTGTTCACGCAGGACTTCGTGCTCGCCGCCCGGACCTGCGGAACCCGCCCGGTGATGATCCTTGTCCGGCACGTGCTTCCGAACATCTGGCACACGCTCGTGGTTCAGGCGACCCTGGCCTTCGGCATCGCGGTCGTCGCCGAGGCGTCGCTGTCGTACCTCGGGCTGGGCACGCCGCCGCCGGCACCGTCGTGGGGACGCATGCTGCAGGAAGCGCAGGCGACAGTGAGCGTGGCGCCCTGGAACGTCGTACTCCCCGGCCTCGCGGTCGCGGCGACCGTGATCGGCGTCAACCTGCTGGGCGACGGGCTGCGCGAACTCCTCGACCCGCAGCTCCGCGAGCGTTCTCGCCAGGGAGCCGACCGATGACGGTACTCGCGGCCACGAACCTCTCCATCGCTCTGGGCGGTCGCTCGCTCGTCCGGGACGTCACCCTCGAACTCGCCGCGCACGACCGGGTCGGGCTGATCGGGGAGTCCGGCTCTGGCAAGTCCCTGACCGCGCAGGCGCTCCTTGGCCTGCTGCCCGACGGCATGCGAGCCACCGGCCGGATCGTCATCGACGGTCGGGACTACCTCGAAGCGCCAGACCGCGCGTGGCGGCGGGTGCGTGGCAGCACGGTGAGCATGGTGTTCCAGGAGCCGCTGACCGCGCTCGATCCGCTGATGCCGGTCGGCCGGCAGATCGCCGGCCCGCTCCGGCTGCACCACGGACTCAACCGGGCTGACGCGCAGGCCCAGGCGCTCGAGTGGTGCCGGCGGGTCCACCTACCCGACCCCGAACGCATCGTGCGCGCCCTGCCCCACCAGATTTCCGGCGGCCAGCGGCAGCGGGTGGCGGTGGCGATGGCGCTCGCCTGCCGGCCGCGGGTCCTGATCGCCGATGAGCCGACGACGGCCCTCGACGTCACCGTGCAGAAGCAGATTCTCGCGTTGCTGGACGAGCTGATCGAGGAGACCGGCGTGGCCCTGCTGTTCATCAGCCATGACCTCCCCGTGGTCGCCGGCCTCGCGCGGACACTGCTGGTGATGCGTTCTGGCGAGGTCGTCGAGTCGGGCCCGACCGACGATGTGCTGCGCCGCCCGAAGTCCAGCTACGGGCGCGAACTCGTGGCCAGCGCCCGCGAGGTCACCCGGCTCGCGAGCCCGCCCGCCGTGGTGACGCCCGGCGCCGCCGGCACAGAGCGCGGTGACGCATGACCGAGCCCCTACTGGTGGGAGAGCACCTGACGCGTCGCTACCCGCGGCGGCCCCGGCCCGCGCTCGACGACGTGAGCGTCACCGTCCACGCGGGAGCGAGCCTTGGCATCGTCGGCGAGTCCGGCGCGGGCAAGACGACCTTGCTCCGGCTCCTTCTGGGTGTCGACCGTCCGAGTGCTGGTGAGGTGCGGTTCGCTGGTACGCCGCTCGACCGGGTCCCGGAGCGGGATTTCCGGCAGCAGGTGCAGGTCGTCTTCCAGGATCCGCGTTCGTCCCTCAACCCCCGGATGCCGGTCGCGTCCATCATCGCCGAACCCCTGCGCTCGCTCCGGATCGGCGACAGCCGTAGTGATCGCGCCGACCGGGTCGCCGAACTACTGACCGCCGTCGGGTTGCACCCTGACGACGGCCAGCGATACCCACATGAGTTCTCCGGCGGGCAGCGCCAGCGGATCGCGATCGCCCGCGCGCTGGCGCCGGCACCTCGGGTGCTGCTCGCCGACGAACCCGTCAGTGCGTTGGACGTGTCCGTACGCCGGCAGATCGTGGAACTCCTCCAGGAACTCGTCGAACGCCTCGGGCTCACGCTCGTCCTTGTCTCCCACGACCTGGCTATCGTGAGCCAGCTCTGCCAGCAGGTCACGGTCATGCGAGACGGCCGGGTCGTCGAGACCGGCCCGACCTCGACCGTGCTGGCCACCCCGACCGACGACTACACGCGCGCACTGCTGGCGGCCATTCCACGGTTGCCAGCCGACCTCGAAGAAGTCCCTCCCCAGACCACGGAGGCATGACTATGACCGGAACCCCCACCACCCAGGCGGTCACCGACGACAGCACCGGCTTCGCGGCCGAGTGGCAACGGTGGCACGCGCAGCGTGATGTAACCGTCGCGGCGCCGGGCGGAAGCCTCACTCTCACGGGAACCCACTGGCTGTCGGCTGCGACCCGGATCGACGGGCTGCCGGGCACCTGGTCGGAGGAGGGCTCGGACGTACGCGTGACAGGCGCACAAGGCCTCACCGTGGACGGCGAACCCGTGAACGACGGGCTCCTGCACGCCGGGCAGCGACTCGCCGTCGGCGACGTCGAGCTCGCGATCATCAAGCGGGGCGAGGACATCGCGGTCCGAACGTTCGACCCGAACGCCGCGGCGGTCGCGGCATTCGGTGGCATCGACGCCTTCGCACCAGACCCGGCCTGGATGGTGGCGGGAGAGTTCCGCCCGGCGGACCCCGACGGGACCATCCACATCAACCACAGCAACTCCGAGCGCGAGGCCGACTATCCGATCGTCGGGACCTTCGCGTTCTCCGTGGCCGGCGCGGACGCCGAGCTGGTGGCGATCCACACCGGTAAGGAAGGCCAGGCACACATCACGTTCAGGGACGCCACGAGCGGGCGTTCGACGTACGGTCCGGCCCGCTTCCTCTTCCTGCCGCTCCCGCCGGCGGCCGGGCCGGTGACGCTGGACTTCAACCGGACGGTCCTGCCGCCCTGCGCCTTCTCTGACGCGTTCATCTGCCCACTCCCGCCGGCCCAGAACGTGCTGCCGTTCGAGATCAACGCCGGAGAGAAGCAGGTGCTGACCCGCTGCGCCCGGTAAGGTAAAGGATCGGCAAAACGATCTGAGGAGGTGCCGCATCATCACGCGCACCTCATCACGCCCGTTCGGCGTTCCTCGGATTCTCTCTGCCTGCTTTCTCACCCTCCTGTTGCTGCTCGGTGTGCACCTTGCCGGAGTCGAGGCGCACACCCGCCAGCAACACCCGCTTCCGGCCCTCCAGGCGGGCGCCGGCCCGTGCGTGTCCGCTGACCCGGGTTCCACTCAGATGGCCCACCCCCAGTGGCCGGCCGGGAGCAAGCACACCCCCAAGCTCACCGCCGGATCCACCATCGGTTCGGCGATCCACGGGCTCGACTCCACTCCGCAGGACCTGCTCAGCACCACCGCTCCGGCCGGCGTCAGCCAGGCCGAGCGCGACGCGATGGTGCCGGTCCTCACCAACGACCTACGGGTCTACGCGAGCCGCGCACCACCACGCCTTCTCGGTCCCTGACCTGTCCGTCTGAGGTCTCCGCACGTTCCCGCGTGCGAACCACCCGGAGGTCCTACCGTGAACCGCGCTCCCGCGGTCCACGGCGTGGTGGCGTCTACTCTTCGGCCCTCTTCAGGTCCGCCGTTCGAGCGTGGTGTCAGCGCCCGCCCGAGCCTCGCCGCATTCGCCGTGACCGACTCTTCCGCCACAACCATTCCGCGTACACCAGAACCGCTGTCCCACCCGGCTGGGGGGTGTACGCCATGACAGCCAACGAACTCAACCTCGTCCTCTGCGGCGCCATGCTCGTCCTGCTCGCGGCCACCGCGGCGGTCCGCCTGTCTGTCAAGGCGGGCTTGCCCACCCTACTGGTCTATCTCGCCATCGGCCTCGCGATCGGCGAAGCCGGGCTCGGCCTGGAGTTCGAGGACGCCCAGCTCACCCAGAACCTCGGGCTCGTCGCCCTCGCTCTCATCCTCGCCGAGGGTGGCCTCACCACCCGCTGGAAGGTGATCCGCCCCGTCGTCGGCATGTCGATGCTGCTCGCGACCCTCGGAGTGGCGGTGAGCGTCGCGGTCACCGCGTTCGCCGCCCATGCGGCTCTCGGGTTCGACTGGCGTACGTCCATCCTGCTCGGTGCCGCGGTTGGTTCGACCGACGCGGCTGCGGTCTTCTCCGTCCTTCGCCGGCTGCGGATCCGGGCCCGACTCGGCGCGACGCTCGAGGCCGAGTCCGGGTTCAACGATCCGCCGGTCGTCATCCTCGTCGCCCTGGTGGTGTCCGACGCATGGACGAACGCCAACCCCTGGGCGGCTCTCGCACAGGTCGGCTACCAGCTGCTGGTCGGCGTCCTGGTCGGACTGGTCGTGGGCCGGCTCGGCGAATGGGTCCTGTCCCGCAGCGCCCTTCCGGCAGCGGGCCTCTACCCGATCGCCACGATGGCCCTTGCCCTGCTCGGGTACGCGTCGGCGGGCCTGGTCGGGGCCAGCGGGCTCCTGGCCGCCTACGTCGCGGGGCTGTGGCTCGGTAACGCCCGGCTCCCCCACCAGCGCGCGACTCTCGGCTTCGCCGAAGGCACCGCCTGGCTGGCCCAGATCGGATTGTTCGTCCTGCTCGGACTTCTCGCCAGCCCGGGCCGCCTGCCTGACGCGGTCGCACCCGCCCTGGTCGTCGGTGGCGCGCTGCTCCTCCTCGCCCGCCCCCTGACCGTTTTCCTTTGCACGGTGTGGTTCCGCGTGCCCTGGCGCGAACAGATCTTCATGTCCTGGGCGGGCTTACGTGGTGCCGTACCGATCGTCGTGGCCACAATCCCGTTGAGCGTTGGGTTTCCCACCGCGACAGCGGTCTTCGACATCGTGTTCGTCCTCGTCGTCGTCCTCACCCTGATCCAGGGACCGACGCTGCCCTTCCTCGCCCGGCAGCTCGGCGTCGCCGAACCAGCAGAGCCCCGCGAGCTGTCGGTGGAGTCCGCACCGCTCGGCGAGGCGCACGCCGAGCTCCTCCAGGTAAGCGTTCCGGCTGGCTCCCGCCTCATTGGCATCTACCTGGAGGAGCTACGACTGCCAACCGGTGCGGCCCTGAGCCTCGTCGTGCGAGACGGACGAACGTTCGTACCCAACCAGCACACAGCCGTAGCCGCCGGCGACCACCTGCTCGTCGTCACCGAAGCCGGAGCCCGACGAGCGGCGGAGCGTCGACTGCGGGCGGTCGGTCGAGCCGGACGGCTCGCTCGATGGTTCGGCGAACACGGCGACGAGCAACCCGCCATTCCCACAGACATCCGCCACCCCTCCAGGACGGAGGTCCGCTCATGACCACCGCGCTTGCCCTCTCGATCTTCGTCCTCGCCTATGTGTTCATCGCGACCGAGAAGATCAATCGAGTCGCGGCCGCGCTCGGCGGCGCCGCACTGATGGCTCTCGCCGGGATCGTCAACGCTCATTCGGCGTTCTTCGCCGAGGAGACCGGCATCGAGTGGAACGTCATCTTCCTGCTGCTCGGCATGATGATCATCGTCAGCATCCTCAAGCAGACGGGGCTGTTCCAGTTCCTCGCGATCTGGGCGGCCAAGCGGGCACGGGGCCGCCCCTATCGGTTGATGGTGCTGCTGGTCCTCATCACGGCGGCACTCTCGCCGGTGCTCGACAACGTGACGACGGTGCTGTTGGTCGCTCCCGTCACCGTGCTCGTGTGTCGCCGGCTGGGGCTGCCGGTCGCGCCGTATCTCATCGCCGAAGCCCTGGCCTCCAACATCGGTGGAACCGCCACGCTCATCGGGGACCCGCCGAACATCATCATCGGTACCCGAGCGAACCTGTCCTTCAACGACTTCCTGTTCAACCTGGCACCCATCGTCGTCGTGCTCATGGCGGTCTTCATTCTGATGTGCCGGTTTCTCTTCCGGTCCACGTTGCGGCTGCGGCCCGAGCATCCGGTCGAGATCATGGACCTGGACGAGAAGGAGGCGATCACCAACCCGGTGGTCCTCATCCGATGCCTGGTCGTCCTCGCCGGAGTGGTCCTCGCGTTCAGCCTGCATTCCGTCCTGCATCTCGAGCCGTCGATCGTGGCTCTTCTCGGCGCCGGCGCGATGATCCTCGTCTCCGGTGCCTCGCCGGCGGAGTTTCTGGAGGAGGTGGAGTGGCAGACCCTGGTCTTCTTCATGGGCCTGTTCATTCTCGTCGGAGGCCTGGTCAACGTCGGCGTGATCGAGGCGCTCGGGAGGGCCGCTATCAACGCCGTTGGAGACGAGTACGTCGTCGCCGCGGCCGCCCTGCTGTTCGGCTCGGCGATCCTCGGCGCGTTCGTCGACAACATCCCCTACGTCGCCACCATGGTGCCGATCGTGGAGGGACTGGTGGAGGCCGCACCTGACCCTGAGCAAGGCACGGCGTTGTGGTGGGCCTTCGCGCTCGGCGCGGACCTGGGCGGCAACGCGACCGCCGTGGCGGCGAGCGCGAACGTCGTCATCATCGGGATCGCCGCCCGCAACGGGGAGCCGATCAGCTTCTGGAAGTTCACGAAGTACGGCGCGGTGGTGACCGTCGTGACCGTCATCCTTGCCTGGCCGTACGTCTGGCTGCGTTACTTCGCCTTCAGCTGATCGGCCTCGGGGAGACGCGGCATCGGGGCTTCGGCCTCGGTGTCGCGTCTCTTCACCCCGGCACGTTCCTCCAGGAACGTGTGGAACGTCGCGTTGAACGCCGCCCCGATCAGTAGGGAGATCACGATGACGTAGAGCCAGAGCAGGACGACGATCGGCGCGGCGAGCGGCCCGTAGATCGAGGTGCTCCCGATCGCGTGGGAAAGCGTCCACCGCAGGAGGTAGCTACCGCCGAGCCACAGGAGCATCGCCATCACCGCACCCGCCAGGTCGTGCCGCCAGGGCGTGCGCTCGGGCACGGCGAGGTGATAGAGCGTGGTGAGAAACCCGGTCGACAAGACGATGACCGTCGGCCAGTAGAGCACGTGCAGGAAACTCAACCCACGCGGGAGGAGGGCATCAACCAGCGCCGGTCCGGCGAGGACGAGCGGGATGACCACCACGCCCACGGCGAGCGCCACGACGTAGAGCGAGAACGACAGCACCCTGGTCTTGACGATCCCACGCCGGCCGCCGAGGCCGTACATGATCGTGATCGTGTCGATGAAGACGTTCAGTGCCCGCGATCCGGACCACAGGGCGAGCACGAACCCGATCGAGATGACGTCCGCGCGTCCACGGTCGAGCACTGCGTCCAACGTCGGGACGATGACGCTCTGGACGCTCTGCTCGGTGAGGGCGCGCCGGGCGACCTCGAGGAGCTCGGACTTCACGCTTCCGACCGTCTGCGCGCCGAACACGCCGACGACGTATCCCAGCGATCCGGCGAGCCCGAACACCAGTGGTGGCAGTGAAAGTACGGCGAAGAACGCGCCTTCGGCCGCGAGTCCGGTGACGCGGTAACGCATGCAGGCGGCCACCGTGCCCTTGAGGAGTCGCCAAGGAGCGGGTCCACCAGACCATCGACCGGTCCGGTTGACCAGGCGCGCACTCGGCGTCCGAACTGCCATGCGGCCTACCGTAACCGGATGATGCCACGTGGTGCCCGACGCCACAGCGGCCCACGACGCCAACGCCGCACGTACTCTGGCGCCACCCCGGTCACCATCGGGGACCGGCCGAGGGGGGTACGCATGACCGGTAGGCGGCGCGCCCTCGCCCTCGTCGCCGCGTCCATCATGGCCGGCATCCTGGCGATCGCCTCACACGACGACCAGCCTCGCCTGGTCGCGCTGCTCGGCGTCGTCGTGGGTGCGTCGTTCGTTGGCGCCGGACTCGTCGCGTTGAGCCGCTCCAAACGCAACCGGATCGGCCTGCTCATGGTGGGCATCGGCCTGGCCTGGATTCCTCAGCAGTTGGCGGGCAACTTCGAGCCACCGCTGCAGTGGATCGTCATCGGATTCTCCTCGCTCTGGGTCGGAGGCCTTGCCCACCTTGCCCTCGCGTTTCCCACGGGGCGCCTCGGTGGGCTCCTGCCGCGCCTGCTGGTGACCCTCGCCTACCTGGAAACGACCCTGGTCTCGGTCAGCATCGCGCTGGAGATGGCGGGCGACTTCGCGCCGCCGACAGCTCTTGCGTTCCTGATCGACGGCATTCGCCGCACCCAGGCTGTCGTGGCGGTGGTGATCGGTGCCGCGGTGCTCAGCGTCGTCGTCATGCGCTGGCGGCGAAGCAGCGTGACCCAGCGGCGGGCGACAACGCCGGTCTACGCGGCCGCGGCTCTGGTCACCGTGTTGTTCGTCTCGCTCAAACCGGTCGAGGACCTCGGCCTCAACCCCACGCCCGTCTACGTCGCGACCCTCGCGGCGCTCGCGGCCACACCCCTTGCCTACCTCGCCAGCCTGGTGCGGCGACGGATCGACCAGGCGGGTGTCGCCGACCTCGTGGTGGGCCTGTCGACCACCGTGCCCACCGCCGACCTGCAGGCAGCGCTCGCCACGACGCTGCACGATCCAACCCTCCGGGTCGGGTACTGGCTACCCGAGCATGAGCACTACGCGGACAGCCAGGGCGAACCCCTCGCCTTACCCCCGCCCGGAGCCGAACGGGTCGTGACCCGGGTCGACCGGGCCGGGGCACGGGTCGCCGTTCTGATTCACGATCCGGCGCTGCTGGACGAACCCGAACTCGTGGACGCCGCCTGCGCGGCCGCCGCGCTGGCGCTGGAGAACGAACGCCTCACCGCGGCGCTGCGGGCGCGACTTCGGCAACTCGCGGAGTCTCGGGCCCGGCTCGTGCAGGCCGGGGAAGCCGAACGCCGCCGGCTCGAGCGGGACCTGCACGACGGCGTACAACAACGGCTGCTCTCCGCCGCCATGACCCTCGGCCTGGCGGAGACGACGCTCGCGACAGACCAGGACCGGGCCCGTCCGCTGGTGGGTGAGGCGAAGGAGGCGGTGCTGCACGCGCTCGACGACCTCCGCGCGCTGTGTCAGGGGATCCACCCGCCCGTCCTCACCGAACGCGGGCTGCGGGGAGCCGTCCAGGAGCTCACGTCAGTCGCGGCCGTACCCCTCGACGTCAGGCTGGACCTGCCCGACACCTTGCCACCAGAGATCGAGTCCTCGGCCTACTACATCGTGGCGGAGGCACTGACCAACCTCACCAAGCACGCCAACGCCGCGCGGGGCTGGATCCGGGTCGCCCAGCGTGGAGGAGACCTGGAGGTCGAGGTCGGCGACGACGGATGTGGCGGCGCGGATCCCACACAGGGCACCGGTCTCGCCGGGCTGGTCCACCGGGTGGAGGCCACTGCCGGCACGCTGGCGATCAGCAGTTCGCCCGGCCAGGGAACGACAGTGAAGGCGGTGTTGCCGTGCGGGTCGTGATCGCGGAGGATTCCACGCTGCTACGCGAGGGTCTGGTCCGCCTGCTGCAGGAGGCCGGCTTCGACGTGGTGGCCAGCGTCGAGGACGCCAGTGAGCTGCTCGGTGCCGTCGGCCGCCATCGTCCCGACGTCGCGATCGTCGACATCCGGCTCCCACCGACCCGCACTGACGAGGGCCTCCGGGCCGCTCGCCTGCTGCGTCAACGCCACCCTGACACCGGCGTTCTCGTGCTCTCGCAGTACGTCCGGGTGAGCTACGCGGTGGAGCTGCTCGACACCGGAGCCGAGGGCGTCGGCTACCTCCTCAAGGACCGGGTGTCAGACCTCGAGGAGTTCACGGCGGCGATCCGGCAGGTGGGCTCACGCGGATCGGCGTTCGATCCCGTCGTCGTTGACCAACTGGTCGGCCGGCACCGCCAGCAGGACGATCCGATGACCACCCTGACCGACCGGGAGCGCACGATTCTGGGCCTGATGGCGGAGGGCCGCACCAACCGCGCCATCGCCGAGCGCCTGCACATCGCCGAACGCACGGTCGAGAAACACTGCACCAACATCTTCACCAAGCTGCGCCTGTCGGCAGGTCCGAACGACCACCGCCGGGTCCTCGCCGTCCTGCGCTACCTCAACGCGTGACCCGAGGTACGGCTAGCACGTAGACCCCTGCGTGCTGGCTCGCTTCCGCCCGCGTCCAGATCGGGCGAAGATCCCTTCCACAGCACCACTGTCGAGGGAGGGAACACGCATGGCGATCGTGGCGAACCGGCCCGGTGTTGGCATCCGCGCATGGCTCGTGGATTCGGGAGAGCCGCGCTCAGCGCCGACGTACCGCGCCGATCTGGTGACGAGCCTGCTCGGTGTGTGGTTCGGTGTCGGGCTCTTCCTCGACGCGTGGGCGCACAGCAACGTCCCGGAACTCGAGTCGTTCTTCACCCCGTGGCACGGCGTGTTCTACTCTGGCTTCACCGCCACCGCGATTTGGATCCTGTGGCTCGTCTGGCGCAACCTGGCGGCAGGTCGCCGGGGGCTCGCCGCGATCCCCCTGGGATACGGGCTCGCGGTCATCGCCCTGCCGGTGTTCGCGGCCGGCGGTGTCGCCGACTTCATCTGGCACACGCTGCTCGGCATCGAGCAGAACATCACGATCCTCTTCAGCCCGAGCCACCTCGTACTGATCACCTCGATGATCGTGATCCTCACCGCGCCGCTGCGGTCGGCGTGGTCGAACCCCACCACGGGGACGGCGCCGTCGTTCCGCCGGCTCCTGCCGGGGCTGCTCGGGCTCGCCTTCGCCGCCTCGCTCATCCTGCTCTTCATGTCGTACGGCAATCCCCTGCAGTGGGGCGGGATCCACATCGTGACGGCCTTCTCCAACCAGGAAGGCGACGCCGGCGGCGCCCAGCTGGCCATCAGCATCGTCGCCGCCAACCTGCTCCTGCTCGCACCGATCCTGCTGCTCGCCCGCCGCTGGCAGGTGCCACCCGGCTTCGCCACCCTGCTGTATGCCGTCTGCGCCATTGTTTCCGGCGCGCTCACGGCGTTCAGCAATCTCGCGACGCTCGCGGCGATCGTGGTCGCGGGGGTGCTCGTCGACCTGCTGCTGCTCTGGCTCCGGCCCGCGGCGGAGCGGCGTACGACGTTCATCGGGTTCGCGATGCTGGCGCCGTTCGTCACCTGGACCGTTTACCTTGGCTTCGCCTCCGTCTCCGTCGGACGGCTGCCATCCATCGTGGAGCTGTGGACGGGCGTACCGATCGTCGCCGCTCTCCACGGGTTGCTGCTCGCCGTTCTCTGCGTCCCTGGAGTGGTCGCCGGACAGCGTCCGGTCGTACGGACGTGAGGGCACGCCGGTCGCGGCGGGTCGGTCTGGTGGCGGCGATCGTCGTGATGGTGCTCGCGCCGGCGTCACCCGCCTTCGCCCACGCCGGAGGTCTGACGCCGCGCGACCACCGGGTCGAGGTCACCGGGATCACCCCGCCGGTGACCGGACTCAGCGCCCGCATGGTCAACAACGGCACGCAACTCCAACTCCGCAACGCTGGAACGGCCGATGTCACGGTGCTCCCGGATCGGGCGGGTGACCCATCGCGGGTGGTCCGTGCGGGCGACACCGTGCGTCTCACCGACCCGCGCACCCAGCCACCACCGCTGGCAGACGGCCGCGCCGCCGAGGGTCGCTGGCGGATTCCGGTCCGTACGACGGAAGGGACCTCCGCGGTGGTCGGCCAGATCGAGTGGCGGCCAGGACCCTCGCCGCTGCCGTGGTGGCTCCTCATCGCCGGCCTCGCGATCACCGGAAGCCTGCTCGGCCGGGTCCCGTGGTGGCGCGCGGGCCTGGCCGCCGGCGTGGTCGCGGTGACCGGCGCGCACGTCGCACACGTCGCGGGCTCGGCGTTGGCTGTCACCGGGCAGCCGTTCGTCTCACTCTTCCTCGGTGCCAGCGGGGTGGGACTGGTGTGCTGGCCGCTCGGGGCCGCGACCGTGGTCGCCGCCGCCCGCCGTTCCACCCACACCGCCTTCGTGGCCGCCGTGGTGGGAGCCGCCCTCGTCGTCGCCGCGCTCCCGGACTTCGGCAGCTTCGGCTACTCCGAGCTTCCGTTCGCCTGGCCAGCCAGCACTGACCGGCTGCTCCTGGCCAGCACCCTTGGCGGGGGCGCGGGGCTCGCGGCCGGCGGGTTCGTCGGCATGCGCCGGCAGTTGAGTGGTTCCGAACCCCTGCCGGGCGCGACGGAGTCGACGTGAGCGTGCCTGCCGTCCGCCTTGTGGTTCACCGATTCCGGCTCGCCCTCGCGCTCAGTGTGGTCGCCCTGCTGGCCGGTTGCGCGGCCCCCGCGCCAGCGACCGGCGAGGGTCCGTCAGCGGGTCCTGCCATCACGACCTCCACAACCACCACGACCATCACCGTCTCCGTCGACCAGGGGCGGGTCAGTCCCCCACCACGCCGGGTGGAGCTACCCCGTGGCCAACAGGTGCGGCTCACCGTCCACAGCTCGGAGCCCACGGACATCCACGTCCACGGGTACGACCTGGAGGGCCAGGCGCGCCCCGGTCAGCCCGCGGTGTTCGCGTTCACCGTCGACCGGGCCGGGCGCTTCGACGTGGAGGCGCACCCTGAGACGCTGCTGCTCCAACTGGTCGTCCGGTGAGGTGGGAGACAGTCCTCGCCCACGGCATCGGCGAGCGTACGGACCTACCGCTGCCGCTCGACCTGGTCCTCCAGGGTGCCGCGCTCGCCTTGCTCGTGTCGTTCCTCGGCCTGGGCGTGCTGTGGCGGACGCCGCGCTTCCGGGGCTCCGCCGCCGGTCGGCCGCTGCCCGGCGTACTCCAGGTTCTCGGCGCCAGCGCCCTAATCCCCCAGGCGGTGCGGGCCTGCGCCCTGGCACTGGCGGTGTTCACCGGCCTGGTCGCGGTGGCCGGACCCGACGATGACCGCAACCTCGCGCCGTACGTCGCGTACGTGCTCTTCTGGGTCGGCATCCCGGTCGCCTCGATACTGGTGGGCCCGGTGTGGCGGACCGCGAACCCACTCCGGCTCGTGCACCGTCTCCTCGCCAGCCTGCCCGGACTACCGGCGGCGTCGGGTCTTCGGCCCTATCCGGAACGGCTCGGCCACTGGCCGGCGGCCGCGGGGCTCCTCGCCTTCGTCTGGCTGGAGCTCGTCGCTCCCGGGCGTACGTCGCCCCGGGTCATCGCACTCTTCTTCGTCACGTACGCCGCCTGCCAACTGGTCGGGGCGCTCGTCTACGGGGACCGGTGGTTCGAGCGGGCTGACGGCTTCGAGGTCTACTCCACCCTGCTCGGGCATCTGGCGCCGCTTGGTCGGCGCGACGACGGTCGGCTTGTCGTACGCAATCCGTTCGACGGCCTCGCCGCTCTGGCGGTACGCCCGGGCCTCGTCGCGGTGATCGCCGTCTGCCTGGGCTCCACGGCGTACGACAGTCTGGGCGCGACGCCGGCCTGGGCGCGCCTCACGCAGGCCCTCCCGCTGCCGGTGCCGGTCACGGCGACCGCCGGGCTCCTCCTCATGTGCGGCGTCGTCGCGGCGAGCTACCTGAGCACCACCTCCCGGTCGGGGCTCTCGGGCGGGCTCGCCCACTCGCTCGTGCCCGTGGTCGCGGGGTACCTGCTTGCGCACTACTACTCGCTGCTGGTCGTCGAAGGGCAGCGAGCGTTGATCCTCGCCTCCGATCCGTTCGGCCTCGGCTGGAACCCCCTCGGTCTCGCCGGCGCGACACCGGACGAATCCCTCACCACCGCGGCCATCGTCGCCGCGTTCCAGCTTGGTGGGGTGCTCGGCGGTCACCTGGCCGGTGTGACGGCGGCCCACGACGGCGCGCTACGCCTCCTGCCCAGGGATCAACAGCTCGCCGGCCAGGTTCCGCTGCTCCTGGTGATGGTCGGCTACACGGTCGGCGGCCTGTTCCTCCTCTTCGCCAGCTGACCCCACACCGACCACCGCGCTCACTGACCACGGCGCTCGCTGACGACGGCGAGGGCTGCGAGGGATTCGCTCGACGAGACATCAAGGGAGCCTGCGAGCAGTCCGTCGAGGGAATCCCTCGCAGCCCTCTCAACCCTCGGTCAAGGGGGCCTACGGTGGCCTCATGGACGCTGGACAGCCCGCTACCTCGCCCCAACGCCCACCCGTCCGGCACGAGCAGGGCGAGACGCATGCCGTGACCAACCAGCCGCCACCGCTGGAGCCGTACGACGCGCTGTCGGCTGACGCCGCGCTCGGCGAGGCGCTGCACCGTTGGGCGCAACCCGCCCTTGACGGTGCGGCCGGGTCTCGGCTCGCGGAGATCGGCGCGCTCGCCGGGTCCGCGCGGGCGCGGGCCTGGGCGTTCGACGCCCACCGGCATCCGCCGCGGCTCGTCAGCCACGACAGGTACGGCCGGCGCGTCGACGAGGTGGAGTTCCATCCGGCCTGGCACGAACTCCTCGGACGCGCTGTCGGGTGGGGGCTCCACGCCACCCCATGGACGTCGGACGAACCCTCCGCGCATCTCACCCGGGCGGCCGGCTTCTATCTCTGGAGCCAGGCCGAGGCCGGCCACGGCTGCCCCGTCTCGATGACGTACGCCGCCGTTCCCGCGCTGCGCACCGACCCCGGTCTCGCGGACGAGTGGGTACCCAAGCTCGCCTCGACGGCGTACGACCCCGGTCTCCGCCCGGCCGGCGAGAAGCGCGGCGCGCTCGCCGGGATGGCCATGACCGAGAAGCAGGGCGGTTCGGACGTACGCGCCAACACCACGCGGGCGGATCCGGTCGGGTCGCACGGCGACTACGTCCTCACCGGGCACAAGTGGTTCTGTTCCGCGCCGACGAGCGATCTGTTCCTCGTGCTCGCGCAGGCACCCGACGGGCTCACCTGCTTCGCTGTCCCCCGCGTCCTGCCGGACGGCAGCCGCAACGTCTTCCGGCTGGTCCGGCTCAAGGACAAGCTCGGCAACCGCTCCAACGCGTCGGCTGAGGTGGAGTTCGCGTCGACCTGGGCGCGGCGCCTGGGCGAGGAGGGGCGTGGCGTGGCGACGATCATCGCGATGGTGGCGGCGACCCGGCTCGACTGCGTCATCGGCTCGGCCGCGCTCATGCGGCGGGCACTCACCGAGGCGATCTGGCACGCCCGGCACCGGCAGGCGTTCGGCGGACCGTTGGTCGACAAGCCGGCGATGACGAACGTGCTCGCCGACCTCGCCGTCGAACAGGAGGCGGCCACGCTCCTCGCGCTGCGGCTCGCCCACGGTGTCGACGCCGCGTCGAGTGCCCGCGAGCAGGCCCTGCTCCGGATCGCCCTGCCGGCGGCGAAGTACCTCGTCTGCAAGCGGGCGCCCGGGTTCGCCGCCGAAGCCCTGGAGTGCCTCGGCGGCAACGGCTACGTCGAGGACTCCGGCATGTCCCTGCTCTTCCGGGAGTCGCCGCTCAACTCCATCTGGGAGGGGGCAGGCACCATCCAGGCGCTCGACGTCCTCCGGGCACTGCAACGCGAACCCGCCGCCGTCGACGCCTGGCTCGGTGAAGTGGCCCCGGTGCGGGGCGCCGACCCGCGCCTCGACCGGGCCGTTGAGGACGTCCTCACCTCGCTGGCCGACCTGGAGCAGCCAGAGGTCGCGGCCCGCCGGTTGGCCGAACGCCTGGCGCTGATCCTGCAGGGCGCACTGCTCGTACGCTTCGGTCCGCCCGCGGTGGCGGACGCATTCTGCGCGACCCGCCTCGGCCGGGACTGGGGCACGACCTACGGCACGCTCCCCCGCGGCATCGAGACGGCGGCCATCGTCGACCGGGCCTTCGAGCCGGTGCACTAGGCTCGTGGCTGCCGCGACTGGCGCGAGCAAGGTGGAAGTAACCACCGGGGAGCGGCGTACGCACGCAGTCCGTACGACCGAGCAGGGGCACCGCGCGCCTGGGTGCCTGGGTCAGCACAGCCGCCCCACATGACCCAGGAGGAGACGATGACAGACCGCACGACCCCGCTGGATCTCACCGCCCGGCTGGCCGAGTCCGACCCGCAACTCGCCGAGCTCATCGACGCAGAGGGTCGCCGGCAGTTCGAGAAGATCCGGCTGATTCCGAGCGAAAACTACGTGTCCCGGGCCGTTCTCGACGCGACCGGCACGCTCCTCACCAACAAGTACTCCGAGGGGTACGCCCACAAGCGCTACTACGAGGGCCAGCAGTTCATCGACGAGGTCGAGGAGCTGGCCATCTCCCGGGCCAAGTCGTTGTTCGGTGTCGACCACGCCAACGTCCAGCCGTACTCCGGATCCCCGGCCAACCTCGCGATCTACCTCGCGTTCATGCAGCCGGGTGACACCTTCCTGTCCCTGGAGCTCGCGCACGGCGGCCACCTCACCCACGGCTCTCCCGTGTCGGCGACCGGCACGTGGTTCCGGCCGGTCCACTACGGCGTCGGCCACGAGACCGGCCGGATCGACATGGACCAGGTGCGCGACATCGCCCAGAAGGAACGCCCCAAGCTGATCTTCTGCGGTGGCACCGCGATCCCGCGACTGATCGACTTCCCGGCGTTCTCGGCGATCGCCCGTGAGGTGGGCGCGCTGCTCGTCGCCGACATCGCCCACATCGCCGGCCTTGTCGCCGGTGGGGTGCACCCGACCCCAGTTGGGCACGCCGAGGTCATCTCGACCACGACACACAAGACCCTGCGTGGCCCGCGCGGCGCGATGCTGATGACCACCGAGGAGCACGCGAAGGCGATCGACAAGGCCGTCTTCCCCGGCCTGCAGGGCGGTCCGCACAACCACACCACCGCGGCGATCGCGGTGGCGCTCAAGGAGGCGGCGACCGAGGAGTTCCGGCTGTACGCCAGCCAGATCGTCGCCAACGCGAAGGCGCTGGCCGAGGCGCTCGCCGAGCGGGGCTTCGACCTCGTCTCTGGTGGCACCGACAACCACCTGATCCTCATCGACCTGACCAACAAGGACGTCGCTGGTAAGCCGGCGGCGAAGGCCCTGGACCGGGCCGGCATCGAGCTCAACTTCAACACCGTGCCGTTCGACCCGCGCAAGCCCTGGTCCCCGTCCGGCATCCGGATCGGCACGCCGGCCGTCACCACCCGCGGCATGGCCCCCGAGCACATGCCCCGGATCGCGGCCTGGATGGACGAGGCGGTCGAGGCGGGCAAGAAGGACGACGGTGACAGCCTCGACCGGATCGCCGCCGAGATCCGGGAGTTCACCAGCGCGTTCCCCATCCCGGGCTGGCCGACGCCCTGAGCCGGGCAGCGGCCTCACAACGGAGTGCCGCTTTCGGAGCTCAAGATCGACACGCAGAAACGGTCCACGATTCGCGCGAATCGTGGACCGTTTCTGCGTGTTGATCTTGATCGGGGTCGAGGACCGCTCGCTCGCGTCGGGAAAGTCGAAGCCTGCCGCGCGCCGGATCAGCCGGCGGTGAGCGCGCCCGGGTCGACCGTCACGCCGAAGGGCAACGACGCCCACCATCGGTCTCCCGGCTTCACCACAGTAAGGACGGCGTACTCCCCCTCATCGGCGAGGACATGGACGGTCGTGGTGCCGTCAGATGCGACCCGCGCCCCCCGAGGTACGCCACCCGCGGCGGGCCACGACGAACGCCTGATCGAGGTCCCTGCGAGCGGGGCCTCGAACGAGGCGCGGCGAAGCGGGCGTGAAGAGCGGGTCAGACGATCAGGGCGTCGGGGTCGAGGACCACCGGGAACGGGACTGCGGCCTCCCACGCCTGACCCGGCTTCACCTCTGCCACGATGCCGTACTGACCAGGAGCGACCAACGCCTCGACCGTGACCGAGCCATCAAGAGCTACCCGCCAGTACGCCGGAATCCCCGCCTTGGCGTACTTGATCGCCTTGCTCCCGCGATCGAAATCCTGCGTCGACCCCGACGCCACCTCCACGACCAACCCCACATCGCTGGCCTCATGCCAGACGTCGAGCACCGCACCAGGCCGGAGGGCCACGAGATCGGGGATGAAGTTAGCCCCCGGTAGCCGCACGCCGACCGCTTGGAGGATCCGCCACCCCGGCGGCGCCGCGGTGTGCAGCAGCACCATCAGATTGGTCGCGATGTTCTGATGGCGTCCATGGGGTGGTGGGGTCACGACCAGGCTCCCGTCGATGATCTCGTACCGGTGCCCATCGTCAGGAAGGACGGCGAGATCACCTTCGGTCCAGAAATCTGGCCAAAGGTCCACAGCGAACGCCGGGTGGGTCACGGGACACCCCCTCTTCTTCGGCATGAAGTCTAGCGATGCGACCACCCGCGCCGCCGCCATCCAATTCCTACGATGCTTGTCGGAATTCGAGACGGTCGTCTCGCATCTCGGGCAAGGGAGTTGCCTTTGGAGACGTCGGTCACGCACCCTGATCACCATGACTGCGCCGGTGACCCCCCTGCTCGTGGGCCGGCGTCATCTCGATTTCGGACGCATGCGCAGCATGCTCTGTCTCCAGGCGCGCTGAGGCGCCCCCTTTTGTCTGCCAGCAGGGCCCGTTCCTGCGCGCAGGAGCGGGCGCCCGGTTGCGCCGGCATCCTCACTTCTCGACCTGACGCCGCGGTCGTCCATCCGCGACCGTGCCCTTCGACCGAGGAATCGCACACCATATGGCCACCCAAGGGTCCCAGTCCTCTGCCGCCACTCCGGCTCGCACCCGCGCCGTTCCCCGTCGTAAGCGCGGCGAGGGGCAGTGGGCGCTCGGCTACCGCGAACCCCTCAACAAGAACGAACAGGTCAAGAAGGACGACGACGCCCTGAACGTCCGGGCCCGGATAGAGAACATCTACGCCCACCGTGGCTTCGACTCCATCGACCCGGCCGACCTGCGCGGCAGGTTCCGCTGGTGGGGCCTCTACACCCAGCGCCGGCCCGGCATCGACGGCGGCCGCACCGCCACCCTGGAGCCTGAAGAGCTTGATGACGAGTACTTCATGCTCCGGGTCCGCATCGACGGTGGCCAGCTGACGGTTGCCCAACTCCGGACGATCGCGGAGATCTCCACGACGTACGCCCGCGACAGCGCGGACGTCACCGACCGGCAGAACATCCAGCTGCACTGGATCCGGATCGAGGACGTGCCAGCGATCTGGGAGCGCCTGGAGGCGGTGGGCCTGCAGACCCAGGAGGCCTGCGGCGACTGCCCACGGGTGATCATCGCCAGCCCGGTCGCGGGTATCGCCGCCGACGAGATCATCGACCCGACGCCCGCCATCCACGAGATCGCCACGCGCTACATCGGGAGCAAGGAGTTCTCCAACCTGCCCCGGAAGTACAAAACCGCCCTCACCGGGCACCCCCACCACGACGTGGCGCCCGAGGTCAACGACATCGCGTTCGTCGGCGTCGTACACCCCGACCATGGTCCGGGCTTCGACCTCTGGGTCGGCGGTGGCCTGTCCACCAACCCGATGCTCGCCCAGCGGCTCGGTGCGTGGGTGCCACTCGAGGAGGTCCACGAGGTCTGGTGGGGCGTCACCAGCGTCTTCCGCGACTACGGCTACCGCCGGCTGCGGCACCGGGCGCGGATCAAGTTCCTGGTGGCCGACTGGGGTCCGGCGCAGTTCCGCGAGGTGCTGGAGAACGAATACCTCAAGCGGAAGCTCATCGATGGCCCCGCCCCCGAGGCGCCGGCCGTGCCCGGCGACCACGTGGGCGTCCACGAACAGAAGGACGGGCGTTACTTCGTCGGCGTCGCACCGGTGGCCGGTCGGGTGTCCGGAACGCTGCTCGGCAAGGTCGCCGACGTGGTGGCGGCGCACGGCTCCGACCGGATCCGCACCACCCCACACCAGAAGCTGCTCGTCCTCGACGTCGAGGAAGCCCAGGTGGAATCCCTGGTGGCGGCGCTGGCCGACCTCGGCCTGCAGGCCCGGCCTTCTGGATGGCGGCGCAACACGATGGCCTGCACCGGCATCGAGTACTGCAAGCTCGCGATCGTCGAGACCAAGGCCCGCGCCCAGACCTTGATCGACGAGCTCGAGCAGCGGATTCCCGATCTCGATGTCCCCATCACCGTCAACATCAACGGTTGCCCCAACTCCTGCGCCCGCATCCAGGTCGCCGACATCGGGCTGAAGGGCCAGATCGTGCTCGACGGCGACGGCCAGCAGGTCGAGGGCTTCCAGGTCCACCTCGGCGGCGGGCTCGGGCTCGACGCCGGCTTCGGACGCAAACTGCGTGGCCTGAAGGTGACCTCCAAGGACCTTGCTGACTACGTCGAACGCGTCGTACGCAGCTATCTCGATCAGCGCCAGCCAGGTGAGCGATTCGCCCAATGGGTGACCAGAGCCCCCGAGGAGGCCCTGTCGTGACCGAACGCGCTACCCCCTTCTACTGCCCCTACTGCGGTGACGAGGATCTCCGTCCCGCCGAGGACACCCATGGTGCCTGGGAGTGCCGCGCCTGCACCCGGGTCTTCTCGTTGAAGTTCGTCGGACTGGTGGTGCGGTCATGACCCGTGCACAGGCCCTCCCCCGGCCCCACGGCTGCGAGGGCCGTGACCTGGAAAGCCTCGCCACCCGGGCGGGTCGCGACCTCGAGGAGGCTTCGGCGACCGAGATCATCCGCTGGGCCGCTGAGACGTTCGGACCGCGGTTCTGCGTCACGTCGTCGATGCAGGACACCGTGCTGGCGCACCTCGCCTCGGAGGTCGTTCCCGGCATCGACGTGGTGTTCCTGGACACGGGCTACCACTTCGCCGAGACGGTGGGCACCGCGGACGCGGCGTCTGTCGTCATCCCGATCAACCTGGTGACGGTACGCCCACGGCAGACCGTCGCGGAGCAGGACGCGACCCTCGGGCCCGAGCTGTTCCGCCGTAACCCCGAGCTCTGCTGCCAGCTCCGCAAGGTCGCACCGCTCGAGCGGGCACTCCAGGCCTACGACGCCTGGGCGACTGGTATCCGCCGGGACGAGGGGCCGACCCGGGCCAGCACACCCGTCGTCGGCTGGGACGGCCGCCGCGGGAAGGTGAAGGTCGCGCCGCTGGCGCGGTGGACCGAGGACGATGTCGACCGCTACATCGCCGAGAACGGCGTCCTCACCAACCCCCTCCTCTCCGACGGCTACCCCTCGGTCGGATGCTGGCCCTGCACACGACGGGTCGCCGACGGTGAGGATCCGCGCAGCGGTCGCTGGGCGGGCTCCACCAAGACCGAGTGCGGCATCCACACATGAGCCCGCGCTATCCCCTCGTCCTCGACGTGTCCGGCCTCCGGACCGTCGTGGTCGGGGGTGGCCCGGTGGCCGCCCGGCGTACTCGCGGACTGCTGGACGCCGATGCCACCGTCCTCGTGATCGCCCCGGAGCTCTGCGAGGACCTCGCCGTCCTCGTGTCAGACCCGCGGGTGACCTGGCTGGCGCGCGCGTACGCCACCGGCGACCTCGCGGGTGCGTGGCTGGCGCAGACCGCGACCGGCGACCTGGAGACCGACGCACAGGTGGCCGCGGACGCCGAGGCGGCCGGGATCTGGTGCGTCCGCGCCGACGACGCGAGCCACTCAGCGGCCTGGACGCCCGCCACGGCCCGGGTCGACGACGTGACGGTCGCGGTCTCCGCCGGACGCGACCCGCGCCGCGCCCGCGCCATCAAGGACCGGATCGCCGTCCAGCTGGAGACCGGTGAGTTGCCTGTACGCCGGCGCCGCCGCGACCATGGCGGCCACGTCGCCCTCGTCGGAGGTGGCCCGGGCGATCCGGGCCTCATCACCGCTCGGGGGCGCCGGTTGCTCGCCGACGCGGACGTGGTGGTGGTCGACCGGCTCGCACCCCGGGCACTGCTCGCCGAACTCGACGCAGACGTCGAGGTCATCGAGGCGGGCAAGGGCCCCCGGGCCCACACGCTGACGCAGTCCGAGATCAACGACCTGCTCGTCGAACGCGCCCTGGCCGGGCAGCGCGTCGTACGCCTCAAGGGAGGCGACCCGTTCGTCTTCGGGCGGGGCGCGGAGGAGGCGCTGGTCTGCGCCGAGGCGGGTGTTCCGTGCGAGGTGGTGCCCGGCGTGACAAGCGCGGTGGCGGTGCCTGGGTACGCGGGAATCCCGGTCACGCATCGTGGAGTGGCCCGGCAGTTCACCGTGATCTCCGCCCATCACGCCCGCGACGGGGCCGAACCCGACTGGTCCTCGCTCGCCGCGATCGAGGGCACGCTGGTGTTCCTCATGGGGGTTGGTCAGCTCGCCGGCCTGGTCGACTCCCTCCTCGAGCAGGGGCGTCCGCCGGCGACACCGGTCGCGATCGTCGAGCGCGGCACCCTGCCCGACCAGCGCACGACGACCGGTACCCTCGAGACGATCGTCGCCATCGCCACAGCACACGAGGTCCGCTCCCCCGCCGTCATCATCGTGGGCGAGGTGGTCACGGTCGCGGCGGAGTTGGCGAAACTACGAGGGCGCTCTCTTGGGTGATGGTCTGCTCCTGGTGGCACACGGCAGTCGGGATCCTCGTGCCGCCGAGGTGGCCCACGCCGTCGCCGCCGAAGCTCAGGCGGCCGTCCCGGGTCTGACCGCCGTCGCCGCGTTCCTCGAACTCGCCGAGCCCAATCCCGGCGCCGCCCTCGACACGCTCGCCACGCAGGGCGTCGATCGGGTGAGGGTGCTGCCGTTCCTCCTCAGCCACGCCTACCACTCCAAGGTCGACCTACCGAAGGTCGAGGCCCTGGTCGCCGGCCGAGGCTGGGAGGCCAGGACGTGTGGAGTCCTCGGGCCAGACGATCTCCTGCTGGACGCGTTGATCCATCGGCTCCGCGCCGGCGCGTTGGCGTACGACACCGTCGTGCTGGCCGCGGCGGGTTCGACCGACCCGGATGCGAACGTCACGGTGGAGGGCATCGCCCAGGCTCTTAGCGCGCGTACCGGTGTCCGCGTCCTCTGCGGATTCGCCTCGGCCGCCAAGCCGACGGTGGGTGAGGCGGTCGCCCAGGCCCGGGAGTCAGGCGCTCAGCGCGTGGGCGTGGCGATGTACCTCCTGGCACCAGGCTTCTTCGCCGACCGCGTCCGGACGGACGCCTTGGAGGCGGGCGCCGCCGGCGTCGCCGCACCGCTCGGCGCGTGTCCTGAGATCGTCGAACTCGTGCTGCGCCGCGCGGGACTCCGGTAGCGGCTACCTGCCGAGGACCGCCGGTCAGTCGTGGTCGGGCTGCCCGCTGAGCTGGTGGTCGGTGTGGAACAACGCCTCGGCCAACAGCCGCCGAAGGTGCCCGCCCCGCACGCGATAGAAGACCCGGCGGCCCTCCTTGCGGGTGGTGACGAGACCGGCGAGCCGGAGCTTCATGAGGTGCTGGCTGGCGGCCGTCGCGCCGACGTCCGCGTGCTGGGCGAGGGACGTGACGTCAAGCTCGGCGCCATCGCGTAGGACCCAGAGGATCCGCAACCGGGTCGGATCGGACAGCATCCCGAACACCGCCGTCGCCGCGCGTACCTGATCATCAGAGGGTTCGACCGCGACGGAGTGCGGTTCGATGTGCGGCGACGTGGCCTCCATACCAATCCCTTCACATCTGACTAGGTAAGAAGCTATCCTGCCGTGCATGTCCACCAACGCGCCAGGTTCCGCGAACGATTCGCATCGCCAGCACGCCGCTGACGAGCATGTCACAGGCCATCACCACGACCACGGTCCCGATGGCCACGATTCCCACGAGACTCCCCACGGCGAGCATCACGGGCACGGCCATGGCCACGGTCACCAGGACGAAGCCGGCCACGGTGGCGAGCACGGCCACGGGCACGGTGGCGAGCACGGCCATGGTGATGGCCACGACGACCAGGCCGAGCACGGCCACGGCCATGGGCACGGGCACGGGCACGGATCGGAGCGCGGCCTGCGGCGGGTCTGGGCCGCCGTACGCCACGTTGTCGTACCCCACTCGCACGACTCGGCGGACCGCATCGACTCCGCACTGGAATCCAGTCGCCGCGGCCTGCGGGCACTGTGGATCTCCTTCGCCGCACTGATGGTGACGGCGGTGGGCCAGGCGATCGTTGTCGTGTTCACCGGCTCGGTGGCTCTGCTGGGCGACACGCTGCACAACTTCGCCGACGCCCTGACCGCGGTGCCCCTCGCCATCGCCTTCCTGCTCGGACGGCGGGCGGTCACCCGGAGGTTCACCTACGGCCTCGGCCGCAGCGAGGACCTCGCCGGGATCGTGATCGTCGCACTCATCGCTCTGTCGTCCTTCGCCGCGGGGTACGAGGCGGTCAAGCGGATCCTGGATCCGCAGGAGATCAACAACCTGGCGCTGGTCGGAGCGGCGGGGGTCATCGGGTTCATCGGCAACGAACTGGTCGCGAGGTACCGCATCCGGGTCGGTCGCGAGATCGGCTCCGCCGCCCTGGTCGCCGACGGCCTCCACGCGCGCACGGACGCCCTCACCAGTCTGGTGGTGGTGCTCGCCGCGGTGGGTACCTGGCTGAGGATTCCGTACGCCGACCCGATCGTCGGCCTCGGCATCACCATCATGATCGCCTTCGTCCTGAAGGACGCGGCCAAGGAGGTGTTCTCGCGCATGCTCGACGCGGTCGACCCCGCCATGGTGGAGCAGGCCGAGCAGACCCTCGCCGAGACAGAGGGGGTACGCGAGGTGACGAACGTGCGCATGCGCTGGGTGGGGCACGCGCTCCACCTCGAGGCCACCCTCACCACCGCGGCGGATTCCAGTCTGCTCAGCGCGCACGCGGTCGCGGTGGACGCCGAGCATCGACTCCGGCACGCGCTCCCGCGCCTGGCCAGCGCCACCGTGCACGTCGACCCGCACCCGGTCACCGCGGCCGGTGAGGTCGTCGACCATCACGCGAGCCTCGCGCACCACGTGCACTAGGGCACGTCTCGTAGATCAGGCGTTCGCGGTGGAGGCCAGCCCCTGAATGATCACGTAAACGTGGTCATTGCCCGCCTCGCATGGTGTCGATGCCATGCAAGGCAGGTAATGACCACGTATAGGTGGTCATTTGGATCCTCACACAGGCTCGAGCGAGTCCCACTCACACCACCGACCAGCTACCTCACAAAGCACAAAGAGGTCGGCGGCGCACCCAAGCGCAGGGCACGCGATCAAAGGTCGCGGACTGTGGACCTTCCCGGGTCAGCAGTCCGCGACCTTTGTTCATGCGCGCCACCTGGCCCACGTGCGGTGTGACGTGCCGCCTGTACAAAGTCGGCAACCACCCGGCCGCGACGCGACCTTCACAACCTCGCCTCCACCCGCTACTCCTTATGTAATCGCTTTCATTTAGAGGAGCAGCCGATGCGTAGACGGAGACGACTCGTCCGGGCGTTACTCGCCCTCGCGGTCACCACGGCGGCTATGGCAGGCAGCCTCGCGGCGCCCGCGACCGCCGAACCCACCGAGAAGGCGACCCTGATGCGGTACGCCAAGGACACCTGGAAGTCGTTCGTCGCGATGGTCGACCCGGCCACCGGCCTGCCCGCGGACAACATCGGCGGCAGCCTCGCGGCGTCCACCCGGAGCGCGTACACGTCGCCGACGAACATCGGCGGCTACCTGTGGAGCACCGTGATCGCCCGCGACCTCGGCATCATCGGAGCTCGCGACGCCCAACGCCGGGTCGCACAAACGCTGGACACCCTCGCCCGACTCGACCATCACGAGCGTTCCGGCATGTATTACAACTGGTACGACCCACAGACGGGTGCCGTCCTGCGCAAGTGGCCCGACTCCGGCGACCCGATCCAGCCGTTCCTGTCCAGCGTCGACAACGGCTGGCTGGCCGCGTCGTTCATGGTGGTGCGGACCGCGATGCCGGGCTCGACCGCGCGCAAAGCGGAGAAACTGCTGGCCGCGATGGACTTCGGCGTCTTCTACAACCCGAACCCGCCGGGTCAGCACAACGCCGGCGGCGGGCTGATCCATGGCGGCTTCATCGACGAGCCCGGCCAGGGCTGTCACAACGCCAAGGAATACAAGGGATCCACGATCTGGATGACGTGTCATCACTACGACGTCTTCAACACCGAGGCGCGGATCGCGAGCTATATCGGCATCGCGCGCGGCCAGATTCCGCGCGAGCACTACTTCGGGGCCAACCGCACGTTCCCGGCCAGCTGCGACTGGAGTTGGATGGAGCAGAAGCCGGTCGGATTCAACGCGACGTACCTCGGTGTGCAGGTCTTCGAGGGCGCCTACCAATATCGCGGCATGCGGTTCGTGCCGAGCTGGGGCGGCGACATGTTCGAGGCGCTGATGCCCGCGATGTTCGTGCCGGAAGAAAAATGGGGCAAGCGCAGTTGGGGCGTCAACCATCCGCTGTACGTACGCGGCCAGATCGAACACGGGCTGAAGGAAGCAGGGTACGGCTACTGGGGCTTCTCCCCCGCCAGCAACCCCAACGGCGGGTACGCGGTGTACGGCGTTGATGAGCTCGGCATGGATCCTGGCGGTTACCCGTCCGACCTCGAGGCCACGAACGTCGACCGCGGCTTCGAGGGCTGCCGGGACGCCCAACCTATGCCGTCCTTCGGCGACGGTGTCGTGACGCCGCACGCGTCCTTCCTCGCCTTGCCGTACGCCCGCGGGGCGGCAGTCGCCAACCTGACCAAGCTGGAGCGCGATCTCGACTCCTACGGCCCGGGCGGTTTCTACGACGCGATCGCGGTCAAGAGCGGTCGGGCCGCGCAGCGGTACCTCTCGCTCGACCAGGCGATGGTCCTGGGGCCCATCGGTAATGCCCTGCTCGGTGATCGGCTGCGGGCGTACTTCTCCCATGGTGAAGCCGAGCGCAACCTGGCGCCCCTGATGGGTATGGAGCGGTTCAACGCCGGAGCGGCCGACTGACCGCTACTCGACCACTGGTCCGAATTACCATAAGCGCTTTCAGCCGGCGCGGAGGAGTAGCTGGACAGCATGGGGGCGGAGGATCGGCGGCCGGCCACCATCTACGACGTGGCTGAACGCGCCGGCGTCTCGATCGCGACCGTGTCACGCGCCCTGCACGGGTCTTCGCTGGTGGCGGCGAAGACCCGTGACCGGGTGGTCGAGGTGGCCCGCACCCTGCGATACAACCCGAGCCAGGCGGGCCGCCAGCTCGCGCAGGGCAGGTACATGGCGATGGGCATCGTGTTCCCCGACCTGGCCGGTCCCTACTACGCCGAGGTCATCCTGGGGTATGAGGACAGGGTCGCGGCGCACGGATGCAGCGTGCTGATCCTCGCCACCCACCGCCGCCCGAACGCCGAGGAGCTCGCGATGGACCTCGCCGGTCGGGTCGACGGGATGGTGATCATGGGCCGGACCATCGCCGACCGGGTGGTCGCGCGGATCGCCGACCAGCGGCCGGTCGTACTCCTCGCCCGTCCACCCGTCGGCGAAATCGAATCGATCAATGCCGACAACACCGCGAGTGCCGAGCGCCTGACCGAACACCTGCTCGGGCACGGCTACCAGCGTTTCGCCTTCCTCGGCGACCCGCGGGAGTCGCCCGACGTCGGCGGCAGGTACGCCGGGTTCCGTTCGGCGCTCGCGGCCGCCGGGCGGCGGGTTCCGCGGCCGATCCGCTGTGGGTTCTCCGTGGCGGCCGGCCATGAGGCGGCGCTCGCCCTGCTGCGAAAGCCGCACCGGCCACAGGCACTCGTCTGCGCCAACGACGAGGTCGCCCTGGGCGTGCTCAGCGCGGCGGACGAGCTCGGGTTGTCGGTGCCGGCCGAGGTCGCGGTGACCGGGTGGGACGACATCCTGGCCGCCCGCCCGGCCCGGTTGACGACCGTACGCCAACCGATGCGGGAGCTCGGCGCGACCGCGGCCAGCTGGCTGCACGAACGCATCCTCGGCGAGCGGGTCGGCGGACGTCACGAGGTGCTGGCGACCGAGCTCGTCACCAGGGCGAGCTGCGGTGAACACCCCGGCTGACAGGTGTGCGGCGAGCACCGGGAGACGCGCCCGAGCACGCTCATCCGGAACGCTCGGCCACCCGGTCGCGCAGGCGCCTGAGGATCCTTCCGGCCACTACCGGATGCAGCGGCCGGAGGAGCGGTCCCAGGACACCGCGCCCCGAGCCACGCGGCGCGGCCATCACCGCGAACCGCGTACCCCCCACTCCTGGACTCGCCGCCATACCGCCCATGACCCGGGCGTCCTGCATGAGACACCATCCGGGGCGGAGCACCACGTCGAACCCCGAGCGCAGCCCGAGATAGCCGCGCGCTTCCGCCCGGAGCCGCTCGCCGTCCCGGGACAACGTCCGCCAGGAGCGGAAGTTCGGGAGCAGCCGGGGCAGCTCGCTGTCCATGTCCTCGACCACCTCCCACACTGTGTCGAAGGGCGCGGCCACGACCTCTTCCGCGTACATCGCGCCCGGCATCGAGGCGGCCAGCACCTCAAGCCGGCGTACCGTGTCCAGCTCGGCGACGGGCCAGAGTTCTTCGGTCATTGCTCCCAAGCCTTTCGAAACCGGGCGCGGGCCCGCGCCAACCTGGACTTGACGGTGCCGGCCGGGATTCGGAGCAGCTCGGCAGCGGTCTGCTCGTCCATGCCTTCCAGGTCCCGGAGGACCAGCACCGCGCGGTGCTCCGGCGACATCCGGTCGAGTACGTCACGCACATCGGTGGCGAGCTGCGGGTCCCCGCGTGCGGGCACCTCGGCCAGCTCTGCGGGGCGGGTCCGGGCGGCGGCGCGGGCGATGCGGACCGCTTCCCGCACAGCGATCGCGCGCGCCCACCCAAACACCGCCGCGGGTTCCTTCAACCGCGGAAGGCTCCGGAAGATGATGATCAGCACCTCCTGGGCGGCGTCCGGGCCGTCGGTCAGGGCGATCGGTCCCACCAGGCGTCCGACGTGCGGCGCCAGCAGCTCCAGGAGCCGGTCCATGGCAAGCCCGTCACCTCGCTGGGCGGCGCGCACCAACACGGCGAGCTCGGCGTCGCCGGCCGCACAGACCGGACTGCCCGCACCCCGTGCTGCCAGGTCGCGGTCGGTCGGCCTCACTTCGCACCCGCGAGGAACTCCGCCAACAACGGGTTGACACGCTCGTCGCAGTCGATCATCGGCGAGTGGGAGCACTGGTCGAGCACCCGGACGCGAGCGTCTGGCAGGCGGCGGCCGAAGATCGCCGCCCGCTCGACCGGGTACACCGGATCGGACCGGCCCCAGATCACCAAAGTCGGCGTACGAGTCCGCGCCAGGCCGCGATCGGTCTGGGACCAGTCCAGCCCGCGTTCGCCCTCGTAGATCGCCCGGAGGTTGTCGCGGAAGGTCATCGGTGCGTACATCTCCCGGACGAGTTCGTCGGTGATGACGTGCGTGTCGACCACTGACCGTCTGGCGTAGCGGGCGACTGTCGACCGGCTGGTCGTGAGCTTGGTGAGCAGCTCGCCCAGGACCGGATACTTCACGATCTCCCAACTCGGCGGGTCAGGCAGATCGAGCCCGCTCGCGTCGATCAGCACCAGCCTGCTCACCCGATCGGGGAACCGCTGCGCGAAGCCGAGCGCGAAACCGCCGCCCCACGAATTGCCGACCAGCGCCGCCCGCTGGACGCCGACGGCATCGAGAAAGCTCCGTAATGCGCCCGTAATGCTGGGTAGGTCGAAGCCAAACCGCTTGTCCTTCAGCTGTGTGTAGCCGGTGTTCCCGGGAAGGTCGACGGCGTACACCGTGTGATCGCGGGCAAGCGCCCTGATCTGGCTGCTCCACAGGATCGCCCATCCCGGTGAGGGCGCGAGCAGCACCACCGCCGGGCCAGACCCGGCCCGCACGTAGTGGAACCTCGCGACCGGGGTGTCCACGAACCTCGAGTCGACGCTGGCGCGCCAGGCTGAGCGATACGACCGGTCCTCGGCCGGCCAGTAGGCGTACGCCGTCGAGACGATCAGCACCGCCAGCGCCACCACCAGAACCCCGAGCCCGCTCACCACCCTGCGCAACCATCGGTACCGAGCTTTCCTGCCTTGCCGTAGCATTCCGATCCCTCCTCCGCCGCGTACCCGCGGTCTTCGCAGGGAGGAGGTAGCGCGGGCCCGAAACGTTCCCTGGGTCTTCGAGGAGGTGCCGCGCCCGGCACGGACAGACCTGGCAGGATTCGACCAGAGCGGGACCAGAGAGGGACGTGGATGGTAGAGGTGTGGCCGGGGACGCCGTACCCCCTGGGTGCGACGTTCGACGGCGCGGGCACCAACTTCGCGCTGTTCAGCGAGGTCGCTGAGGCCGTCGAGCTCTGCTTGTTCGACGCCGACGGCACCGAGACGCGAGTCGAGCTCACTGAGCGGGAGGCCTCGGTCTGGCATGGTTACCTCCCCCGGGTCGGCCCGGGCCAGCGCTACGGCTTCCGCGTCCACGGGCCGTACGAACCCGCCACCGGCCACCGCTGCAATCCGGCGAAACTCCTGCTCGATCCCTACGCCAAATCGGTCGAGGGCGAGATCGACTGGCACGAGGGGCTCTTCTCTTACCACTTCGGCAACCGCGACAAGCTCAACACGCTCGACTCCGCGCCGCACATGATGAAGTCGGTCGTGGTCAATCCGTACTTCGACTGGCAGGACGACCGGCCGCCGCGACACGCCTACCACGAGACGGTGATCTACGAGGCCCACGTCAAGGGTCTGACGATCAACCACCCCGACATCCCCGAGGCGGCGCGCGGCACCTATGCGGGGCTCGCCTCACCCGCCGTGATCGACCACCTGAAGTCGCTCGGCGTCACGGCGGTCGAGTTGATGCCCGTCCACCAGTTCGTCCACGACAACGGGCTCGGGCAGAAGGGCCTGCGCAACTACTGGGGCTACAACACCATCGGCTACTTCGCCCCACACAACGCCTACACCTCCGCTGGCCAACTCGGCGAGCAGGTGCTGGAGTTCAAGGCGATGGTGCGGGCGCTGCACCGGGCCGACATCGAGGTCATCCTCGACGTCGTCTACAACCACACGGCCGAGGGCAACCACCTGGGCCCGACACTGGCGTTCCGTGGCATCGACAATGCCGCCTACTACCGCCTCGTCGACAACGACCCGCGCTACTACACCGACACGACGGGCACCGGCAACAGCCTGCTCATGCGGCATCCGCACGTCCTGCAGCTGATCATGGACTCGCTGCGCTACTGGATCACCGAGATGCACGTCGACGGGTTCCGGTTCGACCTCGCGGCGACGCTGGCCCGGCAGTTTCACGAGGTCGACCGGCTGTCGGCGTTCTTCGACCTCGTCCAGCAGGATCCGATCGTGTCGCGGGTCAAGCTGATCGCCGAACCCTGGGACGTCGGGCCGGGCGGCTACCAGGTTGGCAACTTCCCGCCGGTCTGGACCGAGTGGAACGGCAAGTACCGCGACTGCGTACGCGACTTCTGGCGGGGTGAGCCGGCGACGCTCGGCGAGTTCGCGATGCGGCTCACCGGGTCGTCCGATCTGTACGAAGAGGATGGGCGCAAGCCGTACGCTTCGATCAACTTCATCACCGCCCACGACGGGTTCACTCTGCGGGACCTGGTTTCCTACAACACCAAGCACAACGAGCCGAACGGCGAGAACAACGCCGACGGCACCAGCGACAACCGGTCGTGGAACGCCGGTGTCGAGGGCCTCACCGACGAGCCCACCATCATCGCGTTACGCGACCGCCAGCGGCGCAACTTCCTCGCGACGCTGTTCCTGTCCCAGGGCGTGCCGATGATCCTGCACGGCGACGAACTCGGACGCACCCAGCACGGCAACAACAACGCCTACTCCCAGGACAACGAGATCTCCTGGGTCGACTGGGCGGCCGCCGACTCCGACCTCCTCGCCTTCACGCGTTCCGTCAGCCAACTCCGCGCCGAACACCCGGTCTTCCGGCGGCGCCGGTTCTTCGACGGGCTGGGGCGTGGCGACAAACTCGGCGACGTCGCCTGGCTCAAGCCGGACGGCATGGACATGACAGGGCGGGACTGGACCGCGGGGTTCGCCAAGTCGCTCACCGTCTTCCTCAACGGCGAGGCGATCAAGGAGCCCGGCCGGCAGGGCGAGCGGATCCTCGACGATTCGTTCCTGCTGCTGTTCAACGCCTCCGAGGACGACCTGGAGTTCACCATCCCGCCCGAGAAGTACGGCTCTGCGTGGGAGCCGGTGCTCGACACGGCCGACGACGACCTGCGGGATCGGCTCGCGGTGCTCGCCGGTGAGCGGGTCAAGCTGATCTCACGGTCGTTGCTGGTGCTCAAGCGGGTCTAAGTCCGGTCAGTCTGGCTCCTCGAGCGGCGGAGTTGATCAACGGCGGCCGAATCGGACAATGCACGTACGAGGTGTCCGTTTCGGCCGTCGTTGATCAACTCCGGTGCCTTGTGGGGGGCGTACCGGCCTTCGCGAGAAGCAGGAGTGGGAATAGCGGGCGGCGAGGCTCGGGTTTAGGTTAGTTAGCGACAAGCAAGTATTTGGGTCCGCGTCCACGCCCACCCACCCACGTTCCCGCAAGCCAGCAGCGAGGCAGTTTCGTGTCAGCCAGGGCCAGCGCACATCAGGTCCCCCCAAGCGCCACGAACGGGAGGTTCCGCTACGAACGGGACCACCCGCGTTACAGGTGGGTCGCGCTCTCCAACACCACGCTCGGCGTCCTCATGGCGACGATCAACTCCTCGATCGTGATCATCTCGCTGCCGGCGATCTTCCGCGGGATCCAGCTCAACCCCCTCGCACCGGGCAACGTGAGCTACCTGCTCTGGATGATCATGGGCTTCCTGCTGGTCTCGGCCGTACTCGTGGTGTCCATCGGCCGGCTGGGTGACATGTACGGGCGGGTCCGGATCTACACCTACGGTTTCGTCGTCTTCACGGCGGCTTCCATCGCGCTCGCCCTTGATCCGTTCATCCACAGCTCGGGGGCACTGTGGCTGATCGGCTGGCGGGTGGTTCAGGGCATCGGCGGCGCCATGCTGTTCGCCAACTCCACCGCCATCCTCACCGACGCGTTCCCTTCGGATCAGCGGGGTACGTCGCTCGGCATCAACCAGGTCGCCGCGATCGCGGGTTCGTTCCTCGGCCTGCTCATCGGCGGGCTGCTTTCGGAGTGGAACTGGCGGGCGGTCTTCTGGGTGAGCGTGCCGTTCGGAATACTCGGCACGATCTGGTCATATCGCTCGCTCCACGAGCTCGGCGTCCGTACCCGTGGCTCGCTGGACTGGGCGGGCAACCTCACCTTCGCGCTCGGGCTGACGGCCCTCCTGGCCGGGATCACGTACGGCATCCAGCCGTTCGGCGGTCACACGATGGGATGGACGAACCCGTGGGTTCTCGCGGCCCTCATCGGCGGCGTGGCGCTGCTGGTCGCGTTCTGTGTCATCGAGTCCCGGATCGCTGACCCGATGTTCCATCTGGGGTTGTTCCGCAACCGCGCGTTCAGCGCCGGCAACCTCGCCGGGCTCCTCGCCTCCATCGGGCGCGGTGGCATGCAGTTCATGCTGATCATCTGGCTTCAGGGCATCTGGCTGCCGCTGCGCGGCTACGACTTCGCGTCGACCCCTCTGTGGGCCGGCATCTACCTGGTGCCGCTCACCATCGGCTTCCTGGTCGCCGGGCCGATCTCGGGGTACCTGTCGGATCGGTACGGCGCACGCGCCTTCGCGACCGGCGGGCTGCTCCTCGTCACGGTGACGTTCGCGGGGCTCCTGATGCTCCCGGTGGAGTTTCCGTACTGGGCGTTCGCCGCCCTCATCGGGCTCAACGGCATCGGATCCGGGCTCTTCTCCTCCCCCAACACCTCGGCGATCATGAACAGCGTGCCGGCCAGCCAGCGGGGCGCCGCCTCAGGGATGCGCGGGACGTTCTTCAACTCGGGTACGTCGTTGTCGATCGGGATCTTCTTCTCACTGATGATCATCGGGCTGGCCAGCACCCTGCCGGGCACGCTCACCTCGAGCCTGAAAGCCCAGGGCGTTCCCACCACGGTCGCCGAACACGTGGGCCACCTGCCGCCCGTCGGAAGCCTCTTCGCGGCGTTCCTCGGCTACAACCCGATGGCGCAGCTTCTGGGTCCCACGGGCGTACTCGATCACCTTCCCAGCGCGAGCGTCGCGACCCTCACGGGCAAGGAGTTCTTCCCCAGGTTGATCTCGGCGCCGTTCCACCATGGACTTGTCATCGTGTTTCTCGCGGCTGCGATGATGACTCTCGTCGGCGCGTTCGCCTCGCTGTTGCGCGGCCAACGCTACGTCCACGACGAACGCCTGGCCCACCCCGCCAGGGACCTGCCTGATGACCAGGGAGCGGCCGTATGAACGCGGAGACTGTGACCGGAGCCGCGACCGCCGTCCAGCGCGAGGAAGCCACCCGCCTCTACCTCGCGATCGCCCGGACGTCCCGCTGGCTGCGCCGCCAGGGCGCCCCCGAACGCGGCGACCTCGGCCATGGCGGCATCTCCGCCCTCGCCACCCTGGCGCATGCGGGTCCGATGCGGCTGAGCGAGCTGGCCGCCCGTGAACAGGTCGCGCCGCCCACCCTCTCGCGGGTCGTGGCGTTCCTGGAGCAGGCGGGGTACGCGGTCCGTGAGGCCGACCCCAAGGACGGGCGGGTCAGCATCGTGCGCGCCACCGACGAGGGACGGCAGATCGCGCAGGGCCTGCGATCGGCCCGCACCAAGGCCCTCCAGGACCGGCTCGGGCGCCTGTCTGCTGAGGAGTACGCCACACTGCTCGCCGCCCTGCCCGCGCTCGAGGCGCTGGTCGGCGACGACGGCTAGTCGCCGTCGCAGGCGAGGAACAGGAACGCACCGATGAGCCACACCAGGCGCCGGCCAGGTAGCACTGTGCGGGTCCGCGTTCGCGAGGTCGACGGCACGCAGGTGCGCTACCGCGATGACGTGGTGGCCACGGAGGAGCCGCTGGAGATCCGGGTGGCCTGGCCGGGCCAGCCTCCCAGGTCGCTCGTGGTCACGATGCGGACCCCGGGTTCGGACTTCGAGCTGGCCGCCGGCTTCCTGCGTTCCGAAGGCCTTCTTCAGTCCCCCGACCAGGTCGTACGGATCGCGTACTGCACCGATCCGACCCTCTCCTCGGAGCAGTTGTACAACGTCGTGACGGTCGATCTGGCGGCTCCGCTGGTCAACCCGCCTGCCGCGCGGTACGCCGCTGCCACCGCGGCCTGCGGCGTCTGCGGTAAGGAGAGCCTCGACGAGCTCGAACTCCGTGGCTGTCAACCCGTGCTTGCCGGTCCGGTGGTCGACGCCGCGATGCTCTGCGCGCTGCCGGACCGCCTTCGCGCCGCCCAGGATGTCTTCAGTCGTACCGGCGGGCTCCACGCGGCCGGGTTGTTCTCCCCCGACGGTGAGCTGCTGTGCGCCCGCGAGGACATCGGCCGGCACAACGCCGTCGACAAGGTGGTGGGTTGGGCATTCCTCGATGGGCGGCTGCCGTTGTCCGGCTGCGTCCTCGTCACCAGCGGCCGCGCGGGGTACGAGATCGGCCAGAAGGCGCTCGCCGCGGGTATCCCCTTGGTCGCGGCAGTAGGGGCACCGTCGAGCCTCGCGGTGGATCTGGCCGAACGCTTCGGTATGACGCTGGTCGGCTTCCTACGTGGTGAACGCTTCGTCACCTACACCCATCCCGAACGCATCGAGTCGCCGCGTCAAAGCACACCCGCGAGCGAGACGATCGCCGAGTTGTCATAGGTTTCGCGGTCTCTAAGCCGAGAAACCTCTGACAACCCGGGCAGGCTACGGATGGGTGCCAGCCACCGAGAACCGCAGCTGCCGGCACGGGTGGTCCACCTCGGGTGGACACAGGTCTTCCGCCTCGACAGAGCCCGACGCCACCTCCTTCGCGGCGGCCGGCCAGAATGCCGCGGCCCCAGCGTTGGCATGGTCGAACTCCAGCCGCCACCGTCCTGGGAAACGCCGGAACAATGCCCGCGCCGCCGCCCGACCAGCGCCCTGGCGCCGGTGAGCCTTGAGGACAAAGAACTCCGCGACCTGGTTGGTGCCATCCTCGCACCGACGCATCAGCGCGAACCCGGCCAGCCGGTCGCCATCGAGAATGAAGAACGCCTGCCGGCCAGGCTCGACGAAGTAGTGGTCCAGGTAGCGGTAGGGATAGGTGCCGTGCGGGGTGAGCTCGAGGTCCCGAAACTCGGTGTAGTCATACCGGTAGAACTGCACCAGGTTGGCCAGCACCGCCTTGTGCCGCTCGGCCACCCGCACCAACTGGACGTGGGAGTTCACGAGGACACCCTGCCAGACCCGCGCTAAACCCGAATGATGCGGGCACCGGCGACCGTGCCGGCGTACCGGTCGGGTACGCAGGTGAGCAGGACGACCTGGCTGGACGCACCAGCGCGAGCAAGCAGCGACCCCATCGCGCCCAGCCGGCCCGGATCAGACCAGCCGAGCGCGTCGTCCAGCACCACGGGCACGCCGCTACCGTCGGTGGCCGTGAGCGCGGCGATGGCCAGGCGTACGACCGTCGCGAGCTGTTCGCGGGCGCCGGTCGACAGGGACGACACGGGAAGCTGGTGGTCGTGCAGGGTCCGGGCCCGCACCTCCAGGTCGTCGCCCAGAACCACCCCGAACGACGGGCCGTAGACGAACCGGCCGAGAGCGTCGATGCGTTCTCGGAGCGGCGCGGCATAACGCCGGCGCGCCTCCGCCCGATGCCGGGCCAGCGTGTCCCGCAGGCGGCTCGCGGCCAGTGCCCGGCGCTCGAGGGTCTGAAGCCGTCCCTCCACCTGGGCAAGGTCGGCACGTGCTCGCTCCACCGCTGAGGCGAGACCTTGGACGCCGGCCATCTCGAGCCGACCCTCGACCCGCCGGAGGTCGTCGTGCAGCTCCTCGACCTGTGCGGCGAGTTGCTGGCGCAGGGCGGCCGCCTCGCTGATGCGATCGTCGAGCTGCTCGATCCCGCTGGCCGCCAGTGTCTCCTCGACCTGCTCGAGATCGCGTACGACCGTCACCACCACGGCCTCGGCGGACACCACCGCCGCGGCGAGGGTCTCGTCGGAACGCGCCGAACGCGCGGCCACCAGCGCGGCCTGCGCGTCATCCCGGCGTTCTGTCTCCTGCTCGGCGCGGACCCGTGCTTCGGTGTCCGCGCCGCTCGCGGTCTCGAACTCCTTGCGGTGCTGGGACTCGCGAGCTTCGGCGTCGGCGAGCAGCCGGGCGGCGGTGGCCTCTTCCTCCTGTGCCCGCACGAGAGCGGCCCGGGTTTCCTCGACCGTGCCGGGCAGCGGGGACTGCTCGTCGAGCGAGTCGGCGGTGGCTTCCGTCTCAGCTACCCGGTCGGCCAGGAGGTCGCGGCGCGCGACCAGCTCGTCCGGCGACGCACCATCGAGCCGGCGGGTCAGAGTTTCGCGCGCGGTGTCGAGCGCGCGCACCGCCTCCGCCCGAGCCCGGCCGGCCCGGCGTACCTCCGCGACATCGGCGACGCCGAACTCGGCGAGCAACTCCCGCTCGGTGTGTTCGGCCCGCGCGTAGGCGGCGGCCAGCTCGGTCGCGCCCGCGCCGGGCCGTACGGTCACCTCGACCACGCCGGGCACCGCGATCGTGGTGTCGCGTTCGGCCCGCAGCTCGGCCTCGGCCTCGTCGAGGACGGATCCGCCGACCTCCACCTGAGCTGACCCGAGTTGGCGAACGACGATGCTGGGCGAGCCCGCGGCCAGCGCCGCGCGGGCCAGGAGCACCTCCCGATGAGCTGCCTCGGCCGCATCGACCGCGGCGTCGTCGATGGTCAACCGGGTGAGTTCGGATGCCGTACGGCGTTCCTGGACCCGCGCCTCCTCGACGTCGACCAGCCGCGCCGCCAGCTCGGCGAGGTCGGCCTGGTCGCGCAGCCGGGTGAGCTGGCCGTCGAGCCGGCGTACGGCAGAGCGGCGTTCGGTCTGGGCTTCCCGGGAGGTACGCAGAGCGGCGGTGCACGCCTCCAACTCTCGCTCACTGGAGCGGAGCGCGGCCGCGGCGGACAGGGCGGCTTCACTCGCGGCTGCCGCGCTGTCGGCCCGCTGCCGCGCCTCGGCCACCAGAAGCTGGCGGCGCTCCAGCTCACCGCGTTCGGCCGTCAATCGCTGGTTGGCGAGGTCGGCGTCGCGGCGGAGACGGTCGACCCGGGCGATCAGCTCCTCCCCCGCGTTCCGCTCCGCCTCCAGCTCGGCCGCCTTACCGGTCTGCTCGTCGAGGCGGGCGGAGAGGACGGCGAGGTCACGACCGAACCGCTCGGCGCGGGCGATGTCCTGCTCGAGGGCGGCGAGTCGGTCCTCTGCTTCGATGACCTGAGCGCGTACGTCGTCGCGGCGGGCCTGCGCTTCGGAGTA
Source organism: Actinopolymorpha alba DSM 45243 (assembly GCF_000373925.1). Classification (GTDB taxonomy): domain Bacteria; phylum Actinomycetota; class Actinomycetes; order Propionibacteriales; family Actinopolymorphaceae; genus Actinopolymorpha; species Actinopolymorpha alba. Next base: position 21,474 of record NZ_KB892708.1, on the reverse strand, counting down.
TTCGCCCGTCGGCCGGCCGGTCCGGGTGAAGTAGCGGAGATACTCCCGCTCGACCGCCTCCACCAGCGGCACCGACGCACCGTGGTCGACCTCACCGCCCGCCGCCTCGTCGAGCGCGGTGAGGACGGCCGCCACCGAACCGGCCGCCGGCACCGAGAGCGCGTGCTCCTGTCCGACGATGAGCGCCGCCCACAACGTCTGGTCGACGTGCTCGGCGAACAATCGGCCGGCCTCGTCGTGCGCCTCCCGGCCGGTCCAGGTCTGCCCGCCCGGCTCCAGGCGCAACTCGGTCGCCCGCTGCCGGAACCACTGCTTGCGGTAGTGCAGGCGCACGTCGCCGAAGCTGACCTCCGCCCGCACCTCGGTGGGGACGTCCTGCCCGGCCGGCTGGACGGCACGCAGCTTGGCCGCCTTCGAATCGTCGGGCAGCTCGAACACCAGCGCCAGCGCCTCGAGCAGGCTCGACTTGCCGGTCTCGTTGTCACCGACGACGACCGTGACGCCGTTGGTGTCGAAGGTGACCTCGCGTTCGGCCACACCGCGGAAGTGACGCAGCACCAGCCGGTGCAGTCTCACGCCGCACCCCCGGCGAGCCGGTGCAGCAGGGCCAGCGCATCCGCCGCTTCGGAGTCGCCGGCGCCGGTCGCCGCGCGGAGCTCGTCCAGCGCCGCGCGGGCCGGGCCACTCACCGGGAGCGCGTCGAGCGCGGCGTCGTCGGGGAGCAGGCCGACGTCCCAGTGGCGGGTCCAGCGCTGGATCGCGGCGTACCGCTCCTCATGCGCGTCGAGCAGCATCTCCAGGCGGGTCAGGGCGCTGACGGACAGGCTCCCCCGCACCCCGAGGCGGACAACCGTGCGGGCCTTGTCTGGTTGGTCGCCGAGCCACGCGGACAACTCGTCGAGGGCCGCGTCACCGTCGACCTCGACCACCCGGGACAGCAGACGCCAGGTGCCGACGCGTACCGGTGTCACCGTGCACGACGAACCGTCCGGCCCCGCGCTGAGCTCCACGGTGAGGGCCTCGCCGGGGCGTTCCTCCTCCGGCCGGGTGGGTTCGGTAGTGCCGGAATACCAGATCCGGCCCGTCTCACCGACCGACGTACACGAATGCCGGTCGCCCAGGGCCACGTAATGCAGCCGTCCGTCGGCGATCGCCCGCTCCAGTGGCGCCGCGCGGATGAGCGCCGGGTCACCGACGTCGGGCGCGAGTGAGTCGACCTGGCCGTGGCCGACGAGGACGCGCAGCATGCCAGGAGGCAGTGGATCGAACGCCGAGACGTCGCCCAGCGGATCGGCGAGCAGCCGCCGGGTGCGCCAGGGAACGCCCACCACCTCGACTCCCGGCACCGGGGATCTCGGCCGGCTGTCGAGAAGGACGTCCACCTGGCTCGGAAGGTGCGGAGCGAGGGACGGGCTGGTCCAGACCGTGCCGGGCTCGAGCGAATCGTGGTTACCGGGCAGAAGAAGGACCGGGCAGTCGACGGCCCGCAACGCCTCACATGCCCGCAGGACGACCTGCCGGTCGACCTGGTTGGCGTCGAACACGTCGCCGGCCACCACCACGAAGTCCGCTCTGGCGTCCCGGGCGACCGCACCCAGCCGCTCGATCGCGTCGATGCGCGCCTGACCGTAGCGAGCCTGGGCTTCAGGCCCGAGGAAGCGGCGCATCATGCCAAGCTGCCAGTCGCTGGAGTGCACGAACGTGACCCGCGCGCGGCTCGGCGCGGCGGTCGGGGTCATCGCGGCGGTGGCGGCCATGGTGCTCCGCACGCTAGCGGGCGCTGCCGACAATGCTGGGTTGCCACGCCCGGCGCCGCCGTCCTGGGAGGCTTGTCACATGCCGGACCCGACCAACGACGTCTCGACCCGCCGTGACCCGGCCAGCCGCGGCCGCGGTTCGAGCAACCACACGGTCGCGGTCGTCGACATCGACGGGGTGCTTGCCGACGTACGCCACCGCCTCCACCACCTGGCGGTGACGCCCAAGGACTGGGACAGGTTCTTCGCGGCCGCGCCGTCTGACCCTGCGTTCGCGGAAGGCTTCGCCGTCGTCCGCGAACTCGCCGATCGCTACGGCATCGTCTATCTCTCCGGCCGCCCCGAACGTTGCCGGCAGCCGACCGAACGCTGGCTGACCAGGCATGACGCACCACCCGGTCGGCTGATACTCCGGCGTGCTGGCGACCGCCGACCGGCCCGCCAGGTGAAGGTCGGTGAACTCCGCCGGATCGCCAAGGCCTCCACCGTCGCGGTCCTCGTCGACGACGACCCGGCCGTCTGCGCCGCGGCCCGGGCAGCTGGCTTTCCGGTCTTCGAGGCTCAGTGGGGTACGTCACGTGACGACACCGGCCCCGCCGTCAGTGAGACCCTCTTCGACGCCCAGGAACGTGAGGGCCGGACATAGTTGCCCGTTTACCGGCTGACCTGCGTTTATGCCTGTGAGATCAACGTCGCGAGCGGTCCATATGTCCGGGAACCGGTTGTTAACGAATCAGACACGTCGTAGAGTCTGTCGCGGTCGCGTCACCTTGGTGCGGCTACGACCCGCATCGCCTAACTCCGCCCAGCGGTGTCGTATTACCCGGAATTTATCGACTGGGCGGAGACGGAGGACCCAATTGCGGGCTCCACACTGTGGAGTCCTGGGGTGAAGCCACATTTCGTGGCCGGGCAATTCCTCTCGCCCGAACCCGACAGCTAACTCCGCCGGCGACGGGAGGGAATCAGATCAGCATGCCCTACAAGGCAAAGCATCGCGGCGCAAGTCGACCACGCAAGGCCGCCAAGACGCTCACCAGGACCGCAGCACTGACCGGCGTCGCGGCCGCGGTTCCGATCGTCGGCATGTCCGCGCCCGCGCAGGCCGCGTCACTCGACACCTGGGACCGCCTGGCCCAGTGCGAGAGCAGCGGCAACTGGAGCATCAACACCGGCAACGGCTTCTACGGCGGCCTGCAGTTCACCCCCTCGACCTGGCGAGGTTTCGGCGGCACGCGGTATGCCGCGCGCGCTGACCTCGCGACCAAGGCAGAGCAGATCGCGACCGCCGAGAAGGTCCTGGACGTCCAGGGCTGGGGTGCCTGGCCGGCGTGCTCGGCCAAGCTCGGCCTCGGAGCCGCCGACAAGGGTGGCAGCCCCGGCACTCCGCCCGACGCGACCCAGGAACGCGAGCGCAGCGACGCCAAATCCCGCACGTCCCGCAGCAGCGACCGCGCCAAGACCAGCACCAGCACCAGCACGCGGACCAGCAGCACCGTGCGCAAGCCGGCGGCCGGTGCGATGTACCTCATCCGTCCTGGCGACACGCTCTCCACGATCGCCGCGGCCCAGAACGTCGACGGCGGATGGCGCGCGCTGTGGAAGCTCAACCGCAGCCTGGTCGGCGCCAACCCCGACCTCATCTTCCCCGACGAGAAGCTCCGCCTGGGCTGATCTCGACCACTTCGCGGCGTCCCATCCCCCCATTGTCATGCGCGGGGCGCCGCGGAGTGGTGAGCGTCGTAAGGTCTATCGCATCGGGAATTCCCAACGAGACACCGCGAATTCCGCGCAGCTTGCTGCGGAATATGTGCGGGCACAATAGTCCGGCGATCCTGGGCAGGTATTTCAGAAACCTCAGGGCCGGGAAATACTCTCTGGCGAGACGGAATTTCGGTCACCACTCAAGGCATGGAGACTTATCCGGGTCTGAGAGCCTGTTGCTTAATGCGCGCCCTTTTGTAAAGAGTGGGGAAAGCCCGCGGATTCCAGCGTTGGACGAGCACTCAGTGGAACCCTGCGCTCAGAGCAGCTCGCCTGCTGAGCGTGGGGCTGCGGCCTCCGGTAGACCTCAGGGATGAACATCGTTCTCATCTATCAAAAAGCAACAGGCTCCTGAACACGGGAAAGTCTCCACTGTCTGGAGGACGCCCTTGCCACGGGCAAGTTTTTGGACGACCCATGCAACCCCGGACTCCAGGCTGACTCAGCAGCCAGAGTGCTGAATGTGAGCGAATCTTTCTGTTGGACGGCCGCTGGGTCGGCCAACAGGATGGATGCATGGACTTCACTCACCTTGGCCGGACGGGCCTCCGCGTCAGTCGGCTCTGTCTCGGCACGATGAACTTCGGACCGCTCACGTCCGAAGCTGACTCGTACGCGATCATGGACGCCGCGCACGACAAGGGCATCAACTTCTTCGACACGGCCAACGGTTACGGCGGTGAGGGTCACCGCGGCCGGACCGAGGAGATCATCGGCCGGTGGTTCGCCCAGGGTGGCGAGCGCCGTGAGCGGACCGTCCTCGCCACCAAGGTCTACGGCGACATGGGCAACGACTGGCCGAACTCCGGCCGGCTCTCCGCACTGAGCATCCGCCGTAACCTCGACGCCAGCCTGAAGCGGCTCCAGACCGACTACGTCGACCTGTATCAGTTCCACCACGTCGACCGGGACACGCCGTGGGAGGAGATCTGGCAGGCCCTGGAGGTGGCTGTCGCGCAGGGCAAGGTTTTGTACGTCGGCAGCAGCAACTTCGCCGGCTGGCACATCGCCCAGGCGCAGGCCGCCGCCGCCCAGCGCGACTTCCTCGGCCTGGTGAGCGAGCAGTCGAAGTACAGCCTGCTCACCCGCGACATCGAACTCGAGGTGATCCCGGCCGCTGAGCACTACGGCCTCGGCATCATCCCGTGGTCGCCGCTGGCAGGCGGCCTGCTCGGTGGCGTCATCCGTAAGGCGAACGAAGGCAGCCGGCGACAGCAGGCCGACGCGATCGAGCGGCACCGGGCGGAGTTGGAGCAGTTCGAGAGCCTCGCCGCCGACCTCGGCCACGAGCCCGGCGACGTCGCACTGGCCTGGCTCCTCGCGCAGCCGGCGGTCACCGCACCGATCATCGGTCCGCGCACCATGGACCAGCTCGACGCGGCCGTCCGCGCTCTCGACGTCAATCTCGACGAGAAGGCGCTGGCCCGCCTCGACGAGATCTTCCCCGGCTACAAGACCGCTCCGGAGCACTACGCCTGGTAGAGCACGACGCGGCGTCCGGCTCGGAGTTTCGCCGGCGCCAACACCTCGGAACCCGCGGTTGTCAGGGTCACCTTGACAACCGCGATTCCATGCCCAGGCACACCAACCTGAACCCTCGCTGACTCCGACACGTGTTGACATCCCGACCCAAAACCGGTTTAGTTCTAAACCGGTTTTGTTACCAGCTGGTTAAGCGACGAGCGGGTCTGGGCCAGGGAGGCGCGATGGCAGGGCGACGTCCCACGATCGCCGATGTCGCGCGCCACGCGGGCGTCTCGAAGGGAGCCGTGTCGTTCGCGCTGAACGGCCGGCCAGGCGTCGCTCCGGCGACGAGGGAACGCATCCTCGCCGCCGCGGCCGAGCTCGGGTGGCGACCGAATGCCCGAGCCCGCTCACTTTCGGTGTCTCGGGCGTTCGCGCTCGGGTTGGTTCTCGCCCGCGATCCCGTGCTCCTCGGATCCGATCCGTTCTTCCCGTCGTTCATCGCCGGTGTCGAGACGGTCCTCGCCGAACGCGGTCATGCACTGGTCCTCCAGGTGGTCGCGGCTGGGGCGGCCGAAGAGAACGGCTATCGACGGCTCGCTGAGGACGCCCGCGTCGACGGTGTGATCCTGAGTGACCTACGGCGCCATGATCCGCGGGTTCCGCTGGTCGAAGACCTCGGCCTACCCGCTGTCACCCTCAACCGGCCGGACGTACCCTCGCCGTTCCCTGCCGTGTGCCTTGACCACCGGCCGGGCATCCTCGCCGCGGTCGAACACCTGGTCGGTCTCGGCCACACCGACATCGCACACGTGGCCGGTCCAGACGACTTTCTCCATGGCCACGAACGCAAGCAGGCGTTTCTCGACGCGCTCGACGCCGCCGGTCTTCCCGCCGGTCGGGTCGAGGACGCCGACTTCACCGCCGCCGGCGGCACGGCCGCCACCCGCCGGCTGCTCTGCCAACCCAGCCGACCGACCGCGATCGTCTACGCCAACGACCTGATGGCGATCGCCGGCATCAGTGCGGCGCAGGATCTCGGTCTCCAGGTGCCGGGCGATCTCTCGGTGACCGGATACGACGACACCGAGTTGGCCGCGCACATCCACCCAGCGCTGACCACGGTCCGTACGAACGTGTTCGGCTGGGGTCAGGTCGCCGCCCGCGCGCTCCTTTCCCTGATCGACGGCGAAGCCGTAGGTGACGTCAAACTCGAACCCGCGCAGTTGGTCGCCCGTCGATCAACCGCACAGCACCGCGTGCAGTCAAGCCCCTCGGAGAAGTAATGAAACGCACCCTCACGACCGCAGCCCTCGCCGTAGTACTGGCCACTGCCGCCGCAGCCTGCGGCGGCAGTGGCGATGGCACCGCAACGTCCGACGCGGCCAAGGCGCGCGGACCGATCAAGATCTGGTATTCCAACAACGAGCAGGAAGTCGCCTGGGGTAAGCAGATGACGGCGGCCTGGAACGCCGCGCATCCCGACCAGAAGATCACTGCGCAGGAGATCCCGGCGGGCAAGAGTTCTGAGGAAGTGATCGGTGCCGCCATCACCGCCGGCAACGCACCGTGCCTGATCTTCAATACCGCCCCCGCGGCCGTACCGCAGTTCCAGAAGCAGGGCGGTCTGGTCGCGCTCGATGACTTCCCGGACGCCAAGAAATACCTCGAGAGCCGCACCGGCACCCGGGCCAAGCAGTACGTCTCGCCCGACGGCAAGTATTACCAGGTGCCCTGGAAATCCAATCCGGTGATGATCTTCTACAACAAGAAGGTGTTCGCCAAGGCTGGAATCAGCACCGCCAAGCCGCCCTTGCAGACTTATGACGAGTTTCTCGCGACCGCCCGCAAGGTGGTGAAGAGCGGCGCCGCTCCACGTGCGATCTGGCCGGCCCCGACGAGTGAGTTCTTCCAGTCCTGGTTCGACTTCTACCCCTTGTACGCCGCGGAGACCGGCGGCAAGCAGTTGGTCGAGGACGGTAAGTCGCAGTTCAGTTCCGCCGCTGGGTTCGAGGTCGCGGACTTCTGGAAGACCTTGTACGCCGAGAAGCTCGCCTCGCAGGAGGCCTACAACGGCGACTCCTTCGCCGAGGGCAAGGCCGCGATGGCCATCGTCGGACCGTGGGCGATCGCGTCGTACAAAGACAAGGTCGACTGGGGTGTGGCACCGATCCCCACCTCCAAGGGCGCGCCGGCCGGCGACATCCACACCTTCAGCGATGCCAAGAACGTCGCGATGTACTCCTCCTGCAAGAACCGCGCCACCGCGTGGGACGTCCTGAAGTTCGCCACCAGCAAGGAGCAGGACGGCAAGCTGCTCGAGCTGACCGGCCAGATGCCGATGAGGGCGGATCTCGCCAGCGCCTACCCGGACTACTTCGCCAAGAACCCGGAGTACCAGAACTTCGCGGCCCAGGCCGACCGCACGGTTGAGGTTCCGAACGTCCCGAACTCCATCGAGATCTGGCAGACGTTCCGCGACGCGTACGCCCGGTCGGTCATCTTCGGCAAGCAGGGCGTCGAGCCCGCATTCGACAGCGCCGCATCGAAGATCGACGGCCTGGCCGGACAGTCCTGAGGTGCGAACCATGCCTGAGGTGCGAACGTGACAGCCACCTTCCAGCAGCCGGCCCGCCCACCAGCGGGCCGGCTGGCCGGCCGGGTCGCCAGCAAGGTGTTCGGGAGCCAACCGCTCGGGGCCTTCTTCGTCGCGCCGTACCTGCTCTTCCTCGCCGCGGTCTTCGCCTATCCGCTCGGCTTCGCGGTCTACATGTCGTTCCACGACTATTTCTTCGCCGCCCCCGGCGCCATCGTGGACCGGCCGTTCGTCGGGTTCGCCAACTACGCGGCCGTGCTCGGGGATCCGACGGTGTGGCAGGCGTTCCGGAACATCCTGGTGTTCCTCGTCATCAACGTTCCGTTGACAGTGGTGCTGTCGCTGCTGCTGGCCACGGCGCTCAACGCGGCGATCCGGCTTCGCACGTTCTTCCGCGTCAGCTACTACGTGCCGTACATCACCGCCAGCGTCGCGGTGGTCGGAGTGTGGCTGTTCCTTTTCAACTCGAACGGCTTGGTCAACTCCCTCCTGGGCCCACTCGCTCCAAGTCCTTCGTGGCTTGTCAACGAACACTTGGCGATGCCCACGGTGGCGGTCTATGTGACCTGGAAGCAGCTCGGCTTCTTCATCCTGCTCTACCTGGCGGCGTTGCAGAACGTGCCGAAGGAGTTGTACGAGTCCGCCGCGGTCGACGGTGCCGGCCGCTGGCAGTCGTTCCTGTCGGTCACCGTGCCAGGCGTACGCCCGGCAACCACACTGGTCGTGCTGCTCGCGACGGTCACCGGGGCGAACCTGTTCACTGAGCCGTACCTACTCACCGGCGGCGGCGGGCCTGACGGCGCGTCCACCTCGCCGGTGTTGCTGATGTACCAACGCGGAATCGAGCAGGGCAACCCCGACATCGCTTCGGCCATCGGGGTGATTCTCGTGATCGGTGTACTCCTCGTCGCGCTGCTCCAACGTCGACTGCTGGAGAGGGAGTGATCCTGGTGGCGCTGACCCCTGACACCGACATCGCAACCGCCCGCGCTCCCGGCCGGGCCGCACCAAGGCGAGCAGAGCAGCCAAGGCATGCCGGGCAGCCACGTCGCCGACACGCACCGGTCTTTCGTTTTCTCACGCTGCTGGCCGGAGCATTCGTCTTTCTTTTCCCCTTCTATTACATGCTCATCGGCAGCTTGCAGGCCGAGCCGGACAGCTCTCCGGGCGGAGCGTTCCCCAATCCCGGCAACCTCACGTTGCACAACTACCGCGAGATCAACGGAGCGATCGACCTTCTCCAGTCGCTGATCAATTCAGGAATCTTCACCGGTGGGGTGATCCTCGGCACCGTGGTGTTCGGCGTTCTCGCCGGATACGCGCTCGCCCAACTGGAGTTCCGCGGCCGCGGCGTCGCCTTCAATGTCATGGTGCTGGTCCAGGTCGTGCCGTTCCAACTCCTGACCGTCCCGCTGTATGTCCTGATCGTGCGCAACTACGGGCTGGCGGACAGCTACCTGGGCATGATCCTGCCGTTCGCGATCAATTCGACGGCGGTGTTCGTCTTCCGGCAGTATTTCCTGCAGCTGCCGCGTGAGTTGTTCGACGCGGCCCGGATCGACGGTGCGAGCGAGCTGACCATCCTGCTGCGGGTGGCGGTTCCCCTCGTCAAGCCGGCCTTGCTGACCGCGGTACTCCTGACCTTCATCGGGCCCTGGAACGAATTCCTCTGGCCCTTCCTGATCACGAAGGAAGCCGGCATGCAGCCGCTCGCGGTTTCCCTCGCGAACTACATGAACAACGTCGCGGCGCGAGCGGCGAACCCGTTCGGCGCGATCCTCGCTGGCGCGTGTGTGCTGGCCGCGCCGGCGGTCGCGCTGTTCCTTCTCTTCCAGCGCCACTTTGTGTCCACGAACCTCGGAAGCAGTGTGAAGGGTTGATCCGTTGAGCGATCCATCGACCAAAGTCGCCACCACCGTGCCTTACACGCTTACCCGGCTCGGTGTCGTGATGGCACCCGAGCCCGGTAACGAGTGGGAGGCTGAGGGCGTCCTGAACCCCGCGAGTGGGCGTACACCCGATGGGCAGTTGTATCTGCTCCCCCGGCTGGTCGCGCCTGGAAACGTGTCGCGGGTCGGTCTCGCCGAGATCGTCGTCCGCGACGGTGTACCGGTCGGAGTCGAACGCCGAGGTGTCGTCCTCGCACCAGACGCCGGCTGGGAACGCGGGCTCAACAACGCTGGGGTTGAGGACCCGCGCACGACGTGGGTGCCCTCGCTGGGCGTCCACCTGATGACGTACGTCGCGTACGGCCCGCTCGGTCCCAAGCCCGCGCTCGCGGTGTCGGAGGACCTGCGGACCTGGCGCCGCCTCGGGCCACTCCACTTCGAGTATCAAGCCGACCTTGACACCGACGTGAACCTGTTCCCCAACAAGGACACGGTGTTCTTCCCGGAGCCGGTGCCGGGACCCGACGGCGAGCTGGCGTACGCGATGCTGCACCGCCCGATGTGGGACCTCGGCTGGCTCCGTCCCGGCGAAGGGACGCACCTCCCGGCCGGTGTCACCGATGACCGTCCCGGCATCTGGGTGTCGTACGTCTCGGCGGCGGCGGCCCAACGCGACCTCAGCGCGCTGACCCACCTGCACGACCATCGGCAGGTCGCCATGTCGGAGTACGCCTTCGAGGAGCTCAAGATCGGTGCGGGTCCGCCGCCGATCCGGGTCGACGAAGGCTGGCTGCTGATCCACCACGGGGTCAGTGGACACATCCCTCCGGGCTGGGACCCGACCACGCAGCAGGTGAGGTACGGCGCCGGCGCGATGCTGCTCGACCCCGAGGACGTCGCGCGCGTCATCGCGCGTACACCCGAGCCGATCCTCGAGCCGGAGACCGACGACGAGCGCACCGGGACCGTCGCCAACGTCGTCTTCCCGACCACCATCGAGGAGATCGACGGCGTACGTTTCGTGTTCTACGGCATGGCCGACGCCAAGATCGGTGTGGCCCGGCTCGACCGGATCTCCTGAGAGGTCGCGCACACAGGGGCGCCCTCTGCCATCAGCAGAGGGCGCTTTCGGTCACGACTTGAGCATGATCACCACAGCAATGGGGTTCGGACCGATAAGGTCGTCGGCGTGCCGCACGAGATCGATGAGAACTTCCTCACCCTCCCGCTCCGCACTCTCGCTGACGCCGCGCTGAGCCGCGCCCGCGACCTGGGTGCTGAGCACGCCTCCTTCCGGCTGGAGCGGATCCGCACCCAGAACCTCTCCCTGCGTGATGCCCGGCTCGTCGGCAGCCACGACGGCGAGGACACCGGGTTCGCGGTCCGGGTCATCCACAACGGGACCTGGGGGTTCGCGGCGAGCGTCGTCCTGACGCCGGCGGAGGCGGTCCGCGTCGCCGAGCAGGCGGTCGAGGTCGCCCAGGTCGCGGCCGGCATGAACGCCGAACGCATCGAGCTGGCCGACGAGCCCCTCTATAACAACGTCACGTGGGTGTCGGCGTACGACGTCGATCCCTTCACCGTCGACGAGTCCCAGAAGGTCGAGCTGCTGGCCGACTGGAGTCGCCGGCTTCTCGCGGCTGAGAGCGTGGCCCACGCGACGGCGACGCTGCGGCAGGTCAAGGAGCAGAAGTTCTACGCCGACAGCAAGGGCACCGTCACGACCCAGCAGCGGGTGCGGCTCAACCCCACCCTCGAGGCGTTCGGCACCGATCCCGAGTCGGGCCGGTTCGACTCGATGCGCACCCTCGCGCCGCCGGTCGGGCGCGGGTGGGAGTACCTCACGGGCACCACCTGGGACTGGAACGCCGAGCTCGCCGAGATCCCCGACCTGCTGGCCGCCAAGCTCAAGGCGCCGGGTGTGGAGGCGGGTTCGTACGACCTGGTGATCGACCCGTCGAACCTCTGGCTCACCATCCACGAGTCGATCGGGCACGCGACCGAGCTCGACCGGGCCCTCGGCTACGAAGCCAACTACGCGGGCACGTCGTTCGCCACCCCCGACAAGCTCGGCACCCTGCGCTACGGCTCCGGCATCATGCACGTCACGGGTGACCGCACGGTCCAGCACGGTCTGGCGAGTGTCGGTTACGACGACGAAGGCGTGGCCGGGCAGTCCTGGGACATCGTGAAGGACGGCACCCTCGTCGGCTACCAGCTCGACCGCCGGATTGCCCACAGCTTCGGCTATGACCGCTCCAACGGCTGCGCGTTCGCCGACTCGCCGTCGCACATCCCGGTGCAGCGGATGGCGAACGTCTCGCTCCAGCCGGCCGCCGACGGCCCCTCGACCGACGAGCTGATCAGCGGGGTCGAGCGCGGCATCTACGTCGTGGGTGACCGGTCATGGTCGATCGACATGCAGAGATTCAACTTTCAGTTCACTGGGCAGCGGTTCTACCGCATCGAGGGCGGCAGGCTCGCCGGCCAGGTCCGTGACGTCGCCTACCAGGCCATCACCACCGACTTCTGGGGTTCGATGGAGGCCGTGGGCGGGCCGCAGACGTGGGTCCTCGGTGGGGCCTTCAACTGCGGCAAGGCCCAACCCGGCCAGGTCGCGCCGGTGAGTCACGGCTGCCCCTCGGCGCTCTTCCGCGGTGTGCGCATCCTCAACACGACCCAGGAATCAGGACGGTGAGCAGTCCCTTGAGCAGCGAGCTGACTCTTCAGGAGACCGTCGAGCGGGCACTGGCCCGGTCGAAGGCCGACGGCTGCGTCGTCCTTGCCACCGAGTCCTCGAGCGCCAACCTTCGCTGGGCCAACAACACCCTCACCACCAACGGCGTGATGGTGACGCGTTCCCTCACCGTCATCGCGACGATCGCCGGCAACACCGGCGTCTCGTCCGGTGTCGTCAGCCGCAACGTGCTGACGAACGACGACATCGACGCGGTCGTCCGTGCCGCTGAGGAGGTCGCGCGGGACAACGAGCCCGCCGAGGACGCCCGCCCCCTGATCGAGGGTGACGCCGCGCCCGGCTGGGACACCCCGCCGGCCGAGACGTCCATCCACGTCTTCGACACGTTCGCGCCAGCACTCGGCGAGGCATTCGGGCGCGCCCGTGACACCGGCATCCACCACTACGGGTACGTCGAGCACGACCTGACGACGACCTACCTCGGCACCTCGACCGGCGTACGCCTCCGGCACGTCCAACCCACCGGCTTCGTCACCATGACGGGCAAGTCCCCTGACCTCAGCCGCTCAGCCTGGGTCGGTAAGGCGACCAGGGACTTCCAGGACGTCGACGTGACGAGCCTGGCGGCCGACCTCGACCGCCGCCTCGCCTGGTCAGAACGCAAGGTCGACCTGGCGGCGGGCCGTTACGAAACGGTCCTACCGCCGACGGCCGTCGCCGACCTGCTCATCTACGCCTACTGGACAATGTCGGCCCGCGACGCTCACGACGGGCAGACGGTCTACTCCAAGCAGGGCGGCGGCACCCGCGTCGGCGAGCGCCTCTCCCCTGTCAACCTCAACCTGCGCTCCGATCCGGCATACACCGGTCTGGAGTGCGCGCCCTTCGTGGTGGCGCACGCGTCGTCCGGCACCCAGAGCGTCTTCGACAACGGTCTGTCGCTCGCGCCGACCGAGTGGATCCGCGACGGCGAGTTGGCGGCCCTCGCGACGACCCGCCATTCGGCCGAGCTCACCGACCTCGCGGTGACGCCGTTCGTCGACAACCTCATCCTGGACGTGCCTGACACGCAAGCTTCCCTTGACGACCTGGTCGCGGGCACCAAGCGGGGCCTGCTCCTGACCTGCCTGTGGTACATCCGCGAGGTCGACCCGCAGACGCTGCTGCTCACCGGTCTGACCCGCGATGGCGTCTACCTGGTCGAGAACGGCGAGGTGGTCGGGGAGGTCAACAACTTCCGGTTCAACGAGAGTCCGGTCGACCTGCTGAGCCGCTTCTCCGAATCGGGGGTGACCGTGCCGGCGTTCTCTCGCGAGTGGGGTGATTACTTCCCGCGGGTGGCCGCGCCGGCGTTGCGGGTGCCCGACTTCAACATGTCGAGCGTGAGCCAGGCCAGCTAGCCGGCAGCCTTCGCCGGGGGACTTCTCAGGCTGCCTCCAGCGTCAGCAACGCCTGCTTGACGGCCGCGCCGCCCGCGTACCCGCCGTACGAACCATCGGCCCGCACCACCCGGTGGCACGGAACGACGATCGGCACCGGGTTGGTCGCGCACGCGGTGCCCACCGCGCGTACCGCACGTGGGCTACCCGCCGCCGCCGCGACCTGCGTGTAGCTTTCCGTCGCGCCGTAAGGAATGTGCGGCAGGTGGGCGAGCACCGCCTGGCGGAAGCCGCGGGACAGCCGTAGATCCACCGGCACGTCGAACACCCGCCGGCGGTGTGCGAAGTACTCCTCGAGTTGCCGAGCCACCGCGTCCAGCCGAGCGGGCGCGTGGAGAACGCGGGCACTCACCAGTTCGGCCAGCTGAGCCAGTGCGGCATCGTGGTCCTGGTTGGGGTACGCGACCCGCACCAGTCCCCGCTCGGTGGCAGCGAGCAGCAGCGTCCCTACCGGAGTGTCCACCGTCCGGTACGCCACATCCAGCAGGCCCTCCCGGTCAGCCATGGAGGCCAGGCGGGCGTGCAGCCGCTCGGCGGTCTGCTCCTCGATCTCGAACAGCGGCCCGAACAGGTGTCGGGCTTCTGACTCGTTGGTCACCATCATCGGTCCGTCCCTCCCCTCGCCGGCGCCAGGTAGGTGGCACGTAGCGTCTTGATCCCGTCAAAGGCGGCGCGGCGGGCCGCGTCCGTGCTGCCGCCGGTGAGGGCGGCGATCTCGGAGTACGGCAGTCCGGCCAGGTAGTGGTACGCCACCGCGATGCGCTGCTTGGTCGGCAGTGCCGCCAGCGCCGCCCACAGGTCGCCGTCCCAGTCTTCTGGCTGGCGAGTGCGGGCGGCGCGGTCCGGCAGGGACTCCACGACCAGCGGCCGGCGGGCCGTGGCCCGGGTGGCGTCGATCGCCTTGCGATGCGCGATCGTGACCAGCCACGCCTCCACGTTGGCGTCCTCGGCCAACTCCGGGTAAGCCCTCAGTGCTGCCAGGAACGTCTCAGACCAGGCATCCTCAGCCTCGTCGGGGCCCAGCACGGCACGGCACACCCGTAACACCATCGGCCCGTACTCGACCACCACCCGCTCGAACGGTCGCATGCTCACACCACGTAGACGTCCCGAACAACCCAAACGTGAGACCCGACCGGCAAGAGCACGCTCCGAGTTGTCAGGACCTTAAGAGGTCGCGCGGTTTCGGGCGGTAGGTGCCAAAGCACCACACATTTCCCTCGGGATCGCGGGCGGCGTATTCGCGCGAGCCGTACGGTTGGTCGGTCAGCTCCATCACGATCTGTGCGCCCGCTGACCTCGCCCGCGCGTGGTGCCCGTCAGGATCGTCCAGCGCGACGTAGATCGTCGTCGGGCCGCTGGGGAAGCGCTCCTCGGAGTCGGAGTCCCCGATCCGTGATCCCAGCATGACCACCCCACCGTCCAGGTCCAGCTCAGCGTGCGCCACTCGACCATCGTCGTCCGTCATGACGGCGATCTCTTCGAAGCCGAAGGTCCTTTTCAGGAAGTCGATCGCTGCCCGGGCGTCCGCATAACGCAGGGCCGGATAGATGTTCTGTGTCATCCCTGCCTCCTTTCCTGATGAGGCTAGGAAATGCGTCGCGGTAACGTCTTGGACGAAATTTCAACTGGCCGAGACGCCACCACCGTCGGGCAGGAGTTGATTGGCGTACGCACCGGGCGTGGTGCCGGCGAACTCCCGGAAGTCGCGATTGAGGTGCGCCTGATCGAAATACCCGCAGTCCATCGCGATCTGGGCAAAGGAGCCGCCGCCCTCCGCGCGTAGCCGGCGTACGACCTGGTCGAAGCGGAGGACCCTGGCGAGCGTCTTGGGTGGCAGGCCGATCTGCTCACGGAAGTCCGCGATCAGGCGCCGGTGACTCCAACCGAGTTCCTCCACGAGGTCCCGGATCGCGACCCGGCCGTGCGACTGACGGAGCTCTCGCCACGCCCAGGCGACCTCACCCGAAGGCTCGCGGGCCGATGCGACGCGCCTGGCGAAGAAGGCGTCGAGGAGGTCGAACCGCGCATCCCATCGGCGTACGCCATGAAGCCGTTCGGCCAGTGACTCGGCATCGCGGCCCCAGACATCCACGAGATCGACGACCTGGTTGGTGAGCTCATGCATCGCGACGCCGAAGAGTTGGTACGCGCCGAGCGGGGTGAGGCTGACCTCGACGCCGTGCTGATGCCCGGAGTACTCCGTGACAACTGCCGACTCATGCAGGCTCGCCACGAACGACCCGAGCGTCCGACCTGACGAGGCTGGTGTGGCAACGTCTCGTACGCGGAGTGTCGGACCCAGGCTGAGGATCAGCGTCACATCGCCTGACGGCACCTCTCGCCGGCTCAGCAGTGCCGGCGAGATCTCCTCGTAACCGCAGTAGTGACGGACCAGCGGCAGCAGGACCCGAGCCGGTAGCCCGTAGGCCATCTCCCACCGCGCGAGGACGGAGTGGTGCCGATCGATGCGCACGTTTCGCACACCAGGAGCCTAGGTCGGAACTCTGGAACGCGGGCGCGGTCAGGAGAGGGCGGACCGGCGGACGGTCGAGGTGCCGTACTTCGCGGCAGTCGCCTCCTTCAGCGCCCGCATCCCGCCCTTGCGGACCGCCTCCACCAGATCGGTCAGGAACCGCTGCGCTCCAACATGGCCGGCGAACGCCTGGATACAGGCCTCGGGTTCGGCGTTGGCGAACGCCAGCAACGCGCCCGCGGCCCCGAGCGGCCCGGCGAAACTGAGGATCGCCGCCGAGCCCACGTAGATCCGGCCGTTCCAGCTGCCCAGCTCCTGCAGCAGCCGAGCCGGATCCGCCGAGGAGTCCTTGATCGCGCCGATGGGCAGATCGGCGAGCGCCTCGACCTCGATTCCCGGGACGCCCAGCGGACCCGGATTGTGGTAGCCGATCACCCGGCTTGCGTCACCGACCGCCTCGGCCACCGCGCCGTACAGCACGCGAGTGTCGACGCCGCCACGCGCCGGGCTCACGAGCACCGCGTCAGCGCCGGCCTTGCGGGCGGTCACCGCGCGCGCCCCCGCTGCCCGCGGCCAGGATCCGCTCGCGCCGGCGATCACCGTGATGTCCTTGGGAAGCTCCTGGCGGGCGGCGGCGATGAGGTCTTCGCGTTCGGGTTCGGTGAGGGTCTCGGCCTCACCGGTCGTCCCCGCCACGAGCACCGCACGGACGCCCGCGTCGACCAGCCGCTTGGCGTGGCCGATCGTGCCCCGCACGTCGACCGCGCCGGCTTCGTCGAAAAGCGTCAGCAACGCAACGCCGACTCCGGTGAACGTTGGTTCTGCCATCCGTACGCTCCTCACCGTCGATCCGGTTTCTCCCATTCTCTCCTGATCTTCGCCCCAGACGTGCCGCCCGCCCTTTCGGTTCCTGCGCGGCGGTGACCTGCTTCGGCCGGCAGGACACCACCTCCCGGTGAAACGGAGGATTGTTACGGTCCTTCCATGACGACTTGCGTCCTTCCCACAAACGCGCTCCTGATCAACCTCCTCAACACGCAGGTCGTCGTGGCCCGCGACGTCGACGAGGCGGGTCGACTGCTCGTGGGCAACGACGCGTCGGGCTCGATGCAGCTCTACGAAGCCGGCGCCGACGGCTCGTGGCGACAACTCACCGACCTGCCAGGTGCTGCGACCGGCCGCTACCTGCCGGGGAGCCGCACCGTCGTGGTGGAGCACGACGCCGGCGGGAACGAACGCGCCCAGCTGTCGCTGCTCGACCTCGATGACGCGGGCCTTGATGACGCGGACGCTGGTTCCGCCGACGCTCTCCCGCCGCTGCGCCCCCTCGTCCACGATCCCCGCTGGATCCATCGCCTCGCCGGAGTCCAACCCGGCCGCGTGCTCTACCTGACGAACCGTCGCAACGGCGTGGACTTCGACCTCGTGAGCCGTGAGCCGGCGACGGGCGAGGAGCGGGTGTTGTACGACGGAGGTGGGTACGTCGTCGCCGCCGAAGCCTCGCCGGACAATCACTGGATCGCGCTGACCCGGCCCAACGCCCCCGCGAACTCCGTCCAGCTCGTCCTCGTCTCCACCACCGACGGCCGCGTCGAGGAACTCACGCCCTGGGGCGACGACGCCTTCCTGACCACGCCGTCCTGGCTACCGGACTCCTCAGGCTTCCTCATCTCGAGCAATGCCGGCCGGGAGATGACCGCGGTCATGAGGTACGACCTGGCGAGCCGTACCTGGACCACCCTGGTCGAGGACGACCACCACGACCTGGTGGGCTGGGCAGCACCGGACGGCGAGCACCTCCTGATCGCGACGAACGCTGACGGTGCGACGTCCCTCGCGCTCCATCGACTCGCGGACGGCGTCCTGCTTCGTACCCTGGACCTGCCCTCCGGTGGCTGCGCGGCGTTCCACCGACACCCCGACCCGGTGTGGTCCGGATCGGGGTCGTCCCTGGCGCTGACCTTCTCCTCGCCCGTCGAGCCGCCGTACGCCGTTCGCTGCGACCCGGCGACGGGTGCGCTCAGCCCGGTCCGCGCTCCGGACGCACCCGAACTCCCCGACGGTCTCGTCCAACCGTCCTCCCACCGCGTACCCACACCTGACGGCGAGCGCATCCCGACGTTCGTCTTCCGCCCGGCCGACGGGGGCGACGGGTCAGCCGTGCTCGTCGTCCATGGCGGTCCTGAAAGCCAGTCGGTTTTGCAGTGGAGTCCAGTCGTCGCCGGGCTGGTCGCCCAGGGGCACACCGTCCTGGTGCCGAACGTGCGCGGGTCGACGGGGTACGGCAAGCGGTGGTACTCCCTCGACGACGTACGGCGCCGGCTCGACTCGGTCGCGGACCTGGCGGCGCTCCACGACTGGCTGCCCAGCATCGGCCTCGATCCGACCAGGGCCGCGCTCTACGGCGGGTCGTACGGCGGCTACATGGTGCTGGCCGGCGTGGCGTTCCAGCCCGAACGCTGGGCCGCGGGCGTCGACATCGTGGGCATCGCGTCGCTGGTGACGTTCCTCGAGAACACCTCCGACTACCGCCGCACTCACCGGGAACGCGAGTACGGCACGCTCGCGCACGACCGGGCGTTCCTGCACGAGGCCAGCCCGCTCACCCGAGTCGACGAGATCCGGGCGCCGTTGTTCGTCATTCACGGAGCCAACGACCCGAGGGTTCCGTTGTCGGAGGCTGAGCAGGTGGTCGCGGCGCTGCGGGAGCGCGGCGTGCCGTGCGAGCTTCGGGTGTACGCCGACGAAGGGCACGGTCTGGCCAAGCGGGCGAACCAACTCGACGCCTATCCGCAGGCGCTGGCGTTCCTCGCCGAGCACCTGTCCGCCGACGAGAGAGGACGCGCATGAGCAAGCGAAGCGAGCGAATCAATCGACACAGTGGGAAGGGTGCCGCATGAGCGCGCGGGTGGGATATGTCGGGCTGGGGATCATGGGCGGCGGGATGGCCGCGAACCTCCTCCGCGCCGGCTTCGACGTGGTGGTCCACAACCGCACCGCGGACCGCGCGGAGCCGCTCGCCGCGGCCGGCGCTGAGGTGGCGGACTCACCACGGGGCGTCGCCGAGCGCTGCGACGTGATCTTCACCTGCGTGAGTGACACCCCGGACGTTGAGGACGTGGTGTTCGGGACGGACGGGATCGCCGAAGGTGCCCGGGCCGGCTCGCTCATCGTCGACACCAGCACGGTGAGTCCGGAGGCCACCCGCGGCTGGGCGGCCAGGCTCGCTGAGCAGGGCGTGGGGTTCCTCGACGCGCCGGTGTCAGGCGGCAGCGAGGGCGCCGCCAAGGGCACCTTGTCGATCATGGTCGGTGGTGACCCGTCGAACGTCGAGCGGGCACTCCCCTACCTCGAGGCGATGGGGAGCACGATCACGCACGTCGGCCCGGTCGGGGCCGGGCAGACCTGCAAGCTCGTCAACCAGATCCTGGTCGTCACGTCGATGCTGGGTGTTGCCGAGGCGCTGGTCTTCGCCAAGGCCGGCGGGCTCGATCTTGAGAAGACGATCGCCGCGGTCGAGGGCGGAGCGGCTGGTTCGTGGATGCTGGCGAACCGTGGACCGCAGGTGATCCGCGACGACTGGCGCCCCGGATTCACAATCGACCTGCAGCAGAAGGACCTCCGACTGGTGCTGGAGGCTGCCGACGAACTCGGCGTACCCACGATCGCCACCAGCACGATCTTTCACCTCTACCGCACACTGCAGCGCGCGGGTCTCGGGAGCGAAGGCAACCACGCCCTGGTCAAGGCACTCGAACGCCTCGCGGGGATCGAGGCCCGCCAGGACGCATGACCGCTTTCGCGCGCGGGGTTCAGCGCAGTGCCGGGAGCACAGTCGGACTCACCTCTTCGAGTTGGCGCAGCGCTGAGTCGGGGGTCTTGGCGGTAGGAACGAGGACCACCGTGTCGGCTCCGGCCGCATGGAGGTCATGGAGGGCCTTCGCACAACTCTCCGGCGGCCCGGTCACGGCCACCTGTTCGACCCACTCGCGAGGTAGCGCGCGGGCGAGTTGGTCGTGATCGGGTGTACGTCGCGCCAACTCCGACGCGTCTGCCGCGAAGCTCAGCTCGGTGAGCTGGACGGACGGGCTCTGACTGAGCAGGGTTGCCGCGAGTGTCTGGCGTACCTTCCACTCCCCTTCCTCGTCGAGCGCCAACCACGCGTACACGGTGACCTGGCAGGCATCAGTGCGGCCTGCGTCAGCCCGACCGGCAGCCATCCGCTCCCGCGCCCACCGGACATAGCCGGGGCCTGACATCTCGGACAGGAGGATGCCGTCTGCCACCTGTCCGGCCAGTCGCAGGGACTTCGCCGCGCGTACGCCCAGGAAGATCGGTGGTGGCACCGTTGCGGGAAACTCGAGGCGTACGCCGTCCAGCCGGACATGCTGGCCGCTGACGGTGACTGTCTCACCCGCGAGCAGCGCGCGCACCGCCGTGGCGGTCTCGCCCAGCGCGGCAAGCTGGGACGCGGGCAGCGCACCGATCTGCTCCATCCAGCTCGCGACCCCATGCCCGAAGCCCGCCAGCACGCGTCCTGGAAAGAGCCGAAGCAGCGCTGACAACTCCATGGCCGCGGTCGCGGCGTTGCGCATCACCGCCGGCATGACGCCCAACCCAACCGCCAGCCGGCCAGTCGCAGCGAGCGCCGCCGTGGTCGGCGCGATCGCGCCGGTGTAGAAGCAGTCCTCAACGATCCACAACTCGCGGTAGCCAAGGCTCTCGACCCGGCGCGCATAGTCCGGAAGAGCCTCGGGTGCGAAGGCACACGGGAACAAGGCACCAACAGCCGGCATCGGGTCTCCTCACCTCGGCGTCACACTCGCCCGGACCCTACCCCGCGGGACCGACAAGCCCTCCGACCCACCCTCTCCATGATCATGTTCGTGATCATGATCTTCTTCGTGAAGGGTTTCGGGACTCATAGCCCTTTCTGGCTTCATGATCATGGAACGCGGGCCTGGCGGTGGGCGGCGCGGTGGGCGGCGCGGTTGGCGCCGTGATGGCGTGCCGTTTTTGGGTCGGGGCACCCTTGTACGGCTCTATTGGCCAAGGGTGCCCCCGACCCAGAACGGTGGTCTGGTCGGATGCCGGATGGCCTTGTTTTGTTGGGCTTTCGGGGCCGGAGGTTGTCGGTGGTCGCCGCTAGTGTTCGGGTATGGATTCGACCTCGGCGGACGCGGGCCGGCACCGGTTCTCGGTGCTGGTCGAGCGGGCGCGTGCCCGGTTCGCTGAGGAGTCCGGTGCGCTGTTGTGGTCGACTCCCGGCCAGGAACTGATCGACCTCCTGGTCAGTCTTGAAGCTCTCTCGGCCCAGATCGACGCGGTCCAGCTCCAGGTGATCCGGGAGGCGGACCGGCGAGACCTCGGCCGCACAGCCGGCGCGACGAG
>NZ_KB892707.1 GCF_000373925.1 Actinopolymorpha alba DSM 45243 | reverse complement strand
CTGCCCGGCGGTGTGAGTTGTCGCTGTACGACGCCCCGGACGGCTCCGGTACCTATCTTCGCGGGAAGCTGGACCCGATCGCGGCGGACCGGTTCCGCACCGCGATCGAGCCGCTCTCGAAGCCGCTCCCGACGACCGCCGACGGGCTGGACCCCCAAAGTGCGGCCCAACGCAGAGGCGAAGCGCTCGACGAACTCATCCGCCGCTACCTCGACTCCGGAGCCTCCCCGTCGCAGGGTGGGGAGAAGCCCCACATCGTTGTGACGATCACCGACGAGAACCTCGTCAAGGGCACCGGGTTGGGCCGACTGCTGCGTACCGGCACCTACGTGTCGGCACGCACGGTTCAGGAATGGGCGTGTGATGCCAAGGTCAGCTGGTTCGGGATCCGCGACGGCGAGGTTGCCCTGTCGGACGGGACACGGTTCTTCACCGGACGACTCCGCAAACTGCTGGAGCTACGGGATCGAGGCTGCGCGTTCCCTGGCTGCGACCGCCCACCCGCCTGGTGCCACGGCCACCACATCCGTTCCTGGCTGAACGGCGGGCCGACCACCCTCGCCAACGGGGCGTTGCTCTGCGGCTACCACCACCGCCTCATCCACCAAGACACCTGGCGGATACGGATAGCGGCCGACGGCGTACCCGAATTCACCCCACCCGAATGGATCGACCACCAACGCAACCCCATCCGCAACCAACGCCTCCGAACCTGACCAGATACGGAGCGGTAAAGAGTCACCCTGGGGCGTCCTCACCGCCGCCCCAGCGCGCGGGCAAATTCGGTCATGCGTTCCGCGAAACCTTCGAATGGACCGAACCACACGGCAAGCGCGTCAGCGCCCGCGGTAGCGAACTCCTGAGCCTCGACGACCGCTCTGGCGAGTTCGGCTCTGCCTCCGTCCCAGGCGATCCGGGCGCCGACTCGGACCTGACGGGTCGACAATTCCCGAATGCGGGTGACGCTCCGGGAGAATTCCGCCGGCGTGATGCCGGTCGCCTGCCATTCGTCAGCGAGTCGGGCCGCGCGGCGTAGGGCGGGTTCAGTCATTCCGCCCACCATGATGGGGATCTCTCGCCGCGGCCTGGGCTCGAAGATTCCCAGGTCGAATCCGAAGTATTTTCCTTCGAACGACGTATTACCCCGGAACAGGCTTCGGAGCAGCAGAATCGCCTCGTCTGTACGCGCCCCTCGGGTGTGGAAATCAGCACCCACGCTGGCGAACTCCCGCTCGTCCCAACCGATTCCCACGCCCAGAATAAGGCGTTCACCAGCAAGCCGATCGAGCGTCGCGGCCTGCTTGGCAACGACGAACGGATTACGCATGGGAAGGACCAGTACGGACGTACCCAGGCCAATGGTGCTGGTTTTTGCGGCGATGTAAGAGAGCGCGACGAGGGGTTCGTAGACGCCGCCGTACCGGTCCCGGCTGTAATGACCAGGGGGCAACAGGTGGTCTGGTAGCCACACCGTGTCGTACCCGATCTCCTCGGCTCGCGCGGCCAGGGAGGCCAGTTCTCGCGGGTCCATGTCCGGCGACTCGCTGGGCAGGACGAGCTGAAGATCCATGATCAGGCCACCCCAACGAGAAGGCCCTGGATCGCACCAGGCCCGGCGCCTCGGACGACGCACGTGAAATGTTCGGTCATGCCCTGACGTTAGGACTTCACACCGATGTGAAGGTCAAGGAAATGAGGCACCTGACATGCTGATCGGCGAGTTGTCGGCCAGGACGGACGTACCCTCGCGGCTCCTGCGTTACTACGAGGAGCAGGGGTTGCTCGACGCCAAACGCGACAGCAACGGCTACCGCCGGTACGCCGACGACGCGGTGGTGCGGGTCCGGCAGATCAGAGCGCTGCTCCACGCCGGCCTGTCCACGAACGTGATCCGCGATGTACTCCCCTGCGCCAACGGCGACCGGCCAGCCCTGGACCTGTGCCCAAGGCTGGCCGGAATCCTCCGTCGGGAACTCGCGGACCTGGACGGGCGGATCGACACCCTGCGGCAGACGCGCGGCACGCTCGCGGGATTCCTCGACGCCCCCTGAGACCGCTTCTCGAGAGCGCCCTACTCCGCGAAGGCGTCCGGCGGTGGGCAGACGCACACCAGGTTGCGGTCGCCGTACGCCTGATCGATCCGGCGAACCGGCGACCAGTACTTCCGCCGCCGCAGGCTCGCCACCGGGTACGCCGCCTCCTCACGGGTGTAGGCGTGTGGCCACTCACCGGCCAGCATCTCGATCGTGTGCGGCGCGTTCCGCAACGGGTGGTCGTCGGCCGGCCACTCCCCTCGGGCCACCCGGTCGATCTCGCCCTTGATCGCGATCATCGTGTCGCAGAACCGATCGAGCTCCGCCAGATCCTCCGACTCCGTCGGCTCCACCATGAGGGTCCCGGCCACCGGAAAACTCATCGTCGGCGCGTGGAAGCCGTAGTCGATGAGGCGCTTGGCCACGTCGTCGACGCTGACACCGGTCTCCTTGGCCGGTCGCAGGTCGATGATGCACTCGTGCGCGACGAGGCCGTTCCGCCCTGTGTAGAGAACGCTGTAGTGCGGAGCGAGCCGGGTGGCGACGTAGTTGGCGGCGAGGACGGCGGTCTCGGTCGCGAGCCGCAACCCTGGTCCGCCCATCATGCGGATGTACGCCCAGGAGATCGGCAGGATGCCGGCCGACCCGAACGGCGCGGCGGACACGGGCCCGACACCGGTCGACGGGCCAGCCTCGGCCACCAGCGGGTGGTTGGGGAGGTACGGCGCCAGATGCTCGCGCACCGCCACCGGACCCACCCCCGGCCCGCCACCACCGTGCGGGATGCAGAAGGTCTTGTGGAGGTTGAGGTGCGACACGTCGCCGCCGAACTCCCCGATCCTCGCCAAGCCCAGCAACGCGTTGAGGTTCGCGCCGTCAACATAGACTTGCCCGCCGGCCTCGTGTACCAGCTCGCACAGCGCGCGGATGTCCTCCTCGTAGACCCCGTGCGTCGACGGGTACGTCACCATGATCGCGGCGAGCCGGTCCCGATGCGCGGCGATCTTGGCCCGCAGGTCGTCCAGATCGACGGTGCCGTCAGCGGCGGCCGCGACCACGACCACCCGCATCCCGGCCATCACCGCCGACGCGGCGTTCGTGCCGTGAGCGGACGAGGGAATCAGGCAGACGTCCCGCTCCGCCTGTCCCTGGTCACGGTGGTAAGCACGGATCGCCAGCAGACCCGCAAGCTCGCCTTGCGACCCGGCGTTCGGCTGCAGGGAGACCGCGGCGTACCCCGTCACCTCCGCGAGCCAGGATTCGAGCTGCCGGATCAACGCAAGGTAGCCTTGCGCGTCCTCGATCGGCGCGAACGGGTGGATGCCAGCGAACTCCCGCCAGCTGATCGGCTCCATCGCCGCCGTCGGGTTGAGTTTCATCGTGCAGGAGCCGAGCGGGATCATGCCCCGGTCGAGCGCGAAGTCGTCATCCGCGAGCCCACGAAGGTATCTCAGCATCGACGTCTCGGAGTGGTGCCGCTCGAAGACCGGATGAGTGAGGTAGCTCGACGTCCGCCGTAGCTCCTCAGGCATGGCGTCAGCGGTCGCCGTGTCGAGCTCGTCGATGTCATATGGACCGACACCGAACGCCGCCCAGACAAGCGCGAGATGGTCGGTCGTGGTCACCTCGTCGCAGGCGATCACCACGTGATCAGCGTCTGCCAAGCGTAGGTTGACACCTCGGCGGCGGCCTTCGGCCACCACCTCCGCCGCGCGTCCTGGCACCCGCGCGCGCACGGTGTCGAAGAAGTACGCCGAAACGACCTCTACTCCCCCACGGCGTAGCCCTTCCGCCAGGACCGCGGCGGACCGGTGAACCCTGGTCGCGATCGCGCGGAGTCCGGCCGGCCCGTGATAGACCGCGTACATGCCGGCGATCACCGCGAGGAGCACCTGCGCCGTGCAGATGTTGCTGGTCGCCTTCTCCCGGCGGATGTGCTGCTCGCGGGTCTGGAGCGCGAGACGGTAGGCCGGCCGGCCGGCGGCATCGACCGACACTCCGACCAGCCGGCCGGGCAGGGTGCGCTCGAGTCCCTTGCGGACGGACAGAAACCCGGCGTGCGGTCCGCCGTACATCAACGGCACACCGAACCGCTGCGCACTCCCGACCACCACGTCGGCACCCATTTCGCCGGGCGGGCGCAGCAGGGTCAACGCGAGCAGGTCCGCCGCCACGACCACCTGCGCACCACGGTCGTGTGCCGCCCGTACCAGCGAGGTGTCGTCGCGCAAGGCGCCGTTGACATTGGGGTACTGCAGCAGGACGCCGAAGAACTCCCCGTCCGGCAACCCCGCTTCAAGGTCCACCACCTCGACGGCGATACCCAGCGCCTCGGCGCGGGTGCGTACCACCGCGATCGTCTGCGGGAGGCACGCGGCGTCCAGGAGGAACCGGTCGCTCGTGGTCGCGCGGTTGGCGCGGCGTACCAGCGTCATCGCCTCCGCCGCGGCCGTCGCCTCGTCCAGAAGCGATGCGCCGGTGACGGGGAGGCCGGTGAGGTCGCTCACCATGGTCTGGAAGTTGACCAGCGCTTCGAGCCGACCTTGGCTGATCTCCGGCTGGTACGGCGTGTAGGCGGTGTACCAGGCCGGGTTCTCCAGGACGTTCCGGCGGATGACCGGTGGCGTTTCGGTGTCGGAGTAGCCCAGCCCGATCATCTGCACCATCGGCTGGTTGCGAGCGGCGAGCGCCCGCAGCTCGGTGAGAACCTGCGCCTCCGTGGCCGGCGCCGGCAGGTCCAGGGCGCGAGTGGTCCTGATCGAGTGGGGTACGGCGGCCGTGGCCAACTCGTCGAGCGATCCGAACCCGCAGGCGGCGAGCATCTTGGCCCGATCCTCCGCCGAGGGACCGATGTGGCGGTCCGCGAAGGCGGCCGCGGGCGAGGGCTCCGCCAGACGGTGCGAGCTGGAGGCGGTCGGGGACGTGGGATTCATGGGGGCTCCCGGTCGAGGCGTGTGGGCCTGTCAGGTTGCTCCCCATCTGTCACGTCATGCGCGATGGCGCTTCAGAGTCGCCTCACCCGCGTGGTCCATGGGCCTGAGAGGTTCCGGGGAGGCTTGCCCCTTCGGCGCTCCAGCGGCTCCCACGACCCGGCACGGTCACCGTGGAGACTCTCCCACGCGGGGTTGTCAGCGGGTCCCACGCTACCAGCGGCCCGCTACCGATCCGGGCCGGGAGCGGCGGGTGGGCGCATCGGGTCCGCCGCGGGGACGGCGGCGCAGAGCAACGGAGCGTACGTCCACATTGGAAATGCTCCATTGCCGGGTATCAACTGCCCGAATCACGCACGGGTTCGATCAAACTGGGGTCTGAGCCCCAGAAAGTGGCAGGTTTCTGCCCTTACCTTTACGCCCGGCGGTCAGCCCTCTACAGAACGCCCGGTCAGCCGGTGAGGCGCGCCCGACGCCGCATCGACAGCTCGTCGCCCGGGTGGTCGCCCGTCTGCACGCCGTCGGGGCGTTCGGCCGGCAGCTCAGCGAGGCTGCCCTCGACCTCGCGTGACACCCGGCCCAGTGCGATACCGAACACGCCCTGGCCACCCTGGAGCAGGTCGATGACCTCATCGGGCGAGGTGCACTCGTAGACGCTCGCCCCGTCGCTCATCAGCGTGATACCCGCCAGGTCGCTGGTGCCGCGATCACGAAGGTGCGTGACGGCGGTGCGGATCTGCTGCAGCGAGACGCCCGCGTCCAGGAGCCGCTTGATGACTTTCAGCAGGAGGATGTCGCGGAACGAATAGAGCCGCTGGGTCCCCGATCCAGAAGCCGGACGGACAGTCGGCTCGACCAGGCCGGTCCGGGCCCAGTAGTCCAGCTGGCGGTAGGTGATGCCGGCAGCGGCGCAGGCGGTCGGCCCGCGGTAACCCAGATCCTCTCCGGGCGGCTCGGGCACACCGTCGGCGGCCCCGAACAACAAACCCTGTTCACCAGCGGAACGGCGAGCTTCGGCCCGCTCGGGGCCCTCACCCGCAACAGCGCTGTTAGCGCCGCCTGCACCCTGGTCACCCGCGCTCGTCACGGCCGCCTCCCACGTCATTGGCGCCACTGGAACGCGGCGCCCACTCCGATCCCGCCCGGGCCCCCCAACCGAACGACATCGCTGGTCATGCGGCGAGGGCCGCATGCTGAGACCTGCAGAAGATGGAGTTACATCCACGAGGTTTCGTCGTCACGGTAAGCCGGCCTTGGACGGCGGTCAACGCGACGGCCGGCGTGTCGCCCTGAAACCTCTACCTGAGGTAGAGAGCTGACCATGCACGGTCACCCGATCAGCCAGGTGTGTCGAAGTCTTCGGGTGTCACCTGGTCCAGGAACTCCCGGAACTTCTGGACCTCCGCCTCCTGCTCGTCCGGAATCGCGATGCCTGCCTCGGCCAACACCTCGTCGGCACAGACGATCCGAACGCCGAGTCGAAGCGCCAGAGCGATCGAGTCGGACGGGCGCGCACTGACCTCCACCCCACTGGCGAAGGCGAGAATGCCGTAGAAGACGCCGTCCCGCAGATCGGTGATGCGGACTTCGGTCAACTCCTGGCCCGTGGCGAGGAGGACATCACGGAAAAGGTCGTGGGTCAGTGGCCGCGCCGGGACTATGCCCTGCTGAGCGTGTGCGATCGCACTCGCTTCCGCCGGCCCCACCCAGATGGGCAAGAAACGCTCGCCGTCGACCTCCCGGAGCAGGACGATCGGCTGGTTCGATGGCATCTCCACCCGGACACCAACGACGTCGAGCTCGCGCACTCGTCCACACTACCCCGGCCGACCACCGGCTGGTCGACCGACGCTCTAACCGTGGAGCCCGGCCTTGACCAACAGCGTGTGCAGGCGGACCGACAGAGCGGCGAGCTCGCGCACTCGCTCCTCCGCACGGGCCCGGGAATCCAGCGAGCGTTGCCGGGCAAGCGGGGCCACCACCTGCTCGATCAGCCCGACCTCGCGATCGGCCGCGGTCCGGAACGCACGCAGGTGCCGTGGCTCAAGCCCGAATCCGGCGAGCTCACCCGCCGTCCTGGCGATCTCCACAGCGCCCTCGTCGAAGTAGTCCCGCCCGTGTCGCGGGGTGATCAGGCCGTACGACTCGAGCTGCTCGAGCAGCTCAGGCTTGATCTGGGCCGCCTCGATGAGGTCCTCGCGGGTGAGCCGCTGGTGGGAGCCATCTCGGCGGAAGGACTCTGGCGTGGGCTGGTCGTCGCCTCCGACGACGACCCTGGGCGCCGGCGGGGTCGGAACGCGTCCCGCCGGGAGCTCAGGCGGTGTGAGTCCCCGGTCGAGTGCGTCCAGGTGATCCTTGATGACGCGCAGCGGCAGGTAGTGATCACGCTGAGCGGTCAGGACGAACCGCAACCGCTCAACGTCCTCGTGCGCGAACTTCCGATAGCCGGACGGCGACCGCCGCGGCTCGATCAAGCCCTCGGCCTCGAGGAACCGGATCTTGGAAATCGTGACATCGGGGAACTCGGGGCGCAGCCGGGCGAGGACCTCGCCGATGGAGAAGGCGCCAGATCGCGCGGATGCCGCACCGCTCACAGGGGGCGCCCTCGTCGGTCCGGCTTTCCGCGTCCCCAGCGAACAGCCTCGCTCACCCTGTGTCCTCCTCCGGCCTCCCGTCCAGGCCCGCTGCCGCACCTCTCATGCCGAAGCCTCGATGGCTGGCGAAGTAGACGAGGCGGAACTTCCCGATCTGCACTTCGTCGCCACCGACCAGCACGACCTCGTCGATGCGGTCACGGTTGACGTAGGTGCCGTTGAGACTGCCCACATCGCGTACGGCATAACCCTGTGGCACTCGACGGAACTCCGCGTGCCGACGCGACACAGTCACGTCGTCGAGGAAGATGTCGCTCTCGGGGTGCCGCCCGACTGTCACGACGTCAGAGTCGAGCAGGAACCGGCTACCCGCGCTCGGCCCACGCTGGACGATGAGTAGGGCGCAGCCAGGCGGCAGAGCGTCGACGGCCGCCTGCTCGTTGGGACGAAGCTCGGGCTCGACCCGCTCGAGGTCAGTCTCAAGCCCCCCTAGTGAGATCGTCGCAGTCTGCTCGGCTGGACGCTCAGCATCCAGCGCCTTGCCGCACTGCGAGCAGAACCTGCTGCCTTCGGCGTTCTCATGCCCGCACTGAGTGCAGAAAGGCATCGATGACCCTCCCGTGGCGGAACTCGAAATCGTACTGGTTGAACACGTCCACCGCACACACCCTAACCCTTGACCACTGGTCGAGGTGGGCAGGTCGGACAGATGGTCACAGCTGGGACCTAGTCGGGCGAGCCGGTCTACCGAACGAAATGCCGCGCGCCGCCGAACCGGGTCCCCGTCAGGCCTGCTCCACGTGGCCGCCGTAATCCTCGGCGTCCATCAGGGCGTCGAGACCGGTGGGATCGGCCGGGGTCAGCTCGAACATCCAGCCCTCGCCGTACGGGTCGGAGTTGACCACCTCGGGGTGGTCCTCCAGATCGTCGTTGCGGGCCACGACGGTGCCGCTGATCGGCGCGTAGAGGTCGCTCACGCTCTTGGTGGACTCGAGCTCCCCGCAGACCGCGCCGCCGGTCAGCTCGGCGCCGACCTCGGGCAGGTTGATGAAGACGATGTCGCCCAGCGCGTCCTGCGCGTAGTCGGTGATGCCGACGCGGACACTTCCTTCGGTCGAACCGGGAACGCGCACCCACTCGTGCTCACGTGTGTACTTGAGGTCCTCGGGGAACACCTGACATCCTCTGCTTTCCGAGCGCCTGCGCGACAATCGCCGACCGATCCGGATCGGACTGACCGGTCACGTGTTACTTGTTGGATCCGGATTCCTTCTCCGGGGCCGGGCGAGCGTAGCGAGGTGCCACCGGTCGGTGCAAGGAATCGATCTGGACACTCCGGGGCTCCAGGACGGTAGCGAGCCCGCCCTTCTGAGCCACCTCGTCGACCACGCCACCCGGGATCCGCATCGCGGTCGAGAGAGTACGCGCGTCGCCGATCGCGTCGATGGTGTACGGGGGCGGGATGAGCAGGCCGTCGACCAGGATTCCGCCCTGCCCGTCAAGGACGTAGCTCCCGGCGACCACCCGCACCTTGTCATTGATCTCGATCGCCTCGGCACCGGCGTCGCGTAACTCCTCGATGGTGTTGAGGATCAGCGACGCCGTCACCGCGGACTGGCTGTCGGAGATGGTGAGCCGGATGCCGGGACCGCTCGCCGGAAGCGTTCCGGCGAGGATGCCGAGCGTCCGTGCCCGGGTCTCCGCCTGCTCGACCGCCGTACGGGTGCGGTCGGCGCCGGACGCGAGCTCGGCCTTGGCCTGCTCCAGCTCGCTGATCTCGGCCTCCAACCGGCGGGTGCGCTGCTGGAGTCCGTCGAGCATCTGGATGAGGTCGGGCCGGTCAGCGGTCGCGAACTCGTCGTCGGCCCGCAACGACTGGACCTGCGCCGTGGTGGCGAAACCGAGAACGGCGAGCAGGACTGCCCCAGCGAGCTGGGCACGGGAGATGTAGAGCCGGAATGCCCGGCCGAGCCGGCGCCAGGCGAGGTTGGTCTGCCTGACCGTGCCCTTGCTCACCGTGCGTGCCTTGTCGGCCATCGTCCCACCCACTCACGCCTTGAACAGGCGCCGGCGGATCGCCGCCATGTTGGAGAAGATCCGGATCCCCAACACCACGACAACGCCGGTCGAGAGCTGGGCGCCGACCCCGAGTTGGTCTCCGAGGTAGACGATCAACGCCGCGACAAGCACGTTGCCGATGAAGGAGACGAAGAACACCTTGTCGTCGAAGATGCCATCGACCAGTGCCCGGACACCGCCGAACACGGCGTCGAGCGCCGCCACCACCGCGATGGGGAGGTACGGCTGCAGCCACAGGGGCACCGACGGCTGGAGCAGAAGCCCCGCGATGACTCCGACGAAGAGGCCGATCGTCGCGATCACTGAGAGCCTTCCGTCCGCGCGTACCGAAGTTTGGTTCCCGAATCGGCCGGCAAGGTCAACTTGTCGACCGCTGACGTCTCAAGACGTATATGGTGCACTGCCTTGAGGTTGAACAACCACTCGCCACCCGGACTATCGACGAATCTGGCTTCGAGAGACCCCGGATCCCCGATCGCCTCGACGACGTACGGCCTGGCCAGCGGGCGGTAGTCGACGGTGATCGACTTGTCGGCGCCCCGGATCGCCGTCATCGTCGTGAGCCTCTGGCCATTGACCGCGACCGCCTCCGCGCCGGCCGCCCACAGACCGTTGACCACCTGCTGGAGATCGATGTCGAGGATCCGGCCGTCGGAGTTCTTGGGACCCGCCACGTCG
This sequence comes from Actinopolymorpha alba DSM 45243, assembly GCF_000373925.1. Lineage (GTDB taxonomy): Bacteria > Actinomycetota > Actinomycetes > Propionibacteriales > Actinopolymorphaceae > Actinopolymorpha > Actinopolymorpha alba. Next base: position 544,634 of record NZ_KB892707.1, on the reverse strand, counting down.
TTGACGGGCGCGTCGTCGATCAACAGGCGAAGGCCGGGGCCTTCGACGCGGCCCGTCCCGGCCAGGACGTCGAGAGCCTCCAGGCGTTCGCGGAGGTCCTGACCGCTCACCGTGCTGGCGAGGACGTCGTTCTGGAGCCGGGTGACTTCCTCCTGCAGGCCGCCGGCCTGGGAACGCAGCGCGTCGTTACGGCCGGTCTCGGCGCGGATGCGTTCGAGCAGCTCGGCCTTCTCCTTGGCAACGGCCGGTGCGGTCTGGCGGGTCTGGACGGCGGCCATCGTGAAGAGTAGACCCAGCAGGGCGAGCGCCACCAGGGTCGCGACGACCCCGATCCTGCTCCGTGGCTGCCCCGGGGCCCGGCGGGCCGCCGCCGCGGCGTACCCATCGTCGAGGGCATGGGTGACGAGCTCGCGCATGAGAGACATCGAGTCGTCGCGCCGGCCCATCCCGCTGGCTGCCCAGGCTCCCGGCCGAGCTGGTCCATGCTCAGCCGGCGCGGCTGGCTCCGCTCGCACCGTCGTCGTCTCCCGCTCCCCTCGGGCCATGCCGACCATCGTTTCATGACCCGCGGACGTCTGATCCCGCGCGGTGATCACGAGCCTACGGCGTGTCCGCCGGACACATTAGCGTCGGGGCCAACGGGCGTCAGCGGCCGGCCCGGGTCACCAGGTCGGCCCACCGGTGGGCGAGCGCGGTGGCGCGTTCGGTGCTCATCCCCTCGGCCCACACCCGGGTCACCGCCTCAGTGGGGTCTGGGAGCACCAGCGCCCAGGAGCCGTCGGGCTCGAGGACGCGCACCCCGTCGGTCGTGTCGATCGGCCGGCCGTCCGCGGCCTCGATCGCGGCCCGCATCACCGCGCCCTTGCTCGCCCACGGCGTGGGGACTGCGAGCTGCACGACATGCGCCCGCGGGATCCGGGCGTTGATCTCCGACAGAGGAAGGCGGGTCCGGGCGATGACGGCCATCAACCGGACGAACGCCGCGAACCCGTCCACCGCGTTGGAAAACTCCGGCACGATGAAGCCGCCGCGCCCGTCCCCGCCGAGGAGCAGGCCCTCCGCGGCCGACGCGGTGGCCAGCGCGTCGGGGGCCGTCGTCGTCCAGCGGATGCCGACGTCGTGGAACGCGGCCACCTGTTCGGCCACCCGGGTGGTCGTCACCGGCAGGGCGACGTGCCCGCCCGAGGCCTCGGCCGCCACCAGGTCGACGAAGACCAGCAGGGCGCGTTCGTCGGCGATGACGTTGCCCGTCTCGTCGACCAGGGAGATCCGCTCACCCAACGGGTCGAACCGCACACCGAACGCGGCCCGGGCCGACGCCACGAGTTCGGCGAGGCTCGCCACGGCGGAGGTGCGCTGCTCAGCGGTCTCGGTCGGGCTGCGCTCGTCGAGGCCGGCGTTGACCAGGAACGCGTCGACGTCCAGCCGGCCGAGCAGGCTGGGCAACAGGAGCCCGGCCGTGCCGCGGCCCGCGTCGACGACGATCTTCAGCCGGCTCTCCGCCACCTCGGAGGTGTCGACGCTCGCCAGCAGATCCTGCACGTAGCTGTCGGCGACCCTGGACGGGAACGTCAGATCACCGATCTCGCCGGGGAACGCCCGGCGGAAGTCCTGGCGGCCGAGGATCCGCTCCACCTTGCGCTGCGCGACCAGGGAGATGTCGGCACCGCGTTCGTCGAGGAACACCAGGTCCACCGAGTCGGGCCGGTTGGGAGTGGTGCGGATGAGGAGGGCGCCGGCGACGTTGCTGCGAGCGGTCTCGAGGCGGGCGACCGGGCTCGGGGCCACCTCCAGGTCACACACGTTGAGGGCGCTGGAGGTGAACGCCGCGATCGCCGCCCGCTTGAGCGCCCGTGCGGAGCGGGAGGTGTCGCGGGCAGTGAGCACAGACGCGCCCTTGCGGAGCGTGGTCGCGTAGGCGCTGGCCAGCCGCACCGCCAACTCCGGCGTGATCTCGACGTTGACGATGCCGCTGACACCGCGCGGGCCGAACAGCGCCTGGCGTCCCTGGGACTCCCAGATCACGCTCTGGTTGACAACCGCACCGGCCTCGATGGTCTTGCTCGGATAGACCTTGATCTCGGGATGGAGGACCGCCTCCTCCTCGATGACACAGTCGTCTCCGACGACCGCGCCGTCGTCGATGCGGGCACCCCGCATCACGTCGGTGTTCTTGCCCACCACGCAGCCACGGAGGTTGGTGTGCGGGCCGACGTAGGCGTTGTCGTGGACGACCGCCCGGTGGAGGAACGCGCCGCGGCGAACGATGACGTTGTCGCCGACGACCGTGTGGTCACGCAGCTCGGCGCCACCTTCGATCTTGGCGTACGCGCCGACGTACAACGGCCCCTTCAGGACGGCGTCCGGATCCACGTCGGCACCCTCGCCCACCCACACACCGGCCGACACCTCGAACCCGTCGATGTCGATGGCGATCTGCCCGTCGAGTACGTCGTAGTTGGCCTTGAGGTAGCTGCGATGGGTGCCGACGTCCTCCCAGTAGCCGTCGGCGACGTAGCCGTACAACGGCGCACCCGCCGCGAGCAGACGAGGGAAGACGTCGCTCGACCAGTCGACGTTCTCCGACTCCCCCACGTGGTCGAGGATCTCCGGCTCCATGACGTAGATGCCGGTGTTGATCGTGTCGGAGAAGACCTGACCCCACGTCGGTTTCTCGAGGAAGCGTTCGACCCGGCCGTCCTCGCGCAGGATGGTGATCCCGAACTCCAGCGGGTCAGGGACGCGCGTGAGGCAGACCGTCGCGAGGGCGCCGGCACGCCGATGGTGCTCGATCAGGCCGGTCAGGTCGATGTCGGTGAGCGCGTCGCCGGAGATGACGAGGAAGGTGTCATCTGACAGGGCCGCGGCGGCGTTCTTGACGGAGCCGGCGGTGCCGAGGGGCTTCTCCTCCGTGGCGTACGTCAGGTCCATCCCGAGGTCTTCGCCGTCACCGAAGTACGAGCGCACCATCGAGCCCAGGAAGTGGACGGTCACCACGGTCTCGGTCAGCTGATGCCGTCGTAGCAGCCGCAGGACGTGCTCCATGATCGGGCGGTTGACCACCGGCAGCAACGGCTTGGGCATGCTCGTGGTCATGGGCCGCAGGCGGGTCCCCTCACCACCTGCCATGACGACGGCTTTCATGTGCCTCCTCCGTGGTGGTTCCCGGTCCTGGACCACATGACCTGGGATCGCCCAGTCAGGTGCGAAGCCGCCCCTCCTCTGCCTGCTGGGCCGGCGTACGACCTCGGATCAGCTGGTAGGCCTGATGGGCGTAGAGAACCCCTGCCCACCAGTAAAGTCCTGTGCCCCAGATGGCGAACGCCCACCCTGCGACCCGCGCCGCCTCGGCGACGCCGTTGGTCCCCTCGCCGAGGAAGAGCAGCGGGAAGGCGTACAGCAGGCAGAAGGTCGCGGCCTTGCCGAGGAAGTGCACCGGCAGCGGCCCGTGGCCATACCTCCGGAGCAGCGCGAGCAGGCCGGCCATCAGGACGTCCCGCAAGATGATGAGCGCGGCCAGCCAGAGCGGGATGATCTCCCTGACCGTCAGCGCGAACAACACCGCGAGGATGTAGAGCCGGTCGGCGAAGGGGTCGAGCAGCTTGCCGAGGGTGCTCACCTGGCCGAGCCGGCGGGCGAGCTGGCCGTCGAGCCAGTCGGTGAAACCGGACACCGCGAGGACGATGATCGCCCAGCCATCAGCTCGGGGTCCCAGCACAAGCCACAGAAACAGCGGAACACCCGCAAGCCTCGCAAAGCTCAACAGGTTGGGCAGCGTCAGAATTCGTCCTACGTCACGGATCTCAACCGGCTCCGCCACGTGTAGTTCCCCCTTCGGAGCACCACGACAGGCCCCGCGCCGATCTCGCGGATCGCGGCCCCTCGCGGCGAGCTTGCGCTCGTGCTGGTGAGCCACCCGCTACCCGCTGTCAGGGCCGATCCGGGAGAGAGTCCCAGGTCCTGCCTCCTAGCCGAAACCCTATTACCCGGGTGCCACTCCCTTGCGGATCCGGCCCCCACGGGCTTCGCCCGCCGGGCCCACCCCCACCTCGGGCCGGCGCCGCGCGCTCGCGATCAACCCGCGATGCCCAGCCAGTCGTCGACGCCCACCGTGACGAGCCGCTGGGTCGCCCGCGTAAGGACGACGTAGAGCGTCCGGAGGCCGACCGGGCTTTCGGACGCGATCTCGCTCGGCTCGACCACGGCGACCGCGTCGTACTCCAGCCCCTTGCTCGCCAGCCCGGTCGCGACGGCCACCCGGTCGCCGTGCACGGCGGCGAGGTCGGCGAGCCAGCCGCTGACCTCCGCCTCGCGGGCCTGGGGAACGATCACGCCGACAGTGCCCTCGACCTCGTCCAGCAGGGTCTCGACCGTCGCGCGTACCGCGTCCGCGCGCCTGGTCGCCTCGATCACCAGGTGGGTGGGCGGGTGTCCGGTCTGGCGTACCGCCTCGGGGAGCGGCAGGTCCGGGAGCTCGCGCCGGATCACGCCGGCCGCGAGGTCGAAGATCTCCGCCGAGTTGCGGTAGTTGGTGCTCAGATGGAACGTACGCCGGGTGCCACGGGTCAGTGCGGCGTCCCGGGCCGCCGCGGCTTCGGCGATGTCGGGCCAGGCACTCTGTGCGGGGTCGCCGACGATCGTCCAGCTCGCGTGCCGGCCGCGCCGGCCGAGCATCCGCCACTGCATGGGCGAGAGGTCCTGTGCCTCGTCCACGAGGACGTGGGCGTACCCGTCGAGCTGCGGCCCACGGTCGACCCGGCCGCGCTGGGCATGGTCCCGATCAGCCCACGTGGTGACCTCACGTACGCCGTCGTACTCGAAGGGTTCGGCCGAGGGCGGGGGTGGGACGGGCGGGTCGCCGAGCAGGGCGTGCAACTCGTCCAGGAGCGGGACGTCCTCCACCGAGAACCCCTCGGTCGCCGCCCACGACGCCACCAGCGTGTCGACCTCGGCTGGGCGGAGCACCCCCTTCGTGGTCCGGGCCAGCCGGTCGCGGTCGGACAGCCAGCCCAGCACCTGCTCGGGCCGGAGGATCGGCCACCAGGCGTCGACGAACTCCACGAAGGCGTCGCGGTCTGACAGCTCCTCCTCGAACTCCGCCCTGGACACCGGGCTGCCGTCGGCGGCCTTCCGCCACAGGGCGGCGAGGAGGGCACGGACCGCGTCTGCCCGCGCGCGGTTGCGCCGGGAGCCCCGCCGCAGGACGTCGTTCCGTACCGCCGCGAGTTCGGCGGGGCCGAGACGGAGCATCCGGCCCGCCGCGTAGAGGCGGACCTGATCGGGGGCACCGGGGGCATCAGACCGGGCTGCCCGGGCGAGCACCTGGCGCATCCGCAAGGAGCCCTTGACGACGGCGGCCTCGAACGGGTCATGCCGGCGGGCCACCACACCGTCGACGATCTCGCCGATGGAACGCAGGGTCGCCTCTTGCTCGCCGAGTGAGGGCAGGACGCGCTCGATGTAGCTCATGAAGACCGGAGAGGGACCGACGACGAGCACGCCGCCGCCAGCGATCCGGCGGCGGTCGGTGTAGAGGAGGTACGCGGCGCGGTGCAGCGCCACCACAGTCTTGCCGGTGCCGGGCCCACCGCTGATCAGCGTCACGCCGGGCGAGGGGGCCCGGATGATCTCGTCCTGCTCGCGCTGGATCGTCGCCACGATGTCGCGCATCTGCCGGCCGCGGGCTGCCGTCAGCGCGGCCATGAGCGCGCCGTCACCCACGACCGTGAGGTCGGATGCCGCGTGGTCGGGGTCGAGCAGGTCATCCTCGACCCCCACAACCCGCTGGCCCTGGCACCGCAGGACGCGTCGGCGTACGACGCCCTTCGGGTCGACGGCCGTCGCCTGGTAGAAGACCGACGCGACCGGTGCCCGCCAGTCGATGACGAGGGGCTCGTGCTCGGCGTCACGGACGCCGATCCGGCCGATGTAGCGGACCTCGCCCCCGCGCTGGTCCAGCCGCCCGAACACGAGCCCCTCGCGCTGGGCGTCGAGCACGGCGAGCCGGCGGACGGCGTGGTCGACCATGACGTCGCGTTCGAAGAGGCTCCGGTAGTCCTCTTCCTTGATCTGGCCGGTGTAGTCGAGGAGCCCGCGGGTCCGGCCCTCCTCGCGGATGGCGCCGGCGTTCTCGACCATCGCCGCCAGGCGGGAGTAGACGCGGTCGACGAACTGCTGCTCGCGGTGGATCTCAGCTTGCTCGGTGGAGGTGGCGGGCCCCACGAATTCCCCCTGCCCGGATGGACCGGCTCACAGTGGTTGCCCCGCGTGGGCAACCGCCAAAGTCTAGAAGCTTGCGAGGAACGCCGCGCGCCGCGGTGATGTGATCCCTTCCATAGAGCCCAGAAGGAACTATCAAGTCATATCTACGCGTACCTCCAACGACAGTTACCGAGTGTGTGTCAATGGGCACAGCAGGTATCAGGGCGTGGCGTTCGGGGGTCACATATGGAGCGATTCGCCAAGGCAGCTCGGCGGTTTACGGGAGCCGGCGGCGACACGGACCGCGAACATGGTCTGACGTTGCGCCATGACCTCCCCGCCTCCCTGGTCGTCTTCCTGGTGGCGGTCCCGCTGTCTGTCGGCATCGCGGTCGCGGCCGGCGCCCCCGTCATCGCCGGCCTCGTCGCCGCGGGCGTCGGCGGGATCGTCGCGGGAGCGCTCGGGGGCTCGGCCCTCCAGGTGAGCGGCCCGGCAGCTGGACTCACGGTCATCGTCGCCGAGATCACCCTGCAGTACGGCTGGGCGGTCACCTGCCTCATCACCGCCCTGGCAGGCCTTATCCAGATCGCGCTGGGCCTGAGCAGGGTGGCGCGGGCGGCGCTGGCAGTCTCGCCCGCGATCGTGCACGGCATGCTCGCCGGCGTCGGGATCGTCATCGCGCTCGGGCAGTTACACGTCGTCCTCGGCGGCGCATCACAGAGCTCGGCCGTGCGTAACCTCCTGGATCTTCCCGGCCAGATCGTCGAGCCGCACTCGGCCGACGTCGCGGTCGGACTCCTCACGATCGTGATCCTGCTCCTCTGGCCGCGACTGCCCGCCACAATGCGCCGGGTGCCCGCTCCCCTGGTGGCGATCCTCGGCGTGACCCTGGTGGCCATCCTGCTCGGGCTCGACTCCGAGCGGCTGCGGCTGCCAGACGACCCGCTCCAGGCCCTGGTCCTGCCGCGCCTGCCCGAGAGCGGCGCCTGGCAGGGCGTACTCCTCGCCGCCGTGACGGTCGCCATGGTCGCAAGCGTCGAGTCGCTGCTCTCCGCCGTCGCCGTCGACCGCCTCCACAGCGGGCCGCGGGTACGCCTCGACCGGGAGCTCATCGGCCAAGGCGCGGCCAACGTCTTCTCGGGCGCGCTCGGCGGCTATCCCGTCACCGGCGTCATCGTGCGCAGCAGCGCGAACGTAGGCGCCGGTGCGCGGACCCGGATGTCCGCCGTGCTCCACGGCGTCTGGGTGGTCGGCTTCACGCTGCTCCTCGGCGGCCTCCTGGAGTACATCCCGCTGGCAGCGCTCGCCGGGTTGTTGGTGTACGTCGGCGTCCAGCTCGTCAACGTCCACCACATCCGCAACCTGGTGAACCACCGGGAGATCGCGGTGTACGCCGTGACCGCCGGCGGTGTCGTCGTCCTCAACCTGGTCGAGGGCGTCCTGCTTGGCGTCGGCCTGGCGGTACTCCTCGCACTGCGCCGGATGACCCGCGCCCACATCCGTACCGAGAACCAGGGGAACTACTGGCACGTCGTCCTCGAAGGATCGCTGACGTTCCTCGCCGTACCCCGGTTCATCGCGGCGCTCGCCGCCATCCCGCGCGGGGCCCACGTCGACCTCGACCTCAACGTCGACTTCATGGACCACGCGGCGTTCGACGCGCTGCACTCCTGGCGGCTCGACCACGAACGACTCGGCGGGAAGGTGGACATCGACGAGATCCACGAGCGGTGGTACGAAGCGGCCAGCGCCGGCTCGCCCCCGCCGACCCGGCCAGGACCCGCGCCCTCGCCGCGATGGTTCGCCCCCTGGTCCACCTGGCAGGACATCCGCGGCGTGCTCGGCGCGGACAGCAGCGCACCACACCGGTCCGGGCTCGCGCCCCTGCTGATTGGCGCTCGTGACTTCCACCGGCGGGCCGCACCGTTGCTCCGCCCGTACCTCAGTCGCCTCGCGGCGGAGGGGCAGGCGCCGTCACACCTCTTCATCACCTGCGCCGACTCCCGGCTGGTGCCGAACCTCATGACGGCCAGCGGGCCGGGCGACCTCTTCACCGTGCGGAACGTCGGCAATCTGGTTCCGCAACACGACGCGGGCACAGACACCTCGGTCGCCGCGGCTCTGACGTACGCCCTGGAGGTCCTGCGCGTCGACACCATCACCGTCTGCGGCCACTCCCACTGCGGCGGCGTCAAACGGTTGAGCGAGCTCCACGACCTCACGAGGGCCCGGCCCATCGTGCCCAGCCAGGGCGGCGACCCGGCGACCGAGCTGTTCTCCTCGCCCGTGGACCGCTGGCTCCGGCACGGGCTTCCTCTGACGGCGGGAACTGCCCACGACGGTGACACGACGTCATCAGAGACATCGGGGGCGGAGCTGTCGCAGCGCAACGTCGCGCACCAGCTCGCCAACCTGCACACCTATCCGATCGTCGCCGACCGGCTGGCTCGGGGGGAGCTGCGCCTGGTCGGCATGTACTTCGACATCGAGGCCGCGCGGCTACTGGTGCTCGACGAGGAGAGCGGCCGGTTCACTCCGGTCGAACGCCTGGAGCACCTGTCGCCGGCGGCCGGGCCGATGGCCAAGACCACCAGCCAGCGCGCCTGAGGGGGGCCAGATTCGGGGAGGGGCGCCGGCCGCTTTCGGACCCCCACCACGGGGGTTCGCGGCCGTGGGCTCCAGAGGGGGGAGCAGATGCGCCGGTCGATCGTGCTCAGCGGAGGCATCGCCGCGTTGCTTGGCATCCTGTCCATGGCGCGGCCATCGATCGCGACGGACGATGGCTACCAGCTACAGACCGAGCAGAGGAAGGTGGCGGACAGCAGCTACCGGGTCCTGACCGACCAGGAGAAGCAGGCACTGGAGCTCCAGATCCTGTCCCGCTTCGTCCCCCACGCGGAGCGTTACTGGCGAAGCTCCGACATCCCCGAACCCAACACCGGCCGGTACGAGTCCGCTGGCACCGGCGTCACCCAGCCCCGGGGTGCGGGACAGCTCGCGTTCGCGTACGCGACCCTGCTCACCGCACTCCCCCGCCAGTCGTCGTTCGGCGGCGTCTCCCGGGCCACGATGCTGGACCACACCATCAAGTCGATCCGGCACACTGCGCTCACCAACAAGCTCTCGGGGGCGGGCCACGACCGTTGGGGTGGCGGCACCACGCAGGCCTCGCTGGTGACCTACACGTTCGGGTTCGCGGCGTACCTCCTCTGGGACCACCTGGACGAGGAGACGAAGGTTCTGGCGAGGAAGGTGATCTCCGCGGAGGCCGACATCCTCCTCACCAAGCCGATCGGCAACGGCGAGAAGGGCGACACCAAGGCGGAGGAGAACGGCTGGAACGCGCCGACACCGGCCCTCGCGGCGGCCCTGTCGCCCCAGGATCCGCGGGCGCCGAAATGGCGTGAGCGCGCGATCGTCCTCGCCCTGAACGCCTCGTCGACGTCCGCCGACGCGGAGTCGGACCAGATCGTCGAGAGCCGGCCGGTCAAGGACCGCATCTCCTCGGTCAACCTGTATCCCGACCTGACGATGGAGAACCACGGCTTCTTCAACCCGCTCTACCAACAGGTGACCCACGTGAGTGTGGGCGATGCCGCCATCATCGAGGCGGTGGCCGGGCATGCGCCACCGCAGGTGGGGTTCCGCGCCCAGGAGGTGTGGGAAGGGATTCTCGGGCCGCTCGCGAGCGACGACGGTGACCTGGTGATGCCGGCCGGCCAGGACTGGATCAGCAAGGACTACCAGCACCTTGGCTATCTGTCCGTGCTCGCCACCAGGTTCCGCCGTCCCGACGCTTCGGTCCTGGAGTCGCGCGCGTTGCTCACCATCGCGCGCCGGCAGGCGGCGCAACCCGACGGGTCGCTGCTCGGCCAGAGCGAGCTCGGGTACGAAACGATGCTGGTCAAACGGATCGCGGGGTCATGGTGGAACCACCGCGTCTTCGGCCCGTCGCCAACGCCCAGCGAGGAGGAGTTCCGGGATGACCGGGACGCGACGTCGGGAACCCACGTGTACGGCGACGTCGAGGTCGTGCAGGGCCGCTTCGACGGGACGACCGTCACGATGTCGTGGAATCCGGTCCGGCCGATGGGACTGGTGGTGCCGCCCGCGACGGGCCATCTCGACGATCCGGTGTTCACCTACTACCGCCCGGGCAGCCTGATCGGCGCGGCGAAGGGCGCCGGCAAGCACGCCTGCGACTGCCGCCCCGACCGGTTCTCGACCGCGGGCCTGATCGGCACCCGGATGTTCTCGATGACGGCGTTCCCGGACGGGATGACCATGCTCCTCGACCGCGGCACGGGAAGTACCTTCAGCTACTCGCTGGAGCGCATCCCCGGTGTGGCGGAGAACCGTCCGATCTACTCCGTGGGCGGAGAGGGCTCTGGCGCGCTGAGAGGTAGCTGGGTCAACCTCGCTGACCGGCTCGGCATGGTGGTCATGGGCGGCTCAGGGATCAGAGCCCGGACCGTCGACGGCAGGAACAACTCCCTTCTGGTCACCGGATCGACGGACACGGGGACGGGCAACCGGGGCGCCGCGCTCTTCCCGGGCAACGATCACGCCACGACCGCGAAGCTCGCCGCCCATGTCTCCCAGCCCGCCGTACCCGACGGATGGTCCGCGCTCATGGCCCGCGCCGATGACGGGACCAGCCGGTTGGCGGTCGCCCGGTGGTCCGGCGCAGGCTCGGCGACCCTCAGGCTCAAGGAGCCTCGCGGCGGGCCCCTCACCGCGGCACAGAGCCGGATCACCGGCGACGTCACCACCGCGTCGTTCACCCTCAACGCCCCCGCCTCCACCGGGGACATCCTGCGATTCTTCGTACGTACGGACGTCAGCGTCCTGGCCCGCCAGCAAGGTGAGCACACCGCGATCCTCACCAATCCCGGCAGCACCCCTGCGACGGTGCGGGTGACGTACGCCGCCGGCGACGGCCGCCAACTCGTCGCGCGCCACCTGATCGCACCCGGCGAGCGCATCACCGCACGAGTGGTGGACGGCGACCTCGTACTCACCAGCTCGAGGTACGAAGCGCTCGGGTACGCCCTCACCGTGCTCGCGAAACTCACCGGCGGCGTCACGCGACTGGTCGGCGACGAGCGGTAACAGGCAGGAGGTGAACTCACCGCCCGGCGTTACTTCTGCGGGAGCGGACAGGCGTGGGAGGATCGATGGGTGATCAGCATCGTCGTACGCGTCGTCATCAACGCTCTCGCGCTGTGGGCCGCCACGCTGGTGGTGCCCGGAATCGCGCTGGGCGGCACGTCCACAGCGGCCAAGGTCGGCACGCTCCTCGCGGTCGCGGTCATCTTCGGTGTCGTCAACGCCGTACTCAAACCGATTATCAAGGTGGTCGGCTGCGGCTTCTACGTCCTGACGCTCGGTCTGATCTCGCTGGTCGTCAACGCCCTGCTGTTCCTGTTGGTGGGGTGGCTTGCCAGTCAGCTCCATCTGACCTTCACGGTGGACGGATTCTGGGCCGGCTTCTGGGGCGCGATCATCGTGTCCCTCGCGAGCTTCGTGCTGAGCATGGTGGTGCCCGACAAGCTCGAACGCGGCTGACGCCAGCCTCGGCCCCAGAACCCCGCGTCTCAACGGCGGCGGCGTATCGCCTTCTCGCCGGCGGTGACCGCGAGCGGCAGAGCGTTGTCCTCGGGCGGGTAGGGGCACAGGTAGTGGTCGGTGAACGCGCAGGGCGGGAGGTAGGCGCGGTTGAAGTCGATCAGCGTCGCGCCGTCGACGTCGGGCACAGGCAGGTTGAGGAACCTGAAGCGGAAGGTCGTGTCGCCGCTGGTGCGGTCGGAGAAGACCGCGTGCAGGCCGTCGTCGCGCCTGCTGACCCGCAGCGTGAGCGCCTGGTCGTTGACGACGAACCGCACTTCACCTGACAGGGCGAGGTCGCGGTCGTAGCCGTCGGCGTTCGGGACTGTCACCACTACTTCACCGGCATAGGCGGTGTAGGTCGCCGGCACTGCCCACGGCTCCTCCGGCGGGAACGCCTCGATGCCCCCGAAGGAGGTGCGTGTCGTCGCGTGGGGATCGTAGACCCGCACCGCGAACCTGCCGCTCCGCTCGATCAGCGCGAGTTTCCAGTCACCGTGGGAGATGGTGGACGGTCTGGGATCGCGGTCAGAACGCGGCCGGGACGTGCCGTCGACAACCTCGCCGTCGACCACGAGACCATCCTCGCCCCGACCCTTCACCATGACGCCCTGCTCGTCGACACTCCACATGCCGGGCACCTCAGGAACCGTCGTCGCGTCGTCGATCCAGAACGTACCGACCAGAGCGAGCATGGAGTACGGCGCGGCCGCCGACCGCTCACGCTCCTGGTGCCACTCTTTCCAGTCCTGCGCGAATCCCATTATCAGCTCCCTCAGGGGATCGCTACGCCGTTCGCTCGGCGTCCCGCTTGGCAACTACTCGCGCACGAGTGGGATCACATAGCGACCGAAGTCGATGGCATCTCCAAGGACGTTCGACACCGCGGGCCGAGAAACTCTCGACGCCGAGATGCTAGTGGTCGAGCGGCGCCGGCGCGACAATTTCGGGCGGGCCAGTGGTCCACCACCGGCCGCGCCCCGGCGCCACAGCCAATCGTGCTCGACGGCTTCGTGAGTTGTCCAGGCTTCCCCGGCATGGGGGTCTGCGCCGGGCGTTCCACGGGTCGCGCCCGGCCTGGCGCCGGAGGCTTCCCGCCGGGCGACTTCGTAGCGGACGATCGGGATGACCTGCCGGCCGAACTCCACAGCGTCACTCAGGAGGTCGAATCCCCACCCGAGGAACGCCGTCGCGCCGAGGTCGTAGTGGTCGAGCAGCGCGGCGGCGACCGTCTCCGGAGTGCCCACCAGGAGGGTGTGGCGTTCGAGCGAACCACGGTTGGCCTTTCGCGCCCGGACCGCGTGCAGCGTGGCGCGCGCCTTCTCCCAGGCCAGCTTCTCGGTCGCCGCCAGGATCGGACGGAATCCCACCTGGATCGTGGGTACGCCGGACCGCCCGGCAAACCGGGCCGCCGCTCTGACCCAGCCGATCTGCTCGGCGAGGGTACGACTCGGCGCGGCCGGCAGGTGGAAGCCGTCCGCTTCCGCACCGCCGGTCCGGAAGGCCGCGGGCGACGAGCCGCTGAAGGTCAGGTGAGGACGCGGCTGCCGTACGGGGAAGACCTCGCTGGCGAAGTCGTTGACCTGGTAGTGCGTGCCGCCGTAGTCGAACTGCGTCCTGGTTGTCCAGGCCAGCTTGAGGATCTGGGCGTACTCCCGGGTTCGTTCGTGGGCCTCTTCCTCAGGCAGTTGGACCTCGTGCGTCCGGCCGACCGTGCTGGTGCTGGTGCTGGTGCTGGTGGGGGTGACGAGTTGGACCGACACCCGGCCGTCACTGATCCGGTCCAGTGCGGCGAACCGCTGGGCCGCGAACGTGGGCGGAGCAAGCTCTGGCTTGTGGGCCAGGCGAAGCTGGATCCGCTCGGTCCGCCTGGCGACGAACGCCGCGGCCCGGGCGGGGTCGGAGACACCTGTGCCGCAGGGGAAGTCAGGTGGTCCCATCCGTGTTCCTGGTGGGCACGGGCCAGCCGCAACGTGAAGCTCCGGTCAAACCGCGGGCCTGACCGTGCGTGCGCCTCTGAGCCGTCGTTCGTCGCTCCGAGACCGAGAAACTCCACAGGCATGGCGAAATCCTTCCGCGAGGGTCTGGGCCCTGACGCGTGACGGGAAAGCTGGAACCGATTCCAGATGAGAGGAACGCGTCAGGGAGAAAAGAGCGGGGTGGCCGGACGACGACGTACTGACCCACCTTGTGTGTGAGGCGAGGCCGCGGTCAGCCGCGACAGATCGCGCTGGCCACCCGACGCAGATCGACGTGCCGGCGACTCACGAGGTCGCACCGAAGGACACTGCGAAGGTCATGCCGTGACGGGCGGGCGGGCCGGCACATGGTCCGCCCACTGCGCGCGCGACGGGGTTTCATACCAGCGAAGCTAACCGGGCCACCCACGCCTGTCAATTCCCTATCCAGCAGGTAGGAATCGCCCGGGCTGTTCAGCAACCTCACGTAATGACAGCAGCTCAACGCAGGGCAGGATCGGCGGCGACATGGCAGGCCGCCGAATGTCCCGGTCCCAGCTCGGTCAACCTGGGCGTGATGTTCTCGCACGCTGACACGGCCAGCGGGCAGCGCGGGCGGAAGCGGCACCCCTCCCCCGGGTCGACGACCTTCGGTGGTTCGCCGTAGTCGCCTTCCGCCGCCTCCCCCAGCGGCGCCCACGGATCGGGTGCCGCCGCGAGCAACAGCTGGGTGTACGGGTGTCGCGGCGCGGTCAGTACCTCCTCCGAGGGCCCGGACTCCACCACGTGGCCGGCGTACATCACCATCATCCGGTCCGCGACGTACCGCGCACTGGCCAGATCATGGGTGATGTAGAGGAACGACACACCCGCTCGCTCGCGAAGCTCCGCCATCAGGTTGAGCAGGCCGATGCGGATGGACACGTCCAGCATCGACACGGGTTCGTCGGCGAGGATGACCTCAGGCCGGCAAGCCAGGGCGGCGGCGAACCCGACGCGTTGGCGCTGCCCACCGCTGAGTTCGTACGGATACTTCTGCAGCATTTCCCGCGCGGGTGTCAGGCCCACCAACTCCAGCAGACGTTCGGCCTCCTCGCGACGGGCCGTCCTCGACAGCTCCGGCCGGTGAAGGATGAGCGCGCGCAGAAGGCCATGCGAGATCGGATACACCGGGCTGAGCGAGCTGAACGGATCCTGGAACACCATCTGCACCCGGCGGCGGTAGTCGAGCTTCCTTCTCCGCGACCGCAACGATGCCACAGGTTGTCCGCGAAACTCGATGTCGCCGGCGGTCACCGGATACAGCAGGGCAAGCAGCCGGGCGACGGTGCTCTTGCCACTTCCGCTTTCGCCCACGAGCGCGACGATCTCGCGTTCACCGATCACCAGGTCGACGTCGTCGACCGCGTGGAGAGTACGCCGACCAAAGGTTCCACCGACCTTGAAGTGCCGGGTCAACCTCCGCGCTCGAAGCACCGGATGGGAAGGCCTCCCCGCCCGACCCGACTCACCTGGCTGGTCGGCCGTACCGGCAGTCTCCGTGGCAACCATCGCTACGCCTCCGCTTCGTACAGATGGCATCGCACGAGATCGGTGTCGCCGACCTGGTGGACCCGGGGTTCATCGCGGGAGCAGACTTCCATCACCTGACCACATCGTGGATGGAAGCGGCAACCGGTGGGTGGTCGGCGAAGGTCTGGTGGGCTACCGGGGATGCCCGTGAGCGGGCGCCGGGGACCCCGGATGGAGGGGAAGGCCTGCAGAAGCCCTTGACTGTAAGGGTGTCTGGGGTTGGAGAACACCTCTCGCGTGGGCCCGAGTTCGGCGATCTGGCCTGCGTACATGATGGCCAGCCGGTCGGACAAGTGGCTCACCAAGGACATGTCGTGCGTCACGAACAGCACGGCGAACCCGATCTCGCGTTGCAGTTGCTTCACCCGCAGTATCAACGAGCGCTGGGCGACCACGTCGAGGGCCGACGTCGGCTCGTCCATGATGACAAGGTCGGGCTTGAAGACCAGCGCCATGGCGATCATCGCGCGCTGGCGCATGCCGCCCGACAACTGGTGCGGATAGCTGCGCAGATGGATCGGGTCGATACCGACCAGGCGCAGCACGTCTTCCGACCGCTCACGCAGCCGTGCGGGTGAGACCTTCTCGTGTGCCGCCATCGCATCTCGTAGTTGGGCGCCGATGGTCAGCACCGGGTTCAGTGCGTTCATCGCACTTTGCATGACGACGGATAAGTCGCGCCAGCGGATCTGCCGGAGTTCGTCCTCGGTCAGCGACGTCATCTGGTGACCCTTGAATGTCACCGATCCGGACACGACCCGGGCCGGGGAGGTCAGCAACGACGAGATCGCGTACAGCAAGGTTGACTTGCCACACCCCGACTCGCCCACGATGCCGACGAACTCCCCGCGGCCGACCCGCAAGCTCACCTTGTCAACGGCCCTGACCGGCTCGTCACTGGCGTACTCGACAACGAGGTCTGACACCTCGAGCAGGGGCTCGTCCGCGGGCACGGACCACATCGCGGACTCCGGGAGGCTAGGCAACGGCGCGGCCACGGCGTCTCCTCCTCGGGGGTCGCAAGGCGGGGTTGCTCACCTCGTCGAAGGCGTAGTTGATCAGGGCGAAACTCGCTCCCAGCAAGGCGATACAGAGTCCCGGTGCGAGATCCCACAGAGGCGAGCCGGCCTGCAGCGCCTCGTTGTTCTCAGCCCAGTGCATCATGCTGCCCCAGCTGATCGACGTGATGTCGCCCAACCCGATGAACTGCAGGCCCGCCACGGCGAGCACACCACCGACAGCCGCACCGAGGAAGTTCGCGACGAGCAGCCCGGTCATGGTGGGCAGGATCTCGAAGACGATGGTGTACGACGTCCGCTCGCCGCGCACCCGCGCCGCCTCCAGGAACTCCCGGTGGCGCAACGACAACGCCTGCGCGCGAAACTGCCGGGCGCCGTAGGCCCAACTGGTGAAGACGATCACGCCGACCATCACCATCAGGCCGCCGCCTCGGATGTAGGAGCTGATCACGATCAGCAGCGGCAGGCCTGGAATCACCAGGAAGATGTCGGTGACGAGGGACAGCACGTGGTCGGCGACGTCCCCGACATAGGCGGCGGCGACTCCGAGGAGCGCGGACACCAAGGTTGCGAAACCGCCCACCAGCAAGGCGATCAGGAGCGACTGGCGGGATCCGTAGACAAGTTGGGAGAGGACGTCCTGTCCGTACGTGGTGGTGCCCAACCAGTGCGCGCCCGACGGCCCCTCGGCCCGACCGAACTCCGTGTCGTGCGGATCGTACGGCGCGATCAACGGCGCCCCGACCGCCATCACGACAAAGATGCCCAGGATCACCACGCCAACCAACGCCTTCGGACTCCTCACGACAGCGGTCGCGAGACTGCCGAGCACGCCCCGGTTCCGCCGCGCCGCGGGACCCGATGGCTCCGGTAGGTCCGGCTCGACGACGGGCACCATCTCTCGGCTCGCCATCACTCAGTCCTTACCTCGGGTGCGGGGATCGAGCACATAGGTCACTCCGTCCGCGATCAGGACCGACACCAACGTCGTTGTGGTGATCAGCAGGAACAACGCCTGCATCAATGGATAGTCCTGTCCCGTGACCGCCTGCACGAGCAGATATCCGACGCCGGGATAGGTGAAGACCAACTCGACCAGCAACGCGCCGCTGATCACGAACCCCAACGACATCGCGAACCCGGTGAGGTTGGGCAGGATCGCGTTGCGGCTGGCGTACTGCACCATGATCCGGCCGGCCGGCAACCCCTTGGCCCGCGCCATCTTCACGTAGTCCTCATTGAGTACGCCGATCATCGTGTTGCGCATCGTGAGGATCCAGCCTCCGACCGACGTCAGGAGGATCACCGTCGCCGGCAGGATCGCGTGGGAAAGGATCTGGCTGATCGTCGTCCACGAGAAGTCGAACTCCCCGGTGGTCACGTCGTATCCGAATCCGATCGGAGCCCAGCCGAGCACAACGCCGAACACATAGAGAAACAGGAGTCCGACCCAGAAGAACGGCAGGGCACCCACGACAATGAAGACCGGCGGGAGCACACTGTCGAGAACGCCACCGCGCCGCCACGCCGCCGTCGCGCCCAGCAACGACCCGACGGTGAAGGCGATAACTGTGGTCGCACCCACCAGGCCGAGGGTCCACGGAATCGCGATCGAGATGACGTTCGTCACGGTGTCCGGAAAATAGGTGATCGAAGATCCGAAGTCGAACCGCACGACCTGACCCCAGTAGTCAAGGTACTGCTTCCACAACGGGTCCTGGGTGTTCAGCCCGAGCATGACCTCCAGCGAATGCCGACGGGCCGGGCTGATCTGTCCCTTCATCCGGTTCATCATTTCCTGGACCGGATCTCCGGGCATCATCCTGGGCAGCAGGAAGTTGATACTCACCGCTGCCCAGAACGTGACGACGAAGAACTCCAACCTGCGGATCAGTCGCGGCATCCCAGGCCCTCGACGCTACTTCTTCGGCTTCAGGTTGAGGAGCACCACAGCCCAGTCCGGTTGGACATACGGCGCGGGGTTGGCGTACGGATCCTCCGCCGTTGGCCAGTTGGTGAACCGCGACGTGTCGGTCTGGGACCAGGCGACGTTCTGGGTCACCGGAATGACCGGAACCTCTTCGAGCATGATGCGCTGGAGATCCTTGATGACGGCCTTCTGGTCGTTCTGCTCCAGCAGGGTGTCGTACTTCTCGATCAGCTCGTCGGTCTTCGGATCCTTCCAGCGTTCGTAGTTTCGGCTGGTGTCCTTGCCAATGGGTTCGGCGTACGCGCCGTACAACACGTCGCGAAGCTCGTAGTAGGGCGTCGGGCCATTGGCACCCGAGGTGTAGGCGAGGTCGAACTGCCCCTGGCTCAGGCGGCGGTTGTATTCGTTGCCATTGAGGTTGAGGGCCTCGAGGGTGATGCCGGCCTTCTTGAAGCTGCTGACGATCACCTGCACTGACGCGACCCAGTCGGTGAAACCACCGTTGTTGATGATGCTGAGCTTGAACGGCTTGCCGTCCGGAGTCTGGAACATCCCGTCAGGGCCCTTGGTGAAACCGGCGTCGCCGAGCTTTTCGGCCACCTTGGCCGGGTCGAAGGTGTAGTCGTACGCCGCCGCCGCCGCGTCGTCGTACCACTCCTGGAACGTCGGAACGGCGATTCCCGCCTGGTTGGCCGGCGGCTGGTAGCCGTACATGCCGTCCTTGGACACCTTCTCCCGGTCGACGGCGGACGACAGGGCCTGCCGGACACGCTTGTCGCCGAGGAGCGGCTTGGTGCTGTTGATCGCGATGATGACGTTGCCGTTGGGCGGATACCAGTACTTACGGTTGGCCTTGTCCTTGGCCACCCAGTAGTTGTCGATATTGGGAACGAACTGACCGCCCCAGTCGCCCTTGCCCTGCGAGAGATGCAGGTTGGCCGGCTGGTTGTCGACGAACGCCGGATAAAGGATCTTGTCGACGAGCGGCTTGCCCTTCTGCCAGTACTCCGGGTTCTTGGTGTAGGTCGCCACCTGCGGTGAACACGAGCCGATGGTGTAAGGGCCGGTACCCACCGGCTTCTTCATCATGGCCTTGACCGGATCCTCGACCTTCGACCAGATGTGCTCGGGCAGGATGTTGGTCTTTCCGGCGACGTAATAGAACGACGAGGTCGACACCCGCTTGAAGGTGAACGTCACCTTGGTGTTGCCGCTTGCCCCCACACTGTCGAGGACACCTTCGCTCCACAGGGCATAGGTGTCCAGCGCGTCGTTGGTCTTGCCGGCATTGAACGTGAAGGCGACATCCTTTGCGGAGAACGGCTTACCGTCTGTCCAGGTGACGCCTTCACGGGTGGTGAAGGTCAGTTGCTTGCCGTCCGCACTCCAGTCGTACGACGTGGCAAGCCAGGGTTGTTCCTTGCCGGTCAGGGAATTGACATAGACAAGTGGCTCCCAGATCACGCCCCCGGTCTGTCCGCTCGACGGGGCATAGGGATTGAAATTACAGGTCCAGAGAGCCCCCGACGCATTGACGATCGTGAGCGCCTTCGCCGAACCGCCACCAGCATTGCCACTACCAGACTTGTCACCACCGCAGGCAGCAGCCACGAGGGCCACACCCAGCAGACTGACAACAATGCGCACGAGCCGCGTTCGACTCATCGTCCCCACCTTCTTTAGACGCCGTACGACCTGTCACATCGGAGGTGCCACATCGGGGTTCATCGCAGGTGAGACTGGTGCGAAACTCGAGGAATCCGCAGGGACGAGCCTGCAACCATCCACCGGTCGAGAGCAAGTCTTCGTAAAGTAAAGACCTTGTGAAGGTCGGTTACGGTCATCGGCAGCGAGGTCTCCACCTGGTCGCGGACCGGCGACATCCCGACCATCGCCGCCCATCCGCACGTCCGGTCTGGCGGATCCGCGCGGTACGCCCCGGAATGCGCTCGACATGTGCCGGACCCGGCGTGGCGACCGTCCGGCACCACACGGACGCGGACTGTCCAACTCTCACCTCTTCCGGCGACCCCGCGGCGGGGAGTGCACCCAAGGAGGTACCATTCGAACGTCAGTTCGATCCCCCCTGCCCAAGGTGACCGATCGGAGGACAGGAACATGATCGACCGTTTCGCAGTCCGTAGAACCCCACAGGGTTACGGCGTGTGGGACGCGGCCGTCAACGGCTGGCACAGCAAGCAGGACCTCGCCGAACCCCAGGCGACCGAACTGGCGCGCACCATGAACGCCCGCTACGCGGTGCAGGAGGCCCGCACCGACACCGCTTCCCGCAAGGTCGTACCGGCGAAGCAGGTGCTGGTGCTCGTCGACGGCCGCTGGTGGCCCGGCCACCTGGACTGGTGGGTCAGGGAGGCCGACGGGTGGTACGGCCGCGCGAAGCTCGACGCCACCGGGGTGACGAACTGGTACCCCGCCGCATCCCTACGCCCGGCGCCCGACACCTCCACGGCGGCCTCATGACCGCGGCCGGTGAGGAGTCCCGCCGCGGGCGCCCACCCCGGCGTTCGCCCGCGGAAGATTCCGCGGCCTCGTTACCGAGGGTCGATCCTCATCGCGAGGTGCACCTGGTCATACACCTCGTCGAAGTCCTCGTAACCGCCGTTGAGCCGGCCCCACTCCACGAAACCAAGACCCTTGTAGGCGTTCTCGGCATGAGTCCCACCGCGACAGCTGATCTCGAGAATGGAGCACCCCCACTGCTGAGCCTCCTCGCGAGCCGCGTCCACAATCCGCCGGGCCAGGCCGCTCCCCTGCATTCGGGGAGCTATGACGAAACCGCCAAGATCAGCGCGATGGCGGCACATCCGGTGAGCGAGCCGGGTGACCGTACACGTCGCGACCACCTCTCCCGACTCGTCCTCGGCGACCAGCCACACACTGTCGTTGCCATCCCGCGCCAGTTCCTTGCCGACCACGGCGCGGACCTCGTCCGACGACATCGCGCTGAAGCAGTTCCGCCGCAGATCTTCCACGTCTTCGAGACGGACCGGCCTGATCACCATCCGCCCAGGCTAGGGCGGGTCGCCGTCAGGTGTCTTCGGCTGGCGTGGTCCAGATTCGCCACATCTCCTGCGACACACCGGGAGCGGCCACCAGGATGCCGCCTTGGCTCGGAAACAGCGTCGGCGTGCCGTCCTCCCCCAGGACGTCGGCACCCGCCCGATCGGCGATGAACACCGCCGCGAGGACGTCGATGGCGTTGAACGTACCGATCACACCGCCAGCTGCCCGGCCGGCGGCGACGCTCACCAGCGACAGCGCCGAGGAACCCATGATCCGGGCGGTGCAGAAGCGTTCCGACAACCGCTCGAGCATCGTGGTCATCCCCGGCCACGGACGGTACGCCGCCCACTCGGTCACCACGATCTCTCCAGTGAGCGTGTCGACCGACTCCCGGCATCGGATGGGTACGCCGTTGCAGAGGGCGGGCCCGCCACGCACGGCACTGAACACCTCGCCCCGGAAGGGGTCCGCGACCACACCAAGCGCCGGGCCGTCGGCGTCGCAGAGCGCCAGACTGAACGAACACCACGGCAGGCCGCTCGCGTAGTTGGTGGTGCCGTCGACCGGGTCGAGGTACCAGGTCGGCCCGCCGTCGACCGCCGGTGCGCCGCCGTACTCCTCGCCGACCACCGCGTGCTTGGGGAACCGCTCCGCGAGGACGGCGCGTACATGCCGCTCGATCTCGCGATCGGTCTCGGTCACCAGGTCAGCCGCGTTCGCCTTCGTCGTCACTGCCGTCGGGCGGGCCCCGGTGATCCGCGTCTTCGCCCAGTCGGCGAGTTCGAGGGCCGTGGCGAGTTCGCCGTCGTACTCTCCCACCACTCACACCTTCGTTTCGTGGGCGACACCAACCAGCGTCGCGATCTCGTTACTGATCACCGCGTCGACTCCCCACTCGATCAGCCGGGCCATCCGCGCCGGGTCGTCGACCGTCCAGGTCGACAGGAGACGCCCGGCCGAATGTGTGTCGGCGACGAGTCGCTCATCCACGAGGGTGCAGTCGGGATTGAAGTATCGCGGCTGGATCAGGTCCCATACCCGGTCGGCCGGCGGAGTCGGCTCTCCCCACGACAACGCGATCAGCGCCAGGGGTTGGCGTTCCCGGATCGCCGTCAGGGCCTGCGTGTCACCGGCGTAGAGCACCCGATCGCCAACGCCCCGCCGGCGGACGAGTTCCGCGGTCGCCAGACCGATGGGTACGGACGTGACGTCGAGCATGACCTGGGTGTCCAGCTCCACCAGCAGGTCGATCGCCTCGTCCGCGGTCGGGATCGACCACTCCCCCGACGCTGCCCGATGTCGGGCCGCGAGGTCTGCGAACGTCACCGACTCAACGGAACGCGGATCACCCCACAGGCGCTCCAAGGTCGGGTCGTGCAGGACGACGAGCTGCCCGTCGCTGGTGAGGCGAAGGTCGATCTCGACCATGTCCGCTCCAGCCTCGACCGCCGCACGGATCGCCGGCAGGGTGTTCTCGCGATGCCCCCGCGGCTCCCCGCGATGCGCGATACAGACCGCCGTCACGACGCCTCACCTCCTGCACTCTTCTCTCCGTGAAGAACCGCCTCCCACTGCCGGCGCAGGTGGGCGACGGTCTGCGACAGCTGCCCGCATCGGACACTCAGATGCTCCACCATGCCCGCCGCCCAGCGGCTGATCTCCTCGATGTGGGAGGCACTCCGGGTGATCCGGTGGTGCCTGGTCGCGTCAGTGATGAGGTCGTCGAAGAACATGTCCGCGAACCACCGGATGTCGACCGGTGGCATCTCGAACCTGGTCTCGACACCGATGTCGGCGAGCTGCCGGCTGAAGTCGGCGAGCGCCTGCTGGGCGTACCACGCGGCACGATCCGCCTGACCGAGCTGGCCGTGCCGCACAAGTTCGGCGAAGGTCCGGCCGGACATCTCGGCCGATGCGACACCGCTGGCGCCGCGCAGGGTGACCGACACCGCCCGCAACGACTGGATCGCGTTCGCGCCCGCCGCCCGCGCCTCACCGTGCTCCCACAGATCGGCCTCGACGCTGGCAAGCCGGCGCCCCAGGTCGGCGAGGTCGGGCGAGGCATAGCTGCCCGCCTCAGCGGGTCCCGGCCGCCGGGCCAGTGCGGATTCGTACGCCGACCGCGCATCCCTTAGCTCGCCCAGCTCGGCGAGGACGTCCTTGAGCTGGGCCCTCATCTGCTCCAGGCGTCCCTCGTGCCCCTTCACTCTGAGGCGGACGGCCTCGGCCTCGACGCGCTCACGGAGCAACTGGTCGTCCTTGTCGCCGGACAGCGATGCGAGCAGCGCGGCGAACGACATCCCGGTCAGCCTGGCGACGTCGCGTTCCTCGTCGCGAAGCCGGGCGCGGAGTCCGGACAGCTGCACCTCGAGATCGGCGACCTCCTCGGCTAGCGAGGACTGTCGGCGGGTGAGGTATTCCAGCCGGCGTACCCGCTCCCACGAATGGCGGATCGCCTCGTCGATGTCGATTTCGACCATGGCTCTGACACCCTAGTGGCTCGTGCCGTCGGGCCTGCCGCGGGTGGTGGATCGGGCACCAGCTATTTGACGCCGGCTTCGCGCATGCCGCGCAGCTCCCGCTTGAGCTCACTGATCTCGTCGCGCAACCGGGCCGCCAACTCGAACTGCAACTGCTCGGCCGCGGTGTTCATCTGGTCGTTGAGCTCCTGGATGAGATCGGCGAGATCCGCTGCCGGCAATGCGGCCAGGTCCTTGGCATGCCGCCCGGCCTCACCGTGACTCGCGAGCTCCGGCACCGGCGCCTTGCCCCGGCTCCGCTGGCGTCCGGCACCGCCGAGCAGCTTCTGGGTGTCGGCGTCTTCACGGGCGAGCAAGTCGGTGATGTCGGCGATCTTCTTGCGCAGCGGTGTCGGGTCGATGCCATTCTCGAGGTTGTAGGCGACCTGCTTCTCCCGGCGCCGGTTGGTCTCGTCGATGGCCTTCCGCATCGACGGCGTGATCGTGTCGGCATACATGATCACCTGGCCCGAGACGTTACGGGCGGCCCGGCCGATGGTCTGGATCAGGCTGGTGCCCGAGCGCAGGAAGCCTTCCTTGTCGGCGTCGAGGATGGCCACCAGCGAGACCTCGGGGAGGTCGAGACCTTCGCGCAGGAGGTTGATACCGACCAGGACGTCGAACTCGCCCATCCGCAGCTCCCGCAGCAACTCGACCCTGCGCAGCGTGTCGACCTCGCTGTGGAGATAGCGGACCTGGATGCCCTGCTCCAGCAGGTAGTCGGTGAGGTCTTCGGACATCTTCTTGGTCAGCGTGGTCACCAGCACCCGCTCGTGCTTGGCCTCGCGGAGCCGGATCTCGTGGATCAGGTCGTCGATCTGACCCTTCGTCGCCTTCACCACGACCTCCGGATCGACCAGACCCGTTGGCCGGATGATCTGCTCGACCACGCCGTCGGCCTTGCTCAGCTCGTAGTTGCTGGGCGTCGCGGAGAGGTAGACGGTCTGGCCGATCCGCTCGAGGAACTCCTCCCACCGCAGCGGCCGGTTGTCCATCGCCGACGGCAGCCGGAAGCCGTGCTCGACCAGGGTGCGCTTGCGGGACATGTCGCCTTCGTACATGCCGCCGATCTGGGGCACCGTCACGTGCGACTCGTCGATGACGAGCAGGAAGTCTTCGGGGAAGTAGTCGAGAAGGCAGTTGGGAGGCGAGCCAACCTCGCGGCCGTCGATGTGCCGCGAGTAGTTTTCGATCCCCGAGCAGGTGCCGATCTGCCGCATCATCTCGATGTCGTACGTCGTGCGCATCCGAAGCCGCTGCTCCTCAAGCAGCTTGCCCTGCTTCTGGAGCTCCTCGAGGCGCTCGGCAAGCTCCGCTTCGATGCCCTGGATCGCCCGCTCCATGCGCTCCATGCCGGCCACGTAGTGGGATGCGGGGAAGATGTAGAGCTCCTGGTCTTCGGTGACGATCTCACCTGTCACCGGGTGAAGCGTGGAGAGGCGCTCGATCTCGTCGCCGAAGAACTCGATCCGGACCGCGAGCTCCTCGTAGACCGGGAAGACCTCGAGCGTGTCGCCGCGGACCCGGAAGGTGCCCCTCGTGCCGGCCGCGTCATTACGGGCGTACTGCATCTCGACGAGGCGCCGCAGCACCTGGTCGCGCTCCGCCTCGTCGCCGACCGCGACCCGCACCATCCGGTCGACGTACTCCTGCGGCGTGCCGAGGCCGTAGATGCTCGACACGGTGGCGACGACAATCGTGTCGCGCCGGGTCAGCAGGGAGTTGGTCGCGGAGTGCCGCAGCCGCTCGACCTCTTCGTTGATCGAGGAGTCCTTCTCGATGTAGGTGTCGGACTGCGGGACGTATGCCTCGGGCTGGTAGTAGTCGTAGTAGGAAACGAAGTATTCGATCGCGTTGTCGGGAAAGAACTGCCGCAACTCGTTGGCGAACTGCGCGGCCAGTGTCTTGTTGGGTTCGATCACCAACGTCGGCCGCTGGAGCTTCTCCACCACCCACGCGATGCTCGCCGTCTTGCCCGTGCCGGTGGCGCCGAGCAGCACGATGTCCTGCTCGCCCGCTTCGATCCGACGGGCGATGTCCTCGATGGCCTGCGGCTGGTCGCCGGAAGGAGCGAACTCCGAGACGACCTTGAGCGGCGCGATCTTGCGGACGAGGTCAGTAATCGGACGCATGGACCAACCGTACGCGGGGCCACCGACAGCCCCTCCCGGGGCAGACCAGGCGCCGGGCACAAACGATCGCCCCTGGGCCGCCAGCCGATCAGCTGCGGGCCGCGAGCCGTCGCCAGAGCGCTCTGACCTGCCCCGTCAGCGCGGCGAGGTCACCGGCGTTGTCGATCACGACGTCCGCCGCGGCCAACCGTCGCTCCCGGGGGGCCTGCGCGGCGATCCTGGCCCGCGCGTCCTCGGGGGTCATCCGCCGTAGCTTCGTGAGGCGTTCGACCTGGAGGTCTTCGGGGAGATCGACCACGACCACGACGTCGAAGCTGTCTGCCCGGCCCGTCTCGACCAGCAGGGGGATGTCGTGAACGACGACCGCCCGCGGGTCGTCCGCGGCGGCGGCCGCCTCGATCTCAGCTGCGCGGGCCCGCACTCTTGGATGGACGATCGCTTCGAGCCGCCGGCGTGCAGCCGGATCGGCAAACACCTGACGCCCCAGGGCCGCGCGGTCCAGCGAGCCGTCGGCCGCGACCACGGCATCCCCGAACGCCTCCACCACGGCCGCCATCCCCTCGGTCCCCGGCGCGACGACCTCCCGAGCGAGGACATCGGAGTCGATCAGCACCGCACCGTATGACGCAAGCCGGCGCGCGACCTCGCTCTTGCCCGATCCGATTCCGCCGGTCAGCCCCACCCGCAGCACGGTGCGGACACTACCGCGCCCGCGGAGGCCTGACGCACCGCCTTCCCGGCCAGGGCTGGTGCTCAGGTCCGTTTCACGTACGCCTCACCCGTGCGCGACGACCTGCGCCATGGCCCGGCGAGCGCGTTCGAGGCTCGCCGCCAACGGCTCGTCGAAACGGGCCGGGTTGAAGGGCGCCCTGGTCGACACGTAGAGGCCGCCGCTCACCTGTTCGACGTGGGCACCGGAGTACGCCGAGGCGATCCCCGCATGGAGCCGGGACAGGTCGAACCACGCGTCGAGGAAGAGGTCAGGCTCCGGGGTGACCAGAAGGTCCTTGGGTGACAGGAACGGCGCCTCGAGCACGATGGAGGCGTACAAGGGGCGAAGGGTCACCGCAAGGGCCAGCAACAGCTCCCGCAACCGGTCACCCAACGCGAAAGCCGCCTTCTCGTCGGTATAGGGACGTTCGAACGCCGACCCGTCCACCACCACCTCAATCGGGTCGGCGTCCAAGAGGGCCAGCGAGGTCATCGGCGAGCACCGGCGTACGACGGGGTTCTGCAGCCCGTCGAGGCGGGTGACGACCTCCCGCACCTCGGCGACGAGGGCATCATCCCGCCGCCCGGGGACGAACAAGCCCACCCCCGCCGGTTGCCATCCGAGCTCGTGCACCTCTCCAGTGTTGCCGACAAGAAGCCTTCCGGACAGGGCCGGCGAAAGAGTGGGGCCCGATTCACTCGCCAGGCCGCACCAGTCCAGGAAGGATGCGGCGGTTCGTCGCGGACGACGGGTATGGCGCGAGAAGGGCCGAACGGGCCCAACGAGGGTCAGGGATACCGAAAAGCCCCCGTCCATACAGGACGGGGGCTTTCCGGATGAACCGCGGAAGATCAGCTCTGACCGGTGAGCTTCTCCCGGAGTGCCGCGAGCGCCTCGTCGGACGCGAGCGTGCCCTCAGCCGGCTTGGCGGGCTCTGCGGAGACGTACGACGACGGGGCCGCCTCGCCCTCCTCGAGCTCGGCCTGCTGCGCCGCCTCGATCTGCTTCTTGTGGGCCTCCCAGCGCTGGTGGGCCTCGGCGTACTCCCGCTCCCACTGGTCACGCTGCTTCTCGTAGCCCTCGAGCCACTCGCCGGTCTCGGGGTCGAAGCCCTCGGGGTACTTGTAGTTGCCCTGGTCGTCGTACTCCGCGGCCATGCCGTAGAGCGTGGGGTCGAAGTGCTCCCCGATCGCCTCGGCACCTTCGTTGGCCTGCTTCAACGACAGCGAGATCCGGCGACGCTCCAGGTCGATGTCGATGATCTTGACCATGACGTCGTTGCCGACCTGGACAACCTGCTCGGGAACCTCCACGTGGCGCTCGGCCAGCTCGGAGATGTGGACCAGGCCCTCGATACCGTCGTCGACCCGAACGAACGCACCGAACGGCACCAGCTTGGTGACCTTGCCCGGCACGATCTGCCCGATCTGGTGGATCCGGGCGAACTGCTGCCACGGGTCCTCCTGCGTCGACTTCAGCGACAGCGAGACGCGCTCGCGGTCGAGGTCGACGTCGAGCACCTCGACGGTGACCTCCTGGCCCACCTCGACGACCTCGCTCGGGTGGTCGATGTGCTTCCAGGAGAGCTCCGAGACGTGCACCAGACCGTCAACGCCGCCGAGGTCGACGAACGCACCGAAGTTGACGATGCTCGACACGACACCCTTGCGGATCTGGCCCTTCTGCAGCTGGTGCAGGAAGTTCTGGCGAACCTCGGACTGGGTCTGCTCCAGCCATGCCCGGCGCGAGAGGACCACGTTGTTGCGGTTCTTGTCGAGTTCGATGATCTTGGCCTCGAGCTCCCGGCCGACATACGGCTGGAGGTCTCGGACCCGGCGCATCTCGACCAGCGAGGCGGGGAGGAAGCCGCGCAGACCGATGTCGAGGATGAGGCCGCCCTTGACGACCTCGATGACGGTGCCGGTGACGACGCCGTCCTCCTCCTTGATCTGCTCGATGGTGCCCCACGCCCGCTCGTACTGAGCGCGCTTCTTGGAAAGGATCAGCCGGCCTTCCTTGTCCTCCTTCTGGAGAACAAGGGCCTCGACAGGGTCACCGACCTTGACGACGTCACTGGGGTCGACGTCATGCTTGATCGACAGCTCGCGAGCGGGGATCACGCCCTCGGTCTTGTACCCGATGTCGAGCAGGACCTCGTCCCGGTCGACCTTGACGACGGTGCCTTCGACGATGTCACCGTCATTGAAATACTTGATTGTCTCGTCGATCGCGGCGAGGAAGGCCTCTTCCGATCCCACGTCGTTCACCGCGACCTGCGGCGTCTCCTGCTGGGCCGGTGCTGTGTCGTTCAGCGGGTGGGCCTCGATGCTGCTCGTCATCTGGTTGATGGCTCCGATAGGACGTTGGTCGTCGATACGTGCGCACGTGAGCCCTTGGATCGAACTGCCGAGGAAATCCAGGCCCCACCTTCGCCGGAACCGGGTGATCGACAAGAACGAGCGCGAGCCTGCTCCGTCCGAGGTCGCACAAGCCCACAGCGCTCATATCAGGATACGGGGGCCCTGTGATCAGGGTCAACGCGCCATGGCGGCGCGTCAAGGATCAACGCGCCGCAAGCCGCAGAGTTACCTCAATTGG
The DNA here is from genome assembly GCF_000373925.1 of Actinopolymorpha alba DSM 45243. Taxonomy (GTDB): domain Bacteria; phylum Actinomycetota; class Actinomycetes; order Propionibacteriales; family Actinopolymorphaceae; genus Actinopolymorpha; species Actinopolymorpha alba. The sequence continues at coordinate 515,362 of NZ_KB892707.1, read as the reverse complement.
GCCCATGATTGTTTCTTGACTGCGCAACGAACGGTGTCACTCCGGAGTTTCCGCCATATGACCGGCGAGCGCCCACGAAGTTACGCCTGGGTCGCCCGCCGAAAGCTCCCACCCGCGCCCGACCCAGGTGCTCTGTCTGGCTTGCGCCGGTAAGACCCCGTTTCACCGAAGCGCCGTACGCCAGTCCGGCCTGCCGCCGGCGAGATCACGACCGCGGGCGATGCGGAGGGCGAGCTGGTCTGCCGCCCTGGTCACGGGATTCTCCCGCGGCCGGCCCACGAGGTCGACCACCGCGAGAAGGTCCACCGCCCGGGCGATGTCGAGGAAGTCCGGATCGAGCGGCGGGCCGAAGTCCCCGAGGGAGCCTACGACGGAGGTGGCGAACATCTCGTCCTCCTCGAACCGCAACAGATTGCCCACATCGGTGTAGGGCGACCCGGCGTGTGCGAACTCCCAGTCAACGAGTCCGGTCACCTGCCCGGTCAGCGGGTCGACGAGGAGGTTCTTGGGGTTGAAGTCGCTGTGACAGAGGCAGACCCGTTCGACGGTGTCGAGAAGGTCCTGGCCCTGCCGCGCGACGTCGAGCAGGCCGGCGAACTCCTCAGCGGTCCAGCGCGCGAAGCTCCCGGCGTTGCGATGGGCTTCCACCCACTCCTCCAGGCCGCCGGCCGCGCCGGTCCACTGCTCCACCGCGAGATCAGGTCCGACGAACCGCCCGGCCCTCAGGAACGGCATCCCCGCGAGTCTCGCCAGCAGCCGGCCCACGCTGTCCCCGGCCTGGCGGCGAAGCTCCGGGGAGGCGTCCGGCAGCCAATGGTCCAGGCGTACACCAGGTAGGCGTTCCATCACCATGAACGCCGGCTCATCCGGGGTCGCCATGGTCCGCAGCTCGAGCACGTGGGGCACGGGAACGAGGTCGCGGACCAGCGACAGAAGCGCCGCGTCCACCGCGGCACGCTCGGGGTCGCGCAGGTAGAGACGAAGCACCGCCTGCTCCCCCGCCGCGCCGACGAGGAACGTCTCACCGCTGTAGCCACCGGCGAGCGGTCGCGCGTCTGCGCCGAGGAGTTCTCGAGCCTCGACCATCAGGCTCGCGGAGTTGTCAGTCATGAGGCGCCTGAACCTCCCGTCGTCGACGCACGAGGAGACACTCAAGCACGCTCACCCGAATCGGCGTCAGCGGGTGCGCGCCACGGCCCGGCGGTGGGTATTTCGGGATCTCACTCAGAGGTCGCGGCCTCTCTACCCGTGCGATCTCTTAGGATTGCCTAACTTTCCTTCGTCGCCTGGGAGGCATCATGAACGTCCGCCGGCTCGGCCTCATGCTCGCGGCCGCGGCACTCGGACTCGCCGCCTGCGCGGGTACGCCGGAGGGACAGCCATCCTCCGCACCGAAGACCCGGACGATCGAGCATGCGATGGGCTCGACGGAGGTCCCGGTGAACCCGCGCCGCGTCGTCGTCCTCGACACCGACAAGCTCGACACCGCGCTCACTCTGGGTGTGGTGCCGGTCGGCGCCGCCCGAGCTGACCAGGTGACCGGCTGGCCGCGGTACCTCGGCCCGAAGGTGAAGCCCGTCGAGGAGGTCGGCGTACTCACCGAGCTGAACCTCGAGGCGATCGCCGCCCTCCAACCTGACCTGATCCTCGGCTCGAAGTTCCGGCAGGAGAAGTACTACTCCAAGCTGAGCGCCATCGCCCCGACCGTCTTCACCGCGAACATCGGGACCCCATGGAAGGAGAACTTCCTCCTGGACGGGAAGGCTCTGGGCAAGGAAGGACAGGCGCGTTCGCTGCTCACGGAGTACGAAGATCGCGCCGAGGCGGTCGGCCGGAAGCTTGGCGATCCCAGCGCGAGCGAGGTCAGCGTGGTGCGCTTCATGCCCGACCAGATCCGGATGTACGGCCCGGAGTCGTTCGTTGGCATCGTCCTGGCCGACGTCGGTGTGGGGCGGCCGGCCGCCCAACGACTCACCGGCGCCGCCGACCGGCGTTTCGTCGCCATCAGCCCTGAACGCCTCACCGAGGCCGGCGGCGACATCATCTTCGTGACGGCATACGGAGCCGATGCGGCGACCGCGCAGGAGAAGACGACCAACGGCCGCCTCTGGCAGACCCTTCCGGCGGTCAAGGCCGGCCGGGCCCACACGGTGCCTGACGAGACCTGGATGACGGGCATCGGTGTGACCGCCGCCAACCGTGTCCTGGACGACCTGGAGAAGTACCTCCCCGGCGCCAAGCCGAGCACCTGACCTGGACCCTACGGAGGCATCTTCAAAACTCCGTCGCGCCCGACAGCTTGCTGCGCCCTGGCCCGAGCGGAGGCCGACGTGGGACCTGGCGACGGTGTGGCGGCCCAGGCACGGCACCCGTGCTCGCCGACCTTGAGTAGACGCCCACTTCTGCGGCGGGAACTGGGCACCTACTCAAGGTTTCGCGCCGCGACACCTTCAGGTCCGCCCGCGATATGAGACAAGGCAGGCGTTGTCTCACATCGCGTACACCTTCTCCGGTACAAGGCGCGGCATATCCCCACCAGGCAAGGCAAATTCGCCTAGCGAGGTGGGGAATTGCCGCGTGAGGTCCGCCAAAGGGTGTACACAATGTGAGACAAAAGCGTGGCTTCTCACTATCCGATACAACCGGGTGTACGCCATTCGAGACAGCCGCCACCTCACGCGGGATCCCCCCACGAAGCACCCTCAACTCGCCCTGCTTGGCGACGACTCGCCGCAACGAGCACCCGAACTGGCCCCGCACCAGCTACACCTCAGCAAGATCGTGAAAACTTCGGGGGTCACAGCACCCCAAAAGCTTCACAATCTGAAATGGCCTGGCCATCACGAGGCTGCCAGCGCGGGCCAGCCGGCGCGCGTGGCCTCACCCCGCCGGAGCGAGGAAGGCCGCCAGCGCGGCGACGTACATCCCCGGATCGGCCGCGCCGCACATCTCCCGGGCCGAGTGCATCGCCAACTGCGGTGCACCCACGTCGACCGTGGTCACGCCCACGCCCGCCGCCGTGATCGGACCGACCGTCGAACCACACGGCAGGTCGGCGCGGTTGACGAACCGCTGCATCGGGACACCGGCCTGCTCGCAGGCCTGAGCGAACGCACCCGCGCCCCGGGCGTCCGTGGCGTACCGGAGGTTGACGTTGATCTTGAGGACGGGTCCGCCGTTGATCCGGATCTGGTGGTGGGGTTCGTGACGTTCGGGGTAGTTGGGGTGGGTCGCGTGGGCCATGTCGCCAGAGGCGCAGATCGAGCCGGCCAGGGCGCGGAGCAGGTCTTCGCGGTCACCGCCGGCGGCGAGCACGATCCGCTCCAGCACATGCGGGAGCAGGGTCGACGCGGCGCCCCGCTCCGAGACGCTGCCGACCTCCTCGTGGTCGAACAGCACGAGGACCGGGATGTCAGCACCGGGCGCCTCGACCGCACGCAGCAGGGCGCGCAGGCCGGAGTAGGTCGTGCCGAGGTTGTCGAGTCGCGGCGCGCTCATGAGATCGCCGTCACGGCCGATCCGCCGGCTCGGCGCCAGATCGTGGGTCATGAGCTCCCCGCCGAGGATGTCGCCGGGCTCGACCTTCAACTCCTCCGCGACGAATCCGCTGAAGTCGCCGGGTGAGGTGCCGACGCCCCAGACCGGGAACACGTGTTGTTGTGGGTTGAGCTTGACGCCGGTCTCGCGGATCTCCCGGTCGAGGTGGATCGCCAACTGCGGCACCCGCAGGATCGGACGGTCGACCTTCAGCAGGCGCTCCTCCACGCCCTCCGAAGCGCGGACGCTGACCCGACCCGACAGACCGAGGTCGCGGTCGAGCCAGGAATTGAGCAGCGGGCCGCCGTATGGCTCCGCGGCCAGCAGCTGCCAACCGGCCCGGCTGGTGTCGGGATGTGGCTTGATCCGGAGATTGGGACTGTCGGTGTGCGCGCCGACGATCCGGAACGGCGTGCCCGCTGTCGTCACCGCTTCCGTGCTCCACGCGACGAGCGAGCCGCCACGGAGGATGTAATAGCGACCGGGATCACGCGGCCAGCGGTCCGCCTCGTCGAGGAGGGAGAACCCGGCCGCCTCGAGCCGGGTGGCTACCTCGGCACAGGCGTGGAACGGCGAAGGCGACGCGTCGACGAAGGCGCAGAGACCCTCGGCCTCGGCGTACACGTCACTGGTGGAGGGGGAAGCAGAGGAAGCGGCCGTCATGCGGAGAATCCTAGAAGTGCGTGCCGACAGCGAGGAGCACCGTGTCTGGAACCGGCAGAAGGCCCGACCCGACGACCACCGCGCGGGCCAATCGCTCGTGGTGGGATCTCAACGCGGACGACTACCAGCACGAGCACGGTGAGTTCCTGCGGGACGTGGGGTTCGTCTGGGGACCTGAGGGGTTGGACGAGGCGGACGTGCACCTGCTCGGCGAGGTACGCGGACGGCGGGTCCTCGAGGTGGGCTGCGGCGCTGGCCAGTGCGCCCGCTGGCTCCGCGCCCGAGGAGCCGAGGCCGTCGGCGTCGACCTGTCGTACCGCCAACTCCAGCACGCCCGCCGGCTCGACGACACCAGTGGGATCGCGGTGCCGGTCGCGGGTGCGGACGCGGGTCGCCTACCGTTCCGGGACGGCGTGTTCGACGTCGTGTGCTCGGCGTTCGGCGCGCTGCCGTTCGTCGGGGACGTGGTCGCGGTGCTCCGGGAGGTGGCGCGGGTGTTGCGTCCCGGCGGGCTCTGGGTCTTCAGCACCACCCACCCGGTGCGCTGGGCCTTTCCGGACGATCCAGGACGGGATGGGCTCGTGGCCCGCCTGTCGTACTTCGACCGCACGCCGTACGTCGAGACCGACGAGAGCGGCCGGACCACGTACGTCGAGCATCACCGCACCGTTGGTGACTGGATCCGGGCGCTGCACACCACCGGCTTCACGGTCACCAACCTGGTCGAGCCCGAGTGGCCGGCCGGGCTGGAGCAGACCTGGGGTGGTTGGAGCCCCCTGCGCGGGCGCCACATTCCGGGAACAGCGATCTTCAGCTGCGTACGCCGGCCGGAACAGCCGGAACGGCCGACACAGTCGTAGGGCGGTCGCTGGACGGGCGGGCGGTGAGGCCGATCCCGAGCGCCAACAGTCCGAGAACGCCGGCGACGAGCGGCAGGATGTCTCCGGTGAGGGCGAGGCGCCGCGACCACGGCCCAGCGAGCGCGACCTGCGAACGCACGGTCGCGGCGTCGTAGCGAGAATCCGCGGCGTACACCGTCATGATCGTGCGCCCGCCGGCCCGGAGGGTCGTCTCGGCCTGTTCGCGACGTTGCACGATGGTGCCGGTCCGCGGCTCGACCCAGATCCTCCGGCGAACGGTGTAGACCCGGTCGACGGTCGCCGTGCCTGTCAAGCCAGCCTTGACAATCCGGGCTGGAACGCGATCGCGGGCCACGGCGGTGGGCGGGATGTTCTGGACGAAGACGTACGTGGGAAGGCCGTTCACCGAGTCCGTGGTGGCGAACTGCACCGGCAGCGCCTTGGCGAGGATGGGGTCCCAGAGCGGATAGTTTCGCTTGCCAACGTCGGGCGGGAAGCTCAGGACGTACCCGTGCTTGGCCCGTCCCCCGGTGGCGCCCGCCTGGCCGGGACAGCAAGGGGCCGCCTGTCGATCGCGCCGATCAACGGCGAGGCGGTCGTGACGGGCGAAGAGCGCGCGGCCGTCCGAGCCACGTCCGGTCGTTGCGAGATCGAAGACGGCCACGTCATTTCCGAACTGCCGCGCCGATCCCACTGAGACCGGGCGCGATCGGTTGGTGATGGTGAGGTCTGTCCGGACCTGCGAGCCGGTGGTGGGATCGCCGACGATGCCGTCACTGGCGCGTGCGTGCGTGGTCGCGCCGTTCAGTGGTAGCGCCTCCAGCCGGGGCATGAGAAGCCACCTGGACACGCCGGCCAGGGCGAGCAGTGCCAGGGCCGCGACCACCAGGGCGAGCCTCACCCACCGCGGCACCGATCCACCCACCGTGCCTCACCTCCGGCCGGTCACGCTATCGGTCGGACCAGCCAGGGATGCGGGCGACTTGCGAGTGCCTCCCGCGCTTGACAGTCGCCGAGCAGGCGGATTAGCTTCATAAGGACTTCATTTTAGAAGGAGTTATTTATCAAAGATCGTCACCTGGACTGAAAGGACTGATCGTGGTTGATCTCACCGCGGACCTGTTTCTCTCGCTCGACGGGTTCGCCGCGGGCGTCGATGTCGAGGGGTACTTCGGCTACTTCGGCCCCGACCTGGAGAAGCGGCTGCATGACGTGATGAGCACACCGCATGTCGTGGTCATGGGGCGCGTCACCTACGAGGCGATGGCGGCGATCTCCTCCCCGGCCACCGACCCGGCGAGCTCGTGGATGAACGAGATCCCGAAAGTGGTCGTGTCCAACACCCTCAAAGAGCCGCTGGCCTGGAACAACACACGGCTGGTCTCCGGCGAGCTCAGCACGCAGATCCAGGCGCTGAAGCAGCAGTCGGACGTACCGCTGCGCACGATCGGAAGCCTCACACTGGTGAAGGGCCTGCTGGAAGCGGGCCTGGTCGACCGGATCCGGATCACGGTCTTTCCTATCGTCCTCGGAAATGCCGGCCGCGAACCCTTCTCAGTGGGCCACACCCGGACCGGACTCGACCTGGTCGATACCAAGGTGCTGGACTCCCGGCTGGTCATGCTCGAGTACCAGCCCAGCACCGCCCCGAAAGACCACCCGTAACGACGGGATCGCTCAGGAGGAAGGTCACAGATGGCTTCGGACACGCTCAGTCTGGTCTTCGGAGCGCTCGCCGATCCGACTCGGCGCGCGATCCTGGCGCAACTGAGCCAAGGTGATGCGACGGTCGGCGAGCTCGCCAAGCCACACGCGGTCTCGCAGCCGGCGATCTCTCAGCACCTCAAGGTGCTGGAAAAGGCGGGGCTCATCTCACGGCGGCGGCACGCGACGGCCCGGCTGAGTCACCTGGAGGCCGAGCCCCTGCGTGCGGCGACCACCTGGCTGGCCGAGTACCAACGCTTTTGGGAGCGTAGACACCAACGGCTCGACGCGCTTCTCGCCGACCTGCAAGCCGCCCAGACACCCGATCCTGACAACGACGCGACACCTTGAGAAAGAGCACCGACCATGAGCAGGACACAGATCACCGCTGAACCCGACATGCCGCTGATCATCATCACGCGAGAGTTCGACGCACCCCGCGACCTGGTGTTCCGGGCCTACACCGAACCCGAGCTACTGACCCAGTGGCTCGGCGGATGCGACGCGCGCATCACCATCGAGCGATACGACGTCAGAGATGGTGGCCGATGGCGGTACCTCAGCCAAGACGCCGAAGGTCGCGTCTACGGCTTCCGTGGCGTCTTTCACGGTGCACCCTCCCCTGATGCCATCGTGCAGACCTTTGAATACGAAGGCAGTCCAGGGCAAGTTTCCCTTGACACCTACACCTTTGAAGACCTTGGCGGTATGACGATGGTCCGCTCGGTCTCGAGCTTCCAGTCGGTCGAAAACCGCGACCGCATCGTCGAGCAAAGCATGGAGTTGGGCGTACGCAACTCCGCCCGCCAGTTAGCTGACGTACTTGCCAAGCTGCAGACCTCTGCCACCTGACCAACGCCGGCGGAAATTCGGTGGGCCTGTCCGGGTCGAATTCCCTACTGTCTCCACATGGCGCACTACTCGCATCCGCTGGGATGGTTGCTCGGCCTGGAGGGCGTCGCTCTGCTGCGCGCGCTGGCCGGTGATGACGTCGGTGCGGACCCAGCTTTCATCGATGCTCGGCTCGCGGAGGTGCGTGCGCTGCTTGCCGATCCCGAGCTCACGACCCGGCCGGGCAGCACGGTCGGCCGAGCGAGCACCCGCGAGGGTTACGCCGTCTGGGCGGCGTCGTACGACGACGGCGGGAATCCGCTGATCGAGGCGGAGGAGCCGGTGGTGCGCCCGATGCTGGACGACCTGGCCGTGGGTCGCGTCCTCGATGCCGCCTGCGGGACGGGCCGGCATTCGGCGTACCTCGCCGGGCGTGGCCACGACGTCGCGGGGGTCGACTCTTCACTGGAGATGCTGGAACACGCCTGCCGGAAGGTTCCCGGTGGCGACTTTCGTGCGGGCACCCTCGACGCCCTGCCATTCCCGGATGCCAGCTTCGACGCGGTCGTGTGCGCGCTGGCGCTGACGTACGAACCCAGCCTGGAGCCGGCTCTGCGGGAGTTCGCGCGGGTACTCCGTCCTGGTGGACAGGTGGTGCTGTCTGACATCCACTGGCTGTCCCTCTACCTCGGGGGCGTGTCGAGCGTCGACGGGCCGGACGGTCGCCGCGCGATGCCCGCCACGCGCTTCCTTCCGTCGGACTACCTCACCGCCGCGCACGCGACCGGCTTCGAGGTTCTGGCCTGCCGGGAGCCTCGCTGGGGAGACGTATCGGGTGGGCACGGTGGCTCAGACGCGCAGCGGTACTGCCCTGACGCGGCCCGCGCGGCGTACCACGACACGCCGGGCCTCATCGTCTGGCGCCTGCTGAGGCGCTGATCACATGGCGGCTGGCGCCTTCGCCCAGCCTCATGGAGAACTTCTCGGCGCCGGCTCACCTGTCCAGCGGTAGCGATGCTCGGGCCGGCCAGCCGCTCCATATCGGGGGGCCACGCTGGCCAGGCCCGCGCTGACGAGGTACTCGAGATAGCGGCGGGCGCTGATCCGGGAGACACCCGTGCGCTCGCCGAGTTCCGCGGCGGACAGGTCGGTCCTGGCCTCTGCCAGCGCGGACGACAGGAGGCCGAGAGTACGCAACGACAGACCCTTCGGGAGCCGGGCCTGTTGCGGGTTCTGCCTGACCCGCAGTAACCGGTCGACCGAGTCCTGGTCCAACGCTCCGGAGTTCGCCCTGCCGGCGACCCGGCGTACCTCCCGGCGATGGGCGAGGTAGGCGTTGAGGCGATCGGTGAAGACGTCCAGGGTGAACGGCTTGATCAGGTAGTTGACGACGCCACCGGCCATGGCGGAGCGTACGGTGTCGAGTTCTCGCGCGGCGGTGATCGCGATGACATCGACCGGAGGTCCGGGGCGCGCCCGGAGCCGGTGCAGCACCTCCAGGCCCGAGATGTCTGGCAGGTAGATGTCGAGGAGCACCAGGTCGGGGTGCAGGTCCTCGACAGCGCGCAACGCGTCAGCGCCAAGGTGGGCTTCGCCCACGACGCTGAAGTCAGGAAGGGACTCCAGGAACCCCCGGTGGACCGCCGCGACGGCGAAGTCGTCGTCGACGATCAGGGTGCGTACGGTCGGAGCCATGCCGGTCATGGAGTGCCTCCCGCCGGGACAGGAGAGCCAGCCGATCGCTGGACCGGGAGCCACACCTCGAACACCGCGCCTCCGTCGTCGCGGTCCCGCACCTCGACCCGTCCACCGCGACGGTCCACGATCCGGGTCACCAGGGCAAGACCGATCCCCCGGCTCCCTCCGGAGGCGACAGGCTTGGAGCTGTATCCGGCGGTGAAGATGAGCTCACGTTGACCGGGTGGCACGCCGGGTCCGTCGTCGGCGACCCGGATCAGAGTGCCGTCGCCGGACTCCTCGACGAGCACTTCGATGGTGCCGCCGGGACCAGCCGCGTCGCCGGCGTTGTCGATGAGGTTGCCCAAGACGGTGACCACATCGTCTCCGAGGCCCTCCGGGAGCCAGGACGACGGAACGACCCGCAACGACACGCCACGCTCCCGCAGGGTTACCGTCTTGGCCAGCAGGAGAGCGGAAACCGCCGGGTCGCGGATCCCTGCCGTGGTGTCGGAGACAGCACCACCGTGACCGACCCGATCGATGAACGCGATCGCCTCATCCGGCCGGCCGAGTTCGAGGAGACCCGACACCACGTGCAGGTGGTTCGAGAACTCATGGCCCTGCGCCCGCAGAGCCTCGGTGAGCGTGCGTTGGCCGTCGAGTTCCCTCAGGGCGTTGTGCAGCTCCGTCCGGTCCCGCAGGGTCAACATCACTCCCACGTGACGATCGTCGACGGTGGCGGTGCTCCGGTTGGCGACGAGGATCCGCACCCCGGCCAGGATGAGCTGGTCATCGATGTCGGTGTCAGACCGGACCAGGGCAGCGAGTCCTGGTTCGAGGATCTCGTCGGCTGTCCGGCCCGAAGGGTCGTCGGTGATGTCGAGCAACCGCTTGGCCTCGTCGTTGACCAGCACGATCTTGCCGCGGGTATCAATCGCGACAACGCCCTCCCGGATGCCGTGCAGCATGGCGTCCCGCGTCTCCAGCAAGGTGGCGATCTCATCCGGCTCCAGGCCGAAGATGCGGCGGCGGACCGTCCGGGTGACCCAGGCGGCGCCGAGCGTACCGAGGACGGCCGCTCCGGCGAGCCAGCCGAGCAGGGTCGGCACGTCGTCGAGAAGGTCGTCGAGGAGTTCTGACTCCAGGATGCCGACGGACACCGAGCCGATGACCGCACCTGAGTCATCGAAGACGGGCACCTTGACCCGCCAGGACCGGCCGAGCGTTCCGGTCTCGGTGCCTACGAAAACCTTCCCAGAAAGCGGCACTGTCGGGTCGGTCGACACGGGCTCACCGATCCGCTCCGGGACCGGATGGGAGTACCGGATGCCGGCATCGTCGGTCACCACGACGTACGTGACGTTGGAGGCCTTCCGGATGAGTTCGGCGATGGGCTGGATCGTCGCGGACGGGTCGGCCTGCTTGTAGGCGTCCTTGACTGACGGCAACCGGGCGACGCTCTCCGCAACCGCGATCATGCGGGTCAGGTAGGTCTCGCGGATCTGTCGCGCCTGCAGGTAGGCCGCGAGCCCACCCGCTGACACGACTGTGACCAGCACGATGGCCAACTGCAGGGCAAGCAGCTGGACGCGCAGCGACACCGAACGACGCATCCGCTCAGTGTGCATCAGATCGCTACAGCGCCGTTACACGACCGAAATGACCAATACCACCGTTACGACCGAACTCTTCTCTGCTCGGCCGGCGGCCCTCTAGCGTCCTTCGTCACTACAGCAGATGTGGCCCACGCCACACATGAGAAGGAGTGAGGATGGGCGCTCTCAACCGGGTCCGTACGTCTCTCGTCGCCGTCGTCGTCGCGGCCGGCGTCGGCCTGAGCGCGTGCGGCACCACGGCGGACGATCCTGCCGCCGGCATCAATCGGTTGTCGATCGTGGTGCCGGCTGATCCAGGAGGCGGCTGGGACCAGACCGGCCGCGCCGCACAGAAGGCCATGCAGGCCGCCGACCTCGCCAAGAGCATTCAGGTGTCCAACGTGGGCGGTGCGGGTGGGACCGTGGGGCTCGCGCAGCTCGCGAACGAAAAGAACCCGGACGTCCTCATGGTCACCGGGCTGGTCATGGTGGGCGCGGTCGAAACCAACAAGTCCAAGGTCAGGCTCGAGGACACCACCCCGGTTGCCCGACTGACGTCGGAAGACCTGATCGTGGTCGTACCGGCGAGCTCGCCGTACCAGACGGTCAAGGAACTGATCGACGACATCAAGGCCAAGGGCAAGGGCGTCGCGGTGACCGGTGGGTCAGCCGGCGGCGCCGACCACATCCTGGCCGGGCTCCTGCTCAAGGAGGCCGGTGTCACCCCCGACAAGCTGAACGACACGCTCAACTACGTCGCTTACTCCGGTGGCGGCGAGTCGCTCGCGGCTCTGCTCGGAAACAAGGTCAACGCCGGCATCTCCGGCATCGGTGAGTACGCCGAGCAGGTAAAGGCGGGGAAGGTCCGTGCGCTCGCCGTCTCAGGCGCCAAGCGCGTCGAGGGCATCGACGCTCCGACGCTGCGGGAGGCCGGGTACGACGTCGAACTGACGAACTGGCGGGGTCTCGTCGCACCAGGTGGCATCTCCGACGACGAGCGGAAGACGCTGGTCGACCTCGCCACCAAACTGCACGAGTCCAAGGAATGGAAGGCCGAACTCGACCGGGCCGGCTGGGGCGACGCGTTCCTGGCGGGTGATGAGTTCAAGACGTTCCTCGACGAGGACATCGCTTCGGTGCAAGGGATCCTGCGCGATATCGGACTGGTGAAATAGCCGTGGCCGACACGATGAGCAAAGCGGGCGGTCCGACCAGCGCTGCTGGCCGGGCCGCCCGCGAGGGCAGGGTGCGGCGGATCGAGGAGTACGCCCTCGGTGGCCTGATCGCCGGGCTCGGCATCTTCACGCTGGTCGACACAGCCACGATCGTCGTACCCGGGTCAGCCAACGCGATGGGACCGCGGACGTTCCCGTACTTCATCGGCGGCCTGCTCGTCCTCGCCGGGATGGCGGTCCTGGTCGCGACCTGGCGAGGCAAGCTCGGCGAGGCCGAGGAAGGCGAAGACGTCGATGCGGACGCCCGGACCGACTGGCTCACGGTCGTGAAGCTGGTGGCGTTCTTCGTCGCGCAGGCGGTGCTGATCGACTGGATCGGCTGGCCGCTCTCGATCGCCATCCTCTTCGCCGGTGCCGCGTGGACGCTGGGCGCGCGGCCGTGGTGGAAGCCGGTGGTGATCGGTCTGGCCATGGGGCTGGTACTGCAAGCGGTGTTCGCGGCCGGGTTGGGGTTGTCGCTGCCAGCCGGGCCGTTTGAGGGGGTGCCCTTCCTCCATGGGTGACTTCGGTGCGGTGCTGGAAGGCTTCGCGAGCGCTCTCCAGCCGATCTATCTTCTGTACGCGTTGTTCGGTGTCCTGGTGGGGACCGCCGTCGGAGTGCTGCCCGGCATCGGTCCGGCGATGACGGTGGCGTTGCTCCTGCCGCTCACGTACACCCTGCAACCAACGGCCGCGCTCATCGTCTTCGCCGGTATCTACTACGGCGGCATGTACGGCGGCTCGACCACCTCGATCCTCCTCAACACACCCGGCGAGTCAGCCTCGATCGTCACCGCCCTCGAAGGCAACAAGATGGCGAAGGCGGGCCGCGGCGCCGCGGCCCTCGCCACCGCCGCGATCGGATCGTTCGTCGCTGGGACGCTCGCGACTGTCGCACTGACGCTCGTCGCGCCGGTCATGGCGGACTTCGCCGTCCAGCTCGGCCCGAACGACTACTTCGCACTGATGATCGTCGCGTTCGTGACGGTGGGAGCGTTGCTGGGCTCCTCGGTTTCGCGTGGGCTCGCGGCGCTGGCCCTCGGACTCTTCCTAGGACTGATCGGGACCGACACCCTCACCGGCCAGCAGCGATTCACCTTCGGGATCCCGACGCTGACGGACGGCATCGATGTCGTGGTGGTGGCCGTAGGTGTCTTCGCGGTCGGCGAGGCGCTCTATGTCGCGTCCCGCCTGCGGCACGGGCCCGTCCAGGTGATCCCGGTGCCGAAGGGCTGGCGGTCCTGGATGAACCGGTCCGACTGGTCCCGGTCGTGGCGGCCGTGGCTGCGTGGCACGCTCATCGGCTTCCCGATCGGGACGATCCCAGCCGGCGGCGCGGACGTGTCCACCTTTCTTTCGTACGCCGCCGAAAAGCGCATCGCGAAGCGCAAGGAGGAGTTCGGCAACGGCGCGATCGAAGGCGTGGCAGGTCCGGAGGCGGCGAACAACGCCGCGGCCGCGGGCGTGCTCGTCCCGCTCCTGACGCTGGGACTGCCGACCACGGCTACCGCGGCGGTCATGATCGCGGCGTTCCAGAGCTACGGAATCCAGCCCGGGCCGCTGCTGCTCCAGAACCAGTCAGGGTTGGTTTGGACTCTGGTCGCGAGCCTCTACATCGGCAATCTCATGCTGCTGGTCCTCAACCTTCCCCTGGTCGGTATCTGGGTGAAGGTGCTGCAGATCCCGCGGCACTACCTCTACGCCGGAATCCTGGTCTTCGCCGCCCTCGGCAGCTACGCGGTGAACTTCTCCCCCATCGACCTTGCCCTCCTGCTGGTGATCGGCCTGCTCGGGTTCTTCATGCGGCGCCATGGCTACCCGATCGCGCCACTGGTCGTCGGGATGATCCTGGGTCCGATGGCCGAGGAGCAGCTGCGCAGGACGCTCGCGATCAGTCAGGGAAACCTGACCGCCTTGGTTTCCAGTCCGTTCTCGGTGATCGCATACACCCTGCTGGCACTCCTGCTCGCCCTGGCACTCTGGGCGCGGCACCGTGAGCGGCGCGCCAACCAGCGGGTCACCGAAGGCGACAAGGAGGTCTCGCCAGCGGGCTGAGATGAGCTGGCTGTTCGCGTTGGCGATCAGCCCGGACCTCCCGAGGCGCGGACGGCCACCGCGGCGGACGGATACGGTGCTCGTTGAACCTTGAGTTGATGCCAGTTTTCACACGGAACTGGGCATCAACTCATGGTTCGATTCTGGACGTCTTCAGATCCGCTCGCGATCTGGGATACGAGCGACCTGGCCCGTGAGCAGGAAGCCACCGACGGCCTGATTTCTCAGCATCGGGATAGTCGGGGGTTTCGCCATAAACCTTATTCATCTTCCGGGGCGCGGTTTCTGGAGTTATTGGCGCGAAGTTGATCAACGGTCCCGAATTCGGACTCCCTCCGCGGGGGGCGCCCGATTTGCGGACCGTTGATCAACTTCATCCAAGCGCAGAGCCATAGACGGGCCTGACTTCGCGTAAGTACAGCAAGTGCACCCACGCGAACTATCCCGCCTCGCCAGCTCAGGCCGTCCAGCGTCGAACAGACGCCAGACCAAGAGTTTTGAATAGGCATCCTCGGGCACCCGATGATCGTGAAGGATTCGTCATATCGCGATGAATATCCTTCACGATCACGGAAACACGCCCTAGTGCCCGGCCTCGTGCCAGGTGCGGCCCTCACCCACGGAGACGTCGAGCGGCACGGTGAGCTCGGCGGCCGCGGCCATCTGCTGGCGTACCAACTGCTCCAACTGGTCGTGCTCGCCTGGCGCCACTTCCAGCACGAGTTCGTCGTGGACCTGGAGGAGCATCCGCGACGTGAGCTTCGCCTCCCGCAGTGCCCGGTCGACACCGAGCATCGCGACCTTGATGATGTCGGCCGCCGAACCCTGGATCGGCGCGTTCAGCGCCATGCGTTCGGCCATCTCGCGACGCTGGCGGTTGTCGCTGGTGAGGTCGGGGAGGTAGCGGCGGCGACCCAGGATCGTCTCGGTGTAGCCGGTCTTGCGGGCCGCGTCGACCACGCCGCGGAGGTAGTCGCGTACGCCACCGAACCGCTCGAAGTACTCTTCCATGAGTTCGCGGGCTTCGGCCACGTCGATCCGCAGCTGCTGGGACAGGCCGTATGCCGAGAGGCCATAGGCGAGGCCGTAGTTCATCGCCTTGATCTTGGCCCGCATCTCGTTGGTCACTTCGGTGGCGGGCACCGCGAACACCCGCGACGCCGTGGCGGCGTGGAAGTCCTCTCCCGAGTGGAACGCCTCGATCAGCCCTTCGTCGTGGGAGAGGTGCGCCATGATCCGCATCTCGATCTGGCTGTAGTCGGCGGTCAGCAGGCAGTCGTAGCCCGGCCCGACCACGAAGGCCTCGCGGATCCGGCGCCCCTCCTCCGTGCGGATCGGGATGTTCTGGAGGTTGGGGTCGGTGGACGACAGCCGCCCGGTCGCCGCGATGGTCTGGTTGAACGTCGTGTGGATGCGCCCGTCAACGGCGACCGTCTTGAGCAGCCCCTCGACCGTGGACCGGAGCTTCGACGCGTCACGGTGCGCGAGGAGATGGGCGAGGAAGGGATGCTCGGTCTGGTCGTAGAGCTGCTGCAACGCCTCCGCGTCGGTCGTGTAGCCGGTCTTGGTGCGCTTCGTCTTGGGCATGCCGAGCTTCTCGAAGAGCACCACCTGGAGCTGCTTGGGCGAACCAAGGTTGATCTCCTCGTCGATCACGCGGTAAGCCTCGTCGGCGGCCTGCTTGACCTGACCGGCGAAGTGCGACTCGAGATCGGAGAGCCGGTCGACGTCGACGCAGATGCCGACCCGCTCCATCCCGCCGAGAACGTCGACGAGCGGAAGCTCGACCTCCTCGAGCAGGCGCGCACCACCGCGGTCGCCCAACTCCTTGTCGAGGGCCGTGGCGAGGTCGATGACCGCTCGGGCCGCCACCATGGCGTGCTCGGCGATCCCGCCGCTGTCGTCCACGCCCTCCAGGCTGAGCTGGCCGTTCGCCGGCTCCTCCGAGCGCAGCTCGCGGCGAAGGTAGCGCAGGGTCAGGTCGCCCAGGTCGTACGAACGCTGGTCGGGGCGCACAAGGTAGGCCGACAGGGCGGTGTCGCTGGTGACACCGCGGAGCGTCCAACCTCGTGCCGCCAGCGCCAGCGTCGGGCCCTTGGCGTCGTGGAGCGCCTTCTCGTATCGGGCGTCACCGAGCCAGTCGGTCAACGCCTTCTCGTCGTCGGGTGACAGCTCGGTCGGGTCGACCCACGCGGCGGCACCGTCAGAGGACGCGAGCGCCAGCCCGATCACATCGCCCGTGCCGCGGCCCCAGCTGCCCTGGACGTGAAGGCCGGTGCGGACGTACTCACCGTCGCCCTTGGCGTGCTGCTCGAGCCAGCCGCTCAGCTGGTCGGGCGCAAGCCGCTCGCCGGCGACCTCGAAACCCTCCTCCGCCTCCGGCTCGGGCGCGTGCAGGGTGGCGAAGAGCCGGTCACGCAGCACCCGGAACTCCAGCGCGTCGAACACCTGGTGGACGGCGTCGCGATCCCACGGGTGCCGGAGGAGATCGACCGGCTGGACCGGCAGGCTGAGGTCGCTCACCAGCTCGTTGAGCTGGCGGTTTTGGAGGACCTGGCCGAGGTGGGCCCGGAGTGAGTCACCAGCCTTGCCCTTCACCTCGTCGACCCGGGCGACGAGGTCGTCCAGAGAGCCGTACTGGTTGATCCACTTGGCCGCGGTCTTGGGGCCGACCCCGGGCACACCGGGAAGGTTGTCGCTGGTCTCACCCACCAGCGCGGCGAGGTCGGGGTAGCGCTCGGGCCCGATGGTGTAGCGCTTCTCGACCTCGGCGGGCGTGATCCGGGCGACCTCCGAGACACCCCTGGTCGGGTAGATCACGGTGAGCTGGTCGGAGACGAGCTGGAAGGTGTCACGGTCGCCGGAGACCACGAGAACGTCATAGCCGAGATCGACGCCCTGCCTGCCCAGCGTGGCGATCACGTCGTCGGCTTCGTAGCCCTCGGCCTCGACGTAGGGGATGCGGAGCGCGTCGAGCACTTCCTTGATCAGCGGCAGCTGGCTGCGGAACTCGTCGGGCGTCTTCTGCCGATTTGCCTTGTATTCGGCGAACGCCTCAGCCCGGAAGGTCTTCCTACCGACGTCGAACGCCACCGCCAGGTGGGTGGGCTCCTCGTCGCGGATCATGTTGATCAACATCGACGTGAAGCCATAGACGGCGTTGGTCGTCTGACCGGTCTTGGTGGAGAAATTCTCCGCCGGGAGCGCGAACCACGCCCGATAGGCCAGCGAGTGGCCGTCGAGCAGCAACAGGCGCGGGCGCTCACCCGCCTCGGCGGACGGGTCGACGGTCGGGTCGGTGCGGGGGGCGTCGTCGGCTACCACGCACGTGACTCTAGTAGCCCTCACCGACAAGGCCACGCACCGTGCGCCGGACGTGCGCCGGGACGTGCGGATGCCACGTGGTCGACCGGGACGGTCTACGGTCGACTGGCTGGCGATGACGAGAGGAGCGGACGGTGACAGACGGAGTGGACCTGCCCCAGGCCCCGATCCACGAGCGGCTCGGGATCACGATCCTCGAGGCCTCACCGGACCGGTGCGTCGGCACCATGCCGGTCGAGGGCAACACCCAACCGTTCGGCCTCCTTCACGGCGGCGCGTCGTGCGTCCTTGCTGAGAGCCTCGCGTCGATCGCGGCGACGTTGTACGCCCGACCTGACCGGGTGGCGCTCGGCGTCGACCTCAACGCGACGCATCACCGGGCTGTCCGGAGCGGCGTCGTCCGCGGTGTCGCGACACCGATCCATCGCGGGCGTACGACGGCGACGTACGACGTGGTGATCACCGACGAGGAGGACCGGCGCGTGTGCACGGTCAGGCTGACCTGCCACCTTCGCCCGGCCACCTGATGCCGGCCTTACCGACATCCCGAGCCGCCCCGGCGGGTTCGCGACACTGGTGGGATGACCATTCGGTGGCTGACCGTCTTCCTGGATTCTCCGTACGACTCCGACCGCGAGGCGGGGCTCGCCTTCTGGCGAGGCGTGACCCGGTCAGGCTTGTCTTCGTGGCGAGGTGAGCGGGAGGAGTTCGCGACCTTGCTGCCCGAGCAGGGTTGCGCGTTCCTTCGGGTGCAGGACGTGTGTGACGGGCCCGCCCGCTGCCACCTCGATGTTCATTCCCATGCGGTGCGGGCGGAGGTGGCGCGCGCGGTCAAGCTGGGCGCCACGATCGTGGCCGACCAGAACACCCTTGTGGTGTTGGCCTCCCCGGGCGGCCTGGCGTTCTGTGTCGTCACACACCACGGGGAGCACGAGCGTCCCGTGCCCCTCCGGTGGACCGACGGACATCGCAGTCTGGTCGACCAGATCTGCCTCGACATACCTGCCGGTGCCCTCGACCGCGAGGTGGAATTCTGGGCGGCGTTCACCGGCTGGGAGCGACGACCTGGGTCCCGCCCGGAGTTCGAATACCTTCAGCGTCCGGCGGGGATGCCGTTCCGCCTGCTCCTGCAACGCCTCGACACCTCCGAGCCAGGGCAACCGGTCCGGGCGCACGTCGACCTGGCCTGCGACGACGTCGAAGCGGAGGTACGCCGGCACGAGCAGCTTGGCGCGACGGTGGTGGGGCGTACCGCCTCGTGGGTGACCTTGCGGGATCCCGTCGGCCGCGAGTACTGCGTCACGTCCCGCGATCCGGTCACCGGCCTCCTGCCACCGACGTGAGGGCCCCTGAATGATCACGTATACGTGGTCATTGCCTGCCTCACATGACATCGGCACCATGCGAAGCGGGTAATGACCACGTATACGTGATCATTTTGGGCCCTGGGCGCGCCGCGGGCACCACGGTCGTGTCAGTGCCGCCGCGTCACTGGAGCCCACGGACGGACACGCGGACGGAGAAGCCGTCGCCCACCTCGACCGGAGCGCCCTCGCCCGGCAGGTCGCCGAAGGTCAGCTCCTCCGTCAAGGTCTCCCCCGTGACCAGGTCTCGGTGCGCCTCGACGGCGGCCCGCACCTCCGCATCCGGTGAGGACACCACGAGCCCGATCCGGTCAGACACGTCGAGACCAGCGTCGCGGCGGGCCTGCTGGACCGCCCGGATCACGTCCCGGGCCGTACCTTCGGCGGCCAGCTCCGGGGTGACCTCCGTGTCGAGGACCACCACGCCGACGTCGCCGGGCAGCGCGGTCGAGGAGTCCGCGTCCGTCGGGACCAGCCGTAGCTCGTACTCCCCCTCCAGCAACGGGACTCCGCCCGCCACGACTCCTTCGTCCGACACCGACCATTCGCCCCCCTTCACGGCACGGATCACCCGCTGGACGTCCTTGCCGAGGCGCGGTCCCAACGCGCGTGGCACCACCGAAAGGACGCGTTGACAGTGCGCCGCGACCTCGTCCTCGAGCACGACCGCCTTGACGTTCACCTCGTCGCGGATGAGATCCACGAACGGCGCGAGCGATCCGGCGTCCGGCGCGGCCACCGTCAGGGCCGCCAGCGGCAGGCGTACCCGCAGCCCCTTCGCCTTTCGGAGTGCCAGCGCCACCGAGCACACGTCGCGTACGCCGTCCATCGCCGCCACGAGGTCGGGATCCGCCGGCAGGTCCTCGAGCGAGGGCCAGTCGGCAAGGTGCACCGAGCGCTCGCCGGTGAGCCCGCGCCACACTTCCTCGGTCACCAGCGGGAGCAGCGGCGCCGCGGTCCGCGTGAGGACCTCGAGGACGGTGTAGAGCGTGTCGAACGCGTCCTGGTCGCCGGACCAGAACCGCTCCCGCGAACGCCGGACGTACCAGTTGGTCAGCACGTCGAGGAACGACCGCACCGCCGTACACGCGCGCGAGATGTCGTACGCGTCGAGCGCGTCGGTCGTCGCGGCCACCGTGTCGTGGAGTTTCGCCAACACGTAGCGGTCCAGCACGTGCGTCGAATCCGTACGCCACCGAGCCACCGCGGACTCGGCGTTCGTGTAGAGCGTGAAGAAGTAGAAGGCATTCCACAGCGGGTTGATCGCCTGCCGCACGCTGTCGCGGATCAGAGATTCGGTCACCGAGAGATCGCCGCCGCGCAGCACCGGCGACGCCATCAAGGACCAGCGGATAGCGTCGGAGCCATACATGTCGAACATCTCGAAGACGTCCGGGTAGTTGCGCAGGCTCTTGCTCATCTTGCGGCCGTCGTCGCCGAGGATGTTGCCGTGTACGACGCAGTTGCGGAACGCCGGCCGGTCGAACAACGCGGTCGCGAGCACGTGCAGGGTGTAGAACCACCCGCGCACCTGCGGGACGTACTCGACGATGAAGTCACCCGGGTAGTGATGCTCGAACCACTCGGTGTTCTCGAACGGGTAATGCACCTGGGCGAACGACATCGACCCCGACTCGAACCAGCAGTCCAACACCTCCGGCACCCGCCGCATCGTGGAGCGGCCGGTCGGGTCGTCGGGGTTCGGCCGCGTCAGGTCATCGATCGTGGGCCGGTGCAGGTCGGTCGGGCGTACGCCGAAATCGCGCTCGATCTCATCCAGTGAGCCGTAGACATCGACCCGCGGGTACGCCGGATCGTCGGACTTCCACACCGGGATCGGTGAACCCCAGAAGCGGTTCCGGCTGATCGACCAGTCGCGCGCGTTCGACAGCCACTTCCCGAACGACCCGTCCTTGACGTGCTCCGGCGTCCAGCTGATCTGCTGGTTGAGCTCGACCATGCGGTCCCTGAACTTCGTCACCTCCACGAACCAGCTCCCGACCGCCTTGTAGACCAGGGGCGTGTCGCACCGCCAGCAGTGCGGGTAGCTGTGGGTGTAGGTGTCGTGGCGTACCAGAACGCCGCGCTCCTTGAGGTCGCGGATGACCGGCTTGTTGGCCTCGAAGACCTGGAGTCCTTCGTACGCCGGCACCAGCGACGTGAAGCGGGTGTGGTCGTCGACCGTCACGATCGTCGGGATGTCGGCGAGATCGCAGGTCGCCTGGTCGTCCTCACCGAACGCCGGCGCCAGGTGCACGACGCCGGTGCCGTCCTCGGTGGTCACGAAGGCGGCACCAAGCACCTGGAAGGCGTTGGGTGTGTCCGCGAGGAAGTCGAACAGCGGGGCGTAGCGGCGGCCGACCAGCTCGCTGCCCCGAAGGGTTCCGACCCGCTCGGCGTCGACGAGTTCGTTGGCGTACGCCGCCAGCCGGGCCTCGCCCAGGATGTACCGCACGCCGTCCTTCTCGACGACGGCGTAGTCGATGTCGGGGCCGACCGCGACCGCGAGGTTGGACGGCAACGTCCAGGGAGTGGTCGTCCAGACCAGCAGCTTCTCCCCCGTCTCCAGCTCGAAGGCGACCGTGATCGCCGGGTCGTGCCGGTCGCGGTAGACGTCATCCATCCGGGTCTCGGTGTTGGACAGCGGTGTCTCACACCGCCAGCAGTACGGCAGGACCCGGAAGCCCTCGTACACCAACCCCTTGTCGTACAACGTCTTGAACGCCCACTGCACGCTCTCCATGTAGGACAGGTCGAGCGTCTTGTAGTCGTTGTCGAAGTCCACCCAGCGGGCCTGCCGGTTGACGTACCGCTCCCACTCGGCGGTGTAGCGCAACACCGACGTCCGGCACACCTGGTTGAACCGATCGACGCCCAGGTCGAGGATCTCCCGCTTGGCGGTGATGCCGAGCTCGCGTTCGGCCTCGACCTCGGCGGGGAGTCCGTGGCAGTCCCAGCCGAAGCGGCGTTCGACCCGGCGTCCGCGCATCGTCTGGTAGCGCGGCACCAGGTCCTTGACGTAGCCGGTCAGAAGGTGGCCATAGTGCGGCAGACCGTTGGCGAACGGCGGGCCGTCGTAGAAGACGAACTCGTTCGACCCCTGCGGGCCGGCCTCGCGCTGGTCAATGCTCGCCTGGAAGGTCTTGTCCGCCTCCCAGTAGTCGAGCACCTCATGCTCGAGATCGGGAAACGACGGAGAAGCGGGAACGCGCGCGTCGTCATCGCGGTGTCGGGGGTACGTCATCGTGGGGCTCGCTCGTCCTCGGTCGCTGCGGGATCGGATGGATCTGCCGTGCGAGGACGAGCGGCGCATCGCCTGCAATGCTCCGCCCGCGGTACCACCTCGCTTGATCCGCCGCCGCTGACCGTGAGGTCAGCCGCGAGCGGACCCGCTCGTTGGCCGGCTGTGACGGGCCGGACCCGTCCGGTTCTACTGAGGACCTTGTGGGCGAATGCTTGGAAGGTCCGGTTCTTCCGGAGGCTCACCGGTGATAGCCGGGTCAATGCCTTGTGCGACCAAGCGTAGCGGGCCGACGCCACCGGGCGCCCGTCGGTTTCCGCGCCAGATCTGGTGTTGGCGAAGTGGCCCACGGCTGATCGGCCCACGCTGATCAGCCCACACGCCCGAACCTCCGCCGGCCCGGCTGTCGCCACTCACCCCGGACCGCGACGTACCGGACGCTCTCGCCCAGGGAGGGATCAGCCGAGACCGCCTGACCGGCGGGCTTCATGCCGGCCTTCTCCATGACCCGCGCCGACGCGTGGTTGGCGATGTAGCACTGCGCGTAGATCGTCTGCGCACCGAGTTCTGTGAACCCGAACTCGAGGACGGCGGCGAGTGCCTCGGCCATGTAGCCCTTGCCCCAGGACTCCCGGCGCAACGCGTACCCCACCACGTGGTCGCCCGACAGGAAGTCGACCGACCGCCCGATGCCGATCCAGCCCACCACCTCGTCGGTGCCCCGAAGCACGATCGCCGCGTCATGCGACACCCGCGGCACCTGGGCGCCGAATCGCCGTACGGCATCGAACCACCCGTCAGGATCGGTCCCGAGCGGCTGGTCGAGATAGCGCACCACCTCAGGGTCGGAACGCCATCCCCTTACCGCGGCCCGGTCAGCCTCCACGAAATCCCGGATCAGTAGTCGCTTGGTCCGGCATCGCATGCGGCCGCTCCCGTTCTCGGCAGTGTCAGGCGACTCCCAGGTAGGCCTCCTTGACCGCCGGATCCGCCAAAAGGTCCTTGCCAGTGCTGGCCCTGGTCACGGAGCCGGTTTCGAGTACGTACCCGCGATGCGCGCGACTCAATGCCTGCTGGGCGTTCTGCTCGACCAGGAGGACAGTGGTGCCTTGTTTGTTGATCTCGGTGATGATGTTGAAGATCTGCTGGATGAACTGCGGCGCGAGCCCCATCGACGGCTCGTCCAGCAGGAGGAGGCGCGGCCTGGCCATCAGAGCCCGACCGATCGCGACCATCTGCTGCTCGCCGCCCGAGAGCGTGCCGCCCGCCTGCGTCGCGCGTTCCTTCAGACGCGGGAACAACTCGAAGACGCGATCGAAATCCTCGGCGATGGCCTTGCGGTCCCGGCGCGTGTAGCACCCCATCTCGAGGTTCTCCCGGACCGTCATGCCCGGGAACACGCCCCGTCCCTCCGGCGCCTGGCAGATACCGCGGACCACCCGGAGGTCGGCCCGCACCTTGCTGATGTCGGCTCCGTCGAACTCGATCGATCCCTGGGAGAGCGGGACGAGTCCGGAGATCGCCTTCATCGTCGTGGTCTTGCCCGCGCCGTTCGCGCCGATCAGGGTGACGATCTCGCCTTCCTCGACGGTCAGGGAGATGTCCCGCAACGCCTGGATGCGGCCGTACGCCACGGACACGGAGTGAAGCTCAAGCAGCGCCATCGTCGGGCACCCCCAGATAGGCGGCGATGACCGCCGGGTCGTCCCGCACCTGCGCGGGGGTTCCTTCCGCGATCTTCTTACCGAACTCGAGTACGACGATCCGGTCGGTCACGCCCATCACCACCCGCATGTCGTGCTCGATCAGCAGGACGGTGTAGCCGTCGTCGCGAATCCTGCGGATGAGCTCCATCAGCTCATCCTTCTCGGCCGGGTTGAATCCAGCGGCGGGCTCGTCGAGGCAGAGCAACTTCGGCTCCGTCGCCAACGCCCGGGCGATCTCGAGCCGACGTTGGTAGCCGTACGGAAGGTTCTTGGCCCGGTCGGCCGCCCGATCGGCGATACCGACGAACTCCAGCAGCGCCATCGCGCGCTCGACACCCGCGCGTTCCTCCTGCCAGTGGCGGGGAAGGCGGGCGAGCGCGCCAACCACGCTCGTCTTGTGGCGTGCGTCGGTGCCGACGACGACGTTCTCCAGAGCCGTCATCTCCTCGAACAACCGGATGTTCTGGAACGTACGGGCGATGCCGCGCCGGGTGATCTGGTATCGCTTGAGCCGACCCAGGCGACGACCCTCCAGCCTGACCTCGCCGGACGACGGCCGGTAGACGCCGGTCATCACGTTGAAGCAGGTGGTCTTGCCCGCGCCGTTCGGTCCGATCATGCCGAGAATCTCGCCCCGCCTGATCCCGAAGGACACACTGTCGAGTGCCACCAGGCCGCCGAAGCGGAGCGTGACGTCGTCGAGTTCGAGCAGGGTGTCGCCGACGTCGACCTGGATCTCCCGGTCGGGAGCCACCGCCTCGGCGACCTCCTCGAGGTGCTGGGCGAGTTCGGACTCGCTCATCCCCTGGACCTCAGCCGCAAGGCCCTTCTCCACCGGCGTTGGGTCACTCATGCGCGTCCTCGCTTCGCTCCGGGCGCGCATGAGGCACTCAGAGCGCTGTGTTGATTGATTCGCTCGCTCCGCTCGCTCATGCGTTAGTCCCCTTGCCCGAGTCGATGAGCGCGCTCTCGGTCGCGACCGGCTCAGGTTTACCGACCAGGCGTTGGTAGGCCTGTCTGCCCCGCGCAAGGAGTCGTTGACGCGCGCCCAGGAGGCCCTGCGGACGGAAGATCATGAGCACGATCAACGCGATCCCGAAGATCAGGAAGCGGTACTCAGGCGCGAGCTGGAACCGGTCGGGCAGATAGGAGATCACCAGGGCACCGAGGAGCACGCCCAGCTTGTTGCCCGAGCCCCCGAGGACGACCGCGGCCACGAAGAGGATCGAGGTGACCACATCGAACCGCTGGTTGTTGACGAAACCCACCTGGCCCGCATACAGCACGCCGGAAAGACCGCCGATTCCCGCGCCGATCACGAACGCCCACACCTTGAAGCGGAACGTGGGGACGCCCATGATCTCCGCGACGTCCTCGTCCTCGCGGATCGCCACCCAGGCCCGGCCGACCCGGCTTCGCTCGAGGTTCCCGATCAACAACAGGATCACGATGATGAACGTCACCGTGAGCCAGTACCACGGTTTCCCGTCGCCCTGGGTGAAGATCGGCGACCCGTTCGCGTAGGTGCCGGGCGGACCTCCGACGTCCTGGAAGCCGCGGTTGCCCCGGAGCGGCTCGAGGTTGTCGGCGAGCAGCCGCACCATCTCACCGAAACCAAGCGTCACGATCGCGAGATAGTCGCCGCGTAATCGCAGGGTTGGCGTACCAATCACCACGCCCGACACCATCGTGATCGCGATCGCGACGGGCACGACCACGACCCAGGAGTACCTCGGGTCCGTGAGGAACGAGTCGCGGCTGGTCATGATCGCCGCGACATAGGCGCCGACGGCAAAGAAGCCGACATACCCGAGGTCCAGCAGACCCGCCTGGCCGAGCACGACGTTCAGGCCGAGCGCGATGAGGCCGAGCCGCGCGGCATTGAACAACGCGAGTTCGTAGTCGGTCCAGGGCTCGGTGGACAACGGGAAGAAGTTCATCACCGGCAGCAGGTAAACCAGCACCACGACCGGGATGATCATCAGCCATTGTTCGAGCCGGCTGCGGGAGTTCCACCAGTCCCGGACCCGCTGGCCAAACGGCTGGCGCGTGCCTTCGCTCGCCTGGGTCCTAGTGGTCACCTCTGCACTCATGCGCGTCCTCGCTTCGCTGCGGGCGCGCACGAGACACTCAGGGCGCTGTGCTTGACGATTCGCTCGCTCATACTCGGGCCCTCCCCAGCGATTCGCCGAGAATGCCGGTGGGCCGCACCATGAGGATGCCGATGAGGAGGACGAACGCGACGACGTCCCTCCACTCACCACCGAACAATGTCTGGCCGTAGTTTTCGACGACACCGAGGAGGAGACCGCCGAGCAACGCTCCGCGCAGGTTGCCGATGCCTCCGAGTACGGCGGCGGTGAACGCCTTGATGCCGAGCAGGAATCCGCCGTTGTAAAGGACACCTTGCGGGATCATCATGACGTAGAAGAGCGCGGCGGCACCCGCGAGCGCACCACCGATCACGAACGTCAGCATGATCACGCGTTCCTTGTTGACCCCCATGAGGGCCGCGGTGTCGGGGTCCTGGGCTACGGCGCGGATACCCCGACCGAGGCGGGTCTGTCCGACGAAGCGGTCCGCCACGATCAGCAGGACCACCGACGCCACGAACACCACGATCTGGATGTTGGTGATGCGGGTGCCCGCGATGTCGAAGACCGCCTCGGGGCGTACCAGCCGGATCGCGGGTTCGGGGTTGGCGCCCCGCCAGAGGTAGAAACCCTGCTGGATCGCGAACGACGCGCCGATCGCGGTGATGAGAAAGACGAGCCGTGGCGCGTTTCTTCGGCGTAGTGGCCGGTAGGCGACCCGCTCGAGCAGCAGGGCGATGAGGCCTGCCGCGATCATCGCCACGGCACCCGCGAGGACGAGGTTGGCGATGAGCGGACCGAGACCGCTGGCGAGAGTGGGACCGGGTTTGTAGCCCAGACCCACGAACGTGAAGTAGGCGCCGAACGCGCCGACGACGAAGACTTCGGAATGCGCGAAGTTGATGAGCCTGAGAACGCCGTAGACGAGGGTGTAGCCGAGCGCCACCAGGGCGTAGATACTGCCGTAGGCAAGACCGTCAACGGTGTTCGCCCAGAATCTTTCCGCCAGAAGTCCGACGTTGAAGTCGATCCACTGACTTCCTGACTGGGCCAGGGTGAGAGCGAGATGAGAGGTCAAGGGGTGGGCCTGTCTTCCTTGTGCGGGTCCGTCACGCGCGGCACGTCCGGGGATCTACCGGGCATGCCCCGGGCACGGTGCTGAGCGCTGATCTGCTTGGCACCGGGCCCGGGTGCACTCCTCGGACTCGTCAGGACTTGCTCATGTCCTTGAGCTGGACGATCTTTCCGTCCTTCACTTCGTAGATCCAGACCGGCGTCTGGGTGAGCTCGCCCTTGCCGTCCCACTTGAACTGCTTCGTCAGACCCTGGCCCTCGTACGTCTTGACGAAGTTGAGCAGCGATGCGCGGTCCTTGAGGCCCTTGTCGATGCCCTGCAGCAGGATCGTCGTCGCGTCGTATCCCTCTGGGGAGTAGGTCGACGGCTCACGGTTGGAGAGCGCCTTGTAGTCCTGGGAGAACTTCGTGAAACCCGAGGACGGGAGGCACGGGCAGCTGAGGTAGACACCCTCGGCCGCCTCGCCGGCGTTCTTGACGAACTCGTCGTCACGCACGCCGTCGGGAGCCACCACTGCGCCTTCGTAGCCCGCGTCGCGCAGCTGCTGCACGAACGGCGCGGCCTCGGGGTAGTAGCCGGCGTAGAACACCGCGTCGGGCGAGGCCGCCTGGACGGCTCCGACCACCGCGGAGAACTCCTTCTGCGCGGTCTTGACCTGCTCGTCGCAGACCACCTTGCTGCCCAACGCCTGGCTGGTCTGGTCGGCAAGGCCGATGCCGTACTCGGAGTCGTCCCGGACCACGCAGACCTTCTTGGCATTGAGCTCGTTGGCGACGAACGCCGAGATCGCCGGGCCCTGCACGGCGTCGTTACCGAGGGCGCGGAAGAAGGTCTTCCAGCCGTTGGTGCTGAGGCCGGGGTTGGTCGCGGACGGGGAGATAGTGACCAGACCCGCGTCGTTGAACGACTTGCCGACAGCCTTGGACTCACCGGAGAACGCGAGCCCGACAACACCAAGGATGGTCGGGTCGCTGATCGCCTGCGTCACGACGCCCGGCGCCTTGTCGGGGCTGCCCTCGGAGTCGAACTGCTTCAAGGTCACCTGGCAGCCGGGGTTGGCGTCGTTGTGCTCCTTCACCGCAAGCTTGACGCCGTTGAGGATGTTGAGGCCAAGGGCCGCGCTGGCGCCAGCGATCGTGCCGATATAAGCAATCGAGACCTTGCCACACTTAGCCTTGCCGTCGCCGGCCGGCAGGGCGGCGTTCGCCGGCACCTCCGGCGCCGGGTCGGCCTTGATGGACGGGGCACTGCCCGTCCCGGAAGTTTTGGTCTCATCACCAGGCTTCTGACTGGTGTTCTGGGCGCAGGCGGCGACGCCGAGCGACAGAGCCGCCGTCAACGCCAGGACCCGCACGAACCGTGCTCTGTACACCGATACCTCCATTGCCAAACCACGCGTCATGGTGTTGCGGCAGCCACGCCTGTGTGGTTTCGGCCCCACGCGGGCTTCGCCCACCTGGACCCACCCCACCTCGAGGTCGTGTCCGCCGGTGCCGCACGCTACTCGGACGCCAGAAGACGGCACGAGTAGCCACAGATCCTCTCAAATGGTCGGTCAACTCGCAGACAACTCACGTGCTCGACCCACCGGGTGGATGCGGCGTGCTCCTCGGTGTGGCCTCGTGCCCACACCCACGCCAAGGCCGGACCGCCGACCACAAGTCCTCCTGTCACTTCCACATCCAGCCGGATTTCTCCGGGCGCGTACGTCTGCGAGGTGTGGAGAGACTAACCGCATGTGGGCACGTGGGTGAACTGACCACGGGACGCTCTTACCGTCTCGTAACTCTGGAGGCCCGAAATCTGGGGAAAATCACCCCTGAGTCGAGGCAGAGCTCCCCGCATCACCACTTTGCGTGGCCACATCGTCACCCTCGTCAACGACGAGTTGCGCCACCCGACGCATGGGAACGCGCTTGTCCATCGCCGTCTTCTGGATCCAACGGAACGCGTCGGGCTCACTCAGACCGAACTTCTGCTGCAGGATCGACTTCGCCCGCTCGACCAGCTTCCGGGTCTCCAGGCGTTCGGTCAGCCCGGCGACCTCCTGCTCCAGCTGGGTGCGTTCGGTGAACCTCGAGACCGCGATCTCGATCGCCGGCACGAGGTCGGCCTTGGTGAACGGCTTGACGAGGTAGGCCATCGCCCCCGCGGCGCTGGCCCGGTTGACCAGCTCACGCTGGCTGAAGGCGGTGAGAATGATGACCGGGCAGATCCCCTCGTCGCCGATCCGCTCGGCGACACTGATCCCGTCGAGCTTGGGCATCTTGACGTCGAGGATCGCGAGGTCGGGGTCGAGCCCGCGGGCGAGTTCGAGTGCGGTCTCGCCGTCGGCGGCCTGCCCGACAACGTCGTACCCCTCCTCGCGCAGCATCTCGGCGAGATCAAGTCGGATGAGGGCCTCGTCCTCGGCCACGATCACCCGGCGTGGCTCGCGCTCGGTCGGGATGGTCACGAAGCAGTCCTCCTGCCAGATCCGGAAGCTTCGCACAGCTGTGTACGAGCGCCGCCAGCGTACCCGCGACCGGCCGGTGCAGACATGTCGGTAGCACCCGGTAAAGTTACGTCGGGCCCCGGTACGCCAACCGGCAGAGCGAGCGGTCTCAAACACCGTCCAGTGTGGGTTCGAATCCCACCCGGGGCACCATTTCTCTCTCGATGCGGGTTGTCGGTGGTCACCGGCAGAGTCACCCCCATGTATGACCGAGCCGCCCGCGAACGCGCCCTGGCTCTGCTCGCTACGGGCGTAAGCCTCAACGCCGCGAGTCATCGGCTCGGAATCAGTAGGTACACCCTGCGGGAATGGCGAGATGATCCCGCGCGGGCGCTCGCTGCCCGCACGCATGACTGTCCGCGTTGCAGCCTGCCCGCGCGGGACCCAGATCGGTCCGCCTACTCGCATCTGCTTGGCCTGTATCTCGGTGACGGCTGCCTGGGCCGCCTTCGTAAGGACGTGTTCTCCCTGCGAATCTTCTGCGATGACCGTTATCCGGGTCTTCAGCGAGAAGTCGCGGACGCGATAAGTTCCGTCCACCCCGACAGCAAGGTCTTCTTCGTACCGCAGACCGGCTGCACCGCGGTCACGAACTTCTGGAAGCACTGGCCGTGTTTGTTTCCCCAGCATGGGCCCGGAATGAAACACACCCGGTCAATAGTGCTTGAGCCGTGGCAGCGCGAAATTGTCGAGCAATATCCCGGCCGATTCCTGCGCGGGCTCTTTCATTCCGACGGTTGCCGGATCACCAACTGGACCGTCCGCACCGTGGCCGGAATTCCCAAGAGATACGAATATCCACGCTACTTCTTCACCAATGCGTCGGCCGACATCCTTCGCCTCTGCACGGAGACGCTCGACCAGCTCCACATCGCCTGGCGCCAGGCCAACCCGCGCCAGATCTCCGTGGCCCAGAAGGCCGCCGTCGCCGCACTCGACGTCCACGTGGGGCCGAAGTACTGACCGGTCGGCGCCGCCGCCCAGTAGCCGGGACGGCGTCGGGCCGGACGGACCCTCGCCCGCCCGGCCCGACGTACAGCTCGTCAGACGCGGTACGCCGGTGCGGCCTCGGCCACCGCGTCGCCGATCCGGTGTACCCGCAGCGCGTTCGTCGAACCCGGGATGCTCGGCGGGCTGCCCGCCACGATCACCACTGTGTCGCCGCGCCGGCACCGACCGACGGCCAACAGCGCCCGGTCGACCTGCTTCACCATCTCGTCAGTGTGCGAGACGGTCGGGACGAGGAACGTCTCCACACCCCAGGTCAGCGCCAACTGGTGCCGGACCTCCTCGACCGGCGTGAACGCGAGCAACGGCACCCGCGAGCGGTACCTCGCCAGCCGCCGGGCGGTGTCACCGGACTGTGTGAAGGCGACCAGGAACTTCGCACCCAGCCGCTCGGCCACCTCCGCGGCGGCCTTGGCGATGACGCCACCCTTGGTGCGGGGCTCCCACTCGATGCCGGCCATCCGCTCCAGGCCGTGCTCCTCGGTGGTCTCGACGATGCGGGCCATGGTGCGTACCGCCTCGACGGGGTACGCCCCGACGCTGGTCTCGCCTGACAGCATCACCGCGTCGGTGCCGTCGAGGACGGCGTTCGCCACGTCAGACGCCTCGGCCCGGGTCGGACGCGGCGCGCTGATCATCGATTCAAGCATCTGGGTGGCCACGATCACCGGCTTGGCGTTGGTGCGAGACAACTCGACGATCCGCTTCTGGACCAGCGGCACCTCTTCCAGCGGCATCTCGACCCCAAGGTCACCGCGGGCCACCATGAAGCCGTCGAACGCGTCGATGATCTCGTCGAGGTTCTGGACGGCCTGTGGCTTCTCGATCTTCGCGATGACAGGGAGCCGGACCTTCTCTTCCGCCATCACCCGGCGTACGTCCTCGACGTCGCGGGCGTTACGGACGAACGACAGCGCGATCATGTCGGCCCGCAGGTGCAGACCCCAGCGCAGGTCGTCGAGGTCTTTCTCAGACAGCGCGGGCACGGAAAGACCGACACCGGGCAGGTTGAGTCCCTTGTGGTCCGACACCCGGCCACCGACGACCACCCGGGTAACCACGTCAGTCTCGGTGACGTCCTCGACGTCGAGCACGAGACGCCCGTCGTCGACGAGAATGCGGTCGCCAGGCGCGACGTCGCGGGGCAGCCCTTCGTAAGTCGTGGAGGCACGCATCGCATCACCAGGGGATTCCGTGATGGTGATGGTGAAGCGCTCCCCCGGCACGAGGGTGGCTGACCCGTCGGCGAACTTGCCGAGCCGGATCTTGGGCCCCTGCAGGTCGACGAGAACTCCAACCCCCCGACCCGACTCCTCGGAGATCTCCCGGATCAGGTGGTAGATCCGCTCGTGCTCGGCGTGGCTGCCGTGGCTCAGGTTGAGCCTGGCGACGTCGAGCCCGGCGGCCACGAGTTCGCGGATCCGGTCGGGTGTGGAGGTGGCTGGACCAAAGGTGCAGACAATCTTTGCACGGCGCACGTGCTGAGCCTATGCCTGCGTCATGTGCGGCCGCGCCGCAGGGCCGCATATCCGGCCAGGAGCACCACGATCCACGCGGCGGCATGCGCGGTCACCAGGCCGATCGCGGCGAGCTCACCTGGGCGTTCGATGTGGGCCGCCGCGAAGAGCTGGGGCACGAGCCACCGCGGTACCGCTGCCTCACGTGAGCCGAACACCAGCACGGCCACCGGAGCCGCGACCAGGATCATCGCGGCCCAACCGGCGGGCCGCACCACCACTCGGCTCGCCAGAGCACCGACACCCACGGCGCAGCCGGCGGACAGCAGGTGGATCCAGAGACCGAACGCGAGCCAGGGCGCCAGCGGCCCGCGCACCTGCAGCGCGCCGATGGCCAGCGGGATGAGAATGGCCGCCAGGATCGCCGGCACCGTCGCCGCGCCCGCGGCCAGCAGACCGGCAAGGAGTTCTCGCCGGCCCGAACCCACCGCGAGCCTGGCCAGCATCCTCTGCTCGTCGGGTTCGGTGTCGAGGAGGAGTTTGGTCTGCCAGCCGAACACCGCGAAGAGCAGCGTGGCCGAAAAGGCGTACGCCTGGTTGGGGACCGCTCGACCGCCCGCGTGCGCGCCCAGGATGAGCGCCAGCGTGGCGAGGAGAGGCATCCAGGCGCGCTGGCTCCGGACGTAGGCCAACAGCCGCATCCGGGCCAGCGCGAGGGTGCGGGTCATGACTCACCTCGCACCGCGCGTACGTCGTACCCCGCCGCGCGCAGCGACGCGACCACGCTGGGCGAGTCAGACGCCTGGACCACGACCTCGATGACGTGCCGGCCCGGCGGCGTTGTGGTCACGCCGCCCTTGACGGGCGCCACACCTACGGCCGGGCCACTGCTGGCCGGCATGTCGGTGCTTATGGTCGCGTTCGGCTCCTCGTTCGCTTCGCGAGCGGCTCGTTCCTCGCCGACCACTCCGCTCACTCGCTCGCCGAGCCGCTCGAAGCTTGTGGTCGCGTTCGGCTCCTCGTTCGCTTCGCGGGCGGCTCGTTCCTCGCCGACCACTCCGCTCACTCGCTCGCCGAGCCGCTCGTTCACCTGCCCCTCCTCGACACCGAGCCGGCGTACCGAACCCAGATCACCCGACCGACCGCGGTGGTCGGTAATGAGGCAGATACCTCCGGATGCGACCTGCTCGGCGACGAGCGCGGGGATCTCCGCCTGGCTCGGGGCGTCCAGACCTTCCCACGGCTCGTCCATGATCAGCAGGCCGGGACGCGGCAGGAGGGCCTGTGTCAAGGCGACCTTGCGCTGGGTGCCCTGGGACAGGGAGCGAAGTGGGGTACGGAGGAACGGCGCGAGATGGAGGCGTGCGGCGAACGCCATGATCCGCGCCTCCGCCACCGCCTCGGTCAGTCCCTGGACCCGGGCCATCGCCTGGAGGTAGTCGCGGACGTCGAACGGCTGTCCGGCCGGGAATCGCTCCGGCAGCCAGCCCACCACCGCGGGACGATCCCGGACCTGCCCGCGACCGGCGCGCAGGAGTCCGGCCGCGACCCGGAGAAGAGTCGACTTCCCGGCCCCGTTACGTCCGGTGATCACGACCGTTTCACCGGGCCGCAACTCGACATCAACGCCGCGGAGCACCCACAGACCGCCGCGGTGATACCGCGCGTAAATGTCGATCAGCCGCACATCCGGCTTTCTATCAGACCCGTGTGTGGCTTGCCCGGCACGTGAACGACGGGAAGGATCCGAGTATGGACCCGGCCTTCGATATCGGCGACCCTCGAGGTCGCCGGCACGCCCGCGCCAAGGAACTCGCCTCGCAGCTCGCCCTCCGCCACGTCTCCGCCATCGCGTTGACCTGGGTCGACAATGCCGGCATCACGCGGGTCAAGACGGTGCCCACCAGAAAACTTCTCGACGCCACCGACTGGGGCGTCGGAATGTCACCCATTTTCGATGTCTATGCCGTCGATGACTCCATTACGACCAGCACATACATCGGCGGACCAGTCGGCGATCTGCGGCTTTATCCAGACCTCGACCAGGTCACCGCCCTGGACGCCCAGCCGGGGTGGGCCTGGGGACCGGTCGACCGGCGAACCCAGAACGGCGAGGTCTATCCGGCCTGCCAGCGTTCCTTCGCCCGGCGGATGGCGGCGGCAGCGGTCGAACGCGGTGTGTCGTTCCAGATGGCGTTCGAGGTGGAGTGGTTCGTCGGGCACGAGACGGAGGAAGACGGCGTGACGCCGGCGTGCAGCGGGCCGGCGTACGGCATGACCCGGGTGATCGAGCTGACCGACTACATCCACGACCTACTCGAGTCCCTCGCCGCCCAGGGCGTACCCGTCGAGCAGTTCCATCCTGAGTACGCGCCCGGCCAGTTGGAACTCTCAGTGGCACCGACCGATCCCGTGGGCGCGGCGGACCGGCACGTCCTGGTCCGCCAGACGATCCGGGCGGTGTCGGAACACTACGGCTTCCGGGCCTCGTTCGCGCCCGTCGTGACACCGGGCATCACCGGCAACGGACCGCACCTGCACCTGTCGGCCTGGTCCGCCGGCCAGAACCTCTTCACCGGCGGACCGGGTGTCTACGGACTGACCGAGCCCGGGGAATCCTTGCTGGCGGAGGTTCTCGACCGGCTGCCCGCGCTCTGTGCGATCACCGCACCCAGCGCTGGCAGCTACCTGCGACTGGTCCCCCAACAATGGGCGGCGCCCTACCAGTGCTGGGGGCGGGAGAACCGCGAAGCCGCACTGCGGTTGGTGACCGGGACCGCGGGCTCGGAGCACGTCGCGGCCAACGTCGAACTGAAGTGCGTCGACGGAAGCGCCAACCCATACCTCGTGGTCGGATCTGTGCTGGCCGTCGCCGTTGCCGGCCTTGATCGCGGGCGCACGCTGCCGCCTGAAGTGACGGTCGACCCGTCCACACTTCCCGAAGCTGAGCGGCCGCCCCGCCTCCCCCGCTCCATCCCGGAGGCGGTCGAGCGGCTTTCGGCTGACGAGGTGATCGGCGCCGCGATGGGTGAGCCTCTTCTGCATGCCTTTCTTGCGGTCCGTAGGGCCGAAGCCGAGATCTTCGCGCATTCGACCGAGGCGGAGATCGCCGCCGCGACACGGTGGGCGTATTGACCTTCTCGGACGGCCCAACCGGCGTTGCCCAGGACACCGGCGGCGTACCTCTCCCTGCTGCGTTGGTCGACGGGCACTGCCACTCGGTGGTGGCGGCTTCGCTGGAGCGTGCGGAGTTCGAGCTGTTCCTTACGGAGGCGGACCGGCCGGCGCCGTCCGGCGTGTCGTACGCGGATTCGCCGCTGGGGTTCGCGGTACGCCGATGGTGCGCGCCGATCCTCGGCCTCGCGCCGGGTGCGCCGCTCGAGGAGTACCTCGCCCGCCGGGCGGAGCTTGGCCCCGATGAGGTACGCGTACGGCTGCTGGCGGCCGCTGGGTTGTCCCATCTGCTCGTCGACACAGGCATCGGTGGCGCGGGCTTCGCCTCGCTGTCAGACCTGGGCGTCGCGGCATCAGCGGAGGTACGCGAGGTTGTCCGCCTGGAATCAGTTGCCGAGCGGCTGGCGTTGTCTGGCGTACGCGCGGACGATTTCGCCTCGGCCTATTCAGAGGCGCTTCGCGAGGCCACCCGCGATGCGGTCGCGGTGAAGTCGATCCTCGCGTATCGCCATGGATTCGCGGTGGAGCCGGTCCGCCCGTCCCCCACCGAGGTAGCGGTCGCCGCTCGCCGCTGGCTCGGCCCTCCATCCCTGGAACCCGAGCGCTGCCAACCTCGCCTTGACGATCCGGTGCTGTTGCGGTTCATCCTGTGGTGCGGCCTCGATCTGGGACTCCCTCTCCAACTGCACACGGGTTTCGGCGACCGCGACCTACGCCTGGCCCGCGTCAACCCGTCCTTGCTCCAGGGCCTCGTCGAGGCGGCGGAACCGCTCGGGACGCCGATCGTCTTGCTTCATTGCTATCCGTACCATCGCGAGGCCGGCTGGCTGGCTGCCGTTTATCCGAACGTTTATGTCGACGTGGGGCTCACGCTGTCACATGTCGGGGCGCGGGCAACCGCAGTGCTGGCGGAGTTCTGCGAACTGGCGCCGTTCGGGAAACTGCTGTACTCAAGTGACGCGTACGGCCTGGCGGAGCTTTATGCGGCGGGCGCATCGGCTTTCCGGCAGGCGCTTGGCGCGCTGCTCACCGAATGGTGGCGTTCCGGAGCTCTCACCGCGAACGACGCCGAACGTATGGGTGTCCTGGTCGGCGCTGAGAACGCCCGCCGCCTCTACCAGCTCTAACGTCAGCGACTCGTCTTGCAAGCAGATCTCCGCAAACGCGGCGGGCGGGTCTCAACGATCCGAGTCATCCACAGGCGCGCACTCAACGAGATCATCGGACCTCCGATCTGCCATAAGATGCAGCACTATGCGCCAATCAAGTCACGGAAAGTGGATGACGTGGATCTTGAGAAGCTGTCCGCGCGCCTAGAGGGGATGCGCGGGAGGCTCGCGGACGCACGGGCCACACTCGCGGGTGCGACGTTCAGCGGTCAGTCCGACGACAAGCGGATCACTGCCACCGTGAACTCGGCCGCGCACCTGGTGGGTTTGAAGATCGACCCGCGGATCTTCCGTCTACCTGACTCTGAGGGGTTGGCCGAGGCGATCCTGCTCGCCACCCAGCGTGCCCGGGACGGCGCCAGTACAACTGCCAACGATCTACTCCAGAGCGTTCTGGGGCCTGCCGTCAACGTCGACAAACTCAACTCGGGCGAGGACATAGAAGACATGATCAAGAGCGCGGGCAGACATCTCTCCACCAACGAAGGGCCTAACGAAAGGTAGATCGGCACTGATGGGAGAACCTAACCAGGTAAAAGTCGCGACCAACGCGCTACGCGAGTACGCAAGGTATCTCCGCGGCTGTTACGACACACTGGAAACACTCAGGAACTCGCTCGGCGGGGGTCGACTCCCACTTGGCGCCTGGGGTGTGTACGGCGTAATCGGAGTCCGGACTGACTCCAAACGCCCCGACCATACAGATCCAGCTGTTAAGCCGGCTCCTGCCAACCTGAGAGCCTACAAAGAAGCATATGAAGCGGCGCACACTGCTGCGATGCGACGCCTTATGCGCCTACGCATGACTTATAGCGACACTGCTGCCGCGTTAGAATTCGTTGCGAACCGCTACGACTCCGCTGATCTACGCAAGAGAGGCCAGGCGGGAGGTTCCAATGAGCGATGACCGGCCGCGTGTTTGGGACATGCCTGTATGCAAACGTCTCGAAACCGAATTCATCGAAAACGGATATGGACAGGTAGTTCTTGCGGTCGACGCCCATGTTGGGGTTGACACCACCGCAATGAAACTTGCGGCACTTCACGCCTACGGGATGTCACGACAACTGGACAATGAAATTATTCAGTGGCCTGACGGCCTCTTCCCTGACCTCGATCCCAATAGCTGGATTATCGGGAATGCGCCAGTCCCAGTGGAACTAGTCGAGATAGCCAAGACCATGTACCACCGCATGTTGGAAACCGTCCAGCTTGAATGGGAAGGCGAGGCCTACGAAGCGTTTAAAACGTATTGCCAGGCGCTCAGCAAGGCGACCGAGGAACGACTCGCCTACGTAGGCTCGGCGACTCTCTTTGGGACGTCGCAGAGGCTCTTGAACAAGGAAGGGTTGAAACGATAGGCGCTATTGTAGGCACGGCCAGCATTATGGAATCAATGTACGGCCTCGGCGAGGCCGTGACTGAGCGAGCGAAACTCGGCCTAATTCTAGCCGCGGCCAGCAGTATCCTGGATATATTTGGCGCAGTCGAGGAATATAACGAAAATGCTGCCAGACTCGCAGCAGCGGAATCGCAAGCAACCGTACTAATCGAAAGTCCCAAAGTGATGCCGTTGGACGAACCACTGGACAAGTTGCCGGACTTTCCCGATGATCTCAACGACTGGGACATAAGAAGTTGAAGACATCCAAACCATTTCCTCCACACCCCCGGCTAACGGGGGCGACATTGCTCGCCGCCGTGGTCTTTGGTGCGCTCCAAGCGTGCGCAGGCCCTCCAGTCAAGCCTGAACCGCCGTCTAGCCGCCACGCTTCGACGACCGAGCCCACTCTCCCGACTCTCCCTGAGACAGCCAAGACCAAGTCTCTCGCTGGCGCGAAAGCATTTGCTCTGCACTATTACGAGGCCTGGAGGTATGCCTACGAGAGTAAGGATTGGAAGCAACTGCGAGAGCTCAGCATGTCGAACTGCCGGCAGTGCCGAGACCCTTGGTCGGCGCCTCCCGGGCCATTCCTCGACGGTGCGCCTGCCATCGAAGAGCACCAAGGACACATAGCGGGAGACAAGGCGTTGTTTGCGGTAAGGAGAACATCCCCCTCAGGCGCCATGTGGGTGCCGACGCCAGGGGCCAGCCCGACGCCATGTTCCAATGAGAACTGGTCCGACGAATTCGAACTCCGCTACCGCGACGGCGGTTGGAAGGTAGTCGAGATCAGAATTGACCCGGTTATCGAGTGCAATGGATGATCGGTCCGATGACGATGAAACATCGACATCAGTTCACGGGCGTGAGTTCACGACATGTTCGCTTCGGTAACCGACTGCCCGCCGCCGCACCCGGCGCAGCCGTGGCGGCCGGCTATTCACTTACGGGCCCACAACCATCGCACATTCCCAACACTCAGACCGGTCGTTCCACTCCCATCCCAAAGCCGACCTTGCCAGCGATGTCTGAAGCTGCACGAGAGCAGTCCGTCGAGGGAGCCAATGCCTTCGGCGGCCGGAGCGGGATAACTCTTCTCAGTGAAGTGCCTTCATTGGTCGGACACTGGATACGGACCGCCCACCGCCTTGAGGCATCCACATGCAGGGTCTCCCTTGAGATCCCAGATCTGGGTCCCACCAGCCCGCCCATAGCTGAAATCCAGCGTGACACCGTACGCCGACTCGAATCTGGCGAGCTTAGCCAGTCCCTTGTAGAAGGAATCCGTCGAGGGTTGCGATGTGTCAGCATTGAACGCGTTCTCGATCAGCGACATCATGTCGCACGCTTCGAGCAACACCGGGACCTGAGGGTCTTCGAGAGCGCTGGCGTCCTCCGCCGATATACACGCCTTCGTGGCGGCGGCGTCCGGTAGCGATGCGACAGTTGAGGTTGCGTCGCCATTAACGGAGTAGGCGCCGAGCCAGGAGACCGCGAAGACCTGCTCCGCAGGATAGTCCAACGACGAGATCATCCAGTCTGGTTGGACGCTGGCCACGGTGCCGAGGCGCGGCGTGTAGTTTTGCGCGACCATGGCCTGAACGATGCCGGTCAAGCTGGAGGCGTCGTCGAACAGGAGAACGTGGTCGACCTTCTCACTCTTGAGCCGACGGACCAGTGAGTTGATCTCTGCCTCTGTATCCACCCCCTCCGTCACGACAATCGGTTCCAGAATTCGGGCCTTTAGGAGCAGTTCCCTTGTCAGAATGGTTCGCACCGCGGTGTCGAATTCCCCACCTGGATTGAGACCGCGACCTGTCGTGCGCCATCGAAGAAACCTTGAGCGCTCAGCCGTTGGACCAGCACGCGACCCGCCGTCACATCCCCCATCGCGTACGGCGCCACCACGTCACGCGTGTCGGCCAGGTTGGTCGTATTCACCAGGCGGTCTGGAATGAAGTTGATGCCGCGAACCGAGCTCACACAGCCGGCACGCTCCAGCCGGCCGAAGGCGCCTCCACGGTCCGTCGGCTGAATGGCGAAACTGGAGTGCTCACGAACGCCGACCGCGCAGACCTCCTTCAACTGATCATCTGCACGCTGCTCGTCGCCCCCAAGTGCGTCTAACGCCCAAATCGGCTTGACCGCTCGATTGGCGATGCCACCTGCGGCATTCCTTCGGTCGATGATCTTTTGCAAGGCCGGCTGGACTGGGCCGTGGCTTTTGGATCCCCCCGACCGCTCGTCTGCCGAGGCGAAGAAGCTGACGGTCATCGACGAGTCAGTGAACCCGAGTGATCCATCGGCGGGTTTCAAGCTTGGTTCGTCGGAGCTGGTCTGCCGGGTCGTGGATTGGCACGCTGCGAGCACCAGCAGCGCCGCGGTAGTCAAGGCCCGATGACCCGGGTTACCTGTCAGAGGTTTCTCGGCCTCTTAGCCGTGAAACCTCTGACAAAGCCGCCACAACGAAGCCGTGCGCCAACTACACCGTCAGCGGGCGTTCGGTTGGTCTGATCGGCGCGGGCAGGGCCGTCTCGCCGTCGCGAAGCCACCCGTCAACACCCGCCGCGCAGGCCCGACCCTCCGCGATCGCCCAGACGATCAGCGACTGACCGCGACCCGCGTCACCGGCCACGAAGACACCTGGCGCGCTCGTAGCGAAAGACCCGTCCCGCTTGATGTTGCCCCGCTCGTCGAGCTCCACGCCGAGCTGTTCGAGAAGGCCGTCGCGCTCCGGGCCGACGAAGCCCATCGCCAGCAGCACCAGGTCGGCCGGGATCTCCTCCTCGGTACCCGGCACCGGCTCGAACCGGCCGTTGTTGAAGGCCACCTCGACCAGCTTCAGCGCCCGCACATGCCCAGACTCGTCGCCGAGGAACTCCTGCGTCGACACGGCGTACTTCCGCTCGCCGCCCTCCTCGTGCGCACTCGAGACGCGGAACACCATGGGGTACGTCGGCCAGGGCTGATGTGCCGGCCGGTCGTCGGTGGGCTGCGGCATGATCTCCAGCTGCACGACGCTGGCCGCGCCCTGCCGGTGCGCGGTGCCCAGGCAGTCGGCACCGGTGTCGCCACCGCCGATGATGACGACGTGCTTGCCCGTCGCCGTGATCTGCTCGGGCACCTCCACGCCGTGCGCGACCCGGTTGGCCTGCGGGAGGTACTCCATCGCCTGATGGATCCCGACGAGCTCACGACCCGACATCGGCAGATCCCGCGGGATCGTCGAGCCCACCGCGAGAACGACCGCGTCGTACCTCGCCTTCAGGTCGGCACCCGTCACGTCGACACCGACGTTCACCCCGGCGCGGAAGATCGTGCCCTCCCGCGCCATCTGGTCCAGCCGTCGGTCGACGAGCCGCTTCTCCATCTTGAACTCCGGGATGCCGTAGCGCAGCAGCCCGCCGATCTTGTCGGCCCGTTCGTAGACCGCGACCGTGTGCCCGGACCGGGTGAGCTGCTGGGCGGCGGCCAACCCGGCCGGACCCGACCCGACCACGGCGATCCGGCTGCCGGTGAGCCACTCGGGAGGCTGCGGCGTCACCCACCCCTGGTCCCAGGCGCGGTCAATGATCGAGACCTCGACGTTCTTGATCGTCACCGCACCGCCGGAGGTCGCCTCGTTGATCGCGAGGACGCAGGCGGTCTCACACGGCGCCGGGCACAGCCGCCCGGTGAACTCCGGGAAGTTGTTCGTCGCGTGCAGGCGTTCGATCGCGGCCCGCCAGTCGTCCCGCCAGACCAGGTCGTTCCACTCCGGGATGAGGTTGCCGAGCGGGCACCCCTGGTGGCAGAACGGAATACCGCAGTCCATGCAGCGGCCAGCCTGTTTGGTGATGATCGGCAGCAGGGCCCCTCCGATGCCATCACCGGGGTAGACCTCGTTCCAGTCCCGCAACCGCTCGTTGACAGGACGCCGCCGCGCTCCTTCGCGCGGCGTGGTCAGGAAGCCCTTCGGGTCAGCCATGTGAGGCCTCCATGATCGCCTGGTTGACGTCGCGTCCTTCAGCTTCGGCACGCGCCCTTGCGGCCAGCACCCGCTTGTAGTCCTGCGGCATGACCTTCGTGAACCGCTCGACCGCGACCTGCCAGTCGGCCAGCAGCGCCTCGGCGACCGGCGACGCGGTCTCCTCGGCGTACGCCGTCACCAGCGAGTGCAGGAGTTCCTTGTCGTCGGGCGTGAGCGGGTCGAGGTCGACCATCTCCTGGTTGACCCGGCCCACCTTCAGGTCGAGGACGTACGCCGCGCCGCCCGACATGCCGGCCGCGAAGTTGCGGCCGGTGCCGCCGAGCACGACGACGGTGCCGCCGGTCATGTACTCGCAGCCGTGGTCACCGACACCTTCGACGACCGCGGTCACACCGGAGTTACGGACGCAGAACCGCTCACCCACCTTGCCCCGGATGAAGAGCTCGCCCGACGTGGCGCCGTAGGCGATCACGTTGCCGGCGATGATGTTGTCCTCCGCCACGAACGTCGCCGTTCGGTCGGGGCGTACGACGATCCGTCCACCCGACAGCCCCTTGGCGAGGTAGTCGTTGGCGTCGCCCTCGAGCCGCAGGGTGATCCCGTGCGGGATGAAGGCGCCGAACGACTGCCCGGCCGACCCCACGAACGTCAGGTCGATCGTCTGGTCGGGCAGGCCCGCGCCGGCGTACCGCTTGGTCAGCTCGTGGCCGAGCATCGTGCCGACGGTGCGGTTGACGTTGCGGATCGGAAGCTGGGCACGGACCGCCTCGCCCTTGTCGAGAGCGTCCCGGGCCAGCTCGATGAGGTGGTTGTCGAGCGCCTTCTGCAGACCGTGGTCCTGCGTCGTGACCGCGCGCCGGGCCGTGCCGGCCGGGATCGCGGGAACGGCAAGGATCGGGCTGAGGTCGAGGCCCGCGGCCTTCCAGTGGTCGACCGCCTTGGAGATGTCCAGCATCTCCGCGTGACCGATCGCCTCGTCGAGAGTACGGAAGCCGAGTTCGGCGAGGTACTCCCGAACCTCCTGCGCGATGTACTCGAAGAAGGTGACGACGAACTCCGGCCTGCCGGTGAACCGCTTGCGCAGCTCGGGGTTCTGGGTCGCGACCCCCACCGGGCAGGTGTCGAGATGGCAGACCCGCATCATCACGCAGCCCGAGACGACCAGCGGCGCGGTCGCGAAGCCGTACTCCTCCGCCCCGAGCAGCGCCGCGATGACGACGTCCCGGCCGGTCTTGAGCTGGCCGTCTGTCTGGACCACGATCCGGTCGCGCAAGCCGTTGAGCAGGAGCGTCTGCTGGGTTTCGGCCAGGCCGAGCTCCCAGGGCGCGCCCGCGTGCTTGAGCGAGGTGAGCGGGGCCGCACCGGTGCCGCCGTCATGGCCGGAGATGAGCACCACGTCGGCGTGTGCCTTCGACACCCCGGCCGCGACCGTGCCGACGCCCACCTCCGCGACCAGCTTCACATGCACCCGCGAGGCGGGGTTGGAGTTCTTCAGGTCGTGGATGAGCTGGGCGAGGTCCTCGATGGAGTAGATGTCGTGGTGCGGCGGCGGCGAGATCAACCCCACGCCGGGCGTCGAGTGCCGCGTCTTGGCAATCCACGGATACACCTTGTTGCCCGGAAGCTGGCCGCCCTCGCCCGGCTTGGCGCCCTGCGCCATCTTGATCTGCAGGTCGGTGGCGTGGGTGAGGTACTCCGAGGTCACCCCGAACCGCCCGCTCGCGACCTGCTTGATCGCGCTCCGCCGCTCCGGGTCGTGCAGACGCTCGGGGTCTTCGCCACCTTCGCCGGTGTTGGACCGGGCGCCGAGGCGGTTCATCGCGACGGCCAGCGTCTCGTGCGCCTCCGCCGAGATCGAGCCGTACGACATGGCGCCCGTCGAGAACCGCTTGACGATGCTCTCGACCGGCTCTACGTCCTCGATCGGGATCGGCGGGCGCTCGCCGTACTTCAG
The DNA here is from genome assembly GCF_000373925.1 of Actinopolymorpha alba DSM 45243. Classification (GTDB taxonomy): domain Bacteria; phylum Actinomycetota; class Actinomycetes; order Propionibacteriales; family Actinopolymorphaceae; genus Actinopolymorpha; species Actinopolymorpha alba. The sequence goes on along the minus strand of NZ_KB892707.1, from coordinate 471,810 downwards.
CGCGAACAGGCCCCGCAGGGTCATCAGGCGTTCGGACTGCTGGTCGACCCGCCCGGTGTACTGCTTGAAGATGTCGTACCGCTGCTGCCGGGTCGAGTGCTGCAACCGGAAGACCGTCTCGGGGTCGAACAGATGCGGCTCGCCCTCGCGCCGCCATTGGTACTCACCGCCGATGGTCAGCCGGCGGTGCGCGGGCACGATGCCGTCACGGGGGTACGCCGTCACGTGCCGGCGGCGTACCTCCTCGGCGATCTCGTCGAGCCCGACGCCGCCGAGGCGGGAGGTGGTGCCCGTGAAGTACCTGTCAATGACGCCTTGCCCGAGCCCGATCGCCTCGAAGATCTGGGCGCCGGTGTAGGACGCCACTGTCGAGACGCCCATCTTGCTCATGACCTTGAGCACGCCCTTGCCGAGCGCCTTGACGAGGTTGCGGACGGCCTTCTCCGGCTCGATCCCGGCGAGGAAGACCCCTTCGCGGACGAGATCCTCGACGCTCTCCATCGCCAAGTACGGGTTGACAGCGGCCGCGCCGTACCCGATCAGCAGCGCCATGTGGTGCACTTCGCGGACGTCGCCGGCCTCGACCACCAGACCCACCCGGGACCGCGACTTCTCGCGGATAAGGTGGTGGTGGACGGCACCCGTCAGCAACAGCGACGGAATCGGCGCGAGCTCGGCGTTGGAGTGCCGGTCGGACAGGACGAGAATCCGCGCTCCGGCAGCGATCGCCTCGGACACCTCGGCACAGATCTCGTCGAGCCGGCGGGCGAGTTCGGCGCCGCCACCATCGACGCGGTAGAGACCCTGCACGATGTGCGCGGCGTACCCAGGGAAGTCACCGTCGCGGTTGACGTGGACGATCTTGGCCAGCTCGTCGTTGTCGAGCACCGGGAACGGCACCACGATCTGGCGACACGACGCGGAGCCGGCGTCGAGGAGGTTGCCCTCCGGGCCGATGGTGCCCGACAGCGAGGTGACCAGCTCCTCGCGGATCGCGTCCAGCGGAGGGTTCGTCACCTGGGCGAACAGCTGGGTGAAGTAGTCGAACAGCAGCCGGGAGCGGCTCGACAGCACCGCGACCGGGGTGTCGCTGCCCATCGACCCGATCGGCTCGGCGCCGGCCTTCGCCATCGGGGCGAGGATGACCCGCAGCTCCTCCTCGGTGTAGCCGAACGTCTGCTGGCGGCGGGTCACCGACTTGTGGGTGTGAACGACGTGCTCCCGAGGCGGGAGGTTGTCGAGCCGGACGAGGCCGGCGTGCAGCCACTCGTCGTACGGCTGCTCGCTCGCCAGGCGCCCCTTGATCTCCTCGTCCTCGATGATGCGGTTCTCCGCGGTGTCGACGAGGAACATCCGGCCGGGCTCGAGCCGGCCCTTGCGGATGATGGACTTCGGGTCGAGGTCGAGCACGCCCACCTCGGACGCGAGCACCACCAGACCGTCGTCGGTCACCCAGTACCTACTCGGGCGCAGGCCGTTCCGGTCAAGAACCGCACCCACCTGGGTGCCGTCGGTGAAGGTCACGCAGGCCGGACCGTCCCACGGCTCCATCAGGCAGGAGTGGAACTCATAGAACGCCCGGCGCTTGGCGTCCATCTCGGCGTGGTTCTCCCACGCTTCCGGGATCATCATCAAGACGGCGTGCGGGAGCGAGCGGCCACCCATCTGGAGGAGCTCGAGCACCTCGTCGAAGCGCGCGGAGTCGCTGGCGCCCGGCGTGCAGATCGGGTACAGCCGTTCGAGATCGCCCGGAATGAGATCGCTGGCGAGCATCGCCTCGCGGGCCCGCATCCAGTTCTCGTTGCCCATGACGGTGTTGATCTCACCGTTGTGGGCGACGTAGCGGTACGGGTGGGCGAGCGGCCAGGACGGGAACGTGTTGGTCGAGAACCTCGAGTGGACGAGCGCGATCGCGCTGGCCACCCGGCGGTCGGACAGGTCAGGGAAGAACGGCTCCAGCTGCTCGGTGGTGAGCATGCCCTTGTAGACGATGGTCCGCGCCGACAGCGACGGGAAGTAGGCGTCGGTCTCGTGTTCGGTGCGCTTGCGGAGCGCGAAGGCACGGCGTTCGAGCGCCATATCGGCGACCGGCGTGCCGTCGGCGTTCTGGCCGGAGACGAACACCTGCCGGAAGCGCGGCATCACCGCCCGCGACGTCTTGCCGAGCAGCTCGGGCACCACCGGGACATCACGCCAGCCGAGGACCGTCAGTCCCTCCTCGGCGGCGAGCTCGCCAATCCGGCGAACGACCGAGGTGTCGGATTCGTCGTCATCGGGTAGGAACGCCGTACCGACCGCGTACTCCCCTCGTGCGGGCAGCGGGAATTCGCAGACCGCACGGAAGAACGCATCGGGGATCTGCAGCAGGATGCCGGCTCCGTCGCCAGAATCGGGTTCGCTGCCAGACGCACCACGATGGTCAAGGTTGCGCAGCGCCGTGAGGGCGTGGTCAACGATCTGGTGGCTGGGCTCGCCGCTGAGCGTCGCGACGAAGGCGACGCCGCAGGCATCGTGCTCGAACCGCGGATCGTAGAGGCCGTGCGGCGGCGGGGGCGTTCCGCGCATGTGGATACTCCCGTCGTCGAACTCGCGTTTGGACACGCTCGAGGGACGACGTTGGCCCTGGCGATTGCATGCAGGGTAGCGGATGGGATCACCATGGCCCAGGGACGAGAGTCCCGGGACCAATGTGTGCCACCCGCTTGGGTGCAGACTCAGCGACCGGCTCCTCCCCCACCCGGCCGACAAAACGCCCGACGACACTCGCGCCGGACGCTCATCAACGACCTGTGGCTACGTGGCCATTGTGCGTCGTCTCCCCAGCTATTGTGCATGCTTCCGGCGACTTTCGGCGGTGGGGGTCCGCCTGGTGGGATCAGGCCGGGCTCACGAAGGCCGGCGAGGGTGCCCGGTCTCCCCGCCGGTGGCGGGGTGTTCGGCCACCTCGGCCGGCGGACGGTCCTGCGGCACGCTCTCGGCGTCCTGCTTCGTACCGCTCTCCGCGCCCACCTCTGGGGTGCCTGCCTCTGGGTCGGTATCTGCCGCGTCGGCCACCACCTCCGCGGCCGGCTCGACGACCTCCTCGCGCCCCGGACGCAGCAGCGCCGAGATCAGGAGGTAGGCGACCGCGAGGAGGAAGACCACGAGTGAGGTCCAGAGGTTGAGTCGCAGGCCCAGGATGTGGTTGACGTCGTCGATCCGGAGGTACTCGATCCAGCCTCGACCCAGGGTGTAGCCCGCGACGTACAGCGCGAAGGCGCGTCCGTGCCCGAGCTTGAAACGACGGTCGGCCCAGATGACGAGGCCGGCAACTCCGAAGGTCCAGAGGAATTCGTACAGGAAGGTTGGGTGGAACGTCGCGTACTGCCCGTATCCGTCCGGGCGGTGGGCGGGATCGATCCGCAGTCCCCACGGCAGCGAGGTCGGCGCACCGAACAGCTCCTGGTTGAACCAGTTGCCCCACCGGCCGATCCCCTGGGCGATCGCGATGCCCGGCGCGACGGCGTCAGCCATCGCCGGGAGCGGGATGCCGCGCCGGCGACAGGCGATCCACCCACCGAGGGCGCCGAACGCGATGGCACCCCAGACGCCCAGTCCGCCCTCCCAGACGGCGAAGGCACGCATGGGACTGCGGCCGGGCCCGAAGTAGAGCTCGTAGTCGGTGGCGACGTGGTAGAGGCGAGCACCGATCAGTCCGAACGGCACGGCCCAGACCGCGATGTCGACGACGGTGCCGGCCCGGCCGCCGCGGGCGATCCAACGCCGGTTGCCCAGCCAGATCGCCACGATGACGCCCAGGATGATGCAGAGGGCATACGCCCGAAGCGGCACCGGGCCAAGGTGCCAGACCCCCTGGGACGGGCTCGGGATCGCCGCGAGGTTGATCATGTGCCGGGACTACTCCTCGGTGAGTACGGCCTTCCGCACGGACACTACCGGGTTATTGGCTCTTGGCGAGCGCACTGTCAATGGCAAGTTGCAGAGCGGTTGCACTCGTGTCGTCCGGGTCCAGCTCCTTGCCATTGACGAGGACGGTGGGAGTTCCCGAAACGCCCCGATCTGTCCCGGTAATGGTCAAGGAACGCACCCAGTCGGCGTACTTCTCGCCGCGGACACAGGAGCGGAACGACGAGGACGTGAGGCCGAGCGACTGGCCGAGCTGGACCAGCTGGTCGTTGGTCCATTCCTGGCTGAAGTTGGCATACAACGCGTCGTGCATCTCCCGCGCCTTACCGTCATTGGCGGCGCAGGCGAAGGCGTTCGCGGACAGCTGGGTGGGCCGGCCGAACTGCGCGAGCGTCAACGGGTAGTAGACGACCCGCACCCGGCCGCCGTCGACCTGCTGCTTGAGCATCTCGGTGGCCTCGAGCTCGAACTCCCGGCAGTGCGGGCAGGAGAAGTCCTCGAACAGCTCGACCACGACCGGCGCGTCCGCCTTGCCTACCCCGATGCCACTGCCCACGCCGGGCGGCTTCGGACTGGCGGTCGACGCGCCCGCGGCACCCCGCGCCACGCCTGCCGGGAAGGCCGCATTGGTGTCGACTCGCGACCGCTGCCACCCGACCACGCCCACGATGGCGACGATGATCACTCCCACGCCGACCGCGATACCGATCCGCAGGAGGGTCTCGCGGCGCCGCTGCGCCGCCGCCTGGCGCTCACGCTCGGCCCGAAGTGCGTCCCTACCGCTGGACTTCTTAGCCATCCCTCGCTCCGCTTTCCTGCTCCCCCGCGAGCCCTTCCGCCCGCGGATCCCCGTTGGGTGCCCGGGTCACCTGGATCCGCCGTCCGCCTGTCCACGCACCAACTGGGTGATGTCGTGCCGGAGGTCGTCGATCGGTGTGTCCGGCAACCACAGAACCTGACCGGTCGGCTGACCTGATGGTGCGGTGCCGAACCCGATCACCTGAGCGCCGTGCCCGACTTCGTACCCGCCACCCGGAAGCTTGTGCGTGCCCTCGAGCGGGACGTCGAGCGCACGGGCCGTCTTCTCGATCACCGACAGGCTGCCGGTGAGGCCGACGAACGCCGGATCGAACCGGTCGAGGTAGCGCCGGATCCGCGCGGGCGTGTCGCGACCCGGGTCGGTGGTCACGAAGAGGACGTCGACCTGTGCCCGAACGGACGAATCGACCCGGCGCAGCGCCTGCGCGAGGTCGGCGAGCACGGTGGCGCAGACGTCTGGGCAGTTGGTGTAGCCGAAGAAGATCAACGTCGCTGGCTTGCGCGCCGCCGCGGGAAGGCGGAACGTGCGCCCGGCGGTGTCGACAAAGGTCGCCGACGGCATCGCGTAGGGATGCGGCGGCACCGCACCGAGGAAACCGCTCGGGTCGGCGGTGCGGTGGATGATGACGCCGGCCGGATTGTCCGGCTCGCTCGTCGGCCCGCTGCACGAGGTACCCCCGACGGCGGCGGCCACGGCGAGTCCGGCCGCCAGCAACCTACTACCGGTCACGACAGGACAAACCGCGCCAGGCCGGTGGGAGTTCCCGAACTCCGGCGATGGTGCGCGCCGCTGACGAGCCAGTCAGAGCACACGCCGCCGGACCCCGGCGGCGAGGTCCCGGGCCAACTCGCCGACCCCCGCCGCGGCCTCGTCAGGGGCATCGAGGATCCGCCGGACGAACGCCGATCCCACGATCACGGCGTCGGCGTACCCCGCGACCTCCGCGGCCTGGTCGCCGTTGGAGACCCCGAGTCCGACCCCGATCGGCAGGTCGGTGACCTCGCGGACCCGGTCGATGAGGTCAGGTGCTCCCTTGCTGGTCTGCGCGCGGGCACCCGTCACGCCCATCACCGAGGCGGCGTAGACGAACCCGCGGCAGGCGTCGGCCGTGATCCGCAGCCGCTCGTCAGTGGACGACAGCGCCACGAGGAAGACCCGGTCGAGACCGGTCGCGTCGCTGGCCGCGATCCACTCGCCGGCCTCCTCCGGGATCAGGTCGGGCGTGATGAGTCCCGCTCCCCCTGCGGAGGCAAGGTCGTGCGCGAACCGCTCCACGCCGTACCTCTCGATGGGGTTCCAGTACGTCATCACCAGCGCGGGGATCCCGAAGGACGCCACCGCCTCGACCGTGCGCAGGACGTCCTTGGTGCGGATCCCGCCCCGCAGCGCCTGGTCGGCCGCCGCCTGGATGGTCGGCCCGTCCATCGTCGGATCGGAGTAGGGCAGGCCCACCTCGACGATGTCGACACCCGCGTCAACCATCGCCCGGAACGCGCTGATCGCCCCGTCGTAGCTCGGGAAGCCCGCCGGGAGGTAGCCGATGAGGACGCTGCGGCCCTCCTCCTTGGCCTTCGCGAAGGTCGCTCCCACACCCGGTGCGCTGGGTTGGATGATGCGCTCGCTCATGAACCTTCCTCCGCCGCGGGCTCGTCGAGGAGGTCGAACCACCTCGCCGCGGTGTCCATGTCCTTGTCGCCGCGACCCGAGAGGTTGACCACCAGCACCGCGTCGGGGCCAAGCTCCTTGGCGACCTTGAGCGCACCCGCCACGGCGTGCGCGGACTCGACCGCCGGGATGATCCCTTCGGTGCGGGTGAGCAGCTGGAACGCCTCCATCGCCTCCGCGTCGGACACCGGGGCGTACGTCGCGCGGCCGGTGTCGTGCAGGAACGCGTGCTCGGGTCCGACTCCGGGGTAGTCGAGACCGGCCGAGATCGAGTGGCTCTCGATCGTCTGGCCGTCCTCGTCCTGGAGGAGGTAGGACCGGGCACCGTGCAGGACTCCGACCTGGCCCGCGGTGATCGTGGCCGCGTGCCGGCCGGTCTGAAAGCCGTCACCGCCGGCCTCGAAGCCGTACAGCCGCACGCTCTCGTCGGGGACGAACGCGGTGAAGATGCCGATGGAGTTCGATCCCCCGCCGACGCAGGCGCACACCGCGTCGGGGAGCCGACCGAGGAGTTCGAGCGACTGGGCGCGCGCCTCGTCACCGATCCCCCGGCAGAAGTCGCGGACCAACGCCGGGAACGGATGGGGCCCGGCTGCCGAGCCGATCAGGTAGTGCGTGTGGTCGACGGTCGCCACCCACTCGCGCAACGCGTCGTTCATGGCGTCCTTGAGCGTCCGGCTCCCTGACCGGACCGGCACCACCTCGGCGCCCAGCATCCGCATCCGGACGACGTTGAGCGCCTGGCGCCGGGTGTCTTCCTCGCCCATGTAGACCCGGCACTCCAGCCCGAGATAGGCGGCCGCCGTCGCGGTCGCCACGCCGTGCTGGCCCGCGCCGGTCTCAGCGATCACCCGGGTCTTGCCCATCCGCCTGGTGAGCAGCGCCTGGCCAAGGACGTTGCGGATCTTGTGCGCGCCCGTGTGGTTGAGGTCCTCGCGCTTGAGGAGGATCCGCGCACCGGCGACCTCCGAGAGCCGGGTGGCGTCGTACAGAAGGCTGGGGAGCCCGGCGTACTCGCGCGACATCCGGCTGAGCTCGTCGGTGAACGCAGGGTCCGCGAACGCCTCGGCGCGGGCGACATCCAGCTCGTCCAGCGCGGCGATCAGGGCTTCGGGAACGAACCGCCCGCCGAACCGGCCCCAGTGCCCGTGCGGGTCGGGTCCGGTGGTCGAGGCGGTCGTGAAGGCAGGTGCCAGATCAGTCATAAGGTCACTCAGTCGTGGTGGAGGGCGGGATGCGCGCCGGCCGCCACCAGGTCGGCCACCGCGGATCGTGGGTCCTTGCCGGTGACGAGGCTCTCGCCGACGAGAACCGCGTGCGCGCCGGCGCGGGCGTACTCGATCACGTCATGAGGGCCGCGGACGCCCGACTCGGCGACCTTGACGATGCCGTCCGGGATCCTGGGTGAAAGCCGGGCGAACACGCCTCGGTCGACCTCGAGGGTCTTGAGGTTGCGGGCGTTCACGCCGATCAACCTTGCCCCCGCGTCGACGGCCCGCTCGACCTCCTCCTCGGTGTGGCACTCGACGAGGGGCGTGAGCCCGATCGACTCCGCCCGCTCGATCAGCGAGACGAGGGCGTTCTGCTCCAGGGCGGCCACGATGAGGAGCACCAGGTCGGCGCCGTGCGCGCGAGCCTCCCAGAGCTGGTAGCTCGTGACCACGAAGTCCTTGCGCAGGACCGGAACGTCGACCGAGGCGCGGACGGCACGGAGATCGTCGATCGTGCCGCCGAACCGGCGGCCCTCGGTGAGGACGCTGATCACGGCGGCGCCACCGGCCTGGTAGTCGACCGCCAGCGAGGCCGGGTCAGCGATCGCGGCGAGCGCGCCCTTGCTGGGGCTCGACCGCTTGACCTCGGCGATCACCGCCACGCCGTCACCGCGAAGCACCGGCATCGGGTCGATCGCGTACGGCAGTTGGGCGGCGCGCTCCTTGAGGTCCTCGATGGAGACTCTCGCCTGGCGCTCGGCTAGGTCGGCACGCACGCCGTCGAGGATCTCGTCAAGGACACTCACGCGGTCGGTCCTTCCTGCGCGGCTTCAGAGCACGAGGGACCGCCGGCAGCAGCCCCACTCCAGCTCTCACGGACGTGCTCAGAGTAACGACGCCCGGTGGCCACTCCGACACCGGCCGGGTCGCTGGTGCTGGCGGACTCTCCTGCCCCGCGTGGACCTTGACCGCACCGCCGGGCAGAGCCCCGCCGCCCCGCTCCCCGGGGCCGACGTAGCGGCCCCGGGACAGGGAAAACGACTGGGGCCCCGCACCATGCGGGGCCCCGGTGACGTATGTCGCGACGGAGGACGTCAGACCTTGATGACGAGGGTCGACATGATCTTGTCGGCCAGCGTCTGACGCTTGGCGTCCCACAGCGGGAAGAGGAAACCGACGTAGCAGATGATCGCGTCCACGAAGTGGCAGAGCTGGCGGACGAACGCCATCCCGGCGCCCACCGGCTGGCCGTCAGACAGCCGGACGAGCTTGAGCCCCAGCACCGACTTGCCGACGGACTGCCCGGTCTTGCCCTGGCGGATGCAGATGTTCCAGATGAACAGACCAAGCGAGGCCAGCGACAGCACGAGCGCGACGATGCTCGTGCCCATCCCGCCGCCACCGCCGTTCATTGTCGGGTTGTTGAGGAAGTTCGCGATCGTGCCGGGGATACCGACGACCAGGTAGTCGATCAACGCGGCGCCGACCCGCTGGAGCCAGGTGCCGAGTTGCTCCCTGGTGACCGGCGCACCGGCGATCGGCTGGCCATACTGCTGGGCGTACTGGCCGTACTGTCCTGGCTGGCCGTAGGGCTGGCCGTACTGCCCCTGCCCCTGTTGTGCGTACTGTCCCGGCTGCGCGTACGGCTGGTCCTGCTGCGGGTACGCCTGGCCGTACTGTCCAGGCTGGCCCTGTCCAGGCTGGCCCTGTCCAGGCTGGCCCTGTCCAGGCTGGCCCTGGCCGTACTGGCCCGGCTGACCCTGGCCATACTGCGGCTGCTGACCGTACTGCTCCTGCCCGTACTGCGGCTGCTGGCCGTACTGCTCCTGCCCGTACTGCGGCTGGCTCTGGCCGTACGGTGACTGCTCCCCCTGGGAGTAGGGGGACTGCTGGGCGTGCTGGCCCGGCTGGCCCTGGCCGTACTGCTCTGGCTGGCCGTACGGCGACTGCTGGCCGTACTGACCCGAGCCGTAGGGCTGCTGCCCGCCGTGGCCCGACGACTGTCCCTGCTCCTGCGGGTCAGAGCCCGAAGGCGGGGTCGGCGTAGTCACAACCTGCTCCATTCTCGGAGGTCAATGAACCCGTGCAGGCTAGCGACCAATCCGGCGGAATGGGAACCAGTACGTACGGCGAGTCGGGCGCGCGTTTGACGTTTCCGCTACGGCGAAGTACCACCTCAACGCACCCGGTGAGATTTGCTGACTTCTGAGTAGGGAGGCCAAACGGTTACGGTTAAGAGGTGTGGAATTCCCTGGCGTCGCGGACCCGGAACGCGTCGCCGACACCCCCCGACCACACCCTTGCGGGAGTCGCCGCCATCGGTGTTGGCGGTCTGGCGTTGGCCGGCCTCTACGCCGCGACGGGTGGTGAGTTCGGCATTCCCTGTTTGTTACGCGCGACGACCGGCCTGGACTGCCCGTTCTGTGGCAGCACCCGCATGGCGGCCGCACTGCTCCACGGGGACGTCCTCGGCGCCCTCCACTTCAACGCACCTGTCCTCGTCGGCGTTCTCGTCGTCGCGTACCTGTGGACGAGTTGGGTGCTCCAGCGACTCGGGCTGGCCTGGCTTCCTCGACCACGGCTGCGCCCCCGAGCCCGCCGGATCCTGCCGGCCGCGCTCATCGTGATGGCCCTGGCGTTCATGGTGATCCGCAACCTGCCCTGGCCGCCGTTCACGGCCCTCCACGTCTAGCGACGTACGTCGAGAGGTCGCGAACTGGTGGTCCGATGGCCTTCCGGTCAACAGTTCGCGACCTCTCAGCGCGGCATTGGCTCGCTACCGCGCGGGACGGCTCAGCGCATGGCCCGCTTCACCAGGTCGAAGTACTGATCGCCGCGGACCACCTTGTACTCCGCGCCCAACGACGCGGCGAGTTGCTGGAGGTCCTGCGGAGTCATGCTCCACGAGAGGATTCCGAGGGCGACGAACCTCGGTGACTTCCCGTCCCAACCGGCCGTCGCGTCCGCGAGCGCCCGCTGGGCCTCGTCCGTGGCGCCGACGCCGCGGATCGTGGACAACGGCGTGCCTCCGGGCAGAAGCTTGGTGACGCTGGTGCCACCCCAGTTGAGGAACAACCCGCGCGGCGCGACGTCGTCGACGTACGCCTTCGCCTTGGACTCCGACAGATCCACGTCCCGGCCGTCGATGCGGTTCAGGACATAGACGATGTCCATGCCGGTGGCGTCCATGTACTTCCGGCTCGACCTTGTGAAGGTGTTGAACGTCTCGTCAGGCCAGGGGTTCGGGTAGATGTAGCCCGCACCGGACGGCCCGGCGATCAGAAGGTCGTTACGGGTCGCGGTCTTCTGGAAATAGCTGAGGAAGTTGGGCGCGGCGTCCTTGAGCAGTGGCGACGTGGTCCAGTTGATGGGAACGCTTCCACGACCCGGGTTGTCCCAGAGAATCCGCAGCCGGTGTTCGTTGTACTGCAGGTTGTCGCCTTCCGACATCGTGAAGGTGACGTAGATCTTGTTCTCCAGCGGCACCCTGGGCGCGGCCCCCTGGCCGTCGAGGATGGGAGCCTGCGCACCTGAGTGCACGCTCATGTTCTCGAACCAGTCCGCCGCGAGGACATACACGCCGTGTCGCGAGCAAAGCTCGGTGCCGCCGAACTCCCCCGCGATGTCCTGGGCGAACCATCCGAGGTACGGCGTGTTCGGCTGGACCTCGCTCATGATCCGCTCGAACAACGCCCGCTCCTCCGCGACGTTCGGGTCGAGCCAGAACGTCATGGCGCGGTTGGCCACGGCGTAGTCGCGCAGGTAGGCGTACCCCACCTTGCCCGGCCGGCGCGGCTCGGTCCTGCTGACGGAGACGACGTACTCGTTCCACATCTCCACCGACAGCGTGAGCGCCCGCGTGCCGGCCGGCGGGTTGAACTGGTAGACGAAGTAGCGGTTGCCGTCGGCGAAGCGGTGCAACGGCGGACCCAGGCTGGTCTGGGAGTTGCCGGTGTCGAAGAGGTACGGATCCTCGGCCTCGGTGCCGGGCACGAACTGCGCGAGCACCTGACCGTCGGCGCGGACGACGACCTCGTGGACCGCCGGACCCCAACCGTCGTTGGTGAAGGCGTCGTCGAACCTCACCCAGACCCCTTCGCCGCCCAGGTGGTCCTTCAGGTCGAACTCGTAGACCTTCCGGTTGGAGGCGTCATGAAGGTGGGTACTGGCCCGGGCGAGCGTCGTGTAGTTGGGAGGAACGCCCGGCGGGAGGCTGACGTCCTTCTGCGGTGGAAGCCCGATCAGCATGCGATGCGTGGTCTGCGGCCAGAGGTGTTCGAACTCCCACTGGTACGCCTCGATCCGGCTGGCGAAGCGCCCGCGGAGGTCCTCGATGACAGGGACGCCGTGCTCCTGCGTGAGCTTGTCCGCCAACCCGGGGCTGGCCACGACGCCGTCCTTCAGGCCGGCGAGGGTGGTGGCGACATTGATGGAGTCGGGCACCGCGGGATCGAAGACGATGCTGCCCCGGATCACCGAGCGATACTTCGCGACCAGCGACCAGGCGTCGTTCACCATGGCGTACGGCACCTTCAGGTCACGCAACCAGGTCAGGCGACCTTCGCCGTTGGCCGCGTCGTCACCGATGAGGTAGACGCGCGGCAGGGTGCGGTTGACAAGGCCCTGAAGCGTTCCCAGCAGGAGTTTCTCGTCACCTGACAACGGGACGATGTCTGTGACGTCGAGCGATTTCGGTGCGGCGAACCGCGGGAGGGCCTGGCCTTGCGGCCAGCTGATACCGCTGGCTCCCGTCGCCGCGTGCGCGGTCGGGAGGTCGATCGTCGACGCGGCCAGCGCCGCTCCCACACCCGCCAGGAACGCGCGCCTGCGCGGACGGCGGACGGATCCACGACTCAATGCCATCACCTCGACTTGGTAAGCGCGCTTCCCTTGTGTACAAGGCGCTTTGGGTGCACCGATTGTCGAGGACGGCTATGCCGGGTACAAGATCACTGGCCACACCAGGCCGCCGCATAGATATGGGTCGGGGGCACCCTTGGCCAATAGCGCCGTACAAGGGTGCCCCCGACCCATATCTGTGCGAAGATGCCCCGCGCGAGACCCCTCAATGATCACGTATACGTGGTCATTACCCGCCTTGCATGGCGTGGATGCCGCGTGAGGCAGGCAATGACCACGTATACGTGATCATTGAGCGTGCCTGCGTCCTAGCGGGTACGCAGAACGTCCGCGAGCTGGTCGACCGCCCAGTCGAGGTCGGCCGGCTCGGTCACGAGCGGTGGCGCGAGCCGGATCGTCGAACCATGGGTGTCCTTGGCCAGAACCCCCCGATCCGCCAGGCCGGCGCAGATGTCGCGGCCGGTTCCGAGCGCGGGGTCGACGTCGAGGCCCGCCCACAACCCGACTCCGCGCACGCTCACCAGCCCCTGACCGACAAGGCCCCGCAGGCGCTCGTGCAGGAGTACGCCGAGCTCGCGGCCCCGCGCTTGGTACGTTCCTTCGTTCAGCAAGGCGATGACGGCCCGCCCGACCGCGCAGGCCAGCGGGTTTCCGCCGAAGGTGCTGCCGTGCTGGCCGGGCCGGATGACACCGAGCACCTCCGCGCCTCCCACGACCGCGGACACGGGCACGATCCCGCCGCCGAGTGCCTTGCCCAGGATGAAGAGGTCTGGAACGACGCCGGCATGCTCGCACGCGAAGGTCGCGCCGGTCCGCCCGAGACCCGACTGGATCTCGTCGGCGAGGAACAGCACGTTCCGCTGCGTACACACGCGGCGGACCTCGGCGAGATATCCCTCCGGCGGCACGATCACGCCGGCCTCACCTTGGATGGGTTCGAGCAGAACCGCGACCGTCGTGTCGTCGATCGCGTCCGCGACCGCCTTCGCATCGCCGTACGGCACGATCCGGAACCCTGGGGTGTAGGGCCCGAAGTGGTCGTGCGCGTCGGGGTCGTCGGAGAAGCTCACGATGCTGATCGTGCGGCCGTGGAAGTTTCCGGTCGCCACGATGATGGTCGCCTGACCGTCGGGGACGCCCTTCACCTCGTAGCCCCACTTGCGGGCCACCTTCAGGGCGGTCTCGACGGCTTCGGAGCCGGTGTTCATCGGGAGCACCATCGGGTCGGGCCCCATCCCCGCCGTGCCCGCGAGGGCCGCGAGCTCCGCGCAGAAGGGTCCGAACTGGTCGTGGTGGAACGCCCGACTCGACAGCGTCAGCCGGTCCAGCTGGGCCCTCGCCGCGGCCAGCAGCTGGGGATGCCGGTGGCCGAAGTTGAGGGCGGAGTAGCCGGCCAGGCAGTCCAGGTAGCGCCGGCCGTCGACGTCGGTCACCCAGGACCCCTCGGCCTCGGCGACCACGACGGGCAGCGGGTGGTAGTTGTGCGCAGCGAAGCGCTCGGCGAGGCCGATGTGCCGCCCAGAGGCGGATGTCATGTCGTCGATCATCATGGCTGGCTCCCACGCTCAGGACCGCCGCCCACGCGGATCTCCAGGGTGCAGCATTTCGGCCCGCCTCCGGACTTGCGGAACTCCGACACGTCCACCGGAACGGCCTCGAATCCGCGCGCCTCGAGCTGCCGGGCCAGGCCCGCCGCCTGGACGGGAAGGACGACGTTCCGTCCATCGGATACGGCGTTCAGGCCGAGCACCATGGCATCTTCCTCGCTGGCGTGGATCGCATCCGGATACAGCGTCGCCAACAGCCGCTGGCTTTCCGGCGCGAACGCTGCCGGGTAGTAGGCGATGGTCTCCTCGTCGAGCACCGCGAGCGCGGTGTCGAGGTGATAGAGCCGCGGGTCGACCAGGGTCAGCGACACCACCTCGCGGTCGACGTACTCCTCCAGCTCGCGGTGCGCCCCCGGCTCGGTACGGAAGCCGGTGCCGGCGAGGATCCGGGTCGACGTCGTGAGGAAGTCACCCTCGCCCTCGGCGATCCCGAGCGGCAGGTACGCGTCCCGGACGCCGTGCTCGACACCGTGGGCCTTGAACCACTCGAGGTAGCGCACCGCCTCGGGCAGGCGTTCGATGTGCCGGAACCTCGACCCGAACGCGAGGCCGTCCACGACGACGGCTCCGTTGGCGGCGAACACCATGTCGGGCAGCCCCGGCGCCGGCTCGATCAGGCTGACGTCGTGGCCGAGGTCGAGGTAGGTACGCCGGAGCGCCTCCCACTGGGCGAGCGCGCGCTCGGTGTCGACGGCCTCGTCGTCGGGATGCATCCACGGGTTGATGGCGTACGCCACGGTGAAGTACGTCGGCCGGCACATCAGGTAGTGCCGCCGGGTAGCGGTCTGCGCGTTCATCGAACCCTCCGCACGGGCGTGGTGACTGCTGCACCACGAGCGTATGGAGCACCGGAGCGGTCATCCAATGCGCAGAACCTGCGTTGTGGCGGCGAATCGTTGCGTGGTTGAGTCCGGATCAAGCTGATCGTTGCGTCGCGGCGTTCAAACCTGACTTCGGGCCTCTTTGCGTACGTCCGACCGGCAGGGTTTCAGGTCGTGGCGGTGTCAGGTCGTGGCGGTGAGGCCAGGGCGCTCCAGGAGCCGGGAGAGCACGAGCACGCTCTTGGTGCGGGCGACGTAAGGCTCGGCGTTCATGCGTTCCAGCACCTCCTCGAAGTGGTGGATGTCGGCGGCCAGGACGTGCACCAGCGCGTCGGCCTCGCCAGTGAGGGTGCACGCGGACACGACCTCGGGGAACCGCGCGACGCCATCCCGGATCGTCGCGGGTGACGTCTTGCCCTGGCAGTACAACTCGACGTACGCCTCGGTGGTCCAACCCAGCGCCCGCGGGTCGACCTTGGCGGTGAACCCGGTAATCGCTCCGACCTGACGGAGCCGGTCGACGCGCCGCTTCACCGCGGGTGCCGACAGGCCGATCTTCGCGCCGATGTCGGCGAAGCTCGCCCGCCCGTCCTCGAGCAGCAGGGCGACGATTCGTTCGTCAAGGGGGTCCAGGCGCACGCGCACGCTCCTTCGGCCGGTCCCGACTATGAGGTCGCGCGACCTCTGATGCGACCCATTCTCCGGCGCGCCGGCCGGAACTCGGGGCGTCCGGACCAAGCCGCGCCGTTCGCGTAGCCTGCCCAATCATGGCTGACAGTCGTCTCGTCGTCCTGGTCAACGGTCTACCCGCGGCGGGAAAGTCGACGCTCGCGCCGCCGCTGTCGCGGGCGCTTGGACTGCCGTTGTTCAGTAAGGACGTCATCAAGGAGACCCACGCCGACTGCCTCGGCTCTGACTCCCCGGACGACCGGCCCCAGCGGGCCTGGAACGCCGCGCTCGGGCGAGCGGCCAGCGAGACCATGTGGTCGTTGCTGCGCTTCGCTCCGTGCGGTGCCGTGCTCGAGAGCTCCTGGCGAGCGGACGTACGTAAGTTCGTCGTCGCTGGCCTCGCGCGCGCCGGCGTCGACCGCATCGTCGAGGTGTGGTGCGACGTACCCGCAGAGGTAGCCCGCGAACGCTTCATCGCGCGGTGGCCGAGTTCGCACCCGATCCACGGCACCCTGATCTCCGAGGACGAGCACGACCAGATGGTCGGGCACGCCGAGCCGCTGGAGCTTGGGCCGGTACGCCGGGTCGACACCACCGGGCCGGTCGACGTGGAGGCCCTCGCCGCCTGGTGCCGGACCGCGACCACCGGCTAAAGCTGATCTGGAATCTCCGTCCGCGAGCTGGCAGGTCCGACAGGTCGAAGGTCGGTCCTGGCCGGACGGCTGGAAGACTGTGCGGGTCCCCCCGACGGAGGTATGTAGGAAATGGGCCAGATGTGATGGACATCCGTACATTCGAAGAATCCGACCGGGCCGAGCTGCGCGAGCTGTTCGGTCGTGCTGGCGAGGGCTCTCCATCCGCTTCGTTGTGGGGCCACGCGGAGTCTGAGGCGGCGGTCTATCTCGACCCGTACATGGACCTCGAACCCCATTCGCTCTTCCTCGCCGTCGTCGACGGAGCGCTGGTCGGCTATCTGACCGGCTGCGTCGACAGCTCGACGCTTCCCAGTGAGAGCGAACGCATGGCGAAGGCAATCAGGAAACACCGGCTGACCCTTCAACGGAGGCCGGCGGCCTTCTTCGCCCGGAGCATGATCGACCTGGCCGGGGCAGCGCTGCGGCGGCAGCCAATCGCCGGCGAGTTCGACGATCCTCGGTGGCCCGCGCACCTGCACATCAACGTCGCGCCCGAGGCGAGAGGTACAGGCGCTGCCGACAGCTTGATGAAGGGGTGGTTCGCCCGGCTCAGAGAAGCCGGCTCACCCGGGTGTTACCTGCAGACCCTGCGGGAGAACACCCGTGCCGTGAAGTTCTTCGAACGCATGGGTTTCGTGAAACACGGCCCGACCCCGCTGGTGCCAGGGTTGAGGTACGACGGCGTCCGGCTGCACCAGCAGTCCATGGTGTGGAGTGCTTGAGGTGGGGGTGGGCCCAACGGGCGAAGCCCGAGGGGGCCGGAACCACCCAGTCGGTTGAGGGAAGGCTCCAAATCCGCCCGCTCTTCCAATTAATCAGGTTGCGGGGGTCCAGAACAAGACTGCAATTTCTGGTCGTACGCCCGCACAATCGACCACCATGACCTGGGATCCGTTCGGCACCATCGGCACCACACTCTGGATCGGCGGCGCACAATGGGCGGGCAAGTCAACGATCGCCCGCATTCTCGCGAGACGCCACGGAGTGACGGCGTACCACTACGACTACCACGACGCGCGTGGCCACTACGACCGTCTCATCGCTCGCCACGTGCGACGCGGGGAGGCGTGGAAAGAACCCGACCCGGAATCGATGTGGGTACGCCATTCTCCTGAGGAGATGGCGCACGAGGTCCTTGACGGATTTTCGGAACGCTTCGAGTGGACGCTGGACGACCTGCGCGGTCTGGTCTCTGGGCGACCAGTCGTCGCCGAGGGGTGGGGACTTCGACCCGAACTCGTGGCGCCCCTACTCGATTCACCGGATCGGATGCTCGTCATGGTGCCGACGGAGGAGTTCCGGGCGTACCAACTGGCCACGCTCCCCCGGGCACAGGCACTCAGCGCCCCACTGAGCGATCCCGAACGCGGGCAACGCAACCGGATCGCGCGTGACCGGATCATCGCCGAGGACGCCGTAGGCTCGGCGCGCCGGCTCGGCATCCGGGTGCTCGAGGTCGACGGCTCACATGACGCTGAGGAGATCGCGACCGCCGTCGCCCACCACTTCGCGGCGTACCTCCCGACCGATCCGTGTGCCGCTGCGGCGGCACCGTCCACCGCGGATGCGAGGGGGTCGGTGTGACCGTGCGGAAGCTGAGCGAGATCGTCCGTGCCCACGTCGCCAGCGCGGTCCAGAGTGGCTACCTCGGTCTGGTCGCGGGCGCCGTTCTCGACGACCGGGTGAGCACTGCCGGCGGCGGCTCGACCGGCCGGACCGGCCCACCTCCAGACGCCCGCACGATCTTCCGGATCGCCTCGCTGTCGAAGGTCTTCTCCGGCACGGCCCTCGCGGTCGCGGCCCTCCGGCACGAGGTCGCGCTCGACGATCCGGTGGACCGCCACCTACCTGGTTGGTTCAGGGTTCCGGCGTACGAGGACGGGGCGCGGGTCCTCGTCGAGCACCTCGCGACGCACACGTCCGGACTGCCCAGGGGTACGACAAATCCTGCCGCCGGGGAGAGCGTCGAGGCGATGGCCGCGGAAGTGGAACAGATGTCGTTGTTGACGAGGCCCGGTGAGGTCCAGGAGTACTCCAACCTCGGCCCGGCCATCCTCGGCACGATGCTCGCGACGCGGGCCGGCCGAAGCTACGACGCTCTCATCCAGGAACGGATCGCGCAGCCGCTCGGCCTCACTGATGTGGTCCTCACCCTTGACCGGGCACAACAGGCGCGGCTGGCACCGGGCCACGACGAGGAAGGAGCGCCGACACACACTCCGACCTTTCCGACCGGTGCACCGTCGGGCGGGTTCTATGGTTCGGTCGCCTCCCTGGTCGGATTCCTCCGTGCGTACCTGGGCGACGCGCCCGCCGAACTCACCGCCGCGGCGGGGCTTGCGACACGATGCCACTTCAACGGTCCCGACGGGCACCGGATCGGGCTGCTGTGGCATCTCGACCGCGTTCCGGGGTTGGGAGCTGAGTATGCCTGGCACAACGGTGCGCTGCCCGGTTACCGCGCCTACCTCGCGGTCGCTCGTGAGGCCCGCGCTGGTGTCGTCGTCCTCACCAACCAGGCCAGGTCGGTGGACGAGATCGGCCGTGGACTGCTGACCAGCATCCTCGAGTCCGTCCGGTGATCATGATCGTGATCATGAGACGCAGCGGGCAATAGTTGATCAACGGCGGCTGATTCGGACACCGGCAGCGGGCCTGGCCTCATTTCAGGACCGTTGATCATTTTCGCGACAAGGCGCGGGACCTCAGGACGCTTCGACGCTCTCCTGCGACGTCTTCGCCGCGGCCGCGTCCAACTCGGCGCGGCTGTGGCCCTGCACCGGAGTGTTGCCAAGACCCATGCCGACCATGATCTTGCCGACGATCAGCCCGATGATGGGAATCCCGATGGCGGCGACGAAGAAGAGCCACCACGTCGCGAGCACAACGGCCACACCGGCGATCACGGAACCGACGAGAATGATGGCCACCGCCGTCCATGCAGCGGGGCTGTTCCCGTGACCGTGGTGAACGGTGTGTGCCGACCCGCCGCCTTGGTTGTTCGCCATGCGAAAGCCTCTCCTTCCGGTCCGACGCCTATTGTCGCGCCACCATCGGGCCGCGCCACAGCAGGGTCGGGTGATCAGTCCTGGACCGTGGGATCCTCACCACGGTCGAGCGCGGCCCACGGGTCAGTGTCGGTACGGCGGCGGACGCCCGGCGCGTCGTACCGCGAGCCCATCACCGGCCAGCGTCGCCCGCGTAGCAACGCGAGGACCCCGCCCACCGCGACGAGCAGTCCGCCGATCATGGCGACGATGGGCCAGCCGGTCGTCGCGACGTCCTTGGCGTACACGCTGAGGCTCGGGTCGTGCATCACCCGCTCCAGCGCCGACTCGGCGATCAGGCGGTCGAGCGACCAGAAGATCGCTCCGGCCACCACCACCCCGGCTCCGGTCAGGGCGAGCAGCCCTCCGACAAGCTGGCGTCCCCATCGCCGGGTCGCGAGCAGAGCCACCACCCCGGCCAGTGCGACGTAACCCAACGCCCGGGTGAGCGGGGACGCCTCGCCGCCGCTCACGTGGACCCGAGCCACCGGAAAGTCGGGGATCACCGATGACGCGGACAGCCAGGTCCGGCTCGCGGCGAGCAGCACCAGAGCCGCCCCGAGGAGAACGAGTCCCAGGGCTGTGAACACTTCCCGGCGGGTCGTCATGGCTGCGTGAACGTCTCCGCGATCGCGACGGCCCGTAGCGCGGCAGCCGCCTTGTTGCGGGTCTCGGCGTCCTCAGCCGGCGGGTCGGAGTCGGCCACGATCCCTCCCCCAGCCTGGACGTACGCGACACCGTCGCGCAGCAGGGCGGTACGGATGGCGATCGCCGCGTCCAGGTCGCCGGCGAAGTCGAGGTAACCGACCACACCGCCATACAACCCGCGCCGGGTGGGTTCGAGTTCCTCGATGATCTCCATCGCCCGCGGCTTCGGCGCACCCGAGAGAGTGCCGGCCGGGAAGCACGCGCACAGTGCGTCGAACGCCGTCCGCTCCGGCGCCAGCCGGCCCACCACGGTCGACTCCAGGTGCATCACGTGGCTGTACCGGCGTACGGTCATGAAGTCGACCACCTCGACGGTCCCGGGCGTGCAGACCCGGCCCAGGTCGTTACGGCCGAGGTCGACCAGCATCAGGTGCTCGGCGCGTTCCTTCTCGTCGGCGAGCAGCTCCTCCGCCAGGGCGTGGTCAGCCTCCGGGGTGGCGCCGCGCGGGCGGGTGCCGGCGATCGGATGGGTCATCGCCCGATCGCCCGTGACCGTGACGAGCGCCTCCGGGCTCGAACCCACGATGTCGAAGTCGCCGAGCCGTAGGAGATACATGTACGGCGAGGGGTTGGAGAACCTCAGCACGCGGTAGATGTCGAAGGCCCGAGCCGTGGTGCGGCGTTCGAACCGCTGCGACACCACGACCTGGAACGCCTCCCCGGCGCGGATCTCCTCCTTGGCCCGCTCCACCGCGGCCATGTGCTGGGCTGGGGTACGCCGACGCTCGTACGCCGGGTCAGCCTGCAGGTCGGCGGCGGCGACGAACGACGGAGTCGGCTGGGCAAGCGCCTTGGTCATCGCGTCCAGGCGTTCGACCGCGTCAGTCCAGGCCTGGTCGACGCGTTCGCCGCTGTCGTCCCAGTTGACGGCGTTGGCGATGAGGAGCAGCGTGCCGTCCACGTGGTCGAACACCGCGAGGTCCGTCGCCAGCATGAGCGTGAGTTCGGGGAGCTGGAGATCGTCTTCGGCCAGCTCGGGCAGGCGCTCGAGCCGGCGTACGGCGTCGTACCCGATGTAGCCGACCAGACCACCGGTCAGCGGCGGAAGATCGGGTAGGCGCGGCGTCCGCAGGCGCGCGATCGTCTCCCGTACCGCTTCCAGCGGGTCTCCGCCGTCCGGGAGTCCAACCGGCGGTGCACCGAGCCAGTGCGCCACCCCGTCGCGTTCGGTCAGTGTGGCGGCCGAGTGGACGCCGACGAAGGAGAACCTCCCCCACACCCCGCCGTGTTCGCCGGACTCGAGAAGGAACGTGCCGGGCTCGTCGCGGGCCAGCTTGGCGTAGACACCGAGCGGCGTCTCGGCGTCAGCGAGCAGCTTGCGGGTCACCGGGATCACCCGGCGCCCTGGCGCCAGCTCGCGGAACGTCGCGAGGTCTGGGCTCGTCGTCCCGAGCAGTGTCACTGGCCTGTGTCCCCTTCACCCGGCGCGTCGGCACGTTGTTCCTGTGGCGCGTCAGCACCCTGCGAGCCAGCGGGCATCGCCAGTTGGCCGGCGTCGAAGCAGGTGTGGTCGCCGGTGTGGCATGCCGGCCCCACCTGGTCGACCTTCACCAGCAACGCGTCGCCGTCGCAGTCCAGGTGTACCTCCTTCACCCACTGGTGGTGACCGGAGGTCTCACCCTTCACCCAGTACGCCTGCCGGCTGCGGCTCCAGAACGTGCTGCGCCTCGTGGTGAGGGTGCGATGAAGCGCCTCGTCATCCATCCAGCCGACCATGAGGACCTCGCCGGTGTCGTACTGCTGGATGACGGCGGCGACCAGCCCCTGCGCGTCTCGCTTGAGGCGCGCGGCGATCTCGGGGTCGAGCCCGCTGCTGGCACTGGGCATGCGGGCCATTCTTCCGGGTCCGGTTAACGGCGGTCCGACTCGGGTACCTCGGGTGGTCACACACTACGCAGGTCGACTGGACAGGACGGAATGATCACGTATACGTGGTCATTACTGACGATGCGGGGCATTGATGCCATGTGAGGCGGGTACTCGCCACGTTTACGTGATCATTCCGCGCCGGCCGCACGCTTGGCATCGTGCCCGCCAGCGCGCTTGGGCGATGCGACGGAAACGGGGGCGGCGGGAGATGATGGCACAGTGACCGTTGAGTCGACGGCAAGTCAGCGACAACCACTCACCTGGGTGCGGGTTCTGGGTGCCGCGTCCCTGGTGCTGCTCGCCTGGGTCGGCTCCGGTCTGCGTGCTCAGACCTGGCCGCCCACGATCGTCATCCTCATGATTGCCGGGATCGTGACCATGCTCGCGTTCCGCCGTCCGGTCGGTCGGTTGACGGGCCCAGATGCGGCACGCGTTCCCCACCCTCTACGTCGCAGCACCCTCGTCTGGGGCGTCCTCCTCGCCGTCGGGCTGCTCTGGGAGGCGTACGCGTTCTTCCACCAGCCGTCGCCGCTGACTCCGAGCTTCACTCACCCAACCCTCTCGACCCTGTTCGACCCGTTCCTGGAGTACCGCCCGGTGCGGTTCACCGGATGGTTGCTGTGGTTCTGGGCCGGCCGATCGCTGGTGCGGCTATGACGACCCGGATTATCACGATTCTTGGGTTCGTGGTGGTGTTCCTCGCCGCGGGCACGCTGGTGGCGGCCTCGTGGCTCCGCCCGGAACGCCACGCGAGGTTCACCGAGACCTTGCGCCACGTCACGAAGGGCCGGGCCATCCGGATTCTCGTACTCTTCTGCTGGGCTTGGTTGGGCTGGCACTTCCTGGCTCGCTGACGAGCCTCGCGCCAAGCCGCCGTGACCATGGAGCAGTAATGTCCCCCGAGCGTCCCAGCGTCCGATCGGTCCAGGTAGACGACATCGAGCAGGTCGCCGAGATCTACGCCCACTACGTCCGCTCCACCGTCGCGACGTTCGACGAGGTGCCACCGACGGTGGAGGTCTGGCGGCGCCGGGTCGACGATCTTGGCACCGCGGGGCTTCCGTTCCTGGTCGCTGACGCCGACGGCGCCATCGCGGGCTACGCCTACGCGAGTGCCTACCGCCCGAAACCCGCCTACCGCCACACCGTCGAGGACTCCATCTACCTGTCACCGACCTGGACGGGTAAGGGCATCGGGCGCCTCCTGCTGGCGGCGCTGCTCGCCAGGTGCGCCGAGGCGGGCGCCCGCCAGGTCGTCGCGGTGGTGGCCGATTCCGGAGACCCCGCCTCGGTCGCGTTGCATCGGGCGTTCGGCTTCGAGGAGGCGGGACGCCTGAAGGCGGTCGGCTACAAACACGACCGATGGATTGACACCCTGCTGCTCCAGCGTGACCTCAACGATCCGGCCGCCGGGCACGAACGGGCCGGCTGAGGAGTACCCCTGTGAGCGTGGCAGGCTGATCGCTCATGGCGACTCCGAGCACCACGAACGCTGGCACCCGCGGCTCCTCCACGCCGTCAGTCACAGGACGGCCCGCCGAGTCCCCCGACTTCTTCTCGTCGTTCGAGAGCGGTGATCCGGCGCCCCGCCTGACCAGCACGGTGGGGAACGCGGCCGACGCCAGGACCTCCGGAGTCGAGTATCAGCCGGACGGCTCGCCTGATCCCGCCGTCGCGGGCCTGGCATGCGGAGTCGACAGCGGCCCCACGCACTCGCCGACGGCCAAGCCGGGTGCGGGCTTCACCGGCACCCGCGCGTTGTGGTTCGCGGGTCACCACACCGCGACCGGCCGAGCGTATGGGTCCACCACGGTGTTCGACGTCGACATCGAGGTCGCTTCCGACACCGAACTCTCGTACGTCATCTTTCCCGAGTTCGGCCCCGGCGACCTTCGCTATCCGGCGACCTTCGTCGCGGTCGACCTGGCCTTCTCGGATGGCACGTACCTCAGCGACCTCGGCGTGCTCGACCACCACGGCGCACCGTTGACGCCGCGCGGGCAGGGTGAGTCCAAGACGCTCTACGCCGACCAGTGGAATGCCAAGCGCGCGCTGGTCGGCTCGGTCGCCGCGGGCAAGACGATTCGCCACATCCTCCTCGGCTACGACAACCCGGCGGGGCCCGCGACCTTCCGGGGTTGGATCGATGACATCCGGATCGGACGCCAGACGGTCGAGGATGTTTCTTCCCGGCCGTCCGACTACGTGGTCACGACCCGGGGCACCAATTCGACCGGCGGGTTCTCCCGCGGCAACAACATCCCGGCGACGGCGGTGCCCCACGGCTTCAACTTCTGGACGCCGGTGACCGACGCGGGCACGGTGCGATGGTTGTACGAATACCAGCGCGCCAACAATGCCGACAATCGTCCCGAACTCCAGGCATTCGCACTGAGCCACCAACCGAGCCCGTGGATGGGTGACCGCCACACCTTCCAGGTGATGCCGTCGGTCGACGCGGGGCCTGGCGTGCCCGATGCCGGTCGCGCCACCCGTGCGCTCGCTTTCCAGCACGACAACGAGATCGCGCGTCCTCACTACTACTCGGTGACCTTCGACAACGGCATCCGTACCGAGATCGCTCCGGCCGACCATGCCGCGATCCTCAGGTTCACCTTCCCGGGCGAGGCGTCGACGCTGCTCTTCGACAATGTCGATGCCAATGCCGGGTTGACAGTCGACGTCGAGCAGGGCGTGGTCAGCGGCTTCACCGACGTGGGTGGGGAACGCGCGTCCGGAGCCGGCCGGATGTTTGTCTACGCGGAGTTCGACCGGCCGGTGCTGGCGAGCGGATGCCCTTCAGGCGTTGACGATCGGGAGGAGGCGGCGGGCTACCTTCGCTTCGACACGTCGGGTTCTGATCCGGCGGCGAAGGTGGTCACGATGCGGATCGCGACCTCCCTCATCAGCGTCGAGCAGGCGAAGAAGAACCTCCACCTGGAGGTCCCGGCCACCGATTCGTTCGAGGCGATCCGCGAGCGCGCGCAGCGGGAATGGGACGCGAAGCTCGCGCTCGTCGAGGTGGAAGGCGCGAGCCGGGACCAACTGGCCACGCTCTATTCCAATCTGTACCGCCTCTTCCTCTACCCCAACGCCGCGCACGAGAACACCGGCACGACCGACGCTCCGGTGTGGATGCACGCGGTGCAGGCGGCCACCACCTCGCCGGAGAGCTCCACGACCCAGACGGGTGCGGAGGTGGTGCCCGGAAAGGCGTACGTCAACAACGGGTTCTGGGACACCTACCGCACCACCTGGCCGGCGTACGCCCTGCTCACCCCGCGGATGGCGGGCGAGCTGATCGAGGGGTTCCTGCGGCAGTACGACGACGGCGGCTGGATCGCCCGCTGGTCCTCCCCCGGATACGCCGACTGCATGGTCGGAACCAGCTCGGACGTCGCGTTCGCTGATGCGTTCCTCAAGGGAATAACGGGTTTCGACGCCCCGAAGGCGTACGACGCCGCACTCAAGAATGCCACCGTCAACCCACCACATCTGAACGTCGGCCGGAAGGGATTCGACAGCGCACCCTTCCTTGGCTACACCGCCGAGGAGGCCACCGACGAAGCGATGTCGTGGTCGATGGACGGCTACATCAATGACTTCGGTATCGCCCTGATGGCGAAGGAACTCGCCGCCCGCGCCGAGTCCGAGGACGCCCGCAGGAGGTACTCAGAGGAGTACGAATACTTCCGGAGCCGCGCGCTCGGCTACGTCCACCTCTTCGATTCTTCGGTCGGTTTCTTCCAGGGACGGCATGCCGATGGCAGCCGCCGGCTCTCACCGGAGGAGTTCGACCCGCGGGTGTGGGGATTCGACTACACCGAGACGAACGCCTGGAACATGGCGTTCCACGTCCCCCACGACGGGCAGGGCCTGGCCAACCTGTACGGCGGAAAGCAGGAACTCGCCAGGAAACTGGACGATTTCTTCGCAACACCCGAAACCGGCGAGGAGGAGTTCAAGGGCTCCTACGGCATCGTGATCCACGAGATGATCGAGGCTCGCGACGTCCGGATGGGGATGTACGGCCACAGTAACCAGCCGGCCCACCACATCAGCTACATGTACGCCTACGCCGGGCAGCCCGCCAGGACGCAGGAGAAGGTCCGCGAGGTGCTGGCCCGGCTCTATCTCGGCAGCGAGATCGGCCAGGGTTATCCCGGCGACGAGGACAACGGCGAGATGTCGGCGTGGCAGATCTTCAGCGCCCTCGGCTTCTATCCGCTGCAGATGGGCCGGCCGGTCTATGTGATCGGTGCACCGCTGTTCACCAAGGCGACGATCCACCTGGAGAACGGCCGGGACCTGATCATCAACGCACCGACCAACCGTGCCGAGAACCTCTACGTCCAGGGCCTGACCATCAACGGCGAGGCGTACGACAAGACCTACCTCCCCCACGACCTGCTGGCCCGCGGCGGCGTACTCGAGTTCGCGATGGGACCGGAGCCCTCTACGTGGGGTACCGGATCCGACGCCGCGCCACCGTCTCTCACGGCCGGCGAGGCACCACCCCGCCCGCTCGAGGACGTCACCGGCCCTGGGCGCGGCACGGCCTCCGCGAGCGAGGAGGACGTCGACGCGGCCGCGTTGTTCGACAACACCTCCGCGACCGCGGTGGCCTTCGGCTCGGCGACCCCCGCGGTGCGATACCGCGTTGACACCGCGCGGCAGGTCGAGTTCTACACCCTCACATCTGGGCCAGCGGCGGGTGACCCGAGCGGCTGGGTGGTCAGGGGTTCGCGGGATGGCGAGCACTGGACCGTTCTGGATGAGCGCGACGGTGAGGAGTTCCGTTGGCGCCGGCAGACCCGCCCGTTCAAGATCGCGACGCCGGGCGCCTACAGCTGGTACGAGATTCAGGTGACGGCGGCCACCGCCGAGACGATCTCCTTGACCGAGATCGAGTTGCTCGGTCGGGAGGGCGGCTGACCTCGTGCCGCCGGGCCGCTCCGTGGCGGTTGACGAGCGGCCCGGCCTACGATCGAGACCATGACTGATCACGCCCGGGCCGAACGCCACGCAATCGCCGATCTGCTCGACGCGGTGGGTCCTGACGCGCCGACTCTGTGCGCGGGATGGACGACCTCTGACCTGGTGGCCCACTTGGTGGTCCGCGAGGGCGACCTACTCGGCGCGGCCGGCATCCTGATCGGTCCACTGTCTCGGCATACCCGCGCCACCATGGACGGCCTGATCGCCCGGGTCGGTTACACCGGGCTGGTCGACCAGTTCCGGAATCCCCCGCGGTGGTCGCCGAGCCGGGTCGCCGCCCTCGACGAGGCCGCCAACACGATGGAGTTCTTCGTCCATCACGAGGACGTCCGCCGGGCACAGACGGACTGGTCGCCACGGGAGTTGCCGGCGGATCTGGAGGACCTGCTCTGGCGGCGTGTCACGAGGGCGGGGAGGTTCCTGTTCCGCCGGGCCGCGGTCGGGGTCCTGGTCGCGCGCCCCGATGGGACGACCGTACGCGTCCGTAACGGCGAGCCAACCGCCGTCGTGTCGGGCCAGCCGAGCGAGATCACGCTTTACATGTTCGGGCGCAAGGCGGTCGCCCGGGTCGAGATCGGCGGATCCGACGCCGCGGTGGAGGCGCTCGCCCACACGCCGTTCGGCGTCTGAGCCGCAGCGGCCACCCGGACCGCTCGTGGCTTCAAGTCACGCAGCTGCGACGGATTCAAGATCAACATGGGTTCGGATCGAGGGCAGGGTCCAGACCGTGATCGGCGGGCCGGTGCCGCCCCGGCGTGCGTGTTAGTGTCGCTGCGAAGCTTCAGTACGCAGCGTTCAGGCAACATCCGTTCAGGCACCAACAGTTCACCCAGCAGCAGTCCAACAACAGCAGACGACAGGGGAGCGCGGAAGCGCTGAGAGTGCGGGGTCCACCACGGTGGCAGACCCGCAGACCCTCGAACCTGATCTGGGTAATTCCAGCGCAGGAAGTCGGTCTGTCCGTCACGACGACGTGCGGCGCACCTGTCTCGATCACGGTCGAGCGGGTGCGTTGGTGTGTTCGCCGTACCGGCACCTCACGCTTCGCCCTCGTTCCCGCGGCTCGCGCAGGGAGGGCACTTCGATGGCGAACGACATCGCCTCGTCCAGTGACGGCAACTCGGGCACCGCACCACCCAGCACCCGCTGGCGCACAGTCGACATCATCGTGGCCGCGGTGATCGCGGTCGCGTTCGGTGTCGTCTTCGCCGGCTGGAACGCTCTGTGGGGGGCGACCGGCCCGGCATTCGCGGCGTTCCCACCGGCACAGGCGTTCATGTACGGCATGTGGCTGGTGCCCGGCGTCCTCGGTGGTTTGCTCATCCGCAAACCGGGCGCGGCTCTCTTTACCGAACTCGTCGCCGCCACCGTGTCGGCGTTCTTCGGCGCGACGTCGCCACTCTCGATCATTCTTTACGGACTGTTGGAAGGGCTTGGTGCGGAGGTCGTGTTCGCGGCCTTCAGGTACCGCAGGTGGCGCCTGCCCACAGCGCTCGCCGCCGGCATGGTCGCCGGCTTGGTGCCGGCCGTGCTCGACAACGTCATCTACTGGTACGACTGGGCGCTTACCTGGATGATCGTGTACGGCGGCCTGGTTGTCGCGAGTTCGATCGCCATGGCCGGCGTGGGCAGCTACGCGCTGGTCCGGGCCCTGGCACAGACCGGAGTTCTCGCGCCGTTCGCGTCCGGACGCGAACAGTCCCTCACGTGACCGCCACCGTCACCGCGCCGCTCGGGATCAGGGCCCACGCCTGGGGATTCCGCCACGCTGGGCGGCGTGCCTGGGCGATCCGCGACCTCGACCTGACGGTGGATCCCGGCGAGCGCGTCCTGCTCGCCGGGCCGTCGGGTGCGGGCAAGAGCACGCTCCTCACCGCCCTCGCCGGGCTGCTCGACCCCGACCAGAGCGGCGAGACCGCCGGATCGCTCGCGGTCGACGGGGTACCTCCGGCGCGGATCCGGGAGCGGATCGGTCTGGTGTTCCAGGACCCCGAGAGCCAGCTGGTGATGGCGCGCGCCGGCGACGATGTGGCGTTCGGGTTGGAGAACCACGCCGTGCCGGCGGACCAGATCTGGCCGCGGGTCGAGGAGGCCCTCCGCCTCACCGGGTTTCCGTACGGACCGGACCACCCGACCGGCCGGCTGTCCGGAGGGGAGAAGCAACGACTGGTGCTCGCCGGCGTCGTCGCCCTGCGACCATCCCTGCTGCTCCTCGACGAGCCCACCGCCAACCTCGACCCCGACGGCGCGGCACTGGTGCGGCAGGCCGTCGGGCAGATCGTTGCCGAGACCGGCGCGACGCTCGTCGTCGTGGACCATCGCGTCGACGACTGGCTCCCGCTGATCGATCGGGTGATGGTCCTGGGCGGTGAGGGTGGCGTACTGGCCGAAGGTGATCCGGGGAAGGTGTTCGCCGCCGACAGTGAGCGGCTCGCGGCTGCCGGCGTGTGGGTGCCAGGTCGCCTGGTGCCGCCGCGCCAGTCGTCCACCGGGATGCGGGAGCCGTTGCTCGCGGCCGAGCGCCTGACATACACCTATCCCGGTGCCGCCGGCTCGGCCGTTGCCGACGCCTCACTCACCCTGCGTGGCGGCGAGGCTGTGGCCGTCACCGGACCGAACGGCTCGGGTAAGTCGACGCTCGCGATGATGCTCGCCGGGTTGCTCACACCGACGTCAGGAGTAAGCCTCGCTCAGCCGGCACTCCGGGCGAGCCTTCCTGACCTGCCGCGTCGTGGCCGCCGGACGACCTTCGACCGGCCGCTGCACCGCTGGCCCGCGAACGCGCTCGTACGCGCGGTCGGCACCGTCTTCCAGGACCCCGAGCATCAGTTCCTCACACCGAACGTCCGCGCCGAACTCGCGCTCGGCCCGCGGATGGCCGGCAGCTCCCCCGCCCAGGCGAGCGCGCGGGTCGACGAACTCCTCGAACGCCTGCACCTGTCCCACCTGGCCGGTGCCAACCCGTTCACGCTCTCCGGAGGCGAGAAGCGCCGGCTGTCGGTCGCCACCACCCTCGCCACCGAACCGAAGGTCCTGGTACTGGACGAACCCACCTTCGGCCAGGACCGGCGTACCTGGCTGGAGCTTCTCCACCTGCTCGCTGATCTCCGGGACGAGGGGCACGCGGTGTGCGCGGTCAGCCATGACCTCGACTTTGTGTCGGCGCTCGCCGATCGGGAACTGCGCGTCCGGACCGGCCAGCTGGTCGCGCAGAAGGTGGCCTCAGGCGCGCCCGGAGCGAAGCGAGGACGCGCATGAGCGAGCGAATCATCAAGCACAGCGCCTCGAGTGCCTCAGGCGCGCCCGGAGCGAAGCGAGGACGCGCATGAGCATCGTGGCGGAACCCCTCGTCGACAATCCCCGCGCTCCCGTCGCCCGGCTCAACCCGGTGACGAAGTTGGCCGCCGCGTTCGTCGTCATCGTCGGGCTGCTCCTCACCGGCGATGCGGTGACGCCCGCGATCGTGCTCGGCGCCGAGCTTCTCGCGATCGCCGCCGCCGGGATCCGCTGGCGGGTCTTCGTACGCCGGCTCTGGTTGTTGTTCGTCACCGTGGGCGGGCTGGGGGTGTCCACGCTCCTCTTCACCGACCAGCGCTCCGGCGCGGACGTGCTCGACGCCGGCCCCGTGCACGTCACGACGGGAAGCCTGCTCGCCGCGACCGCGGTCATCCTCCGGGTCTTCGCCATCGCACTGCCCGGCATCGTCGCGTTGGCGTCGACCGACCCGACGGAGTTCGCCGACGCCCTGGTGCAGCACCTGCGTACCCCACCGCGGTTCACGTTCGGTGCGCTCGCGGCGTTCCGGCTCCTACCAGTGTTGGGCGACGAGTGGCGCACGCTCATGCTGGCGCGCCGGGCGCGGGGTATCGATGCCGGCCGTTCGCCGGTACGCCGGGCCAGGTTGTTCGCGTCGGGTGTGTTCGCGCTACTGGTGGGAGCGATCCGGCGGGGAGTCAGACTGGCGGCCGCGATGGAGTCCCGCGGCTTCACCCAACGGCCCGATCGGACGCTCGCCCGACCGCAACGTCTGCGCGCGGCGGACGGGCTCTTTGTCGCCGGCACCGCGGCGGTAGTGGTCGGCGCCACTGCCCTCAGCGTCGTCCTCGGGACGTGGCGCTTTCTGTTCTGGTAGCGGCTCCGGCCGTGGTGCCCCTGACAATTGTCATGCATGGAACAGCACGATCATTTTGGCCAAGGTCGAGAGAGCAATGGAAAACTCGCAGCGTGGACTCACCCCAGACTGAAACACCGCCCGCCATCCTGGAACTCCGCCCGCCCCGGCACCGGGTGTCCCGGACCGCGATCCGCTACTGGACGGTCCGTGCCCTGGTGGAGTGGCTGGTGCTCGCGGCCATCCAGGTCGTCTGGCTGCTCGCCACGGACTCCGACAGGCGCGCCTGGCACATCGCCGGCCTGGTGGCGACCGCGCTGGTCTGTGCGGCGCACCTGATCGTGATGCCGCAATGGCGCTACCGCGTGCACCGCTGGGAGGCGACCGCCGAGGCTGTCTACACGCAGTCCGGATGGTTCGACCAGGAACGCCGGATCGCGCCGGTCTCCCGGATCCAGACCGTCGACAGCGAACGCGGCCCGCTCGAGCAGCTCTTCGGCCTCTCCAACGTCACCGTCACCACCGCGTCAGCCGCCGGGCCGTTGAAGATTCGCGGACTCGACCGCGACACCGCCGATCGGCTCGTCGACGAGTTGACCAACAACACCCAGGCGAACCAAGGTGACGCGACATGACGCCCGACCTGCCGGCCGATCCCACCACCTCCGACCCCACCACCTCCGACGCCGTCACAGCCGACGCCGTCACAGCCGAGCCGGCACCCGCTGCGGCCACCCACGCGGAGCAGTGGCGCCGGCTGAGCCCGCGGATGCTCGCGGTCCACCCGGTTCAGGAACTCGTCCGCGCCCTCCCCGCGCTGGTCGGCCTCCTGATCGCCGGCAGCAGCAGCGGGCACGGCTCGGCATGGAGCCTGGTCGGCCTCGGGCTCGTCATCCTCTTCGGGACCCTGCGGTGGTTCACCACGACGTTCCGGATCACGCCCGAGCAGGTGCAGGTACGCCGCGGGCTGTTGCGCCGCCGGGTACTCACCGTGCCACGGGACCGGATACGCACCGTCGACATCACCGCGAACGCCATGCACCGGGTGGTCGGGCTGGCCCGGGTCGTCATCGGCACCGGACACTCCAGCCGCCAGGGCGACGACGGCCTGAAGCTCGACGCGCTCGTCGCGGCAGACGCCGCCCGACTGCGCGAGGAGCTCCTGCACCGGCCCACCGAACCGCAGCCGGTGTGCGCCGACGCGGACTCGGCCGCGAGCACCGGTCAGCTCGCCACCACGAGCGCGGCGACGACTGCCGGGCGAGCGGAGCCGGGCGACCCGGAAACCCGCCTCGCGACCCTCGACCCGCGCTGGATCAGGTACGGCCCGTTCACGCTGTCGGGGTTGCTCACGATCGGGGTGCTCCTCGGCTTCGGGTGGCGCGCGGTGTCCGAGGCGGGCATCGATCCTGCGCAGGTCGGTCCGGTGCACGACGCGATCACCCAGCTGGGGCGGGCTGGTTGGCTGGTCGCGACGATCGAGGTGCTCGCCGGCCTGGTCGTCGTGTCCGCGGTCGCCTCGACCCTGGCGTACGTCCTGGCGTTCTGGAACTTCCGGCTCACCCGGCACGCCGGCGGCACCCTGCACGTCACCCGCGGTCTCATCACCACCCGGGCGACCAGTATCGAAGAGCGCCGGCTTCGTGGCGTGGAGTTCAGCGAGCCCCTGCAGCTGCGCGCGGTCGGCGGCGCGCGGTGCATCGCGATCGCCACCGGACTTCGGGTCGGCCGCGGAGCCGAGCGCGGCGGCTCGCTGCTCCTGCCTCCGGCACCCCGGTCAGAGGCGGTCCGGGTCGCCGGAGAGGTCATCCATGATGTCCGGCCGATCACCTGCCAGCTGGTCGCCCACGGCCCGCGCGCCCGCCGGCGGCGTTATACCCGGGCGGTCGGCATGGCCGCGCTGCTGGTCGTGGTGTTCGTCGCGCTCCGGCGGTTCGCCGGCTTCCCTGACTGGGCCTGGGAGGCGTCCCTGGCGCTGCTTCCCGCCGCGGCGTTCCTTGCTTTCGACCGCACCCGCAGCCTCGGGCACGCACTCGTGGACGGCCGGCTCGTCTGCCGGTGGGGTTCGCTCGTACGCCGGCGTTCGGTGTTGTCGTGCGACGGCATCATCGGCTGGAACATCCGGCAGTCCTACTTCCAGCGCCGTGCCGGCCTGGCAACGCTGACCGCGACCACGGCCGCCGGTCACCAGCACTACGCGATACAGGACGTGGACCTGGCTGAAGGTCTGCTGGTCGCGGACGAAGCGGTACCCGGACTACTCAGGGCGTTCCTGGCCGCCCCGGACGGCGAACCGGCGCCGGCCCGCTGACCGGATCGGCCACCACCCATGCCGGTCCGGCAGGGGTGGTGGCCGGCGCGACGGTCCCCAGCCTCCGAACCAGGGACGAAGGCGGTGTGGTTCGGGCCACCGCCACGCCGCGCCGACCACCGGGAGTTGGTCGAATCAGGATTGCTCGAACTCACCGGCACAAACGCCGGAAAGGAAGGTCTTCCATGCTCCGGCGGTGAACGCCAAAACCGGTCCGCCACGGTCCTTGGAGTCACGGACCGCGATCCGGTGGCCGAGGTCAGCGACCTCGACACAACTGGAGCCGTTGCCACTGTGGCTGCTCGTCCTCCAGGCGGCGACTTCGACGCAGCTGGAGCCGTTGCCGCTGTAACTGCTCGTCCGCCACTTCAAGCGGGACGGGTCCATCTCGGGCACCCGCATCTGTCTCTCTCCTCGGGGGTGGATCCACTTCAGGTGATCTTTTCGGCCGCCTGCGCCAGGAACTCAGCCGAGTTGGCCGGGCTGAGCGCCATTGCGCGCAGATGGTCGAACGCGAGGCTATACCGGTAAATCTCCGCATCGCTCTCGACATAACGATTTGCCGTCATGGTCTCCACATAAACCGCATCCTGCTCATAAGGATTCGAAAACTGCAGGATGTCGAACGAACCAGCCGTCGCGGGGTGCGCTCCGGCCGACGCCGGCAGGACCTGGACCGTCACGTTGTCGAGCTGGGAGAACTCCCGCAGCTTGTCGAACTGCTCGGCCATGATCTTGGGCGAGCCGATCTGCCAACTCAGGGCGGGTTCGGCGATCACCGCCCAGAAACGGAGCGGGCTTTCGTTCCGGAACATCAGGCGCTGGCGGGTGAGTCGTACCTCCACTCGCCGATCGATCTCCGCGGGCGAGGAAAGTCCCATGGTGGCGCCGCGGATGATCTCGCGCGCGTATCCCTCGGTCTGCATGAGACCGTGCACCAGGTGCGCGTCGTAGGAACGCATGGCGGCGAGCTGCGCCTCCAACTCGATGTAGTCGACGTAGTCGCTCGGCAGGAATTCGGCGTAGGCGTCCCACCACCCCTTGGTCCGGGCGGTCCGGGTTTTGCTGAGGAATCGGGTACGGCGTT
This sequence comes from Actinopolymorpha alba DSM 45243, assembly GCF_000373925.1. Lineage (GTDB taxonomy): Bacteria > Actinomycetota > Actinomycetes > Propionibacteriales > Actinopolymorphaceae > Actinopolymorpha > Actinopolymorpha alba. Next base: position 437,425 of record NZ_KB892707.1, on the reverse strand, counting down.
CTCCGTCGACGCCGTACAGGTCGAGCAGCTGAGCAAGATCTTTTGTGCTGATACCGACGACGGCGGTTTCTATCCGGCTGATCTTGGCGACTGACCATCCCAGCCGTTGCGACACCTCCTCGAGAGTGACCTGACCCCGCTCGCGGAGCAGACGGAGTTCGCCGGCAAGCCGGCGGCGTTGGATGGTTGGCGGCTTCGAGCTCGGCATTTGCGTACTTCCACGTGATTCGGGGATGCCATCGGGGGATGGCATCGGGATGTTAGGTGATCGGCGTGGGGATCTTCCGGCGTTTCTCCCACGCGTCGGAGCCGAGGTGACCCGCCCATCTGGGTGCCCATCCAGGCTTGATCAACACTTCTGTCCAGGGATGATCCACATCTCCCCGACTGCACGACACAAGTGCAAATTTACGTATTCGCGTGTTGAACGGCCTAGTGTGGCATTACGTTCGACGAAGATTCGGGCCGCAAGCCATCACATCGACGGGGAGGTTCGTGAGATGGCAACGACGACACCCGCACATATCTGGCCGACCGGGGGGACGCCATCGGTCGGGGGTACACCATCGGCTGGGGCGACTCCGCCAGCCGGCGGGACACCGCTGGCCGGCGGCACATCATCGGCCGATGCCGACATCTGGTGTCTCGTCACCAGTTACGGCCAGGCCGACTGGCCGGAGGACGAGCTTGATCGCCGGGCCAGGGACCTGGCGACCATCCACCGCGCGGACCGCAACGGTCTCCGCTGGAACCTTCGCTGGGGCGTTGTGCCGTGGCTGGTTCTCGAGCACCCGGTCTGCGTGTTCTGTGGCCGCGACTGGCTCTGTCCGCCGGCGGCGTGGGCCCACGCCCGGCTGTCCACCCTCGGCAGCTTCCGTCGCGAGCACCTCTGTGAGGAGGTTCCATGATGACGGCGCCACCTTTCGGCGAACCGCCGACTGCTGCCCCTCGAACGGCCTACGCGACCGATGTCGGGGCGGACGACGAACCCCTTGTCCTGAAGCTCGGACCAGGCGACGACCCACCGGCCGCTGGATACGCGTGCTACGACCAGGTCGTCGCCACGGTTCCCGTGCGCGAGGTGCCATTCAACTGGGTGCGGTTGGTACGCCCGGGGGGCGAACTCACCGTCTCCTGGCTGAATCCCTTCGCCGGCCCCGTACTCGCCCGCCTGACCGTCACCTCTGACGGCCGGGCGTCCGGTCATTTCCTCGGAATGGTCGAGGACGCGAACGGCGACGAGGCGGAGCTACCCGAGGTGGTCGTCGAGGCTGAGAGTTCGGTGCCGTGGTACCGCATGACCACCTCCATCGACCCCGACAGCATCTGGTCGGACCCGGCAGCCCTCTTCGCGCTCGGAGTGCGGCTCCCCCGGCTGCGGTGGACGCAGACGGGCGACGGCACGGTCAGCGAGTTGGGCGAGCCGCTCGGCCAGGTCCGGCGATGGGTGTACGACTCGGGCTCGTGCGCGTGCGCCGTACGCCTGCCGTCCGGAGAGGCCCAGGTGGAGCAGCACGGGCCCCGGCTGCTGTGGCGCGAAGTCGAGTCCGCCTACCGCTGGTGGGTCGACCATGACCGGCCCAGCTGTGAGCGATTCGGTCTGAGCGTGACGTCGTTCGGCCAGTTCGCCTGGCTCGGACACCGCTGCTCGGGCCGGATCTGGCGACTCTGACGAACTGTGTGGATCCGGCCGCTCACGGGCTCCGCCCGTCCGGGGCCACCCCACCGCTCTCCGCGGCGCGCTGACCCACGGTGACTCCGCACGGTAACTCCTTGAAGGCGACGCGGGTAATTCGGCGTGGTCAGAGAACACCGCACCGAGCGTTGCCTATTCTCGCCTTCTACGCGCAGCTCCGGCGCATCCCCAGACATCGTGCGCGCCGTACGCACCCTCCAGCCGCCACCACGGCGTGAGGAACCGAAATTTCGATCATCGAATCGCGTACCGACACGCAGGGACCCATCGTGAGTACGACCATTGACCCCGGCCGGACCAGCGACGAGCATCATTTTCAGGCAGACCCGAATTCCGCGTCGAACCCTGCGAGCACGAACGCGGCTCCAGACACCACGAATTCCGGTGTCGAGGTCTCGATCGTGTTGCCCTGTTATAACGAACAGGAGCACGTGCTCGCCGAGATCGAGCGCATCACCGAGGTGATGGACGCGAGTGTCTACAGCTACGAGCTACTCGCCATCGATGACGCCTCCACCGACCAGACGCTCGACATTCTCCGTGCCGCGGAGACGCGGTTCGCGCCGCTGCGCGTCATCGCCTTCAGCAGTAACGGTGGTTCGGGCACTGCCCGAAGAATTGGAACCCAGCAGGCACAGGGCCGGATCGTGGTCTGGACCGACGCGGACATGTCGTACCCCAACGAGAGAATTCCCGAACTCGTCGAGACGCTCGACAAGGATGAGAGCGTCGACCAGGTAGTCGGCGCCCGCACCAGCGAGCAGGGCTCGCACAAACTCCTGCGGGTGCCCGCGAAATGGATCATCCGTAAGCTCGCCGAACGCCTGACGAACACCGAAATCCCCGACCTGAACTCCGGCCTGCGCGCCTTCCGCCGCGAGACTTCACTGCCCTACCTTCGTCTCCTGCCGCCCGGGTTCTCCTGCGTGACCACGATCACGATGGCGTTCCTGCACAACCAGCACAGCATCCACTACCTGCCGATCGGCTATTCGAAGCGTTCGGGGACGTCGAAATTCCACTTCGTGAGGGATGCCTACCGCTACATCCTGCAGGTGGTCAGGATGGTGATGTACTTCAATCCGCTGAAAGTCCTCATGCCACCGTCGCTGATCCTTCTCACGGTCGGCGGAGCGAAGGCCGCCTACGACGTGATCACCCAACCGGTCCGGCTGGCCACCAACACCGTGCTGATCTTCCTGACCGGGCTGATCATCGCCTCCCTCGCACTCCTCGCCGATCTCATCGTGCGTTCGCGTACCGACTGACGGGCGTGGAAGGAAAGCTGAGGTACGCACGATGACATCTGAGGTGGGTCAGGTCGGCGCTCCGCCGCCTGCGTACGATTCCGTCCCTGTCGACACCGAGTCGAGGCGAATACCGCCCGGCCTTCTGCGTGACCTTCTGCGTGGCCTTCTGCGCGGGCGTTTGCGCGGACGACGCCTCACCATGCTGGTCGGCGGCCTGCTCGCACTCGGTGTGGGGATCGTCGAGGTGATCTATCGGCTCGCGCCATATCCATCCGATCAGCTCAACTACTTCGAGGCTGCCCGGGACTTTCCGAGCCACCCGACGTACGCCGGTCTTCATCAGTTCTTACGGCACGGCCTGATCATCCCGATGTGGCTTGCCCAGCAGGTGTTCGGCTATTCGCAGGTCGCCTACCTGATTGTCCCGATGCTGGCGAGCGTGGGATTGGCCGTCGGTGTCTATGTCCTTGGCGTCCTCCTCTTCAACCGGGTTGTCGGGGTGGGCGCGGCCATTCTCACGATCGGCAACTCGATCGTGTTTCCGGACCTCACCGCGCCGCTGCCGGACCTGCCGGCGACCACGCTGTTCTGCTGGGCGGTCGTGCTCGCGGTCGCCCTCAGGCAACGAGGGACGCTTGTCACAGCAACCCGGTCGCGCGAAACTGCCACGTTGATAGGGCTCGGCGTCCTGCTCGGGTGGAGCTACCTCACCCGCGAGTACATCGTGTTCGTGTGGCCGCTGATACCGATCCTGCTGGTCCGCAAGATCCCGGTACGCCGACTGCTCTGGATCCTCCTCCCGCTCGCGGTCGTGGGGCTTGGCGAATCGATCCTCAATGCGGTGGTGTTCGGTGACCCACTGGCCCGCCTGCACGCGTCCGCGTCTCATGGCGACGGCACGCCGCCCGTCACCGACTTCCTCGGGCACAGCCGCGAGTGGTATCTCACCCGACTCACGGCCGTCACCGGCTCCACGCCTGAAGGGACCCTGCTCAAGGCCGCGCTCGTCGCCACGGTGCTTGGCGGGTTCCTGTCCCGCAGGCTTGCGCTCCTTCTGGCGTGGGCCGCGTCGTTCTACGTTCCGTTGGTAGCGCTCGGTGGTTTCCTCGACCCGGACGCTCCGATGTTGCGGATCCTCAAGGAGAGATACTGGCTTCCGCTCGTCCCGGCCGTGATGCTCAGCGCGACCGCTGGGCTGTGGTTGCTGGTGCGGGGTGGGGCGCCCGCTATTCCGTTCCTGCGCTCCCGTGGCGTACTCATCGCAGGGATCGTCACCCTCGCGGCGGTGGCCGTACCCGTCACGGTTGCCGAACAGGCCCGACGGCAGCCCACTCCCGCCACTGCTACCTACGCCGCGAACGGTGGCACCGGCCTGGAGGAGTTCCGGTCCTGGCTTGCCGGCGAGGGCCCGGAGGTCACCACCCTCTGGACAGAACGCCGGGCGATCCGACTCGTTCGGATCTTCGTCAACGGTGCGGTCGGCGGGCCGATCTGGAACGGACGACTCGAGACCTGGTCACCGGTCGCGGGCAAGCCCAGGCCGGCAGCGGGCGATTATGTCTTCCTCTACAGCGCGCGGTCGCGGGTCTGCAATCCATGCCGCGCCAACGCGGAGGCACTTCTCGGCCGGACAGTCAGTGTGCCCTCTGGTTGGCGGCCGGTTTTCGCGAGCAGCGATGGGCTCGCTGAGGTCTATCAGGTCCGCTGACTCTGTCCGTGTGGTCACGCTCTGAGGCCGCTCGTCAGCTTGCCTCAGGTCCGGCCTCGTCGGGCGAATCTCCTTGTAAATAAGGATGCTCGCGGTTGCTATCGGTTGCGAGCCTGATCGCGATCGACTAAAATCGAACGCATGAGCGACGGCGATGGTGTGCGGATCTCTCCGCTCCCGCCCGGGTTTGGCGACATGCTTCCCGGCCCGGAGTTGGTGGCCGCGCTCGCTGGCGTCGATCGGTCTGCCTGCAACGGGTTCGAGGTGGGGGAGCTGGTCCGCGCGGGGCGGAAGGTTGCCCGCTGGGCTGAGGCGTGCAGCCCAAGCCTGGGCCTACCTCGACGCCATCGCCCGCACCATGAAATCCGGCGGAGACGAACGCACCTTGCCTCAGTTGCGCGCCGATATCGCCGCCTCCCTGCTGTCCGGTGAAGCCGACGTCCTCATCTGCAACGGCGAGGAAGAAGCCCGTGACAGTGGCGGCGAGGACTGCGACTGCGAGAACGGCGGCGCGAGGCACGACGACTCCAGTCCTTGTCAAGGGTCCTTTGACGATCTGCTCGACGAGCAGAACAACACCGACAGTCCTTCCGAAGCTGAGGGTGCGCAGGACGACTCTGCCGCCGAGCAGGATGGGTGCCGGCACACCGGGTGCGACCACGACCACCACCTTGCGGGCTGCCCGTGTGAGGACTGCAAACCCGCCACCTACACCCACCCGTTTGACCGGCCCGCACGTCAGCCCCGCAACGACAACGTGTCCCGCGAGGAAATCCCGTCCGACGATGACCTTGCCGAGCAGGAGATTCCGCTCGCGTTCCGGTCCTGGAGAGCGGCGATCAAGGCGAAGCTCCAGCTGAACGTGCCGATCACGACCCTGTTCGAGTTGGCGGAGCGGCCAGCGGAGCTTGGCGGGTTCGGTCCGATCTTCACCGAAGTAGCGAGACGCCTGATCGCCAACCATCTCGACAACCCAGACGCGATGTTCGCCATCGGCATCACCCACCCCGTCACCGGGCAACTGCTGAACCTGCATCCAATGTCCATGCGTTTCTTACGTGGTCTCCCGGCAGAGTTCGTGCAGTCACTCAACCAACGCTGCACCTGGATGCTGTGCCGACGCCCAGCCATCAGCTGCGACCTCGACCACACGAAGCCATACTCCGAAGGCGGTGAGACCTCCGTCGCGAACGTGGCACCACTATGCCGCCGCCACCACCGCGTCAAAACCGAGGGCGACTGGAAAGTCGAACAAACCAGCCCAGGCCACTTCACCTACACCGACCCACACAGCCGGCAGTACACGGTCACCCCACCACGCCTCACCGACCCCGTAGAACCCGCTGACCCCGACCCGCCGCCCTTCTAACCTGCGCGGGACGATGCGGGACAAACAAACCGGCAGGCTCGACAACCCTTGAAAAGAAGGGCCATCGAGCCTGCCGGTTTGCCAGCGTGACGCGTTCGGCGCGGCGGAGTACGTATCTGCGCTCCACACGATCGGCGCGGGGGTCTCACCACACAGTGAGGGACTCGCGAAGGACGGTCGCCAGCAGGTCGGCGTCGACATCAACAGGCGCGATGCTGAGGAGGCGTTGCTGCTTCAGCGCACCGTCCACGAGGGTGTCGAGGTCAGCCCCGCTGTAGCCGACTCCCATCAGGCCGTTCGGTATCGCGAGATCCCGCATGAGCCGCCGAACCGCTTCGGGCAGGCGTTCCCGCTCGTCGCGGACCGCATCCGTCGCGGGATCGAGGACGTGCGCTGCCCACAGATGGCGATCGGGGTCGGCGGCGAAGGTGTGCCGGAACGCCGCGGGCGCCGTGAGCACCACCGCCATCCCGTGCGGCACGAGGGGTACATGATCGGGATAGTCCGCAGGCCGGAAGTCGCGGACCTGCCCGGCGATCGGATAGGCACAGGCGTGCGGGATGTGCACCCCGGCGTTCCCAAACCCCAGGCCCGCGAACGTCGCCGCCCGCAGCATGTCGGTGCGGGCGGCGAGGTCGTCTCCGTGGTGGTAGGCGGTACGAAACGACCGGGCCAGCAGTGGCAGGGTCTGCTGGATCCAGATGTCGGAGACCGGGTTGGCACCGCAGTAGGCGACGCGTTGCTCGGGACGCCGCTTCTCGTAGGCGGTGTACGGCCGGGCGGTGTAGGACTCCAGCGCGTGGCAGAGGATGTCGAACCCCGTCGCGGCCGTCACCCCGGGTGGCAGCGTCAGCGTCACCGACGGGTCGACCACGGCCAGCACCGGCCGCAGCCTGGGATGGCTGATACCGGTCTTTACCCGCAGGTCGAGAAGGTCCATCACGCAGACCGCGGTGCTTTCGGCGCCGGTGCCCGCTGTGGTGGGGACAGCGATGAGCGGCTTGACCGGTCCAGCGGGCGGCTTCCCCTCACCGATCGGCGGGTTGAGGTACTCCACGAGGTCGGCAGGGTAGGTCGTCATCAGGTTGACGGCCTTGGCCGTATCGATCGCCGAGCCTCCCCCGACCGCGACGAAGCCGTCCCAGCCGCCTCCCATGGCGAAGTCGACGGCCGCGCGGACGCTCGCGTCCGTGGGCTCGACGTGGACGCCGGTGAACAGCTCCGCCACGAGGCCGGACGCCCGCAGACTGTCAAGGACGCGTTGCGGTACGCCGGTCGCCGCGACGCCTGGGTCGGTCAGCACGAGGACGCGGTTGGTTCCGAGAGCGGCCACGTCGTACCCGATCTCGTCCACCGCGCCAACGCCGAACTTCAGGGCCGGTCCAGCCCAGGTGAAGATCGTTTCAGGCTGAGCGGGGCCGGTTGAGCCCCGTGGCGATGCGGCTGATGCAGTCATCCTCAGCTCCTTCCCCAAAACCGGATTAGCGGCGGCAACCGTCGCTTGCGACCGTGACGTACGCCGAAGGCGGATGCAAGCGAGGAGCGAACGCATGACCCATGCAGGCCGGACCCGCCCTGCTCAGACGTTGGAAGCCGGCTCCCTGGACCCTCCGAGCCGCCGAGGCCCACCGTCGCCTCGAAAGCGGCCAGAGCCACGGCAAGATCCTGCTCGCGGTCGCCAGCTGAGGTGATCGGCCCGGCAGGTACGGTCGGGGGACGTGACCACTACGACAGGAAGCACCTCAAACCTCGCGGACGCCGAACTCACGGTGGAAGCGGTCCTCCTTGACCTCGACGGCACACTGGTCGACTCGACACCAGCGCTGATCCGGGCCTGGAGTCGCTGGGCCGTCGAACACTCAGTCACTCGCGAGGAGTTCAGCAGGGTCGTCGGCCACGGCCTCACCTCCGCCGCGATCGTGGCCGCGCTCGTTCCCGCTGACCAGGTGGCGGCCGCACACCGGCGGATCGACGAGCTCGAGGTCGCCGACGTGGACGGCATCACAGCTCTGCCGGGAGCGCGTGAGTTCGTCTCCGGCCTCCCGGTGGATCGTTGGGCGATCGTGACGTCCGGCAACCGCGCGGTCGCGCAGGCGCGCATCGAGGCCGCCGCTCTGCCGGTGCCGCCGATGTTGGTCACCGCCGACGACGTACGCCGCGGCAAGCCGGACCCCGAGCCCTTCCTGCGCGGCGCCGAACGCCTCGGCATCGAGCCGAGCCGCTGCCTGGTGGTGGAGGACGCTCCGGCCGGCCTGGCCGCCGCCCGCGCCGCCGGGATGCGCAGCGTCGCCGTCACGACCCACCACTCCCCCGCAGAGCTCGACGCCGACCTCATTGTGGAAGACCTACAGAACCTCCGCGTCGAGGTTGACGGCACTGCCCTCACCATCCGGCTCGCCGGGACGGCATGATCGGTGCCATGCCAGGGGTGTCGACGCCCCGACCCGCCCGCGTGACCGTACGGCATGCAGGGCACACGCACAGGAGGTAGCGATGGGGAGCATTCCCCGACGGGCCGCGATTCTCATCAGCGTCGCGGCGCTTACTCTCATACCCGCCTGCTCCGCCGGGAGCAGGACCACGGGCCAGCAGTCCCAGGATCCTGACAAGGTCAACAGTCTCGAGGTCGGCATGATCGCCGAGCCGGCGAGCCTGGACTTCACCAGGAACGACGGTGCCGCCATCCCCCAGGCACTGCTGGTGAACGTCTACGAGGGCCTGGTGAAGCTCGACGCGAACGGCGAGATCGTGCCGTTGCTGGCGACGAAGTGGCAGGTCAGCCCTGACCGCAGGACCTACACCTTCACCCTGCACAAGGACGTGACCTTCAGCGACGGTAAGCCGTTCACCGCCGAGGACGCGGCGTTCAGCATCAATCGCGTCAAGACCGACTGGACAACCTCGCTCAAGGCCGGCATGGATGTCGTCGACACGGCCGAGGCCACCTCGCCGACGATCCTTACAGTGAAGCTGAAGCGGCCGAGCAACTCATGGTTGTTCGCGATGACCACCCGGATCGGGGCGATGTTCTCCCGCACCGGCGTCGCGGAGCTCGCCACCAAACCCATCGGCACCGGGCCGTACGTCCTCGACCGGTGGACCCGCGGGAATGCCCTTGTCCTGAAGGCAAACCCGCGTTACTGGGGCCGGAAGCCCACCGTACGGACGGTGACGCTGAGGTACTTCAAGGACCCGACGGCGATGAACAACGCCCTTCGTACCGGCGGGATCGACGTCGTCAGCACCGTGCAGACGCCGGAAACCCTGTCGGAGTTCAAGGACAAGTCGAAGTACCACATCATCGAGGGCACCACCAACGGCGAGGTCGTGCTGTCGTTCAACAACAGCAAGGCGCCCTTGACGGATCGCCGGGTCCGCCTGGCACTGCGCTACGCCATCGACCGCAAAGCCGTCCTTGACACCGCGTGGGCCGGCCACGGCACGCTGATCGGGTCGATGGTGCCACCAACCGACCCGTGGTACGAAGACCTGTCCACCCGCTATCCCCACGATCCGGCCCAGGCGAAGCGACTTCTCGCCGCTGCCGGCGTCCCCAAGCTCACGCTGCGGCTGCGGATCCCCAACCTGCCTTACGCGGTCGCCATCGCCCAGGTCGTCAAGAGCCAGCTCGCCGAGGTCGGAGTGACCGCCCAGATCGACGTGCTGGAGTTCCCGGCCCGCTGGCTCGACGAGGTTTACACGAAGGCCGACTACGACCTGTCGATCATCGCCCACGTGGAGCCGCGCGACATCACCAGCTGGGGAAACCCCACCTACTACTGGCGTTACGACAACAAGCAGGTGCAAGACCTCCTTGCGCGGGCTGACGCGGGCACTCCGCAGCAGCAGGTCGCCGCGATGAAACAGGTGGCACGCACCCTCTCTGACGACGCGGCCGCTGACTGGTTGTTCCTCTTCCCCAACCTCATGGTGGCCAGGCCGCAGGTCAAGGGCCTGCCGACGAACGTGGTGTCCGAAGCGTTCGATCTGACCGCCGTCTCCGTCAGCACCTCCTGAGTCGGCCGTGTCGCACCGCTTCCTCACCCGCACCGGCGTGTTCGTCGCCAGCCTGGCGGTGGCCAGCGTGGTGGTGTTCGGCTTCCTGGCCGTCCTGCCCGGCGATCCGGCTCGGGTGGCGCTCGGCGTCAACGCGACGCCGGAGGCGGTAGCCCAACTCCAGAAGGAGTTCGGCACCGATCGGCCGCTGTTCGCGCAGTACCTCGGATGGATGCGCGGGCTCGTGGTCGGTGACTTCGGGCGCTCTTACGTCACCCGGGAGGCGATCGGGCCGCAGGTGATCGACCGGCTGGGCGTGACCCTGTGGTTGGTGGGAGCCGCCATGGTGATCGCCTTGTTGGTCGCCGTTCCTGCTGGGACGGTGATGGCGGTGCGGCACCGGCGGCTCTCCGGTCTCGTGCTGTCGGCGTTCAGTCAGCTCGGGATTGCGGTACCCGCATTCCTGACAGGCGTGCTCGCCGTGGCGTTCTTCGCCGTACGCCTGGACTGGCTGCCGTCGGGCGGCTACACACCACCGGCCGAGGATCCGGTGGAGTTCGTCCGGCAGCTCGTCCTGCCCGCAACGGCGCTGGGACTCGCCCAGGCGGCGATCCTGGCGCGCTACGTTCGGTCGGCGGTGCTCGACGTCCTGCGGGAGGACTACCTGAGGACCGCCCGCGCGAAAGGGCTCACACCGACTCGAGCCCTGCTGCGGCACGGACTTCGCAACGCCGCCATCCCGGTCAGCACCGTGCTCGGCCTGCAGTTGGCCACCCTGCTGGTCGGTGCGATCGTTGTCGAGCGGGTGTTCGTGATTCCGGGGCTGGGGAGCCTGCTCCTCGACGGCGTCGCCAACCGCGACCTGCTGCTCGTCCAAGGTGTTGTCATGGTCCTCGTCATCGCGGTGCTGGTCGTCAACTACGCCGTCGAACTGCTGTACGCCGCAATCGACCCGCGCCTGCGGGGCACGCGATGAGCGCCGCACGGACTCGGGGCACTGGCACCGTCAACCTCTCCTTGCTCGCCGGCGGTGCCCTGATCGGCCTGGTGATTCTCGTGGCCGTGGTGTCGTTCGTGTGGACGCCGCACGATCCCTACCACGTGGACAGTACCCATCGCCTGCTCGGCCCCAGCCCGACCTACTGGCTCGGCACCGACACGTTCGGTCGCGACATCGCCAGCCGGCTGATGGTCGGATCCCGCACCACACTCTTCGTTGGTGTGATCGCGGTCGGAGTCGCCGCCGTGCTGGGCACACCCCTCGGCGTGCTGACCGGCATGACCCGGCGCCTGGCCGGATTCATCATGCGGGCCACCGACCTGGCGATGGCCTTCCCGGCATTGCTGCTGGCGATCATGTTCGGGGCGGTGTTCGGGTCGAGCACGCTCACCGCCATGGTGGCGATCGGCCTGGCCAGCATTCCGGCGTTCGTCCGGGTCGTGCGGGCGGGAACCCTTCAGGTGATGAGCACGGAGTACGCCCTCGCCGCACGGGCGGCCGGACGCCGCGGGCCTGGTATCGCCGTTCGCCACGTACTCCCGAACGTCATGAGCCTGGTGATCGTGCAGGCCTCAGTGTCGTTCGCGATCGCCGTGCTCGCCGAAGCGGGACTGTCGTTCCTCGGGTTCGGTACGCCACCGCCCACACCTTCCTGGGGCCGGATGCTGCAGGAGTCCCAGGAACTCCTCTTCACCCACCCCCTGCTCGCGGTGTGGCCAGGCGTCGCGATTGCCCTTGCGGTGTTGGGTTTCAACCTGTTCGGTGACGGGCTCCGCGACCGTTACGACCCGCGGCTGGAGCGGCGACGATGAGCAAGGAAACCTTGACAGTACGCCGTCTCGCCGTACACCGGCATGATGGGGAGGCGCTGGTGACCGGCGTCGACCTCACCCTCGCCCCCGGCGAACGCGTGGGTCTGATCGGCGAGTCCGGCTCGGGCAAGTCACTGACCGCCCTCGCCATCATGGGCCTGCTCCCCGAGGGCCTGCGGGCCAGCGGCTCCGTACGGCTCGCCGGCACCTCCACCGACCTGCTCGACACGGGCGAACGCGCGCTCGCGGATCTTCGCGGCAACCGCCTCAGCATGGTCTTCCAGGAACCCATGTCCGCGTTGAATCCGCTCATGCGGGTGGGCGACCAGGTGGCTGAGGTGCTGCGGCTCCATCAGACCGGCATCGGCCGGGCGGCGGCCGCGGCGAAGGCGGTGGAACTCCTCGATCAGGTACGCCTGCCCGATCCCGCCCAGGCCGCCCGCGCCTATCCGCACCAGCTCTCGGGCGGCCAGCGGCAGCGGGTCCTGATCGCGATGGCGCTTGCCAACGAGCCGGCTGTACTCCTTTGCGACGAACCCACCAGCGCCCTCGATGTCACGGTGCAGGCACAGATCCTCGACCTGATCGTGGCGGGTACGGCGCATCGTGACACGAGCCTGCTCTTCATCACCCACGACCTGGCGGTGGTCGCGACGGTGTGCAGCCGGGTGCTGGTGATGCGCGACGGGTCCATTGTCGAGAGCGGCCCGGTCGAGCAGGTCTTCACCCGGCCCCAACATCCGTACACGCAAGCACTCCTTGACGCGGCCGAGCCGCCGGCCAGCGACGCAGCTTCGTCTGTCCAGAAGGCGGGGCAGAGCCTGCTCAGCGTCGAGAACGCCGCGCGGGTCTACACCCGTCCGCGTACCTCCCTCCTGACGCCCCGCCCGCGAGTGGCGGGCCTTCGGGACGTGAGCTTCGACGTCGCGGCCGGACAGCGGTTCGGGATCGTGGGCGAGTCGGGCTCCGGGAAGTCCACCCTGGTCCGGCTCCTCGCCGGCCTCGACCGGCCGACCAGCGGATCGGTCCGCTTCGCGGGCCGGGAGATCAGCGCCTTGCCGGAGCGCAGGTTGCGGTTCCTGCGTGAGGACGTACAGATGGTGTTCCAGGACCCCTCGGGCTCCCTGGATCCGCGCATGCGGGTCGGTGAGATCGTCGCCGAACCCCTGGTGGCATTGGGCCGTGCACGCCTGCGCACCGAGCGGGCCAACCGGGTTCGGGACCTCCTCGACGCGGTCGGACTGCCGGCCGATGCAGCGGTGAGGTTCCCGCATGAGTTCTCCGGCGGGCAGCGCCAACGCATCTCGATCGCCCGGGCCCTCGCGCCCGCGCCGAAGGTTCTCATCGCGGACGAACCCGTGAGCGCTCTCGACGCGTCGGTCCGATCGCGGATTCTGGAATTGCTCGCCTCGCTCGCCGACAGCCACGAACTCACGCTGGTGTTCGTGTCCCACGACCTTGCCGTCGTACGCCAGATCTGCGACACGATCGGTGTCCTCCACCAGGGTGAACTCGTCGAGATCGGCCCGACCGAGCAGGTCTACACCCAACCCGCCCACCCCTACACCCGGCGCCTCCTGACCGCCATCCCCACCGTTACCAGGGCGCTCGCGGGCGTCAGCGCCAGCGACCTCGCCAGCGCCCCCGCCGACCTCCCGGAGCACTAACCCGGCCCCGGCCCCGCCCCCGAGCCCGAGCCCGAGCCCGAGCCCCGAAATGATCACGTATACGTGGTCATTGCCTGCTTCGCATGGTGTCGGTGCCATGTGAAGCAGGTACACGCCACGTATACGTGGTCATTTCGGGGTCTGAACGCGCGGGAGGACGTCGGCCGCACAAATGCTCCTACCCGACCGGGCCTACGCGCGACTGCCATCCTTCGGTCCAGCGACGAAGCTCGTCGAGGGCGGCCGGGTTGGTGGCGTACCGGCTGGCCTGGTCGGCCAGCATGGTGCGGCCCGCCCAGGCCAGGTAGGGGGCCGGGATCGAAGCCGCGGTTGGCCCGTAGCCCGCGACCCAGCCCTGGTGCACCTCCGCGAGCAGGCGGCGTTCGACGGGCGTCAGGGTCGCAAGCGCCGGATCGACGGTGAACAGACAGTGGCTGCGGGCGAGGTCCAACAGTGGGTCCCCCGCCCGGGCGTTCGTCCAGTCGACGATGCCGCTCACCCGATCGCCGTCCACCAACAGGTTGAGCAGGTGCCAGTCGAGGTGCAGCAGTACGCCACCCAACCCGGACACCGGCGAGCCCGCAACGGCGCCGTTCAAAGACATCCCACCGACAGTCACAGTCGGGAGGCCGGCCGGTGCGGCAATCGTGTGGAGCTGGCGCTGAGCCTCCCCCATGACCAAGCCCAAGGTGTGGGCGCGTTCAGGACGACTCCGCAACGCATCCACCATGGTCATCCCTGGGAGCCACGACAGCAGCACGGCCTCGCCCGCCTCACTCGTGCCGTGCCGGATCACGTCGGGCACCGGCAGCCCGGCGGCGCGCGCCGCCGCCATGGTCGCGAGTTCGGTCGCGGCCGACTCCGCCGAGCCCCCCCGCCGAAGGGCACAAGGGCCGTCCGGCGTCGTCACCTTCCACACCTGGCCGGTCGCACCACCAGCGGACTCGACGATGACATCAGGCGGAAGGTCGACGCTCGCCAACAACGCCGGGGCTGGTCGTCCGATCATGCGGACACGCTAACGCGACAAAGCCGAACCGAAGTACGGGAGTTCGCCGGTGATGCCGAGGGAACGCGGGCCGAGGACGGGGAACCGCCCCGCACCTCCGACGCCCGTGGTAGTGCCGACCAGCACGGTTACTGAGCCCTCGCCGGCGTTCTCGTTCCTGGTGGATACGACCAACTCGGCCCGGCCGTCCCGGTTGAAGTCACGGAAGACGAGCGCGGACCCGAACAGGTCCTTCGCCTCGGCCGCCCCCGGCACTCCGGCGGTGTCCTGCGTGATGCCCTTGGCTCTGGCGAAGTCGAGCCCCGAACTGCCGCCAGGGATGACGGTCACCATCCCCGCGTTCGACTTCGACCCAAGATCTTCGTACGGCGCGGCGATCGCGAGATCCGGCTTACGGTCGCCGTTCGCGTCACCGAACGCCAGGTCGAGCCCGAAGAGGTCACCGGCTTCCGGCGCGCCCGGGACGCCCGGGGTGTCCTGGGTGATCATTGTGACGCCACGATTTCTGTCCAGGCCGGCGGCCGAGCCGTAGTAGACGCGGACCCGGCCGGCTTCTTCGCGCCCGCCGACGTTCGATCTGGCGCTGCCGGCCGCCAGGTCGGCGAAACCATCTCCGTCGACGTCCGCGATCGCGGTGGCGTCGACGTCCTGGGTGACCACGATGTCGGCGAACAACGACTCGAGGCCGTCACGGCTACCCCGGAACAACAGGAGCCGAGCGCCCTGTGGGACCTGCGCGACGTAGACCAGGTCCGGATAGCCATCGCCGGTCATGTCACCCACCGCCGGCGCCTTGCGGATGAGGTCGAGCCCGACGGGACCGATGAGTTGAAGCGGAATCGGAAGCCTCACCACATCGGGGCCGCCGGACATGATCCGCACCTCTTCGGCCCCCACAATGGCCAGGTCGGGGAAGCTGTCCCGGTTGAAGTCGGCGGTCGCCAGCTCATGGCAGTTCGCGGTGAGCCGGATCGCCCGCTTGAGTCCCCCTGAGCTGCCGAAGAGAAGGCTCAGCGAACCGAAGAACTTGTAGCCATGCTCGCTCTCCCCCGGCGTACACACGGCGAGGTCGGCGTACCCGTCCGCATTGAAGTCCGCGGACGCGAGCGCCCCACCAAAGCCGTCCTCCGCACCGGGAGACCCCGGCACCCACGACAGGGACTGGTCGATGCGCTGCCGCTTCGCCGGATCGAGCGTGGATCCAGTGCCGTAGACCACGGCGACGGAGCCGGCGAACGGCTGACTGCCGATGGTGGCCGTCGTACCAACCGCAAGATCGATGAACCCGTCACCGTTGAAGTCGGACGGCCTGGCTGGAGTCGCGGCCGAAACCGCTGGTCCCTGCACGCCGATCGCCGCGCCAAGAGCGATCGCGCCGGCCAAGGCAGCGGCGGTTAACGAACGCCACACCCTCATCATCCGGCCCCTCGCGGGCTTCGCCCGCCACCCACCCCCGCCACGCATGACAGACCCCCGCATGATCGACCAAGAGTCCGGCAAGTGTGACATACGCCACGGACACCCACCTGGAAATGGGGGACCCGGCCAGCAGATCCATCACGGCGGGTCAGCGCACGGTCTGGCCGGCCTCGCGCAAGGCCTCCTTGACATCCCCGATCCGCAGGTCGCCGAAGTGGAACACGCTCGCCGCGAGTACGGCATCCGCGCCAGCCTCGATCGCCGGCGGAAAATCGGCCGGCGTGCCGGCGCCACCGCTGGCGATCAGGGGTACGTCGACCACCGCACGAACCGCGCGGATCATCTCCAGGTCGTAGCCGGCCTTGGTGCCGTCGGCGTCCATGGAGTTGAGCAGGATCTCCCCCGCCCCCAGCTCCGCGCCGCGAGCGGCCCACTCGACCGCGTCGATCCCGGTGCCCCGCCGACCGCCGTGCGTGGTGACCTCGAACCCGGACGGCACACCCTCGGCCCGGCGCGCGTCCAGGGACAGCACAAGCACCTGCGCACCGAACCGCTGCGCGATCTCGGCCACCAGCTCAGGTCGCGCGATTGCCGCGGTGTTGACGCCCACCTTGTCGGCACCCGCGCGCAGCAGCCGGTCGACATCCTCGACGGACCGCACACCACCGCCGACGGTCAGCGGGATGAAAACCTGCTCCGCGGTCCGGCGTACGACGTCGAACGTCGTCTCACGGCCATGAGCCGAGGCCGAGACGTCGAGGAAGGTGAGTTCGTCGGCACCTTCGGCGTCATAGACCTTCGCCATCTCCACTGGATCGCCGGCGTCGCGGAGGTCAACGAAGTTGACACCCTTCACGACCCGGCCGGCGTCCACGTCGAGGCACGGGATCACCCGGACCGCGAGACTGCTGCTCATACCCACCGACCCTAGCGACCCGCTGCGAGCAGTCCGGCGAGGGATGTCACCCGAGCGACCCCGCCCCATCCTGACCAGGGGCGGCCAGACAAGTGGCGTATGGATGGAGAACGACTCACCGGCCGGCCAAGGTAGTGGGCAACTTTCTACGACCGATGGTCGGGCGTTCACGAGGTAGCCACGTACGGCACCGAGGCTGGGCGGCTGACCGATCGTTGGAGGACCAGATGACCGTTCTCGCACGCCTCGGCGTCGCCGTGGTCGCGGTGGCCACCACGGCCCTCGCCTCAGCAGTCGTACCCACTCTCACGCACGTACCAGACCGTGAGCAGACGTCTCAGCTCACCCCGGCCAGCGGGCCGGACGACGACGTACGCATGAACCAGATCCAGTTCATGGGCGCGCACAACGCCTATCACCGCGAGATGCAGGGCGCGGAGCTCACCGAGTCCATAAAGATCGACCCGGGCTATCCGCAGTGGGGCTACTACTCGCACGCCTCGGTGCCCGACCTGCTGGACCGCCAGAACGTCCGCGCGCTGGAGTTCGACGTACTCGCCGACCCCGAGGGGGGCCTCTACCAAAACCCTCTCGCCCGGCAGCGTGCCGGCCTCGGTCCCATCGACGACCCCGACATGGCCAAGCCGGGCATGAAGGTGCTCCACGTCGCCGACCAGGACTACAACACGACCTGCCGTACCTTCGTCCGCTGCCTGCAGCAGGTGAAGACGTGGTCGAAGGCCAACCCCGGGCACGTCCCGATCATCATCCAGGTCGAAGCCAAGCGGAGCGACGCCCGGTGGGAGAAGCTCGGCGGCGCGGTCAGCCCGCCCTGGACCCCCGCTCTCCTCGATGACCTCGACGCCGAGATCCGCTCGGTCTTCACCGAGGACCAGCTCATCACCGCCGACGACCTGCGCAAGCCAGGGTTGACGCTGGAGCAGTCGATCCTGAAGTACGGCTGGCCCAAGCTGTCGTGGGCGCGGGGCAAAGTGTTGTTCTTCTTCGACAACGTCCGCGAGATGTATCTCGAAGGCCGCCCGAACCTCGAAGGCCGGGCCGTCTTCACCCGCGGACCGATCGGCCAGCCTGACGCCGCGATCACGCAGATCAACGACCCGCGTGGCGCCAACCAGGCCGCGATCCAGGACCTCGTACGCAAGGGTTACCTGATTCGCACCCGGTCTGACGAACCGCTCAGCACTGTGAAGAACAAGGAGTACAGCCGGGTCGGGATTGCTCTCGACAGTGGCGCCCAGCTGGTCACGACCGACTTCCCGTCGGTGGGCATGACGGCGAGGTACGACAGCGACTTCGTGGCCGAGCTTCCGGGTGGTGCGGCCGTCCGCTGCAACCCGGTTTCGGCGCCGAAGTACTGCCGCGACAAGGGACTCGAACGCTGACGGATCTCGCGCACGACCGCGGTTGTCAGAGGTTTCTCGGTCTCTTAACCGAGAAACCTCTGACAGCCCGAGAAACCTCTGACAACTCCGAAGGCGGAGCCTGGCAGCCCTTGCGGCTAGGACTGCGCGTACGTCCCGACCAGCGTGGCCCGGGCGAGTGTGTGGAAGAAAAGGTTGAATCCGAGGTACGCGGGCCTCGCACCCTCGGGAAGGTCGAGCGCCTCGACGTCGAGAGCGTGAACGACGAAGAAGTAGCGGTGCGGCCCGTGTCCAGCAGGTGGCGCGGCCCCGACGTACTGCTTCAGCCCGGCGTCGTTCGCGATCGTCACCGCGCCAGCCGGCAGGTCGACCCCATCAGGTCCACCGGCGCCGGTGGGGAGTTCGGTGACCGATGCCGGGAGGTTGTAGACAGCCCAGTGCCAGAAGCCGCTCGCGGTCGGCGCGTCGGGGTCGTAGCAGGTGACCGCGAAGCTCTTCGTCTCGGCGGGCTGGCCCGACCACGACAGGTGCGGCGACGCGTCCTCCCCACCGGCACCCATCAACCCCGACACCTGCGGCCGTGCGAGCGGCCCGCCATCGACGAGGTCGTTGCTCGTCACCGTGAACGTCGGCTTGCCGGGCAGGAAGTCGTATGGGTTGAAACCGAACGGCGCCTTCGCCTCGGTCATGGATCCTCCAGTAGCGCTCGAGTCGACCGACTGTCCGTCCTGACGTTAGTAGCCGTCCGCGGCCCGTCGCAGTCGCGGCCTTCCGAATCATGCGTTTCTGAGCTACGCCTGAGCTACGCCTTCGGGAGGGGCACGCTCCGCAGCGCGCGGGTGATGTCCGCGGCTGAGAAGTGCGCCGGGTCAAAGTCCGCCGCGTCGATACCGTGCGCGCCGTCCAGCCACTCGACCCTGTCCTCGTGGTCTGGGTGGCTGGGGTCCGCGACAGCTTCGCAGATGGCCTCCCAGCCCCAGATGCCGCCCGAGTCATCCACCGGAGCGGCCCGGCGGCCGGTGACACACTCCGCGTGAGTGATGGGTTCAGAACCAACTGATTCCTGGATGTCCTCGACGAGAATCTGGTGCTCCCAGTCGTCACCGAAGTCGTACGTATACGCGAACTTCGCCCGGGCATCCGGGGCTATTTCGAAGAGCCGGACGCCATTTTCGTCCTCGGCATCGTCCAGCATTCCAGGCGCACCGAACCTCAGCAGGTTCCCAGGCGAATAGAACGCGTGCAGATGGGAGTCGTCCCATCCGAACGCCACCTGGATAACCTCGTGCAGCTGCGCGAGGGTGACGTACGCCGGCACCCGAAGCCGCCGCCAGATCGGAGGCCTCGCGCCCCGCAGGCTGATCTTCAGTTGGTACACCGCATCCGGACCGGCCGGCGATGATTCCGTCCGAGTCGCGCCGCTCACCTTGCCCCGCTTGCTGGCACGCTTGCGGCCGCGGGTCGCCGGAGCCGGTTGATCATCCGCGGAGAGCGCGGCGAACACCTGCGCGAGCTCCGGTGGCAATTCACCACTCCCCATCAGCTCCGCCAGCGGATCATGGGACGGAGCACCTTCGAACTCCAGGACTATGGAGTCGACCGCGGCGAACAATTCTTCCCGGGCCGCCGGTGCGAGCTTCATCTCGGTCGCTACCCAGCGATTCCATGCGCCGACGACCGAGGGCAGGACCGCCTTTGTCCCAGCGTCAAGAATCACTTTACGGTGAACAAAATCCAGCAGAAAGCCAGCGGTCTTCGCGGGACTTACCCGGAGCGGTCTGTTGTCGTCGTAATCGCAGCCATAGTCGACCAGCAAGGACACGGCGGCCATCTCGGCGTCGGTCCGGCGCAGTCCGCGGGCCTGGTCCGAATCGAAGAAGGTGCGCACAATGCGGTCCCGCTCCTCGTCCGGAACTTCCACGTCGTCCTTGTCCGCGAGATCCTCCCCCAGCCTGTCCGGCATGGTCCGGCACCGCGCCAGCGCCACCGCCCGAGTCTGCAGGTATTCCTCGGTCACGTCCGGATTCAGGGTCATGTCCGCGACCTGGATCCCGTCCTCCAGCAGACGCCGGGCGGTCCCCGGGCCGATCGCGGTCAGCTCCATGAGTCCGACGTTGCGCTTCGCCTCCTTACGGAACTCCTTGAGCACCCGGTCTGGATCGTCCGCCGGATACAGGTCCTTGACCCATCCACCCCCGTGGTTGAAGTCGAGGAGCGCGAGAAAGGCATGCGCCCGCTTGCCGTAATGGAACGTGCACAACAACGACGCCTGGTCGCCAAAAACATCGGCCAGCTGCCAGCATCCGCCGACCTCCACCTGCCCAAGCATCGCCGCCCACCGCGGGTCTGCCACACCGCGAGCGGAGAGTTCGGAGGCGTACGCCGAGATCCGCGCTCGTAGCTCAGCTGTGTCGGCGACGGCTTCCAGGGCCCGCAGCAGGGCGAGGGCCAGTGGGGTCGACGAGCCTCGAGCAGGGAGGAGAAACGCTTCCTCGATGACCGATCCGACATCCTCGTGACCAGACAGCTGGCGCGCGGCACCAAGCAGCGCGGATGCCACGAGCTCGGCCTCCAGCGGGTCCCGCAGGCGAAGCGTCGACTCGAATCCGCTCAGCGCGGTGGCGAACAGTTGCCTGCTGACCTCCTCTGCCTGTGCGGGCGAGAGTGCGCTCGATTCCAGGAGCGCCGCGAACTCCTCCTCGTTGTCCGGCAGTTGCGAGAGGTCGAACGGCAGATCCGTGGCGGATGCGTCCGGCTGCTCCTCCGGCGAGACCGCCCGCAGGTGCCGATTCGAGCGATCGCCCTTACCGCGTCTTCTCAGACTCATCCGAAGAAGATGCCACATCATCCGCACGAGCTCACGGGTGGGCGGTGCGAGTGCGCGACGCACCGCAGACGTGCGATCCCCGCGCTCGCCCCTGGACGCCAGGCTACTTCCAGGCGCCCCGCCGCCGGCCCTCGACGGGCGGCGCCGTCTGTGCCCAGATCCGCCGCCACGACGCCACCGGCTCGCCGGTGGGATCCGGCGTGTCCCCGCGTACCGCCCGGCGGGTCGCGTCCCACCAGGTGGTCGCGTCCTCGTCGAGCAGACGGGCCACCCCATCGCGGATCTTCGGTGCGAACGCGCGAGGAGCCTCGCCCTCCGCCGGCCAGATCGGCTCGCCGAAACGTACGCGCACCGGCAGTCGACCCGGTCGTGGCCAGCCGCGCCCGCGGGGCATCGCGGCGTACGACCCACGAATCCCGATCGGGATCACCGGCACGTTGTGCTCGACGGCAAGCCACGCGGCGCCCATCCGGAACCTGCTCACCCAGCCGTCCACCGACCGCGTGCCCTCCGGGAACACCACGACGCTCCACCCCTCGTCGAGCAGGTCGCCCGGCGTCGCGGAGAGGGTGCCGCCGCGGCGTTCGATCGGGAACGTGTTGAACACCATCGCCGAGCCGGAGGCCCGCCACCAGGTGTCGAAGAAGTAGTCCGCCGCCGCCGCGACCGCCGTCCGCCGCCGCCATTCGTCCGGCAGCGAGCACAGGATGAGCGGCGTGTCGAGGTGCGAGGTGTGGTTGGCGACGAACAGCACCGGACCCTTGACCTTGGTCAGTACGTCGAGGCCAGCGACCTGCGGCGTCACCGTCGAGCGGAGCAGCGGCCCCAACCCGACCCGTTGCACCACGTCGCGCACGGCGTTCGCGATCGGCGTGCGCGCCCAGGCGGTCGGGAAGACCGTGGGTTGCTTCGCGGGTTGGAACGGCTCCGCACTGCGGGGAACCAGCGGCCGGCGACCCCAACGCCAGCCGCGGGCGACCATCCGCACCTCCTGGACGGTCTCCTTCACGAACCGCACCGGGCTCTTGTTGCTGCTCGGACTCATCGGTTGCTCACCGCACATCCGCAACGAGGTGGGGCGGGTTGTGGGTATAGGTGATGGACGGCGACCGTCCGACCGTCCCGCTCACCATCTCCAGCGCGTCGGCCAGCGTCGACGCGGCGCGGAAGCCCATCCGCTGCACGGCCCTGCGGTCGGCGCCGACCCACACCACATCGCCCACGTGATCCATCGCGTGCGCCGCCCAGTACCACATATAGAAGGGGTGGACGCCGTGATAGGCGTACGACGTGCGGTAGAGGTGGATGTACCACGGATCCGTGGCGTACTGCTTCTCGAACCTCTCCTCGATCGTCGCGGGGTCGGTCGACTCCGCGAGCACCTCCTCGAAGAAGTCGACGTAGCTCGGGTGGTGCAGCTGGCTGAACTCGTACGGCACCGGGTGGTAAAGGATGACCGCGCCGCCCTTACGGACCAGCGGCTGGCCGCGGTAGGAGTTGAAGAAGTACCCCAGGCCCATGCAGGTCGCGAGGATGGGGTTCATCACCGCGTTGACGTTGTACGGGCCGAGGTAGGGCACGCCCATGATGAGCACGTCGGACTGGCCCTGCACCTCCACCGCCTGCTGGCGGAAGACGTTGGCGAGGGTCTTCTCGTGCACGGCCTCGGTCTCGCCGGCGTGGACACCGGTGATGCCGTACGGCGCCTGGACGTTCTGGAAGATGCGGCGCTTCAGCTTCGACGGAGCGATCGCGAGCCCGCGACGAGCCGCCAGCATCGAGGCCTGGTCGCGGACGCTCCACTCCCATTCGCGCTTGTTGAGGAACTCATAGGGCGCGGGGAAGACGTTGTTGTTGAGCGTCGTCTCGACCGTGAAGATCTTGACGTGGTCCTTCAGCAGCCGGCCCATCCGCCAGGCCGAATGGTGCATGGCCGACTTCGTGTGGTCCATGAACGACCGCGAGTGCACCATCGTGTGGCTGTTGTGGTGGTGGCGCAGGGAGCGGTACGACGCGAGACCGATCGGCACCGACTTGTGGCCGCCGTCCATCGGGACGATGTTGATGTTGACGTAGACCAGCAGGTCGGACTCGGCCGCCCGCTTGTTGATCTCGACCTCTTCGCCCTGGTCGGTCGTCCCGATGAACGCCAGGTTGTCGGGGTCCTCGGCGTCGTGGTTGTAGAGAAGGCCGTCTGGCGCGAACGAGCGGTAGACCCGCTCCCCCAGCGCGTGCTGCAACTCGCTCGGCATCATCCGCCGGTGGAGCGCGAGCGCCGCGATGATCTGCACGTCGTCGACGCCGGCCTCGGCGGCCATCGTCAGGACCTGCTCGATGATCCGCTGCCGGATGTCGGGCCGACGCATCGGCGGCAGGGGCAGCGACACGTCGTCGAACGCGATCGTGAGCTTCATGCCCGGCCGCAGCAACGCCCGCAACGGCTCGGAGTTCTCGGGGTTGTCCAGCGCCTGCCGGATCGCGCCGTCCACGTCCCGCAGCCCCGGCAGGGACTCGGGCGAATACACCACGCGAGTCCCGGTCGGGAACTTCTCCAGCCGGAACCCTTCGCCCTCGTGGACGATGAGAGGCGGCGTACGGTCGTCGACCTCGAGTACGAATCCTGGTCGGCTCACCTGCTGCTCCTTAGATCGAACGCCACCTTCACTGTGCCCAGCCTCCCCGCGGAATGCGCGTGGTCCAGCGCCTCCCGCCAACGGTAGAGCGGATACCGACCCCCGACCACGCCGTCGAGAGGGGCACTGGCCGCGAGCTCGAACGCCGTCTGGAACGCCTCGCGCCCCGCGGTGGCGTAGGTCCCGGTGATGTCGAGCTCGCGGAACCACACCGGCGAGAGGTCGGCACCGGTTGCCGGCATGCCCGACAGCACCACCCGACCGCCCGCCTTGGTCACGCGGAGGACGCTGCCGAGCGAATCCTTGCTTCCTACCGCGTCGATCGCGACGTCGACGCCGCCGAGGAGGAACTCCCCGCCGCGTTCGGGTGCGAGCCGGAACGCCTGGGTGGCCCGGCGTACCCGGGCGGGTACCTCGTCAGGCGCCAGCACATCGGAGGCGCCGAACGCCTTCGCAAGCTCGCGTTGCCGCGGATGCTTGGCGACCACGCTGATCCGGCCGGCGTTGGTCAGCTCCCGCATTGCCAGCGTCGCGAAGAGACCGACTGCTCCCGCGCCCGAGACCAGCACCGATCCCCCATCGGGCACCTGTGCCCGGCGGGCGGTGTGGACGGCGCACGCCAGCGGCTCCACCAGCACCGCGCGCTCGTCGGAGAGTCCTTCGGGTACGGCATGCAGCTGGCTGCGGTGTGCAATGAGCTGGCCGCCCCAGCCACCTCCGGTGTCGGCGCAGTAGCCGGTCTGGAGTCCGGGCGAGACGTGCCCGACGGTGATCCGGTCGCAGCGGTTGGTGTGGCCGCCGGCGCAGGACTCGCAGCGCTCGACGCCGCGCGCCGCGCAGGCGAGCACCGGGTCGAGCACGACGCGGGTGCCCTTGGGCAGGTCTTCGCAGTCGTCCTCGAGCACGCCCACGACCTCGTGGCCCGGGACGAACGGCATCGAGACGAGCGCCGAGAAGTAGAGGCTGGTCTGCCCGAACAACGCGCCGAGATCCGAGCCGCAGATACCGGACAGGATCGGCTTCACCCGGGCCCAGCCCGCGCCGGTCGGGCGGGGCTCCTCGCGACTCACCAGGCGTACGGGCGCGGCCGGGCCGGTGAGGACACCGGGAATCCGGCCACCAACCGCCCGGGCCGCGATGTAACGCGGCAGCGAGCGGTACATCTCCAGAGCAAGCATCATGACGTGCGCTCCCCACTCAACTCGCGGGTGGGCATGGCGAGCCTGGAAGCGGCGCCCGAGGACTTCCACTCCTCCACCGGCCAGCGGCCCTTGCGGGCTTCCCGCCACAGGTGGACGTCAGGGCTCACCGCCACCGGACGCCCGACCACCTGCAGCATGGGCAGGTCAGAGTGGCTGTCGGCGTAGGCGTACGACCGGCTGAGGTCGAAGCCGTGCTGCCGGGCGTACCACCGGAGCCAGGCCGCACGGGACTCACCGACCAGCGGCGGTGAGGAGAGGTAGCCGGTGCACCGGCCCAGCTCGTCGGTGGCGAGGTCGGCGGCGACGATCTCGTCGAAGAGCGAGGCCAGCGGCCTGGTCAGGGGGCGGATCGCGCCGGTGATGAGCACCGTGCGGTGGCCGGCGGCACGGTGCGCCCGCACCCGCCGCAGCGCCGAGGCCGAGACGCGTTCGAGCACGTGCTGGGCCAGCAGCTCGTCGACGATACGTTCGAGTTCGGCGAGGTCCGCCCCGCGATAGCGGCGGTAGACCGCGCGGAGGAAGCCTCCCCGGTCCTTGCGTTCGGCGGCCAGCAGGCCGGGCACCTTGCGCAGCAGGGCGCCGACCTCGCGCAGCTTGCCGTCCCGGTCGAGCTCCGGCAGGCGCAGCCAGAGGTAGGTCTCGACGACGTTGCTCGACAGGAGGGTGCCATCCATGTCGAACGCCGCCACCACGTCGGTGGCCTCCGGCAGATCCTTCGTGACCGTGGGGGCGTTCCGCCCGCGCCGCCGGCGGATGACGTCGTACTGTCGCATCGACGCCGTGACGCTCGGGCAGTGCACGTCGACCAGGTAGTGCTTCCAGTCGAACACCGAGGTGTCGAACGCGAACGCCACCTGGTCCTCGGGGTCGAGGCTGCGGAACAACGCCATCGTCTTGTCGTCGGTGAACTGCAGCTCCGCCTCGGCGTAGGGGCGGTAGAGGTCGAGGTAGCGGCGGAGGAAGTCGAGACGCCGCTGCTGCTGGTCGAGCTCGCGGGCCAGCTTGCGGATGCGTTCGCCGCGGGGCGCGTGGCGGACCGCCCAGTCGGCCACCTTGTGGGCGCGTTCGCTCATCACCAGCAGGCGGTCGACGGCCTCACCACCGGGGAACCGCCAGACCGGCAGGCGTACCGCGCCGCGCTCGCTCATGTCGAACGGGTTGGCGTCGAAATACGCCCGGACCAGCTCGTAGAGGCGGCTGAACGTCAGCGGGTTGCGGGCACCGGAGGAGACGTGGAAGTACGACGGCGTCCCGGGCTCTGGTGGCGCGGCGGCCGCCGCCAGTATCGCACCGACCACGTGATCGACCGGAACGATGTCGACCACGCCGTCAGGGCTCGCCGGGAACTCCGGCAGCTCCCCGCGACCGTAGGCGAGGATGAGCGGCTCGGCCATCTTGAAGCCCTCGATCCAGCCCGGGTGCGGCGACTCGAGGGCACTCTCGATGATGCTCGGCCGCACGATCGTGACTGGGAGAGGTGCGCCGATCTCCTCGACGACGCGCTCGCCCATCGCCTTGGTGAACGTGTAGACGTCGGTCCACCCGAGGGATCGGGCGCGTTCACCACCGGCCTGGACCAGCTTCTTGTCCACCCATTCCCGGCGGCGGCGTTCGGCGTCCTGGGCCGAGGTGATCGGTCCGGCCCGGCGGTGCTCGCGCTCGGCTTCCTTGCGGAGCCGCGACAGGACGCCAGGAGACCGTGACGTCTCCTCGATCCGGTCGCGCATCGCGAGCCCCCAGCGCGCCTCGGTACGCCAGTCGACCTCATGCTCGACCGGCCCTTCCGGAATGGCGCCACGCCGCCGGCCCGCGGTGTAGGCCGTGGACACGTGGACGTAGTGAGCCAGCGGGCTGCTCGCGAGGATCTGCTTGAGCAACCGCTCGGTGCCCCGCACGTTGGTCTCGAACGCCTGGTGGATCGGCGGGTCGAACGACACGTCGCCGGCGCAGTGGATCACGATGTCGAGGCCAGCTGGCAGCTCGGTGATCTCGGACAGGTCCCCCTCGAGCACGGTGATCCGCGCGTCAAGAAGGGCCGCGGTGTCACCGGCGTACTCCTCGCGAGCCTGCTCGAAGATCGACTTGTTGAGCAACTGCTCCATGCGGGCCCGGCCGGTCAGGGAACCCTTCCGGCGTACGAGCGCGACCACGTGGGTGTTGGGAAGGTCGCCGAGGATGCGATGCAGCAACGCCTCGCCGACGAAGCCGGTGACCCCGGTGAGAAGCATCCGCTTCCCCTCGAGTCGTTCCCTGAGCTTCACACGCTCCCCCTCTGTCGGCACAACGGACTGCAGGACTCCCCCAGACCCTGATT
This sequence comes from Actinopolymorpha alba DSM 45243, assembly GCF_000373925.1. Lineage (GTDB taxonomy): Bacteria > Actinomycetota > Actinomycetes > Propionibacteriales > Actinopolymorphaceae > Actinopolymorpha > Actinopolymorpha alba. The sequence continues at coordinate 410,225 of NZ_KB892707.1, read as the reverse complement.
CGCCACACCTTATCCGGATGCCGTCCGTTACCAACCGAACCCGTCCGCGACACCTTGTCCGCGCCATGTCAACCGCGAGCTGCTACCGGGTACCGGCACTCCGTGCAGCCGGGACCAGGGGGCATGGATCTCGCTGGATCTCGCTGTGCTGAGGGGCACTGAGAGGGACTCCTTCTCGGGCCGACCACGCTCGTAGCCTGGAGGTATGGCCGACGACAGGGAGATCCGCGCCCGGATCCGCGATTTCCTGGTGACGCGTCGCTCCCGCGTGACTCCCGGTGACGTCGGCATCCCTGGGCACGATCCGCGGCGCCGAGTGAAGGGCCTGCGCCGCGAGGAGGTCGCCCTGCTGGCGGGCATCAGCGTCGAGTACTACACGCGCCTGGAGCGTGGCGACGCGGCAGGTGCGTCGCCGTCGGTCATCAATGCCGTCGCGCGGGTGCTGCGCCTCGACGACGTCGAGCGTGAGCACCTGGGCCGGCTGTTCCTGGCCTCGAGCGAGGGCGGCACACCTGTGCGGATCGTGCGGGACGCGCGGCCGCAGGTGCAGTACCTGCTGGACGCGCTCGGTGACGTGCCGGCGTTCGCACTGAACAAACGCCTGGACATCGTCGCCGCCAACCTGGTCGGCCGGGCCCTGTACGCACCGATGTACGACGACACCCGCGACCCGGTGAACGCCGCCTGGTTCCATTTCCGGAACGAGGCCGCGGCCCGTGCGCTGTGGGTCGACTGGAGTTCCGTCGCCGACAACATCGCCGCGATCCTGCGCACAGAGCTCGGCGTGCAGCCGCACGATCACGACCTCGCCGACCTCATCGAGGATCTGCTCGACAATGACGAGTTCGCCACCCGGTGGGCGTCGCAGAATGTGCACCGCCACTCGAGTGGGATCAAACCGGTCGACCACCCGGTCGTAGGCCGCATGGACCTGCCGTACGAGAGCCTGTGTCTGGCTGCCGACCCGGACCTGTCGATCCTGGTCTACAACCCCGAGCCCGGCTCGCCCGCCTACGACTCACTGAAACTTCTGGCGCTCTGGGCGCGCGACGACGCGAACGACCAGCACGCACAGTGGCGCACAGCTCATAACGCGTAAGCGGGATCTTCGGGAACGGGCCGCGGTGATCGGCCGTGCGCTCGGCCCTGCTCGCCTCCGGCGATGAGTCTTGTCCCTCGCGGCGTGACGCGCTTGGGGGTCACTAAGCGTGACTCCCAACCATGCGAACCCGCCCCTAGCGTGGAGTGCGCGGGGACGAAAACGCATGACAGTAAAGGGAGAAATATGCAGGCCGCAGTCATTCATGGTGACCGGGACGTTCGCCTCGAGAACGTCCCGGATCCCGTCCTGGCGACCGACGGACCGGCCATCGGGCTGGATGCGATCGTCCGCGTCGTCGCCTCCTGCGTCTGTGGGTCGGACCTGTGGCCCTACCGCGGCATCGACAAGGTGGAGGCGCCCCGGCGCATCGGACATGAGTTCGTCGGCGTCGTCGAGGAGGTCGGCGCGAACGTCGAGAACGTTCGGGTCGGCGACTTCGTGATCGCGCCGTTCCACATCTGCGACGACACCTGCATCAACTGCCGTAACGGCTGGAGCGTCCACTGCCTCCACGGCGGGTTCTGGGGCAGCGACCCCCAAACCGGAGGCTCCGCGGACGCCGGCCAGGGCGAGCGCGTACGCGTCCCGCTCGCCGACGGCACGCTCGTCGTCGTCCCCGGACAGCCCGACCCCGCACTCATCCCGGGCCTGCTGACGTTGTCCGACGTCATGCCCACCGGCCACCACGCCGCCGTTTCCGGCGGTGTGAGCAAGGACTCAACGGTCGCCGTGGTCGGTGACGGCGCGGTCGGACTCTGCGCCGTCATCGCGGCCAAACGTCTCGGGGCAGCGCGCATCGTCGCCATGTCGCGCCACACCAACCGGCAGGAACTCGCATGCCAGTTCGGCGCGACCGACATCGTCCCCGAGCGCGGCGACGCGGGCATCGCCACGCTCAAGGAGATGTTCGACGGAATCGGCCCGGACGTCGTTCTCGAATGCGTCGGAACGAAGGAGTCGATGGACCAGGCGCTGCGCTCGGCGCGGCCCGGCGGCCAGGTCGGCTTCGTCGGCGTGCCCTACGGCGGCCCCCTGGAGATCGGCACGATGTTCAGCTCCAACGTCGGGGTGCGCGGCGGCGTCGCGCCCGTCCGCAGCTACCTCGACGAACTCCTGCCCGACGTCCTGGACAGCACCATCCAGCCGGGGCGTGTGTTCGATGCGGAGATGCGCCTTTCCGACATCGCCGCCGCTTACGTCGCCATGGACGAGCGCCGCGCGATCAAGGTGCTTCTCCGCCCGTAGCGCCGGACCGGATCGAAGGGCAACCTGTCCGGTTTGCCCTGGACGTTATCCACCTGTGGATGATCACCGCGGCAGGTTGCCCGATCGGCCCTACGGTCGGCGAGGTGATCGACACCGACCTCAACTCGACGCTTACCGTTCCAATCGACGCCCCAAGGAGGCACGATGACGGTCATGAGCTTGTACGACGTCTGGCCCCGCGACCGGCCGCTGACCGTCGACGACCTCGAACGCCTGCCCGACGACGGCTACCGATACGAACTCGTCGACGGGGTGCTTGAGGTGTCCCCGGCCGCATTCCCTGAGCACGACCTCTTCGCGTTCCGGCTTGGCTGGCTACTCGAGTTCTACAACCCGGACGACCTCGCCGTCGCGGCACCGCTCGGGCTCACCATGGCCGAGGACCACCACCGCATACCCGACGTCGGCGTCGTGCGCTCTGAATGGTTCGAGCGGCGCGAACACATCGGCCAACCACCGTTGCTTGTCGTCGAGGTTGCCTCCACCAGCACCCGCAAGAAGGACCGGACGACGAAGAAGCGGGAGTACGCGGAGTTCGGGATCCCGTCGTACTGGATCGGCATCCCCGACGACGACCGCCCCAGCCTGACCGCCTTCGAGCTGATCGACGGGCATTATGAGCAAACCGCCTTCGCCGCCGGCGATGAGGTCTTCAAGGTCGACCGCCCCTACCCCTTCACCGTCGTACCACGACTCCTCACCGAACCCGGCAACGCCTGGAAGACAAACCTCTCCCAGATGTGAAGCCCGGCGCCGCGAGGCCCTTCCTCAGCTGACCGCCGCGAGGGCCTCTTCGAGCGTGAAGGCCCCGGAGTACAACGCGGTCCCGACGATCGCCCCCTCGACACCGACTTGCACCATCTCCGCGATCGCCCGCAGGTCGTCCAGACTCGACACGCCTCCCGACGCGATGACCGGCCGGTCGGTCGCGGCGCACACCGAACGCAGCAGCTCGACGTTCGGGCCCTGGAGCATGCCGTCCTTGTTCACGTCGGTCACGACGTATCTCGCGCAGCCTTCCGCGTCGAGACGGGCAAGCGTTTCGTAGAGGTCCCCGCCCTCCCGGGTCCAGCCGCGCGCGGCCAGCGTCCGCCCCCGCACGTCCAGCCCGACCGCCACCCGATCGGCGTACGCAGCGATCGCCTTCGCGCACCATTCGGGGTTCTCCAGGGCCGCCGTGCCGAGGTTGACCCGGGCGCAGCCGGTGCTCATCGCCCAGCGCAGCGCGTCATCGTCACGCAGGCCGCCTGACAACTCGACCTTGACATCGAGTTGCCCAATGATCTCAGCGAGTAGGGCGCGGTTGTCGCCACGACCGAACGCGGCGTCGAGATCGACGAGATGGATCCACTCGGCGCCCGCACGCTGCCAGGCCAGGGCCGCCTCCAGCGGGCTGCCGTACTGCCCACCCGAACCATCCCGCCCCTGCACCAGCTGGACCGCCTGACCACCGACGATGTCCACGGCGGGGAGGAGGACAAGCTTCTGGCCACTCGCGTTACTCATGGCCGTGAGGCTACCGGCGACTCCGGGCTCACTCCGACCAGGCTCCCCGAGCCGGGCACCCCGGCGAGATGATCAGCGGAGCGTCGCGACCCAGTTGGCGAGGATCTGCGCACCCGCGTCGCCAGACTTCTCGGGGTGGAACTGCGTCGCCCAGAGCGGGCCGTTCTCGACCGCCGACACGAACCGATCACCGTCGTACGGCGTCCAGGTCACGATGGGCTGGCGGAACTTCCCGGTCGCGTGCAGCTCCCAGTCGCGCACGGCGTAGGAGTGGACGAAGTAGAAGCGCTGGTCCTCCACACCGGCGAACAGCTTCGAGCCCTCCGGGACCTCCACGAGGTTCCATCCCATGTGCGGGACGATCGGCGCCTTCAACCGCTCGACCGTCCCCGGCCATTCACCGCACCCCTCGGTCTCGACACCGTGCTCCACCCCGCGTTCGAACAGGATCTGCATCCCGACGCAGATGCCCAGCACGGGCCGACCGCCGGCCAGCCGCCGCCCGATCAACTGGTGACCCGACACCCCACGCAGCCCAGCCATGCACGCGGCGAACGCACCCACGCCCGGCACCACGAGCCCGTCCGCCTCGAACGCCGCCTCGTAGTCGGCGGTCACCTCGACGTCAGCACCCACGCGGGCCAGCGCGCGCTCGGCGGACCGCAGGTTGCCCGACCCATAGTCGAGGACAACCACCCTCGCCCCGCTCATGCCTTACTCCATCCCCTCAAGGCTTCGCCTCCTGCAGCCCGAACCACAGGAAGATCGCGGCTAGTACGGCGAAGATCAACGACACCCAGATCGGCCGCTTCTGTTGCCTGGTCGCGATCACGCCACCCACGAGCAACCCCGCCAGCGCGAAATAGACGTACGTCACTACAGCGCCCCCTTGGTACTCGGAACGCCGGTCTCGCGGACGTCCAGCGCCACGGCGTCCCGCAAGGCCCGGGCCAGCGCCTTGAACTGCGCCTCGACGATGTGGTGCGGGTCGCGGCCCGCGAGCACCCGGACATGCAGGCAGATCGCCGCGTGGAACGCCAGCGTCTCCAGCACGTGCCGGGTCAGTGAGCCGGTGTAGTGCCCGCCGATCATGGCGTACGCCTGCCCTTCCGGCTCTCCGGTGTGCACGCAGTACGGCCGCCCGGCGACGTCGACCACCACCTGCACGAGGGATTCGTCCAGCGGCACCGTCGCGTCGGCGAACCGCCGGATGCCCCGCTTGTCACCCAACGCCTGCCGGAACGCCTGGCCCAGAACGATCGCGGTGTCCTCGACCGTGTGGTGCACATCAACGTCAACGTCGCCTTGCGCCCGGACCGTGAGGTCGAACAACCCGTGCCGGCCGAGCTGGTCGAGCATGTGGTCGTAGAAGGGTACGCCGGTCGAGACGTCGACCCGTCCGCTTCCGTCGAGGTCCAGCTCGACGATGACCTTGCTCTCCTTGGTCTCCCGCTCGATCCGGGCCGTTCGGGTCCGGCGAACCCCAGCATCCGTCCGGTCAGTCACAGTGCCAGCACCTCCTGCAGGGCGTTACGGAACGCCGCCATCTCCTCCGCCGACCCGATCGACACCCGCAGCCAGCCATCCGGCCCGGTCTCGCGGATCAGCACCCCACGGTCCAGCAGCCCCTGCCACACCACGTGCCGGTCGTCGAACGTACCGAACAACGCGAAGTTCGCATCGGTGTCAGCCACCCGCAGCCCGCACTCCCGGAGCCACGCGACCGTCTCGTCCCGGCGACGCCGCAGCTCGTCGACTCGTGCGAGGAGCCCATCGGCGTGCCGGAGCGCCGCGCGGGCAACCGCCTGCGTGAGGGCCGACAGGTGGTACGGCAGCCGCACGATGCGCAGAGCGTCCACGATCGCCGCGTCCGCCGCGAGATAGCCGAGCCGGCCACCCGCGAACGCGAACGCCTTCGACATCGTGCGGGTCACGATCAGCCGTGGGTACCGCGGCAGCAGGGTGAGCGCGCTCGGCGTGCCCGAGCGGCGGAACTCCGCGTACGCCTCGTCGACCACCACCACACCGGGCGCCACGTCGCAGATCGACTCCACGACATCGAGCGGCAACGCGGTGCCCGTCGGGTTGTTGGGTGAGGCGAGCAGGACCACCGACGGCTGGTGCGAACGGATCAGCTCCAGCGCGTGCTCGCGGTCGAGCGTGAAGTCTTCGGCCCGCCGCCCGACCACCCAGGTCGTGCAGCTGTCCCGGGCGTACTCCGGATACATGGAGTACGTCGGCGCGAACGACAGCGCCAGCCGGCCGGGACCGCCGAACGCCTGCAGGATCTGCAGCATTACCTCATTGGACCCGTTGGCGGCCCACACCTGCGCGGAGGTGAGTGCGTGACCGAGGTAGCTCGCGAGATCGGCGCGGAGCCCCAGCGCCTCCCGGTCGGGATAGCGGTTGAGCCCCCGGGCCGCCTCGGCGACCGAGGCCGCGATGTCGGCGATGACGTCCTCCGACGGCGGGAAGGGGTTCTCGTTGACGTTCAGCAGCACGGGTACGTCAAGCTGCGGCGCGCCGTACGGCACCTCGCCTCGCAGGTCGTCCCGCAGCGGCAGATCGTCGAGAGTCTGACCCATCAGATCACCTTGACCATTCCGACAAGGGCCTCCGTGACCGGCGGGGTGCCGGCGACCAGGACGCTGATCCCGGTCTCGGTCGTCACCCACTGGCAGGCGCCGCCTGCCGCCTCCACGAGGGCGATGCCGGCGGCGACGTCCCACAGGTTGACGCCGAACCCCAGGTAACCCTCCTGGACACCGAGCGCGACCGACAGGAGCTCGCATGCCGACGAACCGGTCCGGCGATAATCGCGTGCCTGGTGCATCAGGTCGCCGAGGAACGCGTGCACCCGGACCTTGTGGTCGAGCACGCTCGGGAGCCCGATGCCCACGAGAGAGTCGGCCAGATCCACCGCGGCCGAGACCTTCGGGGTCGAGTCACGGGCGATGGCCTCCGATCCACCGGCGGCCGCCCACTCGCCGTCGGAGGGGCGGACGATCGCACCGGCGACGATCCGCCCGTGCAGCTCCACACCGACCGAAACCGCGTAGTCCCGGCGGCCGTGAACGAAGTTCATCGTTCCGTCCAATGGGTCAACCAGCCACCGGACGCCGCTGTCGCCGGCGTGCACGCCCGACTCCTCTGCGAGTACGGCGTCGCGGGGTCGGGTCGCCGCGACCAACCGCAGGATCGCGGTCTCCGCCGCCTTGTCGGCGGTGGTCACGAAGTCCGCGGGATGCGCCTTGGTCTCGACCCGCAGGGCACCCCCACGGAGTTCGCGCAGGATCGCGTGCGACCCCGCCTGCGCGGCGGCCAGGGCAAGGTCGCGCAGGACCCCGTTGGCAGCGGCGGGGTCCTGCGGTTGGTCGGAGTCGTTGATCGGTGTGGTCATGAAAGGTTCGCTCCGTTCGGTCGGCTCACGCGGAGCCTGCGCTGTGCCGGCTTGCGGCCCTCACCCATGAGGGCCTCCCCCGCTGCCGCGCGGATCCTCCGCCCACTACCCTCGTCGAACCCGGGGGTTCGCGGGCAGTCAGGCATACCCGCCGGGCCGGTCGTCGAACCGCGCCCGCACCGCCGCGCCGTGGGCGGGCAGGTCTTCGGCATCCGCCAGCGCGACGACATGCTCCGCCACGTCGCGAAGCGCCTGCTGGTCGTAGTCGATGACGTGGACGGCCTTGAGGTAGCTGCGTACGGACAAACCGGAGGAATGGCAGGCACAACCACCCGTCGGGAGGACGTGGTTGGAGCCCGCGCAGTAGTCACCGAGCGACACTGGCGCCCACGGGCCGATGAAGATCGCGCCCGCGTTGCGGACCCGGGCAGCCCAGCGCTGGGCGTCGACCGTGTGGATCTCCAGGTGCTCAGCCGCGTAGGCGTTGACCACCGCGAGCCCCTGGTCAAGGTCGTCGACCAGGACGATGCCCGACTGCTCGCCAGCGAGCGCCTCGCTGATCCGCTGCGTGTGCTTGGTCGCCGGGACCTGCGCCTCCAGCTCGCGTTCGACCGCCGCGGCCAACTCCACGCTTGGGGTGACGAGCACGCTCGCCGCCATCGGATCGTGCTCGGCCTGGCTGATCAGGTCGGCCGCGACGTACGCCGGATCGGCGGTGTCATCGGCCAGGACCGCGATCTCGGTGGGACCCGCCTCGGCGTCGATGCCGACGATGCCCTTGACCAGCCGCTTCGCCGCGACCGTGGTGATTCGTCCGGGGCCCGCGATGAAATCCACCGGGCGGCACTCGCCGGCACCGTAGGCGAACATCGCGATCGCGCCCGCCCCGCCGACGGCGTAGACCTCCTCCACCCCGAGCAGCGCGCACACCGCCAGGACGGTGGGGTGGGGAAGGCCGCCGTGCTCCTTCTGCGGTGAGGACGCGAGCGCGATGGACTCGACGCCCGCGACCTGGGCGGGAACGACGTCCATGACCACACTCGAGGCGAGCGGTGTGACACCGCCCGGGATGTAGACGCCAACCCGTTCATAAGGGATCAACCGCTGGGTGACCCGACCGCCGGGCACCACCTCGGCCACGACGTCGGACTCGCGTTCGGCCTCGCTCACGGCACGGAGGCGCCGGATCGACTCCTCGAACGCCACCCGCACCTGTGGATCCAGCTGCCGGAGCGCGTCCGCGAGCGCCTCTTGCGGCACCCGCACATCCGTGAGCTCCACACCGTCCCACCGGGCGGCGTACTCGCGTAACGCCTCGACCCCGCGATGGCGCACGTCCTCGAGGGTCGGGCGTACGGCGTCGAGGGCGGCCTCGACGTCGAGCGCGGCACGCGGGACAAGAGCGCGATAGTCGGGAACCTCACCGCTGGCGAGGCGTCCCCGCAGGTCGATTCGGCGGATCACGCCACCGAGTCTAGGAGCGACCGGCGACCGCGGCGCATCCAGGCCGCGCCTCGGGTGCCCTGACACTGCGAAGCGTGAGGCGTCACGAGGCGACGTCACCCCACGACGACCGAGTGGTCGCAGGTGCCGGTCATCTCAGCATCCGGGCCGTTAGGTGTACGCGAGCCGGGACGTCACGCGGCAAGTTGTCACCATGCAGGGCACATTGAGCATGCTTCGTGAGGACCTGCCGCGTCAGGTCGAGCCCGTCTCAAATGGCCTACACCCAACCGTTTCGGATGCCGAGAAAGTCAGGGCAACCCCGGAGCCTCATTCAAAACCCGTTTACGCCGACAGGTCGCGGCATCGTGAAAGCAGCGGGAGGCGACTTGACGGAAGCATGACCAAGATCATTTCGGGGTAGTGGCCCACGTTCCGCGCTGAGCGTGGGCCACTTCCCCGAAATGATCTTGATCATGGTCCGGTTCCCGCTCAATCAGATCCAGCAACCTCTCCGACGCCAGAGGTTTTGAATAAGCCACCTGGGTCGTCATAGGTATCTCGGTCTCTTAGCCGAGATACCTATGACAACCCGGCAAGGAGGTAAAACCTCACGGCTGCGGCACGGCTATTCCGGATCGTCGGAACGGTGGGCGATTCGGCCGCCGCCAGCGGCGAGCAACCGGAACCGGGACCGTTGATCAACTCCGCCGGAGCGGCGGACCATGATCGTGAAGGATTGTCGTCGTTATATGACCAAAATCCTTCACGATCCTCGAAGGCGCAGCCTCATGTCTCAACATCCAGACAGCCCGCGCTCCACTCGAGATCATTTCGGAGAAGTGGCCCACGCTCCGCGCGAAAGGTGGGCCACTTCCCCGAAATGATCTTGGAGGGGCCACGATGCCGCGCGGTCTGGCGCGGTGCGAGGGCCTTTTGAATAACCCTCAAGCTCAAGGGGCCCTGTCCCATATCGCGGGCAGACCTGCAGACGCTTCGCGTCGAACCTCGCGTGGACGCCCAGCTCCCCAAGTCGACTTCCCGCCGGCTCATCAGAAGCGGTAGAGCTGCCAATGATCATGAACATGCCTTCGGGCAGGCGAGCTTGGACAGAGCAAGCCTCACCCGCCGGGCGTACCTCGATCCCTGAGAGGATCAGGAAGGTTCAGTCGACGTACGTCAGTTCGTCTGGCGCAAGCAGCGAGCGGACATCTCCAGCCCGGCTGTGTTGCTCCGGCGGCGAGGAAGCGACAGATGGCGAAGAAGCGAGCTCCGCAGGGCACACCGGCCGTGGTCGCCCTCCAGCGTGCGAGCGTCAACCACACCTTGCATCCCTACGACCACGACAGTGGAGCGGGCGGGGCGGGCCGCGGCTATGGCGTCGAAGCAGCCGAGGCCCTTGGCATCGCACCCGAGAGGATCTTCAAGACGCTGCTCGCCGAGGTCGACGGTCAACTCGCCGTCGCGGTGGTGCCGGTGAGTTCGACGCTCGACCTCAAGGCGTTTGCCGCCGCGCTCGGGAGCAAGCGCGCCCAGATGGCGGACCCGGCCGCCGCCGAGCGGGCCACGGGATACGTCGTGGGAGGGATCAGCCCGCTCGCTCAGCGCCGCCGCCTGCGGACCGTCATCGACGACAGCGCCCAGACCCTCGCCAGCGTGTATGTGTCGGCCGGGCGGCGTGGACTGCAGGTGGAGCTGGCCCCCGCAGACCTGGTGGCCCTCTGCGACGCCGTGGTGGCCAAGATTTCTACGTCATAAGAGGTCGCGCGGTTAAGGGCTGAGCCGGTATGCGACTGGCGCCGCCCGGCGCGGGCTCCCCGCGATCTCTGAGTAGAACGTGAAGACTGCGGGGGCCTAGGGCACCCCGCAGTCTTCACGATCTTGGTCGCAGTCGAGGACAAGCCGCAGCAGCAGCCGGCCCGACTCTAGGTTGCTCAGTTGACGAGCAGCCGCAGGGTGAAGGTGCCACCCTCCTCGGTGGAGCTGCCGGACAGACCAACGGCTCGGAGCGGCTGCAGATTGGCGCGCTGATCGGCCGGGGCCTTTTCGAGATAGAACTTCTCGAGCTTGTCGAGATCGACGAAGAGTCCGACCTGTGCCTTCTCGGCGTCGGGGACGGCGGTCTTGAACGTTTCGCTGCCGCCCAGGCCGCCACCCTTGACGAGTTCGTCGGCGTACGACTGTGCCGTCGCGATGGCCACCGAGTCGGACCCCTCCGCCTTCCCGAGTTGGATCGGCGCCCCTGTCGCGGCGACGAGCTGGTCGAGCTTGGGGAGCAGAGCCTTCGCCTTCGCCATGTCAGTGGTAGAGCGCAGGCCGATCTGCGGCAGCGGCGGCATGCCGTTGGATCCGCCCTGCCCCTGGAGGCTCTCCGCGAGTCCCCGCTCGTCGACGGCAAGCGTCAGCTCGTCGCCGAGCAGCGTCACCAGGTCGTCGGGCAGCTTGATCCCGAACTGCTGCTCGGCGGCGCGCATGAACGACTCGACCTGGGCACCACCAGTCGCCTGCAGTGCCTTCTGGACGTCGGGCCAGGCCTGCTGGAAGGCAGGTCCGGCGCCGGCGACAGACAGTGCCGCGACCGTGCTGCTGGGCAGCTGCCCGAGCTTGATGCCGGACTTCTCGAGCGTGGGAACCTTCGTGCCGATCGCCTGCGCGGACAACTCCACGTAGCTGCTCTCGAAGCTCAGCGCGCCGACCACTCGACCGGTGGTCTGGCCAGCTCCGACCGGGAGCTTCGCGTCCGCGCCGGTGCGCTCGGCCAGCTTGCCCGCGTCGATCCAGAACGAGAGGACACCCTGCTTGTCGAGGGCACCCATGTCGGTCTTGAACTGCTCGTTGTTGGCGAGCGGCTTCTCCTTGGCGCTGGTCGCGTAGCCATCGGCCTGCGCCTGGGTGTCGGCGATGATCAGGTAGCCGTCGGTGAAGGCGAACCCGGTCTTGTCGTCCTTGGGGCGTAGCTTCTCGATCCCCGCCTTGGCCTTGTCCTGGTCCTTCACCTCGACGGCCGCGACGGACGTGGTCTCCTTGCCGTCGGTGCCGGGAACGACCGCGACTCCGAGCCGGTCGCCAAGCCAGGGCTCGATGTCGGTGGAGTAGTCGACATCCTTGAGATCATCATCCTCGGACTTGATCGCCTCGAAGAGGGACTTGCGGAGGTCGTCGCCTTCACCGAGCCGCTTGGCCGCGTCTGGGAACTTCCGGGCGAACTGCAGGACCGCCAGCTTCTGCTGAGCCGACGGGTTGAGGTCGATTCGGATATAGGCCAGCGCGTTGTCAGGAAGGATCTGATCGGGCTGCGAACCACCGCTGCGCAAACTCGTGAACGCCCACGCGCCGCCACCGACAACGACGACCAGGACCGCGGCCAGCGCGACGATTGCCCAGCGTGGGAAGCCCCGGCGCTTCGGCTCGGGGTCAAAGGGTCCGGGTCCCTGCGGACCCGACGCTCCCGGCGTCCAGGGGCCTCCGGAGGCCGGACCGCCCTGACCCGGTCCGCCAAACTGCCCGGGACCACCCTGTGCGGGCCCGCCAAACTGGCCTGGCCCGCCCTGGCCCGGGCCTCCGAACTGTCCGGCGCCCGGCTGACCACTGGGCGCAGGACCCTGCCCTGGATACGGCGATCCGGCGTAGCCGGGTTGAGCTCCCTGCGCGCCGTAGGGCGGCTGACCTGGCTGCATCGGCCCACGTGGGCCGGCGGGTGGCGGTCCTTGAGGCGGGCCGCCGGCTGGACCCTGGCGAGGCCCGGACTGACCCCCGTGTGGCGGCGGGGAGCCAGGGCGGCCGGGCTCGTAGGGCGGACGATCTTGAGACAAGGGTGACACCCCCGAAACGCGAGTATGTGAACTGTCCGAAATTAGCGCACTGCTGACTCTTGACCCATATCTGGGCTGTTGGGCCTGTGGATAACCGGTGACGCAGATGACTCCTCACCCGCCCATCCGAGCCAGGCGAGCGGGATGACGGGAGCGAGTGCTGCCAGAGGCCAGACGAGGAGTACGCCGAAGGCGTGCAACGTCAACGGCGTCGTGAGGGTATCGCCTGGCTGGGCGCGCGGATGCCAGGCCAACACGATCTCGCCGTTGGCCACCAGGTCGCCCACGACGAACGCCAGCACCGCCGCGAGGAGTGACCCGACGGTGAGCGCGAAGACCATGGAGATGCCCCGGCGAAGGTAGATCGTCCCCAGGACGGCACCGAGGACGACGCCCGTGCCCCCGGCGAGGATGGCGTACCACGCGTCCATCGCGACCAGCTTGCCTGCCTCGAGCTCGGTCGGCGGGAACGGTCCGATCTGCGTCATGACCATCTCGACCCGCGGTGCGAGGCGGGCCCAGGCGAAGCCGACCACCACGCCGGCAAGCGCCAGGACGCCCACGACGGTGGTGAACGCCAGCGCGCTTCCCGTACCACGACGACCGGGTGAGCTTCCGGAGCCGGACGGCATGCCAAAAGGATCTGAGGATGCCGGCGTCGGCGGATTCGCGGTCGTCATGGTCGGATGATCCTACGCACACACGGGATTCTGGAACCGGTGCCCCGGATCAGAACCTCCCCAGCACCTCAGCGACGCCCATCACCCACCCCGTCACCGGTACCACTCGTCGAGGGCAGTGGCGCCGCACGACTGGGTTAGGTACGTACGCAGCTAGGCCCGAGCAGAGCCTTGAGGTCACCCATGAGGGCGGTCGAGGGCGTGACCCGCCAGCGGTCCTCGAGTCGCATCACGAGGGTCTTGCCCTTCGAACGCAGGTGGAGGTGCACCTGCGTCATGCCCGGATGGGTCGCGAAGATCTCCTTGAGACGATCGACCACGGGTGGCGTACACCGCTCGCGGCCCAGCGAGATGGCGACCGGCCCGGTCTGCTGGTCGGCGGTGAGGTCGGGGACCGACAGCTCCATCGCCATCAGCTGGGGTACGTCGTCGCGCCGGTCGAGCCGCCCCTTGACCACCACCACGGCGTCCTCAACGAGTTGGAGCGCGGTGAGTTGGTAGGTCGACGGGAAGAACAGCACGTCAATGCCACCTTCGAGGTCTTCGAGGGTGACGATGGCCCACGGATCTCCCCGCTTGGTCATCTTGCGGGTGATTCCGGTGATGAGCCCGCCGACGGTGACGATCGTGCCGTCGGGGCGTTCCTCGTCGGTGAGCAACGAACCGATCGTGCAGTCGGACGCGTTGGCGAGCACGTGCTCGATCCCGAACAACGGGTGGTCGGAGACGTAGAGGCCGAGCATCTCGCGTTCGTGCGCGAGCAGGGTCTGCTTGTCCCATTCGCCGATGTCAGGGACCTGCGGCGACATGAGTGACTCGGACGTCGCGTCGTCACCATCCCCGAACCCGAACAACGAATCCTGGCCGATCGCCTCCTGGCGCTTCTGGTCGATGAAGTAGTCGACCGCGTCCTCGTGCCAGGCCACCAGCGCGCGACGGCGATGCCCGAGGGAGTCGAAGGAACCCGCCTTGGCCAGGGACTCGATGACCCGCTTGTTGCAGACGGACGCCGGGACCTTCGCCATGAAGTCGCTGGCGTCGGCGAACCGTCCCTTGGCCTCGCGGGCGGCGACGATCGCGTCGACGACGTTGGCGCCGACGTTGCGGATGGCTGTCAGGCCGAACCTGATGTCGGTGCCGACTGGTGTGAAGTCGGACGCGGACTCGTTGACGTCGGGCGGCAGCACCTTGATGCCCGAACGCCGGCAGGCGTTCAGGTAGATGGCCATCTTGTCCTTGTCGTCCTGCACCGACGTCAGGAGCGCGGCCATGTACTCGGCCGGGTAGTTGGCCTTGAGGTAGGCGGTCCAGTACGACACAAGGCCGTAAGCGGCGGTGTGCGCCTTGTTGAACGCGTAGTCGGAGAACGGGACGAGGATGTCCCACAGCGTCTTGACCGCCGCGTCGGAGTAGCCCCGGGACCGCATGCCCTCGCTGAAGGGCACGAACTCCTTGTCCAGGACCTCCTTCTTCTTCTTGCCCATCGCCTTGCGGAGCAGGTCGGCTTGGCCGAGCGAGTAGCCGGCGACCTTCTGGGCGAGCCGCTGCACCTGCTCCTGGTAGACGATCAACCCGTACGTCGGACCGAGGATCTCCTCGCAGGCCTCCTCCAGCTCGGGGTGGATAGGAGTGATCTCCTGCTGGCCGTTCTTCCGGAGCGCGTAGTTGGTGTGGGAGTTCGCACCCATCGGGCCAGGGCGGTAGAGCGCGCTGGCCGCGGAAATGTCCTCGAAGTTGTCCGGACGCATCAGCCGCAGCAGCGAACGCATCCCGGCGCCGTCCATCTGGAAGATGCCGAGCGTGTCACCGCGGCTAAGGAGCTCGTACGTCGGCGCGTCGTCCAGCGGGAGCTTGAGCAGGTCGATCTGCTCGCCGCGGCTCATCGCGATGTTGCGGACCGCGTCGTCCATGATGGTGAGGTTGCGCAGCCCGAGGAAGTCCATCTTCAACAGGCCGAGCGTCTCGCAGGTCGGGTAGTCGAACTGCGTGATCACCGCGCCGTCGGCCTCGCGCTTCATCAGCGGCACGTGGTCGGCCAGCGGCTCCGCCGACATGATCACGCCGGCCGCGTGCACGCCGGTCTGGCGGATCAGGCCCTCCAGGCCCTTCGCGGTGTCGATGACCTTCTTGACGTCGTGGTCCTGCTCGTAGAGCGCCCGGACCTCGCCCGCCTCGCTGTGCCGGGAGTGACTCGAGTCGAAGATCCCGGTGAGTGGGATGTCCTTGCCCATCACCGCCGGCGGCATCGCCTTGGTGATCTTGTCCCCGAGTGCGTACGGGTAGCCGAGGACGCGGGAGGAGTCCTTGATCGCGGCCTTCGCCTTGATCGTGCCGAAGGTCGCGATCTGGGCGACCTTGTCCTCGCCGTACTTCTCGGTGACGTAGCGGATGACCTCACCGCGCCGACGCTCGTCGAAGTCGATGTCGATGTCGGGCATCGAGACGCGTTCGGGGTTGAGGAACCGCTCGAACAGCAGGCCGTGCTGGAGCGGGTCGACGTCGGTGATGCCCAGTGCGTACGCCACCATGCTGCCCGCCGCCGAACCCCGGCCCGGACCCACCGCGATGCCGTTGTTCTTGGCCCACATGATGAAGTCCGCGACGACCAGGAAGTACGACGGGAACCCCATCTGCATGATGATCTTGAGCTCGAACTCCACCTGCTGGCGGTAGGTCTCGTCGTACCCCTCGGTGAACCGGCGGTCCATGCCCCGCCAGGTCTCCTCGCGCAGCCACGACTCCTCGGTGTGTCCCTCGGGAACGTCGAACCGCGGCATCAGGTTGCGGAACTCGAACATCCCGGTCGTGTCGACGCGCTCGGCGATCGCGAGGGTGGTGCGACAGCCCGCCTGCCAGGCGTCAGAGCTGTCGACCGCGCGCATCTCCTCGGCCGACTTCAGGTAGTAGCCCGAGCCCTCGAACTGGAACGTCGGAGCCGCGAGCGTGGACGCGGTCTGAACGCAGAGCAGCGCGGCGTGCGCCGTGGACTCGTGCTCGTAGGTGTAGTGGGAGTCGTTGGTGACGACGTACTGCAGGCCGAGCTCCCCCGCGACCTTCTCCAGCCCCGCCCGGGCCCGCTTGTCGATGTCGATGCCGTGGTCCATCAACTCGACGAAGAAGTTTTCCTGCCCGAAGATGTCGCGGAAGTCCGCGGCCGCGGCGAGGGCCTCGCGCTCGAGGCCGAGCCGGATCTTGGTCGAGACCTCACCCGAGGGGCAGCCGGTCGTCGCCATGAGGCCGTCGGAGTGTTCGGACAACAGCTCCCGGTCGATCCGGGGCTTACGGAAGAAGCCCTCCATCGACGCGCGGGTCTGCATCTTGAAGAGGTTGTGCAGCCCGGTGGCGTTGCGCGCCCAGATCGTCATGTGGGTGAACGCACCGGCGCCGGAAACGTCGTCGTTCTTCTGGTGTTGCTGCCCCCAGCGGACCGGCGCCTTGTGGAAGCGATTCTCCGGCGCGACGTACGCCTCGAGCCCGATGATCGGCGTGATGCCCGCCGCCTGCGCCTTGGTGAAGAAGTCGTAGGCGCCGTGCAGGTTGCCGTGGTCGGTGATCGCCACGGCCGGCATGCCGAGCCGCTGCGCCTCGGCGAACATGTCCTTCAGCTTCGCCGCCCCATCGAGCATGGAGTACTCGGTGTGGACATGCAGATGCACAAACGAATCGGACATGCTCTGGTGCGCCTCCTCTTCCGCCTACGCACAGGCGTTGGGGCGCCGGCCGCGGGAACGTGGCGGGCGCTCGACCTGGACCCCGACCTTCGGCACCGCCTGGCTCACCGGGGGTCGCAGCCACTGCGGATCAGACTCTAGGACCGCCCGCCGACAGCCCCAAGTCGCCCCGCCGAGACGATCGCCAGACCGTCCTGTTAGGGCAAGGTTCTCGTGCCCCGGCAGGGGTGCCGGCGCATCCCTCAGCCGCCGGCCGGCACGCCTTCCTCGGCCAGGTCAAGGCTCTCCTCGATCACCGCCAGCATGATCCGGCGCAGCCGTTCACTGCCCAATCGAGGGGCCTGGGCGGCCATCCGCTCGACGATCTCCGCCTCACGTCGCGGGTCGCGCCCGGCCTGCCCACTCACCGGCTTCAGTCGCTGGACCTGGCTGGTGAGGGCGGCGCGGTACTCCAGGAGCGCCGCCAGCACGGCGTCCACCTCGTCGATGGCCGCTCGACACTCCGGCACCGAGACCGGCGGAGCCTGCCGGATGAGCGCATCGATGGACGGATGGGCCAGGGTCGACTCAGACACCACAACTCCTCTTCTCGCGACGCCGGCTGGCGGTGTCGCGAGCGGCCGGCGTCTGACAGACACGGGATCGTGGAGGCAGTTGCCTCCGTCGCCGGCTCGGGGCGGGTGGGATCAGCGCGAACGACGTTCACACCGCCCGGCTCCCCGAGCCGGCCAGGTAAACGTGAAATAGCCGTTCCGCACGCGGCAACGGTAGGCGAGTGCGCGGTGGTCGTTCAACATCGCGAGACATGCGTCTCGCTTCATGGACACCTGTCCCGGATGGAGCACCGCTTGGCGGTGGGAGTTCCGTGCTCGTGCCTATGCCACGCGAGGCAGCGCACCTTCAGCGCTCACTGTCAGCCCTGGCCTTGTCGAGCGCAGAGGCGAGATCGTCGGCGTAGGCCGAGGTGAACTCCACCCACTCCCCCGTGTCCGGGTGTTCGAACCCGAGCCGGGCCGCGTGTAGCCACTGGCGGGTCAGCTCCAGTCGGGCCGCGAGCACCGGGTCGGCGCCGTAGGTGAGGTCACCGACGCACGGGTGCCGGATCGCGCTCATGTGCACCCGGATCTGGTGCGTGCGCCCGGTCTCCAACCGGATTTCGAGCAGGGACGCGTGCCGCAAAGCTTCCAGCGTCTCGTAATGAGTCACCGACGGCTTGCCGCCCGCGACGACCGCCCACTTGTAGTCGAGGGTGGGATGCCGCTCGATGGGTGCATCGACCGTTCCGCGCGACGGATCCGGGTGCCCCTGGACCATGGCGTGGTAGATCTTGTCGACCCGGCGTTCCTTGAAGGCCCGCTTCAGCAGGGAGTACGCCCGCTCCGACTTCGCCACGACCATGAGGCCGCTGGTGCCGACGTCGAGGCGGTGTACGACGCCCTGCCGCTCGGCCGCACCCGAGGTGGAGACACGAAACCCCGCCGCCGCGAGGTGCCCGACCACGGTCGGTCCCTGCCAACCAGGACTCGGATGCGCCGCCACACCCACCGGTTTGTCGACCACCACAAGGTCGGAGTCGTCGTGGACGATCCGCATACCTTCGACGCGGACCGGCGCCACCGGCTCCTGAGGGCGCGGCAGCTCGACCTCCAGCCACGAACCCGCGGAGACCCGCTCTGACTTGGGCGCGGCGGCGCCGTCGAGCAGGACCTGGCCGAGCTCGACGAGTTCGGCTGCCTTGGTACGGGACAACCCGAAGAGCCGGGCAAGCGCCGCGTCGAGGCGTTCGCCTTCCAGCCCTTCGGGAACGGGGAGGCTCCGACGGTCGCCGGTGGATGCGGAGGCGCTCACTCCGTCGTCTCCCGAGGCTGGCGATCCGTGGACGCTGCCTCGGCGGACGACGACTCAGAAGACCGCGACTCAGAAGACGGGGATCCGGAAGATGGGGATCCAGCGGTCGCCGATCCGGTGGCACCCGGCGGCGCGTCGGCGGCGGCCGAGCCCGTCGCCTCACCGGCCGCTCCGACCTCGGCAGGCTTACGCCCACGCGAGGGTTCCTCGATCGTGCCGTCCCAGCGCCGACCGCGCAGGGCCATCAGGATGATCAGGCCGGCCGCGACACAGATCGAGGTGTCGGCGAAGTTGAAGACCGGCCAGTTGGGCAGCTCCAGGAAGTCCACCACGTGGCCACGAAGGAAGCCCGGCTCCCGGAAGATCCGGTCGGAGAGATTGCCGAGCGCACCACCGAGGAGCAGCCCGAACGCCACCGCCCACGGCGTACTCCGCAACGTCCGGGAGAGTCGGAGCACGACCACAACCACTCCGAGGGCAACGAGTGAGAGGACGACTGTGTAGCCCTCGGCGATACCGAACGCGGCACCGGAGTTGCGGATCAGGCGGAGGGTCAGGAGTCCGCCGAGCAAGGGGATGGGACCGCGGTCGGGCAACTCCGCCATCGCGATGATCTTGGTCGTCACGTCGACGGCCAGGACGATGAGTGCCACCGCGGCGAAGAGGGCGATCCGGCGGGACCGGACGGGGTCGTGGGATTTGGCGTCGTTCAGTGACGCTCTTCCTTCTGTTTGCATGACACGCACAGTGTCGCACGAGGGAACGCGAGCAGCCGAGCCTTCCCGATCGGATGACCGCAACCCTCGCAGATGCCGTAAGTGCCGTGGGCGATCCGGTCCAGCGCGCGCTCGGTTTGAGTGAGCATGTCCCGCGTGTTGTTGGCGAGGGACATCTCGTGCTCGCGTTCGAACGTCTTCGAACCCGCGTCGGCCTGGTCGTCGCCGGCGCCCTCACCGCTGTCACGAAGGAGGTCGGCCAACTCGATGGTCGCGGACGCGAGTTCGGTACGCAGCCGTTCCGCGTCGCTTTCGAGCTCGCGACAGACTTCCTCGAGTTCCGCCGTGGACCAGGGCTCCTCGTCGTCGCGGACGACGAGCGCGGACGCCTGCTTGGCGAGGTCTCCCGCCGAAGTTTCGGGCGGCGAGGCCGGGACCGCGACGTCGTTCGCCGGGCCGGCGGTGGGAACGTCAGCTGCCGCGGTTTTCTCTGCCGGTTTCCCCGCCGGAGATTTCCGTGCCGACGCGTTCCTTGCCGGCCTCTTGTTTTCCGGCGCCTTGCTTTCCGGAACCTTCTCTTCCGGCGCCTTCTTTTCGGTTGCCGTCTTTTCCGGCAGGGCGTTCTTACCGCGCGCAGCTTTCTTTTCGGCCACCGCCTTTTCGCGCACGGCTTTCTTCACCGGCGCGGCTTTCTTCACCGGCGCGGCTTTCTTCACCGGCGCGGCCTTCTTCACCGGCGTCGATTTACGATCAGGTGTCGCCTTTTTTCGCTGCGTCGTCTTTTCCGCCGCCTTGCCGGTCGCCGCGTTCGTAGGAGGCGCGGTCTTGTTGGCTGCGGCCTTTCTGGTCACCGCGCGATCTGATGCGGCGCCTTTCCTCGTCAGCGGGGCGGCGCGTTTCGCCGCCGAGCCGTCCGCCGCCGCACGCGAACGCGTCACACGGCCAGTCTTCTCGGCCATATGTGTCCTCCTCATCCTGGCCACCGCAACCCGACCTTGCATGCCAGGCGGTCCCAGGCCGGTATGGAAGCACCCAACCGGATATCGCGGTTTATACGGTGTTCACCGGACCTTCAGGTCACTGGCTCCATTCGCCGGTTTGGCGTCGTCGCCGTCCGCGTCAAGAAGACTCTCCAACCGCGCGGTGACATCCGGCGCCACGACCTCGAAGATCTTGTCCCTACTTCTTGCTCCCGAAACGAGCGAAATCTCACGGATGGACACGCCGAACGCCTGAGCGAGCGCCACTCTCACGGCCTCGGTGGCCCGACCGTCGACGGGCGGGGCATTGACCGCGACCACCAGGGCAGGGCCATTCCGTCCGGCGTACCGGCCACCAACCCTGGCCCGCCGAGCACCAGGCTTGACCCGAACCGCGATCCGCTGCGGCGTATCCATCCTGCCAGTGTGCACGCTTATGCAAGCCCCTGCCGGCGAGCGGCGCGACTGCCCAGCCGCTCCCCCCGCGGCCTGGGACGTACATGCCGATCGCCGTCCTTCTGCCGGATCCCGGTCGATATGTACGAACTCAAGAGCGGCCTTCCGGAGGCCGGCCTGAGCTGGGTCATAAGATGGCGGGCCCCGACGAGCAGCTTTCGAAGACCGGAGTGACCGGTGACTGCCTCCAGCGACCGCGCCTTTCGTCCCGTCGATCCGCACGGCGACCTGCCCGGGCTCGACCGCGAGATTCTCGCGTTCTGGCACGAGCACGCCATCTTCGACAAAAGCCTCGGACGGACTGAAGGCGCATCACGGTGGACGTTCTACGAGGGTCCGCCGACGGCGAACGGCATGCCGGGCGCCCACCACGTCGAGGCCCGGGTCTTCAAGGACGTCTTTCCGCGCTTCCAGACCATGCGGGGCCGGCACGTCGAGCGCAAGGCCGGCTGGGATTGCCACGGCCTGGCCGTCGAGGTGGCGGTTGAGAAGGAGTTGGGCATCTCGGGCAAACGCGAGATCGAAGACTACGGCGTCGCGGCGTTCAACGCCGCCTGCCGGGCCTCCGTCGAACGCCACGTCGACGCGTTCACCGAACTCACCGAACGCATGGGCTACTGGGTCGACATGTCCCAGGCCTACCGCACGATGGACCCGGCCTACATCCAGTCGGTCTGGTGGTCGCTGAAGCAGATCTACGACAAGGGCCTCCTGGTCCGCGACTACCGCATCAGTCCGTACTGCCCCCGCTGCGGCACCGCGCTCTCCGATCACGAACTCGGCCAGCCCGACGTCTACGAGACCGTCGCCGACCCGTCCGTCTATGTCCGGATGCCACTGACGTCCGGACCGCTGGCCGGCGGCACGGACTCACCGCGGGCCGCCCTCCTGGTCTGGACCACCACGCCGTGGACGCTCGTGTCCAACGTCGCGGTCGCGGTCCATCCTGAGGTGGAGTACGCCGTGGCGACCAACGGCAGCGAGACCCTGGTGGTGGCGGAAGCGCTGTTGCCGGTCCTTGGCGAGGACTGGCGGGTCACGGAGCGGTTCCGTGGCGCCGACATGGAGCGCTGGACCTACACCCGACCGTTCGATCTCGTCCCGGTCGAGAACGCCAACTACATCGTGGTCGACGAGTACGTCTCGACCGAGGACGGCACCGGGTTGGTCCACCAGGCACCGGCGTTCGGCGAGGACGACTACCGCGTGGGCCGGGCCTACGGCCTCCCGGTCGTCAACCCGATCCTGCCGGACGGCACGTTCGACCCCTCGGTGCCACTCGTGGGTGGGGAGTTCTTCAAGACCGCCGACCAGCGCCTGGTCGCCGACCTCGACGCCCGCGGCTTGCTGTTCCGTGGCGAGACCTACGAACACAGCTATCCGCACTGCTGGCGGTGCCACACGCCGCTCCTCTACTACGCCCTGCCGTCGTGGTTCATCCGGACCACCGCGATCAAGGACGAGTTGCTCGCCGAGAACTCCCGCACCACCTGGTACCCCCACACGATCAAGAACGGCCGCTACGGCGAATGGCTCCGTAACAACGTCGACTGGGCGCTCTCCCGCAACCGCTACTGGGGCACTCCGCTGCCGATCTGGGAGTGCGAGCAGGGCCATCTCACCTGTGTGGGCTCGCTGGCAGAGCTGGGCGACCTCGCCGGCACCAACCTCGACGCCCTCGACCCGCACCGGCCGTTCGTCGACGACATCACCTTCGGCTGCTCGACCTGTGGGGAACCCGCGCGACGGGTGCCCGAGGTGATCGACGCGTGGTACGACTCGGGCTCGATGCCGTTCGCGCAGTGGGGCTACCCCTACGCTCCAGACGCCAAGGAACGCTTCGAGCCGGCCTACCCCGCGCAGTTCATCTGCGAGGCGATCGACCAGACCCGCGGCTGGTTCTACTCCCTGATGGCCGTCGGGACGCTGATCTTCGACCGGTCGTCGTACGAAAACGTCGTCTGCCTCGGCCTCATCCTGGCCGAGGACGGCCGCAAGATGAGCAAGCACCTCGGCAACGTGCTGGAGCCCATACCGCTGATAGACCGGCACGGCGCCGACGCTGTGCGGTGGTTCATGGCCTGCTCGGGCTCGCCCTGGTCGGCCCGGCGGGTCGGCGACGCCACGATCCAGGAGGTCGTCCGCAAGGTCATCCTGACCTACCTCAACACCGCGGCGTTCCACACGCTGTACGCCGGCCTCGCCGGATGGGCGCCGTCCGGCGACACCACGAGCGACGACTCCGGCGGGCCCGCGCAGCCGAGCGCCGTGCTTGACCGCTGGCTGCGTTCTGAGACACACCGCTTGCTCCGCGACGCTGAGGACGCGTACGAACGCTTCGACACCCAGCGGCTCGGCCAGCTCATCGGACAGTTCGTCGACGACCTTTCGAACTGGTACGTCCGGCGCTCCCGTCGACGCTTCTGGGCCGGCGACCCGGCCGCATTCGCCGCTCTGCACGAGACGCTCGAGCTGCTCACCGCGCTGATGGCGCCGCTGACACCGTTCGTCACCGAACACGTCTGGCAGCACGTCGTCCGCCCGGTGGCAGCGGGTGCGCCCGAGTCGGTCCACCTGGCGGCCTGGCCGAAGGTCGACGCTCAGGCGATCGACGACGGGCTCGCCGCCGACGTCACCCTGGCCCGGCGGGTCGTCGAACTCGGGCGGGCCGCCCGCGCGGAGGCCAAGGTGCGCACCCGCCAGCCACTCAGGCAGGCACTCGTCGGCGCGGCCGGCTGGGCTGAGCTTCCGGAAGAGCTGCGCCGCGAGGTCGCCGAGGAGCTGAACGTCCTCGAGCTCAAGGGGCTCGGCGAAGCTGGTGGTGACAGCCTGGTGGAGTACTCCGTCAAGCCGAACTTCCGCACCCTCGGCAAGCGGTTCGGCAAGGACACACCGCGGATCGCCGCGGCGGTCTCGTCGGCCGAGCCGGCTGAGCTCGCCGGGCAACTACGCCAGGACGGCCAGGCGAAGGTGTCGGTCGACGGCCAGGACGTCACGCTGGAGGCGGCCGAGATCATCGTCTCCGAACGCCCCCGCGAGGGCTGGGCCGTCGCCAACGCGCAGGGCGAGACCGTGGCGCTCAACCTCACCATCACCGAGGAACTCCGCCGCGCGGGCATCGCCCGCGAGATCATCCGGCTCCTCCAGGAGGCGCGCAAGAACGCCGGCCTCCAGGTGAGCGACCGCATCTCCGTCTGGTGGTCCAGCACCGACGACGACGCCGCGGCGGCCCTCCGCGAGCATCAGAGCTTCGTCGCCGATGAGGTGCTGGCGGTCGCGCTCCACGACGGTGAGCCAGTGGGTTCGGAGCCTGGCCTGACGCGGGCGGAGTTCGCCAACGTCGGGTTGACGGTCTGGTTCCGGGCCACCTGACGGCCCGGCAGGGTTGACCTCGGCCGGCGAGTTTCACAGACGCACCGATGCCCGGTCCCCCTCGCTGAGGGACCGGGCATCGGTGCGTAGCTGTTGGTCGCGGGCCTGGCCAGTGGTGCGGTCAGAACCTCGACTCGCGGACTGTCCTAGAGCGAGGACTCGTCGTCGTCCTCGAGCAGGGCGTTGAGACGGGGGGTGCCGCCACCCGCGCTCATCCGCTCGCCGCGCTCCATGCGCTCGCCACCAGCGGCAAGCGCCGACGGCTTGTGGGAGTTGATCGAACGCGGAGCACTCGCCTCGACGCTCGGACCCATGCCGTTCTCGATGCTCCCCTGGCCGGCCAACAGGCGCAGCTGGCTCTCGAAGTAAGCCTTGAGGCGGCTGCGGTACTGGCGCTCGTAGGTGCGGAGCTCGTCAACCTCGCGCTGCAGGCGGGCCTTCTCCTTGTCGAGCTGGCCGAAGAGCTGATTGCGCTTGTCGACGGTCTCGCGCTCCAGCTGCTCGGACTTGGAGCGGGCCTCCGACTCAAGCCTGCTGGCCAGGCCGCGAGCTTCGTTCTCCAGCCGCTCGGCGCGGGCCCGAGCGTCGGAGAGGACCCGGTTGGCCTGCTCCTTGCTCTCGCCGACCAGCTGGTCGGCGTTCTGTGTGGCGATCTCCAGCAGGCGGGCCGCCGCGCTGGAGGCCTCGGCCACGCTGGATGGACCTGCCGCTGGTGCTTGCCGCACGCTCGGCTGAACGACAGGCTCGTGCTGCTCGGGGACGGGCTGCTTGGCATAGCCAACGCCGTCACCACGCTGAGCAGCGGCAAGCTTCTGCCGAAGATCTTCGTTTTCGTGGTTGAGGCGTTCGAGCTCGGACTCGACCTCATCGAGGAATTGGTCGACCTCGCCCATGTCATAGCCCTCCCGCAACCGGACGGGCGTGAAGCGCTTATTGCGCACGTCCTCGGGTGTCAACGGCATGACCTCACCTCAGGCTCGCGGGACTCGACAACGTAGTTCGGAGCAACCGTACCCGGTTTGAGTAGCAAAGGCCGAGAGGGCTGCAAAAGGAATGGTCTCATGCCACGCCGAACAGGTAGCCCACGAGGCTCACAAGTACGTAGACGATGACGATGAGTAGCAGGAATGAAAGATCCAGAGCGAAGCCACCAAGGCGCAGTGGTGGTATCACGCGGCGCAGCGCCTTCAGGGGCGGATCCGTGACGGTGTAGACCCCTTCGAGCGCGACCAACAGGACACCGCGCGGCTCCCACCCTCGGGCGAAGAACTGCACCCAATCCACAACCAAACGGACAAACAAGAAAACGAGGAAGATCCACAGCACGGTGATCAGCAAAGACCCAATGACCTGCACGTCCGCTCCTTGGGATGGCCAGACCTTGAGCCTTTGACCTTATCCCCGCCTGAAGCCGTGCGCCGACCGCACACCACACTGACGTGGACACTCCCCAGGCCGGGTCGACGACCGGCGTCCGATCGACCTTGCCGGGGGCGCCACAGGACCTGTTGCGGGACCGCTCGCGGCTCGACGAGAAGCCGGTCGCCGCGACCATCAGCTCTGGTTGAAGAAGTTCGCCTCGGCCATGCGTTCCTTGTCCTCAGCCCGCACCCGAACGTTGGGCGGCGAGAGCAGGAACACCTTGGCGGTGACGCGCTCGATGTCGCCGCGGACCCCGAAGATGAGTCCCGCCGCGAAGTCGACCAGTCGCTTGGCATCCGCGTCGTCCATACCGGTGAGGTTCATGATCACCGGAGTGCCCTCGCGGAAGTGTTCGCCGATGAGCCGGGCGTCGTTGTACGTCCGAGGGTGCAGCGTGGTGATGCGGGAGATCTCCTGCACCTCAGGAGCCGCCTGCACCCGGCGCCGCTCGGGGAACGCCGCCACCGTCGCGGATCGCTCGTCCTGCGCAGGCGGTGACTGCGCGGGCTTGGACTCGCGGTCTTCCCCGTCGTACTCGCCGTCGTAGGACTGGTCGTAATCGTCGTCATAGCGGTCCTGGTCTTCGACAAGACCGAGATACACCGCGACTTTGCGCATCGCGCCGGCCATGTGACCTCTCACCTTCCGCTGTGAGCTGCGACGGCTAGACCATCCAGTCCCCGTCTCGCGTTGACGCTACCCGGTGCGCGGCCTCGCACCTAGTAACCTGCGCCCAATCCGCACGTGTGTCGCGCCCGCCTCGATCGCCGCCTCGAGGTCCTCGCTCATGCCGGCCGACATCCACCTGGCTTCGGGGTGCTCGGCCCTCAGGTCCGCTGCGATCCCGGCGAGTCGCGCGAACGACGGACCGGGGTCGGCGCCCATAGGCGCCACCGCCATCACACCCGCGAGTGCGAGGCCCGGCGCCTCTGCTATGGACGCGGCGAGTTCGGACACCTGCATCGGGTCTGCTCCCCCACGGCCGGGGCGTTCGTCAAGGCGGACCTGCACCAGACAACGCACCGACTGGCCGACTTCGGCGGCCGCGCGACTGAGCGCGGTCACCAGCGAGGGTCGATCAACCGAGTGCACCACGGAGGCGTACCGCACCACCGAGCGCGCCTTGTTGGTCTGCAACTGGCCGACGAAGTGCCAGGTGAGGTCGAGGTCGGCACACGCCTCGGCCTTCGCGCTGGCTTCCTGGTCCCGACTCTCGCCGACGTCCCGGACACCGAGCCCAGCAAGGAGGCGTACGTCGCTCGCCGGAAACGTCTTTGTCACCGCGACGAGGGTGACCTCTCCCGGGTCCCGGCCGGCATCCTCGCAGGCGCGGGCGATCCGCGCCCGTACAGCCGCGAGGTTGTCCGCCACCTGAGTACGACGATCCACCGGATCATCGTGGACGGACGGCGGTTCAGAGCGTCGGGCGGGGTGCGTCATCCGCTACTTGAGGAAATCGGGGATGTCGAGTTCGTCGCCCTCGTCAGTGGCGGGTCGCCGCGGTGGCCGTCCCGTGGTCGACGAGAGATGGCTCGCGATGTGGCTCGCGGCGTCGGCGCGGGGCGTCACTCCCGAGTCTGGGTGGGGAGCCCGATCAGTGGAGCGTACGTCCGAACGACCGGCGGCGGTGTGCCCGAGAAGCCGCTGCCGCAGCTCCTGCGTCTGTGCAGCGAGGTCGGTCTGCGGTGTGGGAACGCTGGGACGCGTGGCCGCTGGTTCGTACGCCGCCACGGACTCGTGAGGAGCGCTCGGCCGCGCGGACTGGACCGGCGAAACCTCTGCGGACTCGACCGTCGACTGGCCGGCTGCCGGCGCCACGCCCAGGTGGGTCACGCCGTTGTGTGCCGCACCAAGCTGCCCGACGCCGTCCTGCCCCACCCCGGAGTGGCCGACGCCCGACTGCGTGGTGCCCGCCTGCTCCGCCGCGGTGGCCGGTGAAGCGGCCGGACGCCCCAGCTCCCCCGGTCGACGACCGTTGGGAGGCGGCGTGGGCGTGCCAGCGACCAATTCCTGGGCGCCACCGACTGAACCCTGGATGCCACCGACTGAACCCTGGATGCCACCGACTGGCCCCTGCGTGCTGCCCGACGTCCCACTCCGCGCGCTGAACGGACCCGCGACCTCCTGGTGCGGAGCGCTGCCCCGGCGCCGGGGCATGCCGCCGTCGAAGCCAGCGGCGATGACGGTCACGCGTACCTCGTCACCGAGGCCGTCGTCGATGACCGCACCGAAGATGATGTTGGACTCGACGTGCGCGGCCTGGGACACGAGTTGGGCCGCCTCGTTGATCTCGAACAGCCCCAGGTCGGAGCCACCCGCGATCGACAGCAGCACGCCGTGGGCACCGTCGATCGAGGCTTCGAGTAGTGGACTCGATATCGCCATCTCGGCGGCGGCCACCGCGCGGTTCTCACCGCGGGCGGAGCCGATGCCCATGAGCGCCGACCCGGCGTTGGACATGACGCTCTTGACGTCGGCGAAGTCGAGGTTGATGAGACCCGGCGTCGTGATGAGGTCGGTGATGCCCGAAACACCCTGGAGGAGCACCTGGTCGGCCTGCTTGAACGCGTCGAGGACACTCACCTGCCGGTCACTGATCGACAGCAGCCGGTCGTTCGGGATGACGATGAGGGTGTCGACCTCGTCGCGAAGGGCGTTTATCCCCTCCTCCGCCTGGGTCGCGCGCTTCTTGCCCTCGAACGCGAACGGGCGCGTCACGACACCGATGGTGAGTGCGCCGAGAGACCTGGCGATCCTCGCGACGACGGGCGCGCCACCGGTGCCCGTGCCACCGCCCTCGCCCGCGGTGACGAACACCATGTCGGCACCCTTGAGGACCTCCTCGATGTCCTCCGAGTGGTCCTCGGCCGCCTTGTTGCCCACGTCGGGGTTGGCACCGGCACCGAGACCACGGGTGAGCTCGCGACCGATGTCGAGCTTGACGTCCGCATCGCTCATGAGGAGCGCCTGGGCGTCAGTGTTGATGGCGATGAACTCGACGCCCTTGAGGCCGACCTCGATCATCCGGTTGACCGCGTTGACACCACCGCCGCCGATACCGACGACCTTGATGACCGCGAGGTAGTTCTGCGGAGCCGCCACGACGCTCGCCTCTCGGTAGACATCTGTTGAGCCTGGTCGTCGATCTACAACCCTCACCCTCAAGTTAAGGGTTATAGTTATGTCAACCTCGACCCTGAGCAGCAAGGTACGGAAGGCGCTCGGGGCGATTCAACGCAACACGCCGTACCCGTCCGTGCCGCGCCGACTTCCTCGGCCGACCGAAGTCCTGGCCGGTCACGCCTTGGTCGTCGGGAAGCCCGGAACGCTGACGTCGTAGACATTCGCCTTCTGCCGCAACAGCGCCTCGAGCACCCTCGCCTTGGTGGGTGAATCCTCGGCGTTCCCCCACATCACGGTGACACCGGTGGTGAGCCGGAGCGTCACCGAATCCATCGTCTGGACCTGCACGAGCGCGACCTGGCGGACAAGCTTCTTGGGAAGCGCAGCAGCGACCCG
This sequence comes from Actinopolymorpha alba DSM 45243, assembly GCF_000373925.1. GTDB lineage: Bacteria > Actinomycetota > Actinomycetes > Propionibacteriales > Actinopolymorphaceae > Actinopolymorpha > Actinopolymorpha alba. The sequence goes on along the minus strand of NZ_KB892707.1, from coordinate 381,032 downwards.
AGCGCCAGCGGCCCGCAGCTCCTCCGTCCGCGCCTGGTCAGCACCGCCCGCGCGCAGCTCGATCACGGGCAACGCCGGACCGGTGCCGCCGGCCGTACGGAACGCCACGCCGTCGGCGTCGACGAGCCGCCGGAACGCACCGTCCCGCCAGACCGCCACGGCAGTGCGTTCGGTGACCTCGAGCCGGATCTCGTGCGGCCACGACCGCGCCACCGCGACGTCCTTGACCGGCGGCAACCCGGCGACCACACGCCGGCGTGCGCTCGCCAGGTCGATCTTGGCGAGCGGACGCCGAAGCGGCACGCCGGCCGCGGCGCGCACGTCATCAGCCGACAGGCCAGACGCCGGCGTCAACCCGGCCACCGCGACCGTGCGGGCGTCGAGGAGGCTCGAGAACCCCACCGCCCAGACACCGAAACCAGCGACGGCCAGGACTACGACGACCAGCAGGGCAGGCCGCAGCCGCAACCACCGGCGGGACCGCTGCCGCCGGGCGAACCGCTGCGCCGAGGAAGCCGCCGCCTTGCGCGCGGCCCGCGGCCGGGAGGCTGGCGCCCGGCGCCCCGCATCCCGGCTGGTCGTCATCGCGCGGCGTCCGGCTCGCTCTCAGACTCCAGGCGGTCGCCGATGAGCTCGAGCACCTCGGGTCCGATGAGCGCCACGTCAGGCGCCCCGAGGGTGAGGACCAGGTCGCCGGGCCGCACCCGCTCCGCCACCCGGACCGGAGCGGCCGACCAGGAGCGCTCGTAGACGATGCGTTCTGGTGGGAGCGGGATGTGCGGGAGGATCAGCGCGCCGGTGACGCCCGGTATCGGGTCGTCGCCGGTCGGGTCCATCACGATGACCTCATCGGCGAGCCCGAGCGCCTCGCCGAGCTCGCGGTAGAAGAACTGCGTACGGGTGTGCCGGAGTGGCCGGAAGCACACGATGACCCGCCCATCGCCGGCGGCACCCCGGGCGGCCCGGAGGTTGACCAGCATCTCGGTCGGGTGGTGGCCGTAGTCGTCGTAGACACGGACGCCCGCGGCGGCGCCCTTGTACTCGAACCGCCGCCGCGTGCCCGCGTAGTTGGACAGCCCTTCCCGCAGCTCCGCCGACGGGAACCCCAGGCCGATGGCGGCGGTGTAGGCGGCCGCGGCGTTCCAGGTGTGGTGTCGGCCCGCGACGTGCACGTCGATGGTGCCCTGCCGGCGGCCGTGGACGACGAGCTCGAACGTCGACCCGAGGGGGCGTACGACAACGTTGTCGATACGGACGTCGGCGTCATCGGACTCGCCGTAGGTGCGGACGTCAACCCCGCGGGCCCGGGCCGACTCGGCCAGGCGCCGGGCACCCGGGTCGTCCACGCAGGCGACCAGGAACCCGCCCGGCACGATGCAGTCGACGAAAATGTCGAACGCCTGGTGGTAGTCCTCGGGCGAGGCGTACATGTCGAGGTGGTCGGGGTCGACGTTGGTCACGACCGCCACCTCGGGTGAGTACTGCAGGAACGCCCGGTCGGACTCGTCGGCCTCCACCACGAAGATGTCGCCGGTGCCGTCGTGCGCATTGGTGCCGGTGTCGTTGAAGTTGCCACCGATCGCGAACGACGGGTCGGCACCACAGTGCTGGAGCGCCACCGCGAGCATCGAGGACGTCGTCGTCTTGCCGTGGGCACCGGAGACGGCCGCCACCCGGCGACCGTCCATCACCGCCGACAGCGCGGCCGCGCGGGAATACAGGAGCAGGCCACGCCGGCGGGCTTCGACCACCTCGGGGTTGGTCTCCTTGATCGCCGTGGAGACCACCACGGTGTCAGCGGTGCCCAGGTGGTCGGCGTCGTGTCCGACGTAGCAGGTGGCACCGAGGGCCCGGAGCGCGGTGAGGGTGAGGGAGTCCTTGGCGTCGCTGCCGCTCACGGTCATGCCGCGAGCCAGCATGATGCGGGCGATGCCGGACAGCCCGGCACCACCGATGCCGACGAAGTGGACATGCCCCAGCTTCTCCGCCGGGACGAGCTCCGGCGGTGGAGGAACGATCATCGGTCAACCTTTCCGGCGTTCCCTTGGGTGCTACCTGCTACCGAGCGGACCAGCTCGGCGAGCTGGTCGTCGGCGTCCGCGGGGACGAGGTCGTGGGCGACCTTGGCCATCGCGGTAAGCCGGTCGGGGTCTGTGACCAGCCCGACGACGTGCTCGCGCACCCAGTCGGGGGTGAGGTCGGCGTCGTCGACGATCAGACCGCCTCCGGCGTCGACCACCGGCTGCGCGTTGAACCGCTGCTCGCCGTTGCCGACCGGGTACGGCACGAAGACGGCGGGCAGCCCGACTGCCGCGAGCTCGGTGACGGTGTTGGCACCGGCTCGGGAAATCGCGAGGTCGGCGGCAGCATAAGCCAGGTCCATGCGCTCGATGTAAGGAACCGCGACGTACGGCGGCGCGCCGGCCGGAAGCTCGGGGTGTACCTCGTTGCGGGGCCCAGTGGCATGCAGGACCTGTACCCCAGCTTCGGCCACCGCGGACGCTGCCCCGGCCACAGCTTGGTTGAGGCGCAGCGCGCCCTGGGACCCGCCGGTCACCAGCAGTGTCGGGCGGTCGGCGTCGAGGCCGAACGCCGCCCGCGCCTCCGCGCGGCCGGCCGCCCGGTCGAGCGTCGCGATCTCGCGCCGGATCGGGAGTCCGACGAAACGCGCGTGCCGCAACGGCGTCGCGGGAAAACTCACGGCCACATGAGAGGTGACGAACCTGGCCGCGAATCGGTTGGCTATGCCGGGTCGGGCGTTCTGCTCGTGGACGACGACCGGCACCCGCAGCCGTCGGGCGGCGAGGTAGGCCGGCATCGCGACGTACCCCCCAAGGCCCACCACCACGTCCGCCCGCGTCCGCTGGATGACTGCCGCGGCCGCGCGGACGGCACCGGCCAGCCGTCCCGGGACCGTGAGCAGGCGAGGGGTCAGCTCCCTGGGCAGCGGCACCCGCGGGATCATGGCGAGGTCGTAGCCGGCCGCCGGGATGAGCCGGGCCTCCAGGCCCTCCTCGGTGCCGAGAAAGGTAAGCCCGACGTCGGGGTCGGCGCGACGCAGTGCGGCGGCGAGCGCGAGCGCCGGGCTGACGTGGCCGGCGCTGCCGCCACCGGCGAGGACTACGTGCACGGACCTCACCCTTCCTTCGTAAGGGCCCGGCGGGCCTTGGCTGCCGCCCTGGCGGCGGCGCGTGCCGCCTTGCGGTCGGCGAGAGCGGCCCGGGCCGCGGGCTCGTGTCGGGCGAACGACACGAGCAGGCCGAGGGCGAACAATGTCGGGAGCATGGCGGAACCACCGTATGACACGAGCGGCAACGGAATGCCGGTGATGGGCAGGAGCCCGAGTACGGCACCCATATTGACCAGCGCCTGGGCGGTGAGCCAGCCTACGATGCCGGCCGTCGCGAGGCGGGTGAAGGTGTCCTCCGTCCGCAGCGCGATCCGCACGCCGGCGTAGGTCAGCGTCAGGAACAACCCGAGGACGACAAGCGCACCCGCCAGTCCGAGTTCCTCCCCGATCACGGCGAAAATGAAGTCGGTGTGCGCTTCGGGAAGGAAGCCCCACTTCTCCCGACTGTTGCCGATGCCGACGCCCCACCAGCCTCCCGTGCCCAGGGCGAAGAGCGAGTGCGCGGCCTGCCAGCCGCTGTCGCGGTAGTCGGCGAACGGGTCGAGGAAGCTGGTGAGCCGGCTGAGCCGGCGGTCACTGGTCACCGCCATGTACGTCACGACCGCGCCGACCGCCAGGACGAGGATGCCGAAGAACCGCATCGGCAGTCCCGCGACGAACAACAACACCAGGACCAGCGAGAACAGCACGAGCGAGGTCCCGAGGTCACCCTGACCCAGGATGAGCCCGAGCACGACCACACAGACGGGGACGAACGGGATGGTCAGGTGCCGCCAGTCGGTGAGGAGCTTCTCCTTGCGCGCGAGGAGATCCGCACCCCACAGCACCAGCGCGAGCTTGGCCGCCTCACTGGGCTGCAGCATGAACGGCCCGCCGAACGACAGCCAGTTGCGGTTGCTGTTGATCTCGACGCCCAGCGGGGTGAACGTGAGCCCGAGCAGCACCACGGAGACGGCCAGGCCCGGATAAACCAGGCCCCGGAGGACGCGGAGCGGCAGTCGGGACGCGAGGAACGCCAGCGGCAGTCCGCCGGCCACCCACAGGAGCTGCCGGATTGCCAGCGCGTACGAGTTGCCGTACCGCTGCAACGACAGGATGCTCGACGCGGACAGCACCATGACGATCCCGAGCGCCAGCAGCAGGCCACTGACCCCGAGGATCAGGTGGTACGACGTCAGCGGCCGGTCGAGCGAGCGCCGGACCTCGGCCAGCCAGCCACCGGGCCGGGCCCGCGGGTCGCCGCCGGCGGGCCGGGGTTCCTCGGCGGCGGTCGTCACGTGGGTCCCGTCTGTGTGCACACGCGCAGGCCTCCCGGTCGGAGTGGTGCCAGGTCAGCGACCTCCGAGCCGACGTACCGAAGCCGCGAAGGCCTCGCCACGGGCGCTGTAGCTCGTGAAGAGGTCGAAGGACGCGCAGCCGGGCGCGAGGAGCACGGTGTCGCCCGGCCGGGCGAGCTGGCGTGCGTGCGCCACGACGCGATCCATCACCTCAGTGTCGCCGTCAGCGACCTCGATCACTGGGACCTCCGGCGCGTGTCGCGCGAGTGCGGCCGCGATGAGCTCCCGGTCGCGACCCAGCAGCACCACGCCACGCAACCGGCCCTTGACAGCGTGCACCAGATCGTCGAAGTCCTGGCCCTTCGCCAGGCCGCCCGCGATCCAGACCGCGGGGTCGTAGGTCATCAGGGACGCGAGCGCCGCGTGCGCGTTCGTCGCCTTGGAGTCGTCGACGTACACCACGCCGTCCACGTCTGCGACGTGCTGGATGCGGTGCGGCTCCAGGGTGAACCCACGCAGGCCGGCCCGCACCGCGCTGACGGGCACGCCGTGCGCCCGGGCCAGCGCGGCCGCCGCCAGCGCGTTCGCGACGTTGTGGGGCGCCTTCGAGGGCAGGTCGTCCAGCGTGCACAGCTCGGCCGCGGAGGTCTGGCGCTGCTCCACGAACGCGCGGTCGGCGAGGACACCATCGACGACCCCGAGCATGCCGACCGCCGGAACACCGGCGGTGAACCCGATCGCGCGGCAGCCCTCGGCGACGTCGGCTTCCCTGACGAGTTCCTCGGTAGCGGCGTCGGCGACGTTGTAGACGCAGGCGATCTCGCAGCCCTCGAAGATCTTGCCCTTGTCACGGGCGTACGCGTCGATGGTGCCATGCCAGTCGAGATGGTCCGGCGCGACATTGAGCACCGCGGCCGCCCGTGGAGACAACCGGCGGGCCCAGTGCAGCTGGAAGCTGGACAGCTCGACGGCGAGGACGTCGTAGGGCTCGGGGTCCAGCACCGCGTCGACGACGGGGTCGCCGATGTTGCCGACCGCCGCCGTCCGGAGGCCGGCCGCCCGCAGGATCGCCGCCAGCATGGCCACCGTCGTGGTCTTGCCGTTGGTGCCGGTGAGCGCGAGCCAGGGCGCGGCGTTGTCGGGATCGCGGAGCCGCAGAGCCAGGTCGATCTCACCGAGGATGGGTACGCCGCGGCCGGCCGCGGCCACGAGTGCGGGCGCGTCCGGCTGCCAGCCGGGTGAGGTCACCACGAAGTCGACGCCCGCCGGGAGCGTCGCCGTAACGCCGGGACCGAGCCGGACGTCCGCGCCGAGGGTCTCGAGGATCGTCGCCTTCTCGCGTTCGGCGTCCCCGGCACGCTCGTCGACGACGATGACGTGGGCGCCGACACCGAGCAGCCCGGCCGCCGCGGAGTAGCCCGAGACGCCGATGCCGGCGACCAGCGCCGTCACCTGCGACCAGGGCGAACGACGGTCCGCGGTGTCGAGCCAGCTCGGAGTGATGGTCATGTGCCTGCCACCCATTCGGCGTAGAAGATCCCGATCGCGCCGGCCACACAGATGCCGCAGATGATCCAGAACCGGATCACGATGGTGACTTCGTTCCAGCCCTTCAACTCGAAGTGGTGGTGGATCGGCGCCATCCGGAAGATCCGGCGCGGCGTGCCGGTCCGCCATCGGGTGAACTTGAAGAAGCCGGTCTGCAGCATCACCGAGGCGGCCTCGATGAGGAACAACCCGCCGATCAGGATGAGCAGGAGTTCGGTGCGCGTCATGATCGCGAAGCCGGCGACGCCACCACCGAGCGCCAGCGCACCGGTGTCACCCATGATGATCTTGGCCGGTGAGGCGTTCCACCACAGGAACCCGAAACACGCCGCGGTCACCGCGAACGCCACCACCGCCAGGTCGTACGGATCTCGCACCTCGTAGCACTTGGCCGCGGGTTCCTTGAAGCAGGACTGGTTGAACTGCCAGACACAGATCAGTGTGTAGGCGGCGAAGACCATCACGGACGCGCCGGTGGCGAGGCCGTCGAGACCGTCAGTGAGGTTCACGCCGTTCGAGGTGGCCGCGATCATGAGCAGGACCCAGAGGACGAAGACCACCGACCCGAGCTTCAGCCAGTCGATGTCGCGGATGAACGACACGAACGGCGAACCCGGTGTGACGTCCCGCTCGTCGGGGAACTGCAGGGCGAGGATCCCGAAGATCACCGCCACCGAGATCTGGCCGGCGAGCTTGGTCTTGGCGCGCAGGCCGAGACTGCGCTGGCGCGAGACCTTGAGGTAGTCGTCGAGGAACCCGACGAGCCCCAGCCCCACCATCAGGAGCAGGACGAGGACACCTGACGCCGACGGCAGCCGCCAGGAGTACAGATGGGCCGCGGCGTAGCCCAGGACGGCGGCCGCGATGATCACGACACCGCCCATCGTCGGTGTGCCGCGCTTGGTGTGATGCGACGTCGGTCCGTCGTCGCGGATGATCTGGCCGTACCCCCGTGCGGCGAGTATTCGGATCGCCACTGGCGTGCCCAACAGGGCGATCAGCAGGGAGACCCCGCCGGCAAGGAGGATCGCCTTCACGCTCGGCCCTCCACCGTCTCCGCACCGTCACGCAAGGCGTCGCCAAGATGGCGGAGCCCCGCGTCACGGGACGACTTCACGAGTACGACGTCGCCGGGTCGAAGCTCCTTACGCAGGAGTTCGAACGCTTGCTCGGCGTCCGGCACGAAGACCGACTCCTCTCCCCACTGTCGTTCGGACCGCGCACCGCGCTCGATCGCGCGGGCGCCTTCACCTACCACCACCAGCCGGGACACGCCCAGCTGCGCCACCAGTCTGCCGATCGCCTCGTGCTCCTTGTCCGAGGCATCCCCCAACTCGAGCATCTCCCCCAGCACAGCCCACGACCGGCGCCCACGGGCGATGGCCGGCAGCGCCTGGAGGGCCGCGCGCATCGAGTCGGGGTTGGCGTTGTAGGCGTCGTTGACGATCGTGACGCCATCGTCGCGCTCGCTGACCTCCATCCGCCAGCGAGACCGCGGCACCGCTCCGGAGAGCCGCTCCGCCACGGTCGACAGGTCCATCCCCACGGCCAGACCGACAGCGGCAGCCGAGAGCGCGTTGCCGACGTGGTGCCGGCCGACGAGGTTGAGGCGTACGTCGGTGGCGCCGTGCGGCGTGACCAGGACGAACACCGCCCGCCCGGCCTCGTCGAGGTGGACCTTCTCAGCCCGGACCGCGGCGTCGGCCGACTCGCCGACCAGCACGGCCGGCGCGGAGGTGCGACCCGCCATCGCGCGGACCAGCTCGTCGTCGGCGTTCAGGATCGCGAGCCCGTCGTCGAGCAGGGCCTCGACCAGCTCGCCCTTCGCGGCCGCGGTCGCCTCCCGGCTACCGAACTTGCCGGCGTGGGCCAGCCCGACGTTGAGAACGACCGAGATGTCGGGCGGCGCGATCCCGGTGAGGTACCGGATGTGTCCGACGCCCTTCGCGCCCATCTCGAGCACCAGGAACTGCGTCGACTCCTCGGCCCGCAGGACGGTGAGGGGCATCCCGAGTTCGTCGTTGAGCGACGCCTCCGGCGCGACCGTCGGTCCGGCGCCCGCGAGGACCTGTGCCAGGAGGTCCTTGGTGCTCGTCTTGCCCGACGACCCGGTGACGGCGACCACGGTGGTGTCGACGAGCCGGTCGACAACCTGCTGGGCCAGCCGGCCCACCGCGACCACGGAGGCGTCGACCTCGTGCCCGGGCGCCGCGGGCGCCGCGATCGAGGGCACACCCGGGAGTGGGCGGCTGCCAAGAACCGCCACCGCTCCGAGACGGACCGCGTCCGCCGCGAAGCCGTGACCGGGGCCGTCAGCGACGAACAGACCGCCCGGCTCGGCTCTGCGGGAGTCGGCGACCACGGGCCCGCTGACCACGGCCTCAGGGTCCGCGCCGTGAAGCTCGCCGCCGACCGCCTCGGCGATCTCGGCGAGCGTCATGCGAATCACCGGTCGGCGCCCTTCTGCTCGACGGTCTCGATCGTGTCGGACATCTCCTGAAGAACCTCCTGAACGACGACCCTGTCGTCGAAGGGGTGAACCACGCCGGCGACCTCCTGGCCCTGCTCGTGTCCCTTGCCGAGCACGAGCACGGTGTCGCCGGGTCGGGCGGCATCCAAGGCGCACCGGATCGCCTCCCGCCGGTCACCGACCTCGGTGACCTCGCCACGGTCAGCGGCCGGAAGGGCACGCGCTCCCTCCAGTGCGGCGGCTCGGATCGCGGCCGGATCCTCCGAGCGCGGGTTGTCGTCGGTGATGATCGCGAGGTCGGCGTTGCGTACCGCGGCCTGCCCCATCAGGGGACGCTTGCCGTGGTCGCGGTCTCCCCCGCACCCCACCACGGCGATCACCCGCCCCTTCGTCCACCCCCGGACCGCGCGGAGCGCCCGGTCGATAGCGTCCGGGGTGTGGGCGTAGTCGACGATCGCGGTGAAGCCCCGCGCCGACTCGAAGCGTTCCATCCGCCCCGGCACCTGCGCGCCCGCGAACCCCTCGACGATCGCGTCGCCGTCGATCCCCACCGCGTGGAGCATCGCGGCGGCCAGCAGGGCGTTGTCGACGTTGAAGTCACCGGGTAGGCCGAGACTGATCCGCAGAGCGAGCCCGCCTGGCCCGCGCGCGTCGAACGCCATGCCCCCGCCGGGCGTCGGGCCCGCGCCCGTGGCTGACCAGTCAGCGGCCTCCCGGCCGGACGGAGAAACGGTGATCAGGTCGAGGTCGGCGGACCCGGCGAGCCGCCTGCCGGCGGGGTCGTCGACGTTCACGACGCCGAGCCGGGCGCGAGCAGGGGTGAAGAGCGCCGCTTTGGCCGCGAAGTAGGCCTCGATGGTGCCGTGCAGTTCCAGGTGGTCCTGGGAGAAGTTGGTGAACCCCGCGACGTCGTAGACCGTGCCGTCCACCCGGCCGAGCGACAACGCATGGCTCGAGACCTCCATCGCCACCGCGGTCACGCCGCGCTCACGCATCACAGCGAAGAGCGCCTGAAGGTCGGGCGCCTCCGGTGTCGTACGCGAACTCGGGATCGTCTCGTCGGCGATCCGGGTCTCGACGGTCCCGACCAGCCCACTCCGGTGACCCGCCCGCCGCAGGGCGGCGTCGAGGAGGTAGGCGGTCGTCGTCTTGCCGTTGGTCCCCGTGACGCCGAGCATCAGCAGATCTCGGGAGGGGTAGCCGTAGACCCAGGCCGAGACGTCGCCGAGGACGGCCTGCGGATTGGGTACGACAAGGGTCGGGAGCCCGGCCGCCTGGCACGGCGCCACCCCGGCGGGGTCGGTCAGGGCCGCGACTGCGCCGGCACGTGCCGCGGTCTGGGCATAGGCCGCACCGTGGGCGAAACCACCCGGACGCGCGACATACAGATCACCCGGCACCACCCGGCGCGAGTCCTGCGCCACGCCGGTGACCACGACGTCGCCAGGATCATCGACCGGCTGGGCCTTCACGACCGTCACCGCGTCGGCCAACCGGCGCCTGGGAGGGTTGGTCGGCCGAGGGGTCGTCGATCGAGCGACGGGGACGGCCACGGCGTCTCCTCCCTCGATGTGTCGTACGTGCAGGAGCGGGGGGTTCTCCTGATGAGCCAGGGCCGCTCGCCGAGCGGCCCTTGTGGTGGGCTTTCCCAACCGTCGGTCCGGGGCGTGAGAGTACCGCGGTCACGCAGAGAGACCGCCTGCGCCCGGCCTACCAGGTGAGCGGCAGGGCCGGCGACCTGGTGCCCGTGGGTGGCACGCCGTACTTCTGCAACGTGAACGCCATGATGTCGCGGAAGACGGGTGCCGCGAGGCCACTTCCGCTGTTGTCGCCACCCTTGGGATCCTGGAGTACGACGTACACCACGAACCTCGGCTTGTCCGCCGGGGCGAATCCCGCGAAGGACGCCGTGTAGCCGCGGTAGCAGCCGCAGGAGGAGTCGACCCGCTGGGCGGTGCCGGTCTTGCCGGCGACGCGGTAGCCGGGAATCGCGGCCTTCTTCGCCAGTGCTTCCTCACCCTGGACCACCTGCTCCATAATCCGGGACACGGTGGCCGCCGCCTCGGCGCTCACCACCCGGGTCTTCTTCGGCTCCGGTGCGGGCGACAACCGACCCTTGTCGTCCACAAAGCCTTTGACGATCCGCGGTTCCACCCGGACCCCACCGTTGGCGACCGCGCCGACGGCCGCGGCCATCTGGACGGCGTTCACGGACATGCCCTGCCCGAACGAGATGGTTGCCCGCGTCAGGTCGCTCCAGTCCTTCCCGTCGGCGAGGGAGCCCTTGCCCTCAGCGGGGAGATCGATGCCGGTGCGCTGGCCGAGACCGAACTTCCGCAGGTAGCTGTCCTGCTGCGCCTTCGGCATCCGCTCGGCCGCGAGGACGGTCCCGATATTGCTCGACTTCGACAGGGCGCCGGCGAAGGTCAGGTTGATGGTGCCGTGCCCCCACCAGTCGCCGATCCGGTTGCCGTCGCGGACGAGGCTCCCGGGCACCCGGATCTTCGTGTCGGGCGTGACGTAGCCGCCGTCGATCAGCGCGGCCGCGGTGAGGACCTTCGCCACGCTGCCGGGCTCGTAGACCTCCTGCAGCGGGCGGTTGACCCGGTTGGCTCCCGGTGACTTGCCGGGGTTGTTGGGGTTGTACGTCGGCGCGGTCGCCAAGGCGACGATCTCGCCGTTCTGGACGTCGTACACCACGACGTCGCCACTGCGGGATTTGGTACGGCGTACCTGCTCGGCGATCGCCTGCTGGGCCTGCCACTGCACGTCCCGGTCGATCGTCAACCGGACGTTGGCACCAGGCACCGGCGCCTCTTCCGCACTCTTCGCAAGCGGGATCTGCTGGCCGCCGGTGCCCCGCTCGTAGACCATCTTGCCGTCTTTGCCGTGCAACTCGGTGTCGAGCGCGTACTCCATCCCGGCCAGGCCCTTGCCCTCGCCGCCGACGAACCCGACGACGTTCGCCGCGACCGGTCCGGACGGGTACGTGCGGAGAGGGTCGGGCTCATGTCCGAAGACACCGCCGCGCAGGCCCTCCGCGTCCAGCGCGTCCTTGGCCTTCTTCCAGGTGTCGGCGGGCACCTTGCGGGCCAGGTAGACGAACCGGCTCTTGGGCTTGCGCAGCTTCGTCGCCAGGTCGTCGGTCGGGACGTCCAGGATGGGTGCGAGGACCTCGGCAACCTGACTGGCGTTGTTCCTGGTCAGCGTCGGGTCGGCGGTGACGGCGACGGTGTCGACCGTCGCCGCGAGGGGTACGCCGTTGACGTCGGTGATCTCGCCCCGGGTCGCGCGCAGCGTCACCGACTGGAGGCGCTCCTTCACGGCCGCCTCCGCGTACGCCGCCGCGTCGACGCCCTGCAGCTGCAGGAGCCGCCCGGCGAACACCGACATCACGAAGGCCACGGCGAGGAAGCCCACCCGGAGTCGGCGCGTCGACGTACCCAGCCGGAGACCGCGGCGCTGACGTGGCGGCTTGGGGGGCTTGCGTGCTTTGGGTGGTCGCGATGGTCTGACCGGCCGCGTCGGCCGCTTACCTGACTGGCTGGCCGAACGGCGTGGCCGGCTGTCGACGGCCTCGCGCCCCTTCCGGGTCGCCTGGCTCCGGCGCGGGGTTGAGCGTCCCTCCTCCGCCGACCGCCGGGGCTGTCCGGTCCGGCTGCTGCTGGAACGGCCGGAGTTTCCGGACCGGCCCGCGGTGCTGGACCGGGCGGGTTTACCGGGCTCGACCGGCGTGCGCCGCTTGCCCGGATCGTTCCCCTTGCTCGACTTGGTCCTGCCGGCCTGGCCGCCCTGGCCGGTCCGCTTCGGTGTCGCGGCCTTTCGTGGCTGTCCAGTCGTCCCGTGGGCACGCGGCTGCCGGGCGCCTCCTCCAGCGGGGTCGCCCGGACGCGGTGGGCGGCTGGCCGTCATGGGTTCCCTCCCGTTGTTGGCACGGTGGGCGCCCGACTCGGGTGGTTCTGTCCCTGCCCGGAGGGCTGAGTGGGCGCCGGGGTCGGCCGGCCGTTGGGTCCTGGCGTCACCCGTCCCGGGGGCACGGTCTGCTGGCCGGCGGGCGGCGTCGCCTGTCCGCCAGGTGTTCCGGTCGGGGTGGGCTGCGCGGTCACCCGCGGCTTGGCTGGAACCGCATCACCGAGGACCACTCCGTCAGACAACCGCAGGAAGACCGGGTTGGTGTTGGGCACCATGCCCATCGATTGGGCGCGGCTCGCCAACGTCTCGGGGGCCTGCAGGGTGGCGACCCGCTGCTCCAGCACACCCTGGCGTTCCTCGAGTTGCGAGGTCGTCCGGTTGAGATCGTGGATCGCGAACGAACCCTGCTGCAGCGAGGTGTTGAGCAGGAGCAGACCCACGAGCCCCACCCCGAGGATCACGACCACGAGCAGGACGAACGGCGCGCGCGACGGTTGGCCCGCGGAGTCGGGTACGACCTGCAGCCGGCGTTCGCGTCGTGCCTGTTCACGCCGCGGCCTGTCCAGACTCTCCACAACGCTCATGAGCGCCCTCGCTTCGCGTCGGGCGCGCATGAGGCACTCAAGGCGCTGCGTTGGATGATTCGCTCGCTCCGCTCGCTCATGCGGCTCCCCCCTTGCTCGCCGACAAGCGACCCGCGCGGATACGTTCGGCGGCCCGCAGCCGGGCAGACGCCGCCCGGGGATTCGCCTCCACCTCCGCGGCGGACGGTTTCTCGGCCCCTCGCGTGAGAAGCCGTAGGACGGGTTCGTAGCCCGGTGGAACCTCGGGGACGCCGTACGGAACGTCCGGCTGGGACAGCGCGCCAAGCGTCCGCTTCACGAGCCGGTCCTCCAGCGAGTGGTACGACAGGACCACGACCCGCCCACCCACCGCCACGGCGTCGACAGCGCCCGGCAACGCGCGCTCGAGCGCCCGCAACTCACCGTTGACCTCGATGCGGAGTGCCTGGAACGTGCGCTTGGCCGGGTGCCCTCCGGTCTGCTGCTTCGCCATCGGGATCGCCGCCCGGAGCACCTCGACCAGGCGCTCGCTGGTCACGAACGGCGCCACCTGCCGCTCGCGGACGATCGCCTCGGAGATCCGCCGGGCGTACCTCTCCTCGCCGTACTCACGCAGGATCCGGGCCAGGTCCGACGCGGAATAGGTGTTGAGCACGTCCGCCGCGGTCGGTCCCGTGGTGGGATCCATCCGCATGTCCAGCGGCGCCTCCCGGCTGTAGGCGAACCCGCGGGCGGTCTCGTCCAACTGAAGAGAGGAGACGCCGAGGTCGAAGAGGACGCCGTCGATACGGCCGATGCCGAGCCGGGCCAGGACCGCGGTGATCTCGTCGTAGACCGCGTGCACAAGGGTGGCGCGGTCACCGAACGGCGCGAGGCGGGCACCCGCGGCGGCGATCGCCTGGGGGTCGCGATCGAGGCCGATGAGTCGGGTCTCGGGGCACTCCCGTAGGAGGGCTTCCGCGTGCCCGCCGAGCCCCAGGGTCGTGTCGACCACGACCGTGCCGGGTCGGGCGAGCGCCGGCGCGAGGAGGTCGACGACCCGCTCGATCATGACCGGCACGTGGATCGGCTGGTCGGCGGTGGGATTCATGACACGCACCACCCTCAGCCCGGGATTCCCAGCAGGGTCGAGAGCATCAGGGTGACCAGGACCGAGGCGGCCAGGGAGAAGACGATCACCAGCGCCCGCGACCGAACGGCCTGGCCGAGGGAGATCTGCTCCGGCGCCGACTCGTCAGGCACGCTGGGCACGACCTGCGTGACAGGCGCGGCGAGAGGCCGAACTGGGAGCGACACGGACACGTGCCCCCGACGGTCGTCGCCGTCCACGTGAGCTTGGTCGTTCACGTCGTGCCCCCTTGCCACACATCTGACTCCGTGCGGCCAGGTCCCCGCCCGCTCGCTGGGGAAGCCGCCGTCTGGCGCCGGGGAAGTTGCGTCAGAAGGCGCAGAGAGCGGGCTGGAGACCTCGCCGCACGACCACTGCTTCGTTGCTGGAGTTGAGTTCTCGACCTGGTCAACCAGGTGGACGACCGGGATCAAGCGCTCGTGGGTACTTCTTCTGTGGCCAGATCCCGAGCTGGCACGACCAAAGGAGGTCAGGGCCGGGATCATCGCCAGGGTCCGGGGGCTCAGAGGATTCCGGGCAGCACCTCCTCGCTCAGCTCGGCGAAGGCCTGCTCCTGCTCGCTGGAGTACCTGGCCCAGGCTTCTGCGTCCCAGATCTCCACGCGGTTCATCGCGCCGATCACCACGCAGTCGCGGGTGAGGCCGGCGTACTCGCGCAGCATCGGCGGGAGCGTGATCCGCCCCTGCTTGTCGGGCTTCTCGTCTGACGCGCCGGCGAAGAGCATCCGCAGGTAGTCGCGAGCGGCCTTGTTGGTGACCGGTGCCTGACGCATCTGCTCGGTCAGCCGACCGAACTCGGCGAGCGGCCAGACGTACAGGCAACGTTCCTGCCCCCGTGTCACCACAAGCCCCTCCGCCAGTTCGTCGCGGAACTTTGCCGGGAGGAACAGCCGCCCCTTCTCGTCGAGGCGCGGGGTGTGGGTGCCGAGGAACGTGGCCGCCACCTCCCCGTGAAACTCGCTGGGTGCCGCTCTCCACCACTGCGCGCCACTTTACCCCACTTCACTCCCCGGTCAACCATTCTTGCGCCCTGCACGCCGTCGTTCCGGCGGCTTCTTTCGGCAACGCCGCAGGTCAGAGGGGGTGGAGTGAAGTGGGGCGTGGGTGGAGCGCCGGTGGCGGGCCGGCGCGTCCCCACCCACCGCACCCCGGATCCACAGCCCGGTGTACGCGGCCGACCCGGGTACGCCGGGGAGGGAAGTGGAGGGGCTCCGCGTCGGAACCGGAACCTCGGCTGCGACGTATGCAGGGGTACCTGGAGAATTTGTTTCGGAAGGGCGACGTTTTGTCGTGGAAGACGTACGGTCTGACGCAGAGGTGCGTACGACATTCGACGCCCGGTAAAGGCATGACCCGCGGGCTCGCGGCGAGGGCTGATTTGAGATTGTTTGGCACCCCCACGGTCGACCGCCCTTGCGGGAGGACGGAACGGCCGGAGACGCGTGTAGGTCTTGAGAACCACCATCCCGTGCACCGCTCGAACCTGAGAGACTCGACCCATCACGCCGCTCGGCGCAGCGGCCCTGCTTGATGAGGGAGGCCATGGTGTCGACCGGCCCGACGATCGAGCCGACGAGGCGACCAGGTGAGCAACGATGGGCTCCCGCGGCTGACTTTCCCTATCTCACCCAGACCGCTGCACGGGTACGCGACGCGGTCGAGCGCGTGATCGAAGGCAAGTCCGACGTCGTCAAAGTCGCGCTCACCGTCCTGCTCGCCGAAGGACATCTGCTCATCGAGGATGTGCCCGGCGTCGGCAAGACCATGCTGTCCAAGGCACTCGCGCGTTCCATCGACTGCAGCGTGCGGCGCATCCAGTTCACTCCGGACCTCCTGCCGAGCGACGTCACCGGCGTTTCGGTCTACAACCAGGAGACCCACGACTTCGAGTTCCGCCCGGGCGGCATCTTCGCCAACATCGTCGTCGGTGACGAGATCAACCGCGCCTCACCTAAGACCCAGTCCGCGCTCCTTGAGTGCATGGAGGAGCGGCAGGTCACGGTCGACGGCACGACCTACCACCTCGAGCCGCCGTTCATGGTCATCGCGACCCAGAACCCCATCGAGATGGAAGGCACCTACCCGCTGCCCGAAGCGCAGCGGGACAGGTTCATGGCCCGGGTGTCCATGGGTTACCCGAGCGCCCAGGCAGAGCTGGAGATGCTCGACACCCACGGCGCGCACTCGCCACTCGACGACCTCGAGCCGGTCACCGACGCCCGCGAGATCGCCAAGCTCATCGACATCGTGCAGGGGGTTTACGTCGCACCCGCGGTCAAGGAGTACGCCATCGACATCGTGACCGCGACCCGCCACTCCCCTGACCTCCGCCTCGGCGCCTCACCGCGGGCGACCCTTCACCTCATCCGCGCGGCCCGGGCCGCCGCCGCGCTCGATGACCGGGAGTACGTCCTCCCCGACGACCTCCAGGCCCTCGCCATTCCCGTCCTCGCCCACCGGCTGCTACCGGCGGCCGAGGCCCAGATCGCACGCCGTACGGCGGAACAGGTCGTCGCCGACCTCCTCCGTACCGTGCCGGTACCCGACCCGAACCGCCGCCGGTGAGCCCGATGGGCGGCCGGTTTTCCTCTCTCACCACCCGCGGTCGGGCCTTCCTGGCCGCGGGCGGCGCCGCCGCCGTCTGCGCACTCGTACTCGGGCAGAAGGACCTCCTCAGGGTGGCCGTCTTCCTGGTCGCCCTGCCGATCGTGACTGTGCTCGTGGTCGCCCGCACGCGCTACCGCATCGCCGCGTCCCGCTCGATCCAGCCAGTGCGGGTGCCGGTGGGCCAGCAGTCCAGCGTTCGACTCCGACTCGAGAACGCCGGACGCATGCCGACCGGCCTGCTGCTCCTCGAAGACCAGGTGCCGTACGTCCTCGGGGCCAGACCTCGGTTCGTGCTCGACCGCATGTCGGCACGCTGGCGCCGCGACGTCGGCTACGCCGTGCGCTCCGACGTCCGGGGTCGGTTCCCGATCGGCCCGCTCTCGCTACGGGTCACCGACCCCTTCGGACTCGTCGAGCTGACCCGTTCGTTCAAGGCACAGGACACTCTCCTGGTCACCCCCGAGATTCATGCTCTGCCGCCCGCCCGGGTCGGCGGCGAGTGGGCGACGAACGGCGAGAACCGCCCGCGTTCGTCCACCGCCGACGGCCAGGAGGACATCACCGTCCGCGAGTACCGCGACGGCGACGACCTGCGCCGGGTGCACTGGCGGTCGAGTGCCCGGCGAGGCGAGCTGATGGTTCGTCGCGAAGAGCAACCCTGGCAGAGCAGAGCGACGCTCTTCCTCGACACCCGCCGGATCGGTCACCGTGGCAGCGGTCCCGCCTCGTCCTTCGAGTGGGCGGTGAGTGCCGCCGCCTCGATCGGCGTACATCTGCTCCGGCGCGGCTACTCCACCCGGCTGGTCACTGATGCCGGCGCGGCGGTCGCGGCCACTTCCCGCGAATCCGGTCCGTCCGCCGACGCCGAGGGGCTCCTGCTCGACGCCCTCGCCGTGGTCGGACAGTCGTCGACCGGCCAGCTCAGTCATGCCTCGATCAACCTGCCGCGCGATGGTTCGCACGGCGTCCTCATCGCGGTGCTCGGTGTCCTGACGCCCGCGGAAGCCGAGGCGATGGTGCGGTTCCGGCAGCGGGCCAGCAGTGCCCTCGCCATCGTCATCGACTCTCCCTCGTGGGCGTTGGGTAAGGAACGCGCGCCAGAGGAGGTCGCCGAGCAACTCTCCGAGAGCCTCAGCATGCTGCGCCGAGGCGGCTGGCGGGTCGCCGTCGCGCGCGCTGGCGAGGCCATACCCCAGGTATGGGCCCGACTGACCCTCGGAGAGGGTGCCTCGGTTGGCGACACCGCACGGGCGCCTCACCAGACAGCGGCCGTCGCGCCGGACGCCGCCGGAACGCCTTCGCCGCCGCCCGACCTGGTAGGAGGACGAACCCCGTGAGTGGAGCACTGCGAAGGAGCATCGCGGGCACCGTCGCCACGCTGCTCGCCTGTCTCGCACTCGTTCCCGCCTACCACGGCCAGAGGTGGCTTGGTACGACCGCGTTCGTGGTGCTCTTCGTCGCGGCGGTGGGTTTCGGCCTCCGGCAGCTCGGCACCCCACGACTGCTGGTTCCGCTCGGTCAGCTGGCCGCGCTCGGCTGGGGGTTCATCCTCGTCTTCGCTCGAGAGAACCTCCGCTTCGGCGTCCTGCCGAGCGCTGAGTCGGTCCAGTCGTTCGTCGATCGCATCAACGAGGGCCTGCTGATCGTCGTCCGGTATGCGGCCCCGGTGCCCTACGACGCCAACCTCGTGATGGTGACCGCTCTCGGCGTCGGGATCGTCGCCATCGCCGTCGACACGCTCTCGGCGACCTTCCGGCTGGCTCCGTGGGCGGGTCTCCCTCTTCTACTGCTGTACAGCATCCCGGCCACCACGGTGTCGGGTGGAGTCTCCGCGCTCGCGTTCGTTCCCGCCGCCATCGGATACGTCCTCCTGCTGGTCACCGAGGGACGCGAACGCCTGAGCCGTTGGGGCCGCGTGATCGGCATCGCCGACGAGGTCGCGGGACCGCAGGATGGTGTGCAGACTTCGCTGCTGGGTCAGACCGGTCGGCGGGTCGGCGCCGCCGTGATCGGTCTGTCGGTCGTCGTCCCCGCCGCCGTACCCGCACTCCCCGACGGCGTCTTCGGCCAGGGCGAGGGCTCCGGCTTTGGTTCGACCGGGCGGACCATCGAGGTCGACAACCCCATCGTCGACCTCAAGCGCAACCTCAGGCGCCCCCAGGACCTTCCGGTGATGAGCTATGTCACCGATACCACGACGCCTGACTACATCAAGCTCGTCACACTCGACGTCTTCGACGGTCAGCTGTGGAAGCCGTCCCAGCGCAATGTGCGCGTCATACCCGGCGGCGGAGCGCGAGACACCAGGCGACTCCCCGAACCCCCGGGGCTCAACCCCGCCGTACCCCGCACGCCGGTCCGTACGACGTTCCAGATCAACAACATCCTGCAGTCCAGGTGGCTGCCGACGCCCTACCCCAGCAGCGTCATCAGCGTGCCGGGCGACTGGAAGTACGACCCCGACACCCTCGACATCGTCGCCGGGGAGGGCAGCGAGACCGCGGGACTCGCCTACCAGGTGACCAGCCTTCAACTCGACCTCAACCCGGAGGCGCTGCGGGCCGCGGGGCCGGCACCGTCGGCGATCTTCAGCCGCTACACCCAGGTCCCACCCGACCTTCCCCAGCAGGTGATTCAGCTCGCCAAGCAGCACACCGCCGGTGCTCGCACCAACTACGACAAGGCGGTCGCGCTCCAGCGGTGGTTCCGCACCGACTTCATCTACGACCTCTCCACCCAGCAGGGCCACGGCGGCTCCGCGATGCTGGAGTTCATTGCCGACAAGCGCGGCTACTGCGAGCAGTTCGCCGCGACGATGGCGATCATGGCGAGGACGCTCGGCATTCCCGCCAGGGTCGGAATCGGCTACATGCCAGGGACGCGCCAGGCGGACAACCGTTGGGTGGTCACGGCTCACGACTCGCATGCCTGGCCTGAGCTCTACTTCGCCGGTTTCGGGTGGGTGCGGTTCGAGCCCACCCCGCAGGCACAGACGGGTAGCGCACCGTCGTGGACCGTGCCCGACTCCGGCGTCACCGTCACGGCGTCGCCTCGCGCGACCTCCAGCCAGGAGGACCCGCGACAGAACCGCGCCAGCGCCTCGCCGGCGCCCGTCCCGGGCGACAACAACCCGACGGGACCCACGCCGGACGCCTCCGGGGGCATGAGTATCAACCCGATGTACGTCCTCGCCGGCGTACTCGTCCTGCTCGTACTCTCGCTCCCCATGCTGACCCGGTTGGGCATTCGCCGCGTTCGGCTGTCACAACGGCAGCCGGGTCGGCTGGTCGAGGGGGCATGGCGCGAACTCGCCGACGTCGCAACCGACCTCGGCCTGTCCTGGGACAGCTCCGCGACCCCACGTTCAACCGGCGAGCGGTTGCTGACGAGGCTTCCGCAGGAGGCCGCGCCCGCCCTCCGTCGCCTTGTTGAGTCAGTGCAGCGGAGCCGGTACGCGCTCGATCCCGGCGAGGTGGGAGCCGTTGGTCAGGCCGTCGAAACGGTGTCGAAGGCCCTGCGCGCCCAAGCATCACGGCGGCGCCGTCTGCTCGCGCTGTTGCTCCCGGCCTCGCTGTGGCGGCGGGTGCCGGCACTGTGGCAGCCCCTGGTCGGTGTGCTCGACTTCACGGACACGTTGGGCGGACGGCTGACCCGGCGAGCACGCCGACGGCGTACAGCGGCCAGCGCACGGTGAGCTGACGACCCAAGAGTCCCGCGCTCCCTGGAGGCGCGGGACAGGCATGCAACGCTGATCCCGTGATCATGATGGTGTTCATGAAGCCGGACGGGACTCTACGTACTGTGAGTCTTCATGATGAGGATCATGATCATGCAAGCCGGCAGCGCAGGTCGCCCGTCCAATTGAAAGCACGCGGGGAAGGTTCCCCGCGTGCTGCGACTCCGCCGCGTCTATGTCAGAAGCCGGAACCCTGCTGTCAGAAGCCGGACTCGCGACGTCGGCGCCAGCGTTCCTCCATCCGTTGCATGAAGGTGCCGGACGTCTTGGACTTCGCGCGGGGACGGCGCCCCCGCGCGCGAAGGGGCACGACCTTGGGCATCTCACCCGAGGCGGGCATGTGGCGCAGACTCGTCGCGACGTAGTAAGCCGACAGGAGCATGACGAGGAACCCAAGCACGCTCACCACGATGAAGCCGGCGACATTACGCCCGGTCGTCATCATGATCGCGCCGCCGAGCATCATCACCATGCCCACAACGAACACAACAGCACCAATGACCGCCCGGCGACGTTGCCGGGTGCGGAGATCGACCCCCCGCAACGCCGAGGCCAGCTTCGGGTCCTCGGCGGCAAGGGCCCGCTCCATCTGCTCGAGCAGTCGCTGCTCGTGGTCGGAGAGAGGCACCTGACCTCCAACGGGACACTGCCGTGTTTCGATCTCTAAACACCTAGCTGCAGTCTAGGCAGGCTTGGACGTGCACGGTAGCCGACCTAGCACGTTCGACCGTACCGACGCCTGTCGTTGGCTCCACAAACCGGTGACACGCGAGGGACGTCCGAAACGTCACTTCCGTACGACACGGTACCCGAGACCCGTGAAAGTGCCGCTCAGATGCGGCGGGCAAGGAGGTGGATCTGACTGGCGAGGGCACGGAATGTCGGGTCCTCGGCGGCTTCGGCCTCCAACTCGAGCAACATGCCCGCGAGGCCGGGTTCGTCCGACAACGCACCTGGCACGAGGTCCGCGAAGACCCGCAGGCCATGCTCGGCTACCACCTGGAGCCCGGTCTGCTCGACCACGTCGCGGAGTTGCTCAACGGTGAACCTCCGCGGCATCGGATCAGCCGCGCCCCAACGTCCGGCCGGATCAGTCAGAGCTTGGCGTGCCTCCGCGATGTGTCCACCCAGCACCTTGGCGAGGACGACGGCGTTCGGGTTGGCCACCACGACGCTGAGCGCCCCGGCAGTGCGGAGCACCTCTGCCATCGACTGGAGCGCGACGGCTGGGTCGTCGACGACTTCGAGGACGCTGTGGCACAACACGAGGTCGGTCGAGGCGGGGCCGACGATGTCGGAGAGCGCGACCGCGTCTCCTTGGACAGCATGGATCCGGTCGGTCACCCGCGCCTCGGCGGCTCGGCGTTCCAACGCGGCGAGCGAGTCCGGGCTTGGATCGACCACGGTGACGTGGTGGCCCAGCTCCGCAACGGGCACGGCGAGAGTGCCCGTGCCGCCCCCGGCGTCGACGACATCGAGCACGGACCGCCCGGTCGCGGTGATCTGATCACCAAGAACGGCGCGCACCAGACGCCAGGCGAGTTCGCTCCGCACGGTCCGGCGGTGGCCGGCCGCACCCGCGGATGACTCGCCCGCGGAGGCACCCAGCGAACCTCCTGCGCTCCGACCGCGCTCGGGCACGGAAGCCTCCTCTGAGCTGGTGGCGGGTAGGCCGGACCACCCTAGTGTCGCGGGTGGAAGCTCAAGTCGAGACACCGCCTCGCGGAGGAACACGGAGGTCTTAGAGGTCGCGCGGCGCCAGCCGCAGATGCGGACGGCACTATCCGCGCGACCTCTTAGGCGGCTGCTCCCGGCTGGCGCGAGCGGGACAAGTCGCGCACCACGCCCATGGCGGGCGAGACGCCGCCGGCTTCATCCACCTGGCGCAGCAGCGTGGGTTGATGGGGCAACTCGAGGAGGCGCTCGACGACCGCGAGGAACCTCTCCGCGTCTCGGACCAGGTCGTCGGCCTCGCGAGCGGTCACCGTGTGCGCAAGACCAGCCTCGGCCGCCGCGCGCTTTCCAGCGCCCGCGGCGAAGAACGTCGCCCACTCGCCGAGTTCGGGTGCGACACGGGTCAGCAGAGCCCAGGCATTTCGCTGGCCTCGCCGCACCGCTGGCCGGGCTCGGGCGGCCAGGACGGCGGCCGCCGTGCGCAAGGCAGCGACGTGCGCCGCGACGTAGCGCTCGGCCGGTGTCTCGCTCATCATCGCGTCGGCCAGGGACGCACGGGCGCGGTCAAGGGAAAGGAAGACGCTCGGCCCGAGAGGGGCCTGGAACTGAGCCGCAGCACGTGTCGGCATGAGAGGACTCCTTCCAGTTGGCTCAGCGCTTCTCAAGGCGCGGAGGGGTGCTTACGGTGCGCTCCTCAGAGCGCGCCCCCGGAACGTGCGAGGTGGGCGTCCAAGCGGCCACCCCTCGCCGACAACCGACGTCCCGCCTCCGAAGAGCCGTCGACGTCGACTGCCGCTGCGCCCCCAACTCGACCCAACAGGTGGAGCGCTCCCCCGCAAGCCACAGCCGCTCGCGCCAGAGCCGTGGTGGAAATGCAGGGGCCTCAGACCCGACCAACATCTCCGCCCCGAACTCCATGGGCTCACTCCCGCCTGTCTGGTGGAGACGTCCCGCCTTCCACATCTGCCAGCTGTCACGACCCCGATGGCCGGACCGGGCGGAGCACTTTCCCCTGCCCTGCGTGCTCCGCCCGGATCCAGCGGCAGTCCGGCGCGAGCAGGGGTCGAACTGCTTCGCCGGACTGATCCGCCCAATGAGTGAGGGACCCGACTCCCCCACCCGGCGAGCTCGAACATATGTTCGAGCGTCACCAACGTAGCCCACCGCCAGGTGCGCGTCAACCCGCCCGGCACGCAAGCGACGGAATGCGGCTCGGACGCCGCGGATGACAGCCCGGCATCGAACGAACCGCCAGGTCAGGCCAGTTATCCGCAGCGCCGCGTGATCAACCATGTCCGCACTGTCTCAGGGACCACCGACAGCGGCCCGGCTGACACCATGCGGCCACCCTCGACTGCGGGTCGCGAGACGCAGCGACGCAGCCAGCCAGATGCTCTGCGCCACGGCACATATCCGGAGAGTGGTGCGTCCTTTTCACCGCTTCGTTCGAAGATGCGGTGCATTGAAACCGTCTCGCATGCCAATTTCCGTGACTACGGTGCGACACAACGTGTCGATCATGAGGCATGATCGATGCTGTGAGCCGCGCCGGCAGATCGACCGTCCGGTACCGAGACCTCTTTCGGAACCGGGAGTTCAGCGCGCTCTTCGTCGCCGACGTCCTGTCCCGGATCGGAAGCCAGCTCGGCAAGTTCGCCCTCGCGGCCCTGGTCTATGAACGCACGAACTCGCCCGCCCTGACCGCTGCGACGTTCGCTGTCACCTACCTACCCGGCGTCCTCGGCGGGCCGGTCCTTTCGACCCTCGCCGACAGGTTCCCGCGCCGGCAGTTGCTGATCTCCTGTGATCTGCTCCGCGCCGCCCTGACCGCAGTCATCGCGCTGGGCACTCCGCGGGTGGAGGTGGCGCTGGCCGTACTCCTGCTGGTGGAGTTCGTCCGCGTACCATTCGGCGCCGCACGGATGGCGATCCTCTCAGACATCCTCGATGGCGACCGGTTCGTCGCCGGGAACGCTCTGGTTGGCACCAGCCAGCAGGTGGTGCAGGTGGTGGGCTTCGCGGCCGGCGGCTTCATCGTCGTTCTCGTCGGGGCACAGCCGGCGTTGCTGGCCGACATGGCGACCTACGTCCTCTCCGCCGTCCTGCTCGGGATGTTCGTCGTACGCCGGCCCGCCCCCGCCAAGGCGCGCGGGCAGAAGGCCAACCTGCTCCGCGACACCTGGGAAGGCATCCGGGTGGTCCGCGACACGGGGCGGATGCCGACGTTGTTCTGGCTGCTGTTCCTTGGACCAACGGTCCTCGCCACCGCCGAGGGGCTGGCAATTCCCTACGCCGAGCAACTCGGTCTGGGCACGCAGGCGGCCGGGGCGTTCCTCGCGGCACCGGCTCTTGGGAGCGCTGTCGGCCTGGTCATCGTCGGCCGCATGACCCAGCGGCGACGCGAAATCGTCCTCGTCCCCTTCTCCCTCGCCGTCGGGCTCTGCGTGGCCGCGGCCGGACTCACCCCGTTCGTTGTCGTGATCACCGGCGGGTTGTTCCTCGCCGGCGTCGCCATGGGGCACATCGCGCACCTTCAGGCGACGATCGTCGGGATCGTCGACCAGGACGTGCGTGGGCGGGTCATCGGCCTGGGCAACACGGTCCTGCAGATCGGGCAGGGCTTGTCCATCCTTCTGGCCGGAGTCGTCGCTCAGGCGACATCGATCAGAAGCGTGCTGGTGTGTTCGGGGTTCGCCGCTGCCTTCGTGGTGCTCCTCGTGTCGGTGGTCGGGTCGCCGCACGGCGGCAGGCATCGGGCCGACCCGCGCGCACAGCGCCGGCAACGCCGGGAGCTTCAGAAGGCGCGTGACCTCGCGCTGGCCCGCGCCCGGCGGCACCGCGACCCGATCGCGGTCCCGCCGCCAGAGTCCCTCGAGTCCCTTGTGCAGTCACCGACGTACGACGCGCCGTACACCAGCACGGTCAACGGATCGGCCGGGCATGTGCCGTCACAGACATTGGGGCGCCGGCCGGGGACTCAGGTCTCGACGGTGCTCCCGGAGTACCACGTCAGGACCTGACCGCACGGGCGGGCTCAAGGCAGATCGTCGCCGCTTTGGGTGAGCCCCACCCCCGTAGGGGCCCACCCGAGCCAACGTCCCCACGTCAGCGCGCGGTCAGGGCCGGAGACTTCCGGGTCGAGGGCCGGGATTGCCGGAACGGCCCAGGCCAGCCGCGCGCCACGGATGCAATCCTCGCCGCCCGCACCGTGCCACCACCATCCGGCGATGTACTCATTCCCGCCTAGGTATTTCCCCGATCCTGGCCCGGGCAGAACATCCCAGTCACCTGACCTCGACGCGGCGCGGGCAGCTCAGCGCCCGACCAGCGTCATAGGCGACACTGGCTCCTGCGGGCGCGCGACGACGCCCGGGGGGAGGTCGGTAATGGAGCTCCTGCCGCTGGTCTTCACAAGCGGCTGGGCGAGCGGCGTCAACGCGTACGCCACCGTGCTGCTGCTCGGCCTCCTGGGCAGGTACGCCGGCATCGACGGGATACCGGCCGCCCTGGAACGCACAGACGTACTCGTGGTCACCGGGGCGTTGTACGCCCTGGAGTTCGTGACCGACAAGATCCCGTATGTCGACTCCGGCTGGGACGCCATCTCGACGGCGATCCGGCCCACTGTCGGAGCGATCCTCGGCCTGCTCCTCACCGGCGACGCGTCGAGCCTGGACCAGGCCGTCGCCGCGACGTTGGGCGGGACGACGGCGCTGGCCAGCCACGCTGTCAAGGCGAGCCTGCGCCTGGCCGTCAACACCTCGCCAGAACCCGCGAGCAACATCGTCCTGAGCACTGTCGAGGACTTCTCGGTCGCCGGGGCGCTGGCGCTCGCGGTCTTCCAACCGTGGACGGCGTTCGGCATCGTCGCCGTCCTGCTGGGTGGTGGCGGCATCATCGCGGTGGCCCTGACGCGGAGGGTACGCCGGGGCTATCGACGATGGCGGGAACGCCGCCGGGAGGCGCTCGAGCACGTCTGAGCCGCGCGGGTCAGGGCATGCCCTAAGCTCCAGCGGTTGTGGCTCGGATTGTTGTCGTCGGGGGTGGGTTCGCCGGCCTCGCGGCTGCCGCGCGCCTCGCCAAGCTCGGCCACGAGGTCACCCTGTGCGAACGCTCCGCGCAGCTCGGTGGCGTCGTCCGCACGGTGGAGCACGCGGGTTTCCGCTGGGACGCCGGGCCAGCCGCGATGACCCTGCCGGCCACGATCCGCGACCTCTTCCGCAAGTCCGGCCGCCCCCTCGAACGCGTTCTGGACCTGGTCCCGGTCACCGCTCCACGCCGGCACCTGTTCGCGGACGGCAGCGTCCTCGACCTCCCGCTGAGTGGCCGGTCAGACCAGCTGCGGGCGTTCACCGGCGCCGTCGGGGAGGCCGCCGCAAAACGCTGGGAAGGGATGGTCGACGATCTCACTCCGACCTGGGAGCTGCTGCGCACGCGCGTGCTCGAGGTGCCGTACGCCGGACCGCGCGCCCTCGGCCTGTCAGGTCTCCGGCGGCTCGGCGTCGGCCGGTCACTGCGGTCCGCCGCGCACGCCGCGGGCGGGCCGGATCCGAAGGTCCGCGGGATCCTTCAGAGCGTCCTCGAGTACCCCACCCTCGCGGCGGGGTCAGATCCACGCCAAACCCCGGGGTTCGCGGCGGTCCAGGCGTACGTCGAGCGGACGTTCGGGATCTGGACCTGCGCCGGCGGGTTCGCCCCGTTGGTGACGGCTCTGGCTGACCGCCTGGCCGAGCGCCGCGTCGACGTACGCCGCAACGCTGAGGTCACGGCGATCGCTGCCGACGCCGGAACGGTGACGGGCGTACGCCTGCGAGACGGCGTGGAGCTGCCCGCGGATGTCGTGGTGACGGACGTCGACGTCCGCTCGGTGGTGCGGGACCTGCTGGGTACGCCGCCACCCAGGGCGCTTCGCCGCGCCGTCGCTCGCGTGCGTCCCGCGCCGGCATCCCGGATGGTGTGTCTCGGGCTCCGCGACGACGGCGGTGAGCATCAGGACCTTCCGTACGAGACCGTGGTGCACGGTGAGGCACCGGGCGCTCCCGTGGTCGTGAGGACGCCGGACGGTCCCGCGCTGGCACCCGCCGGCCACCGGGCGGTGACGGTGCTAGCCCCTCAGGGTCGACCAGCGGAGGGTCCGGTGGAGGATCCGCTCGACCTCCTCGCCGGGCGTGGGCTGGACCTGCGCGACCAGGTGGTGGCCCGCGTGGAGGTGGAGGTCCCGGCGTACGGCCCGGTCTGGCGCGGAGCGTGGCGGGGTCTCGGTGTGCCTCTCAACCGGTCGCCGATCCGCGGGTTGTTCCTCGCGGGCGGCACCGCGCACCCGGGACCTGGCGTGCCGTACGTCCTGCTCGGCGCCGCCGCCATCGCCCAGGAGATCGGGCCGGCGTAGGACCCGCGGGATCCGTTCACACCACGTTGGCGTAGATCTCGCGAGTGGCCGTCGAGCGGTTGAGGGTGTAGAAGTGCAGGCCCGGTGCGCCGCCGTCGAGCAGCTTCGCGCACAGCTCGGTGGCGACCTCCACGCCGATGGCGCGGACCGCGGCCGGGTCGTCCTCGACCGCGAGGAGCCGCTCGGCGAGGCTGGCAGGGAACTCCGCACCCGACAGGGTCGCGAACCGCTGGATCTGCTTGACGTTGGTCACCGGCATGATGCCCGGAATGATCGGAATCTCACAGCCGTAACGACTGGCCCGTTCGACCAGCGCGAAGTAGTCATCGGCGTTGAAGAAGAACTGCGTGATCGCGAAGTCGGCGCCCGCCGCGGCCTTG
The DNA here is from genome assembly GCF_000373925.1 of Actinopolymorpha alba DSM 45243. GTDB lineage: Bacteria > Actinomycetota > Actinomycetes > Propionibacteriales > Actinopolymorphaceae > Actinopolymorpha > Actinopolymorpha alba. Next base: position 353,218 of record NZ_KB892707.1, on the reverse strand, counting down.
CGCGCCAGGAACCTCGCGTCGGCCTCCAGGTCGGTGGCCTCGGGATGTCCCTCGGGGAACGCCGCCACCCCCACGCAGTAGCTCCCCAGCTCGCGGAGCAGCAGCACCAGCTCGTCCGCGTGGTCGAGGCCTTCGGGATGCCGCACCCATGGCTGGCCGAGCCCGCCGTCAGGATCTCCGCGGAGCGCCAGCACGTTATGGACCCCCGCGTCGGCGTACGCCCCGATGACCGAACGCAGCTCGGCGCGCGAATGGCCCACGCAGGTGAGGTGCGCGACGGGCGTCAACGTCGTCTCCGCGGCGATCCGGCCCGTGATGCGGACCGTGCGGTCGCGGGTGGAACCGCCCGCGCCGTACGTCACCGACACGAACGTCGGCCCGAGGGTCTCCAACTCGCGCAGCGCACGCCACAGCTGTTGCTCGCCCTGGTCGTTCTTCGGCGGGAAGAACTCAAAGGAGTACGACCGGTCACCTCCCGCGAGCAGCTCGCGGATCGTGGCCGTGCCAGGACTAGTTGACGGCAGTCCGAGAGCCATGCGCCCAGGCTACTGGTAGCGGATACTGCCCCGTCTAGGCTGGCGCGCGTGCAGGACATGAGGCATACGGACAGCGGCGCCGCCACCGGGCTCGACCTGCCAGGGCTGGCCGGGGTACCCGCGCTGGCCGACCTGGCGGGGCTCGGTGGCCTGCGGGCCCGGGTTGACCAGGCCCTGGAGGAGTTCCTACGCGAGCGGGCCGCCGAACTCCAGTCGATCGACGCCGAGCTCGACACCCAACGCGAGATCATCACCGACTCGGTCGCCGGTGGCAAGCGGCTGCGGCCGGCGTTCTGCTACTGGGGTTGGCGCGGAGCGGGCGGCGACCCCGACGACCCCCGGATCGTCGTCGCGGCGGCGGCTCTCGAGCTGCTCCAGGCCGCGGCGATCGTCCACGACGACCTCATGGACGCGTCTGACACCCGGCGCGGGAAGCCGTCGGTTCACCGGCGGTTCCAGGCGCTGCACGACCAGCGGCGCTGGGAGGGTCCGGCCGAACGCTTCGGGCTCGGCGGTGCGCTGCTCCTCGGTGATTTGTGCCTGTGCTGGGCGGACGAGATGCTCCGGGGATGCGGGCTGCCGGCCGAGCGGTTGCTGCCGGCATTCGGCTACTTCGACCTGATGCGTACCGAAGTGATGGCCGGGCAGTACCTCGACCTGGTGAGCCAGGCATCGGGTACGACGCCGCAGGACCGGGCGATGCGGGTGGTGCGGTTCAAGAGCGCGAAGTACACCGTCGAACGCCCCCTCCACCTGGGCGGGGCCCTGGCCGGGGGCTCGTCTGAGCTGATCTCGGCGTACTCGGCGTACGGCCTGCCGCTCGGCGAGGCGTTCCAGCTGCGGGACGACATCCTCGGCGTCTTCGGCGATCCCACGGTGACCGGCAAGCCCGCCGGCGACGACCTGCGGGAGGGCAAGCGCACGGTGCTGGTCGCCAAGACGCTGGCGGCGGCGACGCCGGCGCAGGCGGAGCGGTTCCGACAACGGTTCGGTGACCGGGCGCTGACGTCCCGAGGCGTCGCCGAGTTGCGGGACATCATCGTCGCCTCGGGTGCGCTGGCCGCCGTCGAACGCCTCATCGTGGACCTCACCGAGCAGGCCGCCGCCGCCCTCGCCCAGGCACCTCTGGCGGACGAGGGCGTGCGGGACGCGTTCGGCGAACTCGCGCAGGCTGCGACGCAGCGCACTGGCTGACCGCGCGGTCCGCCCGGGAATGATCACGTATACGTGGTCATTCCCGGCGGAGATCGCAGCGCCCGGTGACGAAGGCAGGCGTCCTCGGATGCTCGGGGCGGACCTACTCGAAGGTCGGGATGTCGAGCTCAGGACCCAGGCCGGCGACGAGCACCGCGAACGGCCCCCAGCGTTTCTCCGCGGCCCGCTCGCCGAACACCTCAAGCGCCAGTCCGGCCGTCTGCGGGTTCAACTCCGCGAGCGCCGCCCAGCCCTCCCACAGCACCAGCACACCGATCTCGTCGCGGACGTCGCTCAGGCAGTCCGCGAGCGCGTCGAAGGTGCGGCCGAAGTACGCCGGGAACCCGAACGTCGTCGCGATCGCATCGAGCAACCCCGCCTTGTCGACGACCATGGTGGTGTCAAGCTCCACGAACCGCCAGCCGGCGTCCTCGGCCTCGACCCGTAGCTTCTCCGCCCCGGGCGCGACGGGCCACCAGTAGACGCCCGGCGCCCGCTCACCGGCCAGTAGCCGCGCAAGCTCCGGCATGGCCGACTCCTTTCACACGTGCTCAGCAGGAGTGACCTGGCTCAGAAGCCCAGAGCCTGGGCTTGGCGGCGGACCTCCTTGCCGCGGTTCTGGGCGAGCGCGGTGATCGGCGGACAGGCAAGAGCGTCCTCAGCGGTGAAGAACCAGCGCACCGCTTCCTCGGCGTCGTACCCCGCGTCGTGAAGGACCGTGAGGGTGCCGCCGAGACCCTTGAGTACGCGGTTACCAGCCAGGAACGCCGCCGGAACGTGGAGGGCGCCGCGCTCACCATGGGGTACGGCGAGCAGCTCGCCCTCGCGCAGTAGCTGGCGGACCCTGCCCACGCTGACCTCGAGCCGGTCGGCCACCTCCGGCAGCGTCAACCACTCGGGAACCAGCGAATCCAGATCGGTGGACATCGTGCGTGTCGTCGGCTCGTCGTTGCTCACCTTGCTGAGCCTGCCACGGATGCCTTCACACTAATCGCGGGGTCCCGCAGGAGTTCGGGGTCGACCGGCGTCCCGGCCTCGGCCAGCCGGCGGCCCTGGACGAAGTCCCGAGGCTGGTCGACGACGAGCAGACTCAAGATCCGGCCGTCCGGCGCCAACCAGAACGCCGCCCAACCGGAGTCCGTGTCCGGGTCCCCCCGCCACACCAGGTTGCCGCCGGCGGCGGGGATCCCGGCGTACTGCACCATGTGGCCGAACTGCTCACTCCAGACGTACGGCACCGGGTCGTAGGTCTCGGCGCCGCCCAGAGCGTTCGCGGCCGCGACCACCGGTGCCCGCAGCGCGTCGTCCCAGTGCTCGCCGCGGATCCGGGTGGAGTACCGCGGCGACCATCGGGCAGCGGCGTCCCCGACGGCGAGGACGCCAGGCAGGCTCGTCCGCAGGTCGGCACCAACCAGGACTCCCCGATCGACCTCCAGGCCTGAGCCGTCGAGCCAACCGGTCGCCGGGCGTACGCCGACGCCGACCACCACCACGTCCGCGCGGAGCGTCGTCCCGCCGGCGAGTTCGACGCCGTCAGGGCGGACCACGCCGACCCGCTGCCCGCACAGCAGGTCGATCCCGGCCTCGGCGTACCACGGCGCGAGCCGCTGACCCACCTCGGAGGGCAGCGCGTGAGCGACGGGCGTCGCCGCCTGCTCGACGACCGTCACCCGCGCACCGTGCCGGGCCGCGGCCGTCGCCACCTCCGCGCCGATCCACCCGGCGCCCACGATGACCACCGTGGCACCGGGACGCAGCACGCTCCGCAGCGCGAACGCGTCGTCGCGAGTCCGCAGGTAGTGCGCCCCCTCGCCGGGAAGCCGGATGGGTTCGGATCCGGTCGCGATCACCAGCCCGTCGTACGCGAGGTCGCCGTCGTCCGTCTCGACCACACCGTCGCGGAGCCCCGTGGCCCGCGTTCCCAGGCGAAGGTCGACCTTCAGGCTCGCCGGATCGAGAGGCAGCGCCGAATCGTCTGCCGTACCGAGCAGGATCGCCTTCGACAGGGGCGGCCGGTCGTACGGCGGATGCCGCTCAGCGCCGACGAGGATGAGTTCGCCGGAGTACCCCTGCTCCCGGAGTGCTGTGACCGTCCGGAGTCCAGCCAGTCCTGCTCCCACCACCACGACACGCTCCACGTCCTGAACCCTATTCAAAACCTCTCGCACCGACAGATCGCGGCATCGTGACGTGGTCATTTGGACCCTCTACGACGGTCTACGGTGATGGTCCATGACGGTCGACCACTCGATCCTCGTCGGCGAGGCGTACGCCGACAACTCCCGCCTGGCAGACCGGATCTCCATCTACGCCTGGCAGCAACCTCGCATTGACATCGTGGACCTGGCCCTGCGAAGGCTGGGCACGGTGAACGGCCCGGTGCTCGACGTCGGCTGGGGCACCGGCAGCTACACCAACCGGCTGCGCGCCACGCGACCGGAGCTGCGGGTGGTTCCCGTCGACCTGTCGGCTGGGATGGGTCCTGAGGTGGTGGGTGAGGTCGACCGGCTGCCGTTCGCCGACGGTTCGGCCGGGGCCGCGCTGGCGATGCACATGCTCTACCTCGCCACCGAGCCGCGGACGGCGCTCCGGGAGCTGCGGCGGGTGCTCCGCCCCGGCGGCCGCCTCCTGGCCAGCACCAACGGGCGGGTGGCGAGCCGGGAGCTGGCCGATCTGTGGGACACGGCGCTGCGCGACCTCGGCGTGGTTGACCCGCCGCCCTATCCCAACCCTGGCCGGCGGTTCCTGCTCGAGGGCGGCGTCGAGCTGGTCCGCGAGGTCTTCGGCGCCTGTGAGGTCGACGAGTACCACTCCGAGATCGTCGTACCCGACGCCACGCCCGTGGTCGCGTACGTCAACAGCTGCCGGGCCGAGCAGGCGCGTCACCTACCGGACGGCGTGACCTGGGCCAGCTACCTCGCCGCCGTCGAGGGCGGGATCCGAGCGGAGGTCGCGCGTACGGGCGCATTCCGTCTCACCGGTCACGTGGGAGTCATCGCTGCGACGTCATGAGCGAGCGAGGCAATGGCGGGGTAGGAGGGTTCTGACGACGATCCGGCTCCGTCGTCAGACCGAGCGTGAGTGGTGACCGGTTGAATCGGCGCGGCCTCCTTAGCGCTCTGACCTCGTGTCCTTACACTCATCTCGTCCGAATCAACACCTGAGCGAGGCTCCTCCGTGGATGTGACCGTCAGTGACCCCATGGTTGGTCGCCTGCTCGACGGCAGGTACCACGTGGGCCGCCGCGTCGCCCGCGGTGGGATGGCGACGGTCTACGAAGCCGTCGACACCCGTCTCGACCGCACGGTCGCCGTCAAGGTTCTCCACGCCGGCCTCGTCGACGACGCCGATTTCGTCCGGCGGTTCCAGCGCGAGGCCCGCTCGGCGGCGCGGTTGTCACATCCAAACGTCGTGGCGGTCTTCGACCAGGGCGAGGACGACGGCACGCCGTACCTCACGATGGAGTACGTCGCCGGCCGCACCCTCCGCCAGGAGCTCCACAGCGAGGGGCACTTCAGCCCGGCACGGGCTCTGGAGATCCTCGACCAGATCCTGCAGGCACTCGCCATCGCGCACGAGGCCGACCTGGTCCACCGCGACGTCAAGCCGGAGAACGTCCTGCTCGGCGACGACGGTTCGGTCAAGGTCGCCGACTTCGGGCTGGCGCGAGCCGTCTCCGCGGCCACCACCACAGCCACCCAGGGTCTGCTGATCGGCACCGTCTCCTACCTCGCGCCCGAGCAGGTCACCCACGGCACGGCCGACGCCCGGGCGGACGTCTACGCGGCCGGCATCGTCCTCTACGAGATGCTCGTCGGCGCCAAGCCACACGAGGGCGACTCCCCCATCCAGGTCGCCTACAAGCACGTGAACGAAGACGTGCCGGCACCGTCTGAGTCCGTTCCCGACATCCCGGCGTACGTCGACGGCCTCGTCCTGAGCGCCACCGCCCGTGACCCGCACGTGCGCCCCGCCGACGCGCGAGTGTTCCTCCAGCATCTCCGGCGGGCCCGCACCGCGCTGACCGAGGGGGTCGACGATCCCGAGCTGACCCAGGACCTCACGATGTTCCGGCAGCAGGCCGGGCCGCGGGCCGAACACACCCTGGTCGCTCCGATGGAGCTGCTGAGAGAGGACCCCACCGAGCAGACGCCCGCGACCGGCACGCCCCTCGACCCGAACGCCGGCCTCGACGACGGGCTGGGTCCGGGCCCGCGGCCGGTGCAGCCGTGGTGGCGGCGCACACCGTTCGTCGTCGCGGTGGTCGTGCTACTCGCGGCCGCGGCCGGTGGCGGCGCCTGGCTCGGCGGGTTCGGTCCGTTCACCACCGTGCCCTCCGTTGTGAACGTCGCGGAGGGCGCGCTCGCCAAGGTCGGCGGGCCGGCCGGCGTGCGCTTCGTCGTCGCGGGACAGGCGTACAACGACACGATCGGCAAGGGCCGCGCGGTGCGGAGCGATCCGGCCTCCGGCACCCGCACCTTCCGCGGCAGCACCGTCAAGGTGATCCTCTCCCGCGGCCCGGAACTCCACCCGGCGCCGACACTGGCCGGGCTGACCGAGGAGCGGGCCCGGCAGCTCATCGAGGACGCGAACCTGACCGTGGGCACGGCCGAGCAGGCCTTCAGCGACACCGTCGGATCCGGCCGGGTGATCTCCTCGACTCCAGTACCCGGCACGGCGCTTCGCCGGAAGACCCCGGTGTCCCTGGTCGTCAGCAAGGGACGCGAGCCGGTCGCCATTCCCTCCGTCATCGGCCAGCCAGCAGACCAGGCCAAGGCCGCACTCGAGCAGCTCAACCTGAAGGTCACGACCTCTGAGGTCTTCTCAGACACAGTGCCGCCGGGTGCTGTCGTGAACCAAAATCCCGGGCAGGGCAACGGCTACCGCGGCGACACGGTGGCTCTGGAGGTGTCGAAGGGGCCGGAGTTCGTGCCGGTGCCGAGCGTGCAGAGCTTCGGCGAGGAGGACGCCAAGAAGGCGCTCACCGACGCGGGCTTCCAGGTCGAGGTCCGGCAGAACCAGTACTACGTGGGCCTCCACTACGTCGTCAACCAGACACCGGGCGGCGGTGAACGCGCGCGGGTTGGGTCGACGATCGTGATCGAGGTGGTCTGACCCGGCCGGCCGGGCGTCTGAGAAGCTGTGCCGGTGTCGCCGACCCGCCTGAGTCCCATTGGTTGTCACGTCCCCGTCTCCGGCGGGCTCGCCAAGGGAGCGTTCCGGGTAGCCCGCGATCTTGGCGCCGAAACCCTCCAGGTCTTCGTCGGCAACCCGCGCGGATGGGCCCAGGCGCAGGGCGACCCCACCCAGGACCAGCTCTTCCGGACGCTCTGCGAGGAGGCCGGCGTCCCGGCGTTCGTCCACACGCCGTACCTCGTCAACCTCGGATCCCCCACCGAGGAGACAGTGCAACGTTCGGTTGACACCATCGCCCACAACCTCACCCGCGCGGCGGCGATCGGCGCGCGCGGCGTGGTGGTCCACACCGGGTCGTGTGTGTCGGATGGTGCGTACGAACAGGCAATGAAGCAGATCCGCGAACGCCTGCTCCCCCTGCTCGACCGGCTCCCGGAAGACGGCCCGGCCCTGCTCCTCGAACCCACCGCGGGTCAGGGGCGCTCGCTGTGCGCCGGCATCGAGGATCTGCCCGGCTACCTCGACGCTCTCGACCGCCATCCCAGGCTCGGTATCTGTCTCGACACCTGCCACGTCTTCGCCGCCGGCGCACCGCTCGACCGTCGCGGCGGCATGACCCGGACGCTCCAGCAACTCGTCGAACTCGCCGGTCCGGGCCGGCTGCGACTCGTCCACGGCAACGACTCCAAGGACCCGCGGGGAAGCTTCCGCGACCGCCACGAACGAATCGGGCAGGGCCACATCGGCGAAGCCGCCTTCCGGGCGATGGTCCGCCACCCGGCGATGCGGGGCGTACCAGTCATTCTCGAGACACCGGGTGGCCAGGATGCCTGGCGAGAGGACATCGCCCTGCTCAAGAAGCTGAGGAAGCGGTGACCGGCCGTACGCCGGACCGCTCGGCGGTGGGTCAGGATGCCGGATCCATCAAGGCGGTGGCCGGGCCGGTCCACGGGGGCGGGCGTGGGTCGACGCTCGCGGTCCTCGGGCTGCTCGGTGTCACCGCGGCGTGGGGTTCGACGTTCTTTCTCATCAAGGACCTCGTCACGCGAGTGCCGGTGCCCGACTTCCTCGCCGTGCGGTTCGCGGTGGCGGCGGTGGTCCTCGTACTCATCGCGCCCAGGACGGTGGTCCGGCTGAGCCCGACGGCACGGCGTCGGGGCATGGTGCTCGGGCTGGTGTACGGGCTCGCGCAGATCCTTCAGACGGAAGGCCTCGCCCACACGGCGGCGTCGGTCTCGGGGTTCGTCACCGGGATGTACGTCGTACTCACGCCCGTACTCGCCGGGGTTCTCCTGCGGCACCGGATTGGCCGGGCGACCTGGTTCGCGGTGGCGCTGGCCACAGCGGGACTGGCGGTGCTGGCGCTGCGTGGCTTCGCGTTCGGGTACGGCGAGGTCCTCACCCTGCTCTCCGCCGCTTTGTACGCGTTGCACATCGTGGGTCTCGGCGCCTGGACGAATCCGCGCGACGCGTTCGGACTGTCGGTGGTCCAGATGGCGGTGATCGCCGTTGTCTGCGGGATCGCCGCCGTACCCGGTGGAATCACCCTGCCCGACAGCGGTGGCGACTGGCTGGCGCTGCTCTACATGGCACTCATCGCGGGCGCGTTCGCGCTCGTCACGCAGACCTGGGCGCAGGCGCACCTCACACCCACCCGGGCGGCCGTCATCATGTGCATGGAGCCCGTCTGGGCCACGGCGTTCGCCCTCGTCTTCGGCGGTGAGTCGGTGACGATCCGGATGCTGGCGGGAGGCGCCCTGATCCTGGCCGCGATGTACACCGCCGAACTCGCCCCGCGCCGCCGACTCGATAACGAGTCGCCACACCTGCCCGTGTAGGGTCAGCCCGGAATTTCCACTCAACGTTCCGTAGCAGCTACTGTCAGTTTTGGGACTTGAAAAGTCTCACATCCACCGACATCCTCTGATTCAACGATGTAGGCGAGGGGGAGCCGCCGCGATCGGCCGATCGCGGTGGCTTCCCTTCTCTTTTGTACGGGCTAGAAGGGTCAAACCCATGCGCGTTGCCGAGCAGGTCCCTGGCACGCGCACTCGTTCTCGTGGCCTTTTCTGGACACGTTCCCAGCAATGGCGCCTGGCAACGTGTCCATACCCGTCCATCATGTCCCAGGAAAGTGACATCTCCGTCCGGAGGATGCGCGCCAGTAGCGCCATCATCAGCTCACCGGAGGTACGAGATTGACTGCGACAACCGAGGCGACCGGTGCACGCCGCACGGCGCCCAGCAGGCCGCGGACCGCATGGAGTCCGCGAGAAAAGTCCAACCTAACCAAGGGGCTCCTCTTCATCAGCCCCTGGATCGTTGGCACGCTCGCCTTCGTCGTCTTCCCCATCATCTACTCGGTGGCCATCAGCCTGACGAAGTACAGCGGCATGCAGTCACCACAGTGGCTCGGGCTCGGCAACTACACCCGGATGTTCAAGGACCCGGTGATGTGGACGTCGATCTACAACACGCTGTTCTATTCGGGCTGGGCGGTTCCGATTGGCCTCATCGTCGCGCTCCTGCTCGCGCTGGCGATGAACCGCAACGTCCGGGAAGTGGCGTTCTATCGCACCGCCCTCTACATTCCCTCCCTCGCGCCGATTTTCGCGCTCTCCTTCATCTTCATCGTGCTGGTGAACCCCGGAACCGGCATCGCCAACCAGATCATCAGCCTCTTTGGTGGTGAACAACGGGACTTCCTGGGAGAGCCCACGACGGCCAAGCTGGTCATCGTGGCCATGGCACAGTTGGGCGCCGGCAATGCCGCACTCATCTTCCTTGCCGGTCTCAACAACATCCCGCAGACGCTTTACGAGGCCGCCCGGATCGATGGCGCGAGCGCGTTCCAGTCATTCACCCGCATCACGCTTCCGTTGCTCACGCCCGCGATTTTGTTCAACCTCATCACTGGAATCAGCGGGGGCCTCCAGGTATTCACCCAGGCCTACATCATGACCAGGGGTGGACCGAACAACGGAACGTTGTTCTACATGCTCTATCTCTATCGGAACGCGTTCAGCTACGCCAACCTCGGCTATGCCTCCGCGCTCGCGATTCTGCTCTTCCTCGCCGGCGTCGTCCTGGCCTTGCTCGTGTATCAGGTATCGAGACGTTTCGTGAATTACGAAATCTCCGCCTGACATTCGCGAACTCGACCAGGATCCAGAATCGAGGCCACATCATGACCACGCACACAGAGGTGCCAGTATCAGGCCAGCGAGGTGCTGGCCCGGTGGCGACCCGCCGGGAAGGGCAGGCACGCAAACTCTGGGACAAGATCGCTGTTCGCATCTTCCTGGTGGCGATGTCGGCGATCTTCCTGCTCCCGCTCTACTGGATGTTCGCCACGTCGCTGAAATCCAACGAGGAACTCGGCATCACTCCTCCGACGCTCATTCCTGAGAGTTGGAAGTGGAGTAACTACGTCGACGCGTTCCAGGCGTTCCCGTTCGCGACGTACTTCGGGAACTCCTTCCTCATCACGATCCTCAGCGTCATCGGCTCGGTAATCTCCAACGTCATCGTCGCCTACGGCTTCTCCTGCATCGAATGGCGCGGGCGGGACAAGGTTTTCTACCTCGTCCTGGCGACGTTGTTCATCCCGTTCCCGATCGCCATCATCCCGACCTTCGACCTGTTCGCCTGGCTCGGGTGGATCAACACCTACCTTCCGCTGGTCGTTCCGCACTTCCTGGCCAGCGCGTTCTTCATCTTCCTGCTCCGGCAGTTCCTGCTGCAGGTTCCTCGCGAGCACCTCGATGCCGCCCGCATCGACGGCGCGAACGAGTGGCAGATCCTCTGGCGGGTTGTGTTCCCGATGGCGCGGCCGGCGGTCGCCGCCGTCGCCATCTTCACCGCCGTCGGATCGTGGAACGACTTCCTCGGACCACTCCTCTATCTCCAGGACGAGACCAAACAGACGCTGGCGATCGGCATCCAGTCCTTCCGCACCAGCCATGACATTCAGTTCAACCTGTTGATGGCGGCATCGTTGATGATCTTGCTTCCCCTCCTGATCCTCTTCTTCGCCGCACAGAAGTACTTCATCCGTGGCATCACGTTGGGAAGCTTCAAGTGAGTCGCCGGGCGCAGGTGAGAGGACTTCGATACATGGGATCGCGCATCAGTCGCACGCGCAGGCTTGGTCTCACGACGCTGGTCATCCTCCTGATGGCGATGGCCGCCGGTGCCTGCACGAGTCAACGGCCAGACAACCAACTCCTCGTCTGGACGTCCCTGGGCGGCGAGATCGAGTTGAAGGCACAGAACCGCATCATCGCTGCCTTCGAGAAGGACAACCCCGGCGTCAAGGTCCAACTGGTCCCGAAGTCGGGGCAGTTCACCGGCGACGCCACGGCGCTCATCGCCGCCGTGCGCGGCAAGACCCCGCCAAACGTCTACATCATCGACCGCTTCACGACGGCGCAGCAGGCCTCGGTGGGGCTCTTCGAAAACCTCCAGCCGCGAGTGGACGCGGACGGAGAGAACCTGACGGACAAGTACCTCCCGTTCGCGGCCGGAGAGGCGTCGTACAACGGCGATCTGTACGCCCTGCCGTTCGACACCGATGCGCGCGGACTCCTCTACAACAAGACCGTGCTGCGAGACGCCGGCGTCGACCCGGCCGTGCTCGACCCGAGCAACGGCCCACCCACGATCGACGAACTTCTGGAAATCGGCAAGAAGATCGACCAGAAGGACAAGCGAGGCAATTACACCCGGATGGGCATCATCCCCTGGGATGGCCAGGCGTTCCACGCGACCTGGGCGCTTATCAACCACGCCGAGTGGTTCGACGACAAGACCTGTGAGGTCACCTTCACCAGCCCCGGCTGGGAGAAGAGCATGAACGACTTCGCGACGTGGTCGAAGGAACTCGGCTACCGGCGGGTCCAGACCTTCCTCGCGACGTACCGTCCCCCGAACCAACCGCCTCAGCAGTCGCCGTTCTACACCGGAAAGATCGGCATGGCGATCGACGGTAACTGGTCGCTCCAGAGCATCCGCGACTACGCACCAAAGCTCGACTACGGCGTGACGTACCTTCCCGTTCCCAAGGAGGGCGACCCGCCGATGAGCTGGGCCGGTGGCTTCGCGCTCACCATGCCGAAGGGGGCGCCGAACCAGGAGCTGACGTGGAAGTTCATGAAGTTCATGGCCGGCGAACAAGGGCAGCGGCTCTACATCGAGGGCCAGAGCAAGCTTCCGACCTGGAAGTCCCTGCTTGATGACCAGGAGCTCACGAAGAACCAAGGCATCTTCCCGAGCATGCTGAAAGACACGCTCAGCCGGCCGGCGCTCCCGGTCGGTGCGCAGGTCTCGGACGCCATGGACGCCGCGCAGTCAGGCGTACTCCTCGGCGAGATCACTCCCGACGAGGCGTTGCAACAGGTCCAGAACCGCGTCGGCCCGCAGATGAAGCAGTTCTGTCCGTTCACACTTTCGGAGCCGAAGGGCTGACCGCAGGAGGGTTTTGTGAGTCGGGGGCACCCTTGGCCAATAGAGCCGGACAAGGGTGCCCCCGACCCCAACCCCAAGCCCCAAGCCTCAGGACCCCCGCCCCGCAGCGTTCCGGCATCTGAGATCATGGATTTCGTGCAGAGTCGGCGCGGGGAGTCAGACGTGTCGACCAGCGGTCCCTCACACATCGACGCCCGGCATGGACTCCCGCCCGGGCAGCGCTGGGCCACCGACTGGAAGGTCCTCCACTACGGCCCGGTCCCCCGCGTGACCGACCCCAGCACCTGGGAGCTACGAGTCGGTGGCGCGACGGCATCCGGCCAGGAGCACCTACTCACCCTGGCCACCCTCCAGTCCCTGCCGCAGGTGAGCGTACGCGGCGACCTGCACTGCGTCAGCGGCTTCAGCGTTCCCGACCTCGCCTGGGAGGGGATCCCGGCGGGTGCGCTCCTCCAGCTTGTTCCTCCGCGCGAGGACGTCAGCTGGGTGCTCGCCTGCGCGCAGTACGGCTACTCCGCCAACCTCACCCTCGCCGACTTCCGCTCCGAGGGCACGCTCCTCGCCACCCGCGTCGGCGGCCAGCCACTGCCACCGGAACGCGGCGGACCACTCCGGCTCGTCGCGCCCCATCTGTTCGCCTGGAAGGGCCCGAAGTGGCTTCGTTCCATCGAGTACCTCACCGAGGAACGCCGGGGCTTCTGGGAGGAGCGGGGCTACCACAACACCGGCGACCCGTGGTCCGGCCAGCGGTACTCCTACCAGGAGGACGGCTGAGAGGTCACGACCTCTAAGGCCCACGTGAGAGGCCGGTCGCCGGTTTCCCGCGTAGTAATCCCCGCACCCTCACCCGCAAGTGCACGCAAGCTGGCCTTGCGGCGTCCGGATCTCGGACGGGTAGGCGTCCACGAGCTGGTCAGCGGATACGCTCAGCTCCTCGCCGGCCCGGAGGCTCGCCGGCGAGGATCGGAGGCGCGCCTCGCCATGGTGGTTGTCATGAATCCTGGCGCTCCCCAGGACCAGATAGAAGCGGTGGTCGCGCGGATCGAGTCCGTGGGCAGCCAGGCGTTCGTCAGTCATGGTGTGCTGCGCACCATCATCGGCATCGTCGGAGACACCCAACGCTGCTACGAGCTCAACCTGCCCGCCATGCCCGGCGTCTCCACCATCCTGCGGGTCTCCGCGCCGTACAAACTGGTCAGCAGCCAGGCCCACGCCGAACGCTCGGTGATTCATATCGGGCCTCCTGGGCACCGCATCCCGATCGGCCCTGACACCTTCACCCTCATCGCGGGTCCGGCCGCGGTCGAGAGCGCCGAACAGGCCCACAGCGCGGCCCGGCTGGCGGCCGCCGCGGGTGCCCGTGTCCTGCGCGGTGGTGCGTACAAACCGCGGATGTTCCCGCTGTCGTTCCAGGGCATGGGTGAGGACGGACTCAAGATCCTCGCCGACGTCCGCGAGGCAACCGGCCTGCTCATCCTCACCGAGGCCATGAGCCCGGCCGATGTCACGCTGGTCGCGTCGTACGCCGACATGCTGCAGATCGGCGCGGCCAACATGCAGAACTACCCACTCCTCGACAGTGTGGCCGGCACGGGCAAGCCCGTCCTGCTCAAGCGCGGGATGCAGGCCACCATCGAGGAGTGGCTGATGGCGGCGGAGTACCTCACGCAGCGGGGCAACCCCCACGTCGTCCTCTGCGAACGCGGCATCCGTACGTTCGAGACGGCGACCAGCTCCACCCTCGACATCTCGGCGATCCCGCTCGTGCAGCAGCTGTCACACCTGCCGGTGATCGCCGACCCGTCCCAGGCGTGCGGCCGCCGCGACCTCGTGGTGCCCCTCGCCCGGGCGGCGATCGCGGCCGGCGCCGACGGCCTCCTGATCAACGTCCATCCCGATCCTGAGAACGCGGTCGTCGACGGTCAACACTCCCTTGCGGGCTCTGAGTTGCGCGAACTCGCCTCCGCCGTACGCCAGCTACCCCCGCTGCTCGGTCGCCGTCCGGCCGAACCCCTCAGCTGACGGCGACGCCGCCCACCCTGCTTGAGGGCTGGGGTGTCAGCTGGTGAGCGCCCGGGCGAGCACTTCGGCGGCGTGCGCACAGGCAGCCTGGTCGACGTCGAGGTGCGTGACGAGCCGTAGCGTGGTCGGGCCAAGTACCGAGATGAGTACGCCGTCCTGCCGGGCCCGCGCCGCCACCTCACCCGCCGTCGGACCAGTCGCCGGCAGGTTGAGCACGACGATGTTGGTCTCCACGGCCGCGGGGTCGACGCTGCCGGGCACCGCGTCGGCCAGCCGGCGCGCGAGGTCCCTCGCGTTCGTGTGGTCGTCGGCCAACCGGTCGAGGTGGTGATCCAACGCATAGAGCCCGGCCGCCGCCAGCACTCCCGCCTGCCGCCAGCCGCCGCCGAGTCGCTTCCGCCAGATCCTGGCCTCCGCCATCTGCTCGGCGGTGCCGGCCACCACCGAGCCGACCGGCGCGCCGAGCGCCTTGGACAGGCAGACCGACACGGTGTCGGCGAGCGCGGCGTACTCCCCCACCGGGATCCCCGCCGCGACGCTGGCGTTCCACAGCCGGGCACCGTCGAGATGAACGCCGACTCCGACCGCGCCAGTGACCTCGCGCAGCTTGCGGAGTCCTTCGTACGGCTGGATGCTGCCGCCACCGAAGTTGTGGGTGTTCTCCACCGAGACGGCCGCGGTCGACACGAAGTACGGTCCGGCGTCCGGCACCAGCATCGCCTGCACGGCGTCCAGGTCGAGCAGGCCACGGGGGTGGGCCCAGGTGCGGCTGGTGACACCGAAGATCGCGGCGTGGGCGCCGAGTTCGGCCCGCGCGATGTGCGCCCGAGCCTCGCAGAGCACCTCCTTGCCGGGCGGGACGAGGGCCCGGACCGCCAGCAGATTGGCCATCGAGCCGGTGACCGTGAAGACCGCCGCCTCCTTGCCGAGCAGCGCGGCGACGCGTTCCTCCAGCGCGTGGCAGGTGGGGTCCTCGTCGTAAACGTCGTCGCCGACGTCGGCACAAGCCATCGCGGCCCGCATCCCGTCGGTCGGCCGGGTCACGGTGTCGCTGCGGAGATCGATCGGGGGGTCGTGCGGGGTCTCGGTCACACCTGACACGCTAGCCGGCCCTGGCTCCGTCCGGCATCCGCCTATTCTGGTGGGATTGCCCCTGATCGCGACGGAAGCAGGCCCGGGAGCGGAGGTGTGATGGAGTTCCGGCTTCTCGGGCCGGTCGAGGTCTGGTCAGCGGACGGACGGATCGACATCGGTCCGGCCAAGCAGCGCTGCGTGCTCGCGGCGCTCGCCGTCACACCCGGACACCCCCTGCCCATCGAGGTCCTCGTGGAGCGGGTCTGGGGGGACTCCTCGCCCAAGGAAGTTCGTCGCGCCCTCTACAGCTACCTCACCCGACTCCGCCGGGCGCTCGGACCCGAGGTGACGGTGCTCCGCAAGCCGGGCGGCTATGCCCTGACCGCCACACCGGAGCAGGTCGATCTCGTCCGCTTCCGTCAGTCCCTCACCGAGGCACACACCCTCGTCAGGACTGACGCCCGGGGCGCGGCCCGGCTGCTGCGTTCAACACTCGGCCTCTGGCGCGGCAGTCCCCTCGCCGACCTGCCCGGGGAGTGGGTGGCGCGGACCCGCGACAACCTCCGCCAGCAGCGCCTCGCGGCGCTCACCGAACTCGGTGAGCTCGAGCTCCGGCTTGGCCGGCACGCCGAACTCATCGACGACCTACGGGACTGGCTGGACGAGAATCCCCTGTCCGAGCCCTTGATCGGCCAGCTCCTGCGGGCGCTAAGCACCGTGGGCCGGCGCGCCGAGGCGCTGGACCTGTACGCCCGCACCCGCGACCACCTCGGCGAGGAGCTCGGCACCGAACCCGGACCCGAGCTCCAGCGTCTCCACCAGCGCATCCTTCGCCGCGACCCCACGTTGGAGGTGCCCATCTCCGCCGTCGCCGGCCTCCGGGCCGGTGGTTCGGCCGCGTCCTCCCAGCCCGAACTCCCCCGCCAGCTCCCACGCCTGCCCGCGACCTTCGTCGGGCGCGGGCCCGAGCTCGCCGACGCCCAGAAGGCCCTCTTCAGCGCCACCGCGACCGTCGCGGTCTACGGACCTGGTGGGATCGGGAAGTCGACGCTCGCGCTGGTCGCCGCGCACGGCGTTCGCAGCCAGTTTCCGGACGGACAGCTGTACGTCGACCTGCAGGGCGCGAGTCCGGGCCTCTCACCACTGGAGCCGCTCGACGTACTAAGCAGGTTCCTGCGGGCGCTCCGCGTGGACGGCAGCGCCATCCCGTCCGATGTCGACGAGGCGGCCGCGTTGTTCCGGACGATCACCGCCGAACTCAAGCTGCTGGTCCTTCTCGACAACGCCGCCGGCGTCAGCCAGGTCCGCCCACTCCTCCCGACCGGCACCAGGTCCGCTGCCCTCATCACCAGCCGTAGCCCCCTCACGACCCTCGACGACGCCGTCCACATCGGCCTCACCACCCTCCCGCCGGAGGAGTCCGCGGTGGTCCTCAGCCGGCTCGACATCTCGGGCCGCTGCGCCGCCGCGCCCGAGGAGACTGCCCGGCTCGCCGAACTCTGCGGCCACCTCCCACTCGCACTCCGCATCACGGCCGCGCGGATGCTCGCCCGTCCCGACTGGCCGATCCGGACGTTCGTCGAACGCCTCACCGACCGTCAACGTCGCCTTGACGAACTCGGTCACCACGATCTGACTGTCCGGGCCTGCCTCGACGTCACCTACCGCGCCCTCCACGACAGTGAGATCCAGCTCGATCAGGAGGCCGCACGCGCCTTCGGTCTCCTCGCCCTCCCCGACGGACCAGACCTCAGCGTGCCTGTCGCGGCCCGCCTCCTCGACCGCGACGAACCCACCACCGAGACCATCCTCGACCGGCTCCTGGACGCTCAACTCCTCGAGAGCCGTACGCCCGGCCGTCACCGGATGCACGACCTCACCCGCGACTACGCGCGGGAGGTGGCCGCCCGCGCGGGTTCTGAGGCGTACAACAACGCCGCGCTCGATCGCGCCTGGCGTATCTGGCTCGGCACCTCGGCGCGGGCCGCGCAGCTGATCAGAACCACGCCGCGCAACTCCGGCCTGAACACCATGGGCGCCCTGCCGCTCTCCGACCGGGCCACCGCCATCGCCTGGACCGCGGACGAGTACGCCAACCTCCTCGCGCTAGCCCGGCAGGCCGCCTCGTCCCCCGACGACGGCCGCGCGGCCGTGGCGATGGAGGTCGCCCACGCGCTCGAGTCATTCCAGTCCCACAAGTCGCAGTGGACCGATGGGGAACTCCTGTGTGAGCAGGCCCTCCAGGTCGCGCGCCGGCTGGATGACCCGCAGGCCAAGGCCGACTTCGCCGAGGCCATCGCGCTGGCGATCGCCCGGCAAGGCCGCCTTGACGAGGCGGTCGAGGAGTACCACCAGGCGCTCGCGTCGTACCGCGCGATCGGTGACCGGCACGGTGAGGGTGTGACGCTGACGAACCTGTCAGAGGTGCTGTGGCGGCGGGGAGAATTCGCGACCGCGACCGCGTCGCTCCTGGACGGACTCGCGCTCAGCAGGGAGACCGGTGACCGTTACGCCGAGGCGATCGCACTCGCCCACCTCGGTACCACCCACGCGCGACTCGGTCGTTCCGCGGACGCCATCAACGCACTCCAGGAGGCACTCGAACTCGCGCAGGCGAACGGCGACCAGGTGGGCCAGGCCGTCATCCTCACCAACTTCGCCGAGGCCTACCTGATCGCCGACGACCCGGCTCGGGCCGCGCCGCTCGCCGCGGAGTCGCTCGCGCTCCACCGCACGCTCGGCAACCGTCGCGGTGAAGCCATCGCGTTGTCCATGCTCGGAAACACCCACCTGGGCTCGGGCCGCTACGCCGAGGCCGTCGGCCAACTCCGAGCCGCCCTCACCATCGCCGAGCGGATCGAGATGCGGCAGCGCACGGTGTCCCTGCACGCCGAACTCGCGCACGCGCTTCGGCTGTCGGGCCAGCTTTCCCTGGCCCTGCGACACTGCGAGACCGGCCTCAACCTCTGTCAGGGGGCGACCTTTCCGTTCGAGGCGGCGTACGTGTCCTGGCGGTTGGGCGAGACGCTCCGCGACGTGGGCCAGACCGAGCGCGCCCGGGAGTTCCTGCGGGAAGCGTACGAACAGTTCCGCGAGCTGGGCGTGGGTGAGGCGCAGCAGGTGTACACCCTCCTGGAGAACAACGGTGACACGTAGGGAGTTAAGGCCCGAATGGGCCTCACACGACAGCGCAGCGACCAGGAGAACCGTGCGTCGACTGCGGTACGCGAGCAATCATCCGGGCCGGGCGAGGCACACCGCATCGCCGCCCCGTGGTCGGCACTGCGGTGGCCTATGCCCGTTGGCCAGCCCTGCGTAAAGACATCCAGTGATCTCACGACCGGACGTGACGCAGTTTGGTCGGCGGCGGCTCCACTGCGGTGCCACCCCCCGGTCGGCACCGCAGTGGGTACCGCCGGCCGCCAATGTGGTCACTCCGGACGTTCCTCGACCGTGCGACGGGCGAGTCTCGAACTGGAACGCCTTACCAGAGGCTTCGTAGAACGCCGTCGGCTCGAGCCGCATCGCACTACGACGACGGCCGCAAACCGTACGGACGGCTGCGCACCATGGGAGAGATTGCCCGACCGACGTAGTCGCCGACCTTGAATTTTTCTTGAACCGGCGAACGTGACTAGCGAGCGCTCAGCATTTCTGCGACGAGGAACGCGAGCTCGAGGGACTGAGCCCGGTTGAGCCGCGGATCGCAGACGGTTTCGTACCGGTGGACGAGGTCTGCTTCGGCCAACTCGTGCCCACCGCCGAGGCATTCGGTCACCTCGTCACCGGTGAGCTCGACGTGGAGACCGCCCGGCACCGTGCCGAGGGCGCGATGGACCTCGAAGAAGCCCTCGACCTCATCCAGCACGTCGTCGAACCGCCGCGTCTTGTAGCCGCTCGGCGTCTCGAAGGTGTTGCCGTGCATCGGGTCGCACACCCAGGCCACGCTCGCCCCACTGGCGGTGACCTTCTCGACCAGGTGCGGCAGCGCGTCACGGATCTTGCCCGCGCCCATCCGGGTGATGAACGTCAGCCGGCCCGGCTCCCGCTCGGGGTCGAGGACGTCGATCAACGCGAGCGCGTCCTCCGGCGTCGTGGTCGGACCGAGCTTCACACCGATCGGGTTGCGGACATGACGGGCGAACTCCACGTGCGCCCCGTCGAGCTGCCGCGTCCGCTCACCGATCCAGAGGAAGTGACCCGAGGTGTCGTACGGCGTACCGGTGCGGGAGTCGATCCGGGTGAGTGCTTCTTCGTAGTCGAGCAGCAACGCCTCGTGGCTCGCGTAGAAGTCGACCGAGTGGAACTCCGCGGGGTCCGCGCCGCACGCGTGCATGAACGAGATCGCGCGGTCGATGTCACGCGCCATGCGTTCGTAGCGCTCCCCGACGGGGCTGTCGCGGACGAAGTCGGTGTTCCAGGCGTGGACCTGGCGCAGATCGGCCTCACCGCCGATCACGAACGCCCGGGCGAGGTTGAGCGTCGCCGCGGACGAGTGATACATCCGGACCAGCCGGTCAGGGTCGGGGACGCGGGCCTCCGGGGTGAACTCGAAGCCGTTGACAGCGTCGCCGCGGTACGCCGGAAGCTCCACACCCTCGCGGGTCTCCGTGGGCTTCGACCGTGGTTTGGCGTACTGACCGGCGATCCGGCCGACCTTCACGACCGGCACGCTGCCCGCGTACGTCAGCACGACCGCCATCTGCAGGATCGTGCGGAGTTTGTTGCGCAGCGCGTCAGCACCGACGCCGTTGAACGTCTCGGCGCAGTCGCCACCCTGCAGGAAGAACGCCCTGCCGGTCGCGACATCGGCGATCCGTGCCTTCAGGGCGTCGCACTCGCCGGCGAAGACGAGTGGCGGAAATGTCCGGAGCTGCGCGGAGGCGGCATCGACGGCGGCTTGATCGGGCCATTCCGGCTGCTGGGCGGCCGGACGGGCTCGCCAGGCGCTGAGAGAATTCACGCCCACGAGGGTAAGGCACGCCCTCCGCGCGCCGCGCGAGCCGTCAGGTCGGCCATGCTCCCCCGCACTCCGTCCCGCGCCGTGATCATGAGCGTGATCATGAAGGCTGACCGGTCATATAACCCCGTTCGGCTTCATGATCACAATCATGATCACCGGGTTGGTCAGCCGAAGAGGACGCCGGCCTCGGCGTACAGCTCGGGAGTCACGACCTTCAGCTCGCGGGTCGCTTCGGCGAGCGGCGCCCGCACGATGTCGGTGCCCCGCAGCGCGACCATCTTGCCGAAGTCACCGTCGTGAACGGCCTCGATGGCGTGCAGGCCGAACCTCGTCGCGAGCCACCGGTCGAACGCCGTGGGCGTGCCGCCCCGCTGGGTGTGCCCGAGGACGACCGCACGGGCTTCTTTGCCGGTGCGCTTCTCGAGTTCCTGCGCCACCATGTCGCCGATGCCACCAAGGCGGACGTGGCCGAACGCGTCCAGCTCCTCGCTGTGCAGGGCGTGCGTGCCCTCCTTGGGCGTCGCGCCCTCGGCGACCACGATGATCGGCGAGTAGTTGGTGCGGAACCGGCTCTCGACGTGCTCGACGACCTTCTCCATGTCGAACGGCACCTCGGGGATGAGGATGACGTTCGCGCCGCCGGCGAGGCCGGAGTGGAGCGCGATCCAGCCCGCGTGCCGTCCCATCACCTCGACCACGACGATCCGGTGGTGGGACTCCGCGGTCGTGTGCAGCCGGTCGATCGCCTCGGTGGCGATGTTGACCGCGGTGTCGAAGCCGAACGTGAAGTCGGTGGCGCCGAGGTCGTTGTCGATCGTCTTGGGTACGCCGACCACGTTGACGTCGAGCTCGGACAGCTTCGTCGCCACGCCGAGCGTGTCCTCACCGCCGATGGCGACGAGGGCGTCGACGCCATTCGCGGCCAGGTTTTCCTTGACGCGTTCGACGCCACCCTCGATCTTGAACGGGTTGGTCCGCGAGGATCCGAGGATGGTGCCGCCGCGCGGGAGGATCCCCCGGACCTGCGGGATGCCGAGCTCGCAGGTGACGTTCTCCAGCGGCCCCTTCCAGCCGTCGCGGAAGCCGAGGAACTCATAGCCGTACTCCGCGACACCCTTGCGGACCACGGCGCGGATGACGGCGTTCAGGCCTGGGCAGTCACCACCGCCGGTGAGCACTCCAACGCGCATTGACAGTCCTTTCACAAGACCGCAAGAACAGGTCGTTGTCGAGCCTAGTCGCGGTGCTGTCCACCCACCCGGCGGGGCCAGGGCGCCACGCCGGGAGTGTCAGCATCCGTGCGTGACGCCGAAGCACCACACTGGTCGCCGCGATGGCGACGGGGCCGGATCCGGACATATCACGGTGCATGACGGACATGCCCGGAGGCGCCCGTGTCTCCAGCGTCGTCGTCGGAACCGTCCAGGCCGGACTCCAGCGCGTACCTCACCAACTCGACGCGGTTGTGCAACTGCAACTTGCGGAGGGTGTTCTGGACGTGGTTCTGGATGGTGCGGTGCGAGAGCACCAGGCGCTCGGCGATGTCCTTGTAGCTCAGTCCCTTCGCGACCAGCCGGAGCACCTCGGTCTCGCGCTCCGTGAGCTGGGGCGCGACCGGCTCGGCAACCCGCGACGCTCCCGACAGGCGCCGGAACTCCCCCAGCACGAGTCCGGCGAGCCCCGGCGTAAAGACGGCGTCACCCTCGGCGGTACGGCGTACGGCGTCGACGAACTCCTCCCGGGAGGCCGACTTCACCAGGTAGCCGGCAGCACCCGCCTTGACCGCGGCGAGGACATCCGACTGCTCACCGCTCGCGGAAAGGATCAGGACCCGGACACCGGAGTCGGCCTCGACCAGCCGGCGCGTCACCTCGACCCCGCCGAGCACCGGAATCTGCAGGTCGAGCACGACGACCTCGGGCCGGACCGCCTCCGCCCGCCGCAGCGCCTCGTCACCGGCACCCGCCTCGGCCACGACGTCGAACCCCGCCTGGTCGAGGTCACGCACGACGGCCGCTCGCCACATCGGGTGGTCGTCGACAACCATCACGCGGATCATGGCAACGACCTTACGCACCCTGGCGGGTGCCTCGTCAACGTCGTACTCGAGCCCACGAGACGCCCGGGCCGCGCCCCAGCGCGGATCCTCAGGAGCGAGTCGGGTCAGGAACGGGGAACGCGGAGCTCCCATTCGGTGCCCTTGCCCGGCGCGCTGGTGAGCGTGGCAGTGCCACCGAGTTCGTGGAGCCGACCGCGGATCGACCGGCTCACGCCCATCCGCCCGTCGGCTTCGGCCTCGCCCAGGCGGCCGTCGGGGATGCCGGGACCGTCATCCCGGACGCTGATCACGACGCCGCCGCCGTCGTCCTCGAGCAGGAGGTAGATCCGTGCGGCGGGAGCGTGCTGGCGCACGTTGTCGAGGGCGGCGCCGACCGCGGCGAGGAGTTCTCCGGCGGCTCCGGCGGCAAGGAACACCGGCTCGGCGGGGGCCGCGACGGAGATTCCGGCCGCGCCCAGGCCGGCGAGCCCCCGACCGAGGTCGACCTGACCGTCGGAGCGGCCTTCGAGAGTTCCGGGCTGCCCGCGGATGAGCGCGCGGAGGCGTTCCTCCTGCTCCGCGGCCGCTGCCGCGAGCGCTGCGGCGTCACCCCCGATCTCGGTACCTCGCCGCTGGACGTACGTCAGCACCTGCAGGACCCCGTCGTGAACGACCCGGGCCAGGCGCTCCCGCTCAGCCGTCCGGGCGGCGAGCTCGGTGGCGCGGGCCCGCTCAGCCGCGGCCTCGCGTATCAACTGCGAGGTGTATCCGACGACCGCACTGGCCAACAGCAGGAGAAACAGGTTGCCGACCGTCGTGGCGTTGAACACCGCGCGGGTGGCGAGGTCGGCTGGTACGACGGCGAGGCCGGCCGCGACACCACCGGCCCACCCGGCGTGGATCGCCCACGCGAGCACGGCCGCGGTGATCCAGTACGTAGGAACGGTGAAGTCGTGGCGAGCCAGCATCTCGTCGCTGAGGACGTACGGCGTGGTCAGCAACGCACCGATGGCGATGGCGAGGTCCGCCGTCAGGACCGGCCACCGGCGCCGGCGGGGAGCGTCATAGAGCCAGGTGGCGATCAGGGTCCACGCCGAGATCACGGTGAGGATCAGCCACCCGGTCAGAGGGTGGTCGAACTCCTGCCAGCGGAGCAGATTGACGACGAGTGCCTGCGCGAGGAGTACGAACCGCAGGACCGCCAGCGCCTTCCAGAGCGAACCGGTCGAGTCTGGGACTCCCGGGGCAGCCAGCTCACCGCCCGGCCGGGGCAGCTGGTCCTGGTCGGGTGGGGGTACTACTGGCCGGAACGCGTCCGAGACGCCCGACCCAGGCTCTGACACGGTCAGCTCGCCTTGCGGACGCCGGGATCGCCGGGCTCCTCCGATCCGGAGGATGGTTCGGCGGACGGCTCGGACGTCCCGCCGGCGGCGCCGTCCGGGCCCTCCGGCCCTCCGGGTGTGGGGCGGTCACCGGAGTCGATCGGGCGCCGCCTGGCCTGGGCCAGCTCGTCCTTGGCCTTCTGCGCGTAGATGTCGACGTACTCCTGGCCCGACAGCTCCATCAGCTCGTACATGATCTCGTCGGTGACGGAACGGAGCACGAACCGGTCGTCCTCCATGCCCTCGTAGCGGGAGAAGTCCAGTGGCTTGCCGATCCGGACACCGGGACGCATGAGCTTGGGGAGCGCCTTGCCGGGCGGCTGCATCTTGTCGGTGCCGATCATCGCGACGGGGAGCACGGGCGCGCCGGAGGCGAGGGCGAGCCGGGCGACGCCGGTCTTGCCCTTGTAGAGCCGCCCGTCGGGCGACCTCGTGCCCTCGGGGTAGATGCCGAAGATCTCGCCGCGCTGGAGGATCCGGAGGCCGGCGTCGAGCGCGAGCTGGCTGGCCCGGCCGCCGGCGCGGTCCATGGGCACCTGCCCGATCCCCCGGAAGAAAAGTGCCGTGAGGCGCCCCTTCACCCCGGTGCCGATGAAGTACTCGATCTTCGCCGGGAAGGTGATGCGCCGCGTAACCACCAGCGGTAGGAACACGGAGTCGACGAAAGACAGGTGGTTACTCGCGAAGATTGCTGGACCTTCGCGGGGAACGTTCTCCAGACCTTCGACCCAGGGCCGGTAAATCGTCTTGAGAAGCGGCCCCAGAGCGAAGACCTTGAGGAACCAATAGAACAAGCCCCACCTCCGTCTTCCTGTTCGGCACCCTAGGCCTCCGCCAGGGCCGGAGCAACGCCGGGCCCGGTTTCGTGTTGTTACGGAATGGTGGACAAAGCGGTCGAGGGGACGTGGCGGCATGAAACGATGCCGCACCAGGTACTCTCCGTGTCCTCATCCGCGCGATCTCCGAGGGAGCGTGCCCGTGGCAGTGCTGCCGCACGCCGAGCCTCTGTACGCCGGCACCGGGCCGACCGGAGTCCTGCTCTGTCACGGTTTCACGGGCTCGCCCGCGTCGATGCGGCCGTGGGCTGAGCACCTGGCGGCGCAGGGGTTACGGGTGGCGGTTCCGCGCCTGCCCGGCCACGGGACCACCTGGCAGGAGCTCAACCGCACGGGATGGCAGGACTGGTTCGCCGCACTGGAGCGGGCCTTCCTGCGGCTGGCCGAGGACTGCGACACGGTGGTCGTCGGTGGGCAGTCGATGGGCGGGTGCCTCGCGCTGCGGTTGGCGCAGGTCCATGGCCCGGCGGTGGCCGGCGTGGTCGTCGTCAACCCCGCGATCTGGAGCCGCGATCCACGACTGGTCGCCCTGCCGGTGCTGCATCGGTTCGTACCCTCGCAGCCCGCTCTCGGCCACGACATCCACAAACCCGGTGTCCATGAGGGTGCCTACGACCGCACGCCCCTGACCGCGTTGTACTCCCTCACCCGGCTCTGGCGGATCGTCGCCGCCGACCTCCCGCGGGTGACGCAGCCGCTCCTGGTGTTCCGGTCAGCCAACGACCACGTCCTCGACGGCTCGAGCCTGCGGCTGTTACGAGCGCGTGTCGGCTCTCGGGAGATCGAAGAACACACGCTGGCCGACAGCTACCATGTCGCCACACTCGACTTCGACGCGCTCACGGTCTTCGAGGAGACCCATGGTTTCGTCGAACGCCTGTGCCAGAGTCGAGCTGGATGATGCAACCTGAGGTCGGTGCGCGTAACGCGGGGGACGCGGGCCGGCCATGCTCCACGTGGTGCGTCCTGAGAGTGGTGGGTTCGTCTCCGGGGAGGTAGCGATGCGAGACAACGGTCTGAATGCCGCGTCCTATGTCGCGATCGCCGACCTTGATCCCGACGCGGCCGACGCCATGCTCACGATCCTCCGGCAGGCGCAGGTCGCCGCCTACACCGAGCCCTGTCCGCCGGTGCCCGGTCTGTGCCTGGAGATCCGGTTTCCCTCGGTTCCGTGTGACCGGTTGTACGTCGACGCGAGCGCGCAGGAGCGGGCCCGGACGCTGCTCGGCGACAACCTCCCGAAACTCCGGGACGACGGACCCGACAGCCAGGCAGGCTCAGGCGTCGAGGCTTCCCCGAGTGACCGCACATCCCCCGATGACCGCGAGTCCGGGGGCGCTGGTGACGCGGTGACCGAGGCGGCCGGCGACAGCGGCGGCGAGGCAGGAGGCGACTCCGATCCCGCCGACCATCCCGAGCCCGATCCAGACCGGTCCCGGATGGCGACCTTTGACGAGGAACGCGCCTGGGCCGACATCGTGGCCGGCTACGACCGCGACCTGGCCGGCGGGGACCGGCCGTGGCCGGCGCTCGAGGACGTCGACGAAAGCCTCGCCCAACCGACTGAGTTGGCGGGCACCGACGACCCCGGAGACGATCGGTCCAGTTCGGGCGCCCGGGACGACCACGCTGCCGAGGGCTCGCGGGGTTCCGGTGGCCGGCCGCCGTCCGAGGAGCGCTACGTACCCCCGCCGCCTCCCCCGCTGCCGCCGCTCGACTCCGTGACCAAGGTCGCCTGGCTCGCGTTGTTCGGTGGCCCGGCCGTGCTCCTGGTCGCCACCGTCGCCGACATCTACGTCCCCGCGTGGTTCGCGCTGCTCGGCGTGGTCGCCTTCATCGGCGGCTTCCTCGCATTGGTGCTCCGCATGAAGGGCGGGCCACCTGACGACGATGACGGCGCCATCGTCTGAGCCGCGAGCGACGGCTCGGGAAGCCCGCAGATGATCTCGTGAACGGCGGACACGGCCAACGAACGAGATTGGTCGGTACGCCACCACAGGGCCACCTCGCGCTCGCAGTGCGCGTCCGCGATGCGTACCAGACGTACGCCATCGAGGTTGGAGGTCGTCATGGCCAGCCCGTTGGTCACGCCGATGCCCAGGCCTCGGCGGACCAGCGCCACCAGCGTCTGCGGTTGGTTCGTCCGGAACACCACCTGAGGTGAGAGCCCAGCCTGCTCGAACACCAGATTGGTCTCGAACTGCGAACTCGCCTGCTCCTCCCCTTCGCCGATGGTGATCAGCGCCATGCCCGCGAGCTCGTCCAGCTCCACGAAGGTCTGCGTCGCCAGCGGGTGACGTTGACCGACAACGGCCACGAGCGGCTCGTGCCAGAGGACGGCGTGCGCGAGCTTCTCGCTCCCCACCGGGGGCAGCACCGGGCGGACCGCCAGGTCGGCCTCGCCGGCGAGCAGCAGCTCGTCCAGCGCCATCGTCGGCCCTTCCCGCAAGGCAAGCTTGACGTGCGGGTGGGCCTGGCGGAGTTCGACCAGCAGGTCGGGGATCAGGAAGGCCGCCGCACTGGGGTAGATCGCCAGGCGCACGTCGCCGCGGACGCTGCCGTCGGCGGCCGCACCGTTGCAGAGTTCGTGAACGTGGTGCAGGACCGCCTCGGCGTGTGGGAGGGCCGCGCGCCCTTCCGGGGTGAGGACGGCCGGGTGCACCGACCTGTCGAACAACTTGACGCCGAGTGCGCGCTCGAGTTCAGCGACGTGGATGCTGACCCGAGGCTGCGAGCGGTACAGCGCCGCGGCGGCGGCTGAGAACCCGCCGTACCGCGCGACCGCGACGAAGCTTGCGATCCAGTCCAGGCGGAAGCGATAGATCTGGGCGAGGTCCATGACGGCGGCTCCCCACTGCCACGATCGTGATCAGTCGGCGGTTCACCGGATGAATTGCTCAACGAATTCTGCCCCCAGCCCGACTTTCGCGTAATGGGCGCGGCAGAGCTCGATCTTGGTCCAGACGTCTTCGTAGCCAATCTGGCGCCCCTCGGCGTCGAGATAGACCATCGCGCCGGTGATATTGAAGAAGGTCACCATCTCCGGGCAGTCCTCGGGAACGGTGAGGGTGTGGATTTCACCTGGTGGTTCGTAGACGAAATGGCCAGCTTCGGCAACCCACGGGTGCTCGTAGTAATGCCACTTCCCCTTGATGACATATCCGTAGACGGCGGCGGGATGGCGGTGCCGTGAGACGATGCCGGACCTGGTGACCCGCAGAAGGTTGCACCACTGCCCCACCACGGTGTTGAACATCAGCGGGCGAAACCACACGTCTGGTTCCTGCTCCACCCAGATCCGCTCATCGTCCGGCATCGCGGCGATCGCGATCTCCTGCAGGACGCCGTCGGATTCGGCCACCTTCCCGAACACCAGGTCCTTGGCTTCGCGTTCGGTCATGTCTGTGTCCTTTCCAGGTCGTGGTGGGGTACGCCGGACCGGTTGACCGATGCCGGACGCATCAACTGAGGCTCGACGCCCGGCGCAACCCGGTCAGTCCTGTGGACCTACTGGGGCTCCTGGATCTACGCCGCCAGGTATCCGCCGTCGACGGGAACGACAGCCCCGGTGATGAAGGCCGCTCCCGGCGAGGCGAGGAACGCCACCACCTGCGCGAGGTCGTCCGGCGTGCCCCAACGGCGAAGCGGAGTGCGCTCGAGGATGCGGCGCTCGGCGTCGCGGTCCTCGCGGAGTGCCGCGGTGAGGGGCGTACGGATCCAGCCGGGGGCGACGGCGTTGATCCGGATACCGTCTTCGGCGAATGCGACGGCGAGGGACTTGGTGAGCTGGACGACGCCGCCCTTGCTGGCGGAGTAGGCGGGGACCAGCGGGCCTCCGAAGTAGCTCAACATCGAAGCGACGTTGATGATGCTGCCTTCCGAGGCCGAAAGGAGCGATCGGGCCGCGACGCAGGCTCGCATGGTGCCGGTGAGATTGACGTCCACCACACTGGTGAAAACGGCGGGTTCGTACTCTCGCCGGCGCGCGATGATGCCGGCGCTGTTGACCAGGACGTCAAGCTGGTCTTGCCGAGCGATCAGCTCCTCGAGTTCGCCCGGCCGCGCGAGGTCAACGGTGACGACCTCAGCGACCCTCGTGTCGCCGGCTGACGGCGTGCCAGTGGGGAGGCCAGCAGCGATGACCCTGGCGCCGAGCCGGCCGAACTCCTCGGCTACCGCACCACCGATGCCGCCGGTACCCCCCACGACCAGCACGACGCGCCCTTCGAACAGCTTCGCGTCCAGAACCGACTCCACCGGTCCCACCCCTCACGTGTGCGGCCACGCGCTCTTCCGGCGTCGAAGCTGGCCTCGAAACTCCTTGCGTCACAAGGAATCGTGAACGTCCGGCCCAATGCCGTCAAGGAAACCGGTGGAGTATTCGGCTGGCAGATAGCTTGTATAACGAAGCTGGCGGGCGGCACCGTCAGGAGATGTCGAGGACGGCCAGGACCGGAAGATGGTCACTGGCTTGTACGAAATCCGCGCCGAGGTCACTGGGGTCCTCAGGATCCCCGGCGTCGGCGAGGCCCGCGGACTCGGGAACGCCGCAACCGCGCCCCACGATCCGCTCGCCGGATGCGAAGATTCCGTCGATCCGGGCCGAAGGGCCGCCGGCCGGGAACGTCGCGACGGCGCCGTCCACGCCGAGATCGCGCAGTCCGGCCTCTGTGAACGCCTTCCAACTCGGGCCGTCCGGATGTTCGTTGAGGTCACCGGCGACAATCACCGGAAGGTCACCGAACGAGCGGGTGGTCGCGAGCACCTCGCCCACCTCCCGCCGGCGCCCCTCAGCGGACAGCCCGAGGTGGATGCCGACGACACCGAAGCGCAGCGAACCCTCGCCTAACGTGGCGGCGACCACTCCCCGGATCGGGTCGCGGAGTCGCTGTGGAATCCGCTGCTCGCTCACACCGTGAACGCTGATCCGCTGATGGCAGAGCAGGAGGTTGCCGCCGGCAGTGCGCCCGCCAGCCACATAGACGAGGCCGCACGTGCGGGCCAGGGCCGCGCACTTCGAACGCCAGCGCAGAACGGCCGGCGCCTCCTGCACAACGAGCACGTCGGGGCGGCAGCGGCGGACGATCTCCGCCAACACCGGCACGTCGTCTCGCAGCCCCCGTACGTTGTAGCTGAGGACCCGCAGCTGCGTCATGGGATGACGGTATCCGGCGCTGCCGTCCAGAGGGATGCTGACCCGCCGGTCGTGGGTTTCGTGTGTCTGGTGGCGCGGCGGCGCTCCTTGCCGGGCCCGGTCATTTGCTGAGCGTGAAAGAGAGACGTGGAATCTGGTTTTTCGGCGGTCCACTTAATGGATGGGCGGCTCACGGAAGGGCTCTCACTTCGATTACTCAAGGCTATTTCTGGCCACGGAAAACTACCTTCCTGAGGCCATTGGAATGGGCTCTTTCGGGCAGGGTTGTGTCGGTGGTCGCCGATAGTGTTTCGGTTATGGATGTCACGACTGGCGCCCCGCCCACGCTGCCGTTGCGTGGGTTGCTGGATATGGTCCAGGACGGGCTTGCTCAGGCGTTGAACTCCTCTTTCTGGTCGTGTACGGACGCCGACTCTGCTGACGGGCTGGAGCAGGCGCACCAGATCGTCGCTATGGCTGAGGCTTTGCGGCTGCGGTTCATCCATGATGCTGATACGCGAGAGCTCGCCTCGGGGGCGACGTCGACGGCGGCGTGGCTGCGGCACAAGCTGCACCTTCACCCCGGCGAGATCGGCGCGGATGTCAAGCTGGCCAAGGCGTTGGAGACCAACCTTCAAGCCACCGGCCAGGCACTCGCGGCGGGCAGGATCTCTTTCCTGCATGCGAAGATCATCCGTGAGTCGATCGACCTGCTTTCCAAGGACATCAGCGACGAACTCAAACGCGAGGGTGAAGCGCGTCTGCTGCAGTTGGCGAGCCGCCATGATCCGAAAGAGCTTCGGCAGTTGGGGATCCAGCTGTACGAGACCATCGCGCCAGAGGATGCTGAGCGGCGGCTGGGCGAGCAGTTGGAGCGGGAACGCAAGCGGGCTGAACAGAAGCGTTCGATCACGTTCTCCCACTCCGGCCCAGGTTTGCAGTCCGCCCGCGTCCAACTACCCATCGACGAAATGGCACGCCTCAAAGCACTCCTCGACCCACTGGCCAGACCACGAAAGACCGACGCGAACGGACCCGACACGCGCACCGCCTCCCGCCGCCTGGGCGACGCCTTCGTAGAGTTGCTCGATCTCGCCCTCGCCGCGGGTGAAGCCCCTACCAGGGGGTGGGACCAAGCCGCAGATCATCATCACCATGACACTGGCCCAACTCGTCACCGGAATCGGCTACGCGACATTGGACAGCGGCGAGCAAATCTCCGCCGAAACCGCCAGACTCCTGGCCTGCGACGCCGACGTCATCCCCGCCGTCCTCGACAGCAAAGGCCAAGTCCTCGACCTGGGCCGCACCACCCGCTTCTTCACCGCCGCCCAACGCCACGCCCTCGGCATCCCGACGGCATGGAATGCAACTTCCCGGCGTGGACCGCCCCGCGAAGTGGTGCATAGCCCATCACATAACCCATTGGGTCGACGGAGGCCCAACCGACCTCAACAACGGCGTCCTACTGTGCGGCACGCACCATAACCTCATTCACAACAGCGGCTGGCAAGTCCGCATGGGTCGAAATGGTAGACCCGAATACATACCCCCACCCTGGATCGATATCAACCAACGGCCGATCCGGACGTAATGAATGCGGGATTCACCTTTCCAACTTGCGGGGGAAGGCTAAGAGACGTCTCGCTGCATGCGAGCCACCGTTGGGGATCGCCACGCTCGACTTGGCGTGAGGGCGTCGCTCCCCACTCACGGTGCCCGCTGCAGCTCCTCGACGCGGCGCAGGTCTTTCACCCGACCAACGGCCAGGCGCATCCGAATGAGGTCATCACGGTTGAGGTAGCGCACCACCGTGCCGTCGTCGGCGACAGCCATCTGACAGCGGCCTAGAAACCGGGTGACCGGCAGATCGCCCCACGGCAGCGCCGGAGTGCAGCAGTCACCGCTGGCACTCGGAGAGCGAAACTGCACCTTGGGCAGGGTAAACGCCTGGGCGGCACATGGCACGACCACGCCGCTGTCATCGGTCAGCACAGCGCCCACCCGCGCGAACGCTGCCGCCAAAGCCGGGGCCTGCACCACATCGCCATCCCACAGCAGGTCGAGGTCACCGGTCAGTTCAGTCGACCCGTGCAAGATGCCGGCGACCTGGCCCATCACAACCACCCGCGCTCCAGCATCATCGAGCGCACGTAGCAAGGGAAACGGGTCGAAGCCGAACGCATCATCACTGGCCATCGTGCCGACAACCTCGTCGGCGTCGTCGTGCGGAACCCCCGTCGGCGTCCGTTCGCGATTGAACTCGGCGAGCCGGCGAATCGCCTCCCGCAACCGCCCGATCGAATCGCCGCCATCTGTGTCCATCACCGCTCCATCCTGGCCCGACAAGCCAGCCCGCATACAGCAGGGGCAGACGTTGCGGCGCCGGTCCATCCCAACGACCGCCACACCGCGCCCATACCGAGCCACGAGCTTCCGCTCATCTCCGACCTCGAGTCACGTCCGCCCTCGAATCGCGTCCGCGCTCCCCGATATCGGGGCGGCCGTCAGTTGACGCCGCCCTCGTACTCACGGGTCAGCTCCTCGGCGCGATCCCAGACCGACCAGTCGACCGGCCGGTCTTCGAGGTACGCCTCGACCACCTCCAGGCACGCGTGCCACGCGGCGCCCATCGCGGCCGCACCGTCGCGGTCGTCGAAGATGTTCGTGAACACCAGATGGCAGCCACCGTCACCGTCAGAGGTGAGCTCCCAGCGGAGGATCTCCGCACCCCAGGTGTATTCGAGCAGCTTCGGCGGCTCCGCCAGCGTGACCTCGCCCTCGGTGATCGTGTCTGCGTCCTCGGGGATCTCGAAACGCTCTTTCGCCTCCGGCGTCATGTCGAACCGGAGCTTGGCTCCCGGCGTGGGATCGAAGTCCACGATTGCCGGAAATCCCCACGCGCGCATCTGGTCGGATTCGGTGAGCGCGCGCCAGACCTTCTCCGGCCGGTGGGCGAGCCGCCGCTCGTAGCGGAGTGACAAGCGGCCGTTGTCAGTCGTGGAGAGCCTTCCCAGCATGTGCGTCCCTTCGTGACCTGTCATCAGGTCGCTTCCAGCAGGCGCTTGACGAGGACGGCGAGCTGGTCCTGCCAGGCCGCCAGCGCGATGGCCCGTTGGGCGTCGTACCCCGCCGGTCCCGACTGGGTGAGGATGATGCGCGCTCCTCCTGGCCCGGTGGACAGCTCCCATCGGACCCGGCCGGCCGGCTCGTCACCTGCCAGCCAGGCGTACTCCACCATGGTCGGGGCGCTCACCGCGGTGACCGTTCCGGCCGGCACCTGGGCGGTGGTGAATCC
Source organism: Actinopolymorpha alba DSM 45243 (assembly GCF_000373925.1). GTDB lineage: Bacteria > Actinomycetota > Actinomycetes > Propionibacteriales > Actinopolymorphaceae > Actinopolymorpha > Actinopolymorpha alba. The sequence continues at coordinate 320,139 of NZ_KB892707.1, read as the reverse complement.
CCTCGGCACCGGACCGCCGACCACCGGCGCCGACATTTCGGAGTTGGGTACGTCGAACGCGGCGTTCAGTGCCGCCCACACGTGCTCGATCGGCTGGCGCATCAGCTGGCGTTCGAATCGCACCTGCCACCCGTCGGGACCGGTCTCGGTTGTACCGACGCCGAGCCCGAACTTCGCGATGAACCTTTCGTGGCGCTCGACGGAATCGTCGGGCAGCTTGACGTCCTCACCGTCCAGCACCATCCGCAGGGCATCGAGGCATCCGACCCATCCGGCGGCGTAGCTGGCCGCCGCGGGCCGGTCGTCGAACGTGTGGCTGAAGACCAGCAGGCATCCACCGCCGTCAGGATGCAACTCGAACTGGACGATATCGTCGGACTCCCGTGTCATTTCCGCGGGCGCGCGCTCACTGAACGCGAAGCTCCGGGGTGGGTCGAGCTCGGTGATGACCGCATCCATGGTCGTGCCCTGGCCGTCGTCGAAAAGGATCGTGCCGCCGACCCGGAGGTCCAGCTCGATTGCCCGGAAGGGATACCACTGGCTGAGTTCCGCGGGTTCGGTGAGGGCACGCCAGACCTTCTCCGGCGGATGCGCGAGGCGGCGTTCGATCCGGAGTACGGGCCGACCGTCCACGGTACGGAGGGTTTCGTTCACGAGAGTTCTCCTGCTCGGCTTGCCTGGGGGGTGGGGGCACGCCCGGGGTCACGCGGAATCGTCAACGGCTTCCCGCAGCGACCCCTCGGCGACCCCCGTGACCGTGAGCAGGACCAAACATACCAGGTCAGCTATATGCTTGCGGAGACATTCAAGGCGCGTCTCACGCCGCGCCAGAACTCGGCGCGTACCCGTCCGGTCGGGGTTCGAGGTGGACTCGCACCGGCTCCCCTCGCTTCAACGCCTGGACGCCCGCCGCCGCGACGACGGTCGCGGCGTACCCGTCCCAGGCGTTCGCCCCGCGCTGCTCGCCCACGACCACACCGTCAACCCAGTCCTGCAGCTCCCGCTGGTACGCCTCCGCGAACCGGTCACGCCAGTCCAGGGACACCCCGGTCGTGCGGCTCCGCGCGCCCCGGAGCAGGGTGCGGGCCGGCTCGTCAAGGCTCACCGAGCCGGACTCCCCCACCAGCTCGCAGCGCACGTCGTAGCCATACTGCGCGTTCACGAACACCTCGACGTCGACCAGGACGCCCGACTCAGTCTCCAGGATCACGAGGAGCGGGTCGGGTGTGTCGCCCACGACCTTCGACGAGCGCCGACCACGGTGGATGGTCACCGCGACGATCTCCTCGTCGAAGAGCCACCGGGCGATGTCGATCTCGTGGACGGCGGTGCCGGTGATCAGATTCGCTCCCGGTGTGTTCGGTCGCGACGCCGCATTGCGGTGAACGCAGTGCAGCATCAGCGGCGCCCCCACCACACCCTGGCGCAAGCCTGCCTTGACATCGGCGTACCCAGGGTCGTACCGCCGCATGAAGCCCACGCTCACCAGCCGGCGCCCAAGGCTTGTCTCGGCCGCGATGATCCGCAACGCACCCTCGGGTGTCGGCGTCAGCGGCTTCTCACAGAGCACCGGCTTCTGAGCATCGAGGCAGGAGAGGACGAGCTTCTCGTGGGTCGAGTCGGCGGACGCGACGAGAACCGCGTCCACCTCACCGTCCTGCACCACCGACATCGGATCGCTGTGCACCTGAACGCCGGACAACCCGGCGACCGCGGCCCGGGCGCGTTCCTGGTCGATGTCGGCGACTGCCGTGACGCGGGCGCCGGACACCGAGGTGGCGAGGGTCCGCACGTGGTCCGCGCCCATGATCCCGGTGCCGATGACACCCACGCGTACGTCCATCAACGGCCCCTTCACGATGCGAGCGCCGGAACGACGGTGTCCCGTAGGTACTCCACGCTGCGACGGACGTCGACCAACGGTCCTTCGCCTGGTGCGGGCGGACCGGCGAGAGCGGTGTCCTGCTCCAGCACGTACCACCCCGTGAAGCCCGCCTCCTCAAGGCCTGTCACCACTCCCGCGATGTCAACGTCGCCTTGCCCCAGGGGCGCGAACAACCCTGAACGCACGCCATCGATGAAGCTCACGGTCTCGTCGGCGACCTGCTTGGCGATGTCGAGGCGGACGTCCTTCAGGTGGACGTGGCCGACCCGCTGCGCGGCGTTCCGCACGATCTCCAACGGATCGGTGCCCCCGATGGCGAGGTGACCCGTGTCGAGGCACAACGGGACGTCGCTGTCCTGGAGAAGACGGAGCACCGACGCACGGGACTCGATCGCGGTGCCGACATGGGGATGTAGCGTCGACCGGAGTCCGAGGTCGCTGATCAGGGACCGCACCCGGTCGAGATTGCGCAGCAGCTGCGACCATTCCGTCGCGTCAAGCTGGACTTTACGGTCGTACCCACCGGGTCCGGCGTCGGCGGCGAGCACCACCACTTCAGAGCCAGCCGCCGCCAGGGTGCGGATCGCTGCCTCGGCCTCTGAAAGGTCGACCTCCGGCGCGACATGAAGGGCCACCGGCAGGAACCCACCCACCAGAGTGAGCCCATGCGGGTCCAGCGTCGCGCGGACGGCGTCGGGATCGGACCCGAGATAGCCGGTCGGCCCCAGCTCTGTCGCGGCCAACCCGAGTTGTGCCATCTCGGCGAGCACCACCGACGGGGGAAGCTCGTAACCCCAGCCGGGAGCCTCACAGACTCCCCAGGAAATCGGCGCTCCAGCAATCCTGCCGGCCAGCGGACCTAGCTCCATCACGTGTCAACTCCTTGTTGCGATTCTTTCTCAATGTCCCGGTGCGGTGGGGGTGGGCCCAACGGGCGAAGCCCGTGGGGGCCGGATCCCACAGGGTCAGTTTCCGACCACCGATCAGGCGGTGATGTCCCCGGATCGGTCCGGGCCAGCTCGTGGCCGAGGGCTGCCAACTCCGCGCCTCCTGCCATCTCACGGGTAAGCTCCGCGAGCGTCAACTCCGTCCTGGCATAGCCACCCACCATCACACCGCGCTTGAGGAGCACGAAGCGATCCCCTACCAGGTAGGCATGATGCGGATTGTGGGTGACGAAGACGACACCGAGTCCGGCGTCCCGGGCAGCCACGATGTACTTCAGAACGACGCCGGACTGCTTCACCCCGAGCGCCGCGGTGGGTTCGTCCAGAATCAGCACCCGGGCGCCGAAGTAGACCGCGCGGGCAATGGCGACAGACTGGCGTTCACCACCCGACAGGGTGCCGATGGGCTGGTCGACGTCGCGAAGGTGGATGCCCATCCTCGCCAGCTCGGCTCGGGTCGTACGCCTCATGAAGGCGACGTCGAGACGGCGCAGTGGTCCGATTCCCTTGGTGGGCTCTGATCCCAGGAAGAAATTACGCCAGACCGGCATCAACGGCACCACGGCCAAATCCTGATAGACCGTGGCGATCCCGGCCTCCAGTGCCTGCCTGGGACTCGCGAAGCGCGTCCGCCTGCCGTCGACCCGTAGCTCTCCAGTGGTGTGCGGATGAACGCCGGAGAGGATCTTGATGAACGTCGACTTGCCCGCGCCGTTGTCGCCGAGGACACACGTCACCTCGGCCGCGTTGATCGTCGCGCTCACGCCGCGGAGGGCGTGAACCTGACCATAACTCTTGCCGATCTTCTCGACCTCGAGGAGGGCCGTTGCGGTGGTCGGCGACCGTTCGGCCGGCGTCGTGGACGTCATCGGCTCACCTCGACACGCCTGCGTACGTAGGTGTTGACCAGGACCGCCGCGAGCAGCATGACGCCCAGGAATGCCTTCAGCCAGTTGTTGTCCCACTGAGCGAAGACAATGCCCTGATAGGTCATGCCGTAAATGAGCGCGCCGAGTGCCGCGCCAATCGCCGAACCATAGCCGCCGGTCAGCAGGCAGCCACCCACCACCGCGCAGATGATGTAGATGAACTCCTGGCCCACACCGGTCGACGCCTGCACCGTGGAGGTACGGAACAGCTGGAGCATCCCGGCGAGCCAGCCGGCGGCCGCCGTACCCACGAACAACCCGATCTTGGTGCGCAGGACCGGTACGCCGACCTGCCGGGCGCTGACCTGGGCGCCACCGACGGCGAAGATCCAGTTGCCGGCGCGGGTTCGCATGAGGATCCAGGTCGCGACCGCGGTGAGGACGAGCCACCAGACGACCGAGATCTGGAACGCCGTACCAAACAACGAGAAAGTCGAGCCGAAGAGCCACCGGGCGTCGAAGAAACCGGGGACGGCGTTCAGTCCCTGGACCGCGACCTGCCCGATGATCGCCTTGGTGAGCGCGAGGTTGAGCCCCTGGAGGACGAAGAAGGTCCCGAGGGTCACGATGAAACTCGGCAGGTTGGTACGCATCACCAGGAAACCGTTGAAGGCCCCCACGACAACGGCGAACACCAACGCCAGCACGACTGCCAACCACACGTTGACGCCAGAGTGCGTGGTGAGGATGCCCACGATGAGGCCGGTGGAGCCGACCATGGTGCCGGCCGACAGGTCGAACTCCCCGCCGATCATGAGCAGCGCCACCGCGATCGCCATGATCCCGAACAACGCGGCGGAGTCCAGCCAGGTGGCGACACCACCAGGCGTGGCGAAGCTCTCCGTCACGAGGCTGAAGAACACGAAGACCGCGACGGCGGCGACCGCCGCGCCGACCTCGGCGCGGCGCAGCATCCGGGTGAGCGGGCTGATGGTGGTCGGCCCGTCCTCACCCGGCAGCGACACAGCCCGCGCGACCATGTCAGCGAGTCCCGCGGGCGGCGAACTGCTGGACCTTCGCCGCGTTGTCCTTGGTGACGAAACCCGGGCCCGAGTAGACCGGCTGGCCGCCGCCGACATCGTTGCCGTTCCTGACCTTGAGCGCCAGGAAACTCACCGGCAGATAGCCTTGCAGGTAAGGCTGTTGGTCGACCGCGAAGAGCATGTCACCGGCCGCGATCGCAGCGCAGATGTCCGCGGAGACATCGAACGTCGCAAGCTGGGCTTGACTGCCGGCCTCCGCCTTGGCCAGGATCGCCGCCTTCGCGACCACCGGGTTGAGCGTCAGGACGCCGTCGACGGACTTGTCGGCGAGCAGTTGGCTCTTGATGGTGTTCTGGGCGTCGGCGACGTTCGACACCTCCACCTGGAGGTTCCTGACCCGACCGCCCAGGGTCTTGCGGACGCCATCACACCGTGCCTCGAGCCCGACGTTGCCGGCTTCGTGCACCACGCAGATGACGTTCTTGATCCCAGCCTCCCGCAGCTTCTCACCGGCCGCCTCACCAGCGAGCTCCTCGCTCTGGCCGACGTGGGTGATCGCACCGAACGCCTTGGATTGCTCGAGTCCGGAGTTGATCGTGATCACGGGAATCCCTGCCTGCACAGCGCGTTCGACGCTCGCCTTGACGCCGTCGGGGTTGGCCATCGACACCACCAGCCCGTCGACCTTCTGGGCCACGGCGTTGTCGATGAGCTGGCTCTGCTTCGCCGGGTCGCCATCGCCGTTGTAGGTGACCTTGACGTCCTCGTCCTTGCCAGCCTGGTCGACCCCCGACTTCACGATGTCCCAGAACGTGTCACCCGCCTGCCCATGGGTGACCACGGCGACCGTGATGGCGTTCTGGGCGGGCCCACCCCGGGCGGGGGTGTCGGTCTTGTTCGTTGCCGCTTCGTTCGGACCGCCGCCCTGCTCGGGAGCGGCGTTGGAGCAACCTGAGATCGCGAGCGCCGCGACGGCGGCGACCACACCCAACCCTCGGATGAGCTTCACGGGTCCTCCTCCTTTGGAGGTCTGAGAAACGCGCCGGAACTCTCACCTACTCTGTTGCCGAACTGCGGTGGGGGTGGGCCCGGACGGGCGAAGCCCGAGCGGGGCCGGAACCACACCGTGTCGTTACGGTGGCGGCGCTGACGCCGCCCGGATCTCAGCGTGCGGTCGGGAAGTGGAAGGCCGCGTCCCCCGCGTGCTCCACATGGGGCCAGCGCGACGTCACCGCCTTGGCGCGGGTGTAGAAGCCCACACCTTCGGGACCGTGGATGTGCCGGTCTCCGAACAACGAGTCCTTCCACCCGCCGAAGCTGTAGAACGCCATCGGCACCGGGATGGGTACGTTGACGCCGATCATGCCGACGCTGACCTTGCGCTGGAAGGTGCGGGCGGCTTCACCACCGCTGGTGAAGATGGCGACGCCGTTGCCGTACGGGTTGGCGTTCACCAACTCGATCGCATCCTCCAGCGTCTCCGCGCGCAGGACGACGAGGACGGGGCCGAAGATCTCGTCCTGGTAGACCTTCATCGCGGGCGTCACCTGGTCGAGCAGCGACGGACCGACGAAGAACCCGTCCTCGTGACCCTCGAGGCGTAGGCCACGACCGTCGACCACGACGGCCGCGCCTTCGGAGACACCGGTGTCGACGTACGACGCGATCCGATCCCGCGCCTCCCGGGTGACGACGGGACCCATCTCCGCGGTGTCGTCCTCGCCCGGCCCGACCCGCACGGTCTCGGCCCGGGTCCGCAGCTTCTCCACCAGCGCGTCACCCGCGGCTCCGACCGCGACGACGGCCGAGATCGCCATGCAGCGTTGGCCGGCCGAGCCATACGCCGCTGCGGTGATGTGGTCGGCCGCGAACTCGAGGTCGGCGTCGGGCAGGACCACCGCGTGGTTCTTGGCGCCGCCGAGAGCCTGCACCCGCTTGCCAGTGGCCGATGCGCGATCGTGGACGTACCGCGCGATCGGCGTCGAACCGACGAACGACACCGCCGCGATCTCCGGGTGGTCCAGCAGCGCGTCGACGGCTTCCTTGTCGCCGTGCACGACATTGAAGACACCGTCGGGCAGGCCTGCCCGCTGCCAGAGTTCGGCGACCAGTAGCGCCGCGGACGGGTCGCGCTCGGACGGCTTCAGCACGAAGGTGTTGCCGCAGGCGATCGCGATCGGGTGCATCCACATCGGCACCATGGCAGGGAAGTTGAACGGCGTGATCCCAGCTACGACACCGAGCGGCTGCCGGAACGAGTACGCGTCCACACCGCTTGACACCTGCTCGGAGAACTCCCCCTTGAGCAGTTGCGGGATTCCGCACGCGAACTCCACGACCTCAAGGCCCCGCAGCACCTCTCCCCTGGCGTCCGAGAACACCTTGCCGTGCTCGGAGGTCACGATCCGGGCGAGGTCGTCGACGTGCTGGTTGACCAGTTCGCGGAACGCGAAGAGGATCTTCGACCGCCTGGTGACCGACACCTCCTGCCAGGTCTCGAACGCCTTCGCGGCGGTGCGTACGGCAAGGTCGACATCCGCGGCCGTCCCCAGGACGACCTCGGCCTGCCGCTCGCCGGTCGCCGGATTCCACACCGGGGCACGACGGCTGGACGAACCCGGCGTCGTCGCGCCGGAGATCCAGTGCTCGATCAGGCCGTTGTGGGTGTGCTGGTTGGTGGACATGGCGAAACCTCGATCACAGATAGTGCCGCTGGCTGGGCTTGTTGCGCTCGTACTCCACGCGGGCCTGCCGCGTCGGCTCGAGTTCGGACACCGCGGCGACCGGAACGTCCCACCAGGCTTCGGAGGACGGTCCGCCGGCCAGCGGGTCGGTCTCGATGTAGACCAGGGTGGTGCGGGTCGCCTCGCGTGCCTTGGCCAGCGCCGACCGTAGCTCCTCGATGCTGCTCGCCCGCAGGACGTCCGCTCCGAGGCTCGCGGCGTTCGCGGCCAGGTCGACGGGCAAGACGTCGCCGTCCAGGGCGCCCGTCTCGGGATTGCGGTAGCGGTAGCTCGTGGCGAACCGCTCGGCGCCCACGCTTTCGGACAGCGAGCCGATCGAGGCGTACCCGTGGTTCTGCACCAGCACGATGGTGAGCTTCACACCCTCCTGGACGGCGGTGACGATCTCCTGGGAGAGCATGAGGTAGGAGCCATCGCCGACCAGGACGATCACCTCGCGATCAGGCGCGGCCATCTTGACGCCGAGTCCGGCGGCAATCTCGTAACCCATGCAGGAGAAGCCGTACTCCACGTGGTACTGCTTGGGATCACGCGCCCGGAACAGCTTGTGCAGCTCGCCAGGCATGCTGCCCGCTGCGTTGATGACCACACCGCGGTCGCCGGCCGCCTCGTTGACCGCACCGAGCACCTCGGTCTGCGCCGGCAACGGTGCGTGGCCGGCGCCGTAGGCACTGTCAACGACGCCTTGCCAGTGGGCGGCAAGGTCCCGTGCCTGTTGACGGTACGCCGGCTCGACCTGCCAGCCGGCCAGGCGTTCGGTCAACGCCGCCAGGCCGGCCCGCGCATCGGCGACCAGGCCCTCCCCGGCCTGCTTGGCCGCGTCGAACGCCGCCACGTTGAGGTTGACGAACCGCACGTTCTGACTCTCGAAGAGGCTGCGGGACGCCGTCGTGAAGTCGCTGTAGCGGGTACCGATCCCGATCACCACGTCGGCCTCGCGGGCCAGCGCGTTGGCGGCGGTCGTGCCGGTCGCACCGATCGCACCCACGCTGGCGGGATGGTCGAACGTCAAGGCACCCTTGCCGGCCTGCGTCTCGCCCACCGGGATGCCGGTCGCTTCGGCGAAGGCCTGCAGTTGCTCCGTCGCGTCGGCGTAGATCACGCCGCCACCGGCCAGGATGAGCGGGCGTCGGGCGCCTCGGATCAGCTCGACGGCACGGTCGAGTGCGGCCGGCTCCGGCACCGGCCGTCCGACATGCCAGACCCGCCGGGCAAAGAACTCCTCGGGCCAGTCGTACGCCTCGGCCTGCACGTCCTGCGGCAGGGCCAGCGTCACGGCACCGGTCTCGGCCGGGTCGGTGAGCACCCGCATCGCCGCCAGCGCGGCCGGGATGAGCTGCTCGGGCCGGTTGATGCGGTCCCAGTACTTCGACACCGGACGCAAGGTGTCGTTGACAGACACGTCGTACGACCGGGCATCCTCCAGCTCCTGCAGCACAGGGTTGGCGACGCGGGTGGCGAAGATGTCGCCCGGCAGTAGCAGGACGGGAATGCGGTTGATCGTGGCCAGTGCGGCGCCGGTGACGAGGTTGGTCGCGCCCGGACCGATCGACGTCGTACATGCCAACGTCTGAAGGCGGTTCCGCATCCGCGCGAAGCCGACGGAGGCGTGCACCATCGCCTGCTCGTTGCGGGACTGGTAGTACGGCAACTCCGCCGGGTCGCGCCTCGCCGACTCCATCAGGGCCTGGCCCAGACCAGCGACGTTGCCGTGGCCGAAGATCCCGAAACAGCCGGCGATCAGGCGCTGCTCGGTGCCGTCGCGTTCGGACCACTGGTTGGCCAGAAACCGCACCAGGGCCTGGCCCACAGTGAGACGGACTGCGCTCATTGGTCGCTCACCCTCCTCATTCGCTTCGCGGACAGCGCGTAGCGGCCTTCGGCACCGGGCGCCGGCCACTCCGACTCACTGCGTCAGGTTCGCTCCTGCTCATCAGTGACCTCCCGATCGTGTCATCGGCAGCCGGGGATCGACCGGCTGGTCCTTCCAGGTCTCGCGGATCCAGCCATGCGCGGGGTCGTCGCAGATGAGCCAGGCGCGGTCGGGGTTCGGCCCGGCCATCACGTTGAGGTAGTACAGGTCGTAGCCGGGTACGGCCATCGACGGCCCGTGCCAGCCGTGTGGGATCGTGACCACATCGCCACTGCGTACCTCTGCCAGTACGTCAATCGGACGTTGCGGTGTGCCATAGACGCGCTGGTAGGCAACGCCGGGCCCGTGCGGTCCGTCCGCCACCTCGAAGTAGTAGATCTCCTCCAGCGGGCACTCCGTGCCGGGCCGGTCCTCGTCGTGCTTGTGTGGAGGGTACGACGACCAGTTACCGCCCGGCGTCAGCACCTCCACGGCGATCAGCTTGTCGGCCTCGAAGACCCCAGCCGCACAGAAGTTGTGCACCTCGCGGCTGCACTGACCGGCGCCGCGCAACTCGACCGGAACCCGATCCGCCGGACCGTAGCGTGCTGTCAACCGCTGGTTGCACCGCGCGGACGGCAGGGCCAGCTTGGCACCGTGCGGCGCCCGCACGGTCACCTCGGCGTCCCGCGGAACGTAGGCGAAGTCACTGACGCCCGCGAACACGCTGGTCCGCCCCGCCAGTTCGAACGCCGCACCATCGCACTCGACCCGCACGCCCTGCCCAGCCAGCGGCAGGACGACCATTTCCTCTTCGCCGGTGCTGAACGCGTGCGAGGCGCCGGCTGGCAGGTCGAGCACCCGCAGACCGCTGTATGCCCACCCCGCCTGCTTCGGCGTCAGCTGGAGGCTCCACATGTCGTCGGCGAGCAGCCCCGCCGGTAGGTGATGGGTCACGATTCCCTCCCCGTGGGCAGCAGGCTCACCGCGGTGTCGACCGCCGCCGCCACGTCGTCGTCAGGTGGGTACAGCAGCGAGCGTCCGACCACGAGACCGCGGACGGTGGGCAGCGCGAGCGCCTTCTCCCATTGAGCGTAGGCCGCGTCCGCGTCGCCAGAGACCTCGCCACCCAGGAGCAGGATCGGCAGGGTCGTCGACGCGGCCACCCGCTCCATCTCCTCGACCACCGGCAGCTTCAGCCAGGTGTACGCGCTCGTCGTACCCAGGCCGGCTGCCACCACCGCGGACTGGACCACCGCATCCGGACTGAGATCGTTGGTGAGCCGGCCATCGACCCGGCGCGACATGAACGGCTCCACCAGCGCCACCAGCTGGCGCTCGGCGAGCGCGCTCACCGCCCGGGCGCAGGTGTCGAGGGTGGCCGCGGTGGCCGGATCGTCGAGATCGATCCGGAGGAGCATCTTGCCGGCTTCGAGGCGGAAGCGGTCGATGCTGTCCGCGTCGTAGGCGGTGAACCGGTCGTCGACCTCGAACGCCGCGCGGGGCAGGCCGCCGCGGTTCATCGAACCGATCGCGACCCTGCCCTCCAGCGCCCCGAGCAACAGCAGGTCCTCCAGGACGTCGGGTGCGGCCAGCACACCGTCGACCCCCGGCCGCTCCAGCGCGACCATGAGGCGGGCCAGCAGCTCCGACCTGTCGGCCATCGCGTCCGCCCGATCGCCCGCCCGCAGCGCGCCCCGAGCGGGATGGTCGGCGGCGATGATCATGAGGCTCTCGCGCGGACCGACGATGGCGCGGCGGCGGCGAGCGGCGTACGCCGAGGCTACGGCCGCCGGATCGCGGAAGCGGGTCTCGGCCAGCTTCCGGACATCCACCCGAGGGCTAGCCATCCGCCCGCTCCGTTCGTTCCGCGGGATCAGCCTGGAGATCCGCCGACCGCAGCAGCTCCTCGACCTCCCCCTCGTTGGGCATCGCGTCGGCGCAGGCCAACCGCGCCGCGACGTACGCTCCGGCGGCGTTGGCGAACCCCATGATTCGTTCGAGCTCCCACCCGGCCAGCAGCCCGTGGCACAGGGCCCCACCGAACGCGTCGCCCGCGCCGAGGCCGTTGACCACCTCCACCGGCACCGGCGGCACAACCACCTCCTGCGTACGCGTCCGCGCCAGCACGCCGGCAGGCCCCTGCTTCACGACGGCCAGCTCGACCCCCCTGTCAAGGAGAGCTTGCGCGGCCTTGTCGGGATCCCGAGTGCCGACGGCGATCTCACATTCGTCCAGGTTCCCCACCGCCACGGTGACGTGCTCGACGGCGGCACCGATCACCGCGCGGGCCTCGTCGGTGCGCCAGAACATCGGACGGTAGTCGAGGTCGAGCACGGTGTGCTGGCGGTGCTCGCGGGCGCGCAACGCCGCCAGCGTCGTCGACCGGCTGGGCTCCTCTGACAGGCCGGTCCCGGTCACCCAGAAGATCCGCGCCGACGTGATCGCGTCGAAGTCGAGTTCGGACTCGTGGATCTCAAGGTCGGGCGCCTTGGGATAGCGGTAGAAGTACAGCGGAAAGTCGTCGGGCGGGAAGATCTCACAGAACACCACCGGCGTCGGCAGCCCCGGCACCGGCGTGACGAACGCGTCGTCGACATGGAAGCTTCGCAGCGCCTGATGGATGTAGTCGCCGAACGGATCCGCGCCCGTGCGGGTGATGACCGCCGTCCGCCGGCCGTGCCGGGCGGCCGCCACCGCGACGTTGGTCGCGCTGCCTCCGAGGAACTTCGCGAACGACGTGACATCCGGCAGGCGTACGCCGATGTCGTTGGGATAGAGATCGACGCTGACCCGTCCCATCGTGATCAGGTCGTACGTCATCGCCGAACCTCCTCGATCCGCACTGTCCTACTCTCCCGCCGGGACAGCTCGCACGCCTCTGCGACGTACAACGCCTCCAACGCATCCTCCCCACTGCACGGTGAGGGCGTACGCCCTGCCATCACGTCGACGAACGCCCGAAGCTCCGCGGCGTACGCACTCCGGAACCTCTCCGCGAAGTTCGCGTACGACGGCTCGGTCGGCCAGGTGACACCAGCTTCGGCCGACGCCAGCGGGGCACGGTCGTCCAGCCCGACCACGAAGGTGCGGCGGGAGCCGTGGAGTTCGAGCCGCACGTCGTAGCCGGCGCCGTTGTAGCGCGTGGCAGCCAGCGCGGCGAGGGTGCCGTCATCGAGGGTGAGCAGCGCGTGCGCGGTGTCGACGTCCCCAGCCGCGGCGAAGAAGTCCGCGCCCTTGTTGGCACCCGTCGCGCGCACCTCGGCCACCTCGCGGCCGGTGACCCACCGGATCGCGTCGATGTCGTGGACGCTGCAGTCGCGGAAGAGCCCACCCGAGGTCGGGATGTACGACGCGTGCGGTGGCGCCGGGTCGAGCGTGCACGCCCACACGGAGTGGAGCCAACCGAGTTCGCCGGCCTGGAGGCGCGCGCGGGCGGCCTGGTATCCGGGGTCGAAGCGGCGCTGGAAACCCATCTGGAGCGGGACTCCCGCGGCGGCGACATGGGCGATCACCTCACGGGTGCCGGCGACATCGGAGGCCAGCGGCTTCTCACAGAACACCGCGACGCCAGCGTCGGCGGCCAGGTGCACCAGCTCCGCGTGGGCGGTGGTGGCGGCGGCGATCACGATGCCGTCGGGCCGGCTGGCGAGGAGCTCTGCCACGCTGCCAGACGACGAAATGCCGAGTTTGTCGGCCGTGTCGCGGGCGCGTGCCACGTCCGCGTCGGCCAGGAAGAGCGTCTCCACCTCCGGGAGATCACGGAGGGTTTCGGCGTGCAGCGCACCGATGCGCCCGACGCCGACCAGCCCAACCTTCATGCAGCCGCCTTCCGTAGTGAAACCTCCGCGCAGTCCAGATCAACGCAGAGTTTTCTCCAGCATGTCGGGGGTGTCAATAGTTTGTTAGGACATTCTGACGTTAGCTTCTTCGCACCTTCATACGGCAGACTGGACCTCGCGCCGAGACCGTGGCGCCGAGCGACCGCGTGTCCGCGCCGACCACCTGGCCGCGCAGGCCCCGCCAGTCCGCCCGGTCCATGCGGCGCGCTACTTGGTCGTTTCTTAAGACTCTAGGAGCCGGGCGTGACCCAACTCGCCGTGACCGTGGACCGCCGGAGTCCCGTCCCGCTCTATTTCCAGGTCGCCGAGCAGCTTGAGCAGTCGATCATGGCCGGCACCCTCGCACCCGGCACCCGCCTGCCCAACGAGATCGTCCTCGCCGACCAGCTGTCGCTGTCCCGCCCGACCATGCGGCAGGCGATCCGCTACCTGGTCGACAAGGGGCTCCTGGTCCGCAAGCGCGGTGTCGGCACCCAGGTGGTGCAGTCGCAGGTACGGCGGTCGATCGAGCTCTCCAGCTTGTACGACGACCTGATCCGGTCAGGCCAGCATCCGACCACGACGGTGCGGGACCTGCGAGTCGTGCCAGCACCCGAGGAGATCGCGGACGCGCTCAGCCTTGCCGAGAAGGCCGAGGTCATCCGCATCCGGAGGCTGCGCTACGCCCAGGACGAACCCCTTGCCCTCATGACCAACTACCTACCGCAAGGGCTCGTTGACATCACGCCGGAGAAGCTGGAGCAGCACGGGCTCTACGAACTCCTGCGCGCGGGCGGCGTCCAACTACGGGTCGCGCGCCAGACCATCGGTGCCCGCTCGGCCACGGTCGCGCAGGCGAGGGACCTGCACGAGACCAAGGGCGCCGCACTGCTGACGATGACGCGGACGGCGTACGACGACGTGGGCCGGGCGGTGGAGTACGGCACGCATCTCTACCGCGCCTCGCGCTACTCCTTCGAGCTCACCCTGATCGAACGCTGATCGGACGCTGATCGGGCTCTGCCGCTGAGGTGCGGCGTCGGAGCGGGACTTTCGGGCAAGGAGTGGAGATCTTTCCGTGCTCCAACACGGGAAAATCTCCACTGTCTACGACCTCACGGGTGGTACGCGGGGCTCAGGCCTTGCCTGCCACGCAGCCGGGCCGGCACACCCAAGGTGTTGCTCGCCAGCCGTTGCGCCGAAGGATCGTCGCCACCTCAGCCGCAACGTCGCAGGTATTGCGTACGACGTCGTTCCAGCCGCACCGCAGAGTGTCGAATCCCCTGACGGTGGAGGCGTTGTCCCGGTGGCCGACGATTGGACGGAACGGCGACATGGATCGTGACGTCGAGCTCCGGCGCGATACCCCACAGCTCCGCTGCCGTGTGATGGCTGGCGGCCGCACCGGGCCCGGCGTACAGGATGGCGGCCCAGACAGCGGTTTTCCGACTGAGTGGTCCTCTGTGAGCGACGTAGATGCCACGATGGACGCGCTGCCAACGGCCCGCGCGCAGCTGCGCTTCGAGGAATTCGTCGGACAGGCCGGACGTCACGACCTGGTGGCGCGACACCGCTCCAGCCTGTCTGACAAGGTCGTGTCGAAGCGATCCCGGGAGTTCCTCACGCATCCCTTCACCATGAGGCATGCGCACGCGCAGGTAGCCCTCGCTGATGCGGCCGGTGGATAACTCAGCACCTTCGCCCGCTGTGGACAACTCGGTGACCCGACGGTTGAACTCGGCGGCTGGGACGTCAAGGAGTGGAGACTTTTCCGTGCTCCAACACGGGAAAGTCTCCACTCCTTGTCAGGTCAACCAGTGCGGCGCCGGCCCAACCAAGCGCGGGAGCGGCTCGGAGCGGGCGCCCGCTACAGGTCGGAGAGCCGGTCGACGCGGGCGCGGAGCCGCTCGCCGGCTGGCCGGCGACGGCGGCGACGACGGAAGAGCCGGATGTTCTCCCGCGCGAGGTCAGCCGCACCGACCAGGCCCGCCTCGTTGCCGAGGGCCGCGCGGAGGATCTGCGCCTCAGGCCGGAATCCCCGCCCGGTGAGCGTACGCCGGAAGGTGTCCCGGGCCGGGCCGAGGAACAGCTCACCAGCCTCCGACACTCCCCCGCCCACCACGAAGGTGCCCGGGTCGAACGCCGCTGCGATGTTGGCGAGCCCCACGCCGAGCCATCGGCCGACCTCCTCGAGCAGCTCAACCGCCACCGGGTCGCCGTCCTTGGCGGCCTCGGTGACGGCCGGCCCGGTGATCCGCCCGGGATCGCCGCCCACCCGGTCGAGGAGGTTCTGGGTGACCGGCGAGCCGGACGCGGCCAGCTCGCGCGCCTCGCGGACCAGCGAGTTGCCGCTGGCGTACTGCTCCCAGCAGCCGCGGTTGCCGCACTCGCAGCGGTGACCACCGGGTACGACGGTCATGTGCCCGAACTCCCCGGCCACGCCGTACTTACCGCGCAGCATCACCCCGTCGGTGATGACGGCTCCACCGATGCCGGTGCCAAGCGTCACGCATACCAGGTGGCTCTCGCCCTGCCCCGCGCCGAAGCGCCACTCGGCCCAGGCGGCGGCGTTGGCGTCGTTCTCGATGATCACCGGCAGCCGGATCCGCCGGCGTACGGCGTCTCGCAGCGGCTCGTGCCGCCAGGCCAGGTGGGGCGAGAACAACACAGACGTGCCCGTGACGTCGATCCAGCCGGCAGCGCCGATACCGACCGCGGTCACTTCGTAACGGCTGCGCAGCTCCGCGACGACATCGGCGATGGTGTCCTCGGTCGCCTGCGGACTGGTCGAGGGGGTGTCCCGGCGGAGGCGTTCGAGGACGTTGCCCTCCGGATCGACGACGCCCGCCGCGACCTTCGTGCCGCCGATGTCGACGCCGATGGTGAGTGCCTGGATGAACGCCATCAGCGCCGCCGGGCGAGGTCAGCTGCCCCGATGATGCCGGCCTCGTTGCCGAGCATCGCGCGCCGGATCTCCAGGACCGGACGGTGCCCGCGCGCGGTGAGCTGGCGCGCGAACGCCTTGCGGGCGGGGTCGAGTAGCAGGTCGCCGGCCTCGGAGACCCCGCCGCCGACGACGACCACTGCCGGGTCGAGGACGGCCGCCAGGGTCGCGATGCCCTCGCCCAGCCAACGACCGAGGTCTTCCAGGAGTTCGCGGGAGGGCCCATCGCCGTCCGCGGCCGCCTTGGTGACCATCGGCCCTTCGATGCGGTCGGCCCGACCACCCGCGAGTTCGAGGAGGCAGCTCGCCTGCGGAGGGCTCGACCGGGCGAACTCACGGGCCTCCCGCACCAGAGCGCTGCCACTGGCGTACTGCTCCCAGCACCCCTTGTTGCCGCACCCGCACAGGTGCCCGTTGGGAACGGCGCGGAGGTGTCCCACCTCCCCGCCCACCCCGAACGCCCCGCGGTAGAGCTCGCCCGCCAGGACGAGGCCGCCGCCCAGGCCGGTGCCGACCGTGAGGAGAATCATGTCGTCGACGTCGTGAGCCGCGCCGAACTGGAACTCAGCCCAGGCGGCGGCGTTCGCGTCGTTCTCCACCACCGTCGACAGGCCGGTCAGCTTCTCGATCTCCGCCCGCAACGGCTCCTCCCGCCAGGCGAGGTTGGGCGCGAAAAGAACGGTCGAACGCTTGGCGTCGACGAAACCGGCCGCACCGACCCCGATCGCCTCCACCTCGTGGTCGCCGCGTAGCTCCTCGACGAGGTCACCGATCGCGGCGATGATCTCGCTTGGGCTGGTCGCGGGCGTCTCGCGACGCGCGTCCCGGATGATCGCGCCGTGCTCGTCGACCACGCCGGCAGCGGTCTTGGTGCCGCCCACGTCGACGCCGATCGTCAACCGGGGCGGCGGATCTCCCGGCGGTCGGGTCGCGGCCTCGCGTTCCACACTCGTGCCGGCTGGCGATCCTTCTTGAGCGGCCCTGCGCATGTCACTCACGCCGACCTGCCCCTCTCACATTCCGATGCCCGATACGGCCCGCGCCCATGCGGCCCGATGAGGCCAGCAGACCAGGGTTGCCATGCCCTGCCGGCCCATGCCATGACGGAAAACCGTACGACGAGCCGACCGGACGCTGACCAGACCCCCACGATGAGGTGCTGCCCACGATCCGGTCAGTGCTCGACCTCGTACGCCGAACTCCGGGAGAGGGTACCGGGCGCCGGCCACCAGGTCGCCAGCCTCGGGTCGGGCCGTGTCACGGCCGCCCGCGGGCGTGGGGCTCAGGGCTTGGGGTCAGCCCTGCTCGATCTTCTTCTTGAGTTCCTTCAATGCCGTGTCGATGATGACCTTTTCGGCCTTACGTTTGATCAAGCCGATCATCGGAAAAGTGACGTCCACCGCCAACCGGTAGGTGACCTCGGTATTGCCGCGGCCTTTGTCACGCAACGTGTAGGCGCCATCCAACGACTTGACGACCTTGGCCTCCACCAGCGTCCAGCGCACCTCGCGATTGACATCCCACGTGTAGGACAAGGTGTAGTCGTCCTTGATCGCTCCCGCGTTCAGGACGAAATGCACGTGATCGGCACGGCCGTCTTCGTGTGAGGAGAGGACCTCCACCTCCTTCACCGCCGCCGCCCACGTCGGATAGGACTCGAAATCGGCGATGACGGACATGATCTTTGCCGGTTCTGCCGCGATCGTGACGCTGGAGCTTGTGCTGTCTGCCACTGCGTCCTACCCCTCTGCCCCGCAGCCATGTGTCTGCGGACGGTGTTCGTTCCGTCTCGTGCAGGTTATCGCGGTGCAGAAGGGCTCGCGTGCATCAGCAGTCCCACACGGGTTCAGGAGTCTCGCGGACCGTGCCGTCGGATGAGAAGACCACGAACCTGTCGAACGACCGGGCGAACCACCGATCATGGGTGACCGCGACGACGGTGCCGTCGAAGTCTCCCAGGCCTGCCTCGAGGGCCTCGGCTGATGCCACGTCGAGGTTGTCGGTCGGCTCGTCGAGGATCAGCATCGTGGCGGCGAGCCGGCCATCGCCGGCGGCCGCGGCCCGGACCCCGGGCGGCACCCGGTGCCCCGGACGCCCGACTTCCAGGAGCAGGATCTGGAACCTCGCCTGCTGGCCTCCGGACAGCGTTTCGAATTTCTGCTCGCGGGCGGCAGTGAGTTCGTAACGGTGGAGCGTCGAGGCCGCCGCGTCGATCTGGAGGGCGCAGTCCTCCCAGAGGATCTCGAGCAGGGTCCGCCCTTCGAGGTCTGGCCGCTCGTGGGTCTGCGAGAAGTGGCCGGGCACCACCCGCGCGCCGAGCTTCCAGGTGCCCTCGTGAGCCACCTTGTCCAGATCGGGCCAACCGGCGAGCAGGCGGAGGAAGTGCGACTTGCCGGTGCCGTTGGCGCCGAGCACGGCGAGCCGTTCGCCGTAGAACACCTCCAGGTCGAACGCCCTGGTGAGGCCGCTCAGCGCCAGCCCGGTGCACGTCAACGCACGAACGCCGGTACGCCCACCGGCGAGGCGCATCCGGATCTTCTGCTGGCGCGGGGGTTCGGGCGGTGGACCGGCCTCGTCGAACCTCCGCAGCCGGCTCACCGCCGCCTGCGTCTTCGGCGACTTCGCCAGCCGCAGGGTGTCAACCAGAGCTTGCAGTTTCGCGCGGTCCTCGTCCCAGCGGCGGCGGAGTTCCTCGAAGCGGGCATGCCGGTCCAGCCGAGCCTGGTGATAGGAACCAAACCCGTCCCCGTGCACCCACGCCGATCCGGCCTCCAGGGTCACGATGCGTTCGGCGGTCCGGGCCAGCAACTCACGGTCGTGGGACACGTAGAGCACCGTCTTGCGACTCTCCTGGAGCCGGTCCTCCAGCCAGCGCTTGCCGGGTACGTCGAGGTAGTTGTCGGGCTCGTCGAGAATGAGCACCTGATCGGGCCCTCGGAGCAGGGCTTCGAGGACAAGTCGCTTCTGCTCACCGCCTGACAGTGTCCCGACGTCCCGCCACTTCGCCCCGTCGTAAGAACGCCCGAACGCCTCCGTACAGCAGATGTCCCAGACCACCTCGGAGTCGTATCCCCCGGCGTCCGACCACTCGGCGAGAGCGGCGGCGTACTCGAGCTGGGTGGCTTCGTCCTCACGATGCATCAGCGCGAGCTCGGCCAGGTCGAGCCGCTCGGCCGCGGCGCGCACGCGAGTGGGCGCCACCGACAGCAACAGATCCCGGACCGTTGGGGTACCCCGGCCGGTCCCGACGAACTGCCGCATCACGCCGAGTCCGCCGCTGCGGCTCACCGAGCCCGCGCCCGGGCGTAGATCGCCGGCGATGATCCGGAGCAAGGTCGTCTTGCCACAACCGTTCGCACCGACCAGGGCGACCTTCGCGCCGTCACCTACTCGGAAGCTGACCTCGCTCAGCAGCGCTCGGCCGTCGGGCAGCTGATAGCGGACATCCGCGACATCGACGTGGCCCATGCTGCCTCAGTGTGGCCAGGTCCCCGACCCGATCGCGACCGAATTAGAGGCCGCGCCGAGAGGACCTTGCAGCGCGCGGGTGCGTTCACTCAACCCATAGGATCCGGCGAGTGCCCCCAGGACGTTCAGTGCCCTGGCCACCTCGCTCGCTCCTGGATATCGGGTGATCGTGCTCGACCAACGCAGCCATGGGCGAAGTGAGCGCGGCAACGACCACAGCCGGTCCGCCTACGTGGAGGACGCGGCGGCGTTCATCCAGACCCTGGACCTTGGTCCGTTGATCGTCCTCGGCCACTCGATGGGCGGCGTCAACGCCTACCAGCTCGCGGCTCGCCATCCAGACCTGGTGCGCGCGCTGGTCATCGAGGAGGCCGGCGCGGTTGTACGGGAGCCTGTGCTGGACGTGCGCGGCTGGCCACGACGGACCACCACCATCGACGGCCTGAGGGCCGCGATCGAAGCCCACGGCATCCCCGACGCCAGCTACTTCCTTGACAGCGCCGTGGAGTACGACGACGGCTGGGGGCTGCTGTGCGACTACGACGCCATGATGGCCTCGCAGTACGCCCTGCTCGGCGACTGGTGGAGCGACTGGCTGGCGTCCACCTGCCCGGCTCTGCTTCTGCACGGGCAGGACAGCGCCGTCCTCACCACGGAGCTGGCACGCGAGATGGCCGCCCAGCGCCCGCTCACCGAGCTGCGGGAGTTCCCGGGGTGCGGGCATTTCGTGCACGACGACGATCCGGAGGAGTTCGCCCGCGCGGTCGCGGGATTCCTTGCCGGGCTCGAGCGGAGTTGATCAACTGCTGATCAACGACCGATCCACCGGACGGACCCAGCACCGCCCAACGATCAGGAATGGTGCGCGGCGTAGTGGGCGGCGAGCAGGTCTTCACCCCAGTCGTGGCGGAGGTCCCGCCACACGGTGTGGACGTGGTTGGCGTTGTTTTGGACGTTGTCGTATTCCAGTAGGAACGTCGGGCCCACCACCGCGTAGTAGTGGCCGCGACCGCGTTCGTCCGAGCCGGCCCAGCTGAACGTCACCCGCTCGAGCCCGGCGTCCACGGCCTCGAGCCAGGCTGCCTGCGCCACGTCGGGTGTCACCCGGTCGAGGTAGCGGCGCACCAGTCTCTTCAGCAACTCCCGCTGCGGCTCGGTCATGTCGGCGTACGCCAGCCCGCGGGGCACGCGTCCCACGTCCGCGACCGGGTCGTGCCGGGTGAGGATGTCGTCAGATGCCACCGGATCGCTGATCACGATCGGCCGCTGGTCGGGGGTCAGGGCCGCGAGCAGGTCGCGGGCGAGGTCTTCGTAGGCGGGGTTGGTGCGGTGTCCGGCATGGGGTCCGCTCGGCACGACCGCGGGGTTGGCGCCGAAGAACTGCGGGGTCGCGGCCACCGCGTCACCGACCACCGTCAGGTGGACAGCCAGGTGATGGCCGTTGACCCGCCAGGCCCACGGCGCGGTGCCAGCTGGATCGCCCAGGATGCGGAACCAGAAATGATCTCGGTGGCGCCGCTCCCAGCCGGACCGGCCGGCCGCGCGTTCGAGCTCGCGAAGGATCGTCTCCAGCTCCATGATCGCGCGGGCCTCGGCCGCGGACCGCTCACTCAGGCCGGTGTCCAGCAACTCCATCGCGCGCTCGCGCTGGTGTTGGTCCATGTCCAGCAGCGCCAGGCCCGGTCGCGACCCGGGGAGGTAGGTCCACTCGCGGTGGTCGGCGGTGTCGAACGGTGCGGTCGCGGCCGTGCGTTGGTGCGGCTCCAACGCCGCGAGGAACGCTGTCGCGGCCGCGGTCATCCGGCGCGCCGCCCGTGGTTGGTGGAATCCGCTCATGCAAGCCTCCGTTGACACCTGCTCCCGATCACGCCGACCGCCGCCAGCGTATCCACGCGCTCCGACGTAGCCCCGATCCGCTTCGGCGCTGTCCCGCATCGGCCGTCAGGTTCGATGCGGGCGGCCGTTCGACGCGGTTTCGCTGGCGCGCGGGAGCGTCGCGGGATCGATTGGCACGCGAACGACGGGGTAGGTGCGCAGGTGATGGCTCGTATACCGGCGCGCACCGCCGCGGAGTTCGTCCCGGAGGATGCCGACCTGGCCGGGCTGAAGGATGCGGCCAGGTCATGCGAAGGTTGTGACCTCTATCTGTCGGCGACCCAGACCGTCTTCGGTGACGGGGATCCCGACGCCCGGGTGGTCCTGCTCGGTGAGCAGCCGGGCGACCAGGAGGATCGACGCGGCCAGCCGTTCGTCGGACCAGCGGGCAGGGTGCTCGACCAGGCCCTGGTGGATGCCGGAATCGACCGGTCCCGCGCCTATGTAACGAACGCCGTCAAGCACTTCAAGTTCACCCGGCCCGAACGCGGCAAGCGGCGCCTGCACAAGACACCCAACCGCGCCGAGATCCTGGCGTGCCGTCCCTGGCTCGAGGCGGAGCTTGCCCTCCTCGAGCCCGAACTCCTGATCTGCCTGGGCGCGACCGCGGCGAAGGCGATCTTCGGGCCGGCGTTCAAGGTCACCGAACAGCGCGGCATCCCGCTGCCGCGCCCCAACCTGGGCGAGCGTTCCGAGCACGCGGGGAAGCGCTCCGAACACCGGCCGGCGCCGGTCGTGGTGGCCACCATCCACCCGTCCGCGGTGCTGCGTGCCGAGAACCAGGACGAGGTGTACGCCGGACTCGTCGCCGACCTCAGGGTCGCGGCGGACGTGCTGACCTGAGGGTCGGTGAGGGTCAGCCGCCAGCCACCGAGGGGACGATTTGCACCTGTGTGCCGTCGTGCAGCGGGGTCGCGACACCAGCGCGGGAGCGAGCCTCCTCGCCGTTGACGTAGACGTTGACGTAGCGACGGATCGCACCCTGCTCGTCGCGTACCCGGCGTTCGAGGCGGGGATGGGCGCCGGCGACCTCCGCCAGCAGATCACCGAGGGTGGCGGGCGAGGAGAGGACGAAAGAAAGCCGAGCCGCTCCCCCACAGTCAGTACGCAGCACGGCCGGGACCAGCACCTCGACCCGCACACCGGAAAGAGTCATGCCTCACCCCACCACGGCCGCGCGGACACAGAGCACGTCCGGGAGGTGGGAAGCCACCAGCCGCCAGCTCTCGCCCTCGTCTGCGCTGGCATAGACCTCGCCCGACCGAGCACCGACATAGACACCGGCTGGGTCCGCGTCGTCGCAGGCGAGAGCGTCGCGCAGCACGGTCGCGTAGAACCCCTCCTCCGGCAGGCCTTTCGCCAGGGCTGTCCAGGTCGAGCCCGCGTCCTCGCTCCGGTAGATACGGCAGCGATCCTCCGGAGGGAACCTCAGGCCGTCAGCGGTGAGCGGGAAGGTGTAGATGACGCCCGGCCGGTGGGGGTGCACCACGATGGGGAAGCCGAAGTCGCTCGGCAGCCCATCCGCGATCGACACCCACGTGGAGCCGCCGTCGTCGGAGCGGTAGACGCCGTGGTGGTTCTGGGCGAAGAACTGCTCGGGCCGGTCGGGATGGCGAGCGATCTTGTGCACACACTGACCGAACTCCGGATAGGGGTTGTCAGGCAGGAAATACGCCTTGATGCCGGTGTTGGTGGCCTCCCAGGTCGCGCCGCCGTCACTGGTGCGGTAGACGCCGCCGGTGGACATGGCGACAACCACCCTGGCGGGATCGGTCGGATGCGGGAGCACCGTGTGCACGGCCTTGCCGCCGAACCCCGGCTCCCAGTGCTCGCGGTGCGGGTGATCCCACAGGCCGCGCACCAGCGCGAAGGACCGCCCGCCGTCCTCGGAGCGGAACAACGCCGACGGCTGGACCCCGGCGTAGATCACGTCGGGCTGGTCCGCCCGGCCGGGAGTCAACTGCCAGACGCGTTCGAGCGCCGCGCCGGTCTCGGTCGGGAACGCGATCGGAGCCACCTCCGGCTCCTGCCACGTCTCGCCGAGGTCGTCACTGATGGCGACGCTGGGTCCGAAGTGGGAGCTGCTCACGCCCACCAGTAGCCGGGCCGGCTGTCGGCGGGTGTCGATGGCCACGGAGTAGACCGCCGTCATCGGAAAGTGCGGCCCACTGATCTGCCATTCGTGCCGGTCGTCGCCGCTGCGGGCGAGGAACAGCCCCTTGCCGGTGCCGATCGCGAGTACGACGGTCATGTCGCCTCTCCTTCCCGCACGTCGTCGTGCGCGTGGTCGAAGGTGGCCGGCCGCCACGGCCAGCGCGCGTTCCAAAGTATGGGGGCGCGCACCGACAACCGCCGGTGTGATCAACTTCGCCGAGGTGGCGGGCCATGATCGTGAAGGATTTTCGTCGACATTTGACCAGAATCCTTCACGATCCTAGGTCGGGTTCGAGTGTCGCTCACTATGCGAGATCGCTCGCGAGGTTGCCGTGACTTGGCGGAGGAGTTTCGGTGAAGAAGCCGAGACACCTCCATCACGTCTGTCCGTGAACCGCAGCCGAACCAATGCAGAGCTGACGGCTCGGCTGCGGTGACCCTGGGCACGTGGCATCTCATCCGCTGAGGAGGGCGACCCCACCCTCCTCCTCGCTGAACACTGGCGCCTGACCGGTGACGAGAGGGCGGCACGGATGGTCTGGCAACGAGGTACTACGCGCCGTCCGGATTTCGGTGTCGCAGCGCGGAACGGGCCGAGGCGAGGTGGGTGGTGGCCGAGGATTCCGGTCGCCGCTGCCGCCCTCGTTCTACTTGTGGCGCCGGGCGGCTGCGTCGGTGACTCCGGCGCCGGCAGCCGGGCACGTCCCGCGATCTCGACGCGGGACGCGCCCCCGGCCAAGGCGAGTCCCACGCCGGCGGGGAAGGCCACCGTCTGTGCGCGGGCCCTGGCCGTGCAGAACTCGCTCGGCGCGCTGACCGCGCAGGACTACAGCGAGATTCACAGCGCCCAGCGGGCCATCGCCCAGGTACAGAAGAACCTGCGGTCACTCCGTGTCGTCGTCCCGACGGAGTGGGAGAAGCAGGTCTCCGCGCTCTCCGGGTCGGTCTCCCAGCTCAGCAAGGCCATCGAAAACCTGCGGGGAGGACAGGACACCACGCCAAGGGCCTGGCAGGCGCTTGGGGCGGCCGCCGGGCGCCTAGGGGCGAGCGCGAACGACCTGCGCCAGAGCCTCTCGCCGACCTGCCCCGACCTGCGGAAGGGCCTCGACGACTAGGGCGGTTTGAATAAGCCTCAGTACGCCGGTGGGCGATCTCGCATAGTGAGCGACCTACAGGTCGATTCATGATCACGCTGCAAACTCATCCGTAAGCCATCCAGATGTGGACGGCTCGGGGTGAGCTTCGATACGAGAGTCGTTCATCGCCAACCGGGGCGAGCCCTCGAGCAAGATACCGGCGCTACAGATCCGCTTCGGCGGCCGCGAGGGCGTCGTCCACAAACGCCGTCACCCGGCTCCGGGCACCCTCCGCGGTCACCTGCGCGCCCAACGGGTTCATCGCCTCCTCGGCGTACGCGATCCAGCGCGACGTGCGCGCACCGGCGAGGACATCCCAGTACGGCAGCGAGTCGAGCGGTCCGCCGGATGCCTTGACGTAGGCCGCGAGGAACAGGTCGGCCAGCTCGCCACCGGCGACCAGAGCCAGCTCAGCCCGGCAGTTGGCCACGTCGGAGACGGCCGGCTCGAGCCGGGCGGCACTCCAGTCGACGACACCGCTGACCACGCCGTCTTCGAAGAGCACGTTGCCCGGGTGGTAGTCGCTGTGGCAGAGCACCACGGGTTGCTGGGCCGCGATCTCGCGCAGCCGGCCGACGACCCGGGTGATGGCGTCCGTCCGCGGGCCGGGCGGCAGCTCCGATGGGTCGTACGACTGCCAGGTCGGCGTCCTGAGCAGGACGGAGGGCACCGGCGGTGACAGGTCGGTCCGATGGACGGCCGCGAGCGCCGTGGCGAGTCCCGCCACCCAGGCCTTCGGGTCAGCGTGGTCGTACCTCACCTCGCCCGGCAACGCGCTCATCACCAGGGCCGGGCTCCCGAACCACCGCCCTTCCGCGTCGAGCAGGACTGGCTCCGGCGTCGGGATCCCGCACCGCGCCGCGAACGCCAACCGCTCCCATTCCAGGGTCGCCGTCGTGTCGTCGGGTACGTACCGCTTCAGGATCAACTGCCGCTCGGTCCGCCCCGGACCGTAGGCCACGGTGATCCGGTGGGTCGCCGTGGCGATGCCGCCCTCGAGCCGGCGTACGTCGACCAGTTCGTAGGCGTCGGACTCCCCGGACGCCAGCTCGGAGAGCATCAGGGTAAGGCCACTCGTCGCGGGTGCGGATCGCCGATACGCCGCCCGATCGGCCCAGGCGGCGTCAGCGGCCGGCTCGGCGTCAGCGGCCGGCTCGGCGTCAGCGGCCGGCTCGGCGTCAGCGGCCGGCTCGGCGTCAGCGACTGGCTCGACGTTGACGGCCGGCTCTGGCTCAGCGACCGGACCAGTGCCACTGGCCGGATCGACGGCCGGCGTACCCAGCCCGGTCCCGACCGCGCGGCCGTCCTCCAGTTCGTCCTTCAGCGCGAACAGCGCCGCCTTGAGAGACAGCGCGAAGCGTCGCCGGAACCGCTCGAACCGGCGCCCAGGCGGCAGCGCCTCCGCCGGGTCCGCGCGCAGGAACACGTGCACGAGGGTGCCGTCGTGGTACGGCTCGAGCCAGAGTTCGGCCGTGCCGACCAGGGCGCCGGTGGCGTACCACCGCATGCCCTCGTCCCCGCGATCGTGGTAGGGCTCGAGGTCGACCGCGGGCCAGCACGCCCGCCAGAACTCCGGGCCGCGCAGCCGGTCGGCCACCACCGCGGGGCCCGCCACGACGAACGAGTCGTCCGCGAGGTCGACCTGCGGCACGCCGCTCACCTCCGCCTCTCTGCCTCCGGCCCGGATAGATTCAACCGGACGCCGGGACGCCAGTATGTCCGGCCGGTCCACCTGAGGGGATCGAGCCGGCGCCCAAAGACCCGGACAACACCCACGGAGCGCCTGGAGGGTTGATGCGGGCCGGCGTACGGATCGTCCTGGCCGGGGCCTTGGTCACGCTCCTCCTCCTGGCCCTACCGCGCTCGGCGGAGTGGTACGGCCTCCGGCTCGAGCGGGTACCGAACGCGGTGTTCCTCGGCGGCCTGCTCGGACTGGCGTTCGGGCTCCTTCGCGCCGGACGGCCGCGCTGGGCTCCGGCGTACGGCCCGTTGGTCCTCGCCCTGCTCGTCGTCTGGCTCGCGGTGGTCCCCCTCCCGCCGGCCCAGGTCGCGGTCCCGCTCGCCGCGCTCGCGAGCGCGGCGATCCTTGCCGGGTACGGCGAACTCGCTGGCCGGACCCTTCGGGCGGCCCGACCAGCCGGGCTGCGCCCCGTCACCGCGCTCGCCCTGGCCGCACTCGGCGCGCTCGCCGGCAGCGGCGTCGACGCGGCCCTCCTCTCGGCTGACACCCCGCCGTTCGGCTGGGCCGTCCTCGTCGCGGTCGGGTCGATCTGCCTCCTCGCCCGCCCGGCGGTGCCGGCCGGGCTGGTCGCGGTGCTGGCAATCCCGCCGCTGCTCCTCGGCACGCAGGTGCTCGCCACCGGCACCACGTGGTCGCCGTACGCCTCGATCACCGAGGCGTCCGGGAGCGAGGGGCCGATCCGGCTGACCCTCGACGGCGCGCCGGTGCCACCCCTTCGCGAGGCCGAGCCCCTGGTGCGGTCTGACCCCTTGGCCGCAGTGCCGTTCGACCAGGCCTCCGGTGGTCACCCGCCGCGCGTGCTGATCCTCGGCGCGGGCGCCGGCAACGAGGTCGCTCTCGCCCTCGCGCGGGGCGCCCACCAGGTCGACGCGGTCGAGGTGGACCCGGCGTTGGTCCAGTTCGGTCGCCGGCGCCACCCCGGCCAGCCGTACGCCGACTCGCGGGTGAGCGTCCACGTGACAGACCCGCGTACCTTCCTCGAGCGCGCCGATCCCGGCGCTCGCTACGACCTGATCCTCCTCAGCGCACGGATCGCGGGCGCGAAACTGCCGGGCGTTCCCACGCCAGGTTCGTCGTACACCCTGACCGCGGAGGCACTCACCCAGGCGCGCACGGTCCTATCCCCGTCCGGCGTCCTCGCCGTGAGTTACGACAGCACCGAGCCCCTCCTCGTCGGCCGGATCGACGCCACGGTCACGCGGGCGTTCGGCCACCCGCCCTGTGTCTACGACCAGGCAACTGGAACGCCGCTCATCCTGACCGTCAGGGCGAGGCCCGGGCAGCCCGATTCATGTCCTTCCCCGGGAGGTCAGGTCAGGACGTTGACCAGCCCCTCGGGCACCGGCAGCGACACCTCACCGGTGACCGATGACCGTCCCGCCCTCAGCCGGCACGGCGTCCCCTGGTCGTGGACGACGTGGGCGGCCCTCGCGCTGGTCACGGTCGCCGGCGTCGCGATGACGGTCTTCGCGCCCCCACACCGGCGGCGTCCCATCCGCGCGCGGGTCCGCCAGGGATGCGCCCTCGCGGACCGGGTCTGTGGCGGTGCCGCCGCCTGGCTGCTGGGCGTGGTCGCGGCCTCATGGGCGTCCCGGACGTTCGGGAGTACGTGGATGGTGGCGTCAGTCGTCCTCGCCGTCGCGCTCGCCGTGGTGGTGGCCGGGCTGGTGGTGGCGGCGTTCCTCGGCCGGCCGCGCGGGCCACTGGCATCGCAAACCGGCCGACCCAACCCGCCCGGCCCTGATCCCGCCACCTCTGCCGGGCTGGCCATCCTCGGCGTACTCCTCGGTGGGTGCCTCGCCTACGGGCTGCCGGTCCTGGGTACCGCGGCCGGGTTCGGAGCCGCCGGGGTCCTGGTCGCCTCCGCTGCCGGGATCCGCCTGCTCAGCTACCGCCGCCGGGCCGCCGCCACCCGGCCGCGCACTCGAATCCCCATGCCAGTGTGATCATCCGGCGTCGCGCGGGTATCCCAGCAGGTCCCGCAGCCGCGCCACCGATGCCTCCCAGGTCCAGCTCTCGCGGACCCAGGCCCGGCCACGCTCCCCCATCGCCCGAGCGCGGGCCGGATCGGCGAGCAGCGCACTGACCTTCGCCCCGACCGCGACCGGGTTGTAGGGATCGACGACGTACCCCGTCTCCCCATGGAGCACAGCGTCCGGCGCACCACCCGAGTCACCCACGATCACCGGCAGGGCGCTCGCCTGCGCCTCCAGGAAGACGATCCCGAGTGCCTCGGGCTCCAGCCCGCCGAGGCGGGTACGGCAGGGCATCGCGAAGACGGTGCCGGCGTCGAAGTACGGCGGGATGTCGGACCACGGGACCGCTCCGGCGAACACCACGTGGTCGCGTACCCCGGCCTCGTCCGTCAGCCGCTCGAGCGCCAGCCGGTGCGGGCCGTCGCCAACCACCAGAAGCACGGCGTCGGGAACCTCGCGCAGCACGTGCGGCCAGGCCCGGATCAGCATGTCCTGGCCCTTGCGTTCGGTGAGCCGGGCGACGCAGACGACGACCGGTCGGTCGGGAGCGATGCCCAACTGCTTTCGGACGACCTCACCACCGGTGCCCGGACGGAACGCCTCGACATCGACGCCGGGCGTCAGACGCGCCATCCGGGCGGCGTCGTCTGGGGCCACCGCCGCCGCGATCACCGAGCGGGTGTACTCCCCGAGGTAGGTGAGGACGTCAGTCGTCCGCCCGATCCGGCGCAGGGCCTGGCGAGCGAGGGGTACCCGCGCCCACCAGGTCTCGTGCCCATGCGTGAGCCCGACGATCCGCTCGGCGCCGGCCGCGCGTAACGCCGGAGCGAGGAGCCCGAGGGACGCCGCCGCACCGAAGACCACCCGGTCACAGCCTTCCGAGCGCATGACCTCGGTGGTACGCCGGGCGACCACGGGGGTCGGCAGGAGCGTGCCCGCCGGATCACGGATCACCGGGAACGGCAGCGTCGCGTCGTAGGCGCGGTCGCCTGGCATCGACGCGGTGTAGACCACCACCTCGGCGGGCGGCATCCGCTGGCACAGGGCGAGCACGAATGCCTCGATGCCGCCCTGGCGGGTCGGGAAGTCGTTGGTCACCACCAGAGTGCGCGCCACGTCTACCGACCCTATCCGGCTCTCCTGACCGGACCCACGCCGCGGCGTTCGACCGCGACCCCTAGCGCGCGGCCAGCGACGGGATCGGCGAATCGCCTTCGAGGACGGCCCACCAGCGCACGAGCGCGATCCGCTCCGGTGCGGTCGGATGGGTGGCGAACAGCCCGTACGCCAGGGGCGCCGGATCCAGCTCGCTCCGGTTGGTGACGGCGAGCCAGCGTTGTGTCATCGCGTAACCGGCCGGATCGCGGGTGACCTCGAGCGCATGGACGTCCGCCCGCGCCTCGACCCGCCGCGAGATGAGGTTCTGTAACGGGCCGCTGACCTGCATACCCAGAGCGACCAGCGCGAGCACGATCGCGACCGCCCGCGGATCGGCCACCGACGGCACACCGGCGCACCGGAGCACCCGGCGTACGTCCAGCAGCACCGCCAGCGCCACCACCCCGAGGCCGACGCCGAGTGCGCCGACCAGCGTGCCCCGAAGGACGTCCTCGTGCTTGGCGTGGCCAAGCTCGTGCGCGACGACGAACCGCACCTGCTGCGGCGTCGCCTCCTCCAGCAACGTGTCGTAGATGACCAGGCGCCAGGTCGGTCCGAAGCCGGAGACGTAGGCGTTCAACCGCGTCGTACGCCGGGACGCGTCGGCGATCAGCACCTCCTTGACGGCCACGCCGTCCTCGCGGGCGAGTTCGAGCAGAGACGTCCGCAGCGGTCCGGGCTGCATCGGTGCGAACCGGTTGTAGATCGGCTCGACGAACACCGGATAGACGTAGGACCCCACGAGCACCAGCACCGCGGCGCTGGCGGCCGCAGGCGCCCACCACCAGTGCGGAAACCGCCGCGCGAAGCCGACCAGTCCGGTGAGCAGCAGCACGGTGACGAAGGCGACGACGGCGAAGTCGAGCAGCAGGTCCAGCGCCCACGACCCCCAGGGCTGCGTCGAGATACCCCGCTCCCGCCGCCCGATCTCCAGCCAGAAGTCGAACGGCAGGGTCGCGATCCGGGTCACGACCATCACCACGAACGCGCCGAGCGGCACCCGCGCCCACCAGGGACGCAGGCAGGGCAGAACGCGCGCGCTCAGCCGGGCGCCGAGCCGGGTGAAGCCGAGCACGATCGCGGCGAGGAGGCCGACGGCGCTGGAGATGTACACGGGCAGCCGCACCAACTGGAACGCCTCGCTGCGCGCGATCTCGTCAGCGGTGAAGTCGGCCGTGATCGGAATGTGCGGCACGGGGGGTGCGGCCGCGACGTCCTCCCATGGCGCCCACGGCGTCGTGAAGAGCACCGCCGCGGCGAGACAACCGACCAGGACCGCCAGCACGACAAGTGCGGGCCGTCGAGCAATCCCCCGTTGGTTCACCTGCTATCCGCCCTGCTCTTCGCTATCCGCCCCTGCTCTTCACCTCTACATACCTGCGCCAGCGCGCGACGAAGTCCTCGCGGGTGGTGTTCAGCACGGTCTCGTAGGCCTCGTCCTGCTCAGCCTCGGACTTCGCGCCGTCCATCACGCGGTAGAACTCGACGAGTGTGTCTGTACCCCAGCGGTACGCGATGTATTTGCAGGCGCTCCATGCGGATTCGTAGGCCTGGTCGAGCGCCTTGGCCTGCGGATCGAAGTCGGGGCCGCCCGGGAGTTCCTCCGGGCCGCCCGAGCGGCGTACCTCCGCGAGGAACTCCTGCGCGATGACGGCGGTGGACAGCCCGGACTCGTGGAAGCCCACGTAGTCGGCGAAGCCTTCGGACAGCCAGACCGGCATCGTGCTCACCGTCGCGTGCGCGGCCACGTGGGTGGTCTCGTGGGTGAGAACGACGATCCGGCCGAGCGACCCGATCTTGTCGAAGGGTTCGGGGTTGAGCACGATGTGCGACGCCTTCGAGGGATCGACCCGGCCGACCGAGGTCGTCACCGCGGCCACGGCGTTCTGGCTGTCCGGCTCGACACCGACCATCCGCTCCATCTGCGCCTGCGTCGCCGGCACGATCACCACGACGTACTCCGGCCAGTCGTCACCCCACACCCGGCTCACCCGGGAGACGGAACGCTCCGCCGTTCGGGCGTAGCGTTCGAGCCGGCTCTGCGGGCCGGCGCCGATCACCATGGTGTGCTTGCTCCGCACGACCCCTACCGTGTCGGACAGCCACAGCGGTGTCGCCGCGCCGGAATCCGTACCCTCGCCGTCAGCCGCGAGATAGGTCACGCCCTGGCGTTCGACGAACACCGTGCGGAGGTCGGTCTTCCACAACTCGGGATCCGGACCCTCGAGCCGGAACGTCACGCCCACGTCGGCCACCCAGGCGGTGGGGCCCAGGACCTCGCGGCGCTCGGGCGTGAGCCCTCCCAGGTCCTCGACCAGCGACCCGAATCGGTAGTCGGTGACCCCCATCCGGACGAGATTGTCGAAGGTACGGGCCGCGACCTTCGCGAAGGTGGCTTCCTGCGGGTCGATGGTGGCGAGGTACGCGTCCCGGTCACGGTCACGGACAGCGGCCGCCTGTCTGGCGAGCAACTGCTGGGCCTGGTCGAAGCGTTCGGCCGCGAGGTGGCTGGCGCGACTCGACACGGTCGGAGCCGCCGGCTTCGTCAGGGGCGGGTCTGCCGGGCGCTGGGAGCCGGCTCGCAGATCGGCCGCCGACGGGATCGACGGGCCCTTGACCGGAGCCGCCTCGGACGTGAACAGCCCGAGGACGAGGACACCGCAGCCCAGAACGATCGCCGAAAGAACGAGAGTCCGCGCGTGAGACCCCGAACGTCGCCGCACCCGCCGGGGAGGATCGCCCATCACCCTCGCATCGTACGAAAAAGGGACCGACCGCTCCGGGAGAAACGGCCGGCGTTGGGCTGGGAGCCTCGCCGGTCAGCCCGCCGTCGGGCAGGTTGACCGGCGAAACTCCCGGCCGTCAGGGTCGTCATCTGCGAGGTCGCGCGACCTTCTTAGCCAGGCCGGACCGCGCCGGCGTACGGCATGTAGCTGATCGGGCTGTATTCGACGTTCTTGCCGGGGCGGGGCGCGTGGATGACCATGCCGTTGCCGGCGTAGATGCCGACGTGGTGCATGTCACTGTAGAAGATCACCAGGTCGCCGATCTGGAGCTGCGACCGCGAGATCTTCGCCGAGCCGGCGTACTGCTGACGCGAGGAGTGCGGGAGCGACACGCCGGCCTGGCGCCAGGCCATCATCGTCAGGCCCGAGCAGTCCCAACTGCTTGGACCGGCCGCGCCGAAGACGTAGGGCTCACCCAACTGTGCGCGGGCGAAGGCCAGCGCGGTCGCGCCACGACCACTGCCAGGCGGCGGAGCCGGCGGCACGCGGTCGCCACCGCCACGGGAGGAGCGGTCCCTCGCCCGCTCACGTTCCTCGGCCGCCCGGAGCCGGCGGCGTTCTTCGGCCGTGAGGCGGTCGAGGAGTGCCTTGGCCTTGGCGGCGTTGCGGTCGGCGACCTTCTTGCGCGCGGTCGCGGCGTCCTTGGCCTCGCGATAACGACTGAGCTCGGCCTCGCGGGCGGCCTTCTGCTCGGACAGGCGCTTCTGCTCGGACTGAAGCCGCTTCAGCATGTCACCCTGCTGACCGGCGAACGCCTTCGCCGTGCTCATCTGGGCCAGGAACTCATCGGGATTGTCGGCCACGAGCAGCTGCACGGTGGTGTCGAAACCACCCGTGCGGTACTCAGCCGCGGCGAACTGGCCGATGTCGGTGCGGAGAGCGGCGAGCGTCTTCTGTTGTCGGTCGACGTCGGCGGAGAGTTTGCGGACCCGCCGGTCGATGGCCCGCATCTGGTCGCCGAGCTCGTTGGCCTGCTCGGTGACCTTCTCTGCCTCTTCGTACAGCTTGTCGACCTGCTTGCGAACCTCGCTGATCTTTGGTGTCGGCTCCGCGTAACTCGACGAAGGAACAGCGGTGACGACGGCGAGCGTGGCGGCTCCGAGTGCGAGGATCACTCGCCCTGGAGGGCGCTTCCGGCGGTTCGACACGGGCGTGAGGGCCCCTTCCTTCCTCGGACGCCTACCGGGTGAGCTGACGGGTTCGGGCCGGAAGTAGCCCTACGGAATGCCCGCGGCAAGGTGCGCCGCGACCGCTCCGATTCACCCCGGAAAACGTGGGTCCCCGGCTCCCAGTCAGGAGGGCCTGACCGGGATTAGGCGAAGCATCTGCGCCGACCGGGCTGGCCAGCTCACGCAAACAGATGCTAGGCGGGGGACTTTAGTGATCATTTCGTGATCCTTCAAATCCCCACGGCGTGTTGCATTCAACATCACCAAATGTGCCCATAACTTGGCGCGCCAAATCCAATACGAAGAGCGAGAAGATAGTCGTATTGTGGTCGCTCCCTTACATTCCGGCGCGGTGAGTCTGGAATTCGGAAGCCTCCGGCGCCGCCGGCGTGAGACGCAGCGGAGGGAGCAAGCCGGAATCGGCCAGCACCCTGAGCGCGAGGCGGTCGGCCTCGTCGAGCTCGATCCCCGCCGGCGGCTCGCCGAGAATCACCGTGACCACGCAGCCTCCACACCCTCGCCCCCGTAGAGCGCAGTGATCGCAATCGATCAACATCATGCCTCCGTCGCGCCTTCCGTCCGTGCGTTGTCGAGGACGTTAGACATGACCACCGACAGCCACCGGCTGATCAAGATGCGACACCTTCCAACGAGGTGCGAGCGCTACCGCGCCAGAAGCCGCACCAGAAGGTCGGAGGAGATCGGCCGGGCGCCCGACCGGCGTACGCCATCGGCCACCTCCCGATCGCTCGACACGACCACGACCGGGCGGCCAGGAGGCTCGGCCACCACGATCTGGCGGATGACGTCGTCCGCGGTGACCCCTTCCGGGCTGAACCGCACCCGGACCCCGCGCGGTACCGACACCGGCGGTGGGACGGGCAGGTTCGCCCCGTCGAACACGCAGGTGATCTCCGCTCCCGTCTGAGCCGCCAGGCCGCCGAGGGCGCTCACGAGGCGGGTGCGCTGGCTCTCCAGCGGCAGTGCCGGCCAGGCGGTCTTGGTCACGTTGTACCCGTCGATGACGAGGTGGACCTGCGGAAGTCCGAGAAGCGTCTCGAGTGACACGACGTCCTCAGGGCCTGAGATCTGGCCGCCGGGCGAGGGTTCGTGCGCGGCGACGGTGTCAGCCGGCCGGGAACGCACCGGAGGAAGGGCCAGCTCGCGCCGCAGCCCCTGGGCCGCATCGACCAGGGTGTCGACCAGGAGCCGGAGCCGGACGCTCGCGACATCCCGGCCCTCACGGGTCGCCCGCCGGGCCTGCTCCCCCGCCGCCTCCGCGTCAGCCAGCCGCGCCCGGAGCCGGCGTACCTCCGCGTCGATCCGCGCGACGTCGGCGACCGCCTGCTCCCGGGCACGCGCGGTGAGTTCGGCGTTGCGGGTCGCGAGGTTCTCAGCGCTCGCCACCCGGTCGCGGGTCTGCCGGAGGGTACGCCGGAGCGTGGCGTTCTCTTCCTTCAACGCCGCGAGTTCCGCCCGCAGGCGTTCCCTTTCCTGCCGCGCGCTCGCCCGGGCCGCGGCCACCTGGTCGCGCAGGCGGGCGGCCGACTCGGCCTCCCGATCGCCGGCCTGGCTCGCCGACTCGCGGTCGAGGTGGTCCAGCACGTCCTCGACGATGGCCACCCAGCCGGTGGGGCGCAGGAGGTACGCCGCCGCGGCCACGTCCAGCGGATCCACCGCGGCCGGTTGGCGACCCTGCTCCAGCGCCGCGGCCAGCTCCGGTGTGAGCGTCCGGACCCGCGCGGCGACCCGGCTCCGGAACTCCTCGTCGGTGTCCACGGCCGCGCCGATCGGCGTCGCCGCCAGCCGCGCGCGGCGGGTGGGAGCGAACCGCGCGAACGGTCTGAGCGCCACCGGGACGGCGTCCGCGGGTAGGTCACCGAGGGTGTCGGAGGCCAGGCCCACGACCCTCTGACGCACGGCCTCAGGAAGCGGCCTGCTGAGGTCGCCGGGTCCGTCGTCAGCCGTGGCTGGTCCGTTGCTCACGGCTGCGAGCGTAATTGGCCGGCTCGCAAGCCCTCGCAGCCGCGCCACCGCTCCAGCTCTGTCGTACGACAGAATCTGGCCGGTGAGACGCCTGCCGCACGGCTACACCAACCTGACGGTCGGCGACGGGAGCGTCGTCGTGAAGACGTACGCCGGACCTGACGGGCCCAAGCGCAGGGAGCGCGAGCGGGCGGTGCTCGGCGAACTCGCCGGCCGGCTGCCCATTCCTCCGCTGTTGGCCGACGACGGGACCGAGCTGCGGGTGGGGTTCATGCCAGGCATTCACGGCCAGGAACTCCTCGCGCCTGACGTCGACAGCGGCCAGGCGAGGTCCGTGCTCGCCGCGTGCGGAGCCACCCTCGCTCGGATCCACCGGACCGAACTCGAGGGGCTTCCGCACGTCCTTCACCCGGTGGCCGCCGCACGCACCGAGGCGACGACGCGCACCGCGGGGCGGGTGCTCGTCCACGGCGACTACGGACCCAACAACCTGCTGCTCGACCCCGCGACCACGACCGTGACGGCGGTGCTCGACTGGGAGTTCGCCCACATCGGTGATCCGGTGGAGGACCTCGCCTGGTGCGAGTGGATCGTTCGTACGCACCATCCTGACCGGATTGGGCTGCTCGACGCGTTCTTCGACGCATACGCCGGGGAGATCCCGCCCTGGCCGGTCCGCAAGGCCGCGATGATCGCACGGTGCGAGGAACTCCTCGCGTTCTGTATTCGATGGGATCCGGACGGCTCGGGGGTGGCGCAGTGGCGCCAACGACTCGCCGACACGTCGGTCTGGCGCACGTGAAGATGTGGTGCGCGTATCGGCCCGGTTAACATCCGCTGGGTGACGACAAAGAACCGCGCGAACCTGCTGTACCAACTTCAGTACGCCGTCCGAAATCCCGCGAAGGTCGCGCCGTATGCCCGCCGGCTGGCCCGAGACCTGATCCTGCGGGCGCGCAGCCGCGACCACGTGAGCTACTACCGCGCCGTGATGAAGTCAGACACCTCACGAAGCGCCGAGGCGGCGGTGGGCAGCAAGTCACACGACCGCTGGCTCGCGCTGGGCAAGATGCAGTTCGACTACCTCCTCGAGCACGGCCTGAAGCCCACCGATCGCATGCTGGAGATCGGATGCGGCAACCTCCGGGCCGGCCGGCTCTTCATCGACTACCTCGAGCCGGGGCGCTATTACGGCCTCGACATCTCCCCCGACATCCTCATCGCCGCGACGGAGACGCTCGCCACGCACGACCTGCAGGACAAGGTGCCCCATCTCACGCCGGTCCGTAACCTGACCTTCGCGTTCCTGCCGGACTCCTACTTCAACGTCATCCACGCCCACAGCGTCTTCTCCCACTCCCCTCTCCACGTGATCGAGGAGTGCTTCGCCCACGTCGGCCGGGTGCTCGCTCCGGACGGCTTCTTCGACTTCACCTTCGACCGCACCGAGGGCCGGGAGCATCACGTGCTCCACGAGGACTTCTACTACCGCACCGAGACCCTCGTCACGCTCGCCGAACGCCATGGCCTGCAGGCCAGGTTCATGGCGGACTGGGAAAAACGTCCGCACGGCCAGTCCAAGATCCGCGTCAGCCGCGGCTGAGACCTCCCCACCCTGAGACCTCCCCCACCCCTGAGACCTCCCCACCCCCACTGTGCGGTTCCAGCCCCGCTCGGGCTTCGCCCGACCGGGCCCACCCCCGCCTCCACCTCGGCGCGTCGGTCGTAGGACTTGTCGGTGGCCGCCCGTAGCGTCGACTTCATGACCGCGCAGGTAACTCCCGGGTCCCCGCCGGGCAGGCCCCTCACCGGCCCACTCGTCGGCGTGCAGGCCAGTTTCGACGAGCTGGGCACGCCTCTGCGCGACGTCACCTTCTGCGTCGTCGACCTGGAGACCACGGGTGGCTCGCCAGAGAGTTCGGAGATCACCGAGATCGGTGCCGTGAAGGTCCGGTCGGGTGAGGTGCTCGGCGAGTTCCAGACGCTGGTCAACCCGGGCGCGTCCATCCCGCCGTTCATCGCCGTGCTCACCGGCATCACCGACGCGATGGTGGCGAGCTCCCCCACCGTCGACCAGGCGGTCCCGGCGTTCCTGCAGTTCGCTGAGGGATGCGTGCTCGTCGCTCACAACGCCCCCTTCGACGTCGGCTTCCTGCGCGCGGCGGCGACCGCACACGGCCGCCCGTGGCCGTCATTCGAGGTCATCGACACCGCCCGGCTGGCTCGCCGGGTGCTCACCCGCGACGACACGCCCGACTGCAAGCTGGCCACACTCGCGCGGGTTTTCCGGTCGAGCACGACCCCGAAACACCGCGCACTCGCCGATGCCCGGGCCACCGTCGACGTCCTCCACGGGTTGTTCGAACGCCTCGGCCCGCTCGGGGTCCAGACGCTGGAGGAGCTGTCGACGTTCAGCTCCCGGGTCACGCCCGCCCAACGCCGCAAGCGGCACCTCGCTGACAGGCTGCCGCACGTGCCCGGTGTCTACCTCTTCACCGACGACCGGGGGCGGGTGCTGTACGTCGGAAAGTCCAAGGACCTCCGCACCCGGGTCCGCACCTACTTCACCGCGTCCGAGACCCGTTCGCGGATGGGCGAGATGGTGGGGCTCGCCGCCGACGTCACCGGACTCGAGTGCGCGACACCGCTGGAGGCCGAGGTGCGTGAGCTCCGGCTCATCGCCACGCACAAGCCGCGCTACAACCGCCGGTCCCGCTTTCCCGAACGCGCCACCTGGCTCAAGGTCACCGTCGAGCCCTTCCCGCGCCTGTCGCTCGTCCGGGACGTCAAGGCCGACGCCGCCACCTACCTCGGCCCGTTCGGTTCCCGGCGGGTTGCCGAGCAGGCGGTCAACGCCCTGCACGAAGCCTTCCCGATCCGGCAGTGCACGAGCCGGCTCGCCCGTTCACCGCGGGGCGGCTCCGCGTGCGTCCTCGCCGAGATGGGCCGGTGTGTCGCCCCCTGCGTCGGAGCGGTCGACGTCGAGGCGTACGCCACCCATGTCACGGCGGTGCGGGCCGCGATCGCGACAGACCCGCAGCCGGTCATCGACGCGGTGATCCGGCGGATCCGGGCCTTCACCGCTGACGCGCGGTTCGAGGAGGCGATCGTTCACCGCGACCGGATGGCCGCCTTCGTCCGCGCCGCCGCCCGCAGCCAGCGGATGAGCGCACTCGCCCGATGCCCCGAGGTGGTCGCCGCCCGCCGTACCCCCGAAGACGGCTGGGAAGCCCACGTGATCCGCTACGGTCGGCTCGCCGCCGCCGGAGTCGTGCCAGCCGGCCACCCCGCCCGCGCGGGAGTCGACACCATCGTGGCCGGTGCTGAGACGGTCGAGGCGCCCCCGCCGCCCAAGCCGGCCGCGACCGCCGAAGAGACCGAGCGGATCCTCGCCTGGCTCGAGCAGCCCGGCGTCCGCCTGGTCGAGCTGGCCGGCGAGTGGAGCTGCCCCGTCGACGGTGCGCAGGCCCACACCGCCTGGTTGGACACCGCGTACGCCGCACGAGATGGCGTCGTACCCTGCGAAGACCGCAGGCGCCTGCGGCCCGTCCACCAGCCGGCGCGGTGAGAGCTGGTCCCACCACAGTCCGGTCGTACGCCCGAAGGAGGCACCGTGATCACGGCGATCGTGTTCGTCCAGGCAGATGTCGCTCGCATCCCCGAGGTGGCTGAGGAGATCGCCGCCCTCGAGGGCGTGAGCGAGGTCTACTCCGTGACCGGTGAGATCGACCTGATCGCACTGGTCCGGGTACGCGAGCACGACGAGATCGCCACCGTCGTCGCCGACCGGCTCAACAAGGTGCCCGGCGTGCTCGCGACCGAGACGCACATCGCGTTCCGGGCCTACTCCCAGCACGACCTCGAAGCGGCGTTCAGCCTCGGGCTGCCAGACGCCTGACACAGACCACCTCTACCCTGTGGCGCATGACCGAAAAGGGGCCTGGTTGGTACGTCGACCCTTCGGGGCTGCCCGACACGTTTCGCTGGTGGGACGGTCGCCAGTGGACGCAGGCCCTGACCTCCGACCAGACCTCACCGGCGCCGGCACCGGCCGATGCGGCCCCGGTGGTGCCGCCCGGCCAGAGTTCCGAAGCCGCGGTTGACAGACCAGCCGATGCCGTGCAGCCCCCAGCATCGGCGGCACCGCTCAGCGAAGCCCACCAGGGCGGATCCGCTCCGCCTCCCGAGCCTCAACAGTCCGGCGGTCAGCCGTACGGAGGGCAGCCGTACGGAGGGCAGCCGTACGGAGGGCAGCCGTACGGAGGGCAGCCGTACGGAGGGCAGCCGTACGGTGGGCAACCACCCGCGGGCCAACATCCCGGGCGGCATCCGGCGGGCGAGCACCTCGGATGGCAGCAAGCCGGCCGGCCACAACCGGCCACCTCGGGCGCTGACCAGTCCGTGCGACTGCCGTCGGGTTCGGTACCACCGCCTCCTGGCGCGCCCGGTCCGGGTTACCTCCCCTGGTCGCACTCCGCGCCGCCCAGCGGCCCGACCGAGGTCCTGAGCACCGGCGGCGAGCCACCCGCACCGGATGGCTCGCGGCGGCTGGTTGTCGTCCTGATCGCGGTCGCCGTGGTCGCGGTACTCGCCGCGGGCGGTGCCTACCTGGCGTTCTTCCGCGACTCTGACAGCAACGTCGCGAGCCCGACCACCAGCCCCACTCCCACCCAGGAGGACCAGCCGGCTCCTTCGACGTCCCCCACACCGAGCCTCGCGCCGTCGAGTTCGCCGTCAGCGGCGCCGTCCACATCGGCCTCCCCCAGCAGTCCGCCCGCGCGGACGAGCAGCCCT
The DNA here is from genome assembly GCF_000373925.1 of Actinopolymorpha alba DSM 45243. Classification (GTDB taxonomy): domain Bacteria; phylum Actinomycetota; class Actinomycetes; order Propionibacteriales; family Actinopolymorphaceae; genus Actinopolymorpha; species Actinopolymorpha alba. The sequence goes on along the minus strand of NZ_KB892707.1, from coordinate 279,791 downwards.
TCGCCGGATCGGCCCGCGCCTGCTGGTGGTCCGCGGCTCCGGTTCACGCCGCTACCGAGCCCGTGGATCGAGGACGACGGGGCGGCCGGCCTCCTAGCCAACGGGTACGCCCAGGCGCGGGTGACCGAGGAGGGTTACAACGGCAAGGACAACTGGGTGGCGCTCGCCGCCACCGGCGACGTCGACCCCCGGTGGTTCGACCCGAAGGACCTCGCGCGAAGCGCCGACGGCGCGGCCGAGTGGTTCGCGGGCGAAGGCTTCGTGGGGGCCAAGGTCACCCGCGACACCGAAGCCAGCAGGTCACTCACCATCGACGGTCGGCCGGCGCACCTGCTCCGGCAGCATTTCGCCTACCGGATCCCGGACCTCACCTCCCGTGGGGAGACCGTCTATCTCGTGGTCGTGGATCTCGGCAATGGCAGCAGCGGCGCCGTCTTCGTCGCGTCGGTGCCCGACACCAATCCCGCCCTCAAGCAGGACATCGAGAAGGCGATCCAGTCGCTGAAGGTCGTCAACTGACCGTCATGACGCGCCGCCGCGGAGCACGGTGTGACGCTGCCAGACCCCGAGGACACGGCACGGTGCCGACTAGAGCTATGTGAGATGGCTGGTCGGTGGGGTGAGTGGTGAGTGGAACCCGCTCGAGCCTCGTCTCACACTCTGATCAATCCAGGGGGTTGTCTCACATTGCGTACACCTGGCGGGTACTTCACATGGCTAGCACCTGCCTTGCATGGCGTCCATGCCATGTGAAGCCCCTAATGACCACGTATACGTGGTCATTAGGGGCTGAGCCAGCCCTCACCGGAAGGCCGGATCTACGGGATACGCCCTAGCTGGCGGCCGCGCGCACCCAACGGTCGAGGACGGCCGCGGCGTGTCCTTCGTCCACGGATGCCTCCACCCGGGAGTACGCCGTACGGATCCGCTCCACCAACGGGGCGTCAGCCGCGTCGTGGACCGCCAATGCGGCTGCCGCGTTGAGCAGCACTGCGTCACGCACAGGTCCCCGCTCACCGGCCAGCAGGCGCCGGCACACCTCCGTGTTGTGTGCGACGTCGCCGCCGCGCAGGGCGTCGGCCGGCGCCGGACGGATACCGAGATCCGCCGGGTCGAGGCGTTCCTCACTCACCGTGCCGTCCTGCACCACCCACACCCGCGAGGTGGTCGTCGTGGTCAGCTCGTCGAGTCCGTCGTCGCCGCGGAACACGAACGCCTCCACGCCGCGGGCGGCGAACACCCCGGCGATGATGCCCGCGACCCGCGCGTCAGCCACGCCGACCGCCTGGGCCTGCGGCCGCGCGGGGTTGCACATCGGGCCGAGCAGATTGAACGTCGTGGGGACGCCGAGCTCGCTGCGTGCCTGCGAGGCGTGGCGCATCGCAGCGTGGAAGCGAGGAGCGAAGCAGAACGTGATGCCGACCTCGCTGCCGATCTCGGCGACTCGCGCGGGCTCGAGGTCGAGAGGGATCCCCAGGGACTCCACCAGGTCGGCCGCACCACACAGGGACGAAGCGCTTCGGCCGCCGTGCTTGACGACCCGCGCCCCCGCGCCGGCGACGACCAGCGCCGCCATCGTCGAGATGTTGACCGTGTGAGCGCCGTCACCACCAGTGCCCACGACGTCGACGGTGCGTCCGGGGACCTCGATCGTCCTGGCCTGCGCGTACATCGCGCGTACGAACCCGTCGAGCTCCTCGACGGTCTCGCCCTTCACCCGCAGAGCGACGGCGAAGCCCGCGATCCGCACAGGTGTCACCTCACCGCTGAGGATCTCACCCATCGCCCAGGTCGCCTGCTCGACACTGAGATCTTCACGGCGCAGCAACGCGCCGAGCACATGCGTCCAGGTGAGGAGGGCGGGCTGGTCCGCCATCTCGGCCTCCAGAAGGGTGGGGCGACGGCTCAGCGTGCCGACGAGGCCGCGAGCCGCTTGCGGGCCAGCGTGACGGTCGTCCGGCACAGCGCCACCGGGTCGAGGGGGTAGGGCACCGCGGCGTCGGCTCGCGACCAGGTGGCCAGCCAGGCGTCCTGGACCCGGCCGGTGAGGACCAGGATCGGCGGGCAGTGGAAGATCTCGTCCTTCAACTGGCGAGCGAGTCCCATCCCACCCGCCGGCACCGCCTCGCCGTCGAGGATGACCACGTCGATCCCGCCAGCATCGAGCGCCTTGAGGACCGCGGGCTGGGTCGCGCACTCGAGGAACTCCACCGGCGGTAGATCCCGCTCGGGACGCTTGCCGATTCCGAACTTCACCTTGTCACGGGTGTTGCGGTCGTCGGAGTAGACGAGGACCCGGAGGGGACCAGTGGAGTCCCCGGAGCTGGAGCCGTTGGGGGACGCGGTGTTTTCAGCGCTCATCGGCATGTCCTCGGCGAGGGTGTGTGGGCGGGCATCGAACGACGTACCGCCGTGATGCTACCGCTCGGGTCACCCCCGCACGCTGGCCGGCCGCCACCGGCCGCGGCCGTGGTTCCACGTCACATACGGCGCCTCGACGTCGTCTAGGGAGTACCGGCGCCAGCCCGCGCCGCCGCTCTGGTGAGCTCGAGGTTGCGAGGTATCGGCACAGCGATGAGGTACGAACCTTCTGCGCGGCACGCCACGGCTTTGGGGGTCCCCCCGAGTCGTCCCCCGCCGACCGACATAATGGCCGACGTGGCGACAGCAACCGTAGAGCCAACCGCTCGCTTCCACGGCCATCCCAACCGACCGTCGATGGTCAGTGTCGGGACGATTGTCTGGCTCGCAAGCGAGCTCATGTTCTTCGCCGCGCTCTTCGCGTCCTATTTCACGATCCGCGCGGTTTCGCCGGAGTTGTGGGCGCAGGAGACCGCGAAGCTCAACGTCCCCTTCGCGTTCGTCAACACGACGGTGCTGGTGCTGTCGTCCGTGACGTGCCAGATGGGGGTCTTTGCCGCCGAGCGTGGCCAGGTGGGTCGCGAGGGCAGCCTGCTGAATCCCGCGAACTGGGGCATGCGGGAGTGGTTCGTCCTCACCTACGTGATGGGGGCGTTCTTCATCGGCGGTCAGACCTACGAGTACGCCGAACTGTTCTCCGAGGGCGTGACGCTCTCCTCGACCGCGTACGGCTCGGTGTTCTTCCTCACGACCGGGTTCCACGGCCTGCACGTGACCGGCGGTCTTCTCGCCTTCCTGCTCGTTCTCGGCCGCACCTTCATGACTCAGCGGTTCACCCACGAGCAGGCGGTCAGCGCGATCGTCGTGTCCTATTACTGGCACTTCGTGGACGTCGTGTGGATCGGGCTTTTCGCGACCATCTATCTCATTAAGTAGGACGGAGCCGGCAGACGTGCGCTTCGGGGTCCGGGGTCGTTCCCGGTTGAACACTGGCGGGGACCGGGGTCGCCCCCGGTTGAACACTGGCGGGATTCGGGTTGGTTCCCGGATCAGCGCAGTCCTCTCAGCCCGGCGGCGCCATCGCTTCGCCGGTGCTGTCGTCGTCATGATCGCCCTCGGGGCGTTCGGTGGCGCCTATGCCTTGGCTTCGCCGTCGTCGAAAGCTTCGGCGGACGCCGCGCAGGCAACACAGATCGAGGAGGGCCGCAAGCTTTTCGCGGTGAGTTGCTCGTCCTGCCACGGGCTCAACGCCCAGGGGACGAACGAAGGACCCACCCTCATCGGTGTGGGTGCCGCCGCCGTCGACTTCCAGGTGGGCACGGGTCGGATGCCGGCCCAGCAGCCCGGTGCGCAGATCCCGCCCAAGAAGGTCGTCTTCAGCGACGAGGAGATCGCCGCGCTGTCGGCGTACGTCGCGTCGCTCGGCCCGGGCCCGTCGGTGCCCAGCAAGGAACAGCTCAACACGTCCGACCTCACGGACGCGGAGATCGCCGAAGGCGGCGAGCTGTTCCGTACCAACTGCGCGTCCTGCCACAACGTGGCCGGCAAGGGCGGCGCGCTGACGTGGGGCAAGTACGCACCCAACCTCACCGGCAGTAGCCCGCGGCACATCTACGAAGCAATGCTCACCGGCCCGCAGCAGATGCCGGTGTTCTCCGAAGCGGTGATCACGCCGGACGACAAGCGGAAGATCATCGGGTATCTCGAGGCGCTCAAGACCGAACCAAGCCGCGGCGGGTTTGGCCTTGGCGGGCTGGGTCCGGTCACCGAAGGGCTCGCCACCTGGATCGTCGGCATTGGTTCGCTCGTCATCATCACCGTATGGATCGCGTCCAGGGGTCAGAAGGTGAAGGGAGTCAAGGGCAAATGAGTAGCGATCTCAGCTCTCACGGCGAGGTCGCGATCCCCGACGCCAGCGGCGCCGGCGATCCGATCCCAGACCCCGGTCTCCCACCGCACGAGCCCCGTCTCACCGACGTCGACGAGCAGGCGGCCAAGCGGGCCGAACGCCAGGTCGCCACGTTGTTCGGGCTCGCTGCTCTGCTGATCATCGCGTTCGTGGTCGCCTACCTGGTCGTCCCCCGCCACGCGGCGTTCCTGGGCTTCGGCGCGTCCAACCTCGCCCTCGGCAGCACCCTCGGCCTCGCCCTGCTCTTCATCGGCGTGGGCGCGGTCCAGTGGGCGCGGAGGCTCATGGACGACCACGAGATCGTCGAGGAACGCCACTCCTCCAGCTCCTCCGAGCAGGACCGCGCCGAGGCGATCGCGGTGGTCCGGCAGGGTGCGGACGAGAGCGGCATCGGGCGTCGCACCCTGATCCGGCGTACCCTCATCGGCGCCGTCGCCACGCTGGGGATCGCGCCGATCATCCTGCTGGCCGACCTTGGGCCGCTGCCGGGTAACAAGTCCGCCCACACGATCTGGCGCCGGGGCACCCGGATCGCCAACGACGTGACGTTCAAGCTGCTGCGCCCAGAGGACCTCGAGCTCGGCCAGCTGGTCAACGCCGTACCCCTCACGTTGGAGGATCTGCCTGAGGGCAAGGAGCGCAACAACGCCCGAGCGAAGGCCTCGGTGATCCTGGTGCGGATGGAGGAGAACCAGATTCGTGCCCTCCCCAACCGCAAGAACTGGGGCGTGGGCGGGATCCTCTGCTACTCCAAGGTCTGCACCCACGTGGGCTGCCCGGTCAACCTCTACGAGCGGGTCACCCGCCACGTTCTGTGCCCATGCCACCAGTCGACCTTCGACCTCGCCGACAACGGTCGGGTGGTCTTCGGACCCGCCGCGCGGTCCCTGCCTCAGCTGCCGATCATGGTTGACGCCGACGGGTACCTCGTGGCGCAGAGCGACTTCACCGAGCCGGTCGGACCGAGCTACTGGGAGCGCGGATGAGCAGCGCCACACCGAAGGCGGTCAGCGCACCGCTGGAATTCCTCGACGAGCGGGTAGGCCTCGCGAAGCTGGTCAAGAGCAACCTCCGCAAGGTCTTCCCCGACCACTGGTCGTTCCTCCTGGGCGAGATCGCGCTCTACAGCTTCATCGTCCTGTTGTTGTCCGGCACGTTCCTCACCCTGTGGTTCAAGCCGAGCATGCAGGAGATCGTCTACAACGGCGCCTACGGCCCGATGCAGGGCCTGCACATGTCGGAGGCGTTCGCGTCGACGCTGGATATCTCGTTCAGCGTCCGCGGCGGTCTCCTGATGCGGCAGATCCACCACTGGGCGGCGATGCTGTTCATCGGGGCGATGACCATCCACATGCTCCGGGTCTTCTTCACCGGCGCATTCCGTAAGCCGCGCGAGATCAACTGGCTGATCGGCACGATCCTGCTGCAGCTCGGCCTGATCGAGGGCTTCACCGGCTACTCCCTGCCCGACGACCTGCTGTCGGGCACCGGCCTTCGCTTCGTCGAGGGTCTGATCCGGTCGGTTCCGGTGGTCGGCACCTACGTGTCGTTCTTCCTCTTCGGCGGCGAGTTCCCCGGCGACGCGATCATCCCGCGGCTCTACCCCATCCACATCCTGTTGCTGCCAGGGTTGATCCTCGCCCTGGTCGCCGCCCACATCGGGCTGGTCGTCTACCACAAGCACACGCAGCACACCGGCTCAGGACGTACCAACAAGAACGTCGTCGGCTATCCGCTGATGCCGGTCTACATGGCGAAGGCCGGCGGATTCTTCTTCATCGTCTTCGGCGTGACCGCCCTCATGGGCGCGTTGTTCCAGCTCAACCCGGTCTGGATCTACGGTCCGTACAACGCCGCCCAGGTGGGCGCTGGCACGCAGCCCGACTGGTACATGGGCTGGGTCGAGGGCGGTCTGCGGATCATGCCCAACTGGGAGACCCACATAGCCGGCTTCACGATCAGCTGGAACATCTTCATTCCAGGCGTCGGTCTCCTCGGTCTGCTCGCCGTCGTTATGTCGATCTACCCGTTCATCGAACGTTGGGTCACCGGCGACAACCGTGAGCACCACCTCCTCGACAAGCCCCGTAACCAGCCCACCCGGACGGGGTTCGGTGTCGCTGGCATGACCTTCTACGGCCTGCTGTGGATCGGCGGCGGCAACGACATCATCGCGACCACGTTCCACCTCGCGATCAACGACATCACCTGGTTCCTCCGTATCGCGATCTTCATCGGGCCGGTGATCGCCTTCATGATCACGAAGCGGATCTGCATCGGCCTACAGCGCCGTGACCGTGACAAGCTGCTCCACGGCACGGAAAGCGGCATCGTCATGCGGCTGCCCCACGGTGAGTTCATCGAGGTGCACAAGCCGCTGCCGATGGAGCAGGCCTACGAGCTGGCCGCCCACGACCGGCAGGAGCCGCTCGACATCGGCGCCGGCGTCGACCACAACGGCGTCGAGGCCCCCAACCGCCGGATCCTCCGCCTGCGGGCACGGGTGTCCCGCTTCTGGTTCGGTGACGCGGTGCAGAAGCCGACCGCGGGAGAGCTCGAAGCGGCGCACACGCACGGTCATGGGCACGACGACGGGCACGGCGAGCTCGAAGCTGGCGAGTCCGAGGCGCACCGGCCGGAGGTCGGCGCCGGCAGCGGCAAGACCCCGACCTAGAGCGACTGAGCTTCCTGGCTCCTATCGGGTGCCGCGACCACGATGGTTGGTCGCGGCACCCGATTCGTTTGTGCGCTTGGCATCCAGGGCTCTCCCGCCTCTGGCCCCGTCACGGCAGGCCGGGCGCCGGCGGGTTGGTTCATGATCAAGTCCGAGAAACTGTTCATTCCAGGCCGGTTCGGTGAACAGCTTCTCGGACTTGATCATGAACGGCCTAGCTGTGCCGAGGAGTTGTCCGAAGGAACGGCACCGATCTGCGCGGGGGTGTCGACGACACGGGGGCACCTTCGGAAAGTCGTACGGCACCCAGCCACCCCGGGTTCAGAGCCCGTCAGAGCCGTCAGCCGGGCTGGGGCGTGTCCCGTAGATCTTCGTTGAGGTCCTGGGGTTTGCCTGGCCGTTGTGGATGAGGAGCGGCCTGGTGCTTTGTGAGGTGGTGGCTGGCCGGTGAGGTGAGCGGTGACAACTAACGACAACCGGAACCCGCGCGAGCCTCGTCTCACACTCTGATCAATCCAGGCGTTGTCTCACATCGTGTACACCGGCGGGTACTTCACACGGCTAGCACCTGCTTTGCATGGCGTCCATGCCATGTGAAGCCCGTAATGACCACGTATACGTGATCATTACGGGGCAGGCCCCCACCAGGAAGCCGGATCTACCGGACAGGCCCGTCGACGGCGCACAAGCTTCGAAGTCGCTGGCACATGCTCAGGGCCCGGGCGCGCTGTCCGCCAGCTCGCCCGGGCCCAAGCACCAATCACGCCGATCAGAGCGCCTACTTCAGCGCGCTACCGGCCTTCCACGCACCCCACGACATGTTCCAGTCGCCAAAGCCGTTGCCGTAGATTGGCATGCGAACCTTGGTGCCGGTCGTCTCGACCGGATCGCCGACCTTTGAGTTGTGCCACAGCCAGTCGGAGTTAGCGGTGTTCATGCCGATGCAGCCGTGGCTGACGTTGGAGTTGCCCTGAGCACCGGTGGACCAGGCGGCAGTGTGAAGGAACTCACCACTCCACGTCACCCGCAGCGCCCACTTCGACGTCAGCCGGTAATGCTCGCGCTCACCGATCGCTTCGTTCCGGAAGAGCACGTTGGTGCGCTTCTCGAGGATGACCTTGGTGCCGCTCCGGGTCTCCCAGCCGTCCATGCCGCCGGTCACCGGGATGGTGCGGGCAAGCTTGCCGTCAACGTAGACCTTCATCTTGTGGTTCTTGAGGTTCACCTTGCTGACGACGGAGCGACCTACGGTGAACTTACGGACCTTGTCCTTGATCCCCCACGCGCCGTCACCGGCGTTGACGCCCTTGGTGTTGACGTTGAGGGTCACCTCGGTGTGGCTGGGCCAGTAGGTCTTGGGGCGGTAGTGGACCTCGCGCGAGTTGAACCAATGCCAGGAACCCTCGACCGGCTTGGAGGTCTCCACAACGAGCCGCTCCTCAACCGCGGCCCTGTCCTTGACGGACTGGGTGAACTTCACGACGATCGGCATCCCCACGCCGACGGTGCTGCCGTTGAGCGGCATGATGTCGGTGCCGAGGACCTTCTCCGGACCCGCGGTGGTGAACGTCTGGCTAGCCGTGGTGCGCTGCCCGTCGGCGTTAACCGCCTCGGCCTCGACGTTGTACGTAGTGCTCGGGACCAGCTCTTCGGTGGCGGTCCAGGTGGTGCCACCGTCGCCCACGCCGCCCTCGAGCTCAGCGCCCGTCTGGGTGGTCACCTCAACCTTGGTGAGCGTGCCGCCCGATGCCGTCACCTCGACCTTGGAGTCGAGCTTGATGTCGGCAGCGTCCTTCGCTGGCGCCACCGCGATCCGGGCGGCAGGCGTCGGTGTCTTGCTGGGGGTCGCGACGGCCCCCTTGTTGTTACCCCGTCCCGGATTCGCGTTCGCCTCGATCGGCGTCCCCCCCGACTCCGCCTGGCAGCCGGCCAACAAGGCCACGGCCACCAAGGCGGCAAGGAAGCCCATGACACGCGGCCGTGATGCCGAGCGCCCCCGTCGTCCCATCTTGACTCCCTGTGTCGGCGGGCCTGGTCAGGCCTGCGCAATCCCCTCATGAAGGCAATCCTTCGCTTGAAGGACGCCCCCTGCCCCAAAGAAGTTGCATGCCGATCTACGTCAAAGAAAAGACCACTCACACGTCATGAACGGTGACGGTCAGTGTGCGTGCTCGCCTCGGTAGTACTCGAAGACGAAGCCCAACACCGACACCGTGCCGAAGCCCGCGCCGATGAGGAACAACCACCAGCCGAACACGATGCCCAACACACACACCGCGAGCGACAGGGCACAGAACAGCGGCCACCAGCTGTACGGGCTGAAGAAGCCGACCTCCCCCGCACCCTCCTCGATCTCAGCGTCCTTGCGGTCTTCGGGACGTGGCCCGATCCGCCGTGCCGTCAGCAGCGCGTAGAACGCGATGAGCAGGGCGAGCAACGTGGTCAGGACCAGCGCGCTGGTGCCCGTCGGGTCGTACGACAGGAACCAGTAAACCGGCGTGACGATCACGAAGAACGCAGCCAGGATCACAAAGATGATCCCCTCGACCTTCACGAACGGTCCTCCCGCTTCTCGTTCGAGATCGTCTCTTGCACATGCTCACGGCGACCCGACAGGTCCGGAGCGTCGGCGACGCCGGCTCCCACCGGAGCCGTGACGAGTTCGCCGAACGCGATCTCGGGGTGGTGGAGGTCGAACGCCGGACTCTCCGACCGCACCCGCGGGATCGACGTGAAGTTGTGGCGTGGTGGCGGCGATGAGGTCGCCCACTCCAGCGAGCGGCCCCAACCCCACGGGTCATCGACCTCGACCTTCGGGCTCCGGAACGACTGGAAGACGTTGAGCAGGAAGGGCAACGTCGACATGCCGAGCAGGAAGGCGCCCACGGTCGACACGGTGTTGAGGGTGGTGTAACCGTCGCTCACCATGTAGTCGGCGTACCGGCGCGGCATGCCCTCGACACCGAGCCAGTGCTGGACCATGAACGTCAGGTGGAAGCCGAAGAACAGCGTCCAGAAGTGGATCTTGCCGAGCCGCTCGTTGAGCATCCGCCCGGTCATCTTCGGCCACCAGAAGTAGAAGCCCGCGAACATCGCGAACACCACCGTGCCGAAGACCACGTAGTGGAAGTGGGCCACCACGAAGTAAGTGTCGCTGACGTGGAAGTCCAGCGGTGGCGAGGCGAGGATGACGCCCGTGAGACCGCCGAACAGGAAGGTCACCAGGAAGCCGACCGACCACAGCATCGGTGTCTCGAAGGTCAACGACCCCCGCCACATCGTGCCGATCCAGTTGAAGAACTTGATGCCGGTTGGTACGGCGATGAGGAACGTCATGAACGAGAAGAACGGTAGGTTGACGCTTCCCGTCACGAACATGTGGTGGGCCCACACCGCCACGGACAGGGCCGCGATCCCCATGGTGGCGATGATCATGCCGATGTAGCCGAACAACGGCTTGCGGCTGAACACCGGCAGGATCTCGGTGATGATGCCGAAGAACGGCAACGCGATGATGTAGACCTCGGGGTGACCGAAGAACCAGAACAGGTGCTGCCACAGCAACGGCCCGCCGTTGGCCGGGTCGAAGATGTGGGCACCGAACAGCCGGTCGGCCTCCAGCGCCAGCAGCGCACCCGCCAGGATCGGGAAGGCGATCAGCACGAGCACGCTCGTCACGAGGATGTTCCAGGTGAAGATCGGCATCCGGAACATCGTCATGCCCGGCGCCCGCATGCAGAAGATCGTCGTGACGAAGTTGACCGCGCCGAGGATGGTGCCAAGACCCGAGAGATAAAGGCCCATGACCCACAGGTCACCACCGACGCCCGGTGACCGGACCGCGTCGGACAGGGGCGCGTAGCCGGTCCAGCCGAAGTCGGCCGCACCGCCCGGCGCGAGGAACCCCGACAGCACGATGAGACCGCCCAGCAGGAACAGCCAGTAGCTGAACATGTTGAGCCGCGGGAACGCCACGTCGGGCGACCCGATCTGCAGCGGCATGATCACGTTCGCGAAGCCCACGAAGAGCGGGGTCGCGAAGAGGAACAGCATGATCGTGCCGTGCATCGTGAAGAGCTGGTTGAAGATCTCCTCACCCTTGGCCTGGCCGAGGACCTGCATGCCCGGTCGCGCCAGCTCCGACCGCATGAGGAGGGCCATCAGCCCACCGACGAGGAAGAACGCGAAGGACGTGATGAGGTAGAGGTTCCCGATGACCTTGTGATCGGTGCTCGTGATCCACGAGACCAGGATCCGGCCAGCGGACCGCTTCCGTTGGGGAGCGGCGCCGACCGCGGTCGTCGCCGGGCGTTCGCCGAGAATCGTCACTTGGTCACTCCCTCAGCAGCACGGCTCCCGGATTCGAGGCCCTGCTGGGTCGTCGAATGCGCGCCTCCGGTGACCTCACCGGTCTGTCCCTTGGCCTTGAGCTCCCTGAGGTGGGCGATGTACTCCTGCTTGCTCACCACGTGCACCGTGAAGAGCATCCGCGAGTGGAGTACGCCACACAGCTCCGCACACTTGCCGGCGAACTCGCCCTCCTTGGTGGGGGTGAGCTCGAAGTAGTTTTCCTTGCCCGGAATGACGTCCAGCTTGAACAGGAACGCCGGGACGAAGAACGAGTGGATGACATCCGGGGAGTTCAGCTTGAACCCGACCTTCTCACCGACCGGGAGATAGAGCGTCGGGAGCTCCCCAGGCGTCCCGGTCTCCCAGACCGTGGTGCCGACCTCGGGGTTCTCGAGGTAGTTGAAGGTCCAGCTCCACTGCTGGCCGATGACGTTGACGACGTTGGCCGGCGGGTGCTCCTTGTCGACCTTCAGGATGGCGTTCTGGTCGCGGATCGTGAAGTAGAAGAGCACCGCGATGATGACAAACGGGACCGCGGAGTAGAGGATCTCGATCGGCAGGTGGTAGCGCGTCTGGGGCGGGACCGAGTCGTCACGGCGGCGGTAGGCGATGACCGCCCAGATGATGAGTCCCCACACGAGCACGCCGACGGCCAGCGCGGCGATCCAGGCTCCCTGCCACAGGCTCAGCGTGTGGGTGGCCCGGTCACTGGCCGGGGGCGGCATGCCGACACGCTTCCACGTATCAAGCTCCTGGGCGGAGCACCCGCTCGCCAGCAGCACCACGAACCCCGCAAGAGACGCCACGGAGGCCCTGCGTAGGACACGGCGTGGCGAGCGTTCGCCAGCGTTCGACCTCACGGGATGCCTTTCTCCCTTCGGACCCGCACGTCACCGACAGTCGGGACTGTCCGGCGGACCGCGATGCAACCTCGTATCAGCGACAGAACCCTACTCGGAGGACTCCCCGGCTCGGTGACGCACCCCACCGCACGGCGGGTGCGGCGCGTCGCGCCCTCGGGCGTGCCCACAGCCCTACCCGAGCTCCGGCTCGGCCGGCCGGTGGAGCAGGAGGGCCTCGACGTCGGTCGCCGCACTGTCGCCGTACGCCTGTGCCAGGCGGGTCAGGAACGTCGCCGGCAGGAGGGCGTACTCCTGCGTCCCCGTCGTCTCGATGACGTGGGTCGCGAGCAGACATCCCACCTGTGCCGCCCGCTCCATGCTGAGGCCCCAGCCGATCCCCGCGAGGAAGCCGGCCCGGAAGCCGTCGCCGACGCCGGTCGGATCAGCCTTGCGCTCCTCAGGCGGGCAGCCAACCTGGATCGGCGGCTCCCCCTTGCGGTCGATACGGACCCCCTTGGCACCCAGTGTGGTGATACGGACCTGGACGCGGGAGAGGATCTCGTCGGCGGACCAGCCGGTCTTCTGCTCTGTCAGAGCGGCTTCGTACTCATTCGAGAAGAAGTACGTCGCACCGTCGAGGAGCGACCGGATCAGGTCACCATCGGACCAGGCGAGCTGCTGGGACGGGTCCGCGGCGAAGGCGTACCCCTTGCTCTGGCACTCCTCGGTGTGCCGGACCATCGCCGCCGGATCGTTGGGGCCGACCACCACCAGGTCGAGCCCGCCCATCCGGGCCGCGACCGGAGCCAGCTCGATCTGACGGGCCTCGGCCATCGCACCGGTGTAGAAGGTCGCGATCTGGGCGTGCGTCGAGTCCGTCGTACACACGAACCGCGCCGTGTGCTTGAGCTCGGAGACGTGGATGCTGTCACAGTCGACGCCGTGGCGTTCCAACCACGCGCGGTAGTCGTCGAAGTCCTGGCCCACGGCGCCGACGAGCACCGGCCGCAGGCCGAGGCAGGCCATGCCGAAGGCGATGTTGGCCGCACAGCCGCCGCGCCGCACCTCGAGTTCCTCGACCAGGAAGGACAGCGAGATCTTGTCGAGCTGGTCAACAACCAGGGAGTCGCGGAACTTGCCGTCGAACGTCATGAGATGGTCGGTGGCAATCGATCCGGTGACCGCGATTCGCACAGGATGCGCCCTTCATGTGGGTACGTGGTGGGACGGAACGGTGAGGCGGCGGGTCTGGCCACGCCGGCCGGTGCCATGGACAACCTGGTCCTCGTCATCCGGGCCAACCGGGGTGCGGCCACCATACCCAGGCAGCGGGCGCGACCGGGACAACCGGCAGCTCAGTGTGGCGGCCTGAATGACCACGTATACGTGGTCATTGCATGCCTCACATGGTGTCGACACCACGTGAAGCTGGTAATGACCACGTATACGTGATCATTCAGCGAGCGCCGCAACCCCTCGGAACCCGCGTTCAGGCGACCGCGTCTCACCTGGCGTACGTTCCTTGAACTGTCGGCGATCGACCTGCTGGAGGCAGCCATGAAGCCTCGCGCCACCCATCTCCTCAGGGCAGCCGCGCTCGTGTCCGCCGGCCTCCTGCTCATGTCGTGTGGCGCGGAGGTGACCGTCGGATCCGGGGGTACGCCCGAGCCGTCGGCCACCGCGTCCCCAACTGAGGCGGGCACGCCCACGGGCTCACCCACCGCTGGGCCGGTCCCTTCCGAGTCGGACAAGAAGACGGTTCCGGGCATGCCGCCCGCCGCGCCGCCGGATGACGGGACCTGGTCGCCGCTGATCCCGATCAGCGCCGTGACCGGAGCCAAGTCAGGCCAGACCCTCACGGTCAGCTACACACTGTCGACCCCGTGCGCCCCTGGCCTCCGCGAGGCCAAGGTCGACCAGCGTGCTGACGCCGTAACCATCTCGCTCCACCGGCGCAAGCCCCAGCCGTCTGACCAGAAGCTCAGCTGCGTCCAGGTCATCCAGGACAAGTCCACGACGGTCCGTCTTGACCGCCCCTTGGGCGACCGGACCGTCGTCGACGGCTCCTCCGGCAAGGTGGTCAAGGTCACCAGCTGACCCGTCGCCATCGCCCGTCGGGTGGAGGGACCCCTTCACCCGCGCTCGTGGCCGAGGGGCCCCGCCCAGGAAAGGACCGGCGCCACCATCGACGCCGGTCCAGACCGCGACGTTCAGGAACCAGACCAGGCAGGGCCGTCGGGGAAGCGGAACCGCTCCAGCGCCTCGGGCCGCATCTGCGCCGAGAACCCCGGCACGTCCGGCGCGACGTACGCGCCGTTCCGGATCACCGCCGGGTCGACGAAGTACTCATGCAGGTGATCGGCGAATTCCACGACCCGGTCCGGTGTGTGGCCCGCCACCGCCACCTCGTCGAACATCGCGAGGTGCCGCACCATCTCGCAGAGCCCGACTCCACCCGCGTGCGGACATACGGGTACGCCGAACTTCGCGGCCAGCAACAGGATGGCGACGTTCTCGTTGACGCCACCGACCCGGGCCGCGTCCAGCTGGAGGATGTCGATCGCCCCCGCCTGCAACAGCTGCTTGACGACGACGCGGTTCTGGGCGTGCTCGCCGGTCGCGACCTTGATCGGCGCGATGCCGTCCCGGATGGCGCGGTGGCCGAGCACGTCGTCAGGTGAGGTGGGTTCCTCGACCCACCACGGGTCGAACTCCCGCAGCTGCCCCACCCAGGACACGGCGTCGGCGACGTCCCAGCACTGGTTGGCATCGACGGCGATCCGGATCTCCGGTCCCACGGCCTTGCGCGCCACCGCCAGCCGGCGGCGGTCGTCGTCGAGGTTGTGGCCCACCTTGAGCTTGATCTGCCGGAATCCCTGCGCGACGGCCTCCCGGGCCAGCCGCTCGGCGGTCGCGTCGTCGTACCCCAACCAGCCCGGTGTGGTGGTGTACGCCGCCAACCCCTCGGCGCGGAGCCGGCGTTCACGGTCGGCGCGACCGGGTTCGGCCTTCTTGAGCAGGTCGAGCGCCTCGTCGGGGGTCAGCGCGTCACTCAGGTAGCGCCAGTCGACCAACCCGACGATCTCGTCCGGCGTCATGTCGGCCAGCAGCTTCCAGACCGGCTTGCCGGCGCGCTTGGCGGCAAGGTCCCAGACCGCGTTGACGACCGCCCCGATCGCCATGTGCATGATGCCCTTCTCGGGGCCAAGCCAGCGAAACTGCGAGTCGTAGACGAGTTCGTGGTAGACGCTGCCGAAGTCGCCGCAGATCGCCTCGACGTCCCGCCCGACCAGGGCCGGAGCGAGCGCGCGGATCGCCGCGCACTGGACCTCGTTCCCCCGTCCGATGGTGAACGCGAAGCCGTGCCCCTCCGGACCGTCACTGGTCCGGAGCACGACGTACGCCGCGGAATAGTCAGGGTCGGGGTTCATGGCGTCCGAACCATGCAGACCCAAGGACGTAGGGAACCGCACGTCATGGACGTCGACTGCAACGACTTTCGTCACTCGGTCTCCTTCGAGCGCAAGCTGGAGTGCGCGACACAGCACGGCGGGCTGCGATCGGCGTACGCATCACAACCCTCTGGATGCCCACCCAGTGTCGCCGGTCCCGGACCCCTTCGAGGCCGCGGTGGACAAAATGGGCCAGCCGTGGCGGACACTAGGATCCGGTGTCAGCGTTCCGCCCCCAGCGCGGCTTCGCCACGCCCCACCACCCCCTAGCGTGCCACCAAGCCGAGAGGATCTCGCATGACGTTTCCACGGTCCACCCAGCGGCACCGGCTGGGTCGAAGCGACGTCGAGGTCACCCGCCTTGGCCTTGGTACGGCGCCGTTGGGTGGTCTCTTCACCCACGTCGAGGACGACGTGGCCGCCGCGGTGGTCCAGGCGTCGCTCGACGCGGGCCTCACCTACGTGGACACGGCACCGCTCTACGGCCACGGCGTCTCCGAGCGCCGGGTGGGCGCCGCGCTGGCCGATGCCGGCCGCTCGTCGTACGCGCTCTCGACCAAGGTGGGCCGGCTGATCGTGGACAACCCCGACGGTGCGTCCGACGGCTACGCCGACGCGCCACCGTCGGAGGCGATCTACGACTACACCGCTGACGGGATCCGGCGGTCGCTGGAGGAGAGCCTGGAACGCCTCGGCATGGACGCGGTCGACATCGTCTACATCCACGACCCCGACGACCACGAGGAGGCGGCGCTCACCACCGCCTACCCCGTCCTCCACGAGCTGCGCGCACAGGGCGTCGTCGGAGCGATCGGTGTCGGCATGAACCAGTCGCGGATACCCACGAGGTTCGTCAGGGAGACCGAGATCGACGCGGTACTCCTTGCCGGCCGCTACACCCTGCTCGACCAGTCGGGTGAGGCCGACCTCCTACCCGCCTGCCTCGACCGGGGCACCTCGATCGTGATCGGTGGCGTCTACAACTCCGGCCTCCTCGCGGACCCGCGCCCGGGCGCGACGTTCAACTACGTCGAGGCTCCGGCGGAGCTGGTCGCGCAGGCGCAGAAGCTCGCCGACATCTGTGCGGAGCACGGCGTTCCGCTCAAGGCGGCGGCCATCCAGTTCCCGCTCGCGCACCCCGCGGTCGCCACCATCCTCACCGGCGCCCGGAGTGTCGCGGAGCTGGACGAGAACCTCGCGATGATGGAGTACGCCATCCCCGACACGCTCTGGGACGAGCTAGCCGCAGCAGGGGTGCACCGCTATGGCCACTGAGCCCGGATCCGGTACGCCCGGCAACGCCAGCGAACTCGCACCGGCCCGGGTCGACGCCCATCATCACGTCTGGGACCTCACGGTCCGGGCCGAGCCGTGGATCACCGGCGCGGCGATGGCACCGATCAACCGCAGCTTCGGGCTCACCGACCTCGCACCCCACGTTCAGGCGGCCGGGATCACCAGCACCGTCCTCGTCCAGACCCTGGGTGAGATCGCGGAGACGCGGGAGTTCCTGGCACTCGCCGCCGCCAGCGACCTGGTGGGTGCCGTCACCGGATGGGTCGACCTCACCTCCGCGTCGGTTGCCGAGGACCTGGCGGCGCTCGCCGAAGCGCCGGGCGGTGACCACCTCCGCGCCATCCGCCACGGCGTCCAAAGCGAGGACGATCCCGCCTGGCTCTGCCGCCCTGACGTCCGTCGCGGCCTGCGGGCGGTGACCGATGCCGGACTCCGGTACGAACTCCTCACCATCCCGGTCCAGCTGCCCGCCGTCCAGGCGACGGTCGCCGACCTGCCGGAGACGTCGTTCGTCCTCGACCACTGCTCCAAGCCGGCGATCGCGCGCGGAGAGCTTGCGCCATGGGCGGACCAGATCCGGACCCTCGCGGGCCACCCGAACGTCAGCTGCAAGCTGTCCGGCCTCGTCACCGAAGCCGACTGGGCCACCTGGGACGTCGCGAGCCTGCGCCCGTATGTCGACGTCGTCCTCGAGGCGTTCGGGCCCGACCGGGTGATGTTCGGATCCGACTGGCCAGTCTGCCTGCTCGCCTCGTCGTACGGCGACTGGACAATGGCCGCGGAGGAACTCACCGCCCACCTCACGACCACCGAACGCGCGTCGATCTTCGGCGGCACCGCCCGGCGGTTCTACGCCCTCCCCTGAGCGAGCCCCGCGGCCCAACTCGATGTCGTACCGAAACATCCCTGGTGTAGAACTCCGCCCATGACCTACCGCATCGGCATCGCTGGGATCTCTACCGAATCAAGCACGTTCGCACCGCACCGGACCGCGCTGGACGACTTCCGGGTCGTCCGGGGTACGGACCTCACCGACCGCTATCCGTTCCTGACCGACTGGCACCTGCCCGGTCAGCCGGACGTCGAGTTCGTTCCGCTGCTCCAGGCCTCGGCACTCCCCGGTGGGCAGGTGCTTCCCGAGACCTATGACGCGCTCGAGACGGAAATTCTCGACCGGCTGCGCGCGGCGCAGGCCGAGGCGCCGTTCGACGGGTTCTACTTCGACATCCACGGTGCGATGGCCGTGGACGGGCGGCGGGACGCCGAAGCTGGGCTCGCGGCGAAGATCCGCGAGCTGGTCGGCCCCGACTGCCTCATGTCAGCGTCGATGGACCTGCACGGTCAGGTCTCCCGTGACCTCGTCAGCACCCTCGACCTGCTCACGGCGTTCCGCACGGCGCCGCACATCGACTACGTCGAGACCCGTGAGCGGGCCGTCCGCAACCTCGTCCACTGCCTCACCGAGGGCATCCGTCCGGTGCGGGCGTGGGTACGCGTGCCGGTGCTCCTGCCTGGTGAGAAGACCAGCACCCGGGTCGAGCCTGCGCAGTCGATCTACGCCTCGCTGGAGGAGACCGAACGCCTGCCCGGCGTGCTGGACGCCGCGCTCTGGGTCGGGTACGCCTGGGCTGACGAGCCCCGTTCCGCCGCCACCGTCGTCGTCTCAGGCACCGACCGCGAGGTCGTGACGGCGCAGGCCAACCGGATCGCTCGCGCCTGGTGGGAGGCCCGCAACGGCTTCGAGTTCTGTGCGCCCACCGGTCCGGCTGACTGGTGCATCGCGGAGGCCTTCGAGTCCGACCAGCGGCCGTTCTTCGTCAGCGACTCCGGCGACAACCCCACCGCAGGCGGATCCAACGACGTCGGCTGGTTGCTCGGAGAACTGCTCGCCACGCCGGCCCTGGCGTCCGGAGAACGCACGGCCATCTGGGCCAGCTGCGTCGCGCCGGAGGCGGTGCGGACCTGCGTGGAGGCCGGCGTTGGTGGTGAGGTGACCGTCGAGGTAGGCGGCGTCTTCGGTGGCGGCGACCCGGTGACCCTCACCGGACGGGTCACCCATGTCGAGCGTGACGACGCGGTGGGCGGCGACATCGCCGTCGTCAGGTCCGGCGGAGTCTCGGCGGTGCTCACCAGCCGGCGCAAGCCCTTCCACTACGTCTCCGGACTGGAAGCCCTCGGCCTCGACCCGGCCAAGCACGACCTGACAGCGGTCAAGATCGGCTACCTCCAGCCCGACCTCTACCAGGCGGCGAAGGGTTGGGTGCTGGCGCTCACACCGGGCGGTGTCAACCAGGACCTCGGCGCGCTTGAGTACCAACACGTCGTCCGCCCGGTGCATCCGCTGGACGCCGACCTCGCGGACCCCGACCTCACGCCGGTGGCGTTCGGGTAGGAGATCCGCCGCCTGGCGGCTTGGAGGTCGCGCAAGGAGTGCGCGGACTTCCCTCAGTGCGACCTCATGCGGGAATCCCCAGCAGGCGCGGCACATTCCGCACCTCACGCGGCAACTCCTCACGACGCACACGCCATCACGACCAGACGCGCGAGATGACGACGAGTTTTGAAGAAGATCATTTCGGGGAAGTGGCCCACGTTCCGCGCGGGGCGTGGACTCTTTCCCCGAAGTGATCTTGGTCTGGGTTGAAACTTGCTCACTATGCGGGATCGCCCACCGAGGCTGCGATGGCTTGGCGGAGGAGTGTCGGCTTAGAAGCCGAGACACCTCCGCCAAGTCGCCTCCCGCTACCTTCACGACGCCGCGACCTGAGCTGTCCGCTTCCGGCATCGTTGATCAACTCCACCGCCTGCGCCGGCGCTCCAGATCCTGCGGAGGCACAGTCTCGTCACCTAAGGTGGGATGACTGTTCGGTACCGTGCCCAACCCGGTGGCTCAAGTGCTCTGGGTGGGGTGTGCCCTCGCGGCGCCGGAGACCGGCGAAACCATGACCCGGTCGGGGCGGCGCGGCCCCGCCGGACGGGAGCGGCATGGTCGGCTTGCGACTGGATGACTTCACCGTCGCTGGTGTGTGTACGACGCTGGATCTCGACGTACCCGCGGGCACCGTACGCGCCGCCATCGTGCGTCACCAGCAGGCCGTCCACGACTTGGCGAACGCCGTTGTGGGGTTGACGAAACCCGCCCGCGGGATGGTCCTCGTCGACGACACGCATGTCGGCGAACAGCACACCGACCACCGGCGGAGGCGGCGCCACCGGTTGACCAAGCGCGGTAGCAAGCACTGCCGGATCCGGTTGGTCCCGGCGAGCGGCGGCCTGATGCCCGAGCTCGCGCTCCTCGGCAACATGCTGCACGCGCAGTGCCCAACCGCGCGGATCTCGCAGCCGCTCGCCGCGGCGATGGTCTCGGAAATCGCTTCCTCGTGCGGACTGTTGGGCCTGCTCGACGCGTGTCCCGAAGACCTCGACCCGACCGAACGCCGGCTCGCCGGTCTCGCGCTCGCCCTGGGCTGGGAGCCCAGTGCCGTCGTCCTCGAAGACGCCGCGGGCCTGCCCACCTGGGACGCCGTACTCGACCTGCGGCGCCGGCGGCTCGGCCTGGCGGCGTCCGCGGATCCTTCCGCGCTCTTCACCGACGTGGCTGTCCTCCTCATCACCACCGACGCCGCCCGGGCCCGGGAGCTCGACGACGACCCGATCGGGCTCGAGCCGCAGGGCATCGAAGGGCTCGGCAAGGCGTCCGGTCGCGGCGGTGTGCCCGTTGGTTGACCCACGACCTCCCGGGACCAGCTCTCCGGACGCGGGCCGCGCCACACCCGGCAGCAGTCGGCGTACCCTCCTGCGCGGCGCGGCGCTCCTCCCCCTCGCCGCCAGCCTGCCCGGCTGCTCGCTCGCCACCGACCTGGTGAATCCGGGGCCGGGCGTCAAGGTCGCGGTGAGCTGGAGCGCCGACGAGCTCGCGGCGTTCCGGCGGGTCCTCGGCCGGCTGGACTCCCTTCCTGGCTTCAAGAAGCGGAACTACCGGGTCGATCTGGTCCCGCTGGGAGACGACATCTCCTACGCGCTCACCGGGCGTGGCGCGGGCCGACTCGACCTCGTCATGCTCCCGCGCCCGGGTCTGGTCGGCGAGAGCTTGGACTCGCTGCAACCTCTGTCGCCTGGCCTCTGGCAAGAGGAGGGCGGTCAGCCGCGATACTCCGCGGGCTGGCGGTCGCTGCTGTTCCACCGCAACCCTCGGACGGGCGAGACCCTCCCGTACGGACTGCCGTTCAAGCTCGCGCACAAGTCGCTGGTCTGGTATCGCACGGATCTGTTCAAACGCCACCGGCTCAGCCCTCCGGAGACGTGGCAGGACTGGCTCGGGATCAACGCGAAGCTGATCGAGTCGGGTGTGGCGCCGCTCGCGCTCGGCGGCGCTGACGGGTGGATGCTCACCGGCTTCTTCGAGAACGTCCTGCTCGGACACTCGCCCAGCGCCTACGACCAGCTCAGCGCGGCGAGCGCACCGCGCCCCTGGGACACCGCGGACGTGCGGGCCGCCTTCCAGCTGCTCGGGCAAATGTGGGCACCGTCTCGCGCCCTGGCCGGCGGGGTGCGTAAGTCACTGGTACAGCAGTTCCCAGACGCGGTGCTCGAGGTCTTCCGCTACCACCGGGCCGCCATGGTGGTCGCGCCCGACTTCGCCGAACCCATCGTCGACCGCTTCGACCTGAGTCGACGGCGGGCCTCCGACGACGTCGGCATCTTCGCCTTCCCCGCGCTCGACTGCGGCCAGCCGCTCGTGGCCGGCGGCGATGTGATGGTTCTGACCCGTCCCGCCAGCGAGCAGGCGAAGGACCTGCTGGCGAGGCTCGCGAATCCGTCCGCACCGCTGGAATGGATGCGGGCCGGCGGCTTCATCGCCGCCGACCTCCGAGCCTCCCAGGACGGCTACTCCAAGGAGATCGAGCCGTTCGCGCGGCAGGTCCACACAATGCCGTTCCACTTCGACCTCGCCGACCAGTTGGGCGCGGTGGGATCCAGCGAAGGGCTCTTTCGGGTGTTGCAGGACTTCCTCGCGGAGGTTGGTGACGGGCACGCCGAGCGGATCGAGGCCGCCACCGACCGTGCGATCAAGGCGCTTCTCGCCGTCGAGGACGCGCAGTCCGGCGACAACGCCCGCGAGGTGGAGCGCCGCGATCTGGTGCGGAGCCAGCGCGCGCGGGGAATCAACGGCTGCGACGGCGGGAGCCCTGATGGCTCTTGAGACGCACCGCGGCCTGCGCCTCGAAGTCACCGGCCGGGCGATGAGCGGACGGCTCGTGTCGGGCGGGCCGCCACGGCGGATCCTCAGATACCTCCTCAGTCTTCCGGCCGCCATGGTGCTGGTGCTGCTCGTCGCCCCGATGGTCCGTACGACGATCTGGGCGTTCCGCTCTGAGGAGTGGTACGGCCTCGGAAACTTCGTCGCGATCGTCACCGACCAGGCGTCGTCGCGGGCGCTCCTCCACACCGCCGTCTGGGTGGCGGTCGTGGCCGCACTGGTGATCATCGCCTTCTGGCTCGCGGTGATGAGCCGGCGGGTCGAGCGCTGGTGGCTCGCGTTCATGGGGATCCTGGTGCTGCCCTTTGGCGCGTCGGCCCTTGCCTCGGGAGCGGCGTTCCGCCTGATCTTCGACCCGACGCCCGAACGCGGCACCGTGAGCGCGATTGTGACCGCGGTCTTCAACCAAAGCCCGCCGGTCTGGCTCGGCCCGACCCTGATCTGGTTCGTCCTCGTGTCGGCGTTCGCGTGGAGCTGGCTCGGCTTCGCGGTCTCGTTGTTCCGTGCCGGCCTACGGACGGTCCCCGAGGACGTCCTGCGCCGCGCCCTGGTCGAGAAGAGTGCCGGTCCGCGACTCTGGGCCATCGTAGGCCTGCTGAAACCGGTCGGCGGGATCATCCTCCTCACCCTGGTGGTCGCGGCCGCCCGGCTCTTCGACCTCGTCCTCATCGCCACACCGGGACCCATGCAGGACGAGGTGGACACCGTCGCGTTGCACTGGTGGCGCCTCACCGCCAAGTCCGTCGATCCGGGCCGGCCGGCGGCCCTCGCGGTGGCGTTGTTCTGCGGACTGGCCGCCTTGGCTCTGCTCTTGAGCCGGGCCATGGGGCGTCCGCGCCGCGTACCCAAGACCCCTCCGTGGTGGCGGCGCGCGGACCCGCCGGGACGTCCCCGGGCCCGCCGCTGGAGCGTCGTGGTCGGCTTCGTCGTCTGCCTGCTGTGGGCGTTCCCCGTCCTCGTGCTCGTCGCCACCGCGCTGCACAGCCCGTCAGACGCGGGGGCCGTCGGCTGGTGGAACGCCGGCGTTGACGGCCTGTCCTTCGAATCGATCCGCCAGGTCTCCGCCGCCGGCCTGGTCAGCTCGCTCGCCTCCACGCTGGCGGTCGCCCTCGGCGCCACCGCCGTCCTCGTGGTGGTGACCGTCTTCGCGGCGCCCGCGCTCGCGATCACGGTGCCGTCCCAGGTCGCGAAGGTCCTGGTCGCGTTCCTCACCGTGCTGTCGGTCGCTCCGGTGCAGATGTACGTCGTACCCCTGCGGGAGGCTTTCACCGCCCTCGGCCTGGCTGGTTCGCGTTTGCCGTTGATCGTCGTTCACGCGGCGGCCGGGCTCCCCCTGGCCGTCCTGGTCGTACGGGCCGCCCTCATCTCGGCGCCCGACAGACCGGCGCTCGACGCGCTGCTCGGGCAGACCGGCCCGCTCACCGGACTCCGGCGGATCTGGGATCGCGCCGGACCGGCCCTGGTCGCCATGGCAGTTCTGGAGTTCGTCTCGGTCTGGAACGACTTCGTGATCAGCTTCTTCATCAGCGGGCCCGGATCGAGCCCGCTGACCCTGGTGCTGTGGGGCGAGGCCCGGCAGTTCTCCGCCTCGGCCGGCACGGTGGCCGCGAGTGCGCTCCTCTCGGGCCTCGTTCCTGTCGTCGTCCTGCTCGGCACATGGCGGCGCTGGGTGGTGCCGGGACTGACCGGAGGACTCCTCAGGTGAGCGCGCCCAATGACCCTGCGCCGGACGCTTCGCCGGCAACCGCACCGACAGGACCGGCGACGCCCACCACACCCGCCGCGCCGCCCGGAGGGCCGACCGCTCCGGCGCCCGGAACAGGTGCAATGCCCGGACCGCCGCCGCTGGCGCAGCAGCGCACCCCGCCGCCAGCGGCGCCACCGGCCGCACGGGTCCTCATCGAACCCCGGTCAGGCATCGTGCGCAACGCCTTCGTCGGTGGCGCCGCGCTGGCCGGCATCTTCCTCAGCGGTCTCGCCTCCGACCTGCTGGCGGGCGTCCTCAGCGGCAGCGAGTACCTCGGCCCGATCAACCAGCTCCTCAACGTCCTGGGGATCGCGATCTTCGCGCTCCTCCTCGTCATCTGGGGCGTCGGCCGCTACCTGGCGCACCGCCGTGGCGACGCCCGTGACCTGGACGCCGACCTGGTCGCGCCCGGCCCGCCCGTACGCCCGTCGTGGTTTCGCGCGAGGCCGGCGCTCCATGGCCGTGACGACGCGGTACGCCGGGCCGTCGACCTGGTGCTCAGCAACGGTGCCGTCGCGGTCACCGGTCCGCCCGGAAGCGGGAGTTCCGCCGTCGTCGCGGCGGTGGTGCACAATCTCATCGCCCAAGGACACGCGGAACAGGCCAGGACCGCGCCGTTCGACCTCAGAGGCTGGTCGACGCTGTCCCCGGACGACGGGCCGACCATCGCCGCCATGCTGCTCGCGGTGTACCAATCGGCCGAGCCATCCGGCGAGGACCCACCTGCCCTGGCCGCGGCGGCCCGCCGGCTGCTCCAGAAGCTGTCGGAACCACCCGCCGTACTCGTCCTCGACAACGTCGCGCGCCCGGAACAGGTCGCCTGGCTGATCCAGGAGTGGACGAAAGCCGGCAACCACCCGCTCCTCGTCGTCGCGGGCGGGCCGGGCGTCGGAGCCGCGTTCCCCGGCGGGTCCGTGGAGCTGGACGACCTCGCACCTGCTGAACTCCACCGGATCTGGCGGGACCAGCTCAACGCGCATACGGACCGGTCGCAGGCCGCGGCCGACGACGCGTCCACCTCCGTGGAGTGGACGAGCTCCACCAATCAGTGGCTGGGCGACGTCCTCACGGTCTGCGGCGGTCGGCCGGGCGCGGTGCACGACCTTGCCCGCGAGGTGACCCGACCGGGCAGTCACTGGACGCCGCTCGAGCTGCGCGACTTTCTGGCGCGGACGAGTCCTGGCGTCGATCCGATGGAGCGGGTCTGGGAGGCGATCCTCTGGCGTACCCGCGACAGCATGTCGAGGAAGGCGCGCCTGCTCGCGCGGGCACTCGCCGACCTACCCGTCGCCGAACTCACGGTCGAGGCGATGGAGGCGGTCCGCCACGGACTCGACGACCTGGCCGAGTCCCTCGACCAACCCGACGGCACCGCCCCCGAGGAACCAGCCAGGCCACCCGACGTCGACGTCATCGATCCGCTCCAGGAACTCGGACTCCGGAGCGTCGTACGCACCTCGAGCGTGGGTCGCTACCGCATGCCGGCGGAGGTCCGGCGAGCGGTCGCCCGCACCGAGTTCCCGGAGGACCGCCGTACCGCCGTACGCGCGGCCCTCCCGTCCCTCGTCCAGCGGTACGCCGATCTCGCCGACCGGTGGGTGATGCTGCTCGACGACGCGACACACGCGGTGTCGGCACGGCGCTGGTTCCAGACGGAGGAGCCCCCGCTGCGTGCCCTGGCCACCGTCGACTACACCGCGCAGGCCACCGACGACCGCAAAGGTCCGCTCCTTCCGCTGATGCTCGACGACCTCGCCCGTCTGGCGGACGCGCTCGACAGGTGGTACGTCAGGCAGCACCAGACGTTCGGGGCCGACCTCGTGCACGCCATGATGGTGGCGTTCGCGGAGGACACGGACCGACCCGATCTCCGGCGACTGGCCGCGACCAGGCTCGCCGCGGTCCGTCGCGCGGCTGGGGACCATGACGGGGCCCAGCACACCCTCCATAAGGTCGCTGGCCTGCGCCGCCGCCCCGACCGGACCAGCTGGGCTTTGCGCGCTCGCCACCATCACGAGCAGGCGCTCCTCCGCCTGGCCCGAGCCGAACATGCCGACAATCCCACGGCCGCGGGCACCGAACTCGCCGAAGCCGAGCGCGCGCTGCAACGCACCTGGGTGCGGCTTCCGCGTAAGGACATCGCCGGCGAGGTCACGACCCTGTTGTCGATGGCCGTGGTCTACCTCCGCCAGGGCCAGCCCGATCGCGCGCTCGACCGGCTGGATCTCGCCGAAACCCGTGCACAGGAAAGTAACGACACCGCGGGCGAGGCGCACGTGACCGAACTCCGTGGGATCGCCGCGTGGATGCAGGGACGTGCGCCGGTGGCCGTCGCGATGTGGCAGCGGGCCTGGACGCGGTTCGCCGAACTCGCCGACCAGCATGGTGAGGCACGGTGCCTGCAGCACCTCGGATCCGCGGTGCTCGTCGCGCCGGACCTGGCCGGCCTCCTCCTGGCGGACCAGCGGCGGCCCCTCGACCAGGTGACGGCCGTCCAGCACGCGCAGGCCTGGCTTGAGCGCGCGGAGCGGCTACGCCCGGGTCACGGCGCCTCCTCCCTCACCGAGCGGTATCTGCGGGAGGCGCGGGCTCGCGGCTTCCGCGCCAAGCAGACACCCGAACCGCTCGAGGAGGACCTGCCGGCACGCCGGGACTCCGACACCCGGTCACGCCGTCCGGAACGGCTCCTCACCCGGCTGATCACGGCGCTCGGTCAGCGGCTGCGATGAGCGGACCGCCGCTACCAGCCGGAGGGCCTGTGGCGGCCCTTCTCCCCGATCCTCCGCGTCGTCGCGGGTAGCCGGCCGGTCGCTGCGTCCATACTCGACTTCGTGACTCCCCCATCGGCCGACCACGGCGACTCCCCCGACCCCGCCTCTTCCACGGACGTCCAGATCATCGAGGGCCGCATCGAGCCGGGCGCGCCGGACTGGGTGTACGTACCGGTGGAGGTCTCGTCCGGAGTCCGTGAGATCTCCGTCCGCTACAGCTACGACACCCCGAGTCCGCCGCCGGGACGACCCGGCAACGTGCTCGACATCGGCATCTTCGACGAACGTGGCCACGACCTCGACGCCACGACCGGCTTCCGCGGCTGGTCGGGTGGTGCCCGCGACTCCTTCAGCATCAGCGCCACCCACGCGACGCCCGGATACCTGCCGGGTCCCGTCAACGCCGGCATCTGGCACGTCCTGCTGGGCCCCTACACCGTCGCGCCACAAGGACTGGCGTATCGCCTGGAGGTGACGCTGCACCGGGGCACACCGGGGCGGGCGTTCGTACCCTCCCACGCGCCACGACGCGCGAATGGCCGGGGACGGGCGTGGTACCGCGGCGACCTCCACCTCCACACGGTGCACTCTGACGGGCACTGGCAACCCGAGGAAGTTGTCGCCGCCGCGCGGTCAGCCGGGTTGGACTTCATGGTGTCGTCCGAACACAACACCCCCTCCGCCGCCGGTATCTGGGGGCAGCATGCCCGCGACGACCTGCTGATCATCGACGGCGAGGAGGTCACGACCCGCAACGGCCACTTCGTCGCGGCCGGCCTGCCGCCGGGCACCTGGATCGACTGGCGTTACCGCGCGCTGGACGGCGTACTCCCCCGCGTCCTCGACGAGATCCACCGGCACGACGCGCTCGCGATCGCCGCGCATCCGTACTGTCCCTTCGTGGGGTGCGCCTGGAAGTTCGGCTTCGAGGGCTTCGACGCGGTGGAGGTCTGGAACGGCCCTTGGACCCCCGACGACGAGGTGTCACTTCGCCAGTGGGACGCCGGGCTCGTCGCGACGGGCGGCCACTGGCTGCCGGCGATCGGAAGCAGCGACTCCCACCACGACGGCCAGACCATCGGGCTCGGGCAGACGGTGGTGCTCGCGGACGACCTCACCCGGGACGCGATCCTCGCGGGCGTCCGGGCGGGTCGCAGCTATGTCACGGAGTCGTCAGCGGTCGAGTTGGCGTTCACGGCGGCTGGTGGCGGGCGCTCGGCGGGGATCGCTGAACGCCTGGACGTCTCGGAGTCCGACGAGGTACGCGTGGAGTTGGCGGTACGCGGAGTGCCGGGTGGTTTCGTGCGTTTCGTCACCGACGAGGGAGCACTGGCGCAGCTGGCCCTTCCTGACAGCGGCGACGGAACCATGTCCTGGACGACGACCGCCGCCGTCTCGAAGTACGTCCGCGCGGAGGTACGCCGGATGCCCGACGTCCCCGCGCCGTTCGAGCCGATGGTGGCCTTCACGAATCCGATCTTCCTCGGAGCTCTCGAGCGCGGCCGCCCGTGATCACCTGTGGGACCCAGGGAGCAGTGGAGCATTTCAGGTACGCCGCGCCTGGAAAAGCTCCACTGCCTCGCAGAAACCCGCCCCAATCGTGGCCGCAGCCACGGCGAAGTTGATCAACGGTCCCTGGTCTGGCACGCGAAACGGTCCACGAATCACGCGATTCGTGGACCGTTTCTCACTGATCGTGAACCAGTCGCAAGCCACCAGACCCGCAAGGCGGTCGCCAGCCGGCGGTACGACCCGCGACACTCATGTCCGCGACAGCAGACGTGAGTCCGCCCCGGGTATCGACCTCAGTGGAAGTATCGACCTCAGTGGAAGGAGTCGCCGCAGGCGCAGGAGCTCGTGGCGCTCGGGTTGTCGATCGTGAAGCCCTGCTTCTCGATGGTGTCGACGAAATCGATCACCGCGCCCGTGAGGTAGGGACCACTCATCCGGTCGACGACGACGCCCACGCCGCCGAACTCGCGGACCTGGTCACCGTCGAGCTCGCGCTCGTCGAAGAAGAGCTGATAACGCAGCCCCGAACACCCGCCCGGCTGCACAGCGAGCCGAAGCCGGAGGTCGTCTCGCCCCTCCTGGTCGAGGAGGTTCTTGACCTTGGTCGCCGCCGCGTCCGTGAGGACCACACCGTCGGCCTGTTGTGTCTGCTCGGTCACGTCGCCCTGAATCGTCATCCGTCGGACTCCCGTGGTCATCCCGTTGCGGTCATGTCTGCTGGCTCAACGCCCGCGACTGCACCGACATTCCGATGCACCGCTCCATGTTCGCACAGCTTCGGCGTCCGGAGTATCAGCGGGACCAGGTCCGCGCGACCCGCTGGGCGAGCGCGACGAGACTGTCCCGGGGCTTGTCGAACGCCGCCTCCCGCCCCACGAGATCGACGAGGGAATAGGCGGATTCGACCCCCATCGTGCGCATTTCACGCGATCCGACGAGGACCTGCCCCGCGAGGACCACGCACGGGCGAAGGGCCGTTGTCGCGACCGCCGCCACGCCTGACACGACCTTGCCGCTCTTGGACTGGAAGTCGAACGCGCCCTCGCCGGTGACGACCACATCGGCCTGGCCCGCGTGCTCCGGCAGGCGGACCGCATCGACGATCGTCTCGATGCCCGGCACCCGCCGGCCCCCGAGCAGCAGCAGCGCGTATCCGAGCCCGCCGGCGGCCCCCGCGCCCTTGGCGTCGGCGAGTGGCCGGTCGGCCAGGTCGGCGAACCGCTGCAGCGCGGCGTCGAGGACGACCAGACGTTCCTGTTCGACACCCTTCTGCGGTCCGAAGATGTTCGTCGCGCCCCGCAGCCCGAGCAGCGGGTTGTCGACGTCGCTCGCGGCGAGTAGCTCGACACCGGCCAGGCGTTCGCGGGCGGGCGCGAGGTCAAGAGCGGTCAGACCGGCCAGCGCGGCCCCACCCGTGGTGAGCCCGTCCGCCGGCTCCACGCGCGCCCCGAGAGCGGCCAGCATCCCAGCGCCCGCGTCGTTGGTGCCGCTGCCCCCGAGCCCAACGACCAGCCGGCGCGCCCCGGCGTCGATCGCGGCCGCCACCAGCTCACCCACACCGAAGGTGGTGGAACGCTCGGGTTCGCGGCGGTCTGGGGGCACCAGGGCGAGGCCACAGGCCTGGGCGGATTCGATGTACGCCGTTCCGTCGGTGAGGAGCAGCGTCGCCGGCGTGGGGTTCCCCAGCGGGCCGGTCACCGTGACGGCGAGCAGCTCACCGCCCAGGGCGGTGTGGAGTACGTCGACGAAGCCGGGTCCGCCGTCTGACATCGGGACCGTGATCACCTCGTCGGCCGGTGCCTGCGCGCGCCAGCCGTCGGCCATCGCCTCGGCTGCCTCAACCGCGCTCAGGGTGCCGGCGAACTTGTCAGGAGCGATGAGTACGCGCACGGCTGACATCTTCGCGGGTCGGGCCGCCCAACCGCCACCCGGCGTCCGGCGTACGGCGTACGGCGTACGGCGCCGACCGTCCCCGAAGGGTGACGATCACCCGCGCGGCCGGGTGGGGCGCGCGGTCGCGGTGAGCCGCTAAGGTCGCACCGTGCTCATCCGGCCGATGCGTGACGACGACATCGCCGCCGCGCGCGGCCTCACCCACGACGCCCTGGAGATCGTTCGTGCGACCACGCGACCGCCGGGCACTCCCGGCCCGCCGCCCGGTCCGCCCTCACCGTCGTGGAGTGGCCTGTGGACGCGGCGAGCCAAGCACTTCCTCCAGCATGACCCTGACGGTTGCTGGGTGGCCGACCGCGATGGTGAGGTCGTGGGAGTGGCGCTGTCCCTACGCCGCGACAAGCTCTGGGGGCTTTCGTCGTTCTTCGTCCGGCCCGACCAGCAGGGCGCCGGGATCGGCACGGCCCTCCTCGACGCCGCACTCACGTACAGCCAGGGCTGCCTGCGCGGCATCATCATCTCGACCGGCGACCCGCGGGCTGCCCGTCGCTACCGCCTGGCCGGGTTCACGCTGCACCCGACGATCCGCGCCAGCGGGACCGTCGACCGGCGTGCCCTTCCGGTCGTGGACGGCGTACGCGAAGGCAGCCCCGGCGACCGCGACCTCTGCGACTCCGTCGACCGGCAACTCCGGGGGGCGGCGCACGGGGCCGACCATGAGTTCCTCGGGAGCGAGTTCGGCCTGCTCGTCTGCGACACTCTCACCGGCAGCGGCTACAGCTACGTCGACGACGCCGGCTCGCCGGTGGTCCTTGCCGCGACCACCCGCAAGATCGCCCAGCGCCTGCTCTGGTCCGCGCTCGCCAGGTCGCCGGAAGGCGCGCAGGTCCACATTGACTTCCTCAGCGCCGCGCAGGAGTGGGCGGTCGACGTCGCTCTCGCCGCCGGGCTCCCGCTGCGGCCCGAGGGCTACCTCTGCCTGCGACACATGCGTCCACCGGCGCCGTACATCCCCTCCGGCGCGTTCCTCTGAAACCGCACTGAACCCGGGCCGCCTGGCTCCCTCCCCACCGCGAGCAGCGGCCACCCGAGGCGCACCCAGCGCGCTAGAGGCCGGGCGCACCCCACACGGGGAACCATCGGGACAGGTCATCCTCGACCCGCAGGTCGTTGGTGATCAGGCCGCGGGTCTGCAGCTCGACCCCGTTGTCGCGACGTTCACCCGCCAGCGGCGCGAACGGGTAGAACGTGCCGCGTTTGTAGAGATAAACCAGCGCCAGCCGTTGCCCGTCAGAGTCCTGGAACGCGACCAGCGAGCACAGCAGCGAAGGCCCGAACCCAGCCGCCTCCAGCGAGGAGTTGACCGCGTGCAGGTCCGTGACGAGGCCTGACATGTCGGACGGGTCCTTACGGCACACCAGCCAGGTGAAGCCGTAGCTGTCCTGGACGCGCTCGACCTTGGGTCCCTGGTCGGCGTCGAGCAACTCCTGGATGTCGGCCTGGGTCGCCGCGAACGCCCCACCCTCGGCGGCGCGGTAGCACACCGAGCCGACCCCGGTCGGCCGGTAGGCAGTGGCCGCCTCGAGGGTGAGTGCGGCCTGCGGGAGTCCGAACAGCTGGTCGAGGTCAGGCTTCTTCGGCTGGCTGCGCCCGAGCAGTGCGTCGAGGAACTTCATGCCGGCAGCCTCTCAGAGTGGCGGGCGGAATACACGATCATCATCGACGGCGCGGCCCCGCACCTTCTCCCGTTGGGGGTCAGGGCGGGTGCGGGGCGCCACCGGCGTACCTCGTGCCTCTGGTCGGTCAGATCATCGGCTTACCGAGCTCGGCGCTCACCTGCGCCAGCCGGGCCAGCCGCTGCTCCGTCGGCGGGTGGGTCGCAAGCAGGTTGCCGAGCGACTTGCCAGCCGCCGCCGGCGCGAAGAAGAACGCCTGAGCGGGCTGGGCGCGCCGGAGGTCCTGCGTCGGGATCTGCGCGATGTCACCCGAGATCTTGGTCAGGGCGGACGCCAACGCAGACGGCTGACCGGTGAGGTAGGCACCGGCCCGGTCTGCGGCGAACTCGCGGTAGCGCGAGAGCGCCCGGGTCAGCAGGAAGCTGATCACGTAGACCACGATGCTGGCCAGCCAGACCACCGCGAAGACCACGGCGGCGTTGTTGTCGCGGCTGCGGCCGATGCCGGAGTACATCCCGAACCGCGCGATGAGCCCGGCGAGCACGCCGAGGAACGACGCGATCGTCATCACCGCGACATCGCGGTGCGCCACGTGGGACAGCTCATGCGCGAGGACGCCTTCGAGCTCCGCCCGGTCGAGCCGGCGCAGGATGCCGGTGGTCACGCAGACGACGGCGTTGTTGGGGTTACGGCCGGTCGCGAACGCGTTCGGCATATCGGTGTCAGCGACAGCGACCCGGGGCTTCGGCATGTCGGCCATCGCGCAGAGCCGGTCGATGACGCCGTGCAGTTCTGGTGCCTCTTCGGGCGAGACCTCGCGGGCACCCATCGCCGCCAACGCGATCTTGTCGGAGAAGAACCACTGCACCACCAGGAAGCCGGCGGCAATGATGATCACCCAGGCCCAGCTGAGGCCAGCGGCGATCAGCCCGGCCATCGCGCCGACGTACAGCAGGCCGAGAAGGAACATGACCAGGACCATGCGGGAGGTCAGACCCCGGTCGGGGAGGAACCGTGTGCGAGCCATCTTTCATCGCTCCTAATGAGTCACTTCATACGACGACGCGCGAGCGCCCAAATGTTCCCGGCGCTCGCGCGTACGGCGTATGAGTTGGCCACCCACTGTGCCCTGGTTTCTGTGGTTATCCCGGGATAAGGCCCTCTTCGCCGAGCAACTCCTTGACCTCTTCGACCGTGGCGTCCTCAGGAGGGAGGAACAGGTCGGAGTGTTCCAACGAGTCGTCGGGGAGCTTCGTCCCCACCGCGCGGACCTTCGACAGCAGCGCCGTCAGCGCCGCCCGGAAGGCCTCTTCGTCGCCCGCATTGACCGCGGTCTCGAGGGTCCCGTCAAGCTCGTTGAGGGAGTCAAGGTGCTCGTCGGCGACCTTGAGCTGCCCTTCGCCGAGAATTCGGACGATCACGATCCCTCACCTTGCCTCTGCGGCTGCTCCTGCGTCGGCTGGGCCGACGGCTGAGCGGGAGGAGCGGCCTGGTTTGGTGCACTCTGGCCCTCGATCTGCCGGGGTGCCTCCGTGCTGCCACCTGCGAGCTGGGCCTTCATCGCGGCCAGCTCACTCTCGACGTCGTTGCCCGACGCCATCCGCTCCAGCTCCAGCGAGATGTCGTCCCTGCCGGTGCCCGTCACGTCGTCGAGCGCACCAGACGCCAGGAGCTCGTCGATCGCACCGGACCGGGCCTGAAGCTCAGCGGTCTTGTCCTCAGCCCGCTGGATGGCAAGGCCGACGTCGCCCATCTCCTCGGAGATACCGGAGAACGCCTCACCGACGCGGGTCTGGGCCTCTGCCGCGGTGTAGGTCGCCTTGATGGTCTCCTTCTTGGTGCGGAAGGCCTCGACCTTGCTCTGCAGACGCTGAGCGGCGAGGGTGAGCTTCTCCTCCTCGCCCTGGAGCGTCGCGTGCTGGGTGCCGAGGTCGGCGACCTGCTGCTCGACCCCAGAACGGCGGGTGAGAGCCTCGCGGGCAAGATCTTCACGGCCCATGGACAGCGCCTTCTGCGCTTGGTCCTTGAGCTTGGCGGACTGTTGCTGCAGTTGGTTCATCTGCAGCTCGAGACGCTTACGGCTCGTCGCCACATCCGCGACGCCGCGCCGAACCTTCTGGAGCATCTCCAGCTGCTTCTGATACGAGTAATCGAGGGTCTCGCGCGGGTCCTCGGCGCGGTCCAAGGCCTTGTTGGCCTTCGCGCGGAAAATCATCGCGAAGCGGTTGAGAATACCCATCGAGGTCGGCCGCCCCCTTCATCTCCAGGCCGGTCGTCTTTAGTGATTCCTGTGCCGGGGTCGGCACCGGACGGCGTGTATGCGATCACCCTATTCCGGAGAGCTAGCAAGGGCGACCCCGCCTCCCCGGCCTGCCAGAGGGAGACGAACGCGGTGGGCGCGACCGGCGCCCGGCTTCTAGGGGACCCCGTGTCCGCGCAAAACGCAAGCATCACCGCTGCGTCACGCCTCGGCAGTCCGCTCAATCCCCCACGAAAAGTACCCCGAGCCACGCGGACCAGGCAGCGGGAGTCGTACGCACATTTGCCAAGCCGTTACTCTTTGGAGCGTGTTCCGACGCCGTACGACGATCGAGCCCCCCGCGGCCGAGTCCACTGAGCCCACCGCCGAGGCGAAGGGCGGAGGCAAGGGCCGTCCGACCCCCAAGCGCCGCGACGCCGAGCAGGCACGCAAGGCCAGGGTGTCAGCTCCGCGTGACCGCAAGGAAGCGCTCCGGCAACAGCGGGAGAAGTCCCGTGCGGAACGCCTGAAGGTCCAGCAGGCGATGGCCACCGGAGACGAGCGCTATCTCCCGGCCCGCGACAAAGGACCGATCCGCCGGTTCGTGCGCGACTTCATCGACGCCAGGCGTACGCCGGCTGAGTACCTCCTGCCGTACTTCCTGGTGCTCTTCTTCGCCATGACGATCAACGTGCCGCTGATCCGCACGGTCGGCACCCTCATGTGGATCCTCGCGATCGTCATCGTTCCGATCGACCTGATCTTCCTCGCCCGCCGGCTCAAGAAGGAGTTGCGGGAACGCTTCCCCAACGAGAGCCACCGCGGTGCGGTGTCGTACGGCGTGATGCGGGCGACGCAGATCCGGCGGTTGCGCCTCCCGAAGCCTCAGGTGAAGCCGGGTCAGACGATCTGAGCGGCTGTTACCCATCGGGGCGATGAGTCCCGGTGTCGTTCGCGGTCTTACCTTCGACCTCAGACTTGAGAAGGTGAGCGGATGACCGGCCTGAACGACCTCCTGCAGCCGCACGTCAACAGCGGCCAGGCGCCAGGAGCGGTGGCCCTCGTCGCACGCGGAGATCACGTGGAGGTGCGGGCCGCCGGCACCACCTCCGCCCAGGGCAGCGTGCCGATGGCTCGGGACTCGATCTTCCGCATCGCCTCGATCACCAAACCGATCGTCGCCGCGGCGGTCATGATGCTGATCGAGGACGGCCGGATCGCGCTCGACGACCCGGTCGCGAAGTGGTTGCCGGAGTTGGCGTCGCCGTCTGTCGTGCGTACGCCGGCAGGCCCGGTCGACGACGTGGTCCCGGCCGCGCGACCGATCACCGTGGTCGACCTGCTCACCTTCCGCGCGGGCTACGGCTTCCCGTCCGACTTCTCCCTGCCGGTGGTCGGGCTGTTGTTCAGCGAGTTGAAGCAAGGGCCCCCTCAGCCGCAACTGGTGGCGCCGCCGGATGAGTGGATGGCCGCGCTGGGCCGCATTCCGCTGCTGCACCAGCCAGGCGACGCATGGTTGTACAACACTTCCTCCGACATCCAGGGTGTGCTGATCGCGCGGGCGTCAGGACAGGCGCTGCCGGAGTTCCTGGCTGAGCGGATCTTCGAGCCACTCGACATGGTCGACACTGGGTACGACGTACCAGCGGGCAAGCTCGGCCGGTTCACGAGCTACTACCGGATGGCGCCTGCTGGTGGCCTCGAGCTCGTCGATGCACCGGACGGGCAGTGGAGCAGCCTTCCGGCCTTCGCCTCCGGCGCTGGTGGACTTGTCTCGACTGTCGACGACTATCACGCGTTCGCGCGGATGCTGCTCGCCGAGGGGAACGCCCGAGGCCGGAGGTTGCTGTCGGCCGCGTCGGTGCGGCAGATGATGACCGACCACCTGACGGCGGCACAGCGTGCGGCGAGCAGATTGTTCCTCGAGGGTCAGGGCTGGGGCTTTGGCGGCTCGGTGGACGTGGAGGCTGTCGATTCCTGGAATGCGCCCGGACGGTTCGGATGGGTTGGTGGTACGGGTACCGCTGCGCACGTCATTCCGTCGACGGGAACGGTCAGCATTCTGCTCAGCCAACTCGAAATGACCGGACCGACGCCGACGCCTCTGATGCGAGAATTCTGGGCGTACGCGGCCAGCATCTGAATCCCGGAGTGGCAGGGAATTGGTCATTGGCAGGAGCTTCCAGCCGCGCGGGCACCTTACGGGCCGGTGGTAGCGCGAGGGCGCTTCGCCGAGAGGTCGCTAACCGTTGATCGGATCGCCTTCGAATCAACAGTTAGCGACCTCTCGATGGACCAGAAACCTGGTGTACGCAGCACCGGCCTCGAGACGAACCGGCCGGCTCACCATGCCGACACCTCAAGCCCCGACATCCCTCGCCACGGCCTACCGGCATCGCCCAAGCACGCCACTACGCCGTAGCACTCGGGCCAAGCACGAACGCGTCCTGGCCCTGCTGAATCGCGCGATCTGAGAGTGACGAGTTCCCGCCCGGAGTGGTGCATTTCGAGGCGGCGGGCCGCGCTCGTAGGATACGCCCCATGGTCGCGCCCGAACTCCCGCATCAGACCGTCCGAACGCCGTACGGCGTTCAAACACGGAGGCCACTACGCGATGTCTGGACAGACCTCGCCCTAATTCCGCTCTACGGACTGGCTGTCCTGATCGGTGCGCTGGTCCCCGTCAGCTCCTATAGACCTAACCCTCCCATCAGCGGCTGGGACGCACTTGCGCTCACCTTTCCCGCAATAACGCTCATGGGCGTCGTACTAATGGTGCCTGCAGTACAGCCCGGTCGAGCGGGAACCCTGGATACACGTCTTTGCAGAGCCCTCGCCATACGCTTTGGGGCCGCCCTCATAATCACGATCACACTCTCACTGGCGACGGCCATTCTTACATTTCCAGCGGCGATCAATACTACGCGAAGTTTTGCCTATCATGCCGCAATGATTATCTTTCCGGTACTCTCGATATTTAACATTGCTGGACACGGAAGAACCATGAAGAAGCTCGCGTCCGCCATGGGTGAACCATAATTATTCGACCGCCGCCTACCTATCTCGGAGCCCACTCATCAAGGTCGATCGCACCTTCGCTATTCAAAACACCCTGCGGTCGCGGCCACCGTCCATCTTTGAACCCTCCTGGACGCAGATTCTCCAAGCGCCGCAAGGCGTCGCCGCAGTCCGAGAGGACATCGAGGACGGCCTCCAATAGACTTAGGAGAGATACCACTATTACCCCGATCAGCGCCACCACAGCCCCGAACGCAACCGGGCCCGCACGCCTGGCGGCGATAATCTCGGCACCCAAACTTGCTGTGGCAGCAAGAGATGCGAGCGCCATCGTTTGCCAAAATGCATCTATCGATTTCCCCATCAATCTGAGTATCGATGCGACGTCAGCGAAGTGATCGGAGACGTCATCGAAGGCTGGCAGTAGAGATTTCGTAACGTATTGGTCGAACGAATTCGCGGAATCTCCACTCCAATGACTACCCACCCTTTCCGCCGCAGAGCTAACCGTCCTTTTGAAGTCGCCCAACTTCTCGGTCAAAGAAGGACCGGTGCTAATTTGCTGTTCCCACGCCTCGGCGGCGGCAATGAGGTTGGCACCGTTGCCGGGCGCATTGGCAAGCTTGCGCAATGTTTCCAAGTCTTTCATGTTTTTTTCATGGAGGAGACCACCAAGTGGCTCGATGAGGCGCAGGAGCGCGTCAAGCATGGCGACGGCATCCGCGTTGTCGTAAGGCATGTATGGAAGTCGAGGCGGTTGCCCGGGTGAGCCCGGAAATCCAGGCTCATCCGGCGTCGGAGATCGTCTCGAGTCTGAGCGGCCTTGATCCGTAGGATTCCTTGGAAGTTCGGGCGCATCAGTCATCGGCGAGCATCTCCAGCCTCAGTCGACCTTCCCGCTCCTCGTGTTCGTAGTTGACCGCCACCGTTCCGAGCGCATTGCCAACCTCGCAGACAGCGACGCCGCCGTCGCGCAGAAGGCCCCGCACCCGCTCGCGGATCCGGTTATAGGCTCGGTCGAGACCTTCTTGGTCGCCAAGCCAGCCCCAATCATCTTCGATGAGATAGATGGGCCAGGTGTCGACGTCAAACGACATCGATGAAAGGTCTCCGCCGATCTCGAAGAACTCGGAGGACGAGTTCTTTAACTTATCGATCGCGACGCGACTCGGCCCCGGGCCGCCGTGCCTCGTACAGTCTCCGAATCCAGCTTGTTCATGACGGTCCGTGCGCCCGGAACGACGTCGACAACGGCATCCAGATGCGCACGGAGGTTCGCCCTCTCATACAGAACCCACGTGGCAAGCCCACTGATGTCGGCATCCGTATACAGCTCGTCAGCGAGACTGAACGCCTGCTTACGAGCAGACCGATAGGCAGTGGCGATCTCTCTGCCCAGGTTCTGGGCCTGGATGCCCTTCGACCATGCCTTGTCCAGATCGACAGAACGGAACCCGCCCAAACCGTTGACAGTCACCCGCAGAAGCCGCCTGCGGTCCTCCTGTGTGATCAGGCGCGTGGCCAACTGGTCGTGAATGGTCCTCAGGCGTTCGAGCAGATCTGCGCCGTCATGAGGAATGGCCACCGCTGATCCCCGTCCCTGATCGACAGTTCGATCAGGAAACCGTAAGCGATCACTGACTCTGCGTGCCAGCCTGCGCGCTCAGCGCTGTGGATAACGACGCCTGTCGAACGGGCTGGATCAGGGACAGAGGTCGCCGGAGCAGCGCGCAACAACAACCGCCGCCGGATCCCAGGGGAAACCAACCGGGCTAGCGACCCTCGATGATGAGAAGAGCCTGCGGCTACTCGGCGGCGTGGAGGCTCATCGGGCCGTAGACCTCTCGGCCGGCCTCCAGCAGCGTCACCTGATCGACACCGATCGCCACCAGGTCGCGCCAGCACTCGCCGATCCAGCTCTCCGCGTCGCTCTGGGACGGGAACTCACTGCGAGCGAACTCCCCGGCGTCGACAGGGTTGCCCTCGGCATCTTCCAGCCGCCATGTCCACGTCATGGGTGTTGAGCTTAGAGCCTGCCCCGCCACCTCGCTCCATCAGCCACGACCAGAATGGGCTCGAACCACCCAGCCCGGCCGATAAGCCGACATTCCCCGATGGGTCCGCGGCCCATCGGGGGCAGTTCCAGCCCGCGCGGGCGAGGGCGTTCGGCGTACGACCCTTTGACTTCCGGCCAATGCCGTGAGAATGTCCGTCCAGCACGAACGTCATGGAGAGGTCGTACGCCTCGTATGCCCTCAGCTCAGGGGAAGCCGGTCGAAATCCGGCGCTGACCCGCAACCGTAGGCCACGTGCCCGGCGCAGCACCCGCGCCAGGCGCACCTCGTGGCAAGCCGGAGCACCTGGCCATGACGGCGGCTCCACAACACCCGTCGAGGTCTGCGGGCGGAGCGCGGGTCAGACACCCGAGCCCTGCCCTCGTCCACCAGGCGTTCAACGCCGCCCGTGGTCGGGGGCGTTCTCGTGTCCGGTCCCGGTTCCCTGGCCGTGACCGAACATCTGGAGGACATCGATGAGGCCCTCGGCCCGAAAGCCCCGTCAGCGTCGCATCGCCGGCCTGGTCCTGGCCGCACTTTCCACGACCCTGCTCGCCGGGCTTCTCACCGTCACGCTCGGCGCGGGTACGGCACAGGCAGCGGCGTACCGCTTCTGGGGTTACTTCCAGTGGAAGGACAACGCCTGGGCGATGGCCACGGAGGGCCCCGCCTCGGTGACGCCGAAGGACGGCGCGGTGGAGGGCTGGCGGTTCGCGGTGTCGGGTGAGAAGACCCCGCCCCGGTTGCCGCGGGCCGCGGGCGACTTCGAGCAGATCTGCGGCTCGACCCCGGCCGAGACGGGCAAGAAGCGGGTCGCCCTCGTCATCGACTACGGCATCGCTTCCGAGGGACCCGACGGGCAGACCGCACCCGCGCCACGGGGCGCCTGCTCGGTAACCGACACCAACGCGACGTCGGCCCAGGTCCTCGCGGCGGTCGCCGAGGTCCGGGAGCAGAAGAGCCTGATCTGCGGGATCGACGCCTTCCCCACGACCGGCTGCGGTGACCCGGTGAAGGAAGAGCCTGCGGTCGCGTCGCCGGAGCCGGCGGTCGCCCTCGCGCTGCCGGAG
Organism: Actinopolymorpha alba DSM 45243; assembly: GCF_000373925.1. Lineage (GTDB taxonomy): Bacteria > Actinomycetota > Actinomycetes > Propionibacteriales > Actinopolymorphaceae > Actinopolymorpha > Actinopolymorpha alba. The sequence continues at coordinate 239,667 of NZ_KB892707.1, read as the reverse complement.
CCCGCGAAACCCACCGCCTCCGCCTCCGCCAGCCCGACCACGACCACCGCGTCCACCAATCCCGAGCCGGCTTCCTCCAGTGGCTTCCCCATCTGGCCAGTCGCCGGAGCGGTGGCCGTGATCGTGCTCGTCGTCGGTGGCCTGCTGCTGCGCCGCCAGCGTTCAGCCGACCAGGCAGGCTGACCACCGCATGCGCGCCGCCCACCGCCCCACGCTCCCCCGCCACCTGCACCCGGGGGCCTGGTGGCTGTGGGCGGTGGGGCTCGCGACGGCGGCCAGCCGGACGACGAACCCGCTACTGCTCCTGCTGGTGCTGGCGGTCGCGGGGTACGTCGTCGCGGCCCGGCGTACGACCGCACCCTGGGCGCGGTCCTACGCGGCGTTCGTCAAGGTCGGGTTGGCAGTCATCCTGATCCGCATCGTGTTCCAGGCCATTTTCGGTGCCGCCGTGACCGGCCGCACTGTCCTCTTCACCGTGCCGGAGGTACCGCTTCCTGAATGGATGCAGGGCATCCGGATCGGCGGCTCCGTCACGGCCGAGGCACTCCTGGCCGCGCTCTACGACGGACTCCGGCTCGCGGCCGTACTCGGGTGTGTCGGCGCCGCGAACGCGCTGGCCAACCCCAAACGGCTGCTCGCGACCATGCCGGGCGCGCTCTACGAACTCGGCGTCGCGGTCGTGGTCGCGATGACGTTCGCACCCCAGCTCGTCACCGACGCCGCGCGCGCCCGCGCCGCCCGGCGGTTGCGGGGGCAGCCGGACCGTGGGCTGCGTTCGGTCAGGGCGACCGCGGTGCCCGTCCTCGAGGGAGCCCTGGAGCGGTCCCTCGCTCTGGCGGCCGCGATGGACTCCCGTGGTTACGGCCGCGTGGGCACGCTGCCGGCGGCCACCCGATTCGTCACCGGCGCGCTCGTGCTCACCGGCCTGCTCGGCATCTGTGTCGGCGTCTACGGCCTGCTCGACGCGGGCTCCCCGCCGGTGTTCGGGCTGCCCATGCTCGCGGCCGGCTCCCTGCTCGCCGGTCTCGGGCTGGTCGTGGGCGGGCGGCGTACCCTGCGTACGAAGTACCGCCCCGATCCGTGGGCGTTGCCCGAGTGGCTGGTCGCGGTGAGCGGGTGCGCCGTGGCCGCGACGTACGTGTGGTCGGCGGCGCAGGGTGTCGAGGGCCTGACCGTGCCCGCGATGCCGCTCACGATGCCGGATCTGCCGGTCGTACCCGCGCTCGGAACGCTGGTCGCCCTCCTGCCCGCCTGGTTGGCGCCACCTCCGCCCCGGGTAGGTGCCGGCGACAGCGAGGCCGCGCCTGCTCGGGTCGCCGCCGGATCGGAGCGCGACGGTACGCCGGCCGCAGACGTGGATCGTCCCCGGGAGGTGTCGCGGTGATCCGCTTCGAGTCGGTGTCGGTCCGCTATTCCGAAGCCCCGGCACCCATCCTCAAGGACGTGACGTTCACCGTCGCCGAAGGCGAACTCTGCCTCGTCGTCGGCCAGACCGGCAGCGGCAAGACCACCCTGCTCAGGGCGATCAACGGACTCGTCCCCCACTTCACCGGCGGGACCCTCAGCGGTCGGGTCCTCGTCGACGGCCGGGACACCCGCACGCATCGCCCCCGGGATCTGGCTGACGTCGTCGGCGTCGTCGGGCAGAACCCGCTCGCGAACTTCGTCACCGACACGGTCGAGGACGAGTTGGCGTACGGCATGGAGTCACTCGGGCTTCCACCTGACGTGATGCGGACCCGGGTCGAGGAGACGCTCGACCTGCTCGGACTGTCCGACGTCCGGGCCCGCCCGATCGCGAGTCTCTCCGGCGGTCAGCAGCAGCGGGTCGCGATCGGGGCGGTCCTCACGACGCATCCGCGGGTCCTCGTCCTCGACGAGCCGACGTCGGCGCTGGATCCGCAGGCCGCCGAGGACGTGCTCGCCGCGCTGCAGCGCCTCGTCCATGACCTCGGCGTCACCGTCGTCCTCGCCGAGCACCGGCTGGAACGCGTGGTGCAGTACGCCGACCAGGTGGTGCTGGTCCCCGGCGGCGGGCAGGCTCTGGAGGTCGGCGACCCCGCCGAGATCCTGGCCAGCTCCGCGGTGGCACCGCCGGTGGTCGAACTCGCGCGCCTTGCCGGCTGGCACCCACCGCCGTTGAGCGTCCGGGACGCCCGCCGGCTGGCCGGACCGCTCCGCGACCGCCTCGCCGGCCTGCCGTCACCTGAAGGGCCGCAAGACCAGGTTGACACCACGTCAGGCCTACCGCGGGACCGGCCTGCTGCGACCACGCCCATCGCCGCGGTGCGCGGGCTGGTGGTGAGGTACGGCGGGCGGCGGACGGCCCAGCCCCCGGCGCTTCGCGACCTCGACCTCGAGGTCGCACCCGGCGAGGTCGTCGCCCTGATGGGCCGCAACGGCGCCGGCAAATCCTCGCTACTGAACGCCCTCGTTGGGCTGGTCCGGCCAGCGGCGGGCGGCGTACGCGTCGGCACCGTGGATCCGGCGTCGGCGAAGCCAGCGGCCATCGCGCGGGCCGCGGGGTTGGTACCCCAGGAGCCGGGTGACCTGCTTTACGCCTCCTCCGTCGGTGAGGAGTGCCGGCAGGCCGACCGGGACTTCGCGGCCGAGCCCGGCCGGTGCGCGCGCATCCTGGCCAGGCTCGCTCCCGGCATACCCGCCAACCGGCATCCACGTGACCTTTCCGAAGGCCAGCGGCTCTGCCTCGCGCTCGCCGTCATCCTGACCGCGCAGCCGCCGCTGCTGCTGCTCGACGAACCCACCCGCGGGCTGGACTACGGCGCGAAGGCAAGACTCGCCGACATCGTGCGCGCACTCGCCAACGGCGACGGTGCCAGCGACGGCACGCAGGACGCCCGGCGCGACCGCGGGAACGGCGTGTCCGGCGGGCGTCATGCCGTGATCTTCGCGACCCATGACGTCGAACTCGTGGCCGAGGTGGCGACGCGGGTGGTGGTCCTGGCCGACGGCGACCTCGTGGCCGACGGGCCGGTGGCCTCCGTGGTGGGCAGCTCACCGACGTTCGCACCCCAGGTCGCGAAGATCCTCCGGCCGCTTCCCTGGCTCACCGTCTCCCAGGTCGCGGCCGCCCTGGGCTCAGCCTGATGAGCGAACGAATCAATCAACACAGCGTGACCTCGTCGCCGTTCGCCCTGCGCCCACGCTCGACCGCCGCGCTGGTGCTCGCCTCGCTCGTCGGCGTGGTGGGATTCGGCTGGCCGTTCCTCACCGACCCGGACAGTGCGCTCGGCGGACACTCCTCCGACGCGCCGTACCTGTTCGTTGTCCTGCTTCCCCTCGTCGTCGGCATCGTCCTCGCCGAACTCAGCGAAGGAGGGATGGACGCGAAGGCGGTCGCGATGCTCGGCGTGCTCGCGGCCACGGGCGCCGCGCTGCGAGCGTTGAGTCCGGGGACGGCCGGCTTCGAGCCCACGTTGTTCCTGCTCGTGCTGGCCGGCCGGGTCTTCGGCGCGGGCTTCGGCTTCGCCCTCGGCGCGATCGTGATCTTCGCCAGCGCCCTGGTCACCGGTGGCGTCGGTCCCTGGATGCCGTTCCAGATGGTCGGACTCGCCTGGGTGGGGCTGCTCGCCGGCGTCCTCCCCCGTGCTGGCGGACGGAAGGAACGCTGGCTGCTCGCGGTGTACGCCGGTGGCGCGAGCTTCGCCTTCGGCGCCCTCCTCAACCTGTCGTTCTGGCCGTTCTCGTCATCACTGCCACCAGGACTGGCGTACGCACCAGGCGATCCGGCAATGAACAACCTCGGGCACTACGCGGCGTTCTATGTCGCGACATCGTTCGGCTGGGACTGTGTGCGGGCGGTGGTCAACACCACGCTCGTCCTCCTCGCCGGCCGTCCGGTCCTGGCCGCGTTGCGCCGGGCTGCCCGGCGGGCGGCGTTCGAGGCGCCGGCCGGCTTTCGGGCCCCCGAGCGTCCTTGACCTTGGCATGACCTAACGATCATCACCGCGTTACCCGATCTCCCTGGTTCCGCCACGTCGACGCCCCTCCGGATTCGCCCCGGCTTCCTAGGTTCCAGAGGCCGGATCAGAACCGTGCTGGTTCTAACCCCCAACTGCGTTGGGGGTGGGCATTCCTCGGGACAGGTGTGGCCGGGACGCACCGGGACAGCGACGTCCGGGTAGCTCCGGTCCGCCCAGAGGCGGGGGCGCCCCGCCCGAACGCCACTGACTCCGGCTCGAGTGGCCACGTTCCTTGTCGCGGGCCGATCGGCCGCGGGGCGTGGCGGGAGGGTGTAACGCGATGCGCGTGAAACGTGCAGGCGTCGTAGCAATCGCAGCCGGAATAGCCCTGATCGGGACGACGGTCGCTGTCGCAGGTGTGCTGCGGGCGGGTCCCCAGGACGACGGAACGTCGGTGACCCATGGGGCGCCCGGGTGACACCGGTGGGAACGCAGACCCAGTTGGGGATCCTGCCGCTTGACCAGGCACTGTCCCCCGATCGTTCGAAGCTGCTGGTCACCAACAACGGCCAGGGCAAGCAGTCGCTGCAGCTGGTGGACACGGCGAACTCCCAGGTGCTGCAGACCATCGAGTACGCCTCCCCCGAGGCGTTGTACGCCGGGGTGGTGTGGAGCCCCGACGGCACCAAGGCGTACGCCAGTGCGGGCGGCAGCAACAAGATCCGCACGTACACGGTCGCGGACGGCAAGCTCACCGAAGGCACCCCGATCGAGCTGCCCAAGACCAACCCGGCCGGCCAGGCGGTCAATCTCTTCCCGGCGGGCCTTGCGATCTCCGCCGACGGCGGAAAGCTCTACGTCGCCGACCAGCTCGGTGACGCCATGACCGCGATCGACCTGGCCACCAAGCAGCAGGCCACCATCTCGGTCGGTCACCGCCCGTACGACGTCACGCTGACCAAGGACGGCCGGAAGGCGTACGTCACCAACCAGGGCGCCGACACCGTCAGCGTCGTCGACGTCACCGGGGCCGAGCCAGAGGTGACCGGCACGGTGAAGGTCGGCACCCACCCCAACAAGGCGGCGCTCGACAAGGCGGGCCGCCTGCTCTACGTCGCCAACGGTGACAGCGATTCCGTGAGCGTCGTCGACGTCGCGACCGCCAAGGTTGTCCGCACGATCAACCTGGCGCCGTACAAGGATGCCCAGGTGGGTTCGGCGCCGAGCGGACTCTCGCTCTCCGAGGATGGCCGCCAGCTCTACGTCGCCAACGCCGGTAACAACGACATCGCCGTGGTGGACCTCGCCTCGCGGCGCGTCCGCGGACTCGTCCCGACCGGGTGGTACCCCACGAGCGTCGTCGCGCTGGGCGACAAGCTCTACGTCACGAACGCCAAGGGGCTCGGCGCCGGCCGCAACGACGGGCCGGGCCAGCCGGACCCGAACAAGCCTGGCTCGCCCGACAAGTACATCGGCTCGATGATGAAGGGCACGCTGTCCACGATCAGCGTTCCGTCCAACTCCCAACTCGCCACCTACACCAAGAAGGTCGTCGCCAACAACGGCTTCGACAGCAAGGCACAGGCCGCTGGCGCGGTGTTGCCCGCGCAGGCCGGTGGCAAGACGCCGATCAAGCACGTGATCTACGTCGTGAAGGAGAACCGCACCTACGACCAGGTGCTGGGCTCGCTCGGCAAGGGCGCGGGTGACCCGTCGATCAACCTCTTCGGTGACGAGTCCGCTCCCAACACCCGGCAGCTGTCCCGCGAGTTCGTGACGTTCGACAACTTCTACGCCGACGCCGAGGTCAGCGCGCAGGGCTGGAACTGGGTCGTCGCCGCCAACTCCAACCCCTACGCCGAGCAGCAGTGGCCGGCGAACTACTCCGGCCGCAAGGGCGACTACCCGTCGGAGAAGGACGACGACGCGGTCGCGCCCAACCGTGACCCCGACAACGCCTACATCTGGCAGCAGCTTGCCGCTAGGGGCAAGACGTTCCGCAACTACGGCTTCTACGTGGGCTCGGACGCGAACGGCAAGGCCACCACGACCGACAAGCAGCTGATGGCCAGCACCGACCCGGACTTCAAGCCGTACGACATGACCTGCCCTGACAGCGCTGGAACCTTCACGCCGAGGAGCACCAAGTGCGGCTCGCCCCGGATCGACGAATGGCTGAGGGAGTTCCGGGAGTACGAGAAGAATGGTGAGCTGCCGACGGTCCAGTTCGTCCGGCTGCCCACCGACCACACCTCGGGCACCCGCGTGGGTTGGCCGACGCCGAGGGCCTACGTCGCCGACAACGACTGGGCGTTGGGTCAGCTCGTCGAGGCGGTGTCGAAGTCGAAGTACTGGGAGTCGACCGCGATCTTCGTCACCCAGGACGACTCGCAGAACGGCCCGGACCACATCGACGCGCACCGCACGCTCGCGCTGGTGATCAGCCCGTACACGCGTACCGGCGCGGTCGACTCCACGTTCTACAGCACGGCGTCCATGCTGCGGACGATCGGGCAGATCGTGGGGCTGCCGCCGCTCACGCAGTTCGACGCGCTCGCCAACCCGATGGGACCGGCGTTCTCTGGGCGCAAGAACACCGGGCCGTACGAGGCGTTGAAGCCAACGATCCCGCTCGATGAGGTCAACGCCACGACGGCGCCGCTGGCAGCGGAGTCCGGAAAGCAGGACCTCGAGGGTGAGGACCGGATCAACGAGCAGGTGTTCAACGAGGCGATCTGGAAGAGCGTGAAGGGCGCCGACTCAGAGATGCCGGCACCCAAGCACGATCTGTTCGGGGCGATCCCGAACTCTGAGGCCGAGGACCTCGACGACTAGATCGAACGCGGGGACCTCATCGCTCGAGAGGCCGCGACCTGTGGACGGAGTCAGCTCCGGACCACAGGTCGCGGCCTCTCGAGCGTTTCGCGTGCCTAGCGGTTGCACGGCTGCTTATGCCGTCTTGTCCACGGGCAGCCCGGCGCTGACCCAGTCCTCGATTCCGTCCGCGTAGAGGCGTACGTCGCGGTAGCCGAGTCGCTCCAACGCCTGTGCGAGGCCGGGTCCGCGGGTGCAGGACGAATCGGTCGAATAGGCGACGATCGCCGCCGCCTTATCGGGGAGGACACTCTCCGCATGCTGCTCGGCCTGTTCTTCGGTGAGGTTCAGCGCGCCCGGCAGGTGCCTGCGCTCGTACGCCGGCAGGGGCAGCGCGTCGACGACGGTCACCGAGCCCGCGGCGAGTTCGGCTTCGACTTCCTTGCGGGTCATCGTTCTGGGCACGACAGATTCCCTTCTTCCCTTCGGCCGTGGTGGCGCTGGGACGAGATCGCGGAACTCTGATGTCGTCGAGCCACCCTGACGCCAAGCTGACGTTGCACCAAATTTAGTGTTGCTCTAAGTTTGGTGCAAGCCCAATCTTTGGGAAGCTCATTCGGGAAGGTTCCAGTGGGACTCCGCGAACTCAAGAAGCAGCAGACGCGGGAGCGGATCTGCGAGACGGCGTGGCGACTGTTCGCCGAGCGCGGCTTCGACCAGGTGACGGTCGCCGAGGTGGCGCGGGAGGCAGAGGTCGCCCTGGCGACGGTGTTCAACTACTTCCCCAGCAAGGAGGAGCTGTTCTACGGCCGGCTGGAGAAACGCACGACCCAGCTGGTCGAAGCCGTGGCCGGGCGGGACGCCGGTGAATCGGTGCTGGTCGCCTACCGCCGTTACCTGAACTCTTCGGAAGGTCTGCTGTCACGGGTCGCCGCGGGAGATTCGGACGCGCTCGAGCGGATCCGGACACTCAACCGGGTCATCGCCGGGAGCCCGGCACTCCAGGCACGCGAACGCCTGATCTTTTCCCGTACGGCCGGAGCGCTCGCCGACCTCCTGATGGCCGCAGACCCGACTCCGGCCGACGAGGTGTCGGCCCATGCGGTCGCGAACGCCCTGACGGGGGTTCAGCAGGCCCTGATGGACTACGCACGGCGCCGGGTCCTGGCCGACGACAACGTTGTTGGACTCGCCCGCGATCTCCGCAAGGCCAGTGACGCCGCGTTCGCGACCCTCGAGCGGGGACTCGACAACGTGGGGTCATGACGCCGGGACTCCGCGGTTGCCCACACGCGACCACCATCACGAGGAGGCACCAACGATGCGGCGACCTCTTAGGCCGTTGCGAGTTCCTGGACCAGGCCATACCCCACTGCTTCCTGCGCGGTCAGGAACCTGCCGCGGCGAAGGTCCTCGTCCAGCGCGCCGGCCTGGCGCCCGGTGGTGTCGGCAAGGAGTTCGATGAACGCCTCCCGCAGCCGTAGGTGTTCGCGGGCATAGGTGTCGACCTCGCCCGCCGTCCCCTTGATCTCGGCCGCCTTGGGCTCGGTGAGCTGGAACCTCGCATGCGGATAGGCGAGACGTCGCGGTGCGGCCGCGAGCACCCCGATCGACGCGCCCGACACCTCCCCCACCGCGACCGCGGTGAGTTCGACCTGAAGCACACCCAGGGTGTCGACCAAGCCGAGGGCGGTGCCAAGCTGGCCGCCGGGACTCGCCAGGTGAAGCCGGATCGGTTTGTCCGCAAGGGCTTCCAGGGTCAGCAACTGCGCGGACATCTTCGTCGCCAGCTCGTCGTCAAGGAACCCTTGCGCGAGGACGATCCGGCGCTCGAAGAGTTGTTCCTGGACATAGGTGTCGAACGTCATCACCCGGTCGCCTCTCATCTGCGCCTCCTGGTGCGGGAGTTCGTGGTGTCGCCGCCGCCGGTGCCCGCGGCCTTCTTCGTACTGGTGGGATTCCTTGTGCTGGTGGCGTTCTTGGTGCTGGTGAGATTCTTTGTGCTGGCGCCGCTGTCGTGGGTGCGGAGGCGTACGTCGACCTGGTGACCGACTGCCGCGGCGTACCTCTCAAATGTCGACAGGCGCGCATCGACCTCGCCGGCCTCGAGCCGGGCCACGGCCGACTGCGAGGTGCCCATCCGCGCGGCCACCTGGGTCTGGGACAGCCCGGACCGTCTTCGCAGCTCCACAAGCTCGGCGGCCAACCGTCGGCGCCGCAGAGCCATCTCGCGAAAGCCCGGCATCACCGGAAGGTTGTCGCGCTCGGACTCCTCCGCCATACCACCAACGCTATCTCGAATCTGAGATACCGCAACCACTCGGCAATCCCTCGCCCGAGACCGGGAATGATCACGTTTGCGTGATCATTCCCGACGACACGCGGCAAATTGGCCATGCATCGTGGGGAATTGCCGTGGATCGTTCGTCCGGGAATCTCAGCGGCCACTCATGCTCGCATTCTGTCCACACCACGCGACACGGCGATCTTGTCCACAGGAATGGTCGCTCGCAGATCAGCGACCGGGAGTCAACGACAAGATCGCTCCGCATGGACCACTTGTGCGAGCGCCTCCGCAGACTCGCTGACGAGCAAAACGGTGTCTTCAGCCGCGCCCAAGCCCTTGCCCTTGGGCACAGCTCCAAGGAGGTCGACTGGCTTGTACGGCGCCGCGCCTGGACCCGTGTCCGACATGGGGTCTACGCGGAGACGGACCTATGGCAAAACCTAGACCCAGAAGCACAGCATCTCGCCAAGGTCCGCGGAGTCCTCCTTCGATGCGGCGCCGATCTGGTGGTGAGCCACCTGTCAGCAGTGATCTTGCACGGCTGGCCGACGTGGAACGTAAACCTCGATAACGTCTGGGTGACTCGCAAGAGCTTGAGCCAGCGATCGCGAGCGGAGGCCGGCGTACACCACTTGATAGCCGAACTCCCTGCCGAAGATGTCATATGGATCGCTGGCGTACCTGTCACATCGCCGGAGCGCACCATGGTGGACTTCGCGCGGATGACGGGATACGAGTCAGCCGTCGTGAGCTGCGACGCCGCTCTTCGCTCGGGCGCCAATCCCCAGGTCGTACGCCAGATCTTCGACCGCCAAGCACAATGGCCTGGAGCGCGGGGAGCGATCCGTGCGCTCGCGTTCGCCGACGCCCGAGCCGAATCAGTGGGTGAATCAAGGACGCGGGTCCTCTGCTACCAGGAGGGACTCCCGACACCACGCCTGCAGGCCGACCTGTTAGGGAAGGGCAACCGCTACCTCGGTCGTGGCGACTTCCTCTTCGAGAAAGAACAGACCCTCGTGGAATTCGACGGGAAGATGAAGTACGCGGCGGCCACACTGGATTCGTCCGGCGTCGCCGACGAGGATCCGGCCGAGCTCTTGTTCAAGGAAAAGAGACGTGAAGACGCGATCCGCGAGGAAGCCGGCCTGGAGGTGGTACGCCTCGTGTGGTCCGATCTTGCCACGCCCGCACGTACTGCCGCACGGATCCGCGCAGGCTTCGCCCGAGCAGCCCTTCGTCGTCCAGCGGAGAAGGACGCGAAAGCGTCATAGGATGCGCGCTAACTCCCCACGATGCATGGCCAATTTACCTTGTGTCGTGGGGAATGATCACGCAAACGTGATCATTCCCCGTCGGCTCAGGTCGTCGGGGAGGCGGACACGAAGGGCGGGCGCTTCACCACGAACGGCTCCTGCCGGCCGCGTACGTCGACCGCGATCTCCGCACCTTCGGCGACTTCCGCGGCGAGCAGGGCCAGGCCGATACCGACCCGCCTGGTCGGCGAGAACGTCCCGCTCGTCACGACCCCCACCGGCGAACCGACCGCGTCGACCACCGGCATCCCCGGTCGCGGAATGCCCCGCCCAGCCGACTCGAGCCCCAGCAGCCGCCGTGCGGGTCCGGCCGCGCGCTCGGCGACCAGCACCGACCGCCCCCAGAATGCCGGCTTCTTCCAGCCCACCGCCCAACCGAGCCGGGCCTGCACCGGCGTCACGTCGAGTGAGATGTCCTGTCCGTGCAGCGGATAGCCCATCTCGGTCCGCAGCGTGTCGCGCGCACCGAGCCCGCACGGCATCAGGTCGTACGCCGCCCCGGCCTCGAACAACGCGTCCCACAACCCACCCGCGGCGTCCGCGGGCAGTAAGAGTTCATAGCCTCGCTCGCCGGTGTAGCCGGTCCGGCAGACGGTCAGCGGCACAGCCTGCCACGACGTCTCGACGAACGACATGTACGCGTGCCCCACCGGCAACCCGACGGCAGCGAGGACCTCGTCGCTGCGCGGGCCCTGCACCGCGAGGACGGCGTACTCATCATGCAGGTCGACCACCTCGACACCCGCCGGTGCCTGCGCGCGCAGCCGCCTCACCACCTCGGCGCAGTTGGCGGCGTTGGGTACGAGGAACACCTCGTCCGGCCCGATCAGGTAGGCGATCAGGTCGTCGACGACGCCACCGGTCGCATCGTCACAGCAGAGGGTGTACTGCGCCTGCCCGGGTGCGATTTTCGCCAGCGCGTTGGTCAGGCTCGCATCGACGTACGCCGCCGCCCCTGGCCCGCTCACCCGCGCCTTGCCGAGGTGGCTCACGTCGAAGACGCCCACGGCGGCGCGGACGGCCGCGTGCTCACGGAGCACACCCCCGCCCGCGTACTCGAGCGGCATCTCCCAGCCACCGAACTCCGCGAACTTCGCGCCACGGGCCAGATGCCGATCATGAAGGGGCGAGCGTTTCATGACGGCGAACCTATCCCGGCCGGCACACTCCCCCAGCACGGGCACACGGCGTAACATCCGCTCCGGGTGCCCCACGAGCCCCGGCACCTGTCCAAAGAACTCACCACGTACCCCAGCTTCTGCCGGATGGCCAACCGCCTTCATCCAAGCTGGTACGACGAAAAGGAGACGATCGCGCGTGAGTCGCACAAGTCCGAGCATTTCCCTTCGCAAGGCAACGGCGTCGTCAGCGAAGGTCGACGCGCTGGTCGTCGGTGTCGCACCTGCTGACGGTGGGCTGACTCTCCTCGCGGGCGCGGAGGATGTCGACGCTACCTTCGGCGGGAAGCTCACGCAGACGCTGACCACACTCGGCGCCAAGGGCAAGGCCGAGGAAGTCACGCTGGTCCCGTCGGGCGGAGCCGTGACCGCCCCGGTCATCGTCGCGGTCGGATTGGGTGACGCCGAGCCTTCACCGGAGGCGCTTCGCCGCGCGGCCGGTGCCGCCGTACGCCGGCTCACGGGCAAGGCCGGCTCGGCGGCGTTCGCGATCGGCGGGGACGCGACCTCCGTCGGCGCGCTGGCCGAGGGGGCACTACTCGGGGCCTACACCTATGAGCGGTACCGCTCCAACGGCGACCGGCCCAAGCCCGTGGCGACGATCACGCTGCTGACCGAGCAGACCCGCGACAAGGACGTCAAGGCTGCCTTGACGCGGGCGGAGGCGGTGGCCCGCGCCGTCAACCTCTCGCGTGACTGGGTGAACGCCGCGCCTTCCGACTTCTACCCGGCGGTCTTCGCCGACGAGGCCAAGGCCGAGGGCAAGCGGGCCGGTCTGCAGGTCGAGGTGCTCGACCACAAGGCGCTCAAGGCCGGTGGGTACGGCGGCATCCTCGGCGTCGGCCAGGGTTCCGAACGCCCGCCGCGCCTGGTGAAGCTGAGCTACCAGCCGGCCCGGGCCAAGAAGCACCTCGCGTTCGTGGGCAAGGGCATCACGTTCGACACCGGCGGTATCTCGCTCAAGCCCAACGAGGGCATGGTCACGATGAAGAGCGACATGGGCGGTGCGGCGGCGGTCCTCGCGGCCGTGCTCGCCGTGGCCGAGCTCAAGCTGCCGGTCGCGGTCACCGCCTGGGCGCCGATGGCGGAGAACATGCCGTCGGGATCCGCACAACGCCCATCTGACGTCCTGACGATCTACGGCGGCAAGACCGTCGAGGTCCTCAACACCGACGCCGAGGGCCGGCTCATCCTCGCCGACGCGCTCGTCCGGGCCAGCGAGGACAAGCCCGACGTCATCGTGGACGTCGCGACCCTCACCGGGGCGTGCATGGTCGCGCTCGGGTCGCGGGTCTTCGGGATCATGGGCAGCGAGGACGAGTTCCCCCAGCAGGTCCAGCAGATCGCGAAGCAGGTCGGCGAGGACGGCTGGCCGCTTCCGATTCCCGAAGGCACCCGCGAGCGCCTCGAGTCCAAGGTCGCCGACCTGGCGAATGTCGCGAGCGGCCGGTGGGGAGGCGCCCTGGTGGCGGCGAGCTTCCTCCAGGAGTTCGTCGGCGACGGGATCCGGTGGGCGCACCTCGACATCGCCGGGCCGTCGTTCAACGAGTCGGCGCCGTGGGGCTACACCCCGGCCGGGGGAACGGGCAGCAGCGTCCGCACCCTCGTCGGGCTCGCCGAGGCGGCCGTCGCCGGGGACCTGTAAGGACTCTGAGTCACCAGCGCCGGGCCCGCCCAGTGCGGGCTCGGCGGACTGCCACCGAGGTTTCCCGAGTCTGTCGGAGCTATCTCGGTCTCGTGGTCGAGATTACCTCCGACAGAACCAGCGTGATCATGAAGGCAGAAAGGGTTATGTGTCCCGAATTCCTTCATGATCACGATCATGATCACGGGCCGTGGATCAGGCGCTGGTTTCGCCGGGCTTGCCGAGGATGTCCTTCTCTGCGGCGGCGCGGCGGCGACTCCACTCGCGCATGCGCTGCGGGTAGCCCACCACCTGGGCGTCGTAGCTCGGGATGCCGAGCTTGTTGGCGAAGTCATGGGCGAACGACGCGCTCGGCACCCGGCGGCGGGTCCACTCACCATCGGAGGCGACCAGCAGCAGCGTGGTCTCGGTCACGGTCGTACGCGGCTCAACGAAACCCTCGACGCCGCGCCGGGACTGGACAAAGTGCTCAAGATGCCGCAGGTCCTCACTCGAAGGCTGCCTTCGAGCCTCAGATCCGCCAGCACGGGGGCGGCGCCGGAACCACCGCAGCATCCGCTGACCTCCCTACCACCCGCACGAGGCGATGCCGGTCGTTGTCCACCGAACGCATCAAGTGTCGCCTAGGTTCCACACCCTCGCACAACGACCGCACAGACTGGACCCAGGTGGCAGGTGGGCCGGCGCCAAGTGCCCGCGAGGAGGCCCTTTGGCCGGCTACGCACCGAGGGTGGAAAGATGACGGTGACGCGGCGGGCTCGTCCACCGTACGACGCTCGTCGACACTACGTTCCCGATCAACGGCACGGAGGACCCCGTGGCGGACAACGCCGGTACCTCGTTCGACCTTGTGATCCTGGGCGCGGGCAGCGGCGGGTATGCATGCGCCCTGCGCGCCGCCGAGCTTGGCATGAAGGTTGCCCTCGTCGAAAAGGACAAGCTGGGCGGCACCTGCCTCCACCGCGGATGCATTCCCACCAAGGCTCTCCTCCATGCCGGGGAGGTCGCTGACAACGCGCGCGACGGCGCCGACTATGGGATCCGGTCGACGTTCGACGGTGTCGACATGGCCGGCGTCAACAAATACAAGGACGGCATCGTCAACCGCGCCTTCCGGGGCGTCACCGGGCTGATCAAGAGCCGCGGCATCACGATCATCGAGGGTGACGGCCGGCTCGTCGCCCGTGACACGGTCGCGGTCAACGGCACCCACTACCAGGCTGCCCAGATCGTCCTCGCCACCGGCTCCTACTCCAAGACGCTGCCCGGCCTCGACGTCGACGGCGAGCGGATCATCACCAGCGAGCACGCGCTCCTCATGAACGACGTACCCCGCTCGGCCATCGTGCTCGGCGGCGGTGTGATCGGCGTGGAGTTCGCGAGCCTGTGGCGGTCCTTCGGCGCCGAGGTCACGATCATCGAGGCGCTCCCCCGGCTGGTCGCCGCCGAGGACGAGGCCGCCTCGAAGCAGGTCGAGCGCACGTTCCGCCGCCGCGGGATCAACGTCAAGACCGGCACTCCGTTCCGCTCCGTCGAGCGCACCGACCAGGGCGTCCGTCTCACTGTCGAGACCGGCGAGACGTTCGAGGCCGAGATCCTGCTGGTCGCGGTCGGGCGTGGTCCCGCCACGAGTGGCCTCGGTTTCGAGGAGGTCGGGGTCGCGATGGACCGCGGCTTCGTTCTCACCGATGAGCGACTCCGCACCAGCATCGACGGCATCCGCGCGGCCGGCGACATCGTGCCCGGACTGCAGCTTGCCCACCGGGGCTTCCAGCAGGGCATCTTCATCGCCGAGGACCTCGCCGGGCTCAACCCGCCGGTGATCGACGAGACGGGCATCCCGCGGGTGACCTACTGCGATCCCGAGGTAGCTTCGATGGGGCTGACCGAAAGCGCGGCGAAGCAGAAGTACGGCGAGGACGGCATCGAGACGTTCACCTACGACCTGGCGGGCAACCCCAAGAGCCAGATCCTCAAGACCCAGGGATTCGTCAAGCTGGTACGCGCCAAGGACGGCCCCGTTGTTGGCGTTCACATGGTGGGTGCGCGGGTCGGTGAACTCATCGGCGAGGCACAGCTCATCTACAACTGGGAGGCGTTCCCCGCTGACGTCGCCCAGTTGATCCACATGCACCCCACGCAGAGTGAGGCGATCGGCGAGGCGCACCTCGCACTTGCGGGTAAGCCCCTGCACGTGCACGGCTGAGCGACTCACTCCATCGCCCATACGCTTCAGAACCAGGACAAGGAGCAAGGATGCCGGTCTCCGTCACACTCCCCGCGCTCGGGGAGAGCGTCACCGAGGGAACCGTGACGCGGTGGCTCAAGCAGGTAGGCGACACGATCCAGGCGGACGAGCCGCTGCTGGAGGTCTCCACCGATAAGGTCGACACGGAGATCCCGGCACCGATGTCCGGTGTCCTGCTGCAGATCCGCGTCGGTGAAGACGAGACGGTCGCCGTCGGCGCCGAACTCGCCGTGATCGGTTCTGAGGACGAACAACCCGCCGCCGAGCCGGCCGCGGTGGCGCCAGCCGCCGTGCCGCAGGCCACCGCCCCGGAGCCCGCGCTCATCACGCCGCCCGCCGCACCCGCGGCCCCGGCAGCACCGGCTCCCGCTGAGGCAGTCGCCACCGAGGGCATGTCGGTCACACTGCCCGCGCTCGGTGAGAGCGTCACCGAGGGCACCGTGACGCGGTGGCTCAAGCAGGTCGGTGACTCCATCGAGGCGGACGAGCCGCTGCTGGAGGTCTCCACCGACAAGGTCGACACCGAGATCCCGGCACCCACGTCCGGCACCCTCCTGAGGATCAGCGTGGGCGAGGACGAAACGGTCGCCGTGGGCGCCGAACTCGGCGTCATCGGCAACGCGGCGCAGGCCCCAGCCGCGGCACCAGCACCGGCCGCCGCACCGCAGGCCGCTCCCGCACCGGCCGCGGCGCCGCAGGTCGCGCCCCCGGCAGCGCCGCCAGCCCCGGCGCCCGCTCCTACGCCGGCCGCACCCGCACCCCAGCCCAGCGCGGTGCCGGCCGAGCCGCCCGTTGCGGTGTCCAACGGCGCGCCGACCCAGTACGTCACGCCGCTCGTCCGCAAGCTCGCGGCCGACAACAGCATCGACCTGTCGACGATCTCCGGCACCGGCGTCGGTGGACGGGTCCGCAAGCAGGACGTCCTCGACGCGGCGCGGGCCAGGGACGAGGCCGCCCGATTCAGCGCCCAGCAGGCCGCCGCGGCCCCCGGGCTCCCCGGCGCGGCGCCGTCGGTCCCGAGTGCGCCGGCTCAGCCGAGCCCGCTGCGCGGCACCACCGAGAAGCTCAGCCGCGCGCGCCGGGTGATCGCCCAGCGGGTGCACGAGTCGCTCCAGAACACCGCCCAGCTCACCACCGTCGTCGAGGTCGACGTCACCGCGATCGCCAAGGTCCGCGACCGGGCGAAGCGTGCGTTCGAGCAGCGGGAGGGCGTCAAGCTGTCCTTCCTGCCGTTCTTCGCCAAGGCGGCGCTCGAGGCGCTCAAGGAACACCCCAAGCTCAACGCCACGATCGACGTCGAGAAGGGCGAGGTCACCTACCACAGCACTGAGAACCTCGTCATCGCGGTCGACACCGAGCGTGGCCTGATGGTCCCGGTCATTCACAACGCCGGCGACCTGAACGTCACCGGACTGGCGAAGCGGATCACCGACCTCGCGGAGCGCACCCGCATCAACAAGATCACGCCCGACGAGATCTCCGGTGGCACCTTCACCCTCACCAACACCGGCAGCCGGGGTGCGCTCTTCGACACGCCGATCTTCTTCGAGCCCCAGGTGGCGATCCTCGGCACCGGGTCCGTGGTGAAGCGTCCGGTAATCGTCGACACCCCGCTCGGGGAGACCATCGCGATCCGGCACATGGTCTATCTCGCGCTGAGCTACGACCACCGCCTGATCGACGGTGCCGACGCGGCCCGTTTCCTGGTGGCGATCAAGTCCCGCCTCGAGGACGGCAGCGTCGCGGCCGAGTTCGGAGCCTGAGAAGCACGAGCCGGCTCGGGCCACGAGTGCTACCCGGCCACAGTCGGCGACCGAGAAGCACTGCCTGAGTTCGAAACCAGGGAAGCGGGGATGCTCCTGCCATGCGTTACGTCATCGCGGGAGCATCCGGCTTCCTGGGGCGCGCGTTGCGGGCCCAGCTCGCGCGCGACGGCCACGAGGTGACCCGACTCGTGCGGAGTGAGCCCCGAACCCCGCACGAGTCGTACTGGAACCCCGCTCGTGGCGAGGTCGACGACGGGGTCCTGAGCCATGCCGACGTGGTGGTCAACCTCGCCGGCGCCAGCATCGGGCGTATCCCCTGGACGTCGTCGTATCGCGAGACTCTTCGTCAGAGCCGGATTGGTACGACGCTCACCCTCGCCCGCGCGCTCGCGGGTCTTGACGATCCACCCGCCTTCATCGCCCAGAGCGCCACCGGCTATTACGGCAAGGAACGCGGCACGGAGGAGATCGACGAGTACAGCCCGCCGGGCGAAGGGTTCCTGGCCGACCTCGCCCGCGACTGGGAGAACTCCACCGCGCCCGCTGAGGATGCCGGCGTGCGGGTCGTCCGTCTGCGGACCGGCCTCGTCCTGGACGTTTCCGGCGGCGCGTTCCCCCTCATGGCCCTGCCGTTCAGGTTCGGCCTCGGCGGGCGGCTGGGCTCCGGACGGCAGTTCGTGGGGATGGTGTCCCTACCCGACTGGGTGGCCGCCGCGACATTCGTCGCGGGCCAGGCCGACGCTCGCGGGCCCTACAACGTGTCCCTGCCCGAACCCACGACGAACGCCGAACTCACCGCCGCGATCGGTGCGGTCCTACATCGCCCGACCCTGCTACCCGCTCCGGCGTTCGCGCTGCGGCTGATGCTCAACGGACTGGCGGACGAGCTCCTGGGCAGCGTCCGTGTCCTGCCGCGCCGCCTGCTCGAGGCGGGCTTCACCTTCGGCTCGCCAGACGTCACCAGCCTGGTGACGACCGCGTTGCACAAGCCCGGCACACGCGAGTGAGGCGCAGAGCGAGTTCCTGAACGGGCTGTGCGACTCGGCGGTCAGCCCTCGTCTATGCGAGCGATGAGCCAACCCGCGCCGGCATCCTTGGTGAGCGTGATCTGGCGGGTCTTGACCTGTCCCGGCGGCTGATCCAGGCGTTCACCTGACGCGGTGATGATGGAGTACGCCTGGAGCTGGTCGACCACCCGCAGCACCGTCCGCGTCTGGCCGGACGACACCACGTCGAGCGTCTTGATGTCGAACCTCAGGCCCTCGACCTTGCAGCCGGCGTCCACGCACTTCTCGATCTCGGCGGCATCCTTGGTCCGCAGCTCGGAGTCGGCGGTGTAGACGTTCTTGAGGACGGCGGCGTCAGGCTCCGCGAACGCCTGCGCCCGCTGCCGGTCGAGCTGGGTCAGGACGTCGCGCCATCGCGCCTCGGGTCCGTCTGGTGGGGGTGCGGGCTTCGCCGTCGAGGTCGGTGGAGGTGCGGGCGTGGTCGATGGCGGCGCGGCCGTGGGTTGACGGGTAGTGGCCGGCGTTCGGGTGGGCTGAGGGCTCGGCGCCGTGGACGTGTCAGGCGTCGTGGTGGCCTTGGGCGCGGCGCTGGTCGCTGGAGAGGCCGTGAGCTCGGCGAGCGTGGGCGGACTCACCGGGCGCGACCGGGTGGCCCAGATGACGCCCCCGATGACGGCCGCGGTGACCAGGAGGACGCCGATACCGGCCGCCACGATGAGTCCGACCCTGCGGCCGCGGCCTTCGTCATCGGCGTCGAGCTGGTCGTTCCAACTGTCAGGTCCGGTCCCGGCCGGTGCCCGGTGTGCCATCGGGCTCGCCAGCGGGTCGGCGGGCGCACCAGCGGGTGCGGGTCCGGCCGTCGGGGCGCCAGCAGGCCCTGATCCGGCCGGATTCGCCACTCCCCCGCCGGGTCCCCCCGGCTGGTTGGGGGTGCCTGGCCAGCCAGGTGCACCCGGCTGGCCAGGTCCCTGGAGCCCGCGGGCGAACGGATCCGGCGGGGACGTCGGCCCGTCACCGGCCGCGGCCGCCATCGCGGCGGCGATGTCGGAATCGCTCAGCACCAGCCCCACGGGAAACCGCACGGGCGCCGGCGGGCACGCGGCGTACACCATCTCGGCGAGCTGCGCGGCGGTCGGACGGCGTGCCGGCAGCGGCTGCAGCCCGGCAGTCACGGCGTGCGCGAAACCCGGCGGAACGTCAGGAACGACGTCCGTCAACGGCCGTCGCGGCTGCCCTGGGCGCGGCACCAGGCCGGTGAGTGCGGCGTAGCACACCGCGGCCAGGGCGTAGACGTCGCCAGCCGGCGTCGGACCCGTCTCCCCCACAGCAGCGGGGTCGGTGTAGCCAACCGTGGCCAGGACCTCGCCGCCCTCGACGAGAGGGAGGACACCCAGGTCGGTCAGGAGGGGACGACCATCGGCGGTGAAGAGAATCGCCTCCGGCGTGACGTCGCCGTGCACCAACCCACGCTCGTGGGCGGCGGCCAGGGCCTCGGCGATCGGCGCGACGGCCGTCACCACCTCGCCAGGATCCAGGCCGCCGCGGGCGTTGAGGAGGTGGTCGAGGCTGCCCCCTTCGGCGTGGTCGAGCACCAGGACGAGCTCGTCGCCGTACGGAAGCGCCTCACGCACGCGCAAGACGTGCGGATGGTCGAGAACCCCGAGCACCGAGGCCAGCCGGCGGGCGTCCTCGCGTGCCTGGACACTCCGCAACCGCAGCCGCTTGAGGGCAACCTGCTCACCCGAACCCTGGACGCGGGCCAGCCACACCTCGCCGGTCGCGCTCCCACTGAGCAGCGTGCCGACGTCATACCCTCGCAGCCGGAATTCGCCCCGCATGGTCGCCAAGCCTCTCAGACCAGGGACCGGCGGTGATCAGCGTTGTCCACAGCGCCGCGCCCGGACCGCCGGCCGGTCGCGCTCGCCGCGCTCACCGCGCTGGCCCGGTGGTGGGTACGCCGCCGATCTCCCGGCTCGACGCGATGAGCCAGCCGTTCGATCCGTCAGGGACCAGGGTCATCCGGAACCGTTTGGGGGTCCCGCCCTGGTGCGGGTACAGCTGACCGTCGAGCTCGAGTTGGTACGGCTGGAGCTGGCTCACCGCGTCGACGACGACCTTGCTGGAGCTTTCGGACACCACGTCCAACGACAGGATCGGGGTGTTGAGGCCCACCACGCTGGTGACGTTCTTGTCCTCGTGGAGCTGCATGAGGGCGAGTTCCTCCTGCAGGGCTTTGGATCCGGGCTGGTAGACCTTGCTCAGCAGCTGGGGGTTCCAGGTTCGCCAGGCCTGCGCACGGCGCTGGTCGAGCGTGGTGAGGACCCGCGTCCAGCGCGCCTCCGCCGCACTGCGCGGCGCGCTGGTCGGCCGCGCCGACGCCGCTGCCGAGGGGGTGGCCGAGGCCGTCGACTCGGGCGGCACTGCCGGAGCACTGGAGGCGCCGGTCGTGACCCGCGGATCTGAGGGCGTGGATCCGGCGAGCGTTCGCCAGCCGACAACTCCGACCGCCACGATCGCCGCGAGGGCCAGCGGGGCTCCGATCGCGAGACCGAGCACCAGGCCGCGCCGCCGGCGCCCATCCCGCTCATCGTCGTCATCGTCCGGCGTGTGCTCGGGAACGGGCCGGGCGGTGGTGCCCGGGAACGGACTCACCGGCGGCGCAGCACCTGGCGCACCCTGCTGAAAGACCGGCGGCTGGTTGCTCCCGGCAGGTGGTGGGTCCTGAGCGGCGACACCCGGCTCGGTCTCGCCCCGCTGCGGCCCCGCCAGCTCGCCGAGGCTGAACGGACTCTGCCCCGCACCAGACCCCTGGTCAGAGGGGTGCTGGCCGAGTGCGGCGAGGAAGTCCGCGTCCCCCATCGACCCGTCAGGGAAACGGATCGGCGCACTCGGGCACGCCGCCGCGAGCTGGGCGCCGAACTCCGCCGCGCCCGGACGCTGCGCCGGTGTGCTCTGCAAACCGGCCTCGATGGCGTGCGCCAGGCCCGGCGGCACACCCGGCGCGACCTGGTGGAGCGGACGGTGCTGGGGTCCTGGCTCCGGCGGGTTTCCCGCGAGGGCGGCGTAGCAGACGGCCGCGAGGCCGTAGACATCCCCCGCCGGCGTGGGATCGGAGTCGCTCTGCGCCGCCGGGTCGGTGTAGCCGAGCGTCCCGCCCTCGCCACCCTCGACCAGGCGAAGGAAACCCACGTCCGCGAGCAGCGGCCGCGCGTCAGACCGCAGCAGGATGTTCTCAGGCGTCACGTCGGCGTGGACCAGGCCGCGTTGGTGGATCGCCGCCAGCGCAGTCGCGACCGCGCTCGCCACGCCGACGACTTCTCCGGGGTCGAGCGTGCCCCGTGCGAGGAGCAGCTGGCCGAGGCTCCCGCCGTCGGCGTACTCCAGCACGAACACCACCTCGGTGCCGTACAACACCATCTCCCGGATCGGGAGAACCTGCGGATGAGCGAGCTGGCCGAGCACCGACACGATCCGGCGCGCTTCGTCCTGGGCGTCGGTGTCGCGCGGACGCAGGCGCTTCAACGCGACCTGGGTACCTGAGGAGAGTTCGCGGGCAAGCCACACTTCGCCCGCGGGGCCAGCGCCCAGCAGGCCCTCGATGTCGTACCCCTCGACGCGGAAGTCGCCCTGCATGCTGATGCCCAAGCCTTCCAGTGAGCTGACCCAGGTGTCGCCCCCACCTCCGCGAAACCTCACGGGTGGTGGCGGCTCGCGACCTTACCCAACGCCCCCGGCGTGGAGTCATGGACCGGTCTGTGCTGGTTCCGGCCCCCACCTGCGTTGGGGCCACCCCCATCGAGCCGCGAGCAGAGCACGGCGCCGCCGCGATCAGCCGGTCGGCGTGACCCGCTGGCAGACCTGCACCTCCGCCGTCGTCGGGCCGCCGACCTGCCATTCGCGGGAGATGCGCCAGGCCGTGGTGCCCTTCAGCGGCACGACCTCGATCCGGACCTTCTTGACGGGTCCACCCGGGCAACGGAACTGCTGGCCGCTGTCCATGACGACGGTGTACGACTGCTCCTGGCGTTCGGCCTCGAAGACGATCCGGTTCGGGGCCTTGGTGACGGTCCGCAGTGTGCTGATCGGCCGTTTGAGTCCCAACACCCGGCGCGCGTCGCGCTGGGCGAGCAGCCGCATGTACTGGCGGTTCTCGTTGTACGCCTGGGATTCCGGCGC
Organism: Actinopolymorpha alba DSM 45243; assembly: GCF_000373925.1. GTDB lineage: Bacteria > Actinomycetota > Actinomycetes > Propionibacteriales > Actinopolymorphaceae > Actinopolymorpha > Actinopolymorpha alba. The sequence continues at coordinate 217,310 of NZ_KB892707.1, read as the reverse complement.
GTACAACGTCGTGAGCAGGTTGGGCTGGCGTTCCGCGAACGCCTTGGTACGCCGATCGTCGAACGTCTTGAACGTCTTCATCCACTGCGCGGCGACCGGGTCGAGGGACACCGATGGGCGCGGCGTAGGAGTCGCCGTCCGTGTCGGCTGCGTGGTCTTCGTGGTATCGGGAGTCGAACTGGCGTTGATCCGCCACACCACCACACCCACGATGATGATGACGACGAGCAGCAGGGCACCGCCCACCATCGCGAGTTGGGGGGTGCGGGAGGGTTCCCGCTCGTGCGACTCCTCCTCGCCGCCCTGCCGCGCCGGCGGCGGGGTCGGTGGCGTCTGACCCGATCCCTGGCGGGGCGGCGGGGGCGGGGACTGCTCAGGACGCCGAGGCCCCGCGTTCTGTGGCGGGCGTTCCTGACCGGACTGACCCGACTGCCCGGACTCCCGTGCCGGCGGCGGGCCAAAGGGAGGTGCCGGGGAGTATGCCGGTGCGGGCGCCGTCGTGGTGGACGGCGCGGGGCCGTACTCAGGAGGCGAGGGTTCGGGAGCGGGCTTACCGTCGGGAAGCCGGACCGGCACCCGCGGGCAGGCCGCGTCCAGCAAGGCGGCGAACTGACCGATGTGCGGGCGCATGTCCCACGCCCGCTGCAGACCCGCCTCGATCGCGTGCGCGAGACCGGGCGGGACACCCGGTGAGACCTGGTGGATGGGACGGTGCGGCTCACCCGCCCGCGGCGTCAACCCGGTGAGGGCGGTGTAGCAGACCCCCGCCAGGCCGTAGACGTCGCCGGCCGGGGACGGCGTGGACTCGCTGGGCTCGGCCGGATCGGCGTAGGGGTTGGGCGGAGTGCCGTCTGGGGACCGGACGAGCTGGCCGAGGCCGACGTCCGCGATCAGCGGCGTGCCCTCAGCCGTGAAGAGGATGGTCTCTGGCGTGACCGCACCGTGCACCAGGCCCCGCTCGTGCGCGGCCGCGAGTGCGCCGGCGACTGTGGAGGCCATCGTGACGACTTCGCCGGGGTCGAGGATGCCCCTGACCAGCAGGAGTTGTTCGAGCGTGCCGCCCTCGACATGGTCGAGGACCAGGACGAACTCCTCGCCGTACGGCAGCAACTCCCTGATCCGCCGCAGGTGTGGCCGCGCGAGCGCGTCGAGGCGTTCGACGAGGCGGCGGATCTGCTCGGCGGCCTGGGCGTCGCGCGGCCGGATCCGCTGGAGGGCGACGTGGTTACCGGAGGCCCCCTCCCGGGCAAGCCACGTCTCGCCGGTGGCCCCAGCACCCAGCAGCCCCTCGATCTCATACCCATCCACCCCGAAGTCGCTCCGCACGCTCCAAGCCTTCCAGACTTACGGTTACGGCACGATGACCGGTGGCACGATCCGTCGTGATCTCTCACGGCATGAGACGCAGAAATGCCGGAAGGACGCACGCGAACGTGGCATGACCCCGCCTCGCGACCTGTCTCCAGACCCCACACTGGGCAGCGCTGGCGTGGCTTCGCCGCCGCACACTCTAAGCTGCAGGATATGAGTTCACCGCAGTTCATTCGTGCGGGGTTCGGCTCGCAGGCCGTCGACTACGAGGATGCCTGGTCGCAGCAGCGCAGCCTCCACGCCGAGCGAGTGGCTGATCTTATCCCCGACACCATCCTGTTGCTCGAACACCAGGCGGTCTACACGGCCGGCAAGCGCACCGAGGCCTACGAGCGCCCGCTGGACGGTACCCCCGTCATCGACGTCGACCGCGGCGGCAAGATCACCTGGCACGGGCCCGGCCAGCTGGTCGGATACCCGATCGTTCGGCTGACGGAGCCGATCGACGTCGTGGCGTTCGTCCGGCTTCTCGAGCAGGCCCTCATCGACGTGTGCGCCGACGCCGGGCTCGCGACGAGCCGCATCGAGGGGCGCAGCGGCGTGTGGGTGCCCGCCGATGATCGCGGACCCGACCGGAAGCTCGGAGCGATCGGCCTTCGCGTCTCGCAGGGCGTCACCATGCACGGCTTCTCGCTCAACTGCGACTGCGACCTCGAGGCGTACGGCCGGATCGTGCCGTGTGGCCTCGCCGACGCCGGCGTCACCTCGCTGACCGCCGAACTCGGCCGCGAGGTCGGCGTCCAGGACGTCCTCGAGTCGACCGAACGCCGCCTGATCGAGGCTCTCGCCCCGAAGTCTGTGCACCTCGTCTGACCTCACAGCCCGGGGGCGATCCGCGGTGAGTTGTCCGAAGCTTCCCCGGTTGAGGGTGAGGCCTCCTTCGGACAAGTCCGACGCGGGTAGCACAGGCGAGACACGGGTAGCTCAGGCGACGGGGGCCGCGTCCTTGTCGGCCGCCGGGAAGGTGAGCTCGGCGTTCCGGAACGGCACCAGCGCCAGGACCATCGCGTGCGCGTAGTACGCCACCCGGTCGATGACTCCGCCGGTGAGCGGACCAACCGTGCCCGTACTCCGTTTGGTGTCCTTGTCGCCGAAGATCTGGTCGGTGGCGTCGCCGAGTTCGGCGCCGGCACGCACCAGCTCGGCGATCTCCGCGGGAAGGACGAACGTCGCCGTGCGGCTCTCGCCCTTGCACAGCTGGCCGTCCTCACCGGACCGCCCGATCACGACGACCCACGCCATGCACTCGAGCGCGCCGTCCCGCTCGACGACACCCCCCTCGAGACCGACCCAGAGGTCGGCGTCCGGCAGCAGCGTCAGTGCGGCGTCGGCGCGGTTGCGCGCACCCCGCAACGTCTCCTCGTCCCCGACCGGCTGGTGGGGTACGCCCGAATCGACCTCGACGGCAACCGCGTCCACCTCGTCGTAGCCGAGGGTGACACGGACCGCCTCGAGAGTTGCGCGGCGTTTGACGGGATTGCCGGAAGCGATAGCTACACGTAAGGACACGACCGACAACCTAACCCGGCGGGCGCGCGCTGGCCCACCCGACCGGTCGACCGATCCTGATCGCCCGGGCCTGACTCAGCCTGGCTCGGTCTGACCGGGCCCGGGCCCGACCGGGCCTGACCGGGACTGGTACGCCTCCGATACGCGTACCGCGGCGGCACCGTAGGCTGTGGGCGTGAGTGCTGTGGCCCCGGAAGGACGCAAGTTGCTGCGCCTGGAGGCGCGGAACAGCCAGACCCCCATCGAGAAGAAGCCCGAGTGGATCAAGACCCGGGCCAAGATGGGGCCCGAGTACACCGAGCTGCGCTCGCTCGTCCAGCGCGAGCAGCTGCACACTGTGTGCCAGGAAGCCGGCTGTCCCAACATCTACGAGTGCTGGGAGGACCGTGAGGCGACGTTCCTCATCGGTGGTGACCAGTGCACCCGCCGCTGCGACTTCTGCCAGATCGACACCGGCAAGCCCGTCGCTCTCGACCTCGACGAGCCGCGCCGGGTCGGTGAGAGCGTTCGCACGATGGGCCTGCGGTACGCCACCGTCACCGGCGTCTGCCGCGACGACCTGGAGGACGAAGGCGTCTGGATCTACGCCGAGACCGTCCGCCAGGTCCACGCCCAGAACCCCGGCTGCGGCGTCGAGTTGCTCGCCCCCGACTTCTCCGGACGTCCCGAGCTGCTGGCGGAGGTGTTCGAGTCCGAGCCGGAGGTGTTCGCCCACAACGTCGAGACCGTGCCGCGGATCTTCCGGAGCATCCGGCCGGGCTTCCGCTACGAGCGGTCCCTCGACGTGCTGCGCCAGGCACGGGCGTACGGCCTGGTCACGAAGTCCAACCTGATCCTCGGGATGGGTGAGGACCGCGCCGAGATCACGCAGGCCATGCGCGATCTCCTCGACGCCGGCTGCGAGCTCCTGACGATCACGCAGTACCTCCGCCCGTCCGTACGCCATCACCCGGTCGAGCGCTGGGTGAAGCCGGAGGAGTTCGTCGAGCACCGCGAGGAGGCGCTCGAGCTGGGCTTCGCCGGTGTGATGTCGGGGCCGCTGGTCCGCTCCTCCTACCGCGCCGGCCGCCTCTACCGCCAGGCCCTCGAGTCCCGCCGACTGCCCGCCGCATCCACACACTGACGCCTGGGACGACGACGTACCCACGTCCGTCGCCCGAGAACTCCACACCGCCCTCGAGAAGGAACGCACACCAACACCCATGGCCAAGCGCGACGACACCCCCGAGAACAAACCCGGCCGGGTCGAGCAGGTCCGTGCCGCGTACCGCATCACCAAGGAAGCACAGCCGCGGATCGGGTTGATCCTGCTCGGGATCTTCCTCGGAGTGCTCGCGGTCTTCGTCGCCGTCGGGTTCGTCCTCAAGAACCCCATCCTCTGGGCGGTCACCGGCCTGCCGTTCGCCGTCCTCGCGACCGTGATCATCTTCGGTCGGCGGGTGGAGAAGGCGGCCTACGCCCGGCTCGAGGGTCAACTCGGCGCCGGCGCCAACGCGCTCTCGACCCTGCGCCGCGGCTGGACCGTCGACCCGGCGGTGGCCGTGACCCGTAACCAGGACGTGGTGCATCGCGTGGTCGGGCGGCCGGGCATCGTGCTGGTGGGTGAGGGCGCCCCCAACCGGGTGGGCAACCTCCTCGCCAACGAGAAGCGCAAGCACGCGCGGGTCGCCCCCGACACCCCGATCTACGACATCGTCGTCGGCGACGGTGAAGGCCAGGTGCCGTTGCGCCGGCTGTCCGCGCACGTGATGAAGCTTCCGCGCAACCTCCGGCCCGCCGAGGTGACCGAGGTGCTGCACCGCCTGAAGGCGCTATCCGCCAACCGGCAGCAGCTACCGATCCCGAAGGGCCCTCTGCCCAAGAACGTCAAACTCCCGCCAGGTGCGCCCCGCCCCCGTTGACCCAGGCGGAGCGGCCGCGCCAGACCCGCGCCGGGCTCGGGGAATGATCACGTTTGCGTGGTCATTCCCCACGATGCATGGTGAATTTGCCGCGTGAGGTGGGGAATGACCACGCAAACGTGATCATTCCGAGCGGCTACACGAGCTCAGAAAGGCATGGCATGACGCTCGGTATGGTCCTTGGAGATCTCTCGGCTCTCGCTTCGACGCGAGGGCTGTCCACGCCCTGACCATGCGTGCTCGACGCACTGCGGCCTAAGAGGTCGCGCAGCCTCTCACCCGTTCGCGCCTGGCGCCGTACTTCGGCGACCGCGCGTTGGTCGAATGGCTCGCGCTCGTCAAGGCGGCACCAACGCCTCGCTTCGAAGTGATCACGCGTCCACTTTGGCGTTCGATCATGGGAGCTTGAGTGCCCGACATGTCGTGGGTCGAGGCCGGCACGAACCGGTCCGCCCGTTGGATCTCCGTACACCAGACTCGGCCACCATCGCGGGTCACCGTCGTTGATGACCAGTTGCGCGCCACCACCGCGTACGCTCTCGTGCGACGGGGCAAAGCCCTGCTGTGGCGAGGTGACTTTCACAACGCCCGCCAACTCCAGAACGCCCTCGCCCGCCGGATCGACCGCACCAACCGGACGCCGCCGAGCGACGTCTCGGCAGCCGAACTCTTCCACGCATATCGGCGGGAACGCCGGCGCCGCGCCCGACTGCTGAATCTGCTCCTCGTCCCGCTCGACGGCGATCACAGCGTCCCGTTGCGCAGAGCACCCGAGGTCCGGCAGGCGTGTGCGGAGGTGTACGGCCCGCCGAAGGGGCCCGCGGTGCTCCCGTTGCGCGAACTGCTGGGCGTGATTGGCGCGTACGAATGGCGACGCACAGGTATCCGCGTCCCCGCGCTTGGTGGGCGCATCCACCCGCACCATGGCGTCTTCTCTCCTGTCCGAGGCGAGTACGTCGACCTGGTCGCCCGGGCGCCCTTGCCGGGACGCGCGCTGGCTTTTGACATCGGGACCGGCACCGGCGTGCTCGCTGGCGTACTCGCGAGGCGCGGAGTCGCCCGCATCATCGCCACGGACATGAACCCGGCGGCGCTTTCCTGTGCCACGGACAATCTCGCCCGGTTGGGGTACGCCGATCGGGCGGAGGTAGTCAGGGCGGATTTGTTCCCTTCCGGTCGAGCATCCCTGGTGGTGTGTAACCCGCCTTGGATCCCGGCAACGCCAAGTACACCGCTCGACCAGGCGGTGTACGACCCGGAGGGCCGGATGCTGCGAGGGTTCCTCCATGGGCTGGCCGAGCATCTCGAGCCCGGCGGGGAGGGGTGGCTGGTGCTCTCCGATCTGGCCGAACACCTTCGTCTACGAAGTCGCGCCAAATTCCTCGCCACTGTGCAGCATGCCGGGCTGACAGTGGTGGGAACGCTCGACACCCGGCCTGCGCACCGCCGAATCCGGCCCGTCAACGACCCGCTGGGCGCGGCCCGCGCAGCGGAGGTGATCACCCTCTGGCGGCTGGCCGCCCTGCGGGAATGATCACGTTTGCGTGGTCATTCCCGACCAAGCATGGTGAATTTACCGCGTGTGGTGGCGAATGATCACGCAAACGTGATCATTCGCCGCGGGCGTGGTGGTCAGCGGCCGCGGACGAGTACGGTCCCGGCCAGCCGGTCGTGCAACCCGCGGCCGTCGGCGTCGACGATGAGGACGGGTACGACCAGCAGCACCAACGCCGCTCGGACGAACCCCCGAACCAACCCCACCGGCTGACCGTCCAGGCGGGCGACGACCAGGTGGCGTACCCGCTGTCCGATGCTGGCGCCGACGAACGCCGTCATCAGCCAGGTTTCGAGCCCGAACACCGCAAGCGGGAGGAAGTCGACGGCGGTGACCGGCGCCTGCCAGATCGCCGCATCCCGCACCAGAGCGAACGCCGCGAGGTTGGCGACCAGCCAGTCGATGAGAAGGGCCGCGATCCGGGCGCCCCAACCGGCCAGGGCACCACGCCCGGTCGCTGGCAGGCCGAGCCGCTGACCGGCGTACCCCAGTGCGTCACCGGATTCGCCACCCACGGGGCTTTTCGGGGTATCCCCCAAGTGGGGCTGCGCGGACATGCCGTCGAGGCTAGCTGCCGTGTGGATCCGGCCCCTCACGGGCTTCGCCCGTCCGGGCCCACCCCCAACCTGTGTGGACCCCGCCCCACGCGGGCTTCGCCCGCCAGGGCCCACCCCCACCCCTACCTCCTCGACACGCGGGGCCCCGCGGCCCGGGCTGTTGGTGGCCGTGCGTCAGACTGGTCCGTAACACGGGCGCAACATATGTGACACGGCAGGGAAACGGCCTGCTCCTAGCGTCGCGTGGCAAGACTAGGAGGAGGGCGAATGTTCCGAAGCGCCGACGAGCTGTTGGCATTCGTACGCGATCAGGGCGTCGAGTTCATCGACGTCCGTTTCTGCGATCTGCCTGGCGTCATGCAGCACTTCAACGTGCCAGCCTCGTCGTTCGACGAGGAAGCATTTGCTGAGGGCCTCATGTTCGACGGTTCGTCGATTCGCGGATTCCAGGCGATTCACGAATCCGACATGAAGCTGATCCCGGACCCCGCGACCGCGTTCGTCGACCCGTTCCGCGAGCGTAAGACGCTCGCCCTGAACTTCTCGATCGTCGACCCGTTCACCGACGAGGCCTACAGCCGCGACCCGCGCAACATCGCCGCCAAGGCCGAGGCCTACCTCAAGAGCAGCAACATCGCCGACACCGCGTTCTTCGGTCCGGAAGCGGAGTTCTACGTCTTCGACGACGTGCGCTTCGAGACCAAGCAGAACGCCGGCTATTACTACATCGACTCCGTTGAAGGCGCCTGGAACACCGGCGCCGAGCAGGAGGGCGGCAACAAGGCCTACAAGCCGCGCTACAAGGGTGGCTACTTCCCCGTGCCGCCGAACGACCACTTCGCGGACCTGCGCGACCACATGGTGGCTCAGCTGCTCGAGGTCGGCATCCAGGTCGAGCGCTCGCACCACGAGGTCGGCACCGCGGGCCAGGCCGAGATCAACTACAAGTTCGACTCGCTGCTCCACGCCGGCGACAAGCTGATGTTGTTCAAGTACATCATCAAGAACGTCGCCTGGGACGCCGGCCGGACCGCGACCTTCATGCCGAAGCCGCTCTTCGGTGACAACGGGTCCGGCATGCACTGCCACCAGAGCCTGTGGAAGGACGGCCAGCCGCTGTTCTACGACGAGCTCGGCTACGGCGGCCTTTCAGACATCGGCCGGTGGTACATCGGCGGTCTGCTCAAGCACGCGCCGAGCCTGCTGGCGTTCACGAACCCGACGGTCAACTCCTACCACCGTCTGGTCCCTGGCTTCGAGGCTCCGGTCAACCTGGTCTACAGCCAGCGGAACCGCTCCGCCGCGGTGCGCATCCCGGTGACCGGGACGAGCCCGAAGGCCAAGCGGATCGAGTTCCGGGTGCCCGACCCGTCGTGCAACCCCTACCTCGCGTTCGCGGCCATGCTGATGGCCGGCGTCGACGGCATCCGCAACAAGGTCGAGCCGCCGGAGCCCATCGACAAGGACCTCTACGAGCTCCCGCCGGACGAGCACGCTGCCGTCCAGCAGGTGCCGGCTTCCCTGCCGGAGGTGCTCGACTCGCTCGAGGCCGACCACGACTACCTCCTCCAGGGCGGCGTGTTCACGCCTGACCTGATCGAGACGTGGGTCGACTGGAAGCGGACGAACGAAATCGACCCGGTCCGTCTGCGGCCGCACCCGCACGAGTTCGAGCTGTACTTCGACATCTAGGTCGCCACAAGCCAGCCTGGCTGGCGGGCCACCCGGCTGTCCGAGGACCGCCGTCGATGCTTTGCCCTTCGGGAGCATCGGCGGCGGTCCCTTTTGCTCGGCGTACGCGGGACTTCCCCGCCGAGCCGAACCTTGAGTTGGTGACCACCTTTCGCGGCGAAACTGGTCACCTACTCAAGGCTCGCCGGCGTTCCGTGATCATGTTCGCGAGCGTGAAGCCAGAAGGGGCTATCTGCCCTTTCGGCTTCATGAAAGATGGAAAGATCATCTTTGGCCCAGCACCCGAGCTTGAACGCACCCACCATCGCGTGATCATGAAGCGAAAAGGGGCCATATGTACCACCAGCCTTCATGATCACGATCATGATCACCGAGATCAGCGGGGCAGGGGGGTTTCACAGCGTGCGCTATGAGTGCGTCGAGCGCCCGGTTGGCGCGTTCCAGGAACCCGTATGCGCGGACGTGATCGCCCGGATGTGCTGCCGCGCGTTCGGCGACGAGGTTCCGATCGAGTCGGTCGTCGAGCTGCCCTGGGGTTCGTACAACAACGTGTACCGGGTCGAGCCGCGGTCGGGACCGCCGGTCGTGCTCAGGGTCGCACCAGCGCCGGAACGCCAGTTCCGAGTCGAGGCCGCGTTGATGCGCAACGAGTACGCCGCCGCGCCCTACCTCGCCCCGATCCGCGACCTCCTGCCGCGCATCGTCTTCGCCGACTTCACCCACGAGGTGATCAACCGCGACTATCTGGTCGAGACGCTGCTGCCAGGCGTACCAGCGCCGGAGGGCGTGGGACGATACCCGCGTTCGCAGTGGTCCAGTCTCTTCCACCAGATCGGCGCCGTGACCCGCCGCATCCACGACGTGCGAGGGCGGGCGTTCGGACCGGTAGCGGGCCCGTTGTTCGCCACGTGGAGCGAGGCGACCGTCGCGTTCTTCCGTACCACCGCGCAGGACGTGCGGGACGCCGGCCACGACGAGCGGGACCTGTGGGAGCTGGCCACCGAGGCTGAGCGGCTCGCGGGAATCCTGGACGAGATCACCGAGCCGCGCCTGCTGCACGGAGACGGGTGGACGGCGAACTTCCTGGTCAACCCGGAGACCGCTGCGCTGACGCTGACGGGGGTCTGCGACTGGGACCGCGCGGAGTGGGGTGACCCGCTGGCGGACTGGGCGATCCAGCGGGCGCTCCTGCGTCCTGCCGGCACCGAACGCGACGCCTTCTGGGACGGCTACGGCCGGCCGAGATCAGTCGCCGACGGTGTACGCCAGCGGATCTACCAGGCACGGCACGCGGTCGCTCTGCGGCTGGACCGGATTCGTCTTGGGCGGCGAGACCAGATCGCTGTGACCTACGACGAGATCGGCGCCATCCTCACTCACCTGCGCGGCGTCTGACGAGACGCGGAATTCAGACCCCCCGAAAACAAACAGCAGGGAAATCTCAGGTAACCACAAATGAACGCGCTTATTGCGGTCGTTCGAACATGAGAAATCCGACGACCGCACGCGCATTCGCGATGTAGGCGATCCGGTCTATTTCTTCGGCCGACAGCCACCGCCGACCGGTGCGCGCCTCATAGAGGATCTCGGCGATACGTTCAACGGTGCTTGGATGCCGGAGCCAGGCGACAGTTTGCTCGGCTTGTTCCTTGCGCCCGTCCTCACGCGCGGCCGCCATCGCATGCTCGAGATATCGCTCCACATCCGAGGGCGGCGCAGAGTCCCGCTCGGGCGTTTGGCGATCACCCTTGATCCTCCGGCGAATAGCATCCACCCGACGAGGGTAACCCCGCCTCTTCCTTTTCCTTGACGCATTCACCTGAATTGGCGGGCACTGAACGGAAGGATTCCCCTTTCAGTTAAAGCTCGGGCACGAGGGGTGAGGAATTCGGGGCGAGCGCCCGGCCGGTAGGTTCGGATGCCATGGCATTCCAGCACGGCAGCTTTGACCTTGACGATGATCCGGACCGGGTGGACGTCGACGCTCTGTGGGTGTTCCTGTCAACCGAGGCGTACTGGGGGCGCTGGCGTACCCGCGATGTCCTCGAACGCCAGTTCGCGTCCGCGTGGCGGGTCGTCGGCGCCTATGAGCGGTCGACCGGCCGGATGGTCGGCTTCGCCAGGGCCATCTCAGACGGAGTCGCGTTCGCCTACCTCGCCGACGTGTACGTGCTCACCGATGTTCGGGGGCAGGGAGTCGGCAAGGAGCTCGTACGCACCATGATCGAGTGCGGGCCGGGCGCGGACTTCCGGTGGACCCTGCACACCGCCGACGCACACGGGCTGTACCAGCGGTTCGGGTTCGGCGCGCCCGACGCCACCTACCTCGAACGCCCGAGCCGGCGCCCCAGCACTCCACAAGTCTGACCACCCGCCTCCGCCAGCCTGACTTCGGCGCCGGCCTGACCCGCTTGGTCGGCCGCCTGCGAACGCGTTCCCGATCTGCCAAACTCGCGATCATGGGCCGCGCGAAGCCAGCCGTCGTCACCGCCGTCGCGTCAGTGCTCTTCGGCGGCCTCACGACGCTGGTCGCCGCCGAGGTCTTCGACTGGGGCATCTGGCTCTGCACCGCCAGCGGCAAGTTGACCACCTGTGTGCGGGAGGGTTACGGACCGAGGCACCTCGCACTCGCCGCCGGGGTCGCCGGGCTGGTCGCCCTCCTGTGCGCCGCGGTGTGCGGCCGGCCACGGCTTCTGTTCGGCGTCCTGGCCGGCGCGGCATACCGCCGCTCACTCGCCGCGGGCGTCCTGATCGCTGGATTTGTTGGATTCGTCGCCGGTCGGGGCGCGGTCGACGCGCTCCGCTGGCTGCGCTGGCGCTGCGACGGGGAAGGTCAGGACGGGGTCTGCCCCGACGGAAGCGAGTACGCGCTGCCGTTCCTTCTGGTCGGGGCCGTCGCCGGCGGACTGGCGCTGGCCGTGGTGATCATTCTGGTCGCTCGACCTCTGGAAGTGACCGAGCGAGCGGCGCTGGCGGTCGACGTCACCCGCCTCGCCGGCGTACCCATGCTGCCCACCGGCTGCGCAGCCCTCGCGATCTTCGTCGCCGAGGGGGTCCTGCCGCTCCTGGCTGCGGCCGTCCTTCTGTTCGTGGCGGGGATCGGCCCAGCCCAGGCCCGCCGGGTTGGCCAGCGCGGATTCATCGGCACCTGCCTGGTGCTGGCAGTCACCGCGATCGTCGTCGCGGTCCCGGCGATCCTGATCGCTCCGCTCCTCGCGGGGTACGCCATTCTCCTGGTCGCCGCCGCCGTCGTGGCTCTACGCGCTCCGGTGTCCACCCGGCCCTACGGCAAGCTGACCAACAGGCGAGAGGCCGCGTTGCCGGCGGCAACGGCCAACGGGTAAGGTCCGTGGTCATGCAGTGGCGCTATTGGTTTAGCAGGCCGGCCCTGGGTGGGTCCGGCAGCGACCGTATGCGCTGATCCCACCATCCAGAGCCGGCGAAGGCAGAGGTCTCCGTGACCCTGCCTTTTCTTATGCCCCAAAACGAGGCGAGCCGGCCCCGACCAGGCGATGTGGGACGGCTCCCGACCGAAAGGACACCGGACCGTGTCATCTACGCCCGAGCCCGCCGCCCAGACCCGCGACCTCCGCATCAGCCATACCCGGCCGCTCCTCTCCCCCGCCCTGCTGCAGGATGAGCTGCCGCTGGGAGAGGACGCCGCCGCGGTCGTGATCCGTGGTCGCGAGGAGGTGACCGGGATCCTGGCCGGGGACGACGACCGCCTGCTCGTCGTGGTCGGCCCATGTTCGGTGCATGACCGCGGGGCCGCATTGGAGTACGCCGGCCGCCTCGCGGCGCTGGCTCCCGAACTCACCGACGACCTCTGCCTCGTGATGCGGGTCTACTTCGAGAAGCCGCGTACGACGCTCGGCTGGAAGGGGCTCATCAACGACCCCGACCTGGACGGCAGCTACAACGTCAACAAGGGGTTGCGGGTCGCGCGGCAGGTGTTGCTCGACGTGCTCGCCGCTGGCCTGCCGGCCGGCTGTGAGTTCCTCGACCCGATCATTCCGCAGTACATCGCCGACACGGTGAGCTGGGGCGCCATCGGCGCGCGTACGTCCGAGAGTCAGGTACACCGCCACCTCGCCAGCGGGCTGTCGATGCCGGTCGGTTTCAAGAACTCCACCAGCGGTGACGTCCAGGGAGCGGTGGACGCGATCGGCGCCGCCAGCGTGAGCCATGTCTTCACGGGCATCACCGAGGACGGCGTGGCGGCGATCCTCGCCACCCGGGGCAACCCCGACTGCCACGTGATCCTCCGTGGTGGACAGACCGGTCCCAACTACGACGCGACCAGCGTGGCCGATGCCCTGCTGCGCCTGGAGAAGGCAGGACTGCGCGAGCGCCTCGTCATCGACGCGAGCCACGGCAACAGCGGCAAGGACCACCTCCGCCAGCCGGTCGTCGCGCAGGAGGTGGCGGCGCAGGTCGCCGCCGGTCAACGCGGGATTGTCGGTGTGATGCTGGAGAGCTTCCTCGAGCCCGGTCGCCAGAACCTGGTCGAAGGCGAGGCCGACAGCCTCGTGTACGGGCAGAGCATCACCGACGCGTGCATGGGCTGGGACGTGACGGCCGGTGTCCTACGCGAGCTGGCCCAGGCGGTGCGGGTCCGGCGTTCGGCCTAGCGGCGTACTCCTTCTGGCGTTCTGTGGCGTGCCACCGGCCTTTGTCGGTGGCACGCGGCATGCTGTGCGCCCATCGCGACGTCACTCGGGGAAGGATGCGTCACGTGGGAAAAAACAACCGCCAACGCCGTGCGGCCAAACAACGCAAGCGCCAACAGCGCGCCCGGATGCCAGATGAGGGAGGGAGGTTCGGGTTCGACGAAGAGCATTGCGACTGTCCACGCTGCCGTACGTCGGATCGGTCCGAGGCATCCGGCGCTCCGACCCTGGAGCTCGTGATGACGGCACTTGTCGAGGCGGTACGCGCCCGCGCCTCGGGTGCGTGGAGCGAGGCCCGCGAGCTGTGTGACGGGCTCGCCCACCCGAGCCTGGACGCCAGGCTGGTCGATTCGGCGGTCGCCAGCTGCCTCGACGGAGCCATTCGCGCGCTATGGGAGCGCGGCTGGCAACCCCGTGACCTGGCCGAAGTCGCCAAACGAAAACTCGAACCACTGGCCCGCTCCTTTCTGCTCGACGTAGTGGTGGCCGAGGCCGACAAGTACGCCGCTCACACGGTCGACCCGCGCTGGCGTGCACAGCTCGACGAGCTCAACGCGTCCATATGGTGGCAACCCAACCAGCCGCACCTCACCCAGTGGACGGCCCGTCATCGCGTCGACCGGCCGGCCGCCCTCTACGAGGTGCTCACTGTGCTCGCCTTCTGCGGCACGGCGCCGGCGCTCAGCCGGTTCCTTCCGCTGCCTGGCAGCGCCTCGGTTCGGCCAGAGACCCGGGAACACCGCGAGGTCGATGAGAAGGTCCTCGCGCGCATCCGCGCCCTGCTGGCCAAGGCGGAGTCGACGGAGTTCCCCGAAGAGGCCGAGGCCTTGTCGAGCAAGGCACAGGAACTCATGACGAAGTTCTCGCTCGACCGCGCCCTGCTCGATGCCGAAGACGGCAACTCCGCGAAGCTCGCGTCTGGTGCCACCGGTCGCCGCATCTGGCTGGAGGCGCCGTACGTCACTCCCAAGTCTCTGCTCGTACACGCGGTCGCGCGGGCCAACCGCTGCCGGAGCGTCGCGGACGACAAGACGGGCTACGTCGCGGTGATCGGCAACGAGGTCGACCTCGAACTCGTCGAGATCCTCACGACCTCGCTGCTCCTGCAGGCGAGCCGGGCCATGCTCGCCCACGGCAGTCAGATCAGCAGGTTCGGCCACTCCAGCACCCGGTCGTGGCGTCAGTCGTTCCTCGTGTCCTATGCCAACCGGATCGGCGAACGCCTCGCCGAAGCGAGCGAGTCCACCCAGGCCTCGGTCGGTGAAGAAACCTCGGCCCGGCTCCTTCCGGTGTTGGCAGCGCGCGAGCAGCAGGTCGACAACCTCTTCACCGAGCTCTTCCCCCGCACCGTGTCGCGGTCGGTCTCGGTATCCAACTCCGCCGGCTGGGCGGCCGGACGGGCGGCAGCGGATCTCGCCACCCTCGACGCCCGCGAGGCCCTGACTGGCTGAGCGCCACAAACTCGTCGGGTAGCCGAAACCGCCAACTGCGCCAAACAGGGGCCGATAACTGTAGACCTCACCACTTCACTGTCTACAGTTATCGGCCCTATCCCACTCTGCCGCGTGGAGCAGATGGGGAGCAGGCACCAGCTACCGGGTCGCCGCACGCGCTCAGCCCAGCAGGACTAGGCCGACACCGTCCGGGGCCACGAACCCGGACGCATTTCTGAGCGACTCGGATATCGCCCGCCACTCGGACCAGGGGGTGATCTGGTTCTGGGACCCCTCCCCGGAATCGGCGACTACCGTAGCCGGTGTTGCGACGCACGGACAGGCACTTCGCGGCCGCCAAGGAGAGAGGCCAGATAACGATGCTTTCGGTATCCCGGCATTCGAGCAAGGTCAACCTGTTGCCGAGGGACATCGGAACGCTCGCCCGGGGACTTCCGCCCGCCGAACCAGACACCTTGTTCGTGCTGGGTGAAAGCGGCGGGATCAGCGTCTCGCCGCAGGCGAAATTCGACGTGGTGTTCGGGCGCAACGAGCCCGACGTGCATGTGTGCGTCGGAACTAACGACAGGTACGTCAGCCGGCAACACGGATACATCACCCGCGAGTATTCCCGGTGGGTGCTGACCAACCTCGGCCGGTTGCCGATCCGGTTTCCCGATCGGTTGGTGTCCAGCGGCGAGCATGCGGTGCTACCGCCCGGGTTCACGCCGCTCTTCATCGTCGGCCCACAACGAGAACACCTGCTGGAGGTGGGGATCGCCGCGAGACCGGCATCGCCCCCAGCGGCTGTTGCCCATCACGCCGAAACCGTGCGCCGAGACCCATGGGAGTTGAACGAAGAAGAGCGCTTGGTGCTGGTCTGCCTTGCTCAGCGGTACCTTCGCCACGAACCACACGCGCAGCCGGAAACCTGGGCACGCGTCGAGAACGACCTCGCGTCCTTGCAGCCACAAAAGCAATGGACAAGGAAGAAGGCCGCCCACAAGGTCGCGAACGTACGCGAGCGACTCAGCCGCAGTGGAGTGTCCGGGCTCAAGGAGGAAGAGATCCCGCCTCCCGTGGGTAATGCACTCAACCACAACCTGATCACGGAACTCCTGGGCAGCAGCGCGATCTCCACGGCCGACCTGCGACTACTCGACCAGAAGACGGATGCAGACGGGACCAGAAGGAGTGAGGCCTGAGCGGCGTGGACCAGGGTTCTGCTGTTGCGCATTCGCCGATGCAGTACCCCTGCAACTGACGCAACTGGGAGGAAGCCATGCGCCGGCTCGCGGCGCCATCAGCGGCAGTGGTCGACCGGGCCGCAAACCCACCGACACGAATGCGAGGATCATGGTCAGGAAGACAATCGCTCCCCTAGCCGCAATGCTGGTGCTCGTGCTGACTGGCTGCGCCGATCAGCTCCGCGACAGAGGCGGGCAGGAGGGGGCGCCGCCGGACGTCATCGGCGACGTCGACTACATCGAGGTTTACCGCAACGCCGACCACTTTCCGAATGTGGCGCGGACGTGCGTCCAAGGGCTGGCGTTCGCCACGACCTCGTCCGGCCGGGGTCAGTCGGCAGGGGCCACTCCACTTATTCGGGTCCCCGAGTGGGACGATTTCTGCGCCGGCAAGACGGCCGCTGAGTCGTGACCAATCCGTCCGTTCCCCATTTGGCATCGGCGCTGTCCAGGCGCAATCGGTGCGGAATTCGTCTGGCTGACCCCGATCTCATGCTGCAGACCCGCCGCGGCTGACCGTGGTGGGTCTGGCAGCAAGCTGACAGCCGGCGCCGTGACCCCACCCAGCCACCCGAGGATTCAATGGCAGGACGACTCAATGCTGATGAGGACCCGGTGAAGGGACGGCCATGGTGACGCGGTGGACGCAAGGACTGCTCGACGAGGTGAACATGCTGCTTCTGGAGAAGAAGTATCGGTCGGCGCTTCAGAAGCTGCTGATCATCTTCGACGTCTATCCTGACCTGCCGCAGGCCCAGATCTTGGCCAGCGCTCTGATCCGCAGTGGCTCGACGCGCACCACCGACGCCAGCGCTGACGAGACTCTCGAACCCCGGCACCTGTTCGACAGCCGACTCGACCCGATCTTCTGTGCCTGCGAGGCACCGGGATGTGCGGTGTCGTGGGTGAGCGGCCACCATTTGATGGGCGATGCCACTGCGGCAGTCAGCAATCCGCTTGGCGCCCAGTGCCGCGCCTGCGGCGTCACCCTCTGCCGCAGGCATCTGCCGGCGGCAGACCGTTACGGCATGGTCCACGGTTGCCCACAGTGTGGCCGGGAACTGAATCCAGCGCCTCCCCCGAACGGGCGGCAGAAGACCAACCAGACCCCACGCCTCAACAAACGCCTGGTGGACGTCGTTGTGCTGGTGGAGGGAAAGCGGCCACCGTCGCCGGAATTCATGACCGGATTGTGTACGCATGTCATTCCCGACGTGTTCGACGACGATCCGCGGATCAAGGGATACCACGAGAAGAGGTTCCGGGGCGACGGCAGCGAAATGGCGTGGTTCCTCGCGGCCGACCTGTCTGACGCCTACACCACCGATGCCTACGACATGCGCGTCTACCCTGGCCAACAGGCCGGGCGGCATGGCCAGCTGTGGGTGATCGTCAAGATCTTCGAGAACCGCCCCAAGCACGTCGACCCGGACAATCCCGCGACCTCCGAGTTCGCGACATGAAAGGCTGGACGCGACGACCAGTCGTACGCCATGCAGTGGACTGGTCGGCTTCAGATCACGCCGTCCCCTTTTTTTCAGGTCATCCGGGCTGGCCCGGCGTGGGAGGCACCCCTGGGTACGCACCACGCCCCCGGAGCGCGGCGAACCAGGCGCTACTCTCGCGCCGCTACTGCAGCACCAGTGCAGGAACAACGAGCAGGAGAGGCCACACTCCGAAACACAGCAGGCTTCCACGCGCGGTCAACGCTATTCGAGCCCCATTAGATCCCCGCTGAAACAGGACTCCGAGGACAACGACCACGATCCCATAGACAGTCATGACCTCCAGAAGGATGGAGCCCGTCCTCATCCGAGCGGTGGCGGCCAGGCAGGAGGCTGGAAGAACGATAACGGCGGTTGGCCGGGCGGTTGCGCGGACATCCGACCTGGAGGTGAACTGGACACCTCAGCTGGCGGCGCCTCATCCGATGCGCCTGTACGGGCGTCCACGTTTCCGCGCGCGATCGGCTGAAACCGCACGTACCTGCTCTGCGTCGGCTTCGACTTCCCGTGAGAAGCCAGCCACGCACTTGCGAAGCCGGCCCGACCGTCACCCACCGTGGAGTCCTCGCTGGTCCCGAGGCCTCGTCGGTTCCGCGTCCTCGTCTGCCTGATTTCGCTTCATTCATCGAACATGTGCCGATCAGCAAGTTTTCGCCGGTATCGTCCATCCTCGTCGGAGTTTGGGATCAGGAAAGATCTTGGTCCGACGCGCTGCGTGCTCATCTCTATGCACGGTCAGCGAGCGGCGGCACACGGTTGGTGAGGGAGGCGGATGAGGGTGCGTCCGGATGGGGAAGTCGACGACCGTGATCCCCAGGGTGGCGGGGGCAACGAGCAAAGACTCGGCGGGCGGTTCCGGGTGGAGGCATCCGAGGTCATCCCCGAGGGCAGAAACGAGGTGACTTTCGCGTACGACGAGGAACTCGGCCGTCGCGTCGTGCTCAAGCGGACCGATCCAGGCGAGGCCCGCGCCTACGCGAAACTCGCCCACCCGCACATCGTCACCGTCCACGATGTCCTGACCGTCCATCATGGACCACGGGCCGGCACCTGGCTGGTCATGGAGCACGTGCCGAACGGCAGTCTGTCGGGCAGGACGTTCACCGTCCGGGAAGCCGCGCGAATCGGCGTCCAGATCGCCGACGCGCTGGCGGCGCTGCACCGCACGGGGCTGGTCCACTGCGACGTCAAACCCGCCAACATCGTCCTCACCGATGACGAGACGGCGAAGCTGACCGACTTCGACGCCGCTCGGAGGCTTGGCGGTATCGAGACCCTCTCGCCCGACCGCCCGATCTCTTACACCCCCGACTACGCGGCACCCGAGCTCGTCGGCGGAAATCCGCAAACGGCATCCGATGTGTTCTCTCTCGGTGCCACCGTCTATGCCCTGGTCGCGGGGGTCTCGCCACGCCGATGGGCGCACGGAGGCAGAGAGGTCGGTGAGGGAGACCACAGCGACCCGGACGACCAACGCACCATGAATGGGCAAGCTCACCATGGCGTCGTCGAGATGACCGCGGATGTCGGGCCGCTGCGCCCCGTGCTGACAGCGATGCTCCGGACCGAGCCGGACAAGCGGCCGGCCGCCGCCGAGGCCCACAGGCTGCTACGCGACATTACCGACCCGCCCACGCCGTGGCGGAGGATTTACGACGCTGCCGCGAGCCGCTGGCGCACCACCACTACTGGACGGCGGCGCGCTGTGGGTGCGGGAGCGGGCGCCCTGGCGGTTGCCACGGTCGCCCTGATCGCCTTGCTGGTCTGGCAATCCGATCGTGACTCCACACCCGCCGCTTCCTCTTCGCACACGTCGGCCGACCCGTCCAGCTCCAGCAGCGAGTCCAGCAAGGCAACGACCGGTCCGAGAGTCGCGGTGTCCAGGGGGCCAGCGACGACGTACGGCAACAGCTGCAAGGAGGGCTGCGCCTACGTCGAGTTCCAGGCGACGGGACTCGAGCCGGGCACCAAATACCGCTTCGTCGCATACACAAGTGGGTGGGGTGAGTTCAACAGCGTGGATCGCAACACCGACGAGAACGGCATGGAGCACGAAGACGAGCAGTTCCCGTGCAACGCGGTCGGCCAGCAGGTGTGGATCGTCGCGGAAGGACCCGACGGGAAGCGAATCGTATCGAACAAGCTCACCTGGACACGGGGATAACCAGTGCGGTAGCCCTTTTCGACCGGCCGACTTCGAGAGGCACCAGCCAACTGGACCGTCAACGCTTGATTAAGGGGCGGCGGCTCCAGTTGGCTCTTGGTGCCCCGACTACGAAGGCCCGGTACTGAACTGAAGGACACAGGTACCGTCCCCAACCGAAATGATTGTGTAGCCGAGGCCGTTGATCCTGCCACGAGTGCCTTCACTGCCCCCGACGGCAAGGTACTCACTCTCAATTGTCACACCACCGCTGCTGACGTGGACGGCTACCGAGTCAATACCCAGACCGAGGCCGGGGTCGAGCGGGATCTCGGTGGGAGACTTCGTGATGGTGACGGTGCAGTTGCCGTCATAGCATGCGCCAACGCCGGATCCGTCGGGGGATTTGCTCGACGGCTTTCCCGTAGGCCCGGTGGCGGACGTGCTCGACGGGTCCTCGGTGGGTTCGTCGCTACTTTCGTCTGTGGGCGTCGCCGTGGCCTTTCGAGTTGATTCGGTGTTGGTCTGCAGCTCGCGCTCCGCGGTTGCTTTCGGCGCGATGTCGCCCGTCGGCTCGTTGTCATCGTCTCGTGCACACCCGGCCATGACACCACCGATGAGCAACGTCGCGAGGACCGGGGCGACAACGACACTGGCTTTTGGTCTGGTCACTGTTTCCTCCAATGGGACGCCATGTCTGCTGCGTCATGATCCTCATCAGGGATCAATCAATTTCCCGTACGCCGTGCGTACATCGGACTTTGACGACGTGACGTACACGTCCGATGGTGGTCCGGTGTCGACGACGACGGTCGTGTAGCGCAGGAACGAGGGACAGCTGTCGCCCTTGATCTCGATGCTGGTATTCGCCACGGGCTTTCCAGTACGCAGCTCGTAGACCCGGACGGGAACCTTTCTGTTACGGAAGTCAACGGAGTAGACCCGCCCCGCTTTTGGCCCGTACAAACAGCTGTCGGCGACGGAGCCGAACTTCATCGGACTGGTGCAGATCACCAGCACCGCTTTGGCGGGCCCGCTTGCCAACCAGGACGACGGAAGCTGCGCCTTGTGCTCGGCCTTGCCGAACAGCAGGGCGGGGTACGGCCCGTGATCCCGGCCCCGATAGGGCTTGGCACCGCCATAGGGTGCGGGGTTCCTGCAGTACGCAGGGTTGGAGTTCTCGTCCAGTGGTGAGCCGAGCAGATTACTTACCTGCTCGAGCTGAATCGCCAGCGTGGCCTGCCTGATCCCACGTTCGGCCCTGGATGCGAGTTCGTGGTCGGGGTACTGCTCGAGCAACTGCTGGTAGCTTTCACGTGCCTGCTCGGGATTCCCGCCGTCCAGGAGCTCGTCGCCACATCCGACGCTCGCCGCTGGCGCGACCTCCGGCAGCACCTCGGCAGACGGATCCAGTCCGTGACCAAGCCTCGCACGCCGGAGCCAGTCGGTGATTACCTTTGTCTCGCAGGCGTTTTCGGTAGGCAGATCGTCCACAAACCCATCCACGACCTTCTCCGCCTCGCCTCCCCGGCCGGGATACTCTTCCAGAAGGGTCGACAGCTGGCCGAACCCAGCCTCCAATTCCTTCTCGCGCGCCCGATCGGGATCCTCGAGGGTGTCTGATAGTTCGTCGGAGTCGTCCGACCGCATCAGCTCGCCGTCGCTGGCCACGGCGGTGTCGAATTCGGAGGCTGCCTGTGCGAGAAACAGTTGAGCCCGCCGATCGTTCACGCCCTTCCATAACGCCCCCGGATGCGCGCTGTAATCCTGCAGCGTCCGGGCCGCCAACAGTCGATCTTCCTTGGCGCTCCGCTCCGCACCGAGGAGCAGTTGGCAGGCCTCGATGCTCACTCCCGAACGAGCGACCAGCGGCGCGTCTGCGATTCGGTGACCAAGCCACAGCCCGTCCAGAATCGATAGCGTCTGCTGGCAGTTGTCCGCCCGGTGAGCTTTCGCAGCCGCCTGCTCGATCCACCACGCGTCAACGCGCAACCCACCAATCGCCAACAGGATAGGAATCGTCGCGCCGAGGGCGATCAGCCGCTGCGTCCGTCGCGGGGGATTCGAGGGCAGCGGCGGACCCTCTACCGAAACAATTGATTCCGATGACGTACGCCGGAACCGCCCACCCGCCAGATACCAACCGTGGGCCGTCACAGCCACCCACCACAAGACGATGACGACCTGGACCCATCCGGGTTGCTCGAGAGAGGCGAGCAAACTGACGAGCACGATCGTCACCAACACGTTGGCGACTGCTAATCCCCACCGCCCCAACAGCAGATAGCCAACACCGAGCAGCGAGGCGTTTCCGAGCGACGCCGCTACAGGGTCGCGGGCGCGCACTGAGGTGGGTCCGGCCGCCGACGGTGGACACGAAAAGTCATCGGGCGCCGAATGCATTGGGTCCATGCCAAGCCCCTTTCATCGTTCGTGCCTATCCCGGTGCTCTCACGAGACGGTAAGGCGCGGCTGGCGGGACCCCTCCCCAATGGCACGATCATGCCGTGCGGGCACGGTGTTGGTTTCGCCGGCGGCAGTGGCAGAGTTTGGACTCGTTCGGTCTGCCCTGGTGAACCGACGGCGAGTCAGCTCCAGAAGAGCCGGTCCACGACGCCGCGGGCGCGGCGGGTGATGCGGCGGTAGTCCTCCAGGAAGCGCCCGGATTCCTGTGGTCCGTAGCCAAGAAGTCGCGAGACTGCGGCCAGGTCCCGGGCCTCGCGCGGCAGCGAGTCCGAGGGCCGGTCACGAACCAGCATGATCGCGTTGCGGGCTCGGGTGGCCAGCCGCCAGGCGGACTCCAGCGCCTCGGCGTCGGCGGGTTCGAGAAGGCTCGCCTCCACGGCCGCGCGGAGGGCCGGCACCGTCCGGGTCGTCCGGAGCGCGGGTATCTCCGCCGCATGGCGAAGCTGCAACAACTGCACCGTCCACTCGACGTCGGCAAGGCCGCCGCGACCGAGCTTGGTGTGGGTGGTCGGATCCGCGCCCCGTGGTAGGCGTTCGGCATCGACGCGGGACTTGATCCGGCGGATTTCCCGAATGTCGGCAGCCGACAGCCCGGCCGAGGGCCAACGCAACGGGTCGATCAGGTCGACGAACCGCTGCCTCAGGTCCGGATCACCACACAGGGGTTCGGCCCGCAGCAACGCCTGCGCCTCCCAGACGTGTGACCAGCGCCGGTAGTAGGCGGCGTACGACGCGAGCGTGCGTACCAGCGGCCCCTGGCGCCCCTCCGGCCGCAGCGACGCGTCCACGACCAGCGGGGGATCCGGGGTCGGAAGGGCAAGCAGGCGGCGCAGCTCGGTGATGACGGCCATCGCCGCGTCGGCGGCGGCCTTCTCCTCGACACCGGCGTACGGCTCGTGCACGAAGATCACGTCGGCGTCGCTGGCGTAGCCCATCTCGTGCCCACCGAACCTGCCCATCGCCACCACCGCGAGCCGGGTCGGCAGCGCCTCGCCGCGGACGACCTCGACGGCCCGGACGGCAGCCGCCAGGCCACCGGCCACCGTCGCCGCGGCCAGATCGGTGAGTGCCTCCCCCACCACATCGGCCTCGACCAGGCCGAGCAGATCCGCGGCCGCGATCCGGAAGAGTTCGCGTCGCCGGATCGCCCGGACGGCGGTGATCGCCTCCACCGGATCGTCGTACCTCCCGACCGTGGCCATGGTCTCGGCCTCGAGCTGCTCACGAGCGCGGGGTTGGAGGTCCTGGTCGTGTCCCAGCATGGCGACCGCCTCGGGTGCCTGCCGGACCAGATCGACGACGAACCGGCTGGACGCGAGCAGCCGCGCCATGCGTTCGGCGGTGATGCCCTCATCGCGAAGCAGCCGGAGATACCAAGGGGTCGAGCCGAGGGTGTCGGAGACCTGCCGGAACGCCAGGAGCCCGGCATCGGGATCGGGTGCGTCGGCGAACCATTCGAGCAGCACGGGCAGCAGGGTCCGCTGGATCGCGGCCCGCCGTGACACCCCGGCCGTGAGGGCCCCGATGTGCCGGAGCGCGGCGGACGGATCGGCGTACCCCAGAGCGGTCAACCGGGCCCGGGCCGCCTCGGGCGTGAGCCGTGCCTCCTCTGTCGGGATGCGGGCGACCGCGGCGAGAAGCGGGCGATAGAAGAGCTTCTCGTGCAGCCGGCGTACCTCGCGCACATGGCGTTTCCAGTTCTGTAAGAGCGCCGCGTCCGGCTCGGACCAGAAGCCGAGAGACCGTCCGAGCGCGCGCAGGTCATGTTCGTCAGCGGGGAGGAGGTGGGTACGCCGGAGCCGGGACAGCTGGATCCGATGCTCCAGGGTCCGCAGGAAGCGGTACGCCTCGGCGAGCGCCGCACCGTCCTCGCGGCCGACGTACCCACCAGCGGTGAGCGCTTCCAACGCCCGCAGGGTGGAGGAGCTACGAAGCTTCGGATCGGACCGGCCATGGACCAGCTGCAGCAACTGCACCGCGAACTCCACGTCCCGCAAGCCGCCCGGACCCAGCTTCAGCTGACGGTTGAGTTCGGCGGCCGGGATGTGGTCGACGACCCGGCGACGCATGGCCTGCACGTCCTCGACGAAACCCTCGCGGCTCCCGGCCTGCCACACCAGCGGCATCACCGCGTCGAGGTACGCCGTGCCCAGCTCCCGGTCGCCAGCCACTGTGCGCGCCTTCAGGAGAGCCTGGAACTCCCAGGTCTTGGCCCAGCGCTGGTAGTAGACGAGGTGGCTGGCGACGGTGCGTACCAGCGGCCCCGACTTGCCTTCGGGCCGCAGCGCCGCGTCGACCGGCCAGAGGGCGCCTTCGGCGGTGTGCTCCGAACAGATCCGGATGACCTGGGACGCCAGCTGGGTGGCGGTACGCAGAGCCCCCTCCTCCCCCACCGCGGTCGGCGGCCGCTCGTCCCCGCCTCCGGCGGCCGCGGCCGCTGGTGGCTCGACCGCGAGATCCGCCGGCTCGGCGACGAAGAGGACGTCGACATCGCTCATGTAGTTGAGCTCATGCCCCCCGCACTTGCCCATGCCGATGACGGCGATCCGGCACGGCACGGCTCCCGCCGGCAGCCGGGCACGGGCGATCGCGAGCGCCGCGTCCAACGCCGCCGCGGCCAGGTCAGCCAACTCGGCGGCCGCATCGTCGACGACGACCTCGTGGCTCAGGTCGCGGGCGGCAAGCCGCAGGAGGTGCCGGCGGTAGGCGACCCGGAGGGTGTCGACCGCCGCCGGACCGCCGTCAGAAGCGAGGGGTTCCGGCGCCCGCGGGTCGGCTCCCACGGCGTCCAGCAGGGCGGCACGAAGGGCCCACGTGGCCGGCCGCCACGCCCCGAGGTCGGGGTCGGTGAGCTCGTGCCAATGCTCAGGGTGCCGGAGGAGGTGCTCGGCCAGCCCGGCGCTGGCGCCCAACACCCGCAGGAGCCGGTCGCGGAGCTGAGGGTTCTCCGCCAGCGCGGTCTCGAACTCGGCCCGGTCGTCGACCACCTCGAGCATCGAGGTGAGGAAGGCGAACGCCTGGTCGGGGTCCGCGGCCCGGGAGGCGGCGTCGACCAACCTGTCAGGCGCGGCCCCGAACGCCGGCAGGCGGCTCAGCACCGCGTCTGGCTCGACGAAACCCAGGCGCGCCAGGTGGCCCGCACTCGTGACGGTCCCCTGCTCCGTCACCGACTCGCCCTCCTCCGGTGATCGCCGCGCGGCCCGCGCACCAGGACGTGATGGTGTACGCCGAGAACCCTCCGGTATGCCCCGAACAACCCGGCTCCCTCCTCGCCGAGGACACCCACGACCGCGCCGCCTGCCCACATTACGCGAGGCTTCCGACCACCTGGCCCCTGCCAGAATGGCTCGCGGCCTTGCGCGGCCTAAATGATCACGTTTACGTGGTCATTACCCGCCTCGCATGGTGCCGTTGCCATGTGAAGCATGTAATGACCACGTAAACGTGATCATTGCTGCGGACGTCGACCAAGGAGCAAGCGATGAGCAGGCGCGAGAAGTGGATCGACCCCGCCAACTGGGCCAGCTGGAAACCGTTCGGGATCGGCGAGGGCCGGCCCAACAACTACCGCGAGATCACCCGCGCGATCGGGGACAACCGCGACCGCCTGGGGTACGCCTGGCGGATCCTCACCCAGGGCACCTGTGACGGCTGCGCGCTCGGCACCAAGGGCATCCGCGACTGGACGATGCCCGAGGTGCATCTCTGCAACGTCCGGCTCCGCCTGCTCCGCCTCAACACCATGCCCGCCGTCGATCCGGAGGTGCTGGGCGACGTGGCAGCGTTGGGCCGGCGTACGAGCGCGCAGTTGCGCGACCTCGGCCGGCTGCCGTTCCCGTTGATCCGGCGCGCGGGCGATGCGGGGTTCACCCGAATCTCGTGGGACGACGCGCTCGAGATCGCCGCCACCCGGCTCAGGGACACTCCGGCTGACCGGCTGGGCGCCTACCTCACCAGCCGCGGAACGCCGAACGAAAACTACTTCGCCGCCCAGAAGGCGATCCGGGCGCTCGGCTCCAACTCCGTCGACAACGCCGCCCGGATCTGCCACTCACCCAGCACCTTCGGCCTGAAGGACGCGCTCGGCGTGGCGGCGACCACGTGCTCCTACCGCGACTGGATCGGCAGCGACCTTGTTGTGTTCGTCGGGTCGAATGTCGCCAACAACCAACCCGTCGCGATGAAATACCTCTATCACGCGAAGAAGGCCGGCACCCGGATCGTCTCCATCAATCCGTACCGCGAGCCGGGAATGGACCGCTACTGGGTGCCGTCAAATCTCGAAAGCGCGGTCTTCGGCACCAAGATCACCGACCGGTTCTTCCAGATCAACGTGGGCGGTGACATCGGATTCCTCAACGGCACCCTGAAGCATCTGGTGGAGAACGACTGGGTCGATCGGGATTTCGTCGAGCAGCACACCACCGGCTACGCCGATCTGGTCGAATCCCTTTCCACCCAGTCCTGGGAGGAACTCGAGGCGCTGGCTGGCGTCGACCGCGGCCAGATGCGGGAGTTCGCGGAAATGCTGCGGGAGGCCAAGACCGCCGTTCTCGTGTGGAGCATGGGCGTGACGCAGCACGAATTCGGCGAAGACAACATCCGCGCGATCATCAACCTCGGCCTGACGAAGGGCTTCGTGGGCCGCGAGAAATGCGGACTGATGCCGATCCGTGGGCATTCGGGAGTCCAGGGCGGGGCGGAGATGGGCGCCTATTCGACGGTCCTTCCTGGTGGTGTTCCGATCACGACGGAGAATGCGCGCAAGTTCGGCGACCTGTGGGGATTCGACGTTCCGACCACCACCGGGCTCACCGCCACGGAAATGCTCGACGCCGCGCACGACGGCGCGCTCGACATCCTGATCAGCTCCGGCGGCAACTTCCTGGAGGTGCTGCCCGACCCGGCGTACTGCCACGACGCGCTCGCCCGTATCCCGCTGCGGATCCATATCGACATCTGCCTGTCGAGCCAGATGCTGGTCGATCCGGCCGAGACTGTGTTGGTGTTGCCGGCTCAGACGAGGTACGAAATGGTCGGAGGGGTCACGGAGACCTCGACCGAACGCCGGATCATCTTCAGCCCCGAGATCGCTGGGCCGCGCATCGCGGAGGCCTGGCCGGAGTACCAAATCTTCGGCGAACTCGCCGCCCGCACCCGTCTCGACCGGGCCGAGGCGGTCCGGTTCAGCGGCACCCCGGAGATCCGCGCGGAGATCGCGCGGGCGGTGCCGATGTATGACGGGATCCAGCACCTGTCGGCGTTCGGCGACTCGGTGCAGTACGGCGGGCCGCACCTGTGCGCGGACTGGAACTTCCCGACCGACGACGGCCGGGCGCACTTCTCGGTGGTCGGCCTGCCCACGCTGACCCGCCCGGACGGGGCCTTCGTCGTCGCCACCCGGCGCGGGAAGCAGTTCAACTCGATGGTCCAGGAACGCCGGGATGCCCTCACCGGCGCCGTCCGGGAGTCGGTCCTCATGAGTACGTACGACGCCGAACGGCTCGGGCTCGCCGACGGCGACAAGGTGGTCTTGACAAGCGCGACCGGCTCGCTGGCCGGTGAGGTGGTGCGGGCACCGATCGCGCCGGGCAACCTGCAGGTGCACTGGCCGGAGGGTGAGGTGCTCCTCGACCGGTCCCGGCGTTCACCGCAGGCCAAGATCCCCGACTACAACGCGGTGGTGCGGGTCCGCCGCCACCGCGAGGAGACCCCCGACCCTGCCGCCTGACCGCCCCACAAGGCCCTTCCGGTGATCATGATCGTGATCATGAAGGCTGGCGGGCTGTTAGGCCCCATACGGCTTCATGATCACCGGGAGGGGGGCTCGGCGGCACACCCATACAACGAGGCGGGCCGCGCTCAGAGGACCGGCAGCATGCGGTCGCGCTCGAACGATGTGACCTGCTGGCGGTACTCCTCCCACTCCGTCTTCTTGTTGCGGAGAAAGAAGTCGAAGACGTGCTCGCCCAGCGTTTCCGCGACCAGCTCGCTGCGCTCCATCACCCGGATCGCCTCGTCCAGGCTCTGCGGCAGCGGGTCGATGCCGAGCGCCCGGCGTTCGCCCTCGGTGAGGGACCACACGTCGTCCTCGGCCCCGGCCGGGAGTTCGTACCCCTTCTCGATGCCCTTGAGCCCGGCCGCGAGGATCACGGCGAACGCGAGGTAGGGGTTGGCGGCGGAGTCCAGCGACCGGAACTCGATCCGGGTCGACTGCCCCTTCTCCGGTTTGTACATAGGCACCCGGACCAGCGCGGAGCGGTTGTTGTGTCCCCAGCAGACGTAGGCCGGGGCCTCGCCGCCGCCCCAGAGCCGCTTGTAGGAGTTGACCCACTGGTTGGTGACCGCGGTGATCTCGCTCGCGTGCTGGAGCAGTCCCGCGATGAACGACCGGGCGACCTTGGACTGTTGGTACTCCGAGCCGGACTCGAAGAACGCGTTACGGTCGCCCTCGAACAACGACATGTGGGTGTGCATGCCAGAGCCCGGCCACTGCGTGAACGGCTTGGGCATGAACGACGCGTAGATGCCCTGGCTGAGCGCGACCTCCTTGACCACGACCCGGAACGTCATGATGTTGTCGGCGGTGGTCAGCGCGTCGGCGTAGCGCAGGTCGATCTCCTGCTGCCCGGGAGCACCCTCGTGGTGGCTGAACTCCACGGAGATTCCCATCGCCTCGAGCATGGTGATCGCCTCGCGGCGGAAGTCTTGGCTCATGCCGTGCGCGGTGTGGTCGAAGTAGCCGCTGCGGTCGACGGGCACCGGCGGCCGGCCCTTTTCCGGCGAGTCCTTGAAGAGGAAGAACTCGATCTCCGGGTGGGTGTAGAAGGTGAACCCCAGGTCGGCGGCCCTGCTGAGGGTGCGCTTGAGGACGTACCTCGGATCGGCGTACGACGGCGACCCGTCCGGCATCAGGATGTCGCAGAACATCCGTGCCGTGCTGGGCGAATTGCCGCGCCACGGAAGGATCTGGAACGTCGACGGGTCGGGTTTGGCCAGCATGTCCGCCTCGTAGACCCGGGCGAAGCCCTCGATCGCCGAGCCGTCGAAGCCGATTCCCTCCGAGAAGGCACCTTCAAGCTCGGCCGGTGCGACCGCCACCGACTTCAGGAAGCCGAGCACGTCGGTGAACCACAGTCGGACGAACCGCACGTCCCGCTCTTCGAGCGTGCGGAGAACGAACTCCTGCTGTTTGTCCACTGGTCCCATCTCCGCTCGAGTCGAGCACCCCTGTGACCGCCATCCTCACGCGGTCGCGTTTCGAGCACGTTACCGCGCCCCAGCTGGCACGACCTCCGCACCCGGCACGACGATCACGAGTCTCCTTACCGGCCCTCGGAGAGTTCACGACCGGATCCTGTGCGTGACCCTGAGCAACCCGGATCCATGCGGGTCCAACCAGCCGCACCCGGCTGGCTCCGACTCCCTCCCAACACCCAGCTGTCACCGACTACTCTCGGGGCGTGGCACAAATCCGCCTCGCCCTCGCCCAGCTCAATGTCACGGTCGGCGACATCCCCGGAAACGCGGACGCGATCCTCCGGTGGGCCCAGCACGCAGCCGACCGGGGCGCCCACATCGTCGCCTTTCCGGAGATGGCGCTGACCGGATACCCGGTGGAGGACCTCGCGTTACGGTCGTCGTTCGTCCAGGCCTCACGGGACGCGATCGATGACCTCGCCGCCAAACTCGCCGCCGCCGGGCTCTCCCAGCTCGTCGTCGTGTGCGGCTACCTCGACCGCGCCGACGGCAGCCTCGACCAGGTCGGACGCCCGAAGGGCTCCCCGCAGGACGCCGCCGCCATCCTCCACGGCGGCAAGGTGGTCGCCCGCGCCGTCAAGCACCACCTGCCCAACTACGGCGTCTTCGACGAGTTCCGCTACTTCGTCCCAGGCGACACGCTCCAGATCATCACGGTCCACGGCATCGACATCGCGGTCGCCATCTGCGAAGACCTCTGGCAGGACGGCGGTCCCGTGCGGGCGGCGCGCGCCGCGGGGGCCGGGCTGCTCCTCACCGTGAACGCCTCGCCGTACGAGCGGGCCAAGGACGACGTACGCCTCGACCTGGTGACCCGGCGCGCGCGGGAGGCGATGTGCCCGCTGGCGTACGTCAACATGGTCGGCGGCCAGGACGAGCTCGTCTTCGACGGCGACTCCATCGTGGTCGACGAGACGGGCAACGTGCTGACCCGGGCGCCGCAGTTCACCGAAGGGCTGCTCACCGTCGATCTCGACCTCGCCACCACGACCCACGGCGCCGACGAGTACGCCGGGATCCGGATCGAACGCACGGTCCTCACCGACGCCCCACTTTCGGCTTACCAACCCAGCCGCTCCGGCATCGCACCCCGGCTGGACGAAGAGGCCGAGATCTACACCGCGATCGTCACCGGCCTGCGCGACTACATCCACAAGAACGGCTACTCCAGCGTGGCGCTCGGGCTCTCCGGCGGGATCGATTCCGCGCTCGCCGCCACCATCGCCTGCGACGCCCTCGGACCCGAGAACGTCTACGGAATCTCCAACCCGAGTAGGTACTCCTCCGAGCATTCCAAGGACGACGCGGCCGACCTCGCCGAACGCACGGGCCTCAACTACCGCGTGCTCCCCATCGAGCCGATCGTCTCCACGTTCCTCGACAACGTCGAGCTCACCGGGATCGCCGAAGAGAACCTCCAAGCCCGGATCAGAGGCATGATCTGGATGGGAATCGCCAACCAGGAAGGCCACCTGGTGCTGGCGACCGGCAACAAGAGCGAGCTCGCCGTCGGCTACTCCACGATGTACGGCGACGCTGTCGGCGCGTTCGCGCCGTTGAAGGACGTGCCCAAGACCTGGGTGTGGCGGCTCGCCCGCTGGCGCAACCAGGCCGCCCGCGACCTCGACGAGTCGCCGCCGATCCCGACGAGCTCCATCAACAAGGAGCCGTCCGCGGAGCTGCGTCCGGGCCAGCTCGACACCGACTCCCTCCCGCCGTACGAACTCCTCGACGACATGCTCGACGACTACGTCGAGCAGGACGCCGGCGCCGCCGACCTGGTGGCGGCGGGCTTCGAAGCCGAGTTGGTCGAACGCGTGATCCGGATGGTCGACGCCGCGGAGTTCAAGCGCCGGCAGTACCCACCGGGGCCGAAGATCTCCTTCAAGGCATTCGGCCGTGACCGCAGGCTCCCGATCACCAACCGCTGGCGCGAGACGATGCCCCTCGGGCACCCGAATGTCACGCCACCTGACCGGACGGCACCTCCTGGCGAAGGGCCGAGGGAGTAAGAGGTCGTGCGGCCTCCAAGTCCCTCGGCCGGGCTAGAGTGTGGGCCCCTCGCCGCGGCGTCGGAAAGGAACGGTGATGGGGGTGAGAACGCTGTGTCCGTCCTGCGCTGGCTCAGGTCATCTCGCCGTCGACCGGGCGGCGGTCGAACTCGCAAAGGACCGCAGCGGCACGGCCCTGGTCCGGCAGCGGTGCCCGACCTGCGACGAGGAAGGCTGGCTCGAGGACGTCGGCGCGCTCGACTGACCCGTCGTCGGTCAGAGGCTTGTTCACATTACTGCCGAGCTGTCAGAGGTTTCTCGGTCTCTTAGCCGAGAAACCTCTGACAACCCGGGCCCAGCCCCCTGCTTTCTCAGCATCCGAACACGCGGGGAGGTACGCCATTCGAGACGGAGCGCCCGCTCGCGGGCAATCTCCCCACGGAACACGCTCAACTCGCCTTGCTCGGGTGACGACTCGCCGCAACGAGGACCCGAACGGGTCTCACACCCGCCGTACCTCAGCAAGACCGTGAAAACTTCAGGGGGTCATAGCACCCCAAAATCTTCACGATCCTGAGATTGGCCGTCCATTACGGCCGTCGCGCCCGCATGCCGCTGGACCTCACCCGCCAAATGCACAATGTGAGACGCCACCCGCGGCACGCCCGGTCTCGCGGTCCGGGACTGCCTGATGCGGGGGCCCACTCGCGTTCGAGCACCTACCGAAGAGTTTTTAGAACCCTGAGGCCTATTCAAAACTCTTGGTCACCGCGCCGCTGTGAGGATCCGAACCAAGGGCCTGGAACTCGCACGGAGTTTTGAACGAGCCTCATTCTTGAATGGCCGCTCAGGGCGCCTGCTTCACCGGAACCTGACCTCGACGACCAGTGACATGCTGAACGACGTACCGTCCACCTGGAGTCCGTAACAGCCCGGCGCCCGCATCCAGGTGGCGCCCGCCCAGCGCCGGTAGCCGTCGACGACGTTGATGCCGGGTCCTGGGGGAATCTGCACGAGGAGCGTGTGCGGCCGGCCCATTCCGAACGCCACCTCGCCCCACTCGTCGAGCCGTTTGCCCCGGAGCAGGACGGGGCCGGTGTACGACGGGTCGGCGAACCACAGAGTCTTCGCGGCGTACCACCCGTCCCGGGGCGTCGGGAGCAAGGTCAGGATCCCTGCGGTGGCATCCGCATCGTCCCCCGCGGGCACCACCCGCACCGGACCCGATCCGAGCGCGACCCCATCGAACGGCGTTTCGCCGGGAAGTCGCCGCCCGTGCGTAGTCGGGCAGCGGTCACCAACCGTGGGAAAACGCAGCGGGCGCCACAACTGCGAGGGGACGGCTCCGGGCTGGCGCCGGCAGATCTGAGGGTGCCATGCGCAGGACTGCTGGTAGTCCCGCGGCGCCCGCGGACCACGGACGGCACGAGGTGTCGGCGGCGAGGAGGTGGCCTTGGCGGTCGACTGTGGGGAAGGACTCGAGGTGGGCTGGGACGTCGAGGGAGACCCGCAGGCGACCGTCACGAACGCCGTGACCAGAAACACCACCAGCATCCGCCGCATTTCGCCCCACCCCCCGTTGCGCGACTCCCGGCGCTAACAGGGCCGCACGTGAACCCCAGCCTCCGTCAGGCCGTCCCCCGGCTTGGAGAGTCGTTGGTACGCCGACTTATTGTAGGCACCACCGGCAGGCTGGTCGTCACTGTGCGAAACCGCGGCGGGCGTGACGAGGGCTCCCTGGCCGGTCTCGATCACCAGCCAGGGAGCCCCTACGTACGTGTCAGTCCGTCAGCCGCGCGGGCTTGAAGAGGCTGGAATCCTTACTGTTTCCGATGCCGGATCCCCACTCGATATAGCCCTTCCGGCCCGAGCCGTCGTTGTCGTTGACGAGGAGTGACAGTCCGAGCAACCGGTCGTCGGCCTGGAACGGCGCCACGTGCGTCCACGGCAGCGCCAGCTCGTACGTGGTCTCCTTGGTGGCGTCGTCCCGCGTGACCTTGAGGTCGGCATCGGTCACCAGGCCGACGGACCCCTCCGCGGCCTGCCAGCGGTAGACCTGTGGACCAGCTGAGGTGAGCGCGACGCCGTACTCGTACCACGCCGTGATCTCACCCGGCACTCCCCCACCGATCGCGAACTGGATGCTGTCGCCGTTCCAGATCTGGCTCTCGGTAGCCGGCTGAAAGTGCGTGTCGTCGTGGATCCGCGCCGACAGGTACACCTTGTCCGCGTCCCAGGTCACCCACACGTTGCCCGACAGGTCGTCGGTGCCGCCGTAGCCGCTCATCTTCACCACACCGTCGGCGGCGAGGTCCACCCCTGGTACGCCAGACAGGTCGTCGAGCGTTCCGTCCACCGCGATCGACTTCTTCGTCACCTGCGCCATCGACGCGTGCTCGACCAGGGCCACCTTGCCGGAGACCACGATGTCGGTGGTGCCAGGCACGCTGACCCGCAACTGCGAGGCGTACGTCTTGCTCCTGGCCAGGTCGGCGAGGGAGATGTCGACCGTACGGCGGCCGCCGGCCGGGATTGGTGAGGCGAGGTCCGCCGTACCATTCCGGTCCCCTACCTTCCACGTGAGGTCCCCGACCTCGCGGCCCTCGCTCGCGAGGTTCCGCACGGTGACACGGAGCACGTCAGTGCCGTCGGCGCCGCCCGCGACGACATGCTTGGCCCGCACGCTGATCGGATGAACGACGGTGACCTGGGTGGCCAGCCGCGCTCTCGCCTTGCCGGACGCCACGAACGCACCCACGAGATCATGCCGACCGAGGGTGCTCCGTGCCGGAACGGTCACCGGAATCGTCTTCTTCTCCCCGACACCCACTGACACCGGGACCGATTCTCCGGCCACCTCGAACGTGCCCCTGACTGCCGCCTTCGGCGCCTTGGTGTTGTCCACTGTCAAGTTGAGCTTGACGGCATCGCCCAGCACGGCCGTCCCGCCATCCACTGCGGTCAGGGAGAACTTCGCGTTGGCAGTAACGCGTACGTCATCACCGGCGACATAGATCGGAGCACCCGACAGCGACAGATCGACGCGGCCATTCTGCGGCGCGTACGTTGCCGACGCTCCGGTGAGATCGGTCACCGTGATCGGCTTGTCAGTCGACACGCTCACCGTGGTGGGCGTGGTCGACCACATCGGACGGATCTGTTTGCCGTCCTTGGCGAACACGAAACTCCAGACTCCGTTGGCGACGTCTTCCTGCCGTTGGTAGGTCGCGCCCGTCAGCAGCCGGGTCATGGCGGCGTAGGAAACGTACGCGGGTTTCGGCGTCCACCTGCCGGCCGGGTCGGTGGTGTAGCGGACGACACCGAAGTTGTGCTCGTTGTAGCCCGCATCGAGACCGTCGTTTATGAAGTTGTACCAGAAGTACTTCTCCACACCCTGGGACAACGCGATCACGTACGAACGAACGAGGTTCGCCGCCTGCGTCGCCTCGCTCACGCCAGTGCTCCCGACGTGTGTCGGCCAGCCCATCTCACTGATCCAGATCGGCTTCAGCTTGCCGCCGTTGTACTTCTTGACGAGTTCCTTCACGGCGGTCAAGCTCTGGATCGCGTTCTCCGGCGCTCCTGGGTAGACGTACGGGTGAATCGAGAGGACGTCCATGTATTGCAGCCCACCAAGCTGGAACAACTCCTCCAGCCACTCCAGCGGTACGCCGGCGGTCGCACCGCCGACCACGGTGACGTTCGGGTTCTGCGCTTTGACTTTCTCGTAACTCGCCTTCAGCAGCGGATAGTAGTAGTCGGCCCGCGCATCGGCCGGCCCGTCGCCGATGTCGCCGAACCCCGGGTGGTTGAACTCGTTGTAGATCTCGATCCACTTCGCCTGGTCGGCGAATTGACGTGAGACCGCTGCCGCGTAGCTCGCGAAGCCCGCACGTCCCTCGTCGGTGTACGGCGTCGCGTTGTTGTCGTAGTGCCGGTTGTTGTAGAGGGCCACAGGCATCAACTGGTGGGTAGTGTCCCGCAGAGCCGCGAAGAACTCCGGCGTCTGCGAAAAGTCGTACTGTCCCTTGGTTCTCTCGACCGCGGCCCAGCTGGGGCCGTTCCGCAGGTTCTTGACGCCTGCCCTGGTCAAGAGTGAAAGGACCTCGAGGCCGGCCGCTCCTTCGGGCACGCGAACCCCCATCCCGAACGGCGAATCTGGGTACCTCGAGATGTCGAACGGCGCCAGCCGGGCGAACGTCGTGGACCTGGTGGCGATCGTGGTGCCGTCATTCTGCGCGGTCACGCTCAGCTGGTAGTAGCCGATCCGGTCCACCGGCACGCGCAAGGTCGCCCTGCCAGCGGAGTCGATGGCCTGCGTGCCGCTCCCGACGTCGTTGCCGGTGAAGTCGCGAACGTTCCAGACCACCGAATCGCCGTTGGAGATCAGGCCGAACTCGGCGGGCTCGGTCCCGGTGAAGACGTTGCCGACCTTGGTCTGCTCGATCGCGAGGTCCGGCGCGGGTGCGAGCGCTGTGATGTCGTCGAAACGCACGTCACCACTGGTCTGTCCCGCTGGGAGGTACCCCTTGTCCAGAAGCAGTGCCACCTGGGTCGCGGGACCATGCCAGACACCGTCGTTCGCCCCGCCGTAATGGCCGTAGCCCTCCCCACCCGTGAAGTTGGTGACGACCACCTGCTGCCAGTCTCCGCCACCTGCCAGAGCGATCCGCTGCTGATGGACCTGACCGGTGCTGTCTGTGAGACGTAGACCGACCCGATTGGCATCGGACGTGCGTACCCACAGCCTGAGCTCATGGAGATCGACGTTCATGACGCGAGACGTCTGGACGTAGTTTCCGCCGCCACTGAAGTCACCGTGGAGCAGCCCGGAGAAGCTTCCCGACTTCGCATCCGCGGAGTCGCGGCTAAAACTTCCCTTGGCGCCTGGGAACTCACCGCCCAGCCCGAGTGTCCACGCCTCGTCGGCGGCCTCGAACCCGCCGATCAGGGTGGCGATGTCGGCGGCGCGAGCGGCCTGACCTGGAACCATCATGACCACGCTCGCCAGCACAACCATCGCGGCGAGCCAACAACCAGCGAATCTTCGAGCTCTGTGCATGGTGGCACCTCTCGATTCCGGGGCGCTCTGCCGGGATCAGTCCTTCAATCCCGGGAACGCCACCACTGAGGATGTGTCGCTGGAACAAGGAAGATCAAAAACCGGAGGCAAGGTCGCAACGAACGGACCGGATCTGCGCTGTCTCCACCGAGCTGAGGAGAACACATCGCACCGTAGTAATGCAGTATTAACATGTCAATAAACTGACGTCAGACTGGTCGTATCATCGGCTCAACGAGCACTGGCGGTACGCCTTAATGCGTCATAGCCGAGCAGTCGCCTCGGCGTAGCGGCGGCGAGTCACGAGGTGCTGCCGGCGCGCACCAGACCGCATTCGTACGCGAAAACCACGGCCTGGACGCGATCCCGCAGCTCGAGCTTGGCGAGGATCCGGCTGACGTGTCCTTTCACGGTCCCTTCGGTGAGGAACAAGCGGCCGGCGATCTCGGCGTTGGAGAGGCCGCGCGCGATGAGTTCGAGGACCTCGCGTTCCCGCTCGGTGAGCACCCGCAACTCGACTTCGGTACGGGGAAGAGGGTCTCCGCGCCCTCCGATGTGGCGTTCGATCAGTCGCCTGGTGACGGCCGGCGCGACGATGGCGTCACCTCGTGCCACGGCACGGATCGCCGACAGCAGGTCGGGGGCGAGGGTGTCCTTGAGAATGAAGCCGCTGGCACCGGCGCGCAGGCCGGAATAGACGTACTCGTCGAGGTCGAACGTCGTGAGGATCAGGATCTTCGGTCCGTCAGGCATGGCCGTCCTGATCCGGCGGGTGGCTTCCACGCCGTCGACGTCCGGCATCCGGATGTCCATCAGCACCACATCGGGCACGGTCTCGGCCACCATGGCAGCGGCCACCGCACCGTCGTCGGCCTCGCCGACCACCTCCATGTCGTCGGCATTCTCCAGGATCATCCGGACGCCGGCACGCAGCAGCGCCTGATCGTCAACCAGGAGTACGCGGATCATGCCACCAACTCCTGCTGGATCGGGAGCCGCGCGCGGACGACGAAACCACCGCGCGGTCCGGGGCCGGCGAAGAACTCACCCCGCAGCAGCGCCACCCGCTCGCGCATGCCCCGAAGGCCGTTGCCGACGCCGTCAGCAGTGGGCCGCGCCGTGCCGTTGTCGCTCACGTCGAGCTTCAGGTCGTTCGTACCGTAGGCGACGATCACCTGGGCACACGCTCCGGGCCCGGCATGCTTCATGGTGTTGGTCAGTGCCTCCTGGACAATGCGGTACGCCGACACGTCCACGCTGGTGGGCAGTACGCCCGGCGATCCATCGACCTGTAGCAGCACCGGCGTACCCGCCTGCCGGACCTGCTCGACCAGCTGAGGCAGCCGCCCGAGGCCGGGCACCGGATGGGGTGAGCTGTCAACCTCGCCGTCGACCGCCAGCACCTGACGCATGTCGGCGAGCGAGGCCCGGCCGGTGTCGACGATGGTGTTCAGTGCCGCGAGCGTATCCGCGGGCCGGTTGGCGAACGCCGCCATGCCACCCTGGGCCTGCATGACGATGACGGACAGGCCATGTGCCACGACGTCGTGGAGCTCGCGGGTGATCCGGCCGCGCTCAGCCGCTGTCGCAAGGGCGGCCTGCTGGTCGCGTTCGCGTTCAAGGTCGCGTGCTCGCGCCCTGAGCTCGTCGAGGTACGCGCGCCGGCTGCGCACACTGGAGCCGACCGCCCAAGCGGCGGTCAGGACCGAGCCCAGGATGGGGAATCCGCCCCAGTCTGTTGGCCCAAGTTGGGAACTGAGCCCGATGGTTGGCATCGGTGGTGGCGGCGGAAACGGCAGATCCCCTTTCGGAGCGGCTTTCCCAGCCCTGATCTCAAGGGGTTGGCTGAACAACCAGCCATCGATCTTGCCATCGCTCGCGACGTACACCGACCAAGCCATCGCGGTGACCAACGTGGCGCAGAGGATCCCGAGAGACTCCCTGCGCGGCCGACGACTCGCGACGGTGTAGAGGGCGATCGGGACGGCCAGGTTGGCGGGATTCGGCCCAGCGGCCACAGCCATCTGAAGCACAGTCGCCACCATCGCCACGGCCAGCATCGCGACCGGCCAACGGCGACGGCCCAACACGCTGGCGACGCACGCACTCGTCAGGAACCACCAGATCCCCGCCGTGGCCAGCTCAGCCAGGGGCTTTGGCGCGCCAGCGAGGATGGGGGTTCCGCCGAGGCTCTCCATCAACACCGACGTACTGACAAACAGCAATCCGGCCAGGCCGACGTCCTGGACCACCGGCCGGCCCAGCAAAGCTCGAAACGCCGTCGTGTACGTCTTCATGGCTGGACAAAGCTTAGGAGTTCGCGGGTCACCGAGCCCCTGTCTGGAGTCATGGGTTGATCCATAACCCCAGACAGAGGCGCGGTGGGCTGAGGGCTCTGCAGCCTGAGCCGCATGAACCTACGACGATCATTCGCCGGGCTGGCCGCGTTGGCGGCCGCCCTCACCGCGACCGGAGCGGGCGCGGCGGGAATGCCAGCGATGGCCGCGTCCGTGTCCACCGACCGACCTCAGACCGTGAGCTGGCAGGCCTGTCCGACGTACTCGGACGAGGTCCTTCGAGCAATGGGGCTGCGCGACTCGGACATCCCCGGGTTCCGGCAGCTCTGGGACCGCACCGAGTGCGGCACCGTGCGAGTTCCGCTGGACTACAACAGGCCTCAGGGACGCTCGATCACGGTCGCCATCACCCGACTGAAGGCGACCGACCAGGCGCGTTGGCTCGGCAGCCTCGCCCTCAACCCCGGCGGGCCCGGTGGCAGCGGCTATCTCATGCCGATCGAGGTCGCCTCAATGGAGCAGAGCGCGAAGCTCAACGAGCGGTATGACCTGATCGGCTTCGACCCGCGTGGAGTCGGCTACAGCACGAAGGTCAACTGCCCACGAGAGGAGGACCCGCCTCCGCAGCCGACGGGATCGGTTACGGAGGAGCAGGCGAGAGAGGTGTACGCGTGGGTGGTGCGGTCCAACCAGGTCTGCGCCGCGACCGATCCGGAGTTCCTCCGGAACCTCACCACCGGCGCCATTGCCCGCGACCTGGATCAGGTCCGGAAGGCACTCGGTGAGCCGAAGCTGAACTACTTCGGGGTCTCCTGGGGAAGCTGGCTCGGTCCGGTGTACCGGAACCTCTTCCCCGGCAACTCTGGGCGCATGTGGGTCGACAGCGTCGCCCCACCTGACCCGCGGATGGACGCCTTCGTGGCGGGCCGGTCGATGGCCACCGCCAGAGACTTCTCCCGGATGGCCGAATGGGTTGCCCGCTTCGATTCCACGTACGGCTTCGGAACGACGGGCGAGCAGGTGGAGGCGGCACTCGCCGCACTTCGGGCGGAGTTCGACGCACATCCACGGCACTTCACTGACGTCGACATGCCCATCGACGGGTACGCCATCGCGTTCCTCTCGGCGCAGCCATCCCTGGCGTGGCCCATGACAGCCAGGGTGCTCGCGGATCTCCGGGACGCCACCGGTCCCACCGCACCGGAGTCGCTGAAGGAGCTGATCGGCCCTCCGCCGGGCGAGCGGCCGCCACCGCCGGACGGCCTGCCCGAGCAAGGCAACAGGTCGGCCAACACCGCCATCTTCTGCAACGGCGACGGTGGCGCGCGCGACTTCGACTCCACGTGGGCGGCGTACCAGGATCGGCTCGAGCGCTATCCCGTGACCGGCGTCCTGAGCAACTTCGTCCCACCGTGCGCGGGCTGGCCGCTTCCGGTGGAACGCATCCGGCTCCATCACGGCGGCGGCTCGCTGGTGTTGTCGGGCCATCGGTACGAGTCGGTCTCGGTGTACGAATGGACCGCCGACATGCGGAAGGCCGTGGGAGGGACGACGTTCACCGTCGAGGATGACGTCCACGGGTCGGCTCTCATGGAGCCGGGCTGCGTTACCCACATCCTCCGCTACTTCGAGACCGGGTCCGCTGGGGCGCGGGGCTGTCAGGGCGTACCTGTACCGGCAGGTCCGGACGCCGAGCCGCGGGCGGCAGAGTCCGCGGCGTCTGCGGCGTCCGCAGCACGCGGCTTTGCCACCTCCTGGCCGGGCGGACTGCCGGCTTTCCGCGGGGTGGACGCCCTACTCGGCTCGAGGTGACTGAACGGGCGGAGTGAGCACGCCCTCGCGCCGGACCATGATCAACATGCAGAAAACGCCCAGGGTTCCTGCGAATCCTGGGCGTTTCTGCATCTTGATCATGAACCAGCCGGATCTGATTGAAGCGGGAACCGGACCGCGATCAGGCCACAATCCGTCCAGCCCGCGGGACAACCCGCCGCCAACCCCGGGTTGTCATAGGTATCTCGGCTAAGAAAACGAGAAACCTATGACAACCCGGCAAGCTCAGGGGTCCGGTCTCATATCGCGGGCAGACCTGAAGACGCCCTTACGTCAAGCCTCGAGGAAGTACCCAGCAGCCCAGGCCTACGCGGTCCAGCCGAGGAACGACTCGCCTACCTGCAGGAGCGCTAACCACACCGCGACACCCGCGAAGGGCATCGCCAGGACGGCCCACGGCCGCCGGCGGAACCACCGCAGCGCGAACACGACGAGGACCACCCAGACCACGACGAGCCCACACACCGCCCAGAGCGGAGCGACCAGGCCGCTCGCGGCGTAGAGCAGGAGCAGCGGCAGCAGGCCGGCCAGCCCGGCCGACGCGCCAACCCGCGAAAGAAGGTTCATTCGCTCATGGTGCCCATTACCGCCGACAAATATCGCCCGATCAGCGAACGCGCCTCAACCTGGGGCGGGTCGTGCCACGTGAGACGCACCCGGCGGAGCTCAGCCGGTGACCGGCCAGCGCTCCCGCAACCTGGGCATGACGTCCCGGGCGAACAGCTCGAGGAACCGTTGCTGGTCGTTGCCCGGGCCGTGGAAGACGAGTTCGGTGAAGCCGAGGTCGACGTACGGCGCGATCTTGTCGACCACCTCGTCGGGGTCGTTCGACACGATGAACCGCTTGGTGCCGGCGAGCGGATCGGCGTCAGCCAGGCGTTCCAGCTCCACGGGGTCCTCGACGCCCTGCTTCTGCTCCGGCGCCAACCCGAGCGCCGCCCACCACGCACATTCCTTCCTGGCGGCGTCGAGGTCGGTGTCGTACGACACCTTGATCTCGATCTGGTGGGGGAACTTCGTGGCATCCCGCCCGACACTCTCCGCACCTTCGCGGACGTTCCCGAGGACAGACTCGTAGAGCTCCGGCGCCTTGCCACTGGTAGCGATCACGCCGTCACCGATCCGGCCCGCGAGCTTGCCGGCCAGCGGTCCGGACGCCGCGACGTAGATGGGCAGCGGCACGTCAGGGCGTTCGTAGACGGTCGCCTTGGCGGTCTGGTAGTAGGTGCCGTCGAAGTCGACGCGTTCTTCGGTCCAGAGCCGGCGGATCAGCGTGACGGCCTCAGCCAGGCGGGCGCGCCGCTCCTTGCCGCTCGGCCACGCAGCACCGGTCGCGGGTACTTCGTTCATCGCCT
Source organism: Actinopolymorpha alba DSM 45243 (assembly GCF_000373925.1). Classification (GTDB taxonomy): domain Bacteria; phylum Actinomycetota; class Actinomycetes; order Propionibacteriales; family Actinopolymorphaceae; genus Actinopolymorpha; species Actinopolymorpha alba. Next base: position 175,463 of record NZ_KB892707.1, on the reverse strand, counting down.
CGCCCGTGCCGACACCGAGGAAGACCCGGCCGGGAGCGAGCTGGTCGATGGTGGCGAACCCCTGCGCCACCACCGAAGGGTGGTAACGCAACATCGGGGTGAGGACGCTCGTGCCCATGGTGATCCGCTCCGAGGCGTAAGCCAGGGCGCCGAGCCAGCTGAACACCAGTGGAGCGCGGCCGGAGGTGTGCCGCCACGGTTGGAAGTGGTCAGACACCGCCACCAGGTCAAACCCGAGCCGCTCGGCGAGCAACGCGTAGTCGAGAAGTTCGCGAGTGCCAAACTGCTCCGCCGAAGCCTTGTAGCCGTACTTCACTGAACGCCCCTCTCCGTCGCAGCCCGACAGGCTGCCCACTCACCCGCCCAGTGTGGCACGGTATGAGCGATGGATCTTCAGCAGGCAAGAGCGCTCCGCGACGTCCTGGAAGGGACTCGCTGGATCGAGCGTTCCAAGGAGTTCGGCCGCGCGCTCCGCACCAGCACGCGCAGGCCAGGCGGGCTTCTCCTGATGGGCCCACCAGATGCGGAGCCCTGGCATCTCACTGCCCATCTCGACGACGAGGCGCGGTTCGCGCGGCTGGCCGAGATCGCCCCCACTCTGGTGCGCTGGAATCCCCCAACCGAGGCGCCGCCTCATCTCGCGGTCGGTCTCGACCGGTTGAGCGCCACCCGCCGCGGCGAGTCGCTTCTCGTCGTCGCGGAATCCGCTCCTCCGGACGCCCTTCTTGAACGCGTTGATGACGTACGCCGTAAAGGCGCGAACGTATTCGCTCTGGAAAACGGCCAGTCAGAACTCTCCACATTGGCGCATGAGGTTCTCACCGTCGACGTGGCGACTCAGGCCATCGTGTCGTTCGAAAACGCCCAACATCTGGTGAGTATCGCAACCACAGAAAGCGGCGAACCCCGGCTACGCGGACTTCGTGCCCGACTTAACCGGCTACTCGACACCATCTCAGGACCAGACGCTTGACGAAATGGCACCGCCGGTCGCTCGAATCTGTTTACATATTTGGCGATAGACCGAGAATCACGCCTTCACCGAAGTTGCGGTCGTGAAATCTCGTAGGCCCGAAGACCAGACGTTTATCCACGGATCAAGAAAATCGTTTGTCCTTCGTGGTTTACGAGCCGCCTGAATGCCGCACGATCCACCGAGGATGGCAAACCGCGTTGTTGCCATAGACACCAGGCGAGAATGACGTTCCTGCCATACACATACGGTCCGGTAGAGGCCGGGGTCCCCTCAGAGGGAGGCAGTACGGTGCCCACACGAAGGAATGCAGTAACCAGGGCCGCGACCACCCAGCGACGACCTGGCTCGGCGGCGGCCGCCACGAAGTCCGCGGTCTCTGCTGCTCGGGCGACCGCGAGGTCGACGGCCAAGTCCATCACGAAGCGGACGACGAGGGCGAGGAAGATCGCCCAGGAGGCTACCGAGATGGTCACCGGCGGACGCAAGGCCGCTCCGGGCCGCAGGAAGGCAACGCCGGCAAAGAAGGCTGCTGCCAAGCGGACTGCCGCCAAGAAGGCGGCGAAGAAGGCGCCCGCCAAAAAGGCCGCCGCCAAAAGGGCTCCGGCCAAACGGGCTCCGGCCAAGAAGGTCGCGAAGAAGGCAGCCGCCAAGCGAGCCCCCGCGAAGAAGGCCGCCAAGAAGGTGGCGAAGCGCGCACCTGCGAAGAAGGCCGCCAAGAAGGTCACCAAACGCGCACCCGCCAAGAAGGTCACCAAGCGGGCACCCGCCAAGAAGGTCACCAAGCGGGCTCCCGCGAAGAAGGTCACGAAGCGGGCTCCCGCGAAGAAGGCGGCGAAGCGCTCGACCACCAAGAAGGCCGCCACCAGGAGAACGTCCATGCGGAAGTCGACGGCGACCCGCTCCGCCTCGATCGCCAAGCGCTCCACGCGTGCCACGCGTGCGACGACCCCGAAGACGATGCGGGGAATGTCGCGCCGGGCATCCGGACGGATGATGTAGGCGACTGGGTGTGGCGACGTACGCCGTGGCACGTCACCACGCCCAGCCCAATCCCCCGTTAGGTACGCCCACGCCGGATTGGTTCCGCCGAGGCGGCCGGGTCGGGCTCGGCGTTCGCTGACCGGCGCCCGACGAGGTGCTCAGCGTTCGTCGTCGGCGCCGTTGTCGTCGTCGTTCCAGCGGGGGTCGTTGTCCCAGTTTTCGTTGCGCTGGGCGACCTTTTCGAGGGCACCCTCAGCCTCGGCGACGCTGGGATAGGGTCCGAGCCGATCGGCGGCCTTGCAGCCCTCGAAGGGTTCGACACGGTGATGCCGCAGGCAGTAGAACCACTGTGCGTTCTCGGTGCTCATGCTGAGAGCTTTCCCCAGCCTCCGACCCGCGGCAACCCGCCTCCCCCGCCGGCTGTGGGCTGAGACCGGCGCCCGCGCGGGTGCCCGGTGGCGCACCGTAGACTCCGTGAATCATGGGCCCACTTGTTCCTGCCACGATCTCGCCACGCCGCAAGGTCCCTCTCGACATCGCCCAGCCTGAGTACGTCGACCGGCCGAGTCCGGCGAGGTTCGATGGCTCCGAGGTCAAGGACGCCGACACGATCGCCCGGATGCGGGTGGCGGGTCGGCTTGCTGCCCAAGCGTTGCAGGAGGTCGGACGGCGGGTGGCTCCCGGTGTCACCACGGACGATCTCGACCAGATCGGCCATGATTTCCTCATCGCCGCCGGCGCCTACCCGTCGACTCTTGGTTACCGCGGCTTTCCCAAATCCCTGTGCACCTCGGTCAACGAGGTCATCTGCCACGGGATACCCGATTCGCGCCCCCTGGATAACGGCGACCTCGTCAACATCGACATCACCGCGTTCATCGACGGTGTGCATGGCGACACCAATGCGACGTTCTTCGTCGGCGACGTTGACGAGGAGTCCCGGCTGCTCGTCGAACGCACCCATGAAGCGATGATGCGCGGCATCAAGGCGGTCCGTCCGGGTCGCCAGGTCAACGTGATCGGCCGGGTGATCGAGTCGTACGCCAAGAGGTTCGGCTATGGCGTGGTGCGCGACTTCACCGGTCACGGGATCGGTACGTCGTTCCATTCGGGGCTGATCATCCCGCACTACGACGAGCCGCGGTTCGACACCGTGATCGAGGCCGGCATGACGTTCACGATCGAGCCGATGCTGACCCTTGGCACCCATGAATGGGACATGTGGGAAGACGGCTGGACCGTCGTCACCAAGGACCGCCAGCGCTCGGCGCAGTTCGAGCACACGGTGCTGGTGACAGAGACCGGCGCCGAGATCCTGACGCTGCCATAAGCAATTCAAAACTCCTGGTCGCCGCACTGCTGTGTGAGGGGCCGAATGACCACGTATACGTGGTCATTGCATGCCTTGCACGGCAAGTCGTCACCACACAAGGCAAATTGAGTGTGCATCGTGGCGAAATGCTGCGTGAGGTCCGGCCCGTCTCACATGGCGGCCGCGAGCCGAGCACAGCGTCACCGCGTCAGCGCCGCCACAGGCTGACGCGCAGGCCGGGGACCGCGACCGTACGCACTTCCGCGAGGCCGGTCACTCCTGACGGGCGCCCGCGCTGCCAGTTGGGCACCACCACCCACACTCGCCTCACCTGTGGCGGCAGGCCGCCACTCACCCAGCTGGGATCGCACTCGCTTCGACGAAGGTAGTAGGGCAGGGTCTGGACGGTCGAGAGGTTGGACTGAACGGCGTCGCCGGCTCGGCAGTCGGCTGCGATGACGTTCGCGACAGACCGGATGTCGCCGCCGTGCCCGTCGACCGCGCGCATCCGGACGAGCGGCGTCCAGGCGACCGCCAGAGCAACAGCAGCAACGAAAAGCACCCGCCAGCGCGCACTCTCTCGCAGCGCACCAGCCGCCAGCAGGACCAGCGCGGGACCGCACACCACCAGGTAGCGCGGCAGGAACGCCGGAGTCAGGAGGCCGACAGCGGCCAGAATCGCGGGAGGGAGGACGCACCAGGTGGCAAGGGCGGCGGTCAGCGAGTCGAGCCGCGCGCCGAACGCCGCGAGCAAGGCAAGCACGGCGAGGTACGCCACTGACCCGGCCATTGCGACGTAGGCATCGCCCACATCGGAAAGCTCCGGTGTCGGGATCCAGGAAACGGTGCCCCGCTGGGCGAACACCATCACCGCCAGCACTACCGGCAGGCCAAGACCGGCAAGGCCGGCGAGCAACCACCGCTGCAAAGTACGGACGTCTCCCGATCGCCGCCAAGCCGCCATGAGGAACGCGGGGTGGGCAAGAAGTACGAGCAGTGCGACGAGGTGCGTGAGTCCGAGCGCCGCGAGCGCGGCGGAGTAACCGATCCACCACCGCCGCCGCTCCGTGACCGCTCGCCAGAGCAGCCAGGTGCTCAGAACGGCGAACGCGACAGCGAACGCGTACGGCCGCGCCTCCTGCGCGTACCGCGACGCCATCGGTGAGAGCGCGAGGATCAGGCCGGCCCCGAGCGCGCTCGCACTCCCCCACCAGCGCCGGGCAAGGTCGGCGACAAGTCCGACAGCCGCCGCCATCGCCAGCGCGGACGGCAACCGCAGCCACCATTCGGAGTCGCCGACGCGGGTCCAGACGTGCATGCCGAGGTAGTAGGCGCCGAGCCCGGCGTCGCGTTCGGACAAGAAGGCGAGCAGGCTGCCCAGCGACCTCCCGGACTCCTGGACCGTCGCCGCCTCGTCGAGCCAGAGGGCCGGACGGCCAAGCCGCCACAGGAAGAACGCCAACGCCACGACCACCGGGACCAACACACTCCCGGCCGCGGATGACCTCCACGTGGCGGCCCGCCACCACCGGCGACCCGGACCAGCGGTGACCTGCCCACCACCCTGGTCCGTCGCGGTCGCCGAAGCGGTGACGTCCGCCACGCGCGTACCTCCTGCTCTCTGCGCTGTGCTTCTCCGCCGGGGATCTCACCTGGTCCGCACGCCTATGCCATGCCTCGGTTGAGCTCGTCGACGATGAGCTTGGCGTCTCGGCTGGTCATGTCCAGGCGCGGAATCCACCAGTCGTCGTTCACCAGATCCCAGACGCCGTAACCGTAGTCGGTCTCTCGTACCACGAATCGCTCTGCCACGGGTTCGCCCCTCCCTGACCTCACAACCCAGGATATCGAACAGATGTTCGACCGCAAGGGGATGGTCCACCACCGAGCAGGGACGACCGTCGACGGCCGGCGAAACCCCACGACGGGCATCGCCGCTGTAACACGCCACCGATGTTTCGTAACAAGACAAGGCCAGAGTGCGCTCGTCGCGGACGTCCGGTCGTCCGCGACAGGGAGGAGAGCAATGAGATCCTTGCGTATCCAGGTGCCGGTCGGACTCGCCCTGGCCGCCGCGCTCTTCGGGGGAGGCAGTGTCGTTCCGATGGTGGCCGCCGCGAACCAGCCGGCCGCCGGCACCACCGCGGTCGCCGCCGCGCAACCACCCGCGGCCCAGGCGCCATTAGCCGCACCAGTTGCCGCCGCACCTGCGGCCGCCGCGCCGATCCCCGCCGCGGGAGGTGTTCCCGCCAAGGCGCCCACCCGCACCCCCAAGGTCGCCGTCATCGGTACCGGCGGCACCATCGCCGGGGTATCAGACACCCGCGTGAGCTTCCAGACGTACCGCGCTGGGCAACTCCCGATCGCCGACCTCGTGAAGTTCCTGCAGCCAGAGATCGGCAAGGTCGCCGACGTCTCGACAGTGCAGTTCGGAAACAAGGGCTCGAGCGGCTACACGATCGGTGACTACTACGACCTCTCCCGCCTGGTGGACAAGCAGTTGGAGACCGTCGACGCGATCGTGGTCACCACGGGCACGGACACGATGGAGGAGTTCGCGTACTGGCTGGACCTCACGGTGCGCAGCCAGAAGCCGGTCGTTCTCACGGGTTCGATGCGACCCTGGACCGTCATCGGCACTGACGCGCCGGCCAACCTCTACAACGCGATCTCGTTGGCCGCAAGCGGACGGACCACCTGCTATGGCTCCGTGATCATGCTCAACGACGAAATCTTCCCGGCCCGCGACGTCACCAAAACCAACGCCCTGCGCATGGACACCTTCCAGACCAGGGAGTACGGCGTCCTCGGAGTCGTGGACGAAACCAGGATCCGGCTCCTGCGCGCGCCTGCCCGGGCGAGCCTGTGCGACAAGCCCAAGGAATGGGCCACGCCGTTCGACCTCAGCAAGGTCTCCAAGGACGCGCTACCGCGGGTCGAGGTCGCCTACAGCTACCAGGACGCGGGCGGAGAAGCCATCACCGCGTACGCCGACGCCGGCGTCAAGGGCATCGTGACGGCGGGCACCGGCGCCGGTGGTATCTCGCCGAAGCAGAGCGCGGCCCGGACCGACGCGGCGGCCAAGGGTGTCGTCTTCGTGAGTACGACGCGAACCGGCTCCGGCTCGGTGTACGGCGGCTCCGGCAACGTCATCGCCGGTGAGGATCTCCTTCCGCAGAAGGCCCGGCTGCTCCTGCTGACCTCGCTCGCCGTCAGCAAGGACGTCAACCAGATCCGCGGCTGGTTCACGAAGTACGGCGTCCAGGAAGTCCAACCCACCCGGTGATGTGAGGTGCGACATGAGGCGTTCCCGCTCGCCGCGGCATGCCGGCGAGCGGGAACGCCCCGGCTCCAGAGGTCGCACGGTTGCCACGGCGAGCAACCCAGCGTCCTTGACGTCGGTCGTTCAGTCGTTGCGCGAGGTGTGCGTCTGCACCGCGACCAGTTGCGCCAACTCCCGCGCGGCGGCCTTCCCCCAGGCCCCGTCGGCGGACTGGATCGCCATCACCTGCACGGTCGTACCGTCGTCAATGTCGAGTTGCACCCACGGGTCGCCGGGGCGGAGGTTCACCCTCAGCACCTCGGCCCACTCCAGCCTGCGGGTGCGGATCAGGTTGACGATCGTGAGGCCGCCAGCGTCCGCGCGCACCTTGAGGCGGCCCAGGCGATACAGCCCGTACAACAGCACGAGCAGGAACAATCCCAGCGTCGCCGTCTGCGGCCAGGTGAACTGTGCGCGGGCGTCGGCCGGCAGCAGGATCCACATGCCACCCGCCGCGACCACCAGAAGGACAGCGACCGTCACCGCGACCACCGGCACGAACCGCGGCCGCCAGGTGTGCGGAAGCGCAGGGAGCGCGGACTCGGGCGCGCGGTCGTCGGGCATCAGTGCGGCCTCACTCATAGCCGGCAGGCGTGGATGCTGGTGACCAGGATCGCCCGGGCACCAAGCTCCCACAACTCGTCCATCAGACGCTGGGCATCGACGCGCGGCACCATCACCCGCACGGCGACCCAGCCCGCTCGATGAAGGGGTGAGACCGTGGGACCCTCCAGGCCGGGGGTGACCTGGACGGCGTCCTCGATCCGGTCGGCCTCGATGTCGTAGTCCATGAGTACGTAGTCGCGGGCCACGATGACGCCCTGCAGGCGGCGTACCAACTGCTCGAGTTCGCCCGGGTCGGCAACACCGTCCCGCTTGATCAGGACAGCCTCGGAACGCAGGATCGGGTCGCCGAACAGCTCCAGGCCGGCCTGCCGCAGGGTCGCACCGGTCTCCACGACATCGGCGATGACGTCAGCCACACCGAGCTTGATCGCCGTCTCGACCGCGCCGTCAAGGCGGGTCACCTGGGCATTGACGCCGTGCTCGGCGAGGAACTTCTTCATCAGACCGGCGTACGACGTGGCCACCCGCAGACCCTCGAGGTCCTCCACCCGGCTCGCCGTACCAGGACGGGCCGCCAACCGGAACGTCGAACCAGCGAAACCGAGCGGGAGGAGTTCCTCAGCGGGGGATCCGGAATCCAGCAGCAGGTCGCGACCCGTGATGCCGACGTCGAGAGTGCCTTCCCCGACGTAGACCGCGATGTCCTTGGGGCGCAGATAGTAGAACTCGATCTGGTTGTCAGGGTCGATGAGTACGAGATCGCGGGAGTCGGTGCGCTGGCGGTAGCCCGCTTCGCGCAGCATCGCGGCGGCGGGCTCGGACAATGACCCCTTGTTGGGAATGGCGACACGCAGCATGCTTTCTGCTCTCTTCCTCAGACCTTGGTCTCTTCCTCGGCCTGGCGGCGGACAAACACGTCGACGGATGCGGGGCCCGCTTCGGAGGTTGAGGGGTACGGACGGCCGACGTCCGCGCGGCGGCCCGGCGGTGCTCCCTCCGGAAGGCACCCCACGGCCGTGACCCGTAAATCCTGCTCGGCTCGCGAGCCTGACCGACGGACCACGGCCTACAGATGGGCGTAAACGTCGTCGAGGTCGAGGTCCAGGGCGAGCATGAGCACCTGAGCATGGTAAAGAAGTTGCGAGATCTCCTCCGCGGCGCGCTCCCGCGACTCGTGCTCGGCGGCCATCCAGGCCTCCGCGGCTTCCTCGACGAGCTTCTTGCCGATGGCATGGACGCCCGCGTCAAGCGCGACGACGGTGCCCGAACCCTCCGGGCGCGTCGCGGCCTTCGCGGCCAGCTCGGCGTACAGCTCGTCGAACGTCTTCATGCGCGGGTCCTGATCGGAGTGGGATCGTGCGCGGTCGCCCCAAGCCTAGGGGCCCCACCCGTACCGATCAGCCGGCGGGCCCAGGTCGCGGTCTCTGGAAGTAGCCGAGCCTCGGGACTAGTTCATGATCATGAACCGACCCGAAGATCGCTCACCATGCGAGATCGACAACCGACGTAACCCTGACGTGGCAGAGGCGCAGGGGACCTCTGACAACCCCAAGTACGGCGCGGTCCAGGTCCGTCTGGTGCGGCGCGCCTGCACGCGGGCAAGTCCCCAAGGATCAGATCAGACCGGAGCGAACGGCGTACAACGCGGCCTGCGTACGGTCGGCGAGCCCGAGTTTGGCGAGGATCGAGGACACATGGGTCTTCACGGTCTTTTCCGACAGCACCAGGGCCCGCGCGATCTCGCGGTTGGAGCGACCGCGGGCGATCTCGGCGAGTACCTCGCGCTCGCGTTCGGTCAGGGCGTCGACCCGGTCGCCCGTTGCCTCGCCTTTCAGGAGGGCGGCCGCGACCTCGGGTTCGAGCAGGACCTGTCCGGCATGGACCGCCCGGATCGACTGGGCCAGCGCATCGGGGTCGACGTCCTTGAAGAGGTAGCCCGACGCTCCGGCCCGCAGGGCCGGGACGACCTTCGCGGGTTCGGTGAACGACGTGAGCACGAGGACCCGGGTCGGATTGCCCCGGTCGCGCAGCATCCGCAGCGCCTCCACGCCATCGACCGACGGCAGCTGCAGGTCGAGGAGCATGACGTCGGGACGGAGGGCTTCGGCTTGTTCGACCGCCTCGCTCCCGTCACCCGCCTCCCCCACGACCTCGATGTCGTCCTGGATGTCAAGAAATGTCCGCAACCCGTGGCGGACCACCTGGTGATCGTCGACCACGAGGACCCGGATCGGTCCCGCGGCAGCGCGTTCGGCAGGTTCACTCAACGGGCACCTCCAGCTCCACGGTCGTACCCACGCCAGGACGCGATTCCACGCGCAACCGCCCGCCGGCTCGGCGGGCGCGCTCACGCATCGACGCCAGACCCAGATGGTGCCCGCCTTCGACCGCGGGCGCCTCGTCGAACCCCCGCCCGTCGTCAGACACCGTGAGCCGCACCTTGCCCCGCGGCGTGCTCAGACTGATGTCGACCACCGCGGGCTGGCCGTGCTGGAGTGCGTTGTGCAGAGCCTCCTGCGCCACCCGGAACACGGCGTCCTCGACCGCCTCCGGCAGTGCGCACCGCCCGTCGCAGTCCGACCGGAACCGCACGTCGACCGGATGCGCGCGGCTGATCACCGCGACGTGCTTGCGCAGGGCCGGAACCAGTCCGTCCTCCCGAACAGCCGGCGGACGGAGTTCGGTGACGACGGCACGCAACTCGTCGAGGGCCGCACCGGCCAGCTCCTTCACGCTGGTGAACTCCACGTGGGCGCGTTCGTGATCCCCCTTCAGCGCCAGCGCCTCCGCGGCACCCACCGTGAGCCGGAGGCTGAACAGCTTCTGCGCGACAGCGTCGTGGAGATCCCGCGCGATCCGGGACCGCTCCTCGACCAGGGTCAGCTCGCGGTCGCGCTCGAACATCCGGGCCCGGGTCAGCGCGATCGCCGCGTGCGCCGCGAGGATGCCGAGGAGGCGCTCGTCCTCGGCGGTGAAGTCGCCGCCGTCGGGCCCGTTCGCGACGTACACCGAGCCAAGGATGGTGCCGCAGTCGACGATGGGTACGCCGAGGAACCCGCGCATGTCCGGGTGTGCCGACGGCCAGCCGGAAAAGCGCGAATCGGTCTGGACGTCCCGCGTGCGGTACGCCCGGTCCTCCCGCATCATCAGGCTGAGCAGGCCGTGGGCACGTGGCACTGGCCCGATCGCCCGCCATTGCTCGTCGCTCACGCCGGCCGCGTAGAACTCCGCGAACCTCCCCTGCTCGTCGGGTACGCCGAGCGCGGCGAACTCCGACCCGACCAGGCTGCGCGCCGATTCCACGATCATCTGGAGGACCTCGCGGGTGGAGGTCTGCTCCGTCACGGCGAGGAGGGCGCGCGACAACGCGCCGAGGTCGTCGCGGCAGGCGGGCTGATCCGTGCTTGACACGTTCGAAACGGTACCCGCCCGCCGGCCGCGGCGGACCGGGCGCGAGGTGTAGGTCCAATGGCCTAGGCCCGACCGAACCGCGGTCCGATGGCCGGCGACACGCGCGTTCCTAAGGTCGAAATCATGATGAACGACCAGCTGATCCGGGACCTGGCCCACGCGCGGATCGCCGACCTGCACCAGGAGGCGCAGTGGAGGCGCCTGCGCCGGACCGCGCGCCAGGCAGCGCACCAGACCCCCAACCAGGCCGGTAACCAGAAGGGTGCCCAAACCGGGCGCCGGGGACCGAACTTCCCGCGCCTGCGGGCACGGCGTTCGATCGCCGTACCCCGCCAGCGCGTCTCGAGCAACTCCCAGCCCGCTCCGCACTGCTGCTGAGCAGCGTCCCCAAGGAGGAATCCATGCCTGTCGCTCTTGTCACCGGCGCGTCCCGTGGTCTTGGCCTCGCCCTCGCCGGGGGGCTGGCCGACCACGGGTGGTCGCTGGTCGTGGACGCGCGCAGCGAGGAACCGCTGCGCGACGCCGCCGCGGAGCACGGCGCACGCGTCGGATCCGCCGGCGAGGTGGTGGCGCTCGCCGGCTCGGTCACCGACCCTGACCACCGGGCCGCGCTGGTTCGGGCCGCCCGCGACCTCGGTGGGCTCGATCTGCTGGTGAACAACGCGGGCACGCTCGGCCCGAGTCCCCTTCCGGCGATGGAAAAGCTCGGCCTGGCGGCGTACCGCGAGATCCTCGAGGTCGGCGTCGTGGCGCCGCTCGCGCTGACCCAACTCGCCCTCGCCGAGTTCCGCGGGCGGCAGGGGGCGATCGTCAACATCACCAGCGACGCCGCGGTCGAGGCGTACGCCGGATGGGGTGGGTACGGCTCGGCGAAGGCGGCCTTCGAGCAGTGGTCCAGCGTCCTGGCGGTGGAGCTCAGCGAGGCGCGGGAGGACGTTCGCGTCTGGTGGGTCGATCCAGGCGACCTGCGGACCCAGATGCACCAGGACGCGTTCCCGGGCGAGGACATCTCCGACCGGCCGCTCCCCCACACCGTGGTGCCGGCGTTCCTGCGCCTGATCGGGGAACGACGCCCGAGCGGTCGTTACCGCGCCGCCGACCTGCTCTCCGAGGTGCCCGCATGAGCGAGCGAATCACCAAGCACAGCGCCCTGGGTGCCTCATGCGCGCCCGCAGCGAAGCGAGGACGCGCATGAGCGCGTTGCGGACCGAGTCAGTCAGCCAGGCCATCGCACCGTCGCTGGAGTTCGAGCTGCCGGCAGACCTCGAGGCGCACGAGCCGCCGGAGGCACGAGGGCTGAGCCGGGACGGAGTACGGCTGCTGGTCGGGCAGGCCGGGCTGGGGATGGGCCCGGACGGGGCCGGAACAACACCGGACGTGATCCGCCACCAGAGGTTCGCGGATCTGCCCGACCTGCTCGAACCCGGCGACGTCCTCGTCGTCAACCGGTCTGGCACGCTGCCGGCGGCCATCGACCTGCCGGACGGGCACCGGACCGTGCACTTCTCGACCCTGGCGCCCGACGGATCCTGGTTGGTGGAACTCCGCCGCGACGCCGAGCCCGACGCCAGCGGGCAGCCAGGCGAGCGGATCGGGCTGCCCGGCGGGGCCGAGGTGGTGTTGAGGGAGCGCCACGTCTCCGGGCGCCTGTGGCACGCCAGGGTCACCGTGACGGACGTACCCGCCTACCTCGCGGAGTTCGGCCGGCCGATCAGGTACGGCTACGTCGCGCAGAGATGGCCGCTCGACGACTACCAGACGGCGTTCGCGACGGTGCCCGGCAGCGCGGAGATGCCGAGCGCGGGTCGGCCGTTCACGCCCGAGTTGGTGACCCGGCTGGTGGCGCGGGGCGTGCTCGTCGTACCAGTGACGCTGCACACGGGGGTGGCGTCACCGGAGTTCCACGAGCCGCCGTACGCCGAGTGGTTCGAGGTACCCGAGCCGACCGCGCGGGTTGTCAATGGCGCATTGGCGGCGGGTGGGCGGGTGGTCGCGGTGGGTACGACGGCCGTCCGGGCGCTCGAGTCGGCCGTAGCCCCCGACGCGGCGGCGGCGAACGGCGGAACGCCGGTGGTGACCGCGACGGAGGGCTGGACCGATCTGGTGATCACCCCGCACCGGGGCGTCTCGGTCGTGTCCGGCCTCCTCACCGGCCTGCACGAACCCCGGGCCTCGCACCTGCTGATGCTCGAAGCGATCGCCGGAGCGGAGCTGGTCCACCGCTGTTACGCCGCCGCGCTGGAGGAGGGCTACCTGTGGCACGAGTTCGGCGACCTCAACCTCCTCCTCCCGTGAAGTGGCTAGAATTCTAGCCATGCAGACACTTCCGCTTGCCACAGTCCGTAACCGGCTCTCAGCCCTGGTGGAAGAGGTAGCTCGCACTCAGGACGTTGTGACGATCACCCGAAACGGCGTACCCTCCGCCGTCCTGCTCTCCGCCGATGACTATGAATCGATCATGGAGACCCTGGACCTACTCGGCGATCCCGAGAGCCTTCGTCGGCTCGCCGAGGCTGAGGCCTCCCATACCTCCGGCGACACCCTCACCGGTGAAGAGATGGAAGCGCTTCTCCGTGAGCGCCTGCGCCGCGAGGCCGGAGCGGCGTGAGCGACCGTTACGCACTGGAGATCGACCGACCGGCTCGTCGCGCACTCAGCCAGGAGTTACCTCCCAAAGTGGCGATGGCGGCCTGGGAACTCATCAACGGAGCGCTTCGGGACGAACCCCAGCGCATCGGGAAAAGGCTGCGTGCGCCGCTGGCCGGCTACTGGGTCGCCCGACGCTCGACCTATCGCATTCGCTATCGGATCGATGACGACAGCCGCACGATCATCGTGATGGATATTCAGCATCGCGCGGACGCCTACCGGCCCTGAGAGCGAGGGCCGAGAGCGGAGTTGTTGGCAACGCCGCGAAGGATGTGGACGCCGGGCACATCAAGACCAGCCCGCTCGCGCCCACGCGGCGCCGTGCGCCGGGCGCTAAGCTCCGCGCATGGCGGTCGCAGCGCCCCGACAGTCGTATCTCATTTGGTTCAGCCAGCGCGTGGGCAGCACCATGTTGACCCAAGCGCTGGAGGACACCGGCATCGCCGGGCGTCCGCGCGAGTGGTTCGAGGACCCGGCGGGCCACGGGCTGCCGGTCAAATATGGCGTCCCCGATGCCGTTCAGCTGCGCGACTTCTTCTGGCGCGAGGCTGCCACGCCCAACGGTGTGATGGGCGCCAAATACGGCATGAGCGCCGGCCTGCACCAGGAACTGACGGCTTTGTTCGCGGGTGTAAGCCCGGACGTGGCCGATCCCGATGGACGCAATGCCTGGGCAGCGGTCTTTCCCGCCTGCAAACACGTGTTCATGACCCGGCGGAACAAGCTGCGCCTGGCAGTCTCGTGGCTGCGCGCGATCCGATCACAGGAGTGGCACCGGCCCAACCGCGCCGACACCGTGGTGGGCGAGGCGCCGCCGCGCACCAGCGCCGCCGATGTGATTGACCGCTACGATCACGACGCGCTCGAATTCCTGCTCATCGGCGCCAACCAGCGCGAGGCCGACATGCAGGATCAGTTCGACCGCTGGGGCGTGGTCCCGTACACCGTGGTCTACGAAGATCTCGTCGCCGACTACCAGGCGACGGTGCGCCACCTGCTCGATTTTCTCGAGATTCCCGGGCACGCCGACATCGCCATCCCGCGCCCAGCCTTCGACCGCCTGGCCGACGAGGCCTCCGAAGCTTGGTACCAGCGCTTTCGCCGCGGGCGCGCGCAGAGCGTCTAGGCGCGGCTGCATGATTCGTGAACCTTTGACCAGACCGGGTACGTCCAGTCCTGGACGTCGCCTGCCGCACAACGCCGGAACCGCCTAGGGTCCAAGGCCGTGAGCCTACTGAAGCCAGGAAACCGGGTGCTCTTCATCGGCGACAGCATCACCGACGCCGGGCGTGACCGGTCCAATCCGGACGACCTCGGTGGTGGCTATCCGTCCGTCGTGGCGGCGACGTACGCCGCCGGCATCCACGCCGCGGACGGCGTTCGGTTCCTCAACCGCGGGATCAGCGGCAACCGCATCCGCGATCTGCGGGCCCGCTGGCAGGCCAACTGCCTCGACCTCGCACCCGACGTGGTCTCGATCATGATCGGCATCAACGACACCTGGCGGCGTTACGACAGCGACGACGAGACGCCCGTAAACGCCTTCGAACGCGACTACCGCGCGATCCTGCAAGGAACGGTTGACAGCTCCTCGGGGGCGCTGGTCCTGGTCGAGCCGTTCCTCCTGCCGGTGCGCGACGGCCAGGAATCCTGGCGTGAAGACCTCGATCCGAAGATCGCAGTCGTACGCCAGCTTGCCGCCGACTATTCCGCGACGCTGGTTTCGCTCGACACGCTGATCACGCAGGCGGCCGCGACCCGCGACCCGGCCAAACTCGCCCACGACGGCGTACACCCGACACCCGAGGGGCACGTGTTCATCGCGCGCACATGGCTGGCGGCGACAACAACCTGAAAGATGAGCGGCCGCTCCACCGCTAATTCGATTCCCTGACCACCGGGTCCTTCGTTACCGTCCCAGGCGACAAAGGAGCAGTGATCATGGAGCAGATCAGCAAGCGACTCTTCAACTGGGCTTCGGTTCTGGAGCCCAGCACCCGCCAGCAGGCCGAGATGACGGCGACAATGCCGTTCATCTTTCCGCACGTCGCTCTGATGCCCGACGCACACCTTGGTCGAGGCGCGACGGTGGGCTCGGTGATTCCCACCCTGCGCGCGATCATCCCCGCCGCTGTTGGCGTCGACATCGGCTGCGGGATGATCGCCGTGCGTACGCAGGTCACTGTCGACGAACTCGACGGGCTCGACCGCCGGGCACTGCGGCTTTCCATCGAACGCGCGATTCCGCTGTCCGCGGGCGTCTACAACACCACGCTCACCGAGACCGCGAAGGCGCGGATCGCCCACCTGGAAGGCAAGGCACGCTTCGACTACGACCAGATCACCGGGAAATGGCCGTTCCAGCTGGGCACGCTCGGCTCGGGCAACCATTTCATCGAGGTGACGGTCGACGAGGAGAACCGCGTCTGGTTGTTCCTGCACTCAGGCTCCCGAGGTATTGGCAACAAGATCGCGATGAAGCACATCAAGGTTGCCCAACGGCTGATGGAGAAGTACTGGATCTCCTTGCCAGACAAGGATCTTGCCTATCTCGTCCAGGACACCGAGGAGTTCTGGGCGTACATCCGCGACCTCACCTGGGCGCAGGAGTTCGCACTGCTCAACCGCGAGGAAATGATGGACCGGGTGGTCAGCTGCTTCGAGGAGTGGTACGGCTCGAGTGTCGACGAAGCCGAGCGGATCAACTGCCACCACAACTTCACCCAGCGGGAACGCCATTTCGGCAAGGAGGTCTGGCTCAGCCGGAAGGGCGCGATCGAGGCGACCGAAGGTAAGCCGGGGCTGATCCCGGGGTCGATGGGCACCGCGAGCTACGTGGTGACAGGCAAGGGAAACCCGGTGTCCCTGCACTCCTCACCGCATGGCGCGGGGCGGATGTACTCCCGGTCGGCGGCCCGTAAGACGTTCTCGCGCGAGCAACTCCGGGAGGCGATGAAGGGCATCGAGTACCGCGACACCGACGCCTTCCTCGACGAGATTCCCCAGGCGTACAAGGACGTCGACCAGGTGATGGCTGACGCCCGCGACCTCGTGGAGATCCGGCACACGCTCCACCAGATCGTCAACGTCAAGGGCGACTAGCCTCGTGCACGCGTCGGGGGAGTCCGGACCGCGACTACAACGCGGGCCGTGCATGCGTCGGGGGCACCCTTGTCCAATAGAGCTGGACAAGGGTCCCCCCGACGCAATAGTCAGCGGAACGGAGGCCGGCCAGAGGAACGGTCGGCCGGAGTTCGGGTCGTTCAGGCGCCCATCGCGTGGTAGCCGCCGTCGACGTGCACGATCTCGCCGGTCGTCTTCGGGAAGAAGTCCGAAAGGAGCGCGACACATGCCCGTCCGGTGGCATCGCTGTCCGTTGGGTTCCAGCCCAGTGGCGCCCGCTCGCTCCAGACGTTCTCGACACGTTCGATGCCGGGGATGCCGCCAGCCGCGATGGTCTTGGTGTAGCCGGCCGAGACCAGGTTGACCCGGATGCCCTTCGGGCCGAGGTCGCGCGCGAGATAGCGAGCGCACGACTCCAGGCCGGCCTTGGCCACGCCCATCCAGTCGTACGCCGGCCACGCGACGCTCGCGTCGAACGTCAACCCGACGATGGACCCACCCTCCTTCATCAGGGGCAGTGCGGCCATCGCCAGGCCCTTGAGGGAGTAGGCCGAGACGTGGAACGCCGTAGCCGCGTCGGCGTACGACGTGTTGAGGAAGTTACCGCCGAGCGCCTCCTGCGGCGCGAACGCGATCGAGTGCACCACTCCGTCGAGCCCGTCGACGTGGGCCCGCAACGAGTCGGCAAGTCCGGCCAGGTGCTCCTCGTTGGTGACGTCGAGCTCGATCACCGCGGGCTCGACCGGCAGCCGCTTGGCGATCCGTCGGGTGATCGACAGCGCCCGGCCGAAGTTGGTGATGATGACCTGCGCACCCTGGTCCTGGGCGACCTTGGCCACCGCGAACCCGAGCGAGGTGTCCATGGTCACGCCGGCGACCAGGATCCGTTTGCCTTCGAGGATTCCGCCCATTGTTCAGTGCCCCATTCCAAGTCCACCGTCGACCGGGATGACCGCGCCGGTGATGTACGCCGCCTCGTCGCTTGCCACCCAGCGGATCACCCGAGCCACCTCCTCGGTGGAGGTGTACCGGCCGAGCGGGATCTGAGCCAGATACTGCTTTTTTAGCTCGTCAGACAGCTCGTCGGTGAGGGCGGTTTCGACAAAACCTGGGGCCACGACGTTGGCGGTGATGCCCCTCGACCCGAGTTCGCGGGCGATCGAGCGGGCCATCCCGACCATGCCGGACTTGCTGGCGGCGTAGTTGACCTGGCCGGCGCCGCCGAACAGCCCGACGACGGACGACACGAAGACGATCCGGCCGCGGCGCAGCCGAAGCATGCCCTTCGCGGCGCGCTTGGACACCCGGAACGCCCCCGTGAGGTTGGTCTCGATCACGCTCGACCAGTCCTCTTCGGACATCCGGAGGAGCAGCGTGTCGCGGGTGATGCCGGCGTTGGCGATCAGGACCTCGACCGGGCCCTGCTTCTCCTCGATCTCGGCGAACGCCGCTTCGACGGTCTCCGGCTCGGTCACGTCACACTTGACCGCGAGGAAGCCCTCGGGGGCCTCGCCACCGCGGTAGGTGATGGCCACATTGTCGCCCGCATCACGGAACGCCTGCGCGACCGACAGTCCGATGCCACGGTTCCCGCCAGTCACGAGTACTGATCGACCCACGACGCCTCCCCTGTTCGTGCTGGTCGTAGCTGAGGTGGTGGGCCCTGACAGGCAGACACCGTCCGGGGCCGGATCCACACACCAGGCACGCTAGCAGCCTGGAACTCGATCACCGGTGAGAGGTTTGTCCCCGGCGTGCCGGGTCGCCAAAACGCTGGCGCGGCCGGAGCCGGCCGGGAAATCAAGGAGTCCGCGGCCAGCCAACCGCCGTTGCCGGGAACCCCATCCCGGTCGACAATGCCGCTCGTGACGACCTACGACGAGTTGGAGAGACGCGCCCGCGAAATCCTGCCCCCTGACATCTTCGGCTACCTCGCGACGGGTTCGGGAGTCGAGGAGACGCTCGCCACCAACGACGCGGCCTGGCGCCAGTTTCCGCTGCGGCCCCGGATCCTGCGCGACGTGGCGCGCGTCGACACCGGCACCACACTGCTGGGTACGCCGGTGGCCTCGCCCGTGCACGTCGCACCGACCGGCTACCAGACGCTCGCGCATGCCAGCGGTGAGGCTGGGGTCGCCAAGGGAACGGCGGACGCCGGATCGCTGTACGTCCTGTCGACCCGGGCCACCGCGAGCCTCGACGAGGTGGCGGCGGTGGCCGGGCCCTGGTGGCTGCAGGTCTATGTCCTCCGGGACCGTGATCTGAGCGCCCGCATCGTCGAGCGGGCAGCGGCATGCGGTGCCCGGGCGCTGGTGCTGACCGCCGACACGCCGTACGTCGCGGCGAAGGCGCGGGCCGCGAACGTGCCGGTGGGCGGCAGCGCGCGGTTCCTCATCCCTGAGCTGGTGGCCCGCGATGACGAGGGCACCTGGCAGAACCCGTCGGTGACGTTCGACGACATCGGCTGGCTGCGGGAGGTTTCCGGTGGGCTGCCGGTCGTCGTCAAGGGTGTCTTGCGCGGCGATGACGCCCGTTCGTGCGTCGAGGCCGGCGCCAGCGCGCTCTACGTTTCCAACCACGGCGGCCGCCAGCTGGACGGCGCCCTGGCGACCGCGTTCGCGCTCGCCGAGGTCCGCGCGGCCGTCGGCGAGGAGTGCGAGGTGTACGTCGACGGCGGCATCCGTACCGGTCGCGACGTCGTACGCGCGCTGGCGCTCGGAGCCAACGCGGCCTTCGTCGGACGGCCCGCGCTGTGGGCGCTCGCGACCAGCGGGTCCGATGGCGTCCGCGACCTGCTGAGCTCGCTGCACGAAGAGGTTGACGAGGCACTCGCCCTGTGCGGGTGCCGCTCCGTCGCCGAGGTCACCCCCGACCTCGTGCGGTACCCCTGACCGCCACGCTGGTGTCGTGGGGAATGATCACGTTTACGTGGTCATTCCCCACGACACGCGGCAAATTCACCTTGCCTGGTGGCGAATGACCACGTTTACGTGATCATTCCGGGGCCCGTCAGTGCTGGTACGCCTTGGACTGGAGGGTGTAGAGCTCGGCGTACAACCCGCCGACCGCCATGAGCTCGGCGTGGTCGCCCTGCTCGAGCACCGCACCGTTCTCGAGAACGACGATGAGATCGGCCATGCGTACCGTCGAGAAGCGGTGCGAGACCAGCAGCGTCACCGTCCCGCGACTCTGGCCGGCACGCGCCGCCTCGGCGAACCGCCCGAACAACGCGTGCTCGGTCTGCGCGTCCAGCGCGGCCGTCGGCTCGTCGAAGACGACCAGCAGCGGGTCGGGCCGCATGAGTCCCCGCCCGAGGGCGAGCCGCTGCCACTGCCCGCCGGACAGGTCGACGCCGCCCTCCCACGCCTTGCCGAGTTGGGTGTCCAGGCCGTTCGGCAGGATGTCGAGTACGCCGGTCGCACCCGCGCGTTCCAGAGCGCCCGTCACGGCCGCAGGGTCGTCGATCCGGGCGAGGTCGCCGACACCGACGGTCTCGCGCGCCAGGAACTCGAACGCCACATGGTCCTGGAACGCCGCGCTGACCCGCGAGCGCCACGCGGCCACGGGAAAACGGCCCAGCGCGACCCCGTCCACGAGGACCTGCCCCTCGTCAGTCTGGTAGAAGCCGCAGAGCAGCTTGATCAAGGTGGTCTTACCGGCGCCGTTCTCGCCGACCAGCGCGACCACCTTCCCCGCCGGCAGGTGCAGGGACAGCCCGTCGAGCACCGGCCGGGACGTGTCGGGATACCCGAACGACACTCCCCGGATGTCGATCCCCTGCTCAAGCCGGTCGGGCACCGGAGCCGGATCTACCGGCGTCAACCGTGCCTTGCGGGTGTGATCCTCGAGCCACACGAGCCGCCGGGCGATCTTCAACACCCACAAGAAGGCGGTGCCGTACGACACCCCGACCGCCACGACGTTGGTCAACTGCGAGGCCAGTCCGATCGCGAGCACCACGTCTCCGGGGGTCGCGAGCCCGGAGACGGCGCGGTACAGCACGAAGGCGATCGCTGCGACGTACGCCAGTGCGAAGACCAGCGCATCGACCACCTGCAGGCGCGCACCGCGCCAGGTCGCCTGGTTGCGCCCGCGTACAACCGTCTCCGACACGTCATGGTGTCGGCGCACCAGCTCGTCTGTAAGTCCGAAGATCCGTAGCTCCTTGCCCGACGAGGCAGCGGTCGCGACCTCGAAGAGATGGCGGCGCAGGCGTTCGGGCTCGGTCGTCTCCTCCTGCGCCGCGACGTCGAGGTCGTTGCTGCGCTTGCCGACCAGGACCGAGACGGCGGCGACCAACACCAGGAGCAACAGCGCCGGATGCAGCTGGGCGAGCAGGAACCCGGTGGCGCCGAGCGACACTGACGCACGCAGGATGCCGGCGGTCGCGTTCGTCATGAGCGCGAGGGCCACTCGCTCCTCGCGGATGCGCTGGACCTCGTCGAGGTAGTCGGGGCGTTCGTGGTGCGCGAGCCCGTCGGCGCCACCGACCAGATCCATCAGGCGCCGGTCAGCGAACGCCTGCGCCCGCTCGATCACCCCGAACACGCAGTCGACGTAGTAGAAGACCGCGATCAGGACCAGGGCCATGCCAGCGGCGAGCACACCCGTCGCGACCAGGCCGAGCCGAAGGTCCGCGGCCACCGCCGCGTCCACCAACAACTTGCCGCCGTAGGCGAGGACCGGAGCGCCCAGCGCCATCGCGATACCCGTCAGCAGCTGGAACGTCGCGTGCCAGGGCGCCGCACGGAACCCGATCGCGATCGTCATGCGGTACGCACGGAACACCTCACGCATCACTGGTCATCCCCTCGCGGGCTGCCGGCCACGGCATCGTCGAGAAAGCGCGCGGCCTGCAACGTGAACATCCTCGCGTAGCGGCCGTCCATGGCCATCAGCCGCTCATGCGTACCGTCCTCGGCGATCTTTCCGTCAGCGAGGACGACGATCCGGTCGGCGCGGCGTACCGTCGAGAACCGGTGCGAGATCAGGCAGGTCGTGAGGCCGGCCGTGAGCTCGAGGAACCGGTCGTACAACTCCGCCTCGGCACGGACGTCGAGCGCGGCCGTGGGTTCGTCGAGGATGAGCACCCGAGCGCCCGCCTCGACCGCGAACATCGCCCGGGCCAGCGCGACCCGCTGCCACTGGCCGCCCGACAGGTCGACCCCACCGGTGTACTCGCGGGACAGCACCGTGTCCCAGCCCTGCGGCAGAGACTCGATGAGCTCCAGGACGCCTGCCTTCGCGGCCGCGCTCCGCAGCCGGTCGAGGTCGTCCGCCAGGGCGGGCGCCCCCAGGCCGATGTTGTCGCGCACCGGCAGGTGATAGCGGGCGAAGTCCTGGAACAACACCGCGACCCTGGACCGCCACACATCCACGTCAAGGTGCTCCAGCCCGACGCCGCCCACAGAGATCCGGCCTCCGGTCGGGTCGTACAGACCGCAGAGCAGCTTGACGAGGGACGTCTTGCCCGCGCCGTTCTCCCCCACGATGGCGAGCGAGCGGCCGGACGGGATCACCAGGTCGAGCCCGGCCAGCGCCTCGCGGTCGGCTCGCGGATACCGGAACCGCACCCCTTCGAAGCGGATCTCGGTCTGCGGCGAGTCCGCCGCCAGCGGGGCAACGGCGGCGGCCACACCAACGGCGCCGGCCACACCAACGGCGCCGGCCACACCGACCGCGGCCGCCGCCTCCGGGCGCGCGGCCTGCCCCTCCGCGGAAAGCCGCTGGTCCAGCCCGATCACCTTCGGCACCGAGACCGCGGCGAAGGAGAGGTAGGCGTTGTCGTCGTCGAACGCCGCATAGGAGTTGGTCCCTCCCAACGCCTGCGTATAGACCGCCAGCGCCGCGAGACCAAGATCGCCCCGGGTCGCGGCCCAGGCGAGAACGCCGTACGACCCGAGGTTGATCAGGAGCACCGCGCCGCTGGAACCGAAGAGAACGCCCGGGCGGGGGCGCCGCACCTTCCACACGGGCTCGATCGCGCTCCGCCAGGTCACCTCGAACCGCTCGATGAGCCAGCCGAGCATGCCCCAGACCCGCACCTCCTTGGCGGCCGGCGGGTTGAGTGCGAGGTCGCGGAGGTACTCCGCCCGCCGCAACGCGCTGCTCTGCCCGTAGCCAACCTGGCCGACCCGGACGTACTCCCGCTGCATGAAGAAGACGATCAGCGGCCAGGCCACCAGCCAGGCCAGCCCCAACCACCACGCGAACGCCAGTAGTACCGCGGCCGAACCCAGCGCCTGCAGCCAGGCGGGCAACACCCGTGCCAGCGCCTCGACCGCACGGCCGGGGCGGTTGGTGTCCGCGCCGAGCCCGCGTACGACGCGGATCTCGTCGAGAACGGCCGGATCCTCCAGGTGGGCGACGCCATCTGGACGACCGACCGCGGCGATCACCCGCTCCTGGAGGTAGCGGTCGGTCTCGCGTCCGAGCGTCCTTGCCAGCGCGTCGAGGACGGGGCTCAGGGCCCGCTGCACGACGATCAGGCCACCCACCACGACGAGCAGGGTCCAGGTCCGTTGCGTGGCGGCCGAGTCCGCTCCGTCCCGCACCGCGGCCGGGATCGACCCGATCAACAGACCTGTCACCACCGCGACCGCGACCGGGAGGGCCGCGGCGAGGAAAGCACCAACCACGAGAAGGGCCGGCGTACGAGAGTTCACCTGCGGCAGGATCCGGAGAAGCGCGACAATCCCACGCACTGAGGGCGGCATGCTCCATCCCCCAAGCCGCGAGCGACGCCTCGGCGGCGCGGCTGGGTGAGGGCTTCCAGAAGAAGGCATGCGGGCGATCATGACGTCATACCGGCATCATGTCAACGGCATGGTGATGTCGGATGACGTCGGGTGACGTCATCCGTGGCCGAGGGTGGCCGGCAGACAGCGGCACGCGGCGGTCATCGAAACGTAGGCTCGCCATCGTGGGACGAGCCGCACGCATCGTCAGCCTTGATACCGATGTCACGACCATCGACGGAGTACCCCTCGCGACTGACGTGACCGTCGCCGACGACGGGGAACGCCACCCGGTCCTGCTGGTCCGGACGCCGTACGGCCGCGCCTCGGTGCGTGGCGCCTACGACGCGATCGGGCTGGCCCGGCTGGGCTGGGCGGTCGTCACCCAGGACGTGCGCGGACGCTGGGACTCGCCCGGAACGTTCTCGCCGTTCCGGGCCGAACGCATGGACGGCGCGCAGACGATCGCGTGGTGCGCGAGCCAGCCATGGTCGAACGGCGCGGTCGCCATGGCCGGTGGTTCGTACAACGGCTTCACCCAGTGGCTCGCCGCCGCCGAACGCCCGGCGGCCCTGCGCGCCATCGCCCCAGCCGTTGCCGGCCCGACCATCCGGGACGCGGTGTACGAAGGCGGCGCACTGCAGCTCGGTGTCTTCTCCTCGTGGACCCTCGGCATCGGCGCGCTCGGCAGCAACCTCGACACCGAACTCGTCGACGCGGCCATCGACGAGCTCGACCGGTGGCCGGCGAGCCTCGACGGGCTGCCAGGAACCCCCACCCTGACGCGGATCAGCCCTGACTGGTCGCGCTGGTTGGACACGGACGACACCGAACTCTGGAACCCGCTCGACGCCGGCGCCGCTCCCGGCCATCTCGGCGTCGCCGGCTACCACCTCGCCGGCTGGCACGACCTCTTCTGCGAGAGCACCATCCGCGGGTACACCCAGCTCGCCGGACGTGCCGCCGACGACGGCCACTCCCACCGGCGGCAGCGACTCGTCATCGGTCCGTGGGCCCACGCGACCATGCTGAGACGCACCACTGGTCACCTCGACTTCGGCGTCCGCGCGCAAGGCGACTTCAACGGCCTGCTCGACGAGCAGATCGCCTTCCTGAGCGAAACCATCGCCGACCGGGACGGTCCATCCGGCGTACGCGTCTTCGTCATGGGAGCCAACCGCTGGCTGGACCTGGCTGACTGGCCGCCGCCCACCCAGGCGGTCCCGTTGTACCTCGCCGAGGGCGGGCGCCTGTCCTGGTCGGCGCCGGCAGAGTCGGGGACCGACCACTACCGCCACGACCCCAGCGATCCGGTACCCACCAACGGCGGCCGCACCCTCCATCCGGTGCCACCCGAGGCCGGGCCGCTTGACCAGCGTTCGCTCGAGGAACGCCCCGACGTCCTCGTCTACACAAGCGATGTCCTGGAGCGGGACCTCACCATCGTGGGGATGGTCCGGGCGCACGTGGTCTTCGAGTCCACCGCCCCACTCGCCGACGTCACGGTCAAGCTCGTCGACGTCCACCCGGACGGGACGGCGATGCTGGTCGTCGACTCGATCCGCCGCGTTCCTACGCCGGGCGGGAACGCCGTGGAGGTCGAGGTCGAGGTGGGCTCCACGGCACAGACGTTCTCGGCGGGCCACCGGATCCGGGTCGAGATCGCGTCGTCCAACTATCCGAGGTTCGACACCTGCGAGGCGGCCGACCAGACGGTCCACCACGGTGGACGGGCCGCGAGCCGCCTGGTGCTCCCCATCTGGACCTGAGCAGAGCTGACGCTCGCCCCCGCCACCGCCACACCGCTCGAGCCCCGCCGGCAAATCCCTTGCCGACTGCCTCCACCGTGCCGAATGATCACGTATACGTGGTCATTACCAGCTTCACGTGGTGTCGACACCATGTGAGGCATGCAATGACCACGTATACGTGATCATTACGCCAGCACCCCCTGGCGCGCCCCGCGGCACACAGAGCAGACGTTGCTCAGAGCCAACCCTGGGAGTCAGCGATCCGGACCGCTTCGGCGCGGGTCCGCGCACCTGTCTTGCCGATCGCGCTGGACAGGTGGTTGCGTACCGTCCCCTCCGACAGCACGAGCGCCCGCGCGAGGTCGGCCACGGTCCCGCCGGCCCGCGCTTCCCGCAGGACATCGCGTTCGCGTGGTGTCAGAGGACTGTCGCCGGCCGCCAGTGACTCGATGGCGAGCGAGGGATCGACGACCCGCAGGCCCTGATGTACCCGCCGGATGGAGTCGGCAAGCTGGGACGCCGGGGTGTCCTTGACCACGAACCCACTCGCCCCCGCCGGACGTACCCCGGACGCCCGAACGTCGTGACGACAAGCACCCGGCAGGTCGACAGTGCGGTCCGCAGCTCGCGGGTGGCGGTGATCCCGTCCGCACCCGGCATCTCGACGTCGATCAGGGCGACGTCCGGCCTGGTCTCCGTCGCCCGCGCCACCACCTCGTCGCCACGTCCCACTTCGGCGACGACGGCGATGTCGGACTCCAGGGACAGGAGGGCGGCCATCGCACCCCGCACCAGGTGCTGGTCGTCGGCGAGCAGGATCCGGATCGGCTCGGTCATTCAGTGACTCCGTCCGGGATCATCGCGTGCAGCCGGAAGCCCCCGTCGCGCACGGAGTCCGCGGTGAGGGTGCCACCGATTGCCGCCACCCGCTCACGAAGGCCGTTCAGTCCGTGCCCATCCCTGAACTCCGGGCGGCCGGTCGCTCCCGCACCGATCCCGTCGTCGGTGACCTCGACACTCGTCGGGGTGAGCCGGACGTGACAGACGCGGGCCTTGCTGTGCCGCAGGACGTTCGTCACGCCCTCCCGGATCACCCACCCGAAGACCTCACGCTGCGGTCCGCTCACCTCATCCATGGAGTTGGGCAGGGTGGAGGCGATCCCCGCCGCGGTGAGCGCCCGACGGGCCCGGCTGATCTCGGCGGCCAGGCTGGCGCCGCGATAGCCCTCGACAGTTGCCCGAACGTCAGCTAGCGCTTCCGGGGCGAGGCGTTCGACGTCGTTGATCTCGGCCAACGCCCGGTCAGGAGCCCGCTGGACAAGCTGCCCCGCCAACTCCGCCTTGACGGTGATCACCGTGAGGCTGTGGCCAAGGATGTCGTGAAGGTCGCGGGAGAACCGCAGCCGCTCGTTGGTCACCGCAAGCTGGGACCTTAGAGGCAGCGGGGCCGCTCAGGCGCGGGCCGTGTCGACGCGGTACCTGCGGGCCACCACCAGGGCGAGCGCCACGGTCCACGCGAGGAGGACCAGCACCGCTCGCCACTCGAACCCCCCGGTCCCCAGCGGGCTGCGTCCGAGGATTCCGAGCCAGTACGACGGCAGGACCTGCGCCAGGTTGGCCATCACCTTCGGCATCACCTCGACCGGGATGAAGATGCCGCCGAACAGCGACATGGTCATGAACGTCGCGGAGAAGATCGCCTGCGCGCTGTCCGGCGAGGAGGCGTACCCGATCAGCAGGCCGATGAGCGCGAACGGCACGATCGCCAGCCAGGTGCTCACGGCCGAGGCCAGCCACTGCGACCCCGACAGGTCGACATGTGCGAGCACCCCGCCCGCGGCAAAGACGAGGAGGATCGCCGGGGCCGCCACCAGCATCGCGACGGCGCCCTTGGCGAGGAGGTACGCGTGGGCTCGTCGAGCACCAGCAGGTCTGGGTCGGGAACGACGGCCAGGGCGAACCGGACCCGCTGCGCCTGTCCACCGGAGAGCTTGGCCGTCCGGCGCTTGGCAAGGTCGGCGATACCGGCGCGTTCGAGCGCCTCCCCCACGCTGAGCGGTTTGCGGTGCAGGGCCGCGAACATCGCGACGATCTCGCCGACCGTCACGTCTGGGAGCAGCGACCCGGACTGGAGCATCGCTCCGACGAGTCCCTGCGCGACCACCTGCTCGGGCGGGTTACCGAAGATGCTGGCCGATCCCTCGTCGGGTCGAGCCAGTCCGAGCAGCATGTCGATGGTGGTCGACTTGCCGGCGCCGTTGGGCCCGAGCAGGGCGACCACCTCACCAGGCGCGATGTCGAGGTCGATCCCTCGGACCGCTTGGATGGTTCCGTACCGCTTGACCAGTCCGTCGAGTCGGACCGCCATGCCGGGGTTGGCACTGTTTGACGTTGTCATGGGACATACGCTCCCGCGGCGGGCGCCGCGGCTCCCCCGTCGTGAGTCGTGTTCGGAGCATGACATCCGTCATGCCCTCTGCGGTGGTCCGTCGAGGGTCGAACGGGCGTACGGTGGCAAGAGGAGTGGAGGAGGGTCTGATGCATCAGAAGCCGGTCCAACCGGTCTTCCGCATCTCCGGGGCGCCCAAGAGCCTCAAGGAAGACATTCGCTCGCGTGAAGTGCGCTATCTGCTCTCCATGGGAGTACGGACAGTGTGCTTCGTGCTGGCGTTCGTCACGGAGGGCATTCTTCGATGGCTGCTCATCGTGGCCGCCTTCGTCCTGCCCTACATCGCCGTGGTGATCGCGAACGCGGGTCGCGAGCGCCGTGCGGAGGCTCCCCTGCCCTACGTCCCCGATCACGAACGGCAACTCCCGAGCGGGCCCGACGCCAGCGTCCCCTCGCAAAATAACGGCAGGCCCGTCTAGACCTGGCCGGGGCGTTCATGCCAAACTCTTTCTGCGCGCTCCGCTTCCCCCGTCGGAGTGCGACGTGATGCGATGCCGGGCGGCTTCCCCCGTGGCTGCCCGGCATCGCTTCTTGTTGTGGGGCCGGATTGTCACAGCATCACGCACCGCAGTCAAACCAGGCGGATATGGCGCATTTTCATCACGCTCCGCATCCACCTTCGATGTGTGACGACGTTCGGGCCCGCCGTCCCGCATAGCGGGACACCTCATCTATCCCCCTCACCGTCCGCTGCGGAGCACTCACGATGACCCAGCAGCCCGATCCGGAGCCCGCCATCTGCTCGGCCAGGGGATGCTCCGCGCCGGCCACCTGGGCGCTGCGTTGGAACAACCCCCGCCTGCACACGCCCGAGCGGCGCAAGACCTGGCTCGCCTGCGACCAGCACCGGGCCCACCTCACGGACTTCCTGACGGCACGGAACTTCCTGCGCGAAGTCGTGCCGTTCGACCCGACCGCGCCGCTCGACGAGCGCTGAGCCCGGCCGGCGCGCCTCAGCCCCCGATCGCCGACATCGGCCGGGTCGGCTGGAGGAACGTCGGATCGTCGATCCCGTGACCCGGCTGCTTCGTCGCCACGGCCGCCCGCCAGCGCCGGGCGAGGTCCGCGTCATCGGCGCCCGCCCGCAGAGCGCCGCGCAGGTCGGACTCCTCCCGTGCGAAGAGGCAGTTGCGGACCTGACCGTCGGCGGTGAGGCGTACCCGGTCACAGTCGCCGCAGAACGGCCTCGTCACCGACGCGATGATCCCCACTCGCGCGGGCCCACCATCGACCAGGAACGACTCCGCGGGAGCGCTCCCTCGCTGCCGCGGGTCTGCAGGCGTGAGGTCGAAGCGTTCGCGCAGCCGCTCCAGGATCTCGTCGGCGGTCACCATCACGGAGCGGCTCCACCGGTGGTGGGCGTCCAGCGGCATCTGCTCGATGAACCGCAGCTCGTACCCGCGTTCGAGGCACCAGGCCAGGAGGTCAGGCGCCTCGGTTTCGTTGACGCCGCGCATCAGGACGGCGTTCACCTTCACCGGCGTGAGCCCGGCCCCCTCCGCCGCGGCGAGACCGTCCACGACGTCCGTCCAGCGGTCGCGCCGGGTGAGCTCCCGGAACGTCTCGGTGCTCAGGCTGTCCAGGGAGACGTTGATCCGGTCCAGGCCCGCCTCGCGGAGCGGTCCGGCCAGGCGGGTGAGTCCGATGCCGTTGGTGGTGAGTGAGATCTCCGGGCGCGGGTCCAACTGGCTGGTGCGGCGCACGATGTCGACGAGCCCGCGCCGGATCAACGGCTCACCGCCGGTGAACCGCACCTCCCGCACGCCGAGGAGCCGGATCGCGACTCCGGTCAGGCGGACCACCTCGTCGTCGGTGAGGACGTCAGGTGACGGAAGCCACGGCAGCCCTTCCGGGGGCATGCAGTAGCTGCAGCGGAGGTTGCATCGGTCGGTCAACGAGATCCGTAGATCTGTCGCGATCCGCCCGAAACGGTCGACAAGTTGCGCACCCACGCGTTCAGCCTAGGCCGCCCATCCGACAGGGCCGAGTGCGGAGCCGGGTTGGATGCCGGCCGGGATCCCCGACCCCGACCGGCGCGTCGGGCGGGGGACTCGGTTAGCGTCACTGCTCGTGTACCGCTTTCTGCTGCGACCGCGCTGGATCGCGCTGATGGTCGCGGTCGTCGTACTGGTCACGACGTTCGTCCTGCTTGCCCGCTGGCAACTGCAGCGTCTCGACGAACGCCGTGCACTGAACGCGGTCATCACAACGAACGACGGCGCCCCCAGCCGCCCGGTCGGGACCATCCTCGCGCCGGATCGCCCTGCCCGTAGCCAGGACCAATGGCGCCAGCTCAGCGCCCGCGGCACCTACGACGCGGAGCATCAGATCCTCGTGCGCTATCGCCCGCTCGAAGGCGAACCCGGGTACAACGTCCTCACCCCGCTCGTCACCACGGATGGAAACACCATCCTGGTCAACCGCGGGTGGATCCCAAGCTCCGGCTCCGTGCGCGCCCCGGCGTCACCGGCTCCGCCGTCCGGTGACGTCACGATCACCGG
The DNA here is from genome assembly GCF_000373925.1 of Actinopolymorpha alba DSM 45243. GTDB lineage: Bacteria > Actinomycetota > Actinomycetes > Propionibacteriales > Actinopolymorphaceae > Actinopolymorpha > Actinopolymorpha alba. The sequence continues at coordinate 145,684 of NZ_KB892707.1, read as the reverse complement.
TCGGGTGCGCCAGAGCGAGCACGCCGATCCTGGACGGGGCCGGCCCGAGCGGGGACAGGTGCGCTTCATCGACGTACCCCAGATCGCCGGCACGCTGCCGTACCCCGTCCTCGGCGGCTACCTCGAACTCGTCGAGCCCGTCCCCACCGCCGCCGGCGCGCCGCGGCCCCTGCCCGCGCCGGAGCTGTCCGAAGGGCCCCATCTGGCGTACGCCCTCCAGTGGTACCTCTTCGCCGCGGTCGCCGTCGGCGGGTTGGGGTTCCTCGCGTACGACGAGGCGAAGGGCGGCCGGCTCCGCCAGCGCCTGCGCAGCGCCGACGAGGCCGCGGGTTCCCGCCCGCGACGCTCCCCCGCCGGCTCGCCCGGCCGCCGCGACACCCGGGCCCGGCCGCGATAACCGACCTCTGAGAGGTCCCGCGACCTCAAGGAGGCGGCGAGATTCGCCTCGGCGGAGAACACTGGACGGGAACGCCGCCACGAACCCCGGTGTTTTACCGAGCGGAGGAGGTAGGACGGGATGGGTGCTCCCATCGAGGACTACGCGATCATCGGCGACATGCAGACCGTGGCGCTGGTCAGCCGGTCAGGGTCGATCGATTGGTTGTGCCTCCCGCGCTTCGACTCTGGCGCCTGCTTCGCCGCGCTCCTCGGGACGCTTGAGAACGGCCACTGGAGGATCGCCCCACGGGGCGGCACCGGCCGGGCGACCCGGCGGCGGTACCGCGGCGACACGCTCATCCTCGAGACCGAGTGGGACACCCCTGACGGGTCCGTCCGGGTGATCGACCTGATGCCACCACGCGATGAGGCCCCCGATGTGGTCCGGATCGTCGAAGGCATCTCCGGCAGGGTGCCGATGCAGAGCGTCCTGCGGCTGCGGTTCGACTACGGCTCGGTGATCCCGTGGGTCCGCCGCGTCGACCACCAGATCGCCGCGGTCGCGGGGCCCGACTCGGTGTGGCTGCGGTCCGACGTACCCTCCCACGGCCGGGACTTCGCGACGTACTCCGACTTCGAGGTCGGCCCGAACGACCGGGTGCGGTTCGTCCTCACCTGGAGCCCTTCACACCTCCCACCTCCGTCGCCGGTCATCGCCGAGCTTGCCCTTTCGCAGACCGAGGCGATTTGGAACGACTGGTCGGAGCAGTGCTGGTACTCCGGCAAGTGGCGCGAGCCCGTCCTCCGGTCGCTGCTCACCCTGAAGGCTCTGACGTACGACCCGACCGGCGGCATCGTCGCGGCGCCCACCACCTCGCTTCCGGAAGACCTGGGTGGGGTCCGCAACTGGGACTATCGCTTCTGCTGGCTGCGCGACGCCACGATGACGCTGGCGGCCCTCATCCGCAGCGGCTACACCCAGGAAGCGTCCGCGTGGCGGCAGTGGCTCCTCCGCGCGATCGCTGGGTCGGCGCCTGACCTGCAGAACGTCTACGGTGTCGCCGGCGAGCGGCGGATGCCCGAGTACGAACTCCCCTGGCTGCCGGGCTACGAGGGCTCGGTGCCCGTTCGCATCGGGAACGGCGCGGTCGACCAACTCCAGCTCGACGTCTACGGCGAGGTGATCGACGCGCTCGCCGTCGCTCGCGGACCGCTCGGCATCCACAAGGAGTCCTGGTCCCTTCAGTGCGTCCTGATCAACCACCTCATCAAGCACTGGGGCGAGCCGGACGAGGGGATCTGGGAGGTCAGAGGAGCGCGACGCCCCTTCACCCATTCCAAGGTGATGGCCTGGGTGGCGCTGGATCGCGCGGTCCGGGCGGTGAAACGCTTCGGTCTGAGCGGACCCGCCGCCGAGTGGAAGGCGGTGCGCGACGAGATCCACCGTGAGGTGTGCGCGAAGGGTTTCGACGCCGACCGCAACACCTTCACGCAGTACTTCGGCTCCCGCGAGCTCGACGCGGCGCTCCTCCTCATCCCGCAGGTGGGGTTCCTCCCGCCTTCCGACCCGCGGGTGGTCGGCACGGTCGAGGCGATCGAGCGGGAGCTGACCCACGACGGTCTCGTCCTGCGCTACTCCACCGACACGAGTGACGGTGAAAACCTTGACGGGCTACCGGGCACCGAGGGCGCGTTCCTCGCGTGCACGTTCTGGCTGGCCGACGACCTGCATCTCATCGGACGCCCCAAGGACGCCCGGGCGCTCTTCGAACGCCTCCTCGACCTGCGCAACGACGTCGGCCTGCTCGCCGAGGAGTACGACCCGAGGTATGGCCGGATGGTGGGCAACTTTCCCCAGGCGTACAGCCACATCGCCCTTGTCAACTCCGCCTTGCACCTCGGCGGCACGGAGTCCGCGGTCCGCTGCGAGCGCGACTGACTTCTCTGAGCGGCGCGCGTCCTTCACCGTGCTTTCCTTCGCCTGCGTACCACGGCCAGTGTGCGCTGCCAGGCGATCGTCGGGATCGCGCGCATCTCAGACCGGTTGATCGCGCCCTTGCGGACAAGGGCTGCCGCGTTGTCCAGGACTGCTTTGCTCGCCTTGCTCGGGTGTCCGGCGTCGAACGGCGGCTGCGGGTCGTACTCGACGAACAGCTGGATAATCTCCGCGCGTTCCCGCCCGGCGATCTCACCCGCGAGCCACAGCGCAAGGTCTATTCCGGCCGAGACACCGGCCGCGGTCACGACCTTGCCGGCGTGCACGATTCGTTCTCCGCGCCGAGCCTCCGCACCCATCGCCGCCAACCCAGGCTGCACGAGCCAATGCGTGGTCGCCGGTAGTCCGTCAAGGATGCCCGCGGCGGCGAGAATCATCGACCCGGTGCAGACCGACGTTGTCCAGCTCGTTGTCGCGTGCACCTTCCGCAACCAGTCGGTGAGCTGCTTGTCGGCCATCATCGTCGCGGTCCGCGGACCGGAGCCGGGTACCAGCACGATGTCAGGCTCCGGCGTCTCCGCATAGCTGTGGGTGATGCCGAGGCACAGCACGCCGCTGTCGGCAAGCACCGGTCCGGGCTCCTCGCCAACGAACCGCACCTCGGCGTCGGGCAGCAGCCGCAGGACCTCGTATGGTCCGACGGCGTCCAGGGCGGTCACTCCCGGATAGAGCACGATGGCGATCTGCATAGCCAAATCCCTTCCAGCGATGGGAAACCGCTCGGTTGTCGTGGCATGTCTGGTGCCTACGCTGCGGATCGGAGGGCTCACCAGCCCGCGGATGGAAACCGGTGGGGTTTACATGCTCACCGCACCGGCGATCCCGGCAAGCCCTGCCGGCCACACCCCGTCCGACTTCCTGGGACTCCTGTCTGTCAGACACCCCGCGCCGCCGTGAGGCTGGGGCGTGTCCTGTAGATCAGGCTTTCCGGTGGAGGCCAGCCCCCTGAATGACCACGTAGACGTGATCAACTCCCTCCCCAACCAAGCACCGGGGCTGCGAGCAAGACCAAAAGGGCAATGGCCGTGGGAGCCGATCGATTCTCCCGAGTCATCCCCCATCGCACCGGGCGGTCAGCTCTTCGACCGCGAGCGCGAGGCCCGCATCGAGCTGACGAACCTCGCGTCCCCCCGCATGCGCAAGAGATCCCTTGCCGCCCGCACCTCCGCCGATGCGCCGACCCGCGGACGCCAGCAGGTCGCGGGCACGCACCCCTTGGTCGACGAGCAGCTGGCCGAGCGCAAGGACAAGTTGCGCCTTGCCTTCATCGGCCTGGCCGAGAATGACGCCGCCGGGGCGATCCGACGGGCACCGCTCGAGCACCGCCTCGGCCAGTGTCCGCAGATCCTGCCCATCGGCAGGGCCCAGGCGTTCCGCGACCAGCCACCCCAAACCCCGGCCACCTTCAAGGTCGCGCCGGCGGCCGGCCAGCCGCTCCGCCGCCACCGCAAGGTTGCGTTGACGCAGCCCGGCCAGCTCTCGTTCCGCGACCGTCAACGCGGTAAGACGTTGCTGGAGCCGGCCGAGCAGCTGGTCGGGTTGGGCAGCACCCGAATCCACACCCAGCAAGGACCCTAGCTGTTCGAGCAGCCGGCGTTCGTGATCGGCGTACCGCAACGCGTCAAGCCCAGTGAGCGCCTCGATCCGGCGTACGCCCGCACCGACAGAGGTCTCCCCCAACAGCCGAACCGGTCCCGCCTGGCTGCCATGGCCAACGTGGGTGCCTCCGCAGAGTTCACGGGAGAAGTCACCGATGTCGACGACCCGGACCGTCTCGGCGTACCTCTCACCAAACAACGCGATCGCGCCCGCCGCCCGCGCCTCGGCCCGGCTGGTCTCCCACACTCGCACCTCTGGATCGGACAGCAAGCGGTGGTTGACAGCTTCCTCAATGTCACCGAGTTGCTCGCGATCCAGCGCCGCGACGTGGGTGAAATCGAACCGCAGCCGGCCCGGCGCCACCAGCGAGCCCCGCTGGCGGGCGTGCTCACCGAGCGCCTGACGGAGCATCGCGTGGAGGACATGGGTCGCGCTGTGCGAACGCGCGGTCGCCTCCCGCTGGTCCCGGTCGACGACCGCCTCGACCATCTCGCCCGCGCGTACCTCGCCCCGCACCACCTCGACGAGGTGGACGTGCAGCCGTTCTACGCCGTACGTCGTCTGGAGGACGCGCACCTCCGCACCACCGGCGGTCCGTATGGTCCCGGTATCGCCGACCTGGCCACCAGACTCGGCATAGAACGGCGTCTGGTCCAGCACAAGCTCGGCCCGCTGCCCCTCGGCAACGGCCGGCACCACCACCCCGTCGTCGAGGATGCCGCGGACAATCCCTTCCGCCGAAAGGTGTTCGTAACCGACGAACCTGCTGGTGCCATGCCTTCCGGCCAGTTCCTGGTACGCACGGCCACCACCGGTTTCCCGCGCGGCCGCGCCCGCCCGCCTCGCCCGCTGGCGCTGGTCCTCCATCAGCGCCGCGAAGCGTTCGGTGTCGACCTCGATGCCAGTCTCCCGGGCGATCTCGACGGTGAGGTCGATGGGGAAGCCGTACCTGTCGTGCAGGTCGAACGCCGTCTGGCCCGACAGCGCCGGCGCGGACTCGTCGCGGGTACGCCCGAGCGCGGTGGCGAGCAGCCGCGAACCCTGGCGGAGAGTGCGGTCGAAAGCCTCCTCCTCCTGGCCCAGCGCCCGCTCGATCAGCGATCGATGCTCGAGCAGCTCCGGCCACATATCTGGTTCCGGTCCCCAACTGCGTTGGGGCCCACCCCCACCGCGGTCGCCGAGGTGGTCGATGACGCTGGCCGCGAGTTCGGGGAGCACCTGCTGGTCGATGCCGAGCTGCCGCGCCTGCCGCACCGCCCGGCGTACCAACCGGCGCACCACGTATCCGCGCCCCTCGTTCGAGGGCAGCACTCCGTCGGCGAGCAGGAACGCCGCCGCGCGCACGTGGTCCGCGACCACCCGCACAGAGCGGTCGAACTCCCCCGAGGAGCGGGACACCTTTGCACTCCGGCCACTCTCAGCCAGTTCCGCGACAAGCTCCAGTGTGGGCGCGAGGAGATCGGTCTCATGGACGTTCGCGACGTTCTGCAGAACGACGGCCAACCGGTCCAGGCCCAGCCCGGACTCGATACACGGCCGCGGCAGCTCCCCCACGATCGGGACCGCGCCAATGCCGCCGGCCCCACCGTCGCCTCCCTCGCCGCGGAGGTAGCGCATGAAGACGAGGTTCCACACCTCCAGGTAGCGCTCGGGATTAACGGCAGGGCCGCCAACCTCGCCGAACTCAGGTCCCCGGTCGTAGAAGATCTCCGAACACAGACCACAGGGCCCAGGTCCGCCGGTATCCCAGAAGTTCTCCTCCAGGCGCTGGATCCGCTCCGCGGGTATCCCGATCTCGCGCCACAAGGCGACGGCCTCGTCGTCGTCAGGATGGACAGTCGCCCAGAGCCGCCCGGCATCGAGCCCGAACCCTTCGGTCAGGAGTTCGTACGCCCACGCAATAGCCTGGCCCTTGCCGTAGTCGCCGAAGGAGAAATTGCCCAGCATCTCGAAGAACGTCGTGTGCCGGTCGGTCTGGCCGATGGAATCGATATCGACGGTACGCACGCATTTCTGTACCGACGTCAGGCGCGGATGGGGCGGGCTGGTGACGCCCAGGAAATACGGCTTGAACTGCACCATGCCCGCGGTGGTGAGCAGCAGGGTGGGATCGTCGGGGACCAGCGAGGACGACGGAATGATCAGGTGGTCGCGCTGGCGGAAAAACTCCAGGAAGGTACGACGGATCTCGACGGAACGCACGAGGGCCTCTTTCGGGACGGAACGGCGAGCTTGGTCATCACGCGAACGCCGAGCCGGACCCGAAGGGCCGTCGAGGTCCCTAGGACCCCGCGCCCAGCTCGGCGCACCTAGCTCGCTGGCTCGCGTCGTACATCGCGCTCGCGTCTCTCCTCGTGTCCTGATCACCCACCGGCAGACGGTGACGGGTGTGCCAGCAAGGTACCCACCTCGGTCCTCGCGGGTCCACCGATTTCCCTCCCTAGGGGTGGCCCGACATCAGTCGGACTCGAAGGGAATGATCTCGGCCGCCGAGGAGAATCCGTCAGATCCGTTCCACACCTGCAGTCTGAGATAGCGCGCCCGCAGCCCGTCGAGAGAAATGTTCTTCGGGTAATAGTCGCGGGCCAGGGTCACGTCCTTGACGTCGTGGAACGTCACGCCGTCCGCACTCGCCTGGACGGTCGCGCGCACGATGATGCCGTTCCCGGTGCTGACGATGCGTGGCTGGTAACGGACAGCGGTCAGGGTCCGGACCTTGCCCAGGTCAATGGTGATGTCGTGCGGATTCCAGACCTTTGTAGGTTGCCAGGCCGAATGCCACATCGTCACGAGGTCACCGTCGACGGCCCGGCTGGCTTCGTACCCGGCGTTCTCGCTGCTGGCCACCGCCGACAGCTCCGCCGGCGGAATCGCCTTGCCAGGCGGGGAATCAGGCCAGGAAGGAGGGCTGACCGCCGCGTCGACCTCCGCCTCGCCGGCAGGACCAGGCCCCTTGCCTCGAATCAGCAGCTCACTGACAACCGGCGCGTGGTCAGAGTAGAAGGGATACATCTGATCCATCGGCGTGCCCTGATGCGCGGGCAGCCGGCGCGATCGTGTGTGGGCGCCGAGCACGCGAACGCCGTCGCCGCGACTCATGAGGTAGTCAACCCGCAACGGCGCGAATCCCCAACCGAGTTCGGGACTCCAGGTCTGGCCGGGATAGCGACCGGCGTCGGGAAGGGCGTATCGGTAGACGTCGGTGAATCCCGCGTCGGTGAACAGTTTCGTCACCGGCCATTCGAGCACCAGGCCCTTGTGCCCCGGCGCGTCCGCGAACCGCCCACTCCAGTCCAGATGTGACATCGTGTTGAAGTCGCCGCCCAGAATGATCGGCGAAGGATCGTCGCCGATGTATTCCCGCAGCCGTTGCTGGACAAGCGTCGTCGCCATCACCAGCCGCCGTGGCTGGTCGGTGTCGATGATCTGCTGATCGGAATAGGTGCGGCGAATGCCGAGTTGGGTTTCGAGCGCCGACTGATTCAGCGGATCGCCGGCACTGGGCGCGTGGTAGAGCCAGGTCGAGAAGGTGTTCACGAATGTGCCGTTGGGTAGTTTCAGGCGGGCACCACCGAAATTGAACGACGTGAGGTCGCCGCCGCTCCCCACGGGATACACCTTGTCGATGGGGAACCTGCTGTACAGCCAGAGCCGGTCGGCGTTCTCCGGCTGGCCTGGCTCGCGGGTCACCATGAGTCCCTGGTAGGTGCCGGGTCGTCCGGCGTTCAGTCCGTCGAGGATTTCCTCACCCGACCCCTCCACCTCAACCAGGAAAAGGATGTCGGGATCCTCCGACCGGATGAACTCGATCAACTGCTCGCGGTTCGCAGGGCCACCGGGCGCGCCCGACATCAGGCCACCGCGCCAGATGTTGAACGCCATCGCCCGGATCGGCACGCCCACCTCGCCCTTCGGCAAGGACTCGACCGAGAGCTCGAGCCGGGTCTCACCGGCCGGGAGCACGAACTCCGTGGACCGTCCTCGCCCGTCGCGCGCGTAGAGCGTTCGTCGCGCCAGCACGTCCGTTCCCTGGGTCACGGTGTAGGTGACCTCGTCGACGCGTCCCGGTATCGGCGCCGTCACGTGGGTGACCGTGCAGGTTCTCCCGGCAGCACGATGCTTGCTGGTGGCGGTTGGCCGGCCAGGGTCGATCACGGTCGCCCGCGCCGCCGTCCTGCCGGCGCAGGCGAGTCGGACGTCGAACGCCCTTCTGGGCAAGGGATCGACGGTACGCGACAGCGCGAATGTGATCGTGTTGACCGAAGCGTCCGCACGAACCACCTGACCGGTGCTGCCGGCGGCCGGGAGTGTGGCGGAGAGCGTGACCGAGGCGAGGATGACGGCGAGAAGCAGCAGACGTCGCACAACGTCTTACCAGACTGCAGTTTCGCGCGTGGAGCAATGCGCGAGTCCTGTTCCGGACGGAGAAAAGTACGACAATATGCGGTCCTGCCGGCCGGCCCGCCCGCAACCGCGGGCGCTGCCAGCATGCCCGCAACGCCAGGAGTCAGGCCCGCTACGGAGCCTTCGCGTCGACCTTCTCCGCCATCGCCGCCGGCTGCTCTTCCAATGCGGGACAGCGCGGGCTGCCCGTCCGGTGCGCTGTCACGGCACCCAGACCTGCCCCGTCACCGGTGAGCCGCACCTCCACCCGGTCAGCCGTCACCTCCGGGAACGCGTGGAACCGGCGTACGCCGATCGTCCCTCCCCGCGCGATCACCTGCCCGCCAACCACGATCTCGTGCCCGGTCACCCGCTGCCCATCAGCCAACTCCTCTTCCAGGACAAGGTGATCGAACGTCGTGGCCGCCCCGAGTCTCGCCCCGACCTGCCCGTCCGCCGTGACCTGGAGGTCCGCGTCAACGCCCGAACCAAACCGCCGCTCGAGCTCCGCCGCGAGCTCGAGCAACCGTGGCCGGTCGTGGTCGTCGAGCCGGCCTCGCCGGTCAGGTGGCACGTTGAGCAGCAGCCCCGCGCCAAGGCCGACGGACCGGTAGTAGATGGCCAGCAGGTGCTCGAGACTCTTCAGCGTGTGCAGGTCGTCCGGCTGCCAGAACCAATGCCGCCGGATCGGCACGTCGCACTCCGGCGGCAGGTAGCGCCCACCGGCCCACTGTGCGCTCCCCACGTCACCTTCGGCCTGGTCGACGACATAGGCGCACGGGTCCGCGGCCAGGCCGTCCTCGTTGCCGACCCAGCGGATCGTCGGCCGGCCCATGTTGAAGATCATCGCGCCCGGCTGGTGCTCCTCGACAACGGCCATGATGCGTTCCCAGCCGTACACCCGGCCCTCTGAGCCCGCGCCGTCGAACCACACCTCGAACAACGGCCCGTACCTCGTGCACAGCTCGGTCAGCTGGCGTACGTAGAAGTCGTCGTACGCCGCGGGATCGGAATAGCAGGCGGCGTTGCGGTCCCACGGCGAGAGGTAGAGCCCGAGTCCGAGCCCGGCGTCCGCGCAGGCCGTCGCGAGCTCTTCGACCACGTCCCCGCGACCGGACCGCCACGGGGCCGAGCGGACGGAGTACGCCGTCGTGTCGGTCTGCCACAGGCAGAACCCGTCATGGTGCTTGGCCGTGAGTACGACGTACTTCATCCCAGCCGCCGCGGCCGTCGCGACCCACTGCCGGGCATCCAGGTCAGTGGGGTCGAAGCCGCTGGGCGGCAGCGTTCCGTCGCTCCATTCCTTACCGAAGTAGGTGTTGATGCCGAAGTGGCAGAACATCCCGAACCCGGCGCGCTGCCAGGCCAGTTGACCAGCTGTGGGCGTGAGGTGGCGAGTCATGGGCACTCCTGTCCAGCCGCGATCACGTGGGGGGTGGGGTGGTCGGTCCGGCCGCGGGTTACGCCTGGTCAAGTCCAGCCGCGGCGGCGAGTTGAGGGAGTACGACGCCAACCGGCGCCTGGATCACCGCTGCCGCCACTTCGTCGTAGGGCGTGGGTTGGGCGTTGATGACGACCAGGCGGGCGCCGACCCGCAGCGCGACGTCGCACAGCCCGGCGGCGGGGAACACCTGCAGCGACGTACCGACCGCGAGGAAGAGTTCACATTCGGACGCCGCGCGCTCGGCGGCGGCGAGAACCTCCCGGTCGAGGGACTGGCCGAACGAGATCGTCGCCGACTTCTGGATGCCGGCACACGAAAGGCACAGCGGATCGGCCTCACCGTCGGCCACCCGCTCGAGGACGTCGGCCATCGGCGTCCGCAGCCCGCACGACAGGCATTCCGCCCACCACATCGTCCCGTGGATCTCGATCACCCGCGACGAACCCGCCTTCTGGTGGAGGCCGTCGATGTTCTGGGTCACGAGTGCTCTGATGATCCCGGCGCGTTCGAGGGTGGCGAGCGCTTCGTGGGCGGCGTTGGGGCGGGCGGTCCAGGCGGGATGGTCGTGGCGGCGCCGCCACGACTCCACCCGGACCCGCGGGTCGGCGACGTAGTCCTGCAACGTGGAGAGCCGCTCGGCCTCGGGGTCACGCGTCCATACCCCCTGCGGCCCGCGGAAGTCGGGGATGCCCGAATCGGTGGAGACACCCGCGCCGGTCAGCACCGTGACTCCGTTGGCAGCGCGTAACCACTCACCGACCTTGCTCATCCCAGCCACCTGACGGGGGCCCACCCCCGCCGCCGTCGCCACGTGAGCGTCGTCCGCCATGGGCCCGACCGTACGCCACCGCGCGGCAGGCGAGCAGCGTGGACCCAGGCGCGATCTGACATCGGCCACTTTGATACGCCGCCGAGCTCCCTTCCCGGGCCACAAATTTCGTCCGCCACTTACCGTGTCTGCATGCATTGCGTGACAGGCATGCGGCAGGATGAGGCACCGTGGATCTTGGCGTGCGGGACCGTGTGTTCCTACTCAGTGGAGCGAGTCGAGGGTTAGGCCGGGCGACTGCCGAGGTCCTTGTGGCCGAAGGCGCCTATGTCGTGATCTCCGCCCGTGGCGAGGACGGCGTCCAACGCGCGGCCGCCAGCCTGGGCACCGCCCGGGCCGTTGGCGTCGCGGCGGACAACGCCGACTCGGCATCGGCCGAGCGGCTGGTCGCGACGGCGATGGCCAAGTGGGGTCGCCTCGACGGTGCCCTCATCAGCGTGGGTGGTCCGGCGCCTGGCACGGCGCTCGACTCCGACGAAGAACACTGGCGCGCGGCGTTCGAGTCGGTCTTCCTCGGTGGGCTCAGGCTCGCCCGGGCGGTCGCGGCGGCCTGCCGCGACGGGGGATCCATCGCCTTCGTGCTCTCCAGCTCGGTGCGCTCCCCCATCCCCGGCCTCGCGATCTCCAACGGCCTGCGCCCGGGGCTGGCCGGGCTGGCCAAGACGCTGGCGGACGAACTCGGCCCCGCCGGTGTCCGCGTCAACGGTCTCCTGCCCGGCAGCTTCGACACCGAACGCACTCGCGAACTCGCGTCGCAGAGCGTCGACCCCGAGGCCTACCGCCGCCGCCGCGAGGCCGAGATCCCGCTGCGACGTTACGGATCGCCACCGGAGTTCGGCCGGATCGCGGCGTTCGTCCTGTCGCCGGTCGCGTCGTACATCACCGGCGCGACGGTCGCGATCGACGGCGGGGCGCTCCGCGCGCTCTAGGCACCAGGGCGGTCCTGGACGGCCGGAATGATCACGTTTACGTGGTCATTCCCCGCCTTGCATGGCACCGACACCGTGTGAGGCAGGCAATGACCACGTAAACGTGATCATTCCGGGCTTCGGGTTCGGGCGGGCCCTGGGCGTGAATGGCGGATCCCAGGTGCGACCTCGCAGTGATCAGGCGACTGGAGCCGAACTCGGGGCGTCAGGCTCCTGCGCTCTGAACTGCGTGCGGTAGAGCTCGGCGTACAACCCGTCCGTGGCGAGAAGTTCCTCGTGCGTACCCCGCTCGGCGATCCGGCCCTCTTCCAGCACCAGGATCAGGTCGGCGTCACGCACGGTCGACAGCCGGTGAGCGATCACCAGCGACGTACGCCCGCGCAACGCCACCGCGAGGGCCCTCTGCACCGCCAGCTCCGACTCTGAGTCAAGGTGCGCAGTCGCCTCGTCGAGAACGACGATCCGCGGCGCCTTCAACAGCAGCCGGGCGATCGCGAGGCGCTGCTTCTCCCCGCCCGAGAGGCGGTAGCCCCGCTCACCCACGACGGTGTCGAGCCCGTCGCTGAGACCGCGGACCAGCGGCCAGATCTGCGCGCCCTCCAGCGCTCGCACGAGTTCAGCCTCGGTGGCGTCCGGCTTGGCGTACAACAGGTTGGCCCGGATGGTGTCGTGGAACATGTGCGGGTCCTGGGTCACCACCCCGACCGCCGACCGGAGGGATTCCAGGGACAGGTCGCGGACGTCGATACTCCCGACCCGCACGGCACCGCCGATCACGTCGTACATCCGCGTGACGAGCTGCGTGATGGTCGTCTTTCCAGCCCCCGAAGGCCCGACGAGCGCGACCAGCTGACCCGGCTCCGCCCGCAGCGACACGTCGTGCAGCACCTGCGTCGGTGTCGTCTGGTCGAGCACCGCCACCGTCTCGAGGGAGGCGAGCGAAACCTCCTCGGCGCGGGGGTACCTGAACTCCACGTGGTCGAGCTCGATGCTCGCCGGAACGTCCGCCGGAAGCGCACGCGCGTCGGGCCGATCCTTCACCAGCGGCTCGAGGTCGAGCACCTCGAAGACGCGCTCGAAGCTGACCAGCGCGGTCATGATGTCGACGTGCACGTTGGAGAGTGCGGTCAGCGGGCCGTAGAGCCGGGTGAGGTACGCCGTCATCGCGACCAGCGTGCCGACGTCGAGGATGCCCCGCACCGCCTGGACCCCGCCCCAACCGTAGACGAGCGCGACGGACAGTGACGCCACCAGCATCAGGGCGGTGAAGAAGATCCGGCTGTACATCGCCTGCGTCACGCCGATGTCCCGCACCCGAGCGGCCCGCTGCTGGAACGCCTCGTCCTCCGCCTCGTGCCGGCCGAAGAGCTTGACCAGCAACGCACCGGCCACGCCGAGCCGTTCGGACAGCATGGCGTTCATCTGGGCGTCGAGGTTGTAGGACTCGCGGGTGATCGCCTGCAGCTTGCGCCCGAGCCACCGGGCCGGCAGCAGGAACAACGGGAGCATGATGAGCGCGACCAGCGTGATCTGCCAGGACAGCACGAACATCGCGCTCAGCGTGAACACCGCTGTCAGCAGGTTGCTCACCACGTTGGAGAGCGTGGAGGTGAACGCCTGCTGCGCACCAAGGACGTCGTTGTTGAGTCGGGAAACCAGCGCCCCGGTCTGCGTCCTGGTGAAGAACGCGATCGGCATCCGCTGGATGTGCGCGAACACCTTCGACCGCATGTCGAAGATGAGTCCTTCACCGATCCGCGCGCCGCAGTACCTCTCCACCAGTCCGAAGAGCGCGGACAGGACCGCGATGCCGGCCACGACGAGGGCGAGCCGGACGACCAGGCTGGCGTCCTTACCGAGCACGCCTTCGTTGATGATCTCGCGGAAGATCAGCGGAATCGCCGCACCGAGCGCCGCGTCGACCGCCAGCAGGGCGGTCAACGCCGCAACGAAGCCGGCATAGGGCCTGGCAAACCGTACGATCCGGCGGGTCGTGCCGGGCGCCAACCGCCGGCGGGCAAGCGAGCGATCCCGGCTGAAGGACCGCATCATCCCCCAGCCGCCGAAGCCTCCTCCGTGCATAGCCAAGCCCGGGTCTCCTTTGTCCGCGTACGCCGCCGATGGGGTTGTCGCCCACAGCATGAACCCGCCGGCCGGGCTGTGTCTTCCCGGCCGGGGGCTGGCGTGGGTACGCCAAGGAGAGGATTCCGCGAGCTGGCCCGCGGACGGCGCCCCCAGGACTCCAGGTCATGGGCCAGGCCCTGGAGCCGCTAGGTGCGCGCGGTGCCTCTGGTCGTCAGAGGCACCTGGTGCCTTCTAGACCCGCGCCTTCTTGGTACGGGTGGCGCCGCCTCTGCTACGCAGCCGCACCCCCGACTCACTCAGGAGCCGGTGGACGAACCCGTAGGACCGTCCTGTCTCCTGAGCGATCGTGCGGATGCTCTTTCCTCCGTCGTATTTTCTTCTCAGGTCCGCGGCGAGCTTGTCCCGCTGCGTTCCAGTGACCCGGACGCCCTTCTTCAGAGTCTCGGCCACTCCTGCCTCCCGCTGACGAGTGCGATGGTCGCGCCTTCGGTTACTGGTTAACCGAACCAGACCACGTGCTGGGCATCATGTGGTAACTCCTTCGCCTCGCGGGCGGCCTCAAGATGCCGACCGGTCCGCTCACTCGTCACCGAGCCACAGCATTCGATCAATCCACCAATGCCCCATGATCCGCCGCCCCATGCCTCCTGACCAGCGGAAGATCGGGCGTGTTTCGACCGAATCCCTCAATCCTGCCGAGAGTCGGCAAAACCTGCGGCGAGTCGTTACGTGCAATACCCAGATTTCTCTGTTATGTGCACGCCAGATTGATCATGATCATTTCGCCGTCAGGCGAGTGTCACGAGATCGGCGTAATCGGCATTCCAGAGGTCTTCCACGCCGTCAGGGAGGAGCAGCACGCGCTCGGGCTCGAGCGCGTCGACGGCACCTTCGTCGTGGGTGACAAGGACAATTGCTCCCTGATACGAGCGAATCGCGGCGAGAATTTCCTCCCGCGAGACCGGATCGAGGTTGTTGGTCGGCTCGTCGAGCAGCAGCACATTCGCAGTGGAGCAGACCAGCCGGGCCAACGCCAATCGGGTCTTTTCGCCACCAGACAGCACACCCGCGGGTTTGTCCACGTCGTCTCCGGTGAAGAGGAACGACCCGAGAACGCGCCGGGCTTCGGTGTCGGAGAGATGACCTGCTTCGGCCAGCATGTTTTCCAGGACCGTCCGGCCGATGTCGAGCGTCTCGTGCTCCTGCGCGTAATAGCCCAACCGCAAGCCGTGTCCGGGAACCACCATGCCGGTATCGGGCTGCTCCGACCCCGACAGGACCCGAAGCAAGGTGGTCTTGCCAGCGCCGTTCAGGCCGAGGACGACCACCCGACTCCCCTTGTCCACCGCGAGGTCGACGTCGGTGAACACCTCGAGAGAGCCGTACGACTTCGACAGGGCGGTGGCCGTCAACGGCGTCTTGCCACACGGAGCCGGCTCCGGCAAACGGATCCGGGCAACGCGATCCGCACGGCGTTCGGGTTCGACGGCGGCCATCAGGCGTTCGGCCCGGCGGACCATGTTCTTGGCCGCGGTCGCCTTGGTGGCCTTGGCCCGCATCCGGTCCGCCTGGGCGGTGAGCGCCTGCGCCTTCCGCTCGGCGTTGGTCCGCTCGCGTTTGCGGCGGCGGTCGTCGGTCTCACGCTGCGTGAGGTACGCCTTCCAGCCCACGTTGTAGACGTCCAGCTCGGCGCGGTTGGCGTCGAGATGAAAGACGCGGTTGACAGTCGCCTCGAGCAGGCCGACGTCGTGGCTGATGACGACCACACCGCCCTTGAACGCCCGCAGGAACTCCCGCAGCCAGGTGATCGAGTCGGCGTCGAGGTGGTTGGTCGGCTCGTCGAGCAACAGGCTGTCGGCGCCGGAGAAGAGGATGCGGGCCAGCTCGATGCGGCGCCGCTGCCCGCCCGAGAGAGTGCGCAGCGACTGGGCGAGCACGCGTTCGGGCAGACCGAGGCTCGCCGTCACCTGCGCGGCCTCCGACTCGGCGCTGTAACCGCCGCGGGCGAGGAACTCCGCCTCGGCCCGGGCGTACTTCCGCATCGCCTTGTCCCGCTGGTCGCCGGTCGCGCCTGACATCGCCTGCTCGGTGGCCCGCAACTCGCGGACGACCTGGTCGAGGCCGCGAGCCGACAGCACGCGGTCCTGGGCGGTGATGTCGAGATCGCCGGTGCGGGGGTCCTGCGGGAGGTAGCCGACCGAACCGGCGTGGGTGACGGTACCCGCGGCGGGAAGACCTTCGCGGGCGAGGACCCGGGTCAGGGTGGTCTTGCCGGCACCGTTGCGGCCCACGAGGCCGACCTTGTCGCCGGGAGACACGCGGAAGGAAACGCCGGAAAGGAGGAGGCGCGCGCCGGCGCGGAGTTCCAGATTGCTGGCGGTAATCACTAGAGCACGCTCCGGGGTTGATCGGACACAGAGGGCACGCGTGAGGCGGAGCGTCCGATCAAGAGGTCCGGATGAGAGGTCGCGCGGACAGGGGCGCGGATAGCGAGCGGCGTCCGGCGCCATGATGGCAAGGCGGACGACGAGCCGATACCGGGTTTGTATCGGCGAGGAGGACAACGCGGACAGCGTGGATGCCGGGCGACGCGCAGCCCGTGCGCCTGTCCGCGCGACCTCTAAGCATGGGCCCCAGTGTAGAGAACCCGTCCGTCCGTTCGCCTCCGGGTTTGGGCCCAGGTGGATCTTGGGCCGGCACGTGCGTCCGCGCCGAGGCCCCAGGACCGCACGAAATTTGTCGGATCACACCAACCTGACCGGCCAGAGCTTGGCCAGCGCGCGAGCAGGCAGGCCCGCGATCCGCGACCTACCCTCGATCAGCGCGGTTGTTCTCGCGTACCCCGTACGGGGACTCCTTTCGAAGGGAAGCCCGATGCCCGCAAGCCGCCGCCTCACCGCCCGGGACCTCGCCCTCATCGCGTTGTTCGCCGCCCTTATCGCGGTCCTCGGACTGCCCGGGTCCTTCTCACTCTTCGGCAACGCGGTGCCGATCACCGCCCAGACCATGGGGGTGATGCTGGCGGGTTCGATCCTCGGCGCCCGGCGAGGGCTGCTCGCGGCCCTGGTCTTCTGCGCGCTCGCCCTGGCCGGCCTCCCGCTGTTGGCGGGCGGGCGTACCGGCATGGCGGCACTGGCAGGCCCTTCGGCGGGCTACTTCCTCGCGTTCCCGCTGGGCGCCTGGGTCACCGGCTGGCTCACCGAGAAGGTGATGCCGCGCTATCCCCTGCCGTACGGCTTCATCGCGAACGTCGTCGGCGGCATCGCCTGCGTCTATGCGCTCGGCATCCCGGTGCAGGCATTCAGGACCGGGACGTCCGATGTCGTCGCCACGCTGGTCGCCGCGACGGTCTTCCTGCCCGGTGACCTCATCAAGGCAGCGGCCGCCACCCTCGTCGCCCGTGGCGTCCACGCGGGCTACCCCACCCTCGGTCGGGAGGTCGCGGCACGGCGGGCTGCCTCCGCTCAGCGAGGTACGGCCGCCGGTGAGCGAGGCACGCCCGGCATGGGGAAAGACGACGCGTGATGTGGGCGAGGCGACCAGGGCCGCGCCACTACTCACGGGTAAAGGCGCGGTGCGTTCGGCCCTGCCTGGCAGGAGGTACGGTTCGGCACGATGGCCATCTCCCGTGATGTGACCCGGCGCGCGGCCGCCGACCCTCACCGACCCGCCGTCGTCGGGCCGGCCGGTGTGCTCAGCTTCGGCGAGCTCGCCGCCCGTGCCAGCCGCCGGGCCGAGGAGCTGGCGGCGAGCGGTGTCGGGCCTGAGGACGCCGTCGTCACCACCGACGAGGACGCGGCCGGACTGCTCGTCGACCTCGTGGCCGCCGACCTGCTCGGGGCCGCGGCTGTCGTCACCGACGCCACCTGGCCGGCGGACCTTCGCACCGGCGCGGTCGAGGCGGCACGGAGCGCGGTGGAGCGCATCCCGAAGTCGGCCTGTCTCGCCGTCTTCACCTCCGGGAGCACCCGCACACCCCGGCCGGTCGTACGTACCCGCGAGTCCTGGACGTTCAGTTTCCCGACGTTCTCCGCCCTCACCGGCATCGGCGCCGACGACACCGTGCTGATCCCCGGCCGGCTGTCCGGAAGCCTCTTCCTGTTCGGCGCGCTACACGCCCTCACGATGGGCGCCGCCATCCATCCGCTGCCGCACTGGTCGCCCGAGCTCGCGGTGCGCGCGGCGGCGAGCTGTACGGCGGTCCACGTCGTACCCCCGATGCTCGCCAGCCTGGCCGACCGACTCGCGCCCGAACACAGCAGGTTGCGACTCGCCGTCTGCGGCGGCGCCCACCTCGATCCCCGCGTCGAGGAGGCCGCCAGCAAGGCGGGCCTCGCGGTCATCGACTACTACGGCGCCGCCGAGTTGTCGTTCGTCGCGATCCGGCGACCCGGTCGACCGGCCGGGCAACTCCGCGCGTTCCCCGGCGTCGAGGTGGACCTGCGGGACGGCGTGATCTGGGCCCGGAGCCCGTACCTCGCGCTCGGCCTCGACTGCGACCCCGAGGGCTTCGCCAGCGTCGGCGACCACGGTGTCCTCGACGACAACGGCACGCTCACGGTGCTCGGCCGGGCCGGCGCCGCGATCACGAGCGGCGGCTCGACCATCTCACCGGAGGCGGTCGAGAGCACGCTCCGGCAGGTTCCAGGTGTCGCCGACCTCGCCGTCGTGGGTCGCCCGCACGCCCAGCTCGGCGAGGTGGTGGTCGCGGTGGTCGAGCCTTCCGCCGGCACCGACGTACCCCTCACCGCCCTCCGCGCCGCCGCCGCCCAACTCGCGCGGGCGCAGCGACCGCGGCTTTGGTACGCCGTGAACCGGTTGCCCCGGACCGGATCGGGCAAGGTCGCCCGCGCGCGGGTCCTCGCTGGCCTGGCCGACGGGACCCTTGGCGTTCAGGCCCTCACGTGACTCCCGACTCACCCCGTCCGACCTCGCCGGTGATCGTGGCCGCGCGACGTACTCCCATCGCGACTGCCGGCCGGGGGTTGGCGACCCTGCGGGTCGAGCAGCTGGCCGCACCGGTCCTGCGTACGCTCCTCACCGACCTGCGGATGCCACCGACCGCGGTCGCGGACGTCGTCCTCGGTAACTGCATGGGCCCGGGCGGCAACGTCGCGCGGGTGTCTGCGCTGACGGCGGGGTTCGGGCCGAGCGTGCCCGGCGTGACCATCGACCGGCAGTGCGGCAGCGGGCTTGACGCGGTCACGCTGGCGGCGGGTCAGGTGCTCGCCGGGCGAGGCGACCTCTACCTCGCCGGCGGTGCCGAGAGCGCGTCGACGGCACCGATCCGGGCCTGGCGGCCGAGCACCCCAAGCGGCGAGCCTCGGCCCTTCGAACGCGCGCCGTTCGCACCTCCGCCATACGCCGATCCCGAGATGGGAGTGGCCGCCGACCTGGTGGCCCGCGAGGCCGGCGTGACCCGCGAACGCCAGGACGCCTACGCGGCCCGCAGCCACGCCCGCGCGATGGCGGCGATGGAGGCGAAACGGTTCGTGGACGAGCTCGTCCCTGTCGGCGGGCTCGAACAGGATGAGCGACCCCGCCCCGGTCTCGACGAGTGGCGGCTGGCCCGGCTCCGTACGGCGTTCGTTCCCGAAGCCGACGGGGGCACTGTCACCGCGGGCAACTCCTGCGGTGTCAACGACGGAGCGGCCGCCGTCGCCGTCACCTCCGAACGCCGGCGCGCCGAGCATGGTTGGCCGGGACTGCGCCTGCTCGACTGGGAGTGTGCGGGGACCGACCCCGACCGGCCCGGGCTTGGTCCGGTCACGGCGGTGCGGCGGCTGCTCGCCCGGCAGGGCAGGAACCTCTCCGAGGTGGGAGCGATCGAGTTCGTCGAGGCGTTCGCCGGGCAGGTGCTCGCCTGCGCGGACGCGCTGCACCTCGATCCCGCACGCATCTGCGCCGACGGCGGCGCTCTCGCCCTCGGCCACCCCTGGGGCGCGACCGGAGCGGTCACCCTCGTCCGGCTGTTCACCCGCATGGTGCGCGAGGACGGGCCCTCGCTCGGCCTGGCGGCCGTCGCCGTGGGCGGTGGGATGGGGATCGCCGTCCTGGTCGAACGCGTCCCGGGCGAACCCGTCCTGGGCGAACGCGTCACAGGCGCCGCACCGGTGGGCGCCCGATGATCCGGCTTCGCGGCGTGAGCCATCGGTACGCCACGCGGGACGTGCTGTGCGGGATCGACGTCGACCTCACCGAACGCCGGGTCGGGGTGATCGGTGCGAACGGCTCGGGCAAGTCGACGTTCGCCCGGCTGCTCAACGGCCTGGTCATCCCCAGCGAAGGGGTGGTCGAGGTCGGCGGGTTCAACACCCGGACGGATGGGCGGGAGGTACGCCGGCAGGTGGGGTTCGTCTTCA
Organism: Actinopolymorpha alba DSM 45243; assembly: GCF_000373925.1. GTDB lineage: Bacteria > Actinomycetota > Actinomycetes > Propionibacteriales > Actinopolymorphaceae > Actinopolymorpha > Actinopolymorpha alba. Next base: position 125,679 of record NZ_KB892707.1, on the reverse strand, counting down.
CCGATCCGGACGCGCAGATCGTGATGCCGACGGTCGCGGAGGACGTCGCGTTCGGGCTGCGTCGCCTAGGCCTCTCCCGGGTCGAGGTGGCGCGGCGCGTGGAGGATGCGCTCCGGCGGTACGGCCTCGCGGAGTACGCCGACCACCCCGCCCATCTGCTCTCCGGTGGGGAGAAGCAGCTGCTCGCTATTGCCGGTGTGCTGGCCACCGAGCCGAGCATCCTGGTGTGCGACGAGCCGACGACCCTGCTCGACCTCCGCAACGCCGCCATGGTCACCGGCCTGCTGGCCGAACTCCCCCAGCAGGTCGTTCTCGTGACGCACCACCTCGATCTGCTGGCCGGATTCGAACGCGTCCTGGTGATCCACGAAGGGCGGCTCGCGGCCGACGCGGACCCGGCCGGCGCGGTCGCGGCGTACCGGAAGCTGCTCGCATGAACTCCTCGGTCGGGCAGTCGCTCGGGCTCGGGCTCTATCAGCCGGGCGGGTCGTTCCTGCATCGGGCACCGGCCGGGGCGAAGCTGGCCGGTCTCGCGGTCGCGGCCGTCGTCATGCTCCGCATCTCCGCCGTACCCGCCGTCGGCATCGCGGCGGCGGTCACGATGGTCGTCACGGCGGCGGCAGGCATTCCGTGGCGGGTGGTGCTCAGGCAGGTGCGACCGGTGCTGTGGTTCGCGGGTCCGCTCCTGGCGTTCCAGTGGGTGACGGCGGGTTGGGAACGCGGGACCATCGTGGTGGGCCAGCTGATCCTGCTCGTGACGCTGGCCGCGCTGGTGACGCTCACGACCCGGGTGTCGGCGATGCTGGACAGCTTCGAATCAGTGCTGCGTCCCTTCGCCCGCATCGGTGTGAGCCCCACGCGAGTGGCGTTGGTGCTGGCGCTCACCGTCCGCTGCGTGCCCATGGTCGCGCAGACGTACGCGGAGACCCGGGAAGCCCAGCGCGCCCGCGGTCTCGAACGCAGCCCAACCGCGCTCGTCGTACCCCTCGTCATCCGCCTGCTGAAGAAGGCTGATGCGGTCGGCGAAGCGCTCACCGCCCGTGGCCTCGACGACTGAGAGGCTCCGGCAATAGGGCCGCGCAGCCCGCGACTTCCCTGTTGCCGGAGCCTCTAACTGTTGCGGGGCAGGACATTCGTGACGCCGGACCGGGAGGCATCTCACGCGCCGCCGGGGCTCAGTGTTGTCGGATGGCGGTGGAGTCTGGCATTGAGTCCTGATGAGTCAGGACTCGCAATGCGTCTGCAGAGCTCGTGTCGTTGGGGGTGTAGATCTCGAGCCGGTGGTCGGGGCTGTCGGGCTGAAGCCAGACCTGGTACGCGACGCTCGCCGCACCAACAGTGGGATGCTCCAGGTGCATATCTCCGACAGTGCAATCAGCGACTTCGCCCGTTGCCCACATGGTCGCGAACTCGTCGCTTCGCATCGTGAGCTCCCCGATCAGTTCGGCCAGCCGTGCGTCGGTGGGGAATCGGCCGGCGGTGAGTCGGAGGTAGGCGACGTGGACGCGGGCGAGTTCGTCCCAGTTGCGGTGTAGGTCGCGGGTGAGCGGGTCGACGAAGAACATCCGTGGGATGGAAGGACGGCGTGCTGACTCCTGTGGCGCGTCGAAGGCAAGGTGCTCGGCGATGAGTGCGTGGCCGGTGCGGTTCCATGCGAGCACATCTCCTCGGCGGCCCAAGACGATCGCCGGTGTTGCGTCGTCAAGGGACTCCAGGAGTGCGAGGACGCGTGGATGCGGTGCCTCCTGGGGTGGCTCGGATAGTCCGGGGTTGCAGGGCTGTCGCGCGAGGTTGTGCAGGTGTGAGGTCTCGATCTCATCGAGTTGCAGCACCCTTGCGAGGGCGTTGAGAACCTGCTCGGAGGCGGTGTCTGCCTGTCCCTGCTCCAGGCGCGTGTAGTAGCCCGCGCTCACTCCTGCGAGCTGGGCGAGCTCTTCCCGTCGCAAGCCCGGCACCCTTCGAGCGGTCCCGTAGGTGCGTAGCCCGATCTCGGCTGGCGTGATCCGATCACGACGGCTCTTCAAGAACGCTCCAAGGCTCTCCACGACATCGAGCGTAAGCCGCCCGGCATGCGCGTGGGTGCACCTGCTGGGTATACCCAGAGCAGAGGGATGGCTGCTGAACGGGACGCGCCGGAACGTGGACGGCATGTCTCAACAGCACGCGAAGAACTCACCCGGTCTACGTGCCTGGCTCGGACTCCTGGTGGTCCTTGGGCCCGTACTGCTGGTGTCTCTGGACGGGTCGATCCTGTTCCTGGCAATGCCCCGAATCAGCCAAGCCCTCACGCCAACCGCAGACCAGGCGCTGTGGATCCTGGACATCTACGGCTTCGCCGTCGGCTCCCTGCTCATCGCATTCGGCAACATCGGCGACCGGTACGGCCGGCTGAAGCTACTCATGCTTGGCGCGACGATCTTCGGCATCGGGTCCGCAGCAGCAGCATTCGCCCCCAGTCCGGAGCTTCTCCTCGCCGCCCGTGCACTCATGGGGATCGCCGGGGCGACGCTGCTGCCGTCGGCCCTGGCGGTGCTGAGCGAGCTGTTCTCAGACCCGCGGCGACGGGCGCAGGCCATCGGTATCTTCGCCGCGGCATTCGCCGCCGGGTTCGCGATCGGCCCGGTCGTTGGTGGCATGCTGCTCGAACGGTTCTGGTGGGGATCGGTCTTCTTGGTCAACCTTCCCGTCATCGCTCTGTTCCTGATCTTCGCACCGGCACTACTCGGCGAAGTACGCGCGACTCGACCGGGCCGGGTCGACGTCGTCAGTGTTGTGACCTCCGCGGTCGGCCTTCTGCTCACTGTCTTCGGCCTCAAGCACGCTGCGGCCGAAGGTCTCTCGGTAATTCCCGTGCTTGCATGGCTGGCAGGTGCAGCGCTGCTCGTGTGGTTCGCTCGGCGACAGCGGGCGCTGGAGCATCCGCTGATGGACTTCTCGCTCTTCCGCGACCGCGTCTTCACAGTCGCGGTCATCACCGGTCTGCTGCCATTGGCCGCGTGGTCCGCGGCGGCCTACCTGGCAGGCATCTACCTCCAGTCCGTCCTCGACCTCCCAATCCTGCGGGCCGCGCTCCTTGCGTTACCTGGGGCCGTGGCGCTCACCACCACGTGCATCGTGACGCCGGTTGTGGTCGATCGCATCGGCAAGCGAGCCGCACTGATCGTCTGCCATTTCTCCATCGCGACCGGACTGCTCTTCCTTCTCCCGACCACGATCGCCGGCGGGATCGGTTGGTACATCGCCTCCACGACCATCGCAGGCATCGGCTACGGCATCTCCTTCGCCGTCGTCGCCGACACCGCCGTCGGCGCCGTTCCGGCCGCACGAGCCGGCTCAGCAGGGGCGATCGCCGAGACCAGCAACGAGATCGGCAACGCCCTCGGCATCGCACTGCTCGGCTCACTCGCCGCATTGATCTTCCGACTCCAGGGCCCCGAGCTCGCACCCACCCTCGACGAGACGCTCCAGCTCCCAGAACTAGCGGCCCCCGTCGTCGAAGATGCGAGGGCAGCCTTCGTCACCGGCCTGCACGTGGCCGCCGCCGTGGCCAGCCTCCTTCACCTGGCGCTCGGCATCGTCGCTCTTCGCTGGCTCCCCAGATCAGCAGACACAGCGCCGAGAGGTCGCTAACTGTTGATCGGATCGCTGCTGGAGCAGACACGCCGGGGAAAGGCCTCTAGCCGATGATCGGGGCGAGGTAGCCGCTCAGCACCTTCTTGAGTTCCCCGATCACCTTCGGTCGCTCGTCCTCGTCGACCGCGACCACCATCGGCACCATCGCCTGGAAGATCTGGACGCTGACCCGCGCGGTCCGGGCGCGCTCGTCGGGCGGCAACCCCGGCGCCCGAGACGCGATCAGCGCCTCGACCCGGCCGAGCAGCGCCGCCTGGATCGGCTGGGCCGCGCTCGCGAGACCGGCCGGCATGTCGGGGCGGGCGAAGATCGCCTTGAAACCAGGGTTGGCCAGATTGAACGCCACGATCGGGTCGACCACCTGGTCGAGGAGTTCGTGGAAGGTGAGGGACGCGAAGTCGATCGAGTCGAACGCGTCTTCGTGGGCGGCGCGCATCTGGACGGCGAAGCGATCGGCGAGGGCCTGCGCGATCGCCTCCTTGTTGGGAAAGAACTGATACAGCGAGCCGGGCGAGATGCCCGCCGCCGCGGCGATCGCGTTGGTGGTGGCGTGCTCGTAGCCGACCCTGGCGAAGACACCGGCCGAGGCGTCGAGGATCTCGACCATCCGCCGCTCGCCGCGCGCCTGCCGGCGCCGTGGCCGGGGCCCTTCCTCACCACGTTGGTCGCCCTTCACCGCATCCAACGCTCTCCACCTCCAGACGTGCGCCAGCCCCTACAGCCGCCAACCGCCAATACGCGTGGTTCGACGAACGCTTGCCGAATGCGAGCAATCACTCGTATTCTGGCCGCGAGTCGAAACGCGACTCTTTGCTCGCAAAAATCTAGCAGGAGACAGCATGCTCGGAAGACTCGTCACCCGCAGGCCAGCCTGGATCGTCGTGGCGAGCCTCCTCGTCACCGTCCTGGCCGGTGCCGTCGGCGCGGGCACCATCAACCTGCTCTCCCTCAACCGTTTCGAGGCGCCCGGCTCGGAGTCGATGCGCGCCCGCGACGTCCTCGCCCGCGAGTTCGACACCGGCAGCCCGAACGTCGCCCTGCTCGTGACCGCCCGGCAAGGCACGGTTGACAGTCCCTACGTCGCGGCCGCGGGCCAGGCGCTGACCCGCGAGCTCGCCGCCTATCCGGGCGTTCGTGACGCCTGGTCGTACTGGTCGCGCGGCCACGCCGACACCCTCCGCGGCGAGAACGCCCGCCAGGCGATGGTGCTCGCGTGGGTGCCGGGCGACGCCAACGAGGTACGCCGCGCCGTCCTCCCTGCCCTGGCCCCCGAGTTCACCCGCGAGGACGCCACCATCAAGGTCGAGGTCGGTGGCGGCGACGAGGTGTTCCGGCAGGTCATGGAACAAGCCCGCGCCGACTTCCTCCGGGCCGAGCTCATCGTCATTCCGGCCGTACTCCTCCTGCTGTGGTGGGTCTACCGGCGACTGGCCGCTGCCCTGGTCACGGTCGGCATCGGTCTCTTCGCCGTGGTGGGTTCGCTGGCCATCCTGCGCGGCGTCCTCGGCTTCGCCGACGTGTCGACGTTCGCGTCCAACATCGCCCTCGTCATGGGCATCGGACTCGGCGTCGACTACGGACTCTTCGTCACCTTCAGGTTCCGGGAGGAGCTGCACGCCGGCGCCGCTGTGCCCGACGCGGTACGCCGGACCATCCGCAGCGCCGGGCGTACCGTCCTCTTCAGCGGTGGCACGGTGGCGGCCTCGCTCGCGGTGCTGTTCGCCTTCCCGTTCCCGTTCCTGAGTTCGTTCGCGTACGCCGGGATCGCCGTCGTCATCGCCGCGGTGATCGGCGCGACAGTCATCCTGCCGGCGGCTCTGACGCTGCTCGGCCACCGGGTCGCGCCACGTGCGGTAGCTGGTCGCGGACGGGTCCAGACGCGGGACGAGACCGCGAGCTTCTGGTTTCGTACGGCCACCCAGGTGATGCGCCGGCCGGTCCTGCTCGGGGGTGCGGCGCTCGCGGTCCTGCTGCTGCTTGGTTCGCCGTTTCTCGACGTGCGTTTCGGGCTGCCCGACGACCGGGTCCTGCCGAGCTCGGCGCCGGCGCGTCAGATGTACGACCAGGTCAGGGCCGGCTTCACGCAAGAGGAGGCTGACGCGATCCAGGTGGTCGCACCGGACGGGGACGCCACCGCTGCCGGCACGTACGCCGCGGACCTCTCGCGCCTGCGCGGTGTGGTGCGGGTGGACTCCGCCGCCGGCTCCTACGTGGGTGGGCAGCGGGTGGAGGGGCCAGACGGCGCGAGATTCACCGGCGAGGGCGCCGCCACCTGGCTGTCTGTCGTACCGTCCTCGGAACGCCTCGAGGCCGACGCGACCGGACTGGTCCGCGACGTGCGGGCGGTGCCGGCGCCGTTCGAGGTGCTGGTCGGCGGCTACCCCGCCGAGCTCACCGACTACCGCGACGGTGTGACCAGCCGGCTTCCCCTCATCGGCGGGCTGATCGTGGTGGTGACGTTCGTCGTGCTCTACCTCATGACCGGAAGCGTGGTCGCGCCTCTGAAGGCGTCGGTGCTCAACGGCCTGAGCCTGTCGGTGATGTTCGGTGCCCTCGTCTTCGTCTTCCAGGAGGGCAATCTCGCCGGCCTCCTCGGCTTCACGCCGACCGGCTCCATCGAGCCGAGCATTCCGATCCTGATGTTCTGTATCGCCTACGGCCTGTCCATGGACTATGAGGTCTTCCTGCTGTCCCGGATCAAGGAGGAGTACGACCGCACCGGTGACGCGGTCGGGTCCGTGCCGCTCGGCATCGCCCGGAGCGCGCCGCTGGTCACCGCGGCGGCGGCCATCCTCGCCGTGTCGTTCGCCGCGTACGCCACTGGCCGGGTGGTCTTCCTGCAGCAGCTCGGTATCGGGATGGCGCTCGCGGTGATCGTGGACGCCACCCTGATCCGGGGCGTGCTCGTGCCGGCGTTCATGCGCCTGGCCGGCCGGGCGAACTGGTGGGCGCCCGGACCACTCCGCCGGCTCCACACCCGGATCGGGCTCGCTGAAGAGCCGCCCGTCCAGCATGTCGCCGGCGGGAGTGCGACGCAGGGCGCCGGATCGGTATCAGCGATACCTCCAGAACGTCTCGCGGATGGCCGACAACGCCGGTAAAGGCGGCACGCCTGGACTCCACTTGGAAAATCCAGGCGTGCCGCAGACCTCGCGGCGTTCGTCGAACCACGCAGCTGACACCGAGTGACGTCTCCCGATCAGCGTCAGCGGGCCCACACCTGGCGCTCGGCACTGTCTGGGTCGTTGACGACGGTGATTCGCTCGTTGATCAGCGCGGTGCGCCGGTTGGCCAGGTTGTATCGGGTCCAGCCCGGGTCGCCGTTGGCAACGAAGCGGACCCAGGCGCAGTGGGCAGTATTGGCGACGACCTGTGGTGGTTGGTCGCCGATGAGGTCACGCACGGATTTCTCGTCGAGGAGGTCGAACACGTACGGGATCTCCACCGCGTGGGCGGCGCCGAGGCGGCCGTCGAAGCTCGGCGACTCGTGGTCGAAGCGGTACATCCAGGTATTGGGCCTGCCGATGGGTCTGCCGTTGGGCCTGCGGGCCTCCAGGCGTGCCTCGGCGACCCGGATCGCCGGGATCCGAATGAAGCAGTCGGTGGTCATGGCAGCGACCAGGTCCCCGTTGGGTGCTCCCGGCCGGGCTGCCCGGTAGAGCTCGACCGTCCCCTCGGGTGCGCCGAGGGCGCCCACGAGTGCGGCGAGGGCGGTCTCGTCGAGCCTGTCGAGCCTGTCGATCATGCCGTTGGGGACCAGGCCGATCCGGATGTCGTCCCGGTTCCACCCGGCCAGGAGCCGCACGTCGCTGCTGGCGCCCCCTCTCAACGCGTCGAGCGGGTGGTCGGGGAGGGTGTCGCCGTCAACGACTGGGGCGAAGGGGAGGCTTTCCCCCCACTTGGAGGGATCGGAGCCGCTCTGGGCCTCATCGACGAGGGCGGACACCTCCCGCGCGAGCCGTCCGACTGATACCTCGCTGAAGGCGCTACGGGTCGGGGCAACTCCGAGCCTCCCAGCCAGCCTCGAGGTGACGTCTGCGGCGGCCTGGGTCGTGAGGGTCTGGGCGGCCGCCCCGCTTTGGGTGATTGCCCGGCGGAACAGGCCCCGTGCGCGGGGCATGGCCATGAGGGTCGTAATGCTCATGGCGCCGGCGGACTGGCCGGCGACGGTCACCTTCCCGGGATCGCCACCGAACGCGGCGATGTTGTCCTGGACCCACTCGAGCGCCGCGATCTGGTCCAGCAACCCCAGGTTGGCGGTGCCGTCATCGAGGTAGAGAAAGCCCTCCGCACCGAGCCGGTAGTTGATTGTGACGCACACGATCCCATCGCGGGCGAAGGAGGTCCCCCGGTAAGGCGGGGCGGATCCGGACCCCTTCCTGAACTCGCCGCCGTGAATCCAGACCATTACCGGCAACCCGGATCCCCGGGGATCGGGGGTCCACACGTTGAGGTTGAGGCACTCATCGCCGGGGATCACGACCTCCGGGAAGAGCACCGGGTCCTCCGAATCGGGGATGTATTTCGGGCAGGTCGGCCCGTACTCGGTAGCACTGCGCACGCCCTCCCACCGCACGGGCGGCTTTGGAGGCCGCATGCGGCACGCCCCGAGAGGCGGGGCGGCGTACGGGATCCCGAGGAACGCTGCCACACCCCGATCCATCCGACCCCGCAGCCGGCCACTCCCCACCCGAACCTCTGGCGCGCTGTCCACGGGCCTCGCCTTGACCGGCCCGGCGGCGGACGCGACCGGGCCGAGGCCCGGAAGGCCACCACCGGCGACGGTGCCGAATCCGGCTGCCAACGACGAGAGCAGGAAGGTACGACGCTGCATTGGTGTCATTCCTGGTCACTCCTAGTCAGTCCGATCGATCCACCAGTGGAAGGCAGGACCGGGCCCAGCGCCCGGACCTTCGAATGTGACAGCGGTCTCGTCATTACCTCTCCTATCGCTTGGAGCTCCGCGGCCTCCGCAGTTGGGTCGGTGAGGTTTCGGCCGGACTCGATCACGACCTCGGCGGCGCCCTCCTCGGACATCAGCTCGACGAAGATCACGGTTGCCACTCCTTCGGGTACGCATGGCGCTTCGGGCGCTCGGGTACGCACTGACCCCTCGATGGTGTCCGCGAAGGCGGCGTACGGGCATCGCGCGGGAGAAGGCTGTTTCCGCTACACCGTGGGATGCAGGTGCGTGCCGGCGTACCTCTACGGAAGTAGCGGGTGGTATCGCCGATCGGCGGACGCGCCCGGCGTCGAGACCGGTCTACGCTTCTGTGGTCAGCACCACGGGCACCGGCGGCGGCTTGGCCGGCCGTGGTCCAAGACGGTCACGCGAGGCCGTCGGCGGTCAGTCATCGACCCGCACGAGAGCCGCCCGCGGAGCGGACCCCACAAGCCTGCGGCGATCCGCGTGTGGCCACCGGAGTCTGACGCTACTGCTACTCAGACGGCAGACCCGCGACGGTGATCTGGGCGAACACACCGTCGCGGGTCGCACCGAGCGCCTCCGAGATCGACCAGGCAGCCGTCGCGACCCGCGGGCCGAGCTCCCGCATGCGTTCGTCGGACATCCGGACGGCGGGCGCGGAAATACTGATGGACGCGACCGGAAGGTCAGCGCCGTCGAAGATCACCGAGGCGATGGTGTGGATTCCCGAGGTGCGTTCGGAGTACGACATCGCGATGTTGTGCCGGCGGATCTCGACCAGCTGCGCCCGCAGCGACGCCGGGTCGGTGGGCGTGCTGGGGGTGGCCGCCGGAATCGGCTGGGCGAGGACCGTCTCCTGCATGTCGTGGGGAAGGTACGCCAGTAGGGCCTTACCCGGAGCGCCCAACGGCAACGGGATCGGCGCGCCGAACTCGGTGTAGGTGCGACGTAGCGGCTGCCGGCTCTCGACCTGGTCGATGACCGCTCGCTCGCGGGTCGGCAGCAGCACGTGCAGACCGATGGTCTCGTCCACGTCATCGCGAAGGCGATGCATGGCGGGGAGCGCCGCCTCGCGGACGGTGGTGGGTACGGCGCCGCTGCGGGCCAGCTGCACGAGCAGCGGGCCGAGGGCGTACCGGCGGTCGCGGGTCTGGCGTACCAAACCGTTGTCCTGCAGGGCGGCCAGCAACCGGTGCGTGGTGCTCGTCGACAGGCCGGTCATCCGCGCGATGTCACTGATGCCGAGCTCTGGCCGTCGGGAATCGAAACACCGCAGGATCGTGACCGCACGGTCAATGGACTGCACCCCACGCCGACGCCCCGGAAGCTCGGCGGTTTCGCCACTGGCAGCCGTCTCCTGAACACCACCGGCCGCATTCGGAATCTGGCGATGCGTTGACCTCACCCGGTCTCCCTGCCTAGTGTTTCCTGAATTACAGGATGTTATCCCACTTCGTGGTAATTGCGCTCGCAGCGGGAAGGCCGGCGATGTTGCCCCTCGACGATTTCCGGGTCCTCGATCTGACGCGATTCCTTTCCGGCCCCTACTGCACGATGGTGCTCGCCGAACTCGGCGCCGACGTCATCAAGGTCGAGCAGCCGATCACCGGCGACGACTCCCGCCGGCTCGCTCCGCAGGTCAACGGCGAGAGCTATCCGTTCGCGATGCCCAACCGCAGCAAGCGCAGCGTGTCACTCGACCTGAAATCCCATCGCGGCAAGGAGGCATTTCTCCGCCTGGCCGAGAACGCCGATCTCGTCATCGAGAACTTCCGGCCAGGTGTGGTCAAGCGGTTGGGTATCGACTACGACAGCCTGCGCGTGCGGCGGCCCGACATTCTCTACTGCTCGATCAGTGGGTTCGGCCAGACCGGTCCTTATCGCGACCGGCCGGGGTTCGACATCATGGCGCAGGGCGCCGTCGGCTTTCTCCGTATGACCGGCCATCCTGACGGGCGGCCCGCCAAGGTGGGGATCGCCATCAACGACATCGCCGCCGGGACCACCGCCGCGTATTCCATCCTGGCCGCCGAACTCGTTCGCCGCCGTACGGGCGAAGGACAGTACATCGACATCTCGCTGGTGGACGCCGGTCTGGCCTGGACCGTCTGGGAGTCCGGCGCCTATTTCGGCAGCGGGGAGATCCCGGAGCCGACCGGCACCCGGCACCGGCGTTCGACGCCGTACCAGGCGTACCGCACCTCAGACGGCTACGTCACGATCGGCGCCAACAACGACCGGCTGTGGGAACGCCTTGTCACGGGAGTGCTGGACCGCCCGGAATGGCTGACCGATCCACGCTTCCGTACGCTGCCTGACCGGATGGACCACATCGACGAACTCGAGCGCGAGATCGAGGCCCTCACCATGACGCGTCCCACGCAGGAGTGGATCGCCGCGCTCGACCGCGCCGGTGTGCCCGGCGGGCCGGTCCTCACCTACGACCAGGCCCTGCAGGATCCCCACGTGCGCGCCCGCGGCATGGTGGTGGACGTCGAACACCCCATCATCGGTCCCATGCACACCATCGCCCCGCCCACGAAGTTCAGCCAGTTCGACGTCCAGGTCCGCGGACCGGCGCCCTGGCTCGGTCAGCACACCGCGCAGGTGCTCTCCGAAGCCGGCCTGTCCAACGACGAGATCGAGGCGATGTTCGCCGACAGCATCGCCTTCGACGCCCACCCCGAACTCCAACCCAGCCGGCAGGTCCAGCCCGACAAGGCAGGTGTGGAAGCGTGACCGACGATCTCCTTGTTGACCGCGACGGCTCCGTCGCGACCGTCGTTCTCAACCGTCCGGCGACCCACAACGCCATCACGCTCGGCATGTACACCGCGCTGCCCGCACTGCTCGCGGACCTCGAGGCCGACGACGCGGTGAAGGCGGTCGTACTCAGGGGCGCCGGTGACAAGGCGTTCGCGTCTGGTGCCGACATCCGTGAGTTCGAGGAGGTACGCGGCAACGCCACCAGCGCGCGTGCCTACAACGACCGGGTCGCCGCGGCCGAACGCGCCCTCGAAGGACTCAGCAAACCCACGATCGCGATGATTCACGGCTACTGCATCGGCGGCGGGTGCGGGCTGGCTCTCGCGGCGGACCTGCGGTTCGGCGACGAACGCACCCGGATGGCGATCACACCCGCCAAGCTCGGGCTCGTCTACAGCCTGGAGTCCACCAAGCGGCTGGTCGATCTCGTGGGGCCCTCGCGCGCGAAATGGATCCTCATGTCGGGGCAGCAGCTGGCCGCCGACGACGCGCTCCGCCTCGGCCTGGTTGACGAAACCACCACCGTCGACGAACTCGAGAAGCTCACCTACGACTTCGCGCACCTCCTCACGACCCGGGCGCAGTTCAGCGTTCGGGCCGCCAAGACCATCGTCAACCGGATCATGGCCGGGCAGTCCGCCGAGGACGCGGTCACGACGGGCCTGCGAAACTCCTCCTTCGACACCTCCGACTACGCCGAAGGAGTCCGCGCGTTCCTCGAGAAACGCCCACCTCGCTTCGGGTAGCCGGCACCGCCCTGGGCGCGGAGCCAGCGGCTTGGCCGACAGCTTGCCAATGGCTTCGAGGGATCGGAGACACTGTCAGCCAGATTCCGGTGACGGGGCCGGAAGAAGGAGGCGAAGATGCAGGTGCATCCGAGGAGACGGTTCATCGCACTGACAGCAGCGGTTCTCGCGTCCGTCACCGCGTGTGGACAAAACGACGGCGGCGACTCCGGTCAGGACGCATCCGAGTATCCCTCGGAAAACCTGGACTGGACCGTGGCGTTCGGTCCAGGTGGTGGCAACGACATCATGGCGCGCACCATCGTCGACATCCTCGAGAAGGAAAAGCTTTACCCCAAGAACATCGCGGTGCAAAACCGCGAGGGCGGCAGCGGTGCGACCGGCTGGGGTTACCTCTTCAAGAAGAAGGGCGATCCGTACGTCATCTCCACCACGTCGGGGTCGTTCATCACCACGCCGTTGGAATCCGACACGGGATGGACGTACAAGGACTTCACGACGGTCGGGTTGTTCGCCGCTGACGCCGCGTTGTTCGTCGTCACCAAGAAGTCCGGCATCGCCAGCTGGCAGGAATGGGTCGCCCACGCGAAGAAGAAGGGCACCGTGGCGGTCGGCGGTATCGGCACCGTCAACGTCGACTTCATCCTCCACGACCTGTTGTCCACCAAAGCCGGCTACAAGACTGACTACGTGCCCTTCGACGAGGAGGGTCAACTCCTGACCGCCCTGACCTCGGGCGCCCTGGAGGCGCTGGTCTCCAACCCTGGCGAGGTGATGGGGCAGGTCGAGTCCGGCGACATGGTGCCGTTGCTGTTCACGGGTCGGGAGTCGCTGTCGAAGCTGCCCGACGTTCCGACAGGTGAGTCCCTGGGTTACACCGATCTCCCCACGATGCCGCGCGGCCTCATCCTGCCGCCCGGTGTGTCCCGCGAGGTGCGGGACTGGTGGATCAAGACCATGCGCAAGGTCGTCCAGACCAAGCGGTGGCAGGACTATCTCGTGGCCAACGACCTGGTTGAGGATCTGCGGTGGGGGGACGACTTCACGACGTTCCTCGACGAGACCAGCGAGGAGTTCGAGCGCATCCTCAAAGAGCGGGGCGCGATATGAGCGAGGTACGGCGACGCAGCCGCCCGCTCTTCTTCGGGGTCGTCGCCCTCGTGTTGGCGCTCTACACCGGACTCGCTTTCGGGATGGCCTGGCGTACGCCGTCAGGTGGAATCGGGCCGGGTTTCTTTCCGCGAATCATCGGCGTTGTGGCCTTCGTGGTCTGCCTGGTCGCCCTGGTGCGGGGTGGGTCCGGGTCCACGGAAGGAGCCGATTCGGTACGCCACCCGAAGGCGTTCGCCCTCGTGGCGGTGGGCCTCGTGGGCTTCTTCGTTCTCCTTACGACTCTCGGTGCACTGGTGGCGGCGAGCGCCTTTCTGGTTGGCACGTTGACGTTATTCAACCGGCGTTCCGTGGTGCCGAATATCGCGCTCGGAATCGGCATACCCCTCGCGCTCTACGCGTTGTTCGACCTTCTCCTGAATGCCAAGCTTCCAACCGGGTTGTTGTGAGGCCAGATCCCGACCGAGAACGGAAGGGTGTACGTGGACATCCTCAACCATCTCGGCACCGGTATCGCGACGGTGTTGAGCCCCGAAAACCTGCTCCTGCTCGCGCTCGGCGTTCTTGTCGGCATGGTGATCGGTGTCATGCCGGGGCTCGGGCCCTCCGCCGGGATCGCCATCCTCCTCCCCCTCACCTTCGACCTTGACCCCACCGGCGCGATCGTGATGCTGGCCGCGATCTACTACGGCGCGATGTACGGCGGGACGATCACGTCGGTCCTCATCAACACCCCCGGCGAGTCCGCGACGGTGGCGAGCACCTTTGACGGGTTTCCCCTTGCCCGGCAGGGCCGCGCCGGTCCCGCACTGGTGATGGCGGCGGTGGCGTCGTTCGTGGCGGGCACGATCGGCACGATCCTGATCACCCTCGCCGCACCGGCGATGGCGGCGGTCGCCACGAGCTTCGGGCCACCGGAACTCTTTCTCCTGGTGGTCGCGGGGCTCCTCACCCTCATCGTCGTGATCGGGCGCAACCGCCTGCTCGGCGCTCTGTCCGCCCTGATCGGCTTTGCCATCGCCACCGTCGGCGTTGACGTGGGAGGTGGGGCGCAGCGGTACACCTTCGGGTCACCTGAACTCATCAACGGGATCGACTTCATTCCGGTCGCGATCGGATTGTTCGGTGTCGGCGAGGTGCTGTATTCGGTTTATCGCGGCGGACACCTCGAAAAGCTCGGCTACTTCGCGGTGAAGGCGCGCGAGCGGGGTTTCTGGCCCACTCGGAAAGACCTGCGCGAATCCCGTGGGCCGATGCTGCGCGGCTCACTGCTGGGGTTCCTGGTCGGCACCGCACCCGGCGCCGGAGCCACCGTGGCGTCGCTGATGTCGTACAGCGTGGAGAAGGCGGTTTCGAAAACTCCCCAGAAGTTCGGTAAAGGCGCGATGGCCGGGCTGGTCGGCCCCGAGGCCGCCAACAACGGCGCCTCCGCCGGTGCCATGGTGCCGCTGCTGACCCTCGGAATTCCAGGATCGGCGTCGACCGCCATTCTCCTCGGTGGCTTTCTGATGTGGGGCCTGCAGCCGGGACCCTTGCTCATGGAACAGAACCCAGAATTCGCCTGGGGCCTCATCGCCAGTATGTATCTCGGGAACGCGATGCTGCTGCTGGTCAACGTCTTCTGCATTCCGTTGTTCGCCAGCATCGCGCGGGTACCCTTTCATATCCTCGCCCCGATCATCATCGTGTTGTGCGCCTTCGGCACCTACACCGTGAACGGCTCGATGGTCGAGGTGGCGGTGATGTTGGGTTGCGGGATTCTTGGGTTCTTCATGCGAAGGTACGGCATGTCGCCGGCGGCCCTCGTCATCGCGGTCGTGCTCGGCCCGGTTGCCGAGCAGACGCTGCGGCAGACCCTGATCATTTCGCACGGCAGCCCGGCGATCTTCTTCGAACGTGGCGCGTCGGTCGTCCTGCTCGCACTGATGGCGGCACTGGTCCTGCTGCCGTTGTTGCTATCCGCGCTCCGCCGCCGGCGGGTCAGCACCGACCACGATTCAGCCGAGCCCGTCGCCCGCCGGTGACGCCCGAGCCGGCTGTACGCGATGCGAGGCGACGCCGTCTCGCATAGTGAGCCAGAACGAGTCGGACCACATGATCTTGAGCGGGTTCGAGAGTTGCTCACTATGCGAGACCTCTCACCGAGCTCGCCGTCACTCGGCGGAGGTCAGCTTCGGAAGGCGCTACCCGAACCGCAGTGTCCGCAGGTGGTTCGCCGCCTGCCGGTTGATGACCACCGCCGAGACCGCGCCCGGCACCATGCGTTCTGGGCTGTCCTTGACCGCCGCGAGGAGTTCCTCCCAGCGGCGGCAGTGCGTCTCGAACTGTTCCAGCCGCACCTGCCTGCCGCGCGTGCCCTGCCCGATGAGTGCCTCGGCGGGCGACGCGTCGACCAGCAGCAGATGGAGATCGAGGTTGTGCGCCGCCGCCAGGGCACCGATCGTCCGGCGCACGAACGGGCGCGTCCCGCAGTCGTGGACGACGAGCGGCCCGCCCGCCCGGATCGCGGCGCGGACCCGCTGATGGTGAGCGGCGTGCATGGCTGGCCGCCACCAGGAGTACGGCAACCAGCCGAGCGCTGGCCGCCACTGCTCGCGGGTCTGCTCTGAGTCGACGATCCGGACGTCACCGTGACGCGTGGGCAGAGCCGCACCGGCTCGACCGTCAAACATCCGCCGGAGGAGAGTGGTCTTGCCCGCGCCTGGGATCCCCGCGACGAGCACGAGCGCGGTCGACGGATAGTTCAGGCCGCTCACCTGATGATGTCGAAGATCCACGAACCCTCGGGGGGCAAGGCGCGTGTCCAGAATCATGAGAAGTCAACGATTCACGGCCGGATGCGTGTTCCGATCCGCGAAATCGCGTACGAACGGAAGCGCAGAGTGAGCTATTTGCGAGCCGATCTTCGGCTAGCCGTCGGCCAATTCAACCGGCGGGTTCATGACGCAGAATTCGTTACCTTCGGGATCGGCGAGAACAACCCAGCGATCCTGTCGGGAAACCACGCTGGCACCCAGCGAAAGCAGCTCTTCGAAAGGCGCCTGGTCGCACGGCCGGACCTTCCACCCCAGCGCGGCCGCCCAGAATCTCGCGAGTGGTGCCGCCCGCCGGCAGTCCAGCGTGATGCCCGCAATGCCGCCCTGGAACTCCGACTGATCCGCCACGCCGCATAACGTACGACGAACCCGCCGCGGACCGCATCCCAATACGAGGCGTGACTCAGGTCTCGGCGAGGCGCACCCGCACCGCCCGGAACTGCTCCGGCGTGCGTTCCAACACCGCGAGCCGCGGATCGGGCACCGTGAGGTGCGGGCCGGAGACGAGCGAACGTAGGGCCGCGAACCGCGCGTCCTCCATCACCCGCGTCACCCCCCGCCGGTCACCGCCCAACACCACCGCGTCCAGCGACGGTGCCCGCGGCAGCAGGATCCTCGCCACCACCTCCGCGGCGGCCCCGAATGCCTCCCGCGCCTGCTTCTCGCGCCGCCGGGCGAAGCGTTGCTGCGACCAACCACCGGCGGCAGATCGCCCCTGCACCAACCGCGACCCGACCTTCGACGCGACCAACCGGCGCCCCTCGAAGACCCCCGCGGCATAGCCACCGAGCCGGACCAGCACCACGCCGACGCACCGATCCCGGGTCGCATGGGCGAGCAGCCCGCCGTACGGCAAGGCCGGATTGACAGTCAACGGCGGAAACGGCACCTCGAAGTCCGCACGGGATCCGTCGCCGGCCGTGACGGTGACAACGTCCGCCCCAGCGACGTACCCGCCGGCATCATCCGCCGCGGCCGGGCCGCCGTGCCGCTGGAGAAAGGTGTTCAGCCAGCGTTCCAGGCGTTCCGGTGCGAGGGTGAGCTGCTTGGACGCGGGCGAGGCGTCAGACGTTGAAGCCGAGGGCACGCAGCTGCTCGCGACCGTCATCCGTGATCTTGTCGGGTCCCCATGGCGGCATCCAGACCCAGTTGATCCGGAAGGCCTCGACGATGCCGTCGAGCGCGACCTGGGTCTGGTCCTCGATCACGTCGGTGAGCGGGCACGCCGCGGAGGTGAGCGTCATGTCGATCGTGGCGACGTTGCCCTCGTCGAGCGCGACACCATAGACGAGGCCGAGGTCGACGACGTTGATCCCTAGTTCAGGATCAACCACGTCTTTCATCGCCTCGAGTACGTCGTCCTCAGACGTCTTGACGGTCTCGGTCATCAGCGGCTTTCCTCCTCGGTCGCCTGCTCGGTTTCCAATGCCTGCAGGGTCGCGTCCTTCCAGGCCATCCACGCGAGCAGCGCGCACTTGATCCGCGCGGGATACTTCGACACTCCAGCGAACGCGATGCCGTCCTCGAGGACGTCCTCGTCCGGCTCCATCTGCCCCTTCGACTGCATGAGCGCGAGGAACTCGTCGTGCAGGTGCATCGCGTCCTTGACGCCCTTGCCCAGCACGAGGTCATGCATCACCGAGGCAGCCGCCTGGCTGATCGAACACCCCATGCTGTCGTACGACACGTCCTCGACCCGCGCGTCGTCGCCGTCGCCGGCGATGCGTACCCGCAGCGTCACCTCGTCACCGCAGGTCGGGTTGACGTGGTAGACCTCAGCGTCGAAAGGCTCCCGCAGGCCTTTGCCGTGCGGGTTCTTGTAGTGGTCCAGGATGATGTCCTGGTACAACGCCTCGACCTGCATCCCAACTCCGCCCGCTCTAACCGACCTTGAAGAACTTCTTGACCTTGGTGACACCCTCGGCCAGCGCGTCGACCTCGGCGCGGGTGTTGTAGAGGTAGAACGTCGCCCGCGTGGTCGCGGGCACGCCGTAGCGGCGAACGATCGGCCAGGCGCAGTGGTGCCCGACCCGCACCGCGATGCCGAGGTCGTCGAGCACCTGCCCGACGTCGTGCGGGTGGATCTCGTCGACAACGAACGACACCGCTCCCCCGCGCGCCTCCGCTGTCGGCGGGCCGATGATCCGGACGCCGGGGATCGCGGGCAGGCGTTCGAGGGCGTACGCCGTGAGGTCGTGCTCGTGGGCCGCGATCGCCGCCATGCCGACGGCGTTGAGGTAGTCGACCGCGGCACCGAGGCCCACCGCCTGGGCGATGTTGGGAACGCCGGCCTCGAATTTCTGCGGCGGAGGCGCGAACGTCGTGCGGTCGAGGTGTACGACCTCGATCATCGACCCGCCGGTGAGGAACGGCGGCATCGTCTCGAGCAGCTCGCGCCGCCCGAGGAGGACGCCGATACCGGTGGGCCCCAGCATCTTGTGCCCCGAGAACACCAGGAAGTCGACATCGAGCGCGTGGAAGTCGACCGGCTGGTGGGGCACTGACTGGGCCGCGTCGACGAGCACCAGCGCACCCACCTCGCGGGCGCGGGCGACGATGGCGTCGAGCGGGTTGACGGTGCCGAGCACGTTGGACTGCTGGGTGAGCGCGACCACCTTGGTGCGTGGCGTGATCAGCTGCTCGATGTCAGACAGGTCCAGCCGCCCGTCGTCGGTGAGCCCGAACCACTTCAGCGTCGCGCCCGTCCGCTGGCACAGCATCTGCCAGGGCACCAGGTTGGCGTGATGCTCCATTTCGGTGACGACGACCTCGTCGTCCGACCCCACCCGGAACCTCTCGGCCCCAGGGCCCGCTGTCGAGGCGTTGCTCATCGCGTAGGCGACGAGGTTGATGCCCTCGGTGGCGTTCTTGGTGAAGACCACCTCGCCGACGTCGGCTCCGACGAAGGCCGCGATCCTGGCCCGCGCCGACTCGTAGAGGTCCGTGGCCTCCTCGGCCAGCCGGTGCGCGCCGCGGTGAACGGCGGCGTTGTGCTGCTCGTAGAAGTCCCGCTCGGCGTCGAGAACCTGCCGCGGCTTGTGCGAGGTCGCACCGCTGTCGAGATAGACCAGCGGGCGGCCATTGGGCAGCACGCGCTCGAGGATCGGGAAGTCCTTCCTGATCCGCTCGACGTCCAACGGCTGCGGGGAGGTCACGACGATGCGCCTGCCTTCACGTAGCTCGCGTACCCCTCGGCCTCGAGCCTTTCGGCGAGTTCGGGACCGCCCTCCTCGGCGACCCGACCGTCGACGAACACGTGCACGAAGTCGGGGGTGATGTAGCGCAGGATGCGGGTGTAGTGGGTGATGAGCAGGACGCCCTTGTCACCCTTGCTCTTGAAGAGGTTGACGCCCTCCGACACGACCTTCAACGCGTCGATGTCGAGACCGGAGTCGGTCTCGTCGAGGATCGCGAACGTCGGGTCGAGCAGGTCCAGCTGGACGATCTCGTGCCGCTTCTTCTCACCGCCGGAGAAGCCCTCGTTGACGTTGCGCTGGCCGAACGCGGTGTCCATGCCCATCCGGTCGAGCGCGCCGTTGACGTCCTTGACCCAGGTGCGCAGAGCCGGCGCCTTGCCGTCGACCGCGGTCTTGGCCGTACGCAGGAAGTTGGCGACGGACACGCCCGCGACCTCCACGGGGTACTGCATGGCCAGGAACAGCCCGGCCCGGGCCCGCTCGTCGACGCTCTTGGCGAGGACGTCCTCACCGTCGAGGGTGACCGAGCCACTGGTGATGACGTACTTCGGGTGGCCCGCGATGGAGTACGCCAGCGTCGACTTACCGGAGCCGTTCGGGCCCATGATGGCGTGGGTCTCCCCCGACTTCACGGTCAGGTTGACCCCACGCAGGATCTCCTTCGGACCGGCCTCGGTCTCGACGGAGACGTGCAGGTCGCGAACTTCGAGGGTGCTCACGGGTTCAGGCTCTCCTTCTCGGATCCGGGTTCGGCCCCGGACCACTTGGTGTTCAGTCGTAGCTGCGTACGTTGTTGAGTGGGTGGTGTACGTCGACAAGGACGGCGTCACCGTCGATCTTCACGGGATAGACGGGCACCGGCTCGGTCGCCGGCAGGCCGGTCGGGCGCCCGCTCGCCAGGTCGAACCGCGAGCCGTGCAGCCAGCACTCGATCTCGCCGTCGTCGACCTCGCCTTCGGACAGGGCGACCTCGGCGTGCGAGCAGACGTCGTGGATCGCGTGCACCTCGTCGTCGCTGCGGACGACGGCGACGGGCACTCCGTCGACGACCACGCCCACAGCACCGACCTCGGGCACGTCGGCGAGCTGGCAGGCCAGCTTGAAATCGGTCAAGCCCCCACCTCCTCCGAGGCTCCGACGCCAGTCGCCGCGCCCACGCCGGACGAAGCCGGCGGCAGCCCGACGTTGCGCTCGAGCTCCTCCTCGACGTGCCGCATGAGCCGGTCCTGCAGCTCCGGAACGCCGATGTGGCGGACGAGGTCGGCGAAGAATCCATGCACGACCAGGCGCCGCGCCTCCTCGACCGGGACGCCCCGCGACTGCAGGTAGAACAGCTGCTCGTCGTCGAACCGGCCGGTCGCGCTCGCGTGGCCCGCGCCCTCGATCTCGCCGGTCTCGATCTCGAGGTTCGGCACCGAGTGGGCCCGGCAGCCGTCCGTCAACATGAGGTTGCGGTTGTGCTCGTAGGTCTGGATGCCCTCGGCGGCCTTGCGGATCAGGACGTCGCCGATCCAGACCGTGTTGGC
This sequence comes from Actinopolymorpha alba DSM 45243, assembly GCF_000373925.1. Lineage (GTDB taxonomy): Bacteria > Actinomycetota > Actinomycetes > Propionibacteriales > Actinopolymorphaceae > Actinopolymorpha > Actinopolymorpha alba. The sequence continues at coordinate 104,958 of NZ_KB892707.1, read as the reverse complement.
ACCCTTGCCCTGGAGCGCGCCCTTGTACTCGACGTTGCTCTTGGTGTGTGGGTGGTTGTGGTCGACGAAGAGCCGGTGCTCCAGGTGCTGGTCCGCGTCGGCGAAATACAGCCCGAGCAGCTCGACCTCACCGCCGGGTCCGGCGTACTCCAGGTGGGTGTAGATCCGCACCAGGTCACCGCCGAACGTGACGTTGACGTGCTTCACGTGCGCGTCCCGGCCGACCCGCAGGGCCTGGTGGCCCGCGTGGACGGCATCGTCGGCCCAGTCCTGCATGGACACGATGGTGAGCTTCGCGCCCTCACCGACCCGGAACTCGATGTTGTCGGCGAACGTCGCCGAGCCCACGTGGTCGAGCACCACGACCGCCTCGGCGTACGGCTCAACGTCGACGAACGTGTGCCCGTAGCTCACGCCGTCGGCGGCCTCGCCCCGGACCGTGACGACCGTCGGCTTGCTGGGTCGCACCTCGGCCGGAACGGTGACCACGGTCGCCTCGGTGAAGGAGTTCCACGCCTGGGCACTCACCCGGTCGCCCGGAAGGTAGACGTCACCCAGCCGCGCGTCGTCACGACTGACGGTCTCGACGCGCACCTCGGGGGCCGCGTTGACGTCGAGGACGACCTTGCCGCCGTTGGTCGCCGAGCCGTCGGTGAGCCCACGCAGCCGCTTCAGAGGCGTGAACCGCCACACCTCCTCATGGCCGGTCGGCACCGGGTGGTCGGCAAGGTCGAACGAACCCTGCGGGTGCAGGTGCGAAGCCGGCTTCGACTCCGCTCCCGCACCGTGGGAGTGCGACCTGGCGGCGACGCTGGCAGGGCTGGACTGGTGTTCGGGCATATCGGGTGTCGCTCTCACCTTCTCGTCGTACGAATGGATCGTCGGCACCGCATCACCGCGAGCTCGCGGGACGCGGTAGCGGGCTCAGCCGACGGCCCCCTCCATCTGCAGCTCGATCAGGCGGTTCATCTCGAGCGCGTACTCCATCGGGAGCTCGCGGGCGATCGGCTCCACGAACCCGCGGACGATCATCGCCATCGCCTCGTCCTCGTTGAGCCCGCGGCTCATGAGGTAGAACAGCTGGTCGTCGGTGACCTTCGACACCGTGGCCTCGTGCGCCATCTCCACGTCGTCCTCGCGAACGTCGACGTAGGGGTAGGTGTCAGACCGGCTCACCGTGTCGATGAGCAGCGCGTCGCACTTCACCGTGCTCTTGGAGTGGTCGGCACCGTCCTGGACCTCGACGAGACCGCGGTAGGACGTGCGACCGCCGCCACGCGCGACCGACTTGGAGATGATCGAGGACGACGTGCGCGGCGCGCAGTGCACCATCTTGGCGCCCGCGTCCTGGTGCTGGCCCTCACCCGCGAACGCGATCGAGAGCGTCTCGCCCTTGGCGTGCTCGCCCATGAGGTAGATCGCGGGGTACTTCATCGTGATCTTGGACCCGATGTTGCCGTCGACCCATTCCATCGTCGCGCCCTCGGCCGCGGTGGCCCGCTTGGTGACGAGGTTGTAGACGTTGTTGGACCAGTTCTGGATCGTGGTGTAGCGGCAGCGGGCGTTCTTCTTCACGATGATCTCCACGACCGCCGAGTGCAGCGAGTCGGTGGAGTAGATCGGCGCGGTGCAGCCCTCGACGTAGTGCACGTACGCACCCTCGTCGACGATGATCAGCGTCCGCTCGAACTGCCCCATGTTCTCGGTGTTGATCCGGAAGTACGCCTGGAGCGGGATCTCGACCTGCACGCCCTTCGGCACGTAGATGAAGGAGCCGCCGCTCCAGACCGCCGTGTTGAGCGAGGCGAACTTGTTGTCGCCGGCCGGGATCACCGTGCCGAAGTACTCCTTGAACAGCTCGGGGTGTTCCTTCAGACCCGTGTCGGTGTCGAGGAAGATCACGCCCTGCTGCTCGAGGTCCTCACGAATCTTGTGGTAGACGACCTCGGATTCGTACTGCGCGGCGACACCGGCGATCAGCCGCTGCTTCTCCGCCTCGGGGATGCCGAGCTTGTCGTAGGTGTTCTTGATGTCCTCGGGCAGGTCGTCCCAGCTGGTCGCCTGCTTCTCGGTGGAGCGGACGAAGTACTTGATGTTGTCGAAGTCGATCGTCGACAGGTCGGCGCCCCACGTCGGCATCGGCTTGCGGTAGAAGAACTTCAGACCCCGCAGGCGCATGTCGAGCATCCACTCGGGCTCGCCCTTCAGCGCGGAGATCTCGCGGACGACAGCCTCGGAGAGGCCACGCTTCGCCGTGGCTCCGGCGACGTCGGAGTCAGCCCAGCCGTACTTATAGCGGCCGAGTCCCTCGAGCTCAGGGTGCGCAGTCGTGGTCATGAAGAAGTCCTCGCAGTCCGGTCTGCCCGGGTCGTGGTATCGGTTGATGTCGATGTCGTGACGGTCGAGGCCTCTGAGGGGTCGGGCCGGGTGGCCGCCGCCTCGGGGCCGGGGACATGGGTCGTGCAGACCCCGTCGCCGTGCGCGATCGTGGCGAGCCGTTGGACGTGTCGCCCGAGGAGTCGGGAGAACACTTCCGTTTCCGCCTCACACAACTGTGGGAACTGCTCGGCGACATGTGCCACCGGGCAATGGTGCTGGCACAACTGCTCGCCGAGCCTGGACGGCTCAACGGACGCAGCGTAGCCATCCTCGGTCAGCGCCTCGGCGAGTGCGCTTGTTCCCGCGCCCGCGGGGAACGACGCCGCCACCGCGCGGTAACGCTCCTCGAGCCGGCTGACGAGCCGGCGCGCGAACGCTCCGACCGCGTCCTCCCCACCGGTCTCCCGGATATAACGCAGGGCACTCACCGCGAGATCGTCGTACGCCTGGTAGAACGCGCTCCGACCCGCGTCGGTCAGCGCGAACACCTTCGCCGGCCGACCCCGCCCCCGCGGGCCGCGCAGCCGCTGCTCACGACCCTCGACCACGCCCTCGGCGACCATCGCGTCGAGGTGCCGGCGAATCGCCGCGGGAGTCACGTCGAGCCGCTCGGCCAGCGCGGCAGCGGTCTGGGGACCGCACTCGAGGATGAGCTTGGCGACCCGGTCGCGGGTCGACTCGTGGATACGCGTCACCTCCGCCGCCGCAGGCGCAATGGGCGCCGGGGGAAGGTGTCCCGCGTTTTTCACAACCTCAGTGTGCCGTTAATCCCGCGAACTGGCCAGTCAGGCCACCCTAACCCGCGCATCTCCCCCCACACCCGGTCGGGATACCGGGGTCGGTGATCATGATCGTGATCATGAAGACGAACGGGGCTGTCTGACCGTTTTTGCTTCATGATCTTCAGCAAGAGCCCAGATCCGATCAAACGTCGGTGATCATGAAGCCGAAAGGGGCTATCCGTACCAAATTCCTTCATGATCACGATCATGATCACGGGAACCGCTCACTCACTATGCGATCCGGCGCCGGGAGGCCTTCTCGAGGCGCGCCTCGACCAATGATCTTGAATCGTCGACGAGCTCCGTGCCTCCGCGACGAAACTCGCCAACGTGGTCGCGGGTCGAGGGCAAATGGATCGGGTGGGAATGGGAGACTCCCGGCGATGCGTACCAGAGGGAGCGCCCGGGTCCTCCTCCTCGACGAGCAGGACCGAGCCCTGATGATCAAGGTTCGCGACGACGCGATCGTCGTACCCGGTTCGCCTGTTCCGCCGGAGTTCTGGGTCACCGTCGGCGGTGGCGTCGAGTGGGGCGAGTCGTACGAAGAAGCGGTACGGCGTGAGGTCTTCGAGGAGACCGGCATCGGCGACCTGGAGTTCGGCCCCTGTCTGTGGAAGCTGGAGCGGGAGGTCCTCTGGTCAGGGGAGCAGGTCCGGGTCATCGAGCACGGCTTCCTCGGCCGGGTGTCGAACGCGTCCGCGAACTTCGATCATGTCGAGCCCGCCGAGCGGCTGGTCTTCCGCGAGCACCGCTGGTGGTCGCTCGCCGAGATGACGGCTGCCCACAGGGAGACGTTCCGGCCGCCCGGGCTGCCCGAGTTGTTCACCGATGTCCTGAACGGCGACCTGCACTCCCCGATCACGCTCTGATCTCCCGCCAGTCTCCCGACGGGCCCCTGCACCTCCGGCAGCCGCGGGGGCCACAATCGTTCACCCGAACGGGGCCTCGGGGATGGGGCCCAACGGGCGAAGCCGGTGGGGCCGTAACCACACTGCCAGCCTGGGTTGGACATCGAGGTCGAGGGGGCGTGAGTGCCGACGAGTACGCGGAGACGGGGTAGCCGGCACCCGCGGCACGGAGTCCTCACCGCCACGGCCGTCCTGCTCCTCGGAATCCTCACGCTCGTCGGGGCCCCGCGGTCGGAGGCCGCCAGCGGACCCACCCGAGCCCAAGCAGCCCCCGCGTCCCAGGCAGCCCCGCGCCCGCCTGTCGACGTCCTCGGCAAGGATCCGCTCCGCGCCTTCGCCGCGTCCGCGCGTTCCGACCGACCCCGCGCGCGGATCGTCCCGCTCAACCGGCACGCGGGTCTGGACCAGCCGGGCATCAGAGAGACGCTCCACATCGAGGTCGACCAGCGTTCGAGGAGTCCCTACGCGGACGGTGAACGCGAGTACCGCCTGACCGCACCAACCGTCACCCCACTCCGGGCGGGCCACGCGATGGTCCTGACCTTCTGGGGCCGCGCGATCCGGCCGGCCACGGCGCACGCCCGGCTCAACGTGGGACGAGCCGGCGGAGACAACCGGCAGTCGCTGTCGGTGGCGTTGGAGTTCGGCCGGGAGTGGCGGAAGTACGAGTTTCCGTTCCGGGTCGATGCCGACTCTCCGGCGGGGCAGGCGCAGGCGGAGTTCTGGCTGGGGTTCGGTCCGCAGGTCCTGCAGGTCGCTGGTTTCTCGCTGCGGGATCACGGACCCGGCACCCCGCCAGGCATTCCCCCGGTGACGTACGCCGGCCGCCAAGCGGACGCCCCGTGGCGGGCCGCGGCGAACGCCCGCATCGACGCCTACCGCAAGGGCGACCTCCACGTGAGCGTGCTCGACACGAAGGGCCGGCCGGTACCCAACGCCAGCGTCAGGGTCCGGATGCGCGAGCACGCGTTCCCGTTCGGCACAGCGGTCGACGCGACCCAGCTCGGGACGAACCCCACGTACCAGAACACCCTGAAGGCCAACTTCAACCAGGGCATCCTCGGCAACGACCTGAAGTGGGCGGCCTGGGAGAACCCCCAGCATCGCGAGCTCGTCACGCTGCCCGCCCTGCGCTGGATGCGCGACAACGGCATGCGCACGGCGGGTCACACGCTCATCTGGCAGGGCTGGTCCCGGCTGCCATCGGACCTCCAGCGCCTGCGGGACCGGCCCGCCGCGCTGCGGGTGCGGGTCGACCAGCACATCACCGAGGAGGTCAGCGCCCTGCGCGGCCAACTCGACGTCTGGGACGTGGTCAACGAGCCGTACGCGATGCACGTACTCCAGGACGCGCTCGGCCCGGGGGAACTCGCGCGGTGGTTCGAACTCGCGCACCGGGCCGATCCGCGGGCACGCCTCATCGTCAACGACTACGACATCCTCGACGACCAGGGCTGGAACCGCCGCCACCAGGATCACCTCTACAACCTGGTCAGGTCACTGCGCGAGCGGCGCGTCCCCGTCCACGGCGTGGGGTTCCAGGCACACTTCGCCGCGCCGCAGCTGACACCGCCGGCCGACCTGCTGCCCATCCTGGACAGGTACGCGAGCCTCGGCGTCCCCATCGAGATCACGGAGTTCGACGTCACCACGACCGACGAGCGGCTCCAGGCCGACTACACCCGGGACTTCCTCACGCTGTCGTTCAGCCACCAGTCGGTCGCGAGCATCACCACCTGGGGCTTCTGGGAGCCCCTCCACTGGAGCCCGACCGCCGCGATGTACCGCGCCGACTGGTCGCCGAAGCCGAACGCGGAGGTGTGGCGCGACCTCATCTACCGGCAGTGGTGGACCGACGTCGCCGGACGGACGGACAGCCACGGCGAGTACGCCGCCCGTGGGTTTCTCGGCGCGTACGACGTCAGTGTGCGGGTCGGTGACTCCGTGACCCGGCAACGCGTGTCCATGCCGAGCGGATCGGGTGCGTCCGCGGCGTTCGTCGTCAAGGTCCAGGCCCCCACCGCGCCAGACCAGGACACCGCGGCACCAGGCGGATCCGGGACGTCGTCCCGCGCCGTGTTGCTGTCCTTCGCCCTGCTGCTGCTCGGGGTCCTCGGGGCCCTGGGCGCCAGCACCTTTCTGCGCCGCCGGCGGACCTGAGTCCATGGCCCACCCAGGCGCGCACAGGAAGCCTCCTTAGACTCCAGACGTGGGCGAGCTGGTCGTCGAGGTCGAGAGCCTCGTCGTGCGATACGGCCGGGGTCGCGCCGCGGTGACCGCGGTGGACGGCCTCAGCCTGACCGTCGTACGCGCCACCGTCACCGCGATCCTCGGACCCAACGGCGCGGGCAAGACCACCACGATCGAGACCTGCGAGGGCTACCGCCGGCCGCAGGGTGGGCGGGTACGCGTGCTCGGACTCGATCCGGTCGCCGACCGGCGCGCGCTGCTGCCCCGGCTCGGCGTCATGCTCCAGGAAGGCGGCGCCTGGTCGGGTGTCCGCGCGACCGAGATGCTCCACCATGTCGCCCGACTCCACGCGAACCCCCTCGACGTGGACATGCTCGTCCAGCGGCTCGACCTCGGCTCGTGCGGGCGTACGCCGTACCGCCGGCTCTCCGGCGGCCAGAAGCAGCGCCTCTCCCTCGCGATGGCCATCGTCGGACGGCCCGAGCTGGCCTTCCTCGACGAGCCGACGGCCGGTCTCGACCCGCTGGCCCGGCGCGCGACCTGGGAGCTGATCGAGGACCTTCGCCGCGACGGCGTCTCCGTCGTACTGACGACGCACTACATGGAGGAGGCCGAACGCCTCGCCGACCAGGTGCACGTCATCGACGGTGGTCGGGTGATCGCGTCCGGCTCCCCCGCCGAGCTCACCTCCCGCGGCGCGGCGAACAGCCTGAGGTTCCGCGGACCCGCCGGGCTCGACGTGCGGTCACTGGTCGCCGCCCTGCCCGAGGGCAGCCGGGTCCGGGAACCCGCGCCAGGCAGCTATCTGGTCCTCGGCACGATCGACCCGCACCTGCTCGCCACGGTGACCGCCTGGTGTGCGTCCAACGGCGTACTCCCCGACGATCTCGCGGTCGAGCGCCACAACCTGGAGGACGTCTTCCTCGAGCTCACCGGACGGAAGTTGCAGCCGTGACCACTGGAACCTTCGCGCCGCGACCAGGCGCCGCACCGCTTCCCCGGATGGTGCTCGCCCAGGGGCTGATGGAGGCCAGGCTGCTGCTCCGGAACGGCGAGCAGCTGGTCCTGGCCCTGGTCGTACCGATCCTGCTGCTCGTGGCGGGCGCTCTCGCGCCGGGCCTGTCGCTCGGCGCGCAACCCCGGATTGACGTACTCGCACCTGGTGTCATCGCGCTGGCGGTCATGTCGACCGCGTTCACCAGCCTGGCCATCGCGACCGCGTTCGAACGGCGGTACGGCGTCCTCAAACGCCTCGGTGCGTCGCCACTTCCCCGGACGGGTCTGCTGGCGGGGAAGGTGCTGGCGGTGCTGCTGGTCCAGGCGCTCCAGCTGCTGCTCATCGTGCCCGTTGCCTGGCTGCTGGGTTGGCGGCCCGCCGTCGACGCGACCGGCATCGCCGCCGCGGTCCTCATGATCGTCGCGGGCACCTCGGCGTTCGGCGCCCTCGGCCTCCTGATGGCCGGCACGCTGCGCGCCGAGGCCACCCTCGCCGCCGCCAACCTCGTCTACCTCCTGCTGGTCGCGGGCGGCGCGACGTTGGTACCCGTCGAGGCCTACCCCGCCCCCATCCAGCCGGTGGTCGCGCTGTTGCCGTCGGGCGCGCTCGCGGAAGGACTGCGGCACGCATTGGGCGTGGAGGCAGGACTCGCCTGGGGCGGCATCGGGATCGCGCTCGGCATCCTGGCGGCGTGGGCGGTCCTCGCCGCGGTCGCGACCGCCCGTACGTTCCGCTGGGAGTAAGGGCCTGGCGGGTGCCCGCCGGGTGGTTCGCCCTCGGGCGCTCTTAGGCTTGGCCCGTGCCTCTTCCCCGCCCGACCGTCCCGCAGATGCGGGGGCTCGCGCTCGCGTCCCTGGTCGCCAACATCCTCATCGTCGTCACCGGCGGCGCGGTCCGGCTCACCGGATCAGGGCTCGGCTGCCCGAGTTGGCCGCAGTGCAGCAGCGAGTCGTTCGTCTCGCACCCCGAGCTCGGGATCCACGGGTTGATCGAGTTCGGCAACCGCCTGCTGACCTTCGTGGTCGCCATCGTTGTCGGCCTGGCCTGGCTCGCCGCGCTGCGGATGCGACCGCGCCGGCGTGACCTGATCCGCCTGTCGACGGTGCTGCTGCTGGGCATTCCGTTCCAGGCCGTGATGGGCGGTATGACCGTCCTGACCGACCTCAACCCCTGGGTGGTCTCGGCGCACTTCCTGGTGTCGCCGGCCCTCATCACGGTCGCGGTCGTTCTCGTGCGGCGGGTGGGCGAGCCGGAAGGGCCGGTGCGCCCGACGGTGCCGGTGCCGGTACGCCGGTTGGCCATCGCGACGTTCGTGGTCACCTTCGTTGTGATGTACGTCGGGACCATCGTGACGGGAAGCGGCCCGCACGCCGGCGACGCGCGAGCGCCCCGTAACGGCCTCGATCCCGAGATGATGAGCCAGCTGCACGCGGACCTGGTGTTCCTCCTCGTCGGTCTGACGATCGGGACCCTGGTCGCCCTCCGCGCGACGGGCGCTCCGGCGCGCGCCCAGCGGGCCGCCACCTGGCTCCTGATCGCCGAGCTCGCTCAGGGAGTGGTCGGCTTCACGCAGTACTTCACCGGACTGCCGGCGGTCATCGTCGGCGCCCACCTGCTCGGCGCGGCCCTCACTGTGGCCGCGGCGATTTGGACGATGTTGGGTACGCGAGAACGTGTCAACGTGGACGCTCCCGCGCCGGCAGGGCCTACCGAGTTCGCACCGGTCGGCGCCGGATCCAAGGGCTGACCCCGCCCGGCGAATCACCATCCACGCCTGATTACCGCGCTTTGGGCGCGGACTGACGTGTAGGCGGTCACGCGGGCCTCTCAGCGGCCTGAATGATCACGTATACGTGGTCATTGCCTGCTTCACATGGTGTCGATGCCAGGTGAAGCAGGTACGCGCCACGTATACGTGATCATTTGGAACGGCCCTCGCGCCGGCAGATCGCGGCAGCTTGAACGGAGCGGGAACCGACCAGAATCGTTAGGACGCCCGGCGACGCGCGCCGTCCTCCTGCCGCGGCCTGCGGTCACCCTTCGGGCGCTTGGGCCGCCACGAACGCTTGGCACCCTCGAAGCGATCGGCGCGCTGGCCGCGCTGCCGGGGCCGCGCGTTCTGGCGCCGGGCCTCCAGAGGCTCTGGACGGCGTACGACGATCGGCGTGCCGGAGGCCGCCACGTCGCGGACGGCCTCGTGCCCCGGCGCCACCTCGACGACGGTCGCGCTGACCTTCGCCAGCTTGTGCAGCTTGGCCACGTCGCGGGACTGGTCGGGGAAGATCAACGAGATCACGGTGCCGCTGGCGCCGGCCCGCGCCGTCCGGCCCGACCGGTGGAGGTAGTCCTTGTGATCAGCCGACGGGTCGTAGTGCACCACGAGGTCGACGTCATCGACGTGGATACCGCGTGCCGCGACATCGGTGGCGATGAGCACCCTGGGCGCACCGGAGGCGAACCCAGCCAGCGCCTTACGGCGGGCGCCCTGCTTGAGGTTGCCGTGGATGGCGGCCGACTCGATACCTTCCTGGTGGAGTTGCTTGACCAGCCGGTCGGCGCCGTGCTTGGTGCGTACGAAGAAGAGGGTGCGGCCGGGCCGCGAGGCGATCTCCGCTGCGACCGCCACCTTGTCATCGGGGCTCAGGGTGAAGACGCGGTGTTCGACCGACTCGACCGGCGCGGCCGCCGGGGCGACGGCGTGGAACGCCGGATCCGTCAGGTAGCGATCCACCAACCGGCTCACACCCCGGTCCAGGGTGGCCGAGAACAGCAGCCGCTGCCCACCGGTCGGCGTCATGTCGAGGAGCCGGGTCACCGCCGGCAGGAACCCGAGGTCGGCCATGTAGTCGGCTTCGTCCAGGACGCTGATGCTCACCTCGGACAGGTCGCACTCCCCCTGCTCGGTGAGGTCGATCAGGCGCCCCGGCGTCGCGACCACGATGTCGACCCCCGCACGCAGCGCCATCACCTGGCGCCGCATCGACGCACCGCCGTACACCGTGGTGAGTTCGAGGCCGAGCCGCCGCCCGAGCGGTGTCAGCGCGTCCGCGACCTGTTGCGCGAGTTCGCGGGTGGGCACCAGCACAAGGCCACGAGGTTTGCCGGGCTCGCGGGAATCCCCACCGAGGCGGGCGAGCATCGGCAGGCCGAACCCCAGCGTCTTGCCCGAGCCGGTCTGCGCGCGTCCGAGGACATCCCGGCCGGCCAGCGCGTCCGGCAGGGTCCGCGCCTGGATCGGGAAGGGCTGCTCGATCCCGCGCCGGGCGAGGGCTTCCACCAGGCGAGCGGGCAATCCGGTTTCGGCGAACTGGGTCGGGAGGTCGGCCGGCTCGACCGCGGCGGCGGCGTCGAGGGCAGCCTCGAGTTCGCGTTCGAGGACGCTGGCGGGGTCGATGGCCCGCTCCCGCTGCTGAGCGCCGCCACGCTCCCGCGGACGGCCGCGGAACTGATCAGAACGGCGCGACTGGCCGCGCCGCGACTCGGTACGCCGGGAGTCCGTACTGCGGAACTCACGGTCCCGCGACTCGCCGTTCCGGAATTCACGGTCCCGGTACTGGCCGTTGCGGGACTCGCCGTTCCGGGACTCGCGGCCGCGGAACTCGGTGACGCGGGACTCGCCGTTGCGTGAACCGGTGTACCCACCGTCGCCGCGACGCGGGTTGGTGCGGCGGGTTTCGGTGCGGCGGAAGTCAGAGCGCCGGGAGTTGGTGCGGTGGGAACTGCCGTCGCGCCCCTGGAACGAGCTGGTGTTGGCGGCGCGGTAGGAATCCGATGAGGACGATTGGGGCATAAAGAACTAGTGCTCCGTCGTGAACAGCGGCCGCAACTTCCGGTCGGTGGCACGCACGACGACAACGGGCTAGACGCTCGCGCTGGACTGGCCCTTCACACAGGGAACCACTCCGCGCATGCCCGCGGACGGGAACGGAACACTCGGAGGCGACCACGCGGGCGGCTCGCCCGCACGAGAGACGGCGGACGCCGTCGCGTGGAGAGTGTACCGGGCTGTGTGGTTCCGGCCCCACCCGGGCATCGCCCGGGAGGGACCACCCGCACCTGTGGGTACACCATGGAGGGACTGCGGCGACAAACGGAAGGGTCCTGGTCATGAGCGTGCCGTCGCCTGCGAGGCCACCAGAGGCGAGGCAGTCCATCGAACTGGCCTCCGCCCGCGGCCGCCGCATCGTCCTCGCCGCCGTTCTCGGCTCCGGGGTGGCGCTCCTGGACGGCTCGGTTGTCAACATCGCCTTGCCAGCGATCGGCCGCGACCTCGGCGGCGGACTGGTCGTGCAGCAGTGGGTCCTCGACGGCTACCTGCTGTCGTTGAGTGCGCTGCTGTTGTTGGGCGGCGTCCTCGGCGATCGGTACGGCCGGCGGCTGGTCTTCTCGATCGGGCTCGTCGCGTTCACGCTGGCCTCGTTGGCCTGCGGGCTCGCCCCCACCGGTCCGGCGCTCATCGTCGCCCGCCTGGTCCAAGGCGTCGGTGGTGCGCTGTTGGTACCCGGCAGCCTGGCGTTGATCGACGCGTCGCTGCGTTCCGACGACCGGGGCCGGGCCGTGGGGCTGTGGGCGGGACTCACCGGCGTCGCCTCGGCGATCGGGCCGTTCGTGGGTGGCTGGCTGGTGGTCGCGGCGTCCTGGCGGTGGGTGTTCTTCCTCAACCTGCCGCTCACGGCGGCCGCCCTGTGGGTCACCCTGCGACACGTGCCCGAGAGCCGGGACCCGAGCGCGCCGGCGCGGCTCGACCTGGCTGGAGCCGCCGCGATCACCCTCGGCCTCACCGGGCTGACGTACACGATGATCGAGTTCCCCTCGACCGGATGGACCACCCGTACCATCGTCGCGATCGCTGTCGGTGTCCTCGGGCTGGTGGCGTTCCCCGTGATCGAGGCGCGCAGCCGGGCCCCGCTACTGCCGCTCGACGTCTTCCGTTCGCGCCAGTTCACCGGCGCGAACCTCACGACGTTCACGGTGTACGCGTCGCTCGGCGGCGCGCTCTTCCTCGTCGCCCTGCAACTGCAACAGTCGCTTGGCTACTCCGCCCTGGTGGCGGGTGTCGCGACGCTGCCGATCACCGTGCTGATGTTGCTGCTGTCGTCACGGATGGGCGCGTTCGCCCAACGGGTCGGCCCGCGCGCGCCGATGACGCTGGGGCCGCTGGTGGCGGGGGTCGGGCTCGCGCTGATGTCGCGGATCGTGCCGGGTGCGTCGTACTGGACCGTGATCCTGCCGGCGGTCGCGATCTTCGGTCTGGGACTGACGATCACCGTGGCACCCCTCACGTCGACCGTGCTCGCGTCCGTACCCGAGCACCAGGTCGGCACGGCTTCGGGCGTCAACAACGCGGTCGCGCGTACGGCGTCGCTGCTCGCCGTCGCCGTGCTCCCGCCGCTGGCCGGCATCAGCACCCACGGCGGGCCGTTGGGGCCGGGATTCAGCCGGGCGATGCTGATCGCGGCGGGCCTGTGCGGACTTGGTGGGGTGATCGCGCTGCTGACGGTACGCCGAGGCGTGGCGGTCACGACGAATCCGTTGCCAGGAGTCCGGCAGGCCTGCCAGCATCCGTGCACCCGCCGCCCCGCGGAGGAAGCGCGCACGCGGAGCTGAGAACCAAGACCGGAAAGCGCCTTCCCCTGATCGCGTGACTCGGGAAGGATCGAGCATCGAGGAACCCATCCCGGCGCTGGCCCACCTGCCCCGTGCGCCCAACCCGAGACGAGAGGACGGCATGGACTACCTGACCCCACGCCCGGACCTGTACGACGTTCCGTTCATGGCCGAGGAGTTCAACGGCATGCCGTACCGCCGCGTCGGCGCGTCGGGGCTGCAGGCTTCGGCGATCGGCCTGGGCACCTGGAAGTTCGGATACCCGCACACCGGCGACGGCGCCCGAGTCGACGAGCGGACGGCGTTCGCGATCTTCGACCGGGCGATCGAGCTCGGCGTGACGTTCTGGGACACCGCCAACCGCTACAACGCCGGCTCCGGTAACTCCGAACGCCTGATCGGGCGGTGGCTGCGGGCCAACCCGGAGCAGCGCCGCAACATCGTGTTGGCGACGAAGCTGCACGGTGGCATGGACGGCGCGACGCCCAACCACTCCGGGCTGTCGCGGACCAACATCGTGGACGCGTTGCGTGCCTCGCTCGCCCGTCTGCAGCTCGACTACGTGGACGTGCTGTACTTCCACCGCTTCGACCCGGGCGTGCCGATCGAGGAGAGCCTGGAGACGATCGAAGATCTGGTACGCCAGGGCGTCGTCCGCTACTTCGCCGTCTCCAACTTCACGCGGGACCAGCTCGCGGATTACCTGAAGGTCCAGGAGACATTGTCGCGGCGCTGCCGTCCGGTCGCCGTACAAAACCAGTTCGACCCGGTGAACCGCGAGCCGGAACGGTTCGTGGGCGCCCTGGAGCTCTGCGCGGCGCAGGGGGTCGCCTACGTCCCCTACAGCCCGCTCGCTGGTGGACTGCTGACCACGAGGTACCTCGACCCGGCGAAGGCGGGCGCGGGTGACCGCCTCCACGACGAGGGCCGGCTGGCCGCGGCAGCGACGCCCGAGAAGCTCGCGGTGGTACGCCGGTTGGTGAAGCTGGCCGAGGCGTGGGAGATCGAGGTGAGCCAACTCGCACTGGCGTACCTCCTCACGCTGCCCGGCATGGGACCGCAGATCCCAAGCAGCTCCACCGTCGCGCAACTGGAGTCGAACGCCGCGGCCGGTCGCGTCACGCTGACCAGCGAGCAGCTCGCGGAGATCGAGGCCGCACTCTCGGCGTAAGAAGGCGAGGCGTGCGTAGGCGACGGCTCAGGATCACCGCCTAGCCGGGTTCGGTGAAACATGAAGCCAGAAAGGGCTCTACGTCCCGAAGACCTTCATGATCACGAATCATCTCTATGAACTGGCAGATGATATTGGTGGTTGTTCTTCGTCTGTCGAAGGGGATGAAGCGTGACATTGGTGGTCAGCGGCGCCGCCCTGATCGAGGAGGTCCTCATACACGCCGACCTTGAACGTGATCAGATCCAGGCATTCGGTGAGCCTGCCGATCTGGGTGGTGACGTGCGCTTGGTGCTCGCGCAGGACCGTGAGCCGTTCTTCCTCGTTTCCGGCTCCCTTTCTGACGAGGTCGGCGTATCGGCGGAGCGCGGGCAGGGGCATGCCTGAGGCTCGGAGAATGATGCAGACGGTGAGCCAGTCCACGTCATCCTGGCTGTAGATGCGCCGCCCGCCAGATCCGCGTTGCACGGGGTTGACGAAGAGGCCCTCGTGCTCGTAGAAGCGCAGGGCGTGAACGCTCAAGCCGGTGCGTTCGGCGACCTGTCCGATGCTCAGACTTGTTGTGACCTCAGCCATGGCGTGCAGGGTAGCGGGTTGACCTAGAGCCGACTCTAGATCCTAGAGTCCCCGTGCGATCGACGCTTCTGTCGCTTTGTGTGATCGGTTGAATCAATAAGGGAGTATCACCATGCGCTATCGCACCCTCGGCGGAACCGGTATCGAGGTCAGTGTCCATTGCCTCGGGACCATGATGTTCCAGGCTGGCTGCAACTCCGACCACGACGACTGTGCCCGCATCATCCACGCCGCGCTCGACCAGGGGATCAACTTCGTCGACACCGCCGACATGTATGGACAGGGTGAGTCCGAGGAAATCGTGGGAAAGGCGCTGCGGGGGCGCCGTAACGACGTCGTCCTCGCCACCAAAGCGCACTTCCAAATGGGCGAGGGCCGCAACCGCAGTGGCAACTCACGGCGTTGGATCCTCAAGGCGGTCGAGGGCAGCCTCAAGCGCCTGAACACCGACTGGATCGACCTCTACCAGGTCCACCGCCCCGACCACTCTACCGACATCGAGGAGACGCTCTCGGTGCTCAGCGACCTCGTGCACCAGGGAAAGATCCGCGCCTTCGGTTGCTCAACGTTCCCGGCTGAGGAGATCGTCGAGGCACACAACGTCTCCGAGCGTCGCGGCCTCGGACGCTTCCGCACCGAGCAGCCGCCCTACTCGATTCTGGCCCGCGGGATCGAGTCCTCGCTCCTGCCCGTCTGCCAGCGCTACGGAATGGGGGTACTGGTCTGGAGCCCACTCGCCTTCGGGTTCCTCACCGGCAGGTACCGCAAGGACCAGCCCATCGACCTGTCAACCGGCCGTGCCGCACTTCGGCCGGCGCAATTCGATCCCACGGTCGCTGAAAATGCCGCCAAGCTCGACATCGTCGAACAGCTTGTCGAACTCGCGACAAGCATCGGCTGCACCCTCCCACAGCTGGCCGTAGCCTTCACCGTGGCCCACCCCGCCGTCACCTCGGCGATCATCGGACCGCGGACCATGCAACAACTGGAGGATCTACTCAAGGGCGCCGCGCTCACCCTGGACAATGCGACCCTCGACCGGATCGACGAAATCGTGCCGCCCGGGACCAACCGATACAACCCCAACGCGCTCTTTCCCCCGCGCTCGCTGACCGACACCGCACTGCGCCGCCGCCCACTCGACGACCGCGCCGCAGCCTGAGTGAGCTGATCTGGTGGGTTCCCTGATTGGGTGGACCCGGCGCACACACTTCAGGAGTCGCGGAGCCGCTCCCGCAGCGCGTCAACCTGCTCCTGCGCGAGTCCGCCCGCCTGAAGGTAGGCACTCACGCCGCCGTGGCGGTTCTGCAGGTGATCGAGGGTGGCCAGCATGTTGGTCGCGGGTGTGGGCTGCAGGCGACGGACGATCTCGCGCTGCTCGGGGTCGGTGACGCCGAGCAGGTACTCGGCGCTCTCGTCCACCAGCCGCTGCTCCGTGAGGGAGTAGTCGTACGCGATCATCGCCGGCGAGACGCCCGCGAGGTAGAGCGCCATCGCGACGACCATGCCGGTGCGGTCCTTGCCACCGGCGCAGTGCACCACAACGGCACCAGCGGGGGCGTCGGCGATCGCGGCCACGGCGGAGGCGAACAGCTTCGGCCGCGTGTCCAGCATCGTCATGTAGATCTCGGCGAGCGTGAGCGTCTCGTTGTCGGAATCGGCGGGGTTCTGGACCGGGATGTTCTGGTAGTGGTCCGTGGAGGCGAACGGGCTCGGCTTCCGCTCGCACTCCCGCTCCCGGCGCAGGTCGATGATCCGGCTCACGCCGTACGCCTCGAGTGCCGCGATCCCGTCAGCGTTGAGTTTGCCGTGGTGGTCGGTTCTGACCAGCGCGCCCGTTCGGATCGTGCCGCCGTCCGCCGTCGGCATGCCGCCGACGTCACGGGCGTTGAGGCAGTTCGGCCAGTCGAGGTGGATCGGAAGCCAGTCGAGCTGCTCAGAACCCGTCATCTGCGGCGAAACCTCCGAGAAGGCCAGACGTCGTCGCACGCTCTGCGCGACGAGCTACACACGCGCCAGCGTACTGATCTGGCACCGCAGTCTGAACCACCTGTCCACTGACCAGACCGACAACGGCCCACCCACGACGACACGGTCAGCGGAGCAGCAGCGGGTCGAGCGCGACCGCGACGAAGAGGAGCGCGAGGTAGAGGTTGGACCAGTGGAAGAAGCGCATCGGCCGTAGGTCGAGCCCGATCTTGCCCCGGGCGACCCGGCGGACGAGAGCGAACGCCTCCACCATCACGACGGCGCCCAGCGCGGCGGCGGCCACTGGGTAGAGCCACCCGGTGCCGGCCATCGGCCACAGCGCCAGCGACGCGACGACGGTGGCGGCGGAGTAGGCGACCACCTGCCAGGCCACCGCACGCTCGGTCGCGACCACCGGAAGCATCGGAACCCCGGCCGCGGCGTAGTCGTCGCGGTAGCGCATCGCCAGCGTCCAGGTGTGCGGCGGCGTCCAGAAGAAGACCACCAGCACCAGCGCGAACGGCGCCCAGTCGAGGGAGTCCCGCACCGCGGTCCACCCGATCACGACCGGGAAGCATCCGGCGATACCGCCCCACACGATGTTCTGGGACGTACGCCGCTTGAGGACCAGCGTGTAGACGAAGATGTAGAACGCGTTGGCGGCGAGCGCGAGGAGCGCCGACAGCCAGTTGACGAGCAACCCGAGCCACAGCGTGGCGACCAGGCCGAGGACGAGTCCGAAGACGAGCGCGCTACCTGGGCCCACCGAGTGCCGTGGCAACGGCCGGCGGCGGGTGCGCCGCATCACCTCGTCGATGTCGCGGTCGAGAACGCAGTTGAGGGTGTTGGCGCTGCCGGCAGCGAGGATCCCACCGACCACCGTCGCGAGCACCAGGCCGAGGGAAGGCACGCCCCCCTTGGCGAGGAACATCACTGGAACAGTCGTGACCAGCAGGAGTTCGATGATCCGGGGTTTGGTGAGTGCGACATAGGCCGCCACCACGTCACGCCAACTCGACTGACTGGAAGGAGCACCGACACCCGTCTCGCCCACGGAGGGCCCGGAGTCGACAGCCGCCACGAAAACCTCGAAAGCCAGAGCGTCAGCCGGACGGTCCGGCCAAGAGGAACGGCCGCCAGTCTAGGTGGTCACGACCACCGAGACGGGCGGCGGGGCCGAAGGAGTCGCCGGCTGGACTCGCGCCGGACTCGCCGAGGAGGGGCGTCACTGACCGGCCACCACGGAAGCTGAGTAGGCTCCAAAGCGGTGCCGACCTCATCTCTTGCGACAGGAGCCGATCGAACGCATGAGCGAGAGTAGCGAGAGCATGAACGACGTGTCTCTCCCCCTCCAGTGGAACGACCTCGACAAGCGGGCAGTGGACACCATCCGAGTGCTTGCCATGGACGCGGTGGAGAACACCGGGAACGGCCATCCCGGCACCGCGATGAGTCTGGCGCCGGCGGCGTACCTGCTCTACCAACGCCTCATGCGCTATGACCCGGCTGACCCGGACTGGGCCGGCCGCGACCGGTTCGTCCTGTCCTGTGGGCACTCGAGCCTGACGCTCTACATCCAGCTGTTCTACGCCGGCCTGCTCGATCTCGAGGACCTCCAGCACTTCCGCCAGTGGGGCAGCCGCACGCCGGGCCACCCCGAGCACGGCCACACCCCGGGCGTCGAGACCACCACCGGCCCGCTCGGCCAGGGCATCGGCAACGCGGTCGGCATGGCGATGGCCGCCCGCCGCGAACGCGGGTTGTTCGACCCCGACGCCGCGCCCGGCACCAGCCCGTTTGACCACCACATCTACGTCGTCGCCAGCGACGGCGACATCGAAGAGGGCATCAGCCACGAGGCCAGCGCGCTTGCCGGGCACCAGAAGCTCGGCAACCTGATCATGTTGTACGACGCCAACCAGATCTCGATCGAGGACGACACCAACATCTCCCTCTCCGAGAACGTCGGCGCCCGCTACGAGGCGTACGGCTGGCACGTGCAGACGGTGGAGTGGCGGCGTTCTGACAAGTACGTCGAGGACGTCGAGGCCCTGTGGCAGGCCTACCAGCGCGCGATCGCCGAGACTGACCGCCCGTCGCTCATCGTCCTCAAGACGATCATCGCCTGGCCAGCCCCCAACGCTCAGAACACCGGCAAGGCACACGGCTCGGCGCTCGGCGCAGAGGAGGTGGCTGCCACCAAGCGGGTCCTCGGCTTCGATCCTGACAAGGCGTTCGACGTCGCCGACGACGTCCTCTCCCACGTGCGGGAGCTGCGCGAACGCGGGGCGAAGGTGCACGAGGAGTGGGAGGCGGCCTACCAGGACTGGCGCGCCGCCAGCCCCGAGCGGGCCGAGTTGTTCGACCGGATGCGGGTCCGGCGGCTGCCCGACGGCTGGGAGACCGCGATCCCCTCCTTCTCCGCGGGCAAGGACGTCGCCACCCGCAAGGCCTCCGGCGCGGTGATCAGTGCGCTGGCGCCAGTGCTGCCGGAGCTGTGGGGAGGCTCAGCCGACCTCGCTGAGTCCAACAACACCACGCCTGATGGCCAGCCGTCCTTCATCCCGCCGGAGTACGCCACCAAGGAGTTCAGCGGCGACTTGTACGGCCGGGTCCTGCACTTCGGCATCCGTGAGCACGGCATGGGCGCGATCCTCAATGGCATCGCCCTGCACGACGGCACCCGCCCCTACGGCGGCACGTTCCTCGTGTTCAGCGACTACATGCGCCCGGCCGTCCGGCTCGCCGCCCTCATGAAGCTGCCGGTGACCTACGTCTGGACCCACGACTCCATCGGTCTCGGCGAGGACGGCCCGACCCACCAGCCGGTCGAGCACCTCGCGGCACTCCGGGCGATCCCTGGCCTGGACGTCGTCCGCCCGGCCGACGCCAACGAGGCGGCCGCCGCCTGGCGGTACACCCTCGAACGCGCGAACGGCCCGAAGGCGTTGGCCCTCACCCGCCAGAACCTCCCGACGTTCGATCGTTCCGAAGGCAGTGGGTTCGCCTCGGCCGACGAGGTGGGTCGGGGTGGCTACACCCTGGTCGACGCACCCGGCGGCCAGCTGCCGGACGTGATCCTCATCGCAACCGGTTCGGAGGTGCAGCTCGCCGTCGCCGCCCGCGCGAAGCTCGCGGAGGAAGGCATCGGCGCCCGCGTGGTCTCGATGCCCTGCGTGGAGTGGTTCGACGCGGAGGACCAGGCCTACCGCGACACGGTGCTGCCGCCGACGGTCCGGGCCCGGGTCAGTGTCGAGGCGGGCGTCGCGCAGCCGTGGCACCGCTTCGTGGGTGA
This sequence comes from Actinopolymorpha alba DSM 45243, assembly GCF_000373925.1. GTDB lineage: Bacteria > Actinomycetota > Actinomycetes > Propionibacteriales > Actinopolymorphaceae > Actinopolymorpha > Actinopolymorpha alba. The sequence continues at coordinate 85,085 of NZ_KB892707.1, read as the reverse complement.
CGCAGGTCGCACCATCTCGCTCGAACATTTCGGCGCGTCGGCGGATTACAAGACCATCTTCCGGGAGTTCGGAATAACGGAGGACGCGGTGGCGGAGGCCGCGAGGGAGAGCATCGCGGCCGCCCGCGGCTAGGTGCTGCGTCGCCACTCCTACCTCGACGTTGAAGGAGACGACATGACCGACCGACTCCAGGCTCTCGCCGAGGCGGGCGTCGCCATCTGGATCGACGACGTTTCCCGCCAGCGGCTGAGCTCGGGCAACCTCGCCGAACTCGTCCACGACAAGCACGTCGTCGGCGTGACCAGCAATCCCACGATCTTCTCCAAGGCGCTCGCCGACGCCGATGAGTACGCCGAGCAGACACGGGACCTCGCGATCCGAGGCGTCGACGTCGAGGAGGCTGTCCGGGCGCTCACGACGTACGACATCCGCTGGGCATGCGACGTGCTCCGGCCGGCGTACGACGCGAGCGGCGGCGTGGACGGTCGGGTCTCGATCGAGGTCGACCCCCGGCTGGCCCGCGACACCGAGCGGACGATCGCCGAGGCCCGCGCTCTGTGGTGGCTCGTCGACCGGCCGAACCTCTTCATCAAGATCCCGGCGACCCGCGAGGGCCTGCCCGCGATCACGGCCGCCCTCGCCGAGGGCATCAGCGTCAACGTCACCCTGATCTTCGCGATCCAGCGTTACCGCGAGGTCATGGACGCCTTCCTCACCGGCCTGGAGCAGGCGAAGGCCAACGGCCACGACCTCGCGACGATCGGGAGTGTGGCGTCGTTCTTCGTCAGCCGGGTCGACACCGAGGTCGACAAGCGCCTCGACAAGCTCGGCTCCGACCAGGGGAAGGGACTGCGCGGCAAGGCGGCGATCGCCAACGCGCGGTTGGCGTTCGAGGCGTACGAAGAAGTTTTCGGGGTCTGGGGTCGTCCCCAGGAAGGCGGCGGTGCTGGAGACCGCTGGCAGGCCCTCGAGGCCGCCGGGGCCAAGCCGCAGCGGCCGCTGTGGGCATCCACCTCGACCAAGGACCCGAGCCTTCCCGACACCATCTACGTCACCGAGCTGGTGACGGCCGGCGTCGTCAACACCATGCCCGAGGCGACGATCAACGCGTTCGACGACCACGGCGAGGTCCACGGGGACACCGTCCGGGGACGGTACGCCGAGGCGCGTGAGGTGATCAACGACCTGGACGCGCTCGGCATCAGCTACGACGACGTGGTGCGGGTGCTCGAGGACGAGGGCGTGGAGAAGTTCGCGGCCAGCTGGAAGGAAGTCCTGGACACCGTGGGCAACGCTCTGGAGGGAGCACGCCAGTGACGGGAGACCTCCGCGTCGAGGTCGACCAGCCGGACGGCGGAGCGGTCCTCGACCAGTTGGTCAAGGACGACGTGGCGCCGGCCCTGGCCCGCAAGGACACGTCGCTCTGGGGCCCGGACGCGGAGTCTGAGGCGGCGGTCCGGCTCGGCTGGGTCGACCTGCCCCAGACCTCGCGGCCGCTCCTGGCGGAGATCGACGCGCTACGCGCAGACTTCCGCCAGGAGGGTCTCGACCACGTGGTCCTCGCCGGCATGGGCGGGTCGTCGCTTGCTCCTGAGGTCATCGCGGCCACGGCGCGTGTGGAGCTGACCGTGCTCGACTCGACTGACCCGGGCGTGGTCCGGCGGGCGCTCGCCGACCGGCTCGAACGCACCGTCCTGGTCGTCTCCAGCAAGTCCGGCACGACCGTCGAGACCGACAGCCAGCGGCGCGCCTACCTCCAGGCGTTCGCCGAGGCGGGCATCGACGGACCGAGCCGGATGGTCGTCGTCACCGATCCGGGCTCACCCCTCGCCAAGATCGCGGAGAGCGAGGGATACCGCAAGGTGTTCCACGCCGACCCGGACGTCGGCGGTCGCTACAGCGCGTTGACGGCGTTCGGGCTGGTGCCGGCGGGACTCGCTGGCGTCGACACCGCCGACCTTCTTGACGAGGCCGAGGCGGTCGCCGCCGACCTGGCCGCGTCGTCTCCCAGCAACCCCGCTCTGGCGTTGGGCGCCGCGCTCGGTGCCGCGCATCAGCTCGGTCGCGAGAAGGTCGTCCTCGCCGAGGGCGCGACGTCGATCAGGGGCTTCGCGGCGTGGGCGGAGCAATTGATCGCCGAGTCCACCGGGAAGCGCGGGCTCGGCCTGCTGCCGGTCGACGTCGGGAGATCCACCGCGCAGACGCCGGGCTGGGCGACCGCTGGTCCTGATGCCACCCCGGTCGCGATCGGAACCCCCGAGCACCCGGTCGAGGGCCAGATCATCACCGACGGCCCACTCGGCGCGATGTTCTTCCTGTGGGAGACGGCGGTCGCGGTCGCCGGCCGGGTGATCGGGATCAACCCCTTCGACCAGCCCGACGTCGAGGAGGCCAAGCGCCAGGCGCGGTCGCTGCTGGACTCCCCCGGCACCGGTGACGGCCTGCCGCGTGCGTGGGCTGAGGGCGCCGTGGAGGTGTACGCCGAGCCCGACACGCTGGGCGGTGCGCGCTCGCTCGACCACCTCTTCGGGTCGCTGCGGCAGCTGGTCCGGCCGACCGGCTACCTCGCGGTGCAGGCGTACCTCGACCGCGATGCCGACGCCGACGTGGCGAAGCTCCGCGACCTGGTGGCCGCCGGCAGCGGCGTCCAGACGACCTTCGGCTGGGGACCGCGGTTCCTCCACTCGACGGGGCAGTACCACAAGGGCGGGCACCGGGACGGTGCGTTCGTCCAGATCACCGGGGACGTACGTGAGGACCTCGCGGTCCCCGACCGGCCGTACACCTTCGGCCAACTCCAGCGCGCCCAGGCCGCGGGCGACGCGCGGGTCCTCGTCAAAACCGGCAGGCCAGTAGTCCGGCTGCACCTCACCGACCGGCCAGCCGGGATACGCCAGCTTCTCGAGTCAGCCGGAAAGGCGAACTCATGACCGACACAGCAAGTCCCGACACGCGTCAGAGAGACGCGGATGACGCGGGCCTCGCGCCGACACACGGGCGCCCCTACGGCTCGGTCGCGGTAGCCGGCGTACCCGCTCCTGACAGCAACTCCCTCCGCGATCCTCAGGACCGCCGGCTGCCCCGCATCGCCGGTCCGTGCGGCCTCATCATCTTCGGCGTCACCGGCGACCTGGCCCGCAAGAAGCTTCTCCCAGCGGTCTACGACCTCGCCAACCGCGGCCTGCTCCCACCCGGCTTCGCGCTGGTGGGTTTCGCCCGGCGGGACTGGGCGAACCAAGACTTCGAGCAGATCGTCCACGACGCGGTGAAGGAGCACGCGCGGACGCCGTTCCGGGAGGAGGTCTGGAAGCAGCTCAAGGAAGGCTGCCGGTTCGTGCCCGGGGAGCTCGGCGACGATGCGTCGTTCGAACGTCTCCGCGCCACGATCGAGGACCTCGACCGCGAACGCGGCACGAACGGCAACCACGCGTTCTACCTCTCGGTGCCGCCGCGGATGTTCCCCGTGACGATCCGCCAGCTCAAGGAGCACGGGCTGGCCGACCAGAGTCCGCGACACTGGCGCCGGGTCGTGGTCGAGAAGCCGTTCGGCCACGACCTCCAGAGCGCGCGCGAGCTCAACCGCATCGTGTCGGAGGTCTTCCCGCCCGAGGCGGTCTTCCGCATCGACCACTACCTCGGCAAGGAGACCGTCCAGAACATCCTGGCGCTGCGGTTCGCCAACCAGTTGTACGAACCCGTGTGGAACGCCAACTACGTCGACCACGTGCAGATCACGATGGCCGAGGACATCGGCATCGAAGGGCGCGCGGGCTACTACGACGGCATCGGCGCGGCCCGCGACGTGATCCAGAACCACCTGCTCCAGCTCCTCGCGCTCAACGCCATGGAGGAGCCGGTGAGCTTCGACGCCAAGAGCCTGCGGATCGAGAAGCAGAAGGTCCTCGCCGCGGTGCAACTCCCCCGCCGGCTCGACCTGCACACGGCGCGGGGACAGTACGCCGAGGGCTGGGCCGGCGGCGTGAAGGTCCCCGGCTACCTCGGGGAGGAAGGCATCCCCGCCGACTCGCGCACCGAGACGTACGCCGCGATCAAGCTCGAGATCGACACCCGGCGCTGGGCCGGCGTGCCGTTCTACCTGCGTACCGGCAAGCGGCTGGCCCGGCGGGTCACCGAGGTGGGCGTGGTTTTCAAGCGGGCGCCGCACCTGCCGTTCGCCGAGACGGCCACCGAGGAACTCGGCCACAACACCCTGGTGATGCGCATCCAGCCCGACGAGGGCATCACCCTGCGGTTTGGTTCGAAGGTGCCGGGCAGCCAGATGGAGATCCGCGACGTGACGATGGACTTCGCCTACGGCGGGGCCTTCACCGAATCGTCGCCGGAGGCGTACGAACGCCTGATCCTCGACGTGCTGCTCGGCGAGCCGCCGCTGTTTCCGCGGCATGAGGAGGTCGAGCTGTCCTGGCAGATCCTCGACCCGATCGTCAACTACTGGGCCGAGCATGACAAGCCCGATCAGTACCCCGCCGGCACCTGGGGGCCAGCCTCGGCCAACGAGATGCTCGCCCGGGACGGCCGGACCTGGAGGCGTCCGTGATCATCGACCTGTCTGACACGACCGCGAGTGAGATCGCGGCCGCACTGGTCAGGGCGCGCCGCAGCGCGGGCAGCCCGGCCATGGGCATGGTGCTCACCCTCATCGTCGTCGCCGACGAAAGCACCCACTACGACGCGCTCAAGGCCGCCATGCAGGCGGCGAAGGAGCATCCGTCCCGCATCCTCGGCGTGATTCCCCGAGCGGGTCGGGGCGCCCCGAGACTCGACGCGGAAGTCCGTGTCGGCGGCGAGGGCGGTGGCGGTGAGAGCGTCCTCCTGCGGTTGTACGGCGAACTCTCCAAGCACGCCGAGTCGGTCGTGATGCCGTTGCTGCTGCCCGAGTCGCCGGTCGTGGCCTGGTGGCCCGGCAAGGCACCCGACGAACCCTCCGCGGACCCGCTCGGACAGCTCTCGCAGCGCCGGGTCACCGACGCGGCGTCCGACCGGCGCCCCCTCACTGCCCTGCAGTCGCACTGCCACCGGTACGCCCCAGGTGACACCGACCTGTCCTGGACCCGGACCACTCCGTGGCGGGCCCTGCTGGCCGCCGCGCTCGATCAGTACCCCGTACCCGTGCAGAGTGCGACAGTCGAAGCCGAACGCGCGAACGCCAGCGCCGACCTGATCGCCGCCTGGCTGTCCCGAAAGCTGCGCATCCCCGCCACGGTCAAGGCCAGCAAGGGCCCCGGCATCACCGCGACCAGGCTGCACACCGAATCGGGCGACATCGCGATCACCCGCCCCGACGGCCTGCTCGCGAGGTACTCCATCCCCGGCCAACCCGAGCGGAACGTCGCGCTGAAACGCCGCGACACCTCCGAACTCCTGGCTGAGGAGCTACGCCGGCTCGACCCGGACGACGTCTACGCGCAGACGGTGGAGGAACTCCTTCGCAAGCTGGAGCGGGAGTCCGGGCAACGCCGGGCCCGGACGCCCACGCGTAGTACTTCCGCCGAGACCACGACCGCCAAGGCGGCCGCGAGCTCGACCGGCGGTTCCACCACGAAGTCGACCGCGGAGCCGGGCGGGAGATCGAGCGTCAAGAGCTCAGGCAAAGCCACCAAGGCCGCGGCCGGGTCGGCTGGCCGATCCAGCGCCCGCAAGCCCGCAGCGAAGCGAGGACGGGCATGAGCGAGCGCAGCGAGCGAATCAGTCAACACAGCGCCATTAGTGCCTCATGCGCGACCGCAGCGAAGCGAGGACGGGCATGAGCGCGCCCGAAATCGTTGTTCACGCCAACAAGGACCTGCTGGCCCAGGCCGTCGCGGCCCGCCTGGTGACCCGTCTGGTCGACGTCCAGGCGAGCCGAGGCAGCGCCTCGGTCGTCCTCACTGGAGGCGGGGTGGGGACCGGAGTACTCGCCGCGCTCGCGGAGTCCCCCGCCCGGGACGCGATCGACTGGCGGCACCTTGACGTCTGGTGGGGTGACGAGCGGTTCCTCCCAGCCGGTGACCCGGAACGCAACGAAACCGGTGCGCGGGCAGCACTTCTCGACCACGTACCCACCGACCCCGCGCGCATGCACCCGATGGCCGCCAGCGATGGTCCGGACGGCGACAACGTCGAGGCAGCCGCCGAACGCTACGCAGCGGAACTCGCCAAGGCCGTTCGTCCCGAGGACCACGGGCCGGTTCCGGCGTTCGACATCCTCATGCTCGGTGTCGGTCCGGACGGCCACGTCGCATCGCTCTTCCCCGAGCATCCGGCCGTGTACGAAGAAGAGCGCACGGTGGTCGGCGTACACGGATCGCCGAAGCCGCCGCCGATTCGGACCAGTCTGACGTTCCCCGCGATCAACGCCGCGCGCGAGGTGTGGTTCCTGGTTGCCGGCGAGGAGAAGGCCCGGGCGGTCCGGTTGGCGCTGTCCGGCGCGGGGCCCGTCCAGATCCCGGCGACCGGTGCGCACGGGCAACAGCGGACGCTGTGGCTGCTCGACCGGTCAGCTGCCAAAGATCTTCCGGCCGGCCTGCATCGCCCGGCCTCCCCCTGAGGTGGTTCTGTTCGCTGATCGTGAAGCAATCTTGGCTGCCGGCCCGGTGGTCGCGCGGACGATGAGCCGGGTGTCGAGGACGTAGCGGGCGTCGCGTACGTCCGAACTCCCGAGCACCCGCAGGAGAAGTTCGACGGCGAACCTTCCGGCCTCGTCCGTACGCGCTGAGACGGTGGTGAGCGGCGGCGAGGTGGTCGCGGCGACCACGTCGTCACATCCGATGACACTGAGCTGATCGGGGACGCTGACACCGGCGGTCGCGAGACCGGCCAGGATGCCCTGCGCCACCACGTCGTCGAACGCCACCACGCCCGTGACACCGCTCGCCAGCAGGTCGAGCACGCGGGCGACGCCGCTGTCGTATGTCGGCCGGCGGGCCGCGACGGTGACCAACTCGAGCCCGCTGGCCGAACTGGCCCGCTGAATCGCGCGGCGGCGTTGTTGGTTGGACCAGGAGGTCTGCGGGCCGCTCACGTAGGCGATCCGGCGGTGGCCCAGCTCGGCGAGATGAGCGACGGCGGCCGTGATCCCGCTCGCGGTGTCGATGAGCACCCTCGGAATCCCTTTGATGTCGCGGTTCACGAGCACCACGGGGCGGCGGTCGGCGTGCCGGCGTACGACCTGGGCCGCCAGCCGGGAGGACGCCGAGACGATGCCCTCGACCTGGCCGGCGAACCTTCCCAGCAGGACGTCCTCGCGTGCGGGACTTTCGTCGGAGTCACCGAGGAAAACGCAGTACCCAGCCTGGTCGGCGGCCTGCTGCGCACCGCGGACCAGGGGCGGAAAGAACGGGTTGGCGATGTCGGGTACGACGAGGGCAAGGGTCGCGTAACGTCCGGTGGACAGGGCCCTCGCGGCGACGTTCGGGGTGTAGCCGAGGCGTCCGGCAATCGCCTGCACGTGCTCGACCGTCGACGGCTTCAGGAGTTCGGGTCGGCTGAACGCCCTCGACACCGTGGCCCGGGACACGCCAGCGGCGTCGGCGACCTCGCGAATGGTGGGTGTGCCGCGCGGCGCCTCGGTCTCTGGCATACACGCAGCTTAGATCGCGCTCACGCGCCGACCCGTCCGGTCTCGTGGTTGAGCCCCCAAATGATCACGTATACGTGGTCATTGCCTGCTTCCCATGGTGTCGGTGCCATGCAAGGCATGCATTGACCACGTATACGTGATCATTTGGGGCCTCACACAGCGGTGCCTCACGGTGAGCTGGACGATTCTCAGGCCAGGGCCTGCAACCGGTTGCGTGCACGGACCAGGAGCTCTCCACTGCTGACCCGGCAACGGACGCGGCTCGCGACGTCCCGAGGCTGGCGACTCCACCCCTCCCCGAACGCCCCATCGCCAGGTTTAACCAGAACGACAAGGCCCCGAAACCCGCCCACCCGCCACTCGGCGCCAAGGTCATGACCAGATCGGGAACCGCGACCACCCAACGGTTGACCTGCAAGCGGTTGCACACAAGACTCGGGCCTCTGGGAGGGCAGATGGGCACATTCGGCTGGCTCGTACTCGCGGCCTACTTCGTTGTCATGGTCGGCATCGGAGTCTGGGCCAAGGCACGGATCCGCGACGCGCGCGACTTCTTCGTCGCCGGTGGACGGCTGCCCTGGTGGCTGTCTGGAATCTCGCACCACATGTCGGGCTACAGCGCGGCCGTCTTCGTGGGGTACGCCGCGGTCGCCTACGAGTTCGGCTTCACGCTCTACGTGTGGTGGGCGGTGGCCATCACCGTCGCGATGCTCGTGGGTGCCGCGGTGTTCGCACCCCGCTGGCCCCGGCTACGTCAACGGTTCGGGATCATCTCGCCACTAGAGTACCTCTCGACTCGCTACAACGTGCCGACGCAACAGCTCCTTGCGTGGAGCGGCACCGCACTCAAGGTCTTCGACGTCGGCGCGAAGTGGGCCGCGACCGCAATCCTGCTCGACATCTTCGCCGGAGTGCCGCTGATCTGGGGCATTCTCCTGACGGGCGGAGTCACGCTGATCTACTCGACGATCGGCGGCCTGTGGGCGGATGCTCTCACCGACTTCGGGCAGTTCCTGATCCAGCTGGTCGCCGGGGCGACGCTGTTCGTTGCCGTACTCGCGAAGCTCGGTGGAATACCCGCCGTCTGGGGAATCTGGGACCAGCTACCCGCGGACCATTCCCGTGCGTTCAACGGCGACTACACGGTCGCGTTCGTCCTGGCGTACATGTTGATCGCGACACTTTCGTACAACGGCGGCACCTGGAACCTCGCGCAGCGGTTCATCGCCGCACCCGACGCGCGGTCGGCGCGCCGGGCCGCACTCCTGTCGGCCGGGCTCTATCTCATCTGGCCGCTGGTGTTGTTCTTTCCGATGTGGGCGGCGCCGTTGCTGCTGCCGGACCTGGCCGATCCCTCGCAGTCGTACGCCCTGGTCACGTTGCAGCTTCTGCCCGAAGGTCTGGTGGGTCTGGTCCTCGCCGGGATGTTCGCGCACACAATGGCCATGACCTCCTCTGACGCGAACGCGATCTCGGCCGTGGTGCTCCGCGACATCCTCCCGGCGATCTGGAAGGGCGCCCGGCAGATGACCGGCCGCGCCGAACTCGCCGCCGGGCGGTTCAGTGTGTTCTGTTTCATCGCCCTCTCCATGGGCATCGCGCTCGCCGCGGACTCCTTCGGTGGCGTGCTCGGCCTCATCATCTTGTGGTTTGGCGCACTGGTCGGGCCGATCGCGATTCCCATGCTGCTTGGGATGTTGCCCGCGTTCCGGCGGTGCGGGCCGAGCGCCGCGATCGCCTCGTGGGCAACGGGTCTGGTGGTGTTCGTCCTCGTGAAGTACGCGTTCGCCGACGCGATCGCCAGGCTCGGTGGCAATCTGGGACCGACGTTCACGGTCGCGGGGCCGGTGGCGTGCGCGTTGCTGGTCTTCGTCCTCACCGGGTTCGTCCGTCCGTGGCGCAACCAGGACTCCGACGCTCTGGTGGCGGAGCTCGCCACCGACGTCGGGCCAGACGACACCGGAACCCGGACGGAGGCGGCCCGCCATGGCTGAGGATATGGACCTGCGGTCGCATCTGGTCGACGACGTTCTCTCCTGGTGGCTGCGTCATGGTCCCGACCTCGAGCATGGCGGCGTCTTCACCTGTTGGGACAACCGCGGCGCCCACCTCATTTCGACCGACAAGTACACCTGGTCGCAGGGACGCTGGATCTGGTTGACGGCCCGGCTCGCGGAGGCGGTCGGCACCGGCGCCCTCCCAGCGCAAGGTGACCTTGACGCTGATCGCCTGCTCCAGTTGGCGCGCGGCGCCGCCGCGTTCGTCCGCCAGCACGCGGTGCTTCCCGATCTGACGACGGCGTACGTCACCGACCAGCGCGGCAGTCCGTTCCCGCCGACGCCCGGATCCGGCTTGCACACCAGCGTGTTCGCCGACTGCTTCGTCGCACTCGGGCTAGCCGCGCTGGCCAGGGTCGACAATGATGCCGACAGCGGCGCCCTTGCTGACGCGCTGCTCGACTCGGCCGACGTACGCATCCAGGCGGGTCAGGTGCGGACGGATCCCTATCCCGTGCACGCCAGCTTCGCCGCCTTCGCGCTGCCGATGATCCTGGTGGGTACGGCCGCCGAGGTGCACCGTGCGACCGGCAGTGCGCGTAGCGCCGACATCGCGGTCCGGGCCGCCAGAGCGATCTCCGACGCTTTCCGTACCGGCAGCGACCTGGTGGAGCTGCAACCCCGCGTTGACGGCCTGGACGACACGCTCCTGGCCCGCCACCGTACCCCCGGACACGCACTGGAATGCCTGTGGTTTCTCGTCCATGCCGCCGACGTGGTGCCCGGCGTCGACCGGGCGCTCCACGGCGCGCTCCACGGGGCGACTCAGAACGGCGGCGCGGTCGATGTGCCGGCCAGTTGGCTTCCTCAGGCCGCCCTGCGCGCACTCGAGATCGGCTGGGACGACGAGTACGGCGGGTTGTTCAGGTACGTCGACCTGGCGGGTGGACAGCCGACCGGGCGACTCCTCGACGACGCCTACGAACGCCTGGTCCGCGACACCTGGGACACCAAGCTGTGGTGGCCGCACGCCGAAGCGATGTACACGACGGCGCTGCTGTCCCGCCGGAACGCCGGCACAGAAAGTCCCGCCACCGGCAACCCCGCCACCGGCAAACCCGCCACCGGTAATCCCGCCGCGGCTGAGCTGGCATGGTGGTACGACCGCCTGTCCGCCTACACCTTCGAGACCTTCCCGGCCGGGCCGGGGCGGGAGTGGATCCAGATCCGCCAGCGGGATGGTTCGCCGCTGGACCAGACGGTCGCCCTTCCGGTGAAGGATCCGTTCCACATCGCGCGTTCCCTGCTCCTGCTGGTCGAACTCGACGTCGCCGAAAGGAATGCCCTGTGACAGTGCCCGATCCGACCGTTCGTATCTTCCCCGACCGCGCGAGCCTCGGCATCGCCGCGGCGGCTGACATCGCCGCCGAGGTCCGGGAGCGCCTGAGCCATGGGGGTACGGCGCGCGTGGTGTTCGCGGCGGCGCCGAGTCAGCAGGAAACCCTTGCGGCGTTGGCGGGAGAGCCGGACATCGACTGGACGAGGGTCACGGCGTTCCACATGGACGACTACCTCGGGCTCCCCGAGGGCGCGCCACAGAGATTCTCGACCTGGCTCCGCACCGCCTTCTTCGACCAGGTGCCGCTGAAGGATGTCCACCTGATGCGGACCGACGGCGACGCCGAGGCGCGGGCGGCTGAGTACGCCGCCCTACTCGCCGAAGCACCGATCGACGTTGTTTGCATGGGCATCGGAGTCAACGGTCACATAGCGTTCAACGATCCGCCGGTGGCCGACTTCGAAGACCCGCTGGCGGTCAAGGTCGTCGAGCTCGACGACACCTGCCGCCAACAGCAGGTTGACGACGGCTGCTTCGCGACATTCGACGACGTCCCGCCGACGGCACTGACGCTGACGGTTCCTCGCTTGCTGGACGCGGGCCGGTTGTTCTGCATGGTGCCGGGCCGCGCGAAGGCGCCGGCTGTGCGGCGGGCCCTACGGGACGAGATCTCCGAAGCGTGCCCGGCAACGGCACTGCGTACCCACCCCGCCCGCACCATCTACCTCGACCAGGATTCGGCCAGTGAGCTCGACTGAATCTGGCGCGTTCGACGTCTCCGGAAAGGACCCAGCGACCGGCGAGCGGCTCGTCGTACGCGTACGCGATGGGCTGATCGCCGAGGTACGCCTGGCTGAACCCGCACCGCACGGCGACCCGGATCCATCCACACCGCAAGGCGATCTTGACACCTGGCTTGCCCCCGGCCTGATCGACCTGCAGGTCAACGGATTCGCCGGCTTCGACGTCAACGCCTCAGACAGCGAAGCCGACACCGACACCATCACGAAGCTGGTCCGGGCGCTGTGGAGCGTCGGCGTCACGACCGTCGTTCCCACGGTGATCACCGCGCCGGAGGCGCACATCGTGGCCTGCCTGCGCCGGATCGCACGGGCTCGCGCCGCGGATCCGCTGGTCCGCCACGCGATCCCCTACGTACATGTGGAAGGCCCACATCTGTCAGCCGAGGACGGTCCGCGTGGTGTGCACCCGCCCGAACACCTGCGTGCCCCGGACGTCGCGGAGTTCCTTCGCTGGCAGGAATCCAGTGCCGGGCTGGTCGGCCTGGTGACGATGTCACCCCACTTCCCCGACAGCACGCCGTACATCGCGGCGCTGGTCTCCCACGGCGTTCGGGTTGCCGTCGGCCACACGCACGCCACGCCTGATCAGATCAGAACCGCCGCCGAAGCGGGCGCCAGTCTCAGCACGCATCTGGGAAACGGTGCTCACGCCGTCCTGCCGCGCCATCCCCACTACATCTGGGCGCAGCTAGCGCAGGACCGGCTGTCCGCCGGCTTCATCGCTGACGGCCACCACCTGCCAGCCGACACCCTCGTAGCGATGCTGCGCGCCAAAGGGCTCAACCGGTCGTTCCTCGTCTCCGACGCCACCGCCCTCGCGGGGTCACCGCCCGGGATCTACCAAACGCCGGTGGGTGGAGAGGTCGAACTCTCCGAGGACGGCAGACTCTCCCACCGGGGCACGCCGTTTCTCGCGGGCGCGGCCCGACCGATCAGCGACGGGGTCGCGCACGTCGCCAACCTCGGGCCGTTCTCGCTCGCCGAAGCGGTGGCGCTGGCGAGCGGCTCGCCCGGGAGGTTCTGTGGCGGGCGCGGTGAGCTCAGGGTCGGCGCGACCGCCGACCTCGTGCGGTTCCGCTGGTCACCCGGCAAGCCCACCTTGACGATCGAGCAGGTGGTGGTGGCCGGAACGCGGGTGGTCGGATGACCGATTCGGCGCCCGTCGGCGCGGCCGTCGTCGACATCACCCCGCCGGCAGGACTCGCGATGTCCGGCTTCGCCGCCCGCACCTCGCCCGCCACCGGCACCCATGACCGGCTCAGCGCACGCGCGCTCCGCGTCGGCGACGCGATCGTGGTCACGGCTGACACCTGCGGGCTCCACGAGGACAGCTGCGAACGGATCCGGCGGGCCGTCCTCGCCAGCGAACCCCAGGTGGACGGTGTGGTCGTGGCCGCCACCCACACCCACGGCGGCCCCGCGGTTGTGCCCGGCCGGCTGGGCGGTCCGGTCGATCCGGCGTACCTCCGGAGCCTGGAGCAAGCCTGCGTTCACGCCGCTCGCCAGGCGTACGCCCACGCCCGGCCGGCGACGGTGTCATTCGGGATCGGCCGCGACCCCGGCGTCGCCCGCAATCGGCGCCGCCCCGACGGACCCACCGACCCGAGGCTGCCGGTCCTGACGTTCCGGGATGAAACCGGTCGCACGATTGCGATCGTCACGTCGTACGCCTGCCATCCCGTGGTGCTCGGCGCCGACAACACGCTGTGGACCGCCGACTATCCGGGCGTCGTACGCCGGGAACTCGAACGCACGCACCCGGATGCGGTCGCGATCTTTCTCACCGGCTGCTGTGGCGACGCCAACACGGGGCATTCCGCGAGCGCCTCGATGACCCTCGGCGCCAGCACCAACCGGACCTTTCCGGCCTGCGAGCGGATCGGCACGGCGATCGCCCAGGCGGCGCTCGAAACCCGGCCCGTCCCGACCACCGGGCCGACGGGCGTCCGTCAACGCCAGGTAGCGCTCGCGCTCGCCGACGGCACACCGTGGGTCGGCCGGGTCTCGGTCCTCGACTGGGTCGGTGTCCGCCTGGTGGCCCTGCCCGGCGAGCCGTTCGCGGCGACCGCGCTGGCGATCCGCTCGGCGCTGCCGGGGCCGACGGTGGTGATCGGGTACGCCGACGGCTGTCCTGGCTACTTCCCGACCCGGGAGGAGTACGCCTTCGGTGGGTATGAAGTGGAGGACGCCCACCGCTACTACGGCATGTCCTCGGCCTTCGCGCCCGGATCGGCTGAGCGACTCCGGGACGCGGCGATCGACCTTGCACGCTCCTGAGCCGGCACCGGCGCCCTCGGCTCCTCTGACGCACAGCTCCTTTCACGCACGGCTCCTCTCCTGGAACCCCGTGCGACCAGGCGACCACCCGCGGGCGGATACCATCCGGGGGTTGGATTGTCCTGCCCGCCGCGCGACGGTCGCGGCGACCCGAGGAGTACGGAGCACACAGCGTGGCAGCCGAAGAGGAGTCCTTGGCGGCGACAGAGGACGCCAGTTTGCTCGAGACCATCCGGACGCAGCGGATCGACAAGATCCACAAGCTGCGCGAGGCGGGTATCGAGCCGTACCCCTCCGGACCGGTCGACAAGACGGCCGCCGCCGACGCGCTCAAGCTGCCCGACGGCGCGGCTGTCACGATCGCCGGCCGGATCATGCTGTTCCGCGTCATGGGCAACATCGCCTTCGGTCGGCTGCACGACGAGAGCGGCGACATCCAGTTCGTCCTTTCCCGCAAGGAACTCGACCAGGCAGCCGCGCCCGAATCAGCCTCGCCCGAGGTGGGCTTCAAGTTCTGGGTCCGCAACCTCGACCTCGGCGACTTCGTCGCCATCGAGGGTGAACGCATGGAGACCCGGACCGGCGAGCGTTCGGTCAACGCGCGGCGCGTGACGCTGCTGTCGAAGTCGCTGCGGCCCCTTCCCGACAAGCACGCCGGCCTCAACAACGAGGACGTCCTTCTCCGTAAGCGCTACCTCGACATCCTCCTGCACCGGGAGGTGCAGGAGATGATCTACAAGAAGGCGCGCTTCTGGCGTTCCATCCGGAGGTTCCTCGAAGACCGCGCCTTCGTCGAGGTGCAGACCCCCGCGCTCGAACACACCACCGGCGGGGCCGACGCGCGTCCTTTCGTGACGCACCACAACTACCTCGGCACCGACGTCTGCCTACGGATCTCGATGGGCGAGCTGTGGCAGAAGCGCCTGCTGGTTGGCGGGTTGGAGAAGGTGTTCGAGATCGGCCGGCAGTTCCGCAACGAGAACCAAAGCCGCGAACACCTCAACGACTACGACCAGATGGAGTTCTACTGGGCGTACGCCAACTACGAGTGGGGCATGCAGCTGGTCCAGGAACTCTTCATCCACACTATTTCCGAGACGTTCGGGACTCTGCAGTTCACCCTCCACCGCAACGGTCGCGAGTACGTCGTCGACCTCGGCGCGGAATGGCAGCGCTACGACTACGTCGAGACCGTCGCGGAGCTGACGGGTGTCAACGTGCTCGAGGCCAGCACCGCTGAGCTGGTGGCGAAGCTCGACGAGCTTGAGGTGCCGTACGACAAGGACGGTCTCAACCACGCCCGGGCCATGGACGCGCTGTGGAAGCACTGCCGGCGGCAGCTCACCGGGCCGGGGTTCCTGGTCAACGAGCCGCTGGAGGTGTCGCCGCTGGCCAAGCGGAACGCCGACCGGCCTGGGATCGTCGAACGCTTCCACGTCGTCATCGCCGGAAGCGAGTTGGGGAACGGCTACTCCGAGCTCAACGATCCGGTCGACCAGGCGGAGCGGTTCGCCGAGCAGCAGGCCTTGCGGGAGGCCGGCGACAGCGAGGCGCAGATGGCCGACGACGAGTTCGTCGAGGCGCTGGAGTACGCCATGCCGCCGGCGTGCGGGTTCGGGATGAGCGAGCGGGTGTTCGCGTTCTTCATGGACAAGAGCATCCGCGAGTGCCAGATCTTTCCGCTGCTGAAACCCGCCTCGACGTAGGTCCGGTCCGCTGGCGCACTCGGCCTCGAGGACGCCCTATGCAAAGACGTCCGCAGGCCCTGGTGAGGCCCGAAGTAGCGCCAGGATGAGGAAGACTTTTCGTCGCTATATGACCAAAATCCTTCATGATCCTTGAAGGCGCAGCCTCATGTCTCACGGACCGGACAGCCTGGAGACTGGTTCGTGATCATTTCGGGGAAGTGGCCCACGCTTCGCGCGAAAGGTGGGCCACTTCCCCGAAATGATCTTGATCGGGTTTGAGAATTGCTCACTATGCGGGATCGCTCGCGACGTTGCGATGACTTGGCGGAGGGGTTCGGCGAAGAAGCCGAGACACGGCGGACCGGGCGGGCATCTGACTAAGCCTCCCTTGAAGCATGCCTGCCGTCCCAGGATCCGGATGGCTTAGGTGTACGAAATGTGAGACAGCTGGGACCCCACGCGCCAAATCCTCACCATGCACGGTGAATTCGGCACGCCTCGTAGGGAGATGCCGCGTGAGGTTACGGCTGTCTCACATGTCGTACACCTGGCCGTATCAGATGCTGAGAGATCAGGGGCTAGGCGGGCCGAGCCTCAGCAGGTCCAGCCAGACCGCGGCCAACACCTCAGCGGAGGTCGAGGCCGAGATCCAGTGCGGGCGCCGAATGGGTCAACGCCCCCACCGCCAGATAGTCCACACCGGTCGAGGCGTACGCCCGCGCCACGTCCAGGGAGAGCCCGCCGGACGCCTCCAGCAACGTGCCGGTCCCAGCCGCGCGGGTACGCCGGACCGCCTCCGCGCACTCCTCCACGCTGAAGTTGTCGAGCAGCACGAGTTCGGCCTTCGCCTCCAGGACGGCGTCCAACTCGGCCAGTGTCGTGACCTCCACCTCGCACGGGAGTTCCAGCGCCCGGGCCCGGACCGCCGCGAGTGCCGCAGACACCGAACCGGCCGCGACCACGTGGTTGTCCTTGATGAGCACCGCGTCGCCGAGACCGAGCCGGTGGTTGACGCCGCCACCGCAGCGGACGGCGTACTTCTCCAGTAACCGCAGCCCAGGCAGCGTCTTGCGGGTGTCGCGGATCGCGCAGTGCGTTCCTGCCACGGCGTCCACCCAGGCCGCGGTGGCGGTCGCCACGCCGGAGAGGTGGCAGACCAGGTTGAGCGCGGTCCGCTCGGCGGTGAGCAGCGCGCGCACGGGTCCACGCAGGACGAGTGCCGGCTCGCCGGCGGACAGGCGGGTCCCGTCCTCCAGACGGGACACCACCTCCACCGCACCCGGAGCCACCAGGTCGAGAACGACACCCACCAGCAGCCCACCCGCAAGGACGCCTTGCGCGCGGGGGGTGAGATCGGCCTCGGCGGTCGCATCGGCCGGCACGGTCGCTTCTGTCGTGGCGTCCGGGCCGTACCGCAGGTCCTCCGTCAACGCGGTCTTGACAACTCGCAGCACGTCGTCGACCTCGAGCCCCGCCCGCTCCAGGCCAGCCGCCACCGCGGGCAACAGTTCGCTGCGCTCGCTCATGCCACACCTCCCAGAGCCAGCACCCGCGCTGGCGCGACCTGTCCGGACTCATCAAGCTCGACAACAAGGCTTCGCCGCCACTGAAGGTCGTCGGGCACGGGGTAGTCGTGGCGTACGTGGCAACCGCGCGACTCCAGGCGTTCCTGCGCCGCCGTGACAAGGGCCCGCGCGGTCAGGTCGAGTGCGGCGTTCTCGACATCCTCGCGGGTACGCACCGGCCGAACCGTCGAGGCCTCAGCCAGGGTGTCGGCGAGGACCCCGAGCCCGTCGGCGTCCCGCCCGATCGCGGCATACCGGCTCATCATCCGTTGCAGGGTTGGGCGTTCGGCAACGGCAACGCTCAGCGACGAGGAGGCATCCGCGTCCTCGACCTCGGCCCGGCGCGGATCGGCGAGCACACCGGCCGCGTGGTCGGCCAACGCGGCCCGGGCCGCCCGCGCGCCGACGACCAGCCCTTCCAACAGGCTGTTGGAGGCCAGCCGGTTGGCGCCGTGCAGGCCGGTCCGGGCCACCTCGCCGGCGGCGTAAAGGCCGGGTACGCGGGTACGACCGTCGACCGTGGTCACGACGCCGCCACAGCCGAAATGGGCCGCCGGGGCGACCGGGATGGGCTGCGTCGCCGGGTCGATGCCGGCCGCTGCGCAGGCGGCGTACACCGTCGGGAAGCGCGCCTGGAACATCTGCCCACCGAGGTGGGTCGCGTCCAGGAAGACGTGATCGTCCACGCCACCGGGCGCGTCCGCCAACCGGCGGATGATCGCCGCCGACACCACGTCGCGCGGGGCCAGGTCACCCAGCGGGTGAACGCCGGCCATCACCGGGGCACCCGCACCGTCGACCAGGACCGCGCCCTCACCGCGAACCGCCTCGGTCACCAGCGGCCGGCGTCCGGTCGCATCATGACCGGTGTAGAGCACCGTCGGGTGGAACTGCACGAACTCCAGGTCGGCGACCGTCGCCCCCGCCCGCAGGGCAAGAGCGATCCCGTCACCCGTCGCGACATCGGGGTTCGTCGTCGACTGGTAGAGGTGGCCGAGTCCACCCGTGGCCAGCAGGACGGCGGGTGCCCGCAGGATTCCGAAGGTGCCGTCGTCGTCGAGGACCACGAGTCCGGCCGCGGCACCTTCGGGGGTACGCAGGATCCGGACGGCCGCCTGGCGTTCGAGCACCGTCAACTCGCGGTTGCGCGCGCTCGCCAGCAGGGTGCGTTCGACCTCGGCTCCAGTGGCGTCGCCGCCCGCATGGACGACCCGGAACGCGCTGTGCCCGCCTTCGCGGGTACGGGCGAGCAGGCCGTCGGCGAGCGTGTCGAAGCGGGCACCCACCCGCCGCAGAGCCGTCACCGCGCCGGGCCCGTCGGCAAGCACCGTCGCGACCGCGTCGGCCTCGCACAGACCAGCACCCGCGACCAGGGTGTCGTCGATGTGCCGGCGTACTGAGTCGCCGTCGTCGTGCTCGCCGGGCAGCACGACCGCAACCCCGCCTTGCGCCCACCGGGTGTTGCCGTCCCGGGCACCGGCCTTGGTGACCACGAGCACCCGTAGCCCACGACGCGACGCTTCCAGCGCGGCGGTGAGACCGGCCACGCCGGTGCCGACGACCACCAGGTCCGCGGCAGCCTCCCAAGGGCTACTCATTCGCCGCCGCCGGGTTGGCCGATCTCCACCATCCGCTGGACGGCGCCGCGCGCCCGGTCCGCGATCGCGGGGTCGACGTGCACCTCGTCGGCTCCTTCACGCAGGCTGCGCAGCAGGGCCGCCGGGGTGATCATCTTCATGTACCGGCAGGACGCCCGCTCGTTGACGGCGCGGAAGTCGACGCCCGGCGAGGCCTTGCGGAGCTGGTGCAGCATGCCCACCTCGGTCGCGACCAGCACCGACCGCGACGTCGTCCGCTTGGCGGCGTCGAGCATGCCGCCGGTCGAGAGGATCTTCACCCGCTCAGCGGGGACCGCGCCCTCGCCCGCCAGGTAGAGCGCGGAGGTCGCGCAGCCGCATTCGGGGTGGATGAACAGCTCGGCGTCCGGGTTGGCCGCGGCACGCTCGGCGAGCTCGGTGCCGTTGATGCCGGCGTGGACGTGGCACTCCCCCGCCCAGATGTGCAGGTTGTCACGCCCGGTCTCCCGCTTGACGTGCGCGCCCAGGAACATGTCGGGGCAGAACAGCACCTCGCGGTCGGCCGGAATGGAACGCACCACCTCGACCGCGTTGGACGACGTACAGCAGATGTCGGTCTCGGCCTTCACCTCGGCGGTGGTGTTGACGTACGACACAACCACCGCGCCCGGGTGCTCGGCCTTCCAGGCCCGCAGCTGGTCGGCGGTGATGGAGTCGGCGAGCGAGCAGCCGGCCCGTGCGTCGGGGATGAGCACGGTCTTGTCAGGACTCAGGATCTTCGCGGTCTCGGCCATGAAGTGGACGCCGCAGAAGACGATCGTGGAGGCGTCGCTGGCCGCGGCGATGCGGCTCAGCGCCAGGGAGTCACCCGTGTGGTCGGCGATGTCCTGGATCTCGGGAATCTGGTAGTTGTGCGCGAGCAGGACGGCGTCGCGCTCCTTGGCGAGCCGGCGTACTTCTTCCTGCCACGCACGGTCCGGCACCACACCGTCGTAGGCGCCAGCCGTGCGGTCCGCTGAAGTGACAGCGGTCATAAGACCCTCCCGGAGGGTTTTCGCCTTAGGATCGAAAACTCCCGAGATACTATCACCGCGTGAACCGACTGGGGCATGAGGTGCTGGCGGCGGTGCTCCAGGTCCGGTCTCGGTCACTTCAGGTCCTGCTGTGGCAACGGGCCCGCGAGCCGCAGGCCGGACACTGGGCACTGCCCGGCGGCCAGCTCGGCGCCGACGAGGACGTCGAGACGTCCGTACGCCGCCAGCTGGCCGAGAAGGTCGACGTACGCCACCTCTCCCACGTCGAGCAGCTCGCCGTCTTCAGCGGGCCCGACCGGGTGCCCGGCCCGCGGGTCATCGCGACCGCGTTCGTCGGCCTGGTGCCCAGCGACAACGACCCCGTGGTGCCCGCGGACACCCGCTGGTTCTCCATCGACGCGCTCCCCGAGACCGCGTTCGACCACGAGGCGATCATCCTTCGCGCCCGCGACCGGCTGCGTAACAAGCTCTCCTACACCAACCTGGGGTTCGCGCTGGCACCCCCGGCGTTCACCGTCTCGGCCTTGCGCGAGATCTATTCCGCGGCACTCGGACACCGGGTGTCGGCGACCAACCTGCAGCGGGTCCTCTCCCGGCGCGGACAGCTCACACCGACCGGACAGACCGTCTCCCCAGGGCCGACTGGCGGGCGTCCCGCGGCATTGTTTCGCTTCACCTGCAGGGATATCCGCATCACGGACCCGTTCGCGGTGCTAAGACCGCCGAACGCCCGGCGGTGAGCCGGCCGAGGGCGCCTCGGTCTCATCGGGCGGTGGCGCCGGCACCTCCCTCACCACCTGGATGGCCTGCTTGTCGTCGCGTAGTCCTTGGTACGACGGATGGCGTAGCGTGCCCGCCTTCGTCCATTCCGAGAACGCCACCTCGCAGACGAGCCGCGGCTCGACGAAGGTGGCTCCCCGCTCGGGCTGGCGCCCGGAGAACGGGCTCGCGTCGATGCGGAGCGGCTCCAGCAACTCCTTCAGCCGGCGTAGTTCCGCGGTGTCGAAGCCGGTGCCGACCTTGCCCGCGAAGCGGAGTCGGAGCTCACCGCCGTTGCCGGTGGCGTAGTAGCCCATGAGCAGGGCACCGAGTTCGCCGGAGCGGCGCCCCGCACCCGGGATCCAGCCACCGATGACGAACTCCTGCCGCTGGACGTTCTTGATCTTCAACCAGTCACGGGAACGCCGGCCGGGCTGATAACCGCTGTTCAGCCGCTTGGCGACGATCCCCTCCAGCTGCTGTTCCCTGCTGGCCTGGAGGAACGCCACACCGTCCCCGCGCTGGTAGCCGGGTGTGTGCCAGTGCGAGCCGGACAGCCCGAGCGCCTCCAGCTCACGGCGTCGTTCCTCGTACGACATCCCGAACAGGAGACGGCCGTCGAGGAACAGCAGGTCGAAGATGATGTACGTGACGGGTACCTCGCGCTGGCGCCGGCGGATCTCAGCCTCCGAGGTCAGGTGCATGCGCCGCTGTAGAGCCTGGAAGCTCGGCCGGCCCCGCGCGTCCAGGGCGACGAGCTCGCCGTCAAGGATGACCTGACGAGCGCCCAGAGTGCGGGTGAGGCCACGGACCTCCGGATACTGCGCCGAGATGTCGAGGAGGTTCCGGCTGACGAGGCGAAGCCGTCCGGGCTGCCCATAGGCGAGGGCGCGAACTCCGTCCCACTTGATCTCATAGCCCCATTCGTCCTGATCCGCGGGCAGTTTGGAGAGCGTCGCCAGCATCGGCTCTAGATCCGTGGGCATCTGATCACGGCCCGGCTCGGGCGGACCCATCCGGTGTGAGGCGGGGGTGGGCTCAGACGGGCGAAGCCCGCGTGGGACCGGAACCAAACGCAGCAGCCAGTCCTTGTCACGGGTCTGGAAGAGCGCGAAACGCCCATTCACCCGGTGGCCGTGAAGGTGTACGACGACCTCTGTGTCGGTGAACTTCTCCGCGTCGTACTCGCCGGTGTCCCAGATCGTCATGGTTCCGGCGCCGTACTCCCCCGCCGGAATACTGCCCTCGAAGTCGAGATACTCAATCGGATGATCCTCGGTGTGGACGGCCAGCCGCTTCTCCCGCGGATCGTCGGGGAACCCGCGCGGCAGCGCCCAGGACACCAGAACGCCCTCATGTTCGAGCCGGAGATCCCAGTGCAGGCGGCGCGCGTGGTGTTCCTGAACGACGAAGCGGGGGCGCTTGCGCTTCGCTCCGCGTCGCGGGCGGGCCGCGCGACCACGAGGCTCCGGTGTCTGAGCGAAGGACCGGCGACTCCGGTAGCTCGCCAGCTTGCTGTCGTCGCGGGTCATGGTCGATCCGGGGACTCCGAAACGTCTGGTCCTTGTTGACGCGTGCCCGGGACGAGCGGGCTGAAACCCGGGCCGTCCGTACCAGCCGGCCTCGATGGGTCTTGTACGTTCGGGCACCATGGACCTGCTGCTGCTGTCAAACTCCCGCAATCACGGCCAGGGTTTCCTCGAGCACGCGCTCGACGAGATCAGCGACTTCCTCGCCGGGTGCGACCGGATCGCCTTCGTCCCCTACGCACTTCGTGACCATGACGGCTACACCGCGACGGTGGCCGGCGCGCTTGCTCCGCGTGGCATCGAGGTCATCGGGGTCCACACCGCCGCCGACCCGCGCACGGTCATCGCGGACGTACGCGCGGTCTTCGTGGGAGGGGGCAACTCGTTCCGGCTCCTCAAGACCCTTCAGGCCACGGGTCTGCTGGAGCTGATCGGCGACCGCGTGCGGGCGGGCGACCTGCGGTACATTGGCTCGAGCGCGGGCACCAACATGGCAAGCCCGTCCGTGCGGACCACCAACGACATGCCGATCGTGCAGCCTTCGACGTTCGACAGCTTCGGGTTCGTGCCGTTCCAGATCAACCCGCACTATCTCGACCCCGACCCGGGCAGCACCCACATGGGCGAGAGCCGCGAGCAACGCCTGCAAGAATTCCTCGAGGACAACGACGTGACGGTGCTCGGCCTGCGCGAGGGCAGTTGGCTCCGCGTCGCCGACAGGCAAGCACGCCTTGACGGCCGCAACGGTGCCAGGCTCTTCGTTCGTGGCGAGGAACCCCGCGAACTCCCGCCGGGCGACGACGTGTCGTACCTCCTCGACCTCACCCCCCGGTACGACCTACCGGGTGAGTGACGGCTGGCAGGGTTGGGATTGAGGGCTGACCGCTGCCGCTGGGGTAGGGGCTGGTTGTCGGGGCTGGGGCGTGCGGTGACGCGCCCGGCGTCTTTGTGCGAAGGCAATGGAGACCTTTCCTTCCGTCACCTGGATCCAGGCGTGCTGCCCGCGGCGGCGACCCCGTCAGTCGCGGGCCCGATGGCGGCGCGGCAACGGGCAAGCCTGGCGGCACCCCATGCGTCGTTCATTCCCTGACGGTTTTGTTCTTCGAAGTACGCCAACTCCGCCAGCGTGAAGAGCAGGTGCACCTCCCCCGCGGTAGGCAGCTCTGCCTCGCGACGTCCCGCGACATAGGCGTCCCACATCGCCCGGCGAAGCCTCGCGAAGTCCGGCTCCCACGAGAAGATGCCGAATCCCCACTCACCGAAGTCGAAATCGTGGAGCGGATGGCCCATTCCCGCCGTGTCCCAGTCGAGCACAGTGTTCACCTGACCGTGGGCGTCGACAAGGAGTTGGTTCTCGCACACGTCGCCGTGGACAAGCACAGGCGTCATGGTCGACAAGGACCGTATGGTCGCCCGCCAGATCGCCGACCAGGAAGGCTTCGCGTCCAGAAGGCGCACCACCGCGTCGACGGCACCGTCCGCCCGGTCTGGGTCGAGGAAGGAGCTCAGCCATCCCTGCTTCGTGGCGCCGTGCGCACCGCGAAGTAGCTCAGGAGGCAGCAGCGCGACGTCGATCCGATGCCAGGTCGCGATCACTCCGCCCAGGCTGGCCAGCATCCGCTCGACCTCGTCAAGACCGGCGCGCTCATCGACCCGCTGCCAGCTGGCGCCTGGCCGGCGTTCGAAGGCGACGAACGGACCGGCCGAGACCGCGCCGTCCGGCCACTGCCCGAGCACCCGCGGCACACAACTGACACCCAACGCGGACAGGATCTCGCAGGTCCGTGCGCCACGGAGCAGCGCCGCGTCGCGACCACGGCGGGGAAACAGGAACGCGCGATCATCGCTCAGCACCGCCAGCTTCGACCAGCCGGCAAAACTCACGTCCAGGTTGGCGTTTCCGACACCCGTGAGCTCCCGGAACCGGCGCAGGTCGGGAGGTGCGAGGACAGCATGGACCAGCTCATCTGCCACGGGCCGGATTCTCCCGCACTCCCGCCGCGCCCTCACCTGATTTTGCGCGAACGTGAAAGGCCCTCAGTCGCCGAGCGTCTGGAGTTTGGTCATCGGGCCGTACATCGCGACGAGCCGGGCGAACTCCTCCTCGTTGTAGAACGCGCAGGCCCCGCGCCCGAAGTCCTTCGCCACCTCGATACAGAACCGCACCGCCGCGTCGACGCTGGGCAGGTCCGTGGCACCCGTCGCCGAACCCGCCACCGCCGTCTCCGTCGTCAGCGCGACACCGACCACCGGAGCCGTGGTCGCCGTGGCCGGCTGCAAGATGGAGTTGACATGGTGAACGTCGTTGCCGTACGGCGTGATGTCCTGCATCGCCAGCGGCAACACCACCGGCAGGCGTCCGGTCACCCGTTGCTGTACGGCCAGCAGATCCTCGCTGGTACGCAGGATCCAGCCTTCCTTCACGGTGGGCGAGATGGCGAAGCCGAGGTGGTTGCAGATCCGGTTGCCCTTGGTGGTGTCGACCGAGAGCACCGCGTCGGCGGCCGGGTCGACCTCCTGCGCGTTCATCTCCGCGATACCGACCGGCGAATCCATGAACGGCACCGGATCGTGCGGCCTGGTCGGCGCGTCAGGGCAGATGTGGGTGGCGATGACCACGTCGCCGGCGAGGACGTCGCCACGGTCGCGCATCGACGCGAGCTTCGCCGCTGTCGCCACCGCCACGAGCGCACCGTCCCCGTCGGAGACGAACCCGATCTGCTCCGGCCGCGCGCCCAGACCTCCAAGCCGCCCGATGATGGACAGGGTCGGCGCCGTACCGCCTGCCTGCCGACCGGCCGATCCCGGGACGACCACGCGCACGAAGTCGGTACTCCCCTTCTCGCCCGTCACCGTCTCAACGTGGACGTCGCGCGCACCCGCCGCGCGAAGGAAGTCGGCGACGGCGTTGCCCTTGACCGAAGGGTCGTCGAGGAGGTCATAAGCATCAATGACGTGGCGCCAACTCATGGCGTGGTCGTTCCTTTCGTGACGGTGGTGGGGTGGGCGTCGCGTCCGAGGGCGTACGACGCGACCAGGCCGGCGGCGAGCACCGCGTCGACGACGGGTACACCGAGTTCGGACCTGATCCGGGCGCCCAGCCCGATCGTGGTGAAGCCTGTGCAGGCGAAGAGGACGACGTCAGCGCCAGCGTCGACGAGTGTCCAGGCCGCCTTGACAGCGCGGTCGTCGGCGCCGGGTTCGAGCAGGTCGGTCGTCCGCCGGACGCCGTCGGGCCGCGCCGCGGTGACGAACCGCTCGCCGAGGACCTCGCGCACCGCTGCCGGCGCGTCGGCGGTGATTCCCAGAACGCCGACCTTCCCGCCCAACGCGAGCGCCGTCGCGGCGCCGGCCGATCCCGCACCCACAACAGGCACCTTGACCGCCGCCCTGACCTCGGCCAGCGCGGGGTCAGCCGCGCAGCTGATCAGCAGGCAGCCGGCGCCGTCGGCGACGAGACCGCTTGCCACGCCGACGATCTTGGGGACGGCACGCGCCTCGGACTCCTCGTCGTACACACCGTGTGGCTGGTCGGGAATGCAGCGGGACAGCGTCCGCAGCGCGTACCGTTCCTCGATCCACTTCCCGTGAGTTTCGACGAACCTCCGGTCCGAGCTGCTGACGACCCGAATGATCCCCACGAACGGCGGTCGGACTATTCGCTCGCTCATGAGGCACCCCACAGGCTGTATTGGACTATTCGCTCGCTCATGCGGCGGCCTCCCCCGCAAGCCGGGCGACGACGGACCGGGCCAGTAGCACGGGTACGTCGCTGACCGCTCGCGCCGCCGCGCGCATCTCCTCGGTGTAGCCCATGCAGTCCAGAAGGATCCAGCGCACGCCCCTGCTCGCAAGCTGCCGAGCCGCCGCCGCGACCGCATCGCGGGCACCCTCGACATACGGCGAGGCGGCGACCACCTCGACGCGCCCGGCAACCCCGGACCATTTCCCAAGGCTCATGCCCTCCTGCTCCGGCAGCGGGCAGATCACGCCGAGCACCCCGTCCGGCTCGGCACCACACAGGCCCCGCACACCGGCGACGAAGAGGCGTTCGGCCAACAGCAACGGACGTTGGTGGTCCAGCGCCGGAAACTCGCCCGTACACACGACGAGCGTCGCGTCAACCCCGGCTTGCGCGGGATCCTCCAGCCACCGGATCGCCACCTGGACGCGAGCCATCATCGGGTCGTGGTCGAGGACCACTGCTGACCCATCCGCGAGGCGGGTCGTCAAGACATGGTTGGCGGTGCCAGAA
This sequence comes from Actinopolymorpha alba DSM 45243, assembly GCF_000373925.1. Lineage (GTDB taxonomy): Bacteria > Actinomycetota > Actinomycetes > Propionibacteriales > Actinopolymorphaceae > Actinopolymorpha > Actinopolymorpha alba. The sequence goes on along the minus strand of NZ_KB892707.1, from coordinate 58,682 downwards.
GGCGCCAGGGCGGCGATCTCGTCAGGTGACAGCCCGTCGAGTGCGCCGCGCTCGACGATCTCCACCTCCGTCCCTGCCACCGCTGACCGCAACCACGGCAGCATCTCCGGCACCATGTCGATCCGTGGTGACTGGCCGATCGTCACCACACCCAGCGTCCCGTTCGTCATGGCGTCTCCTTGGCGAGGGCGAATAGATGGTTGAGTACGTCGCCCACCCGCAGGCCGTCATGCTCGTGCTCGTTGGTGATCCAGGGTGTCAGCCGGTTGACCGCCGCCGCCGTCTCGAGTGAGAGCTCCCGCGCGACGTACATGTCGTCGTAGTAGATCGCCGCGTAGGTGGGAACGTCGTTGCGGGCGAGCTGGTCGGCGTCGTAGAGCACCGGCCAGTCGTCCTTGTCCGCAAGGAGGTTCGCGACGTCGCGCAACGGGGCCAGCGCGGGATCCTCGGCGAAGAAGTGTGGATAGATCATCTCGCCGGTGAAGAGGAACGGCCGGCCCTCCCCCAGCGCGAACTCCGGCCGCTCGCCATACAGTCGTTCCGCCGACCACGCTGACGCGCTGCCCTGGCAGTAGATCGGCTCGTGCAGCACGGCGTACAACGGATTCGTCGCGAAGCTCACAGCGCTCGAGATGCCAGCCAGGAAGGTGTCTGACAACTCAGGACCACCCGGCCCGTCCACGAACGCCTCCTCGAGCAGGTAGTGCAGCACGTCGAAGTCGGACCGCATCCCCAGGCGCATACCGGTGGTCTGGAACCGCCGCGGGCTGAGCCGCTCACCCGTCGGCAGCCGCACGTCATCACGGGTCAACCGCGCCACGATCCGCGCGCACAACTCCTGGTCGTCCGGATGCCGGGCGAAGTAGGCCGCGTTCTTTTCCAGCGTGCGGACGTAGGTCAGCGCGTAAACGTCGTCAGCGGTGCCCGACAACGGTGGCAGACCGCCCGTGACGAACGCCTCCCGCACGCCGTGCGGTGCGAAGGAGAGGTACGTCAGCGTGCAGAATCCGCCGTAGCTTTGGCCGAGGACGCTCCAGGGTTCGTCACCCTGGAGTTCCTTGCGAAGGCATTCGGAGTCGGCCACGATCGCGTCCGCCCGAAAGTGCGTGAGGTAGTCCGCCTGGCTCTCCGGCCCGCCTCGCTTGGCCAGCGTCTGGCGGTTGGCCGGCGTGGAGAGCCCGGTGCCACGCTGGTCGAGGATGACGACGCGGCAGTCCTTCAGCGCCCGACCGAGCCACCCACTCCGGCTGGTCGGCCGCAGGCCCTTCCCACCGGGACCGCCCTGCAGGAAGAGCAGGCGCGGGAGGTCCGCGTCCGCCTTGGCCGCGTCCACGACCTCGCGGGCGTAGATCTCGATCCGCTCACCTTCCGGATCCGTGTGATCCAGGGGTACGTCGAGCGTGTACTCCGTGCAGGCAAGGCCGCGTTGACGATAGGTGCGAGTGCGCATGCGGGACCCTCTCAGTAGCCGGCGACACCGAGGTTCCGGCAGATCTCGACCAGCTCCGGATGTACGTACCGTCCGTCGATCTCGATCGCCTTGCCGTCAAGATAGATCGACGGGTTGAGCAGGCTTCCGTCGGTGTGTGCCGCCGCCACCCACGGCTCACCACCGATCCACGCGCCCTTGGTGCCAAGGCCCAGCTCGACACATCCGAAGACCCGCTCGTCCTCGACGATCCGGCCGGTCGGCTGGGTGACGCCGGGGTTGAAACCCAACGACCAGTGGGCGATGCGGAACATGTTCGGGTCGTCGTGGCTCTCCATCCAACGCTGGAACGTCGTGGCGTCCGCGTCCCCGTCGATCGACGTCACCACGCCACCCGCGACCTCCATCCGGATCGGTGCGCGCAGCAGGCCAAGCTCGGCCGGCGGCCACACCGCTCCGTCGAAGACGAGGACACCTTCCTGCGTTTCCTCCAACGGATTCCAGGAGATCTGGCCGGCCAGCATCACCGTCTCACCGGGCTTCTCGGCCGGCTTGCCACGCAGGTTGATCGGACGTCCGCCGTTGCGTGCCCGCAGGTCCGTCCCGGCGGGCGTGGTGATCCGTACCTCGTCGGCCTTCTCCAGCAGGCCACACAACGCCCGCCCAAGCTCCATCACGCCCGGAAAGTCCACCCGCGCGATCGTGTTGACGAGCATCTGGACGTCCATACCGGTGAGGTTGGCGTACCGCGTCCCGCTCGCCATCGCCGCGCGGAACGCGTCGGAATGCATGATGTACGCCAGCGCGAACTCGATCCACACGTCGGAGCGGGCGATCGCCCCCGCGACCGGTCCGGGTGGCTCCATCGCCGAGGTCGGCCGGGTTTCGTACCACACAACCGTCGGTGTCGCGCCGGCCGCCGCGACCGCCTGGGCGGTGAGCTCGACGACCCGCGCGTCGGTCGAGGTGTCGGCGGTGAGGACGACATCCTCGCCAGGCTTGACGAGCATGATCTGCTCGACCAGCTTGCGGGCGCCAACCGCCGCCTCGTAAGCGAGATACTCCGGCCTCGACTCAATGCTCATGCGCGTCCTCGCTTCGCTCCGGGCGCCCATGAGGCACTCAGGGCGCTGTGTTGATTGGCTCGCTCACTCACGCTTCCTCCTCACACGAACCGGGCTGACGGCGAACGTCGTTCATCGGATCACGCGGCTCACGTCGGACAGCGAGTTACCCGCGATGATTCCCGCGCCGATGAGGTTGAGGTCGCTCTCGGCCTTCGGTCCCTTGACCTTCCGCCATACGACCCGCAGGATCAGCGCGGCGAACACCAGCCAGCAGGCCCACGGCGTCAGGATCAGCAGACCCGTCGCGAGCATCACGCCCATCTGGCGTGAGGGTCCCCCGAGTAGCTGCACGATCGCACCCGGGATGGCCCACAGAAGGATGTTGATCAGCGTCGAGGACTCTCCGAGACCCGCGGCGACCGTGTCGGCGTACACCTTCGACACCGGCGGGATCAGGTTGTCGGCGAAGTACGACTGCCAGGTCACCGCGACGATGACGAGCGCGACACCGAATCCGACGAGCTGCGCGATGTACTGCTGCTTTCGGCCGGCCCGCTCCACCAGGCGGTACGGCGTTCCACCCTTGCGGACGATCCACCCGGCCTTGAAGTCGTAGCCCATGTCAGCGAACGCCGGACCGGTCGCGGCGACGTACGAGACGAACAACGCCAGCGGAATCGTCGGGATCCCGATGACCAGCCCGAGCACCAGGAAAATAAGGGTGACCGCGAAGGCGGGGAACCACCCCGAGTGCATGGCCGCCAGCCCGACGATCAACTCGTGCACCAGTGCGGCGAACCCCGCGAGCAGGCACCACCCGACCATCTGCAGCGGGGAGAGGTGCCCGAGCACACCGCCCAGGACGGCGACCACCAACGCGCCCAGCGTGAACAGCACGTAGCCCTCGCTCAGGGCACGCCGCAGCCGGGCCTCGTCGACGGTGGCACCCTGCTCCTCGACGTGCCGGGCATGGGCACCCGCGCGCTCCGCCTCGTGCTCCCGGCCGGTGCGTTCGCGCCGTACCAGCAAGACGATCGCCTGCCCGAGCGCGACCAGCCCCGCGCCCACCATCACACCGTGCGGGATGTAGAGCCCGTTGATGTCGATTCCGAACCACGGTTCGCTGTACTGCCGTAGCCCGAGTCCGACGCCGAACATCAGAAGCGCCCAGATGTTGCCGATCAGGGCGACGCCGGCCGCCGACATGGGCAGTTTGAGGATCGAGCCGACCAGCCCGACCAGGCCACCGAGGCCGAGGACCACGGCGCGCCGACCACCTTCGTCACCGGCGATGAGCGTCTCGGCGGCGGCCACTCCGGGCGGCCACGCCTCGCGGCCGGGAAAGAGCTTGGAGTCGAAGATCCGGTAGAGCACGAACGCGTCGACGAAGAGTCCGATCGCCGCACCCGCCAGCATCGGCCAGACGAGATCCGGACGGCCGAGGGCGAACGGCACCGCGATCGGCACGAGGAGGGAGTTCGCCGCCGCGAACGTCGCACCGGAGATCGCGCTCTGCACGAGGTTCTGCCGGTGGATCGAGCGCATGTCGCGCAGCCGCCAGAGCGGGATCCGCCCGACCAGCATCGCCACCAGCGCTCCGATGACCGAGGTGTTGGCGGTGACGCCGAGCGTGGTGACGAGGTGGAGCCCGATGAAGGCCCCGAGTACGGACAGAACGACGGTCAGGCCGAGAACGACGGGCTCGACCGCTCGGGGGTGTGAGTCCGCACCCTTGAGGTCGGCGCCCTTGAGGGGGGAGGTGGTGGACATGGTGCTCCTCGCGGCCGGCTCACCACGACAGGGAGTCAGCCGGACGTTGTGCGTGCGTCAGCCGGATCCGCTCAGCAGGTCGCCGAGGCGCTGGGCGGCGCCGCGGACGAGGTCGACGGCGGTGTCGACCTTGGTTGCCATACGGTCGTGCGGGCCGATGATGACGATCGATCCGATGATCTGGTCGAGGGCGAAGCAGGGCGCCGCCACGGAGGTGACGTTGGCGTCGTACTCGCCGTGGGAGATCGCGACGCCCTCGGCGCGAACCTTGGCGTACGTCCTGGCAAGGGTGTCCCAGTCCGTGAGCGTCAGCTCGTTGTAACGAGCCAGCGGAGCGTCGCCCAGCAGCCGGCGTACCTCGTCCTGGGGGTAGAAGGCGAAGATCGCGTGACCGGCCGCGCCACCGTGGGCGGGGATCGTCGCCCCCACGGTGCCCGAGTAGCGCACGGGACCGTCGGCGTCGACGGCCACCGCACAGCGGTATGCCGCACCGTGCGGGACGTTGAGGATGGTGCTCTCCCCGATCCGGCGGGAGAGCTCGGCGAGCACGGGCCGGGCGGTGGCTTCGAGGGTGCCGCCGCGTTCGGCCGCGCGGGCGAGCACGCCCACGCTCGCACCGAGACGGTAGCGGCGGGTCTCGGGATCGGCGAGCACGAAGCCGCGCCGCGCGAGCGTCGCCAGGAGCCGTTGCGTCACCGACTTGTCGAGCGCGAGTTCCCTCGCCAGCTCGGTGACACCCCACTCAGGACGGTCACGGAACGCAAGGAGAACCTGCAGCGCCCGGTCCGCGGTCTGGAGTACGCCGGAATCCCGTCGGGGCGCGGTCGTCCCGGCGTTCGGCACGCCCACATCTTCCACACCCATTCGAGGCTCCTGTGTAACATTCCGGAAACTGTTGTGATAAACACAACGCCGTTGCGCTATTCGCACGCGCGTCGGCACTATGCCTCCGACCGGAGTTCGGCGTCAAGTCACTTCTGACTCAGGACACAAGTTGTGGCCAGAATGCGGGAGACGGCTCGTGGTTGCCCCGGGCTGTCCGCTTTGATATGCGGATGACTCTTCGGTGGGAGCCACTCGGGCCCGTGCGCGGCCGGTTGGTGCTCCTTCACGGCGAGGTATCCCGGGCCTCGACGTGGTGGCGGATCGGCCCCGAACTCGCCGAACACGGCTGGCACGTGGTCGCGCTCGACCTGCCCGGCCACGGCACGTCACCACGGATCGACCGGCCGCTCCACCTGCCGACGCTGGTCCAGGGGGTCACCGAACGCCTGCCCGGCCAGCTTGACCTCCTCGTCGGGCACGGACTCGGCGCGGTCGTCTCCCTCGCTCTCGCCAGCCGCTACGTCAACCTCGCCCACGCGGTGGTTCTCGAAGATCCGTTGAGCTCCGGCGCCGACGAGCGCGCCGCCATCGTCGACGCCGTCGTGGCCGAGTCCTCGATGGTGCGTTCGGGTCGCGAGCGGTTCGTCGAGCGACTGGGCGCGGACCATCCGCGCTGGGCGCCCGAAGACATCCAGTACGCCGTCGAGGGCATCGAGGCCGCGGACGTTCCAGCGCTCGTCGCCGGCCTGCGCGCGCCGCGCCCCTGGGATCTTCCCGCGATGCTCGGCACCCTCCGCACGCCGGCGCTCTTCGTCGTCGCTCCAGACGAGCCCGATCCGTCCGGTCGGGGCCGGCTCAGCACGCTTCGTGGTCTGGACCGGTTGACGTTCGAGCGGCGGGTCAGGGCCGAGCGGTTCGCGGTCCTCGACGGGGGCCATCACCTCCACCGGGACGTACCCGAGCAGTGGGTGAAGACCGTGCTGGAGTTCGCCGACGTCGTACGCCCCGCCCGGCGGACCTGACTGGGCCGGGAGGTGGCAGGGACACGCCCTCGCCGGACTGCTCGCAAGCTCCCTTGACGTCTCGTCGAGTGAGTGTCTCCGCCACCTCCCGCGTCGCCTTGTCTGCCATGACTCCACCAGGAGTTCACCGAGCGCTTCTCCGTACGCGGGCAGGCGTTCGCAGGTCCTCAACTACGGTGACGCGGGTGCTTTTCGACGAGGTGGCCGCAGCCGTACGCGGCGTTCCGCACATGACCCGCTCACAGGGCCAGGTGCTCTATGAGTTCATCAGGGAGACCCGCCCTCGCCGAATCCTCGAACTCGGCTTCGCCAGTGGAGTCTCCAGTTGTTACCTGGCGGCGGCCCTGGACGAGCTGGGCACGGACGGCCACGTCCTGACGATTGATCGGAAGAACGCGCGGGACCGGTCTCCGACCATCGACGAGCTGCTCGGCAAGTGCGGCTTGACACACCGCGTGACACCGATCTTCGCCGACACCTCCTATACCTGGGAGTTGCAGCGCCTCCTCGAGCGGGATCCGGTTCCGGCGTTCGACTTCGTCTTCATCGATGGTGCGCACACGTGGGACGTGGACGGGTTCGCATTCCTGCTCGCCGACCAGATGCTGCGGCCGGGTGGCTGGGTTCTTTTCGACGACCTGGACTGGACGCTCGATAGCTCACCGACCCTCAAGAACATGACGTGGGTGCGCCAGCTGCCCGCCGAGCAACGGTCGACCCCGCAGGTACGCAAGGTGTACGAACTCCTGGTCAGGCAGAACCCCGCCTACGGCGCGTTCCGCGATGAGAACGGGTGGGGCTGGGCCCGCAAGAACTGATCCAGAAGTCAGGTGAGACCACTCCCGGGCTGCGGCGAAACGTGGCCCTACGCATCCGCGAACCCGACGGACCCAGAAGAACCTTCGCCCAAGGCGCCGCGCGGCATCGTGAAGGTGGCGGGAGGCGACTTGGCGGAGGTGTCTCGGCTTCTATGCCGACACTCCTCCGCCAAGTCATCGCAACCTGGGTGGGCGCCGGACCGCCGACGGCCTGGTTCCCGCCCCCAAGATCCAGCAACCTGTCCTAGCCGGGCAACACTCAAGCGGAGCCTTCACAACCGCTCAGCCGAAGGCTGCTCAGTGTTGGGGGCCGTGCGCGCGGGCCTGCCACGCTGTCAACGCGGCCTTGCGCCCCACCTCGGTGAGCGCGTATTCGGGCCCACGCCAGCGGTCGTCGATCAGACCCAACGCCAGGCCGCGGCGAATCCAGTCCCAGACCGCTTCCGTGGTCGCCGACAGGGACACCTGGCCGCCGCCCTTCACCCGGAAGTCGGGGGCAACCGCGTCATGAATCGTCGCGGCTATGGTCTCGGCCTTTTTTGGTTCGCGGAACAACAACGCCGCGGCGAGTTCAGAAACCCGGATGTCGAAGATGTGCTCGCCCAGCCACGCGACCGCGCCCACCTCCCACATCCGCGCGGGATCGGCCACCACCGTGCGTCCCAATGGTGACAGCCGCAACTCGTCCTTCCGCTTGATGACCAGCTTGTGCTGCCGGGCGACTTCGCGAAGCTTCGTCAGCGGCGGCAGGTTGACCTCGCGGCTGGCGAGGTAGGGCGGCGCGCTCCATTCGAACCGCTCGTCGCCCTCCCGCACCATGTCTGGTGGAAGGTAGCCACGCTCGGTCAGGCGGATGCTCGTGCCGATCCGCCGGAGGAACCAGTCCAGCGGTGCGGGCTCGCCCTCGGGCGCCGGCACCGGCTCGCGCAGGAGCGGCGCCACGTCGCCCAGGATGACGGTCCGCGCGGGCGTACCCGTGTCCACCCACTCCTCCCGCCGGACGGTGTGGATCACGTCGACGGGGCGCCAGCCGTCGAAGTAGTGCGAGGGTGAGGTGAGCCAGCGGACGGCGAGCGCCTTCTGGCGCTGCTGCCAGCCGCGCGTGCCGGGGATGTACTCGCCGGCGATCACGGCCGCCTCGAGCACCCGCTGGAGTTCGTCGTACGCGTTGGCCTCGGCGCCGCCCATGATCCGGCCCCACGTGAGGACGTCAGTGTCGGGCGGCTTCGTGCCGGTCCGGTCGAACGCGGCGTTCGCGGCGAGCACGCCTTCCTCGCGCGAGCGCGCATACGCCGCAAGGATCTCGCGGGTCTCGTCGGAGCGCGCGAGCGCGGCAAGGCTCGGGCGCCCGGCGAGGTCGAACACCTGCGCGCCGGCCTCGACGACCTGCGGCCACTGTGGCTCCGGGACCGCCCAGCGGTTCGGTAGGTCGATCCACAGCATCCGCCGGACGTCAGCGAGCCCGAGTTCGGTGAACTCCATGACGTCGCCGACCAACCAGTCGACCACCGCGCGGGCATGACCAGCAAGGTCTGGGGGGACCCGGGCGAGGAGGGGGTCATGGCGACCCATGAGCCGGACTTCCTTTCCCGTCGAACGTATCCTCGGACGCGTTCGCCGCGTCCGAGATCACCCTCAAGGATCACACATCGTGGCGCATATGGGGCACCTGCGCACGTACGCCACCCCTTCGGGGCGTCGATACTGAACCATGCCTCGTACGCGCCACGAGATCGACCTGAGCATCCTGACGACCACCTCGCTCACCGCCGACCAACCCAAGGGTCACCAGCTACGACGGATCCTCGAGGAGTTGGCCGAGCGCAGCGGGCCGGGTGCCCTGATGCCGTCCGAGCGGGTGCTCGCCGACCATTTCGGGGTGTCGCGTACGACGGTCCGCCAGGAGATCGAACGCATGGTAGCCGACGGCGTGCTGTTCCGCCGGCACGGTCACGGCACCGTCGTCGCCGAACCCCGCCCGGCCCGCGCCGACCTGCTCACGTCGTTCAGCCGGGACATGCGGGCGCGCGGGCTGGTTCCCGGGTCGCGGGTCCTGTCGGCCACGGTGGAGCCGGCGACCTCGCGGGTCGCCAGCCGGCTCGAGATCGAGGTCGGCTCCCCCGTCCTGCATCTTGTCCGACTGCGGACCGCCGACGAGGCTCCGATGGCACTCGAACGCGCGGACGTCTCTCTCCAGCGCTTCCCCGGGCTGGCCCGGCTGCGGTGGAGCCGGCGCTCGCTGTTCGACACGCTGGACGAACGCTGGGGGGTCCGGCCTGCCACCAGCGGCGCGCGCGTCCTCGCGGTCGTCGCCGACGCGCACGACGCGGAGCTACTCGAGATCGATCCTGGACAACCATGCCTGCTGATCGAGGCCGTGACCCGGGACCAGGCCGGCGTCGTGCTGGAGTCTGAGCGCTCGCTGTATCGGGGTGACCGCTACGAGTTGCTGGCGCGTGCGCGGCGTACCAACCCCTGACCGGCGAGTTCCATCGCAGAAATGCGTGGCCGTGGTTTCCAGCATGTGGGTACGTGACTGCGGATCACGAGCGCTGGCCCTAAGATCACCTCCGGCCTCATCCGTGGAGATCGCTATGCCCGCTCGATTCAACCCGCCGCCCAACTGGCCGGAGCCGCCCGCGGGCTGGACGCCACCCTCCAACTGGGAGCCCGACCCTTCCTGGGGGCCGCCGCCGTACGGCTGGACGCTGTGGATCGATGACGCTCCGTCGAAGGCGCCGATCGTGCGTCGGCGCCTCGCCGTTGGGCTCGGCTTCGTCGCGGGCATCAGCGCCATCCTGATCTACGTCAACGCCTTCTCCGCGCCGCCCGACGAGATGACGATCGTCACTTCTGACCCGGACGTCTCGACCGTCCCCGGGACTTCGCGGCCCGGGCCGAAGTCCGGTGCTGGCTCCTCCGACTCGGTGCCCCAGCAGGATCCGGCGCCGTACACCGCGTCCCCATCGCCGACCCCGACCACGTCCAGCGGCTCCTCCGACGCCTCCGGGGCGCCGCGCCCGCGGCCACCCGCCCGGTCAACCACGCCGTCATCGACGCCCGACAACGGCGACCACACGCGCGACCGCGGCGACGGCCGCGATCGTGACCGTGACCGCGAGTACCCCCGGCCGAGGTGGCCCCGGGAGGGCGACCTCGACCCGAGGTATCGCACCTGCGCCCAGGTCCGAGCCCACGGATACGGGCCCTACTACATCGGCAAGGACCCGGAATACTTCTGGTATCCCGACCGCAATCGCGACGGGGTCGTCTGCGACTGATCCGTTTACGCCATCAACCGACCCTGTGTCGCTGCACGACCGGGCTGAACGTGACCTCCGGGCTGTAGACCAGATCCCCGTCGGGCGCGTCGCCGAGATAGAAGTGCGCCGCCATCGTCAGCTCGTCCAGGTCAAAGACCGTGCGCCACAACGTACGCACCGGAAGCGCGTCTGCCTTCCGTGCGTCGAACCGCACCTCGTCGAGTACCTCACGCAGCCGGGCCGCCGACATCGGTCCGTCCTTGACCTGCTCCCGCAGGTGCTCGTGCCGCTGGTAGGTCAACATGGTCTCCGCGTTGTCTCGCGGCGGATTCGCCGGGTCGATCGGCCGATGCAACGGATGGTTCGTCACGCACAAGGCCTCACCGTCAGCCTCGATGATGTGGTCCACTCCCCCGTTGCTGTGCTCCCAGACAAACGCCCGCCCGGTCCGGTCCGCGATCAGATAGTGCAGAGGGATTCCGAGGTCATACTGCTTGGCGCCGAGCAACGCCTGCTTTGCCTGCTCGACGTTCTCGCAGGTGTCGAGGACGAACCGCGGCAACTGCATGGAGCTCAGCCCGACCTGCGGGCCCGCGTCGACCGGTGACCCGCTTGTCGACTCAGTGTCGGCGAGCAGAAGCACCACCGCGAGGCCGTGTTCGTTGATGCCCTCGGTGCACCCGTCCAGGTCACTCATCGTGATGACCGTCGTGGCGGGACCGTCGTCCGGGCGGCTGGTGATGACGTACGGGCGGGCGGCCATCGGCGTCTCGTGCGCGGGCGGCGTCTCCCCACCCAACAACGCGAACAACTGCCGCCAACCAACGGTGAAGAAGTCGTAGTTGCGGCCAAGCAACGCGCGCCCTTCAACCGTCGCCGACGGTGCGGACCAGGTGGCCGAGCAACCTGAGCCGTCCGGCACTCCCGAGAGGGCGTCGAGGTGCACCAGGTCGTCGCGCAGGTCGACACCCATGGCCTGCGCGGCGCCGGCCATGCGGGCGTAATGCTGCGGCCAGTTGCGTTCGAACCAGGCGCGCCGGGCGCGGCTCACCACCGGGTCGGCGGGCACGGGGCGCCACCCGTAACGGCTCCTGGCCTCCTCGGCGAGCCTTCGGCCGATCGCGGCCTGGCTGCCGCTGACTGTCAGGTGGTCGACGGTCATGAACGCACCCGGGCCACCGGCCACCGTTTCGCGATGCATTGTCGTCATGGGCGTTTCTCCTTACCGGGTTGATGTTGCGCTGCGCCACATCGGCCAGAGGAGCGGGCCGTCCGGCAGCTGGACTGGGGTGCCGAGGTCCTCGAAACCGTGCTGGAGGTAGAGGTCGCGGCTGCGGGCCGAACTGGCCTCGAGGTACGCCGGCAGGTTCTCGGCGTCGGGTTGAGCGAGGCGATGGCGGAGCAGCGCCGACCCCAGGCCGCTGCCCCGCCGGTCCGGGCGTACGCCGATGCAGGCGAGGTAGAGGTGCTGCTCGGCATGCGAGTGCCGCTCGGCGAGGAGGCCACCCAGGTGCCGCAGGCGTTCGGCATGCGGCCCGAACACCGCGAGCGGGTCGGGTCCGGCGTCGCCGCCGGGTGGATCACCGAACGGCACCTGGCCGGCGGACAGCTCCAACCAGACCGCGACGCCGTCTCCCGCAGTAGTCAGGTACGCCTCGGCAGTCGGCTGGGCGAGCAGCCCGGCGTAGTAGGCCGGCTGCAGGCGCCGGCGCTCGACGGGATCGGGGAACAACCAGGCGACGACCGGATCGTCCTGGAAGGCCGCAGCGAGCAGGTCCAGCACGACCGAGCGCTCCGGACCGCGCCCTTCGTCGTACATCGTTATCGACATGCGTACACCGTATTTGCGTTAGTACATTGCGAGCAAGAACCTAACGATCTAAGGCGGGTTATCTCCGGGATAACCCTGACGGCGTACTAGTACGTGGCGCTAATGAGCTAGTACACTTTGCCGCATGTCAGCTCCGTACCTTCGCATCGCCGCCGAGCTCCGCGACCGGATCGCCGCTGGCGAGCTACGACCAGGTGACCGCGTTCCCTCGATCCGGCGGATCGCCGAGGACCACGGCGTGGCGATGGCCACCGCCACCCGGGCGATGGCGAGCCTGCGCGACGAGGGCCTGGTCGAGGCGAGAGTGGGCGCGGGCACCGTGGTCAGCGCCCGTGCGGGACACCGGACCGTACGCTCACGGGCGGCCGTCCAGCCGACGCTCGGCCGCGACCAGGTGCTCACTGCCGCGATCGCGATCGCGGACGCCGAGGGCCTGGACGCGGTGTCGATGCGCCGGGTCGCCGCCGAGCTCGGTGCCGGACCGATGACGCTCTACCGGTACGTCGACGGCAAGGACGACCTGGTGAGGCAGATGGCGGACGAGGTGTTCGGCCGACGCCCGTTACCCGAGCCGGGGCCTGACGGCTGGCGGGCCAAGCTGGAGCTGGTTTCGCGGGTGCAGTGGGAGCTGTGTCAACAGCATCTGTGGCTGCCCCGGGTAATCTCTTTCACCCGGCCGCTGATGATGCCGAACGCCGCGGCACACACCGGGTGGACGCTGCGCGCTCTGGATGGTCTCGGACTGCCGCCTGAGACCATGATGCAGGAGGCAATCACGCTGGCGGCGTACGTCATGACCGTGGCGATGACGAAGGCCGCCGAAGTGGAGGCTCGTGCGGAGAGCGGGCTTTCGTTCGACCGGTGGTGGCTGTCCCAGGAACGCCAGACCGCCGAGCTGGTCGAGCGATTCCCTGTACTGGAACGCCTCTCGGCCGAGGTCGCGATCGATCTGGACGGGCTGTTCGAGTACGGCCTGGCACGCCACCTCGACGGTTTCGCCCTCCTCGTCGAAGGCTAGGCAGACATCCGGTCCACCGCGCAACGAGTGGTTGACAACCCCGCGACATCCGCGAAGATCCGTATCAGGCCCGAGCAGTACGAAGGCCGTAAAGCGATAGGTGGAGGGTCCCGTTGACGAACCTCGGGTTTCGTGAATTGACCGCCAGCCATTTCTTGACGGAGCCAGCTTTGAGTTGGGTCCTGAAACTGTAGACCGAAGGGCCGCGCGGTCTACAGTTTCAGGACCCAACTCGACAAGAGGGAGAGGAGTGGAAAGTCTTCCAGGTCAGGACACGGAAAGTCTCCACTCCCCTTGGAGAGTTCGACATCGGCACGGCCCTTTAGTGCGTTTCGAAGTCTGCGCGGACGCCGAGCAGACGCACCGCGCGGCCGGGTTCGAACTTCTCCAGTGCCGCCAGTGCGCCGGCCTCGATCGCCGCGGCCTCACTGGTGGGTTCGGCCAAACCTACACTCCGCGTGTACGTCTGGAACGGCGCCAACCGCACCTTGACAGCGACCCGCACAGCCGGACGCCCCTCCGCCACGACGTCGTCAGCCACCCGGCGGGCCAGGGCCACGATCTCCTCGCGGACGAGCGCCCAGTCCGTGAGGTTGTGCTGGAACGTCGTCTCCCGGCTGCGCGACTTCGAGACGTACGGCGTACCCACGATCGGTGAGCGATCCTCACCACGCGCGATCCGCCGAAACCACGGACCCATGGTCGGCCCGAGCCGATCGGCGAGGACGTACGGATCGGCCGCGGCCAACTCCGCCACCGTGCGCACGTCGAGCTCAGCCAGTTTGCGGGCGGTCTTGCTGCCGATCCCCCACAAGGCGTCGGTCGGGCGATCCGCCATGACCTGCCACCAGTTGGCCTCGGTGAGCCGGAAGACGCCGGCCGGTTTGGCGAATCCCGTCGCCAGTTTGGCTCGGAGTTTGTTGTCGCCAATGCCCACTGACGACGCCAACCGCGTGCGTTCCTGCACCGCCTGTCGGACGTCGTTCGCCAGCGTCTCCGGGTCATCCGTGTGGACCTCGAGGAACGCCTCATCCCAGCCCATGACCTCGACGACCGCCGGGAACTCCCGCAGCGTCTCCATCACCCGCTCAGAGACGGCTTCGTACGCCGGAGCATCTGATGGCAGGAAGACGGCCTGGGGACAGCGCCGGGCCGCCGTCCGCAACGGCATTCCGGACTGGACACCGAACTCCCGCGCCTCGTAGGAGGCGGTCGCCACCACACCCCGCTGGGTGGGGTCACCCGAGCCACCAACAACCACCGGCAGGCCGCGCAACTCCGGTCGCCGGAGCACCTCGACCGCCGCGATGAACTGGTCGAGGTCAACATGGAGAACCCACCGTGGCGCATCCACGCCTGCCAGTCTGCCCCACCGCCTACCCCAACGCGTGGCCCCCGACGTTTCGGGCGGCGGGACAGCCAACAATCGGCCCACCCGGCCGGCTCAGTGGAGCATCGCCTCCTCGGCGACCCGCTCGCGTTCCGGCTGCTGGCTCTGCTCCGGCAGGGTGCCGCGCGCCATCCGCCGCTCCCCCGGAGTCAGCACCAGAGCGATGACGAGCATGCCGAGCGCGCCCGCACCGATCACGCCGGCCATGGGTACGGCCGTACCCACGCCCATCGACCCGATGAACGGACCGGCGAAGGCTCCGACCACGAACTGCGTCATCCCCACCAGAGCCGCGGCCGTTCCCGCCGACTCGGGGTGGCGGTTGAGGGCGAGCGCGCCGGAGTTCGGCAGCACGAGCCCGAGGCTCGCCACCACGACGAAGAGCGGCACGGACAGGCCGACCAGGCCGAAGGCACCCGTGATGGTGGTGAACACGAGGGCGAGCGCGCCGGCCACCGTGACGGGCACGGCTCGCCGCAGGATCTTGAACGACGGCATCCGCAGCACCAGCCGGGCGTTCAGCTGGCTCGCGGCGACCAGACCGATCGAGTTGATCCCGAACAGCAGGCCGAACGCCTGCGGCGAGACGTTGTGGACCTCCTGGTAGGCGAACGGCGAGCCGGACACATAACCGAAGATCGCCAGGAATCCCAGCGCGGACACCGCGGCGTAGCCGACGTAACGCCGGTCCGCGACGATCCGGCGGTATGTCCGGAACGTCGCGGCCACGCCGCCGCGGCGCCGGCGTTCCTCAGGGAGCGTCTCCTTCACGAACGCCGCGACGACACCGGTCATGATCACGCCGAAGACAGCGAGCACCCAGAAAACGCCACGCCATCCGGTCAGCCGCAGCAGCTGTCCGCCCAGTGTCGGTGCGAGCACCGGGGCGACACCCATCACGAGCATCAGGCGGCTCAGGATCCGCGCGACCATGGGGCCGTCCACCAGGTCACGGACCAGTGCCTGGGCGAGCACCGCGCCCGCCGAGCCCGCGAACCCCTGGAGGAAGCGGCCGATCGTGAGCGCCTCGATGCTCGGCGCCAGCGCACACAGCACGGACGCGACGGCGTACCCCGCCATGCCGACGAGCAGCGGACGGCGCCGCCCGATCGCGTCTGAGAGGGGGCCGACCACGGCCTGACCGATCGCGAGGCCGACCAGGCAGGCGGTCAGGGTGAGCTGCACCATCGGCTCCGTGGTGTGGAGCGAACGCGTCAGCTCAGGGAAGGCGGGCAGGTAGAGGTCGATCGACATCGGTCCGATCGCGGTGATCGAGCCGAGGAGTAGGACGAGTAAGGGCAGCCGGGACACGCCGGCGGAACCGGCCGAGGTGCGCACAGTGGTCTCCGAAGCGTTGGTTGGTGCGGGGTGGTACGGGGTACGTCCGAGCGGATGCGCCGGCACCGGTGAGGGTGCATCAGCGCGCGGGCACAGTGAACCGACGGAACGCGGTGATCATGGGGGAAGGATCCGACGGGCGACGTTGCCCGATGCCTTCAGCTTTCATCGATACCCGGTCCATTCCAGCTCGTCGAAGTGAGCCACCTCACAGATGCCGCCGGCCACGCTCAGACCGGTTCTCGGCGCGGAAGAATTCACGTCTGGTTTACAGATCGGCACGCGGTGAAGGCGCCGCGAGCCGGCCGAGCGCATCGGGCTCGGGCAGGTGGATCCACCCCTCGACACGGGCCTGATCACCAAGCTCGGCAGGCGGTGGCGTGGTGAGCCCGAGTGCGGCGGACCGGGCGGCGAGGCTCGCGATCAGTGCGTCGAAGGCGTGCTCGTGCACGGCGTACACCGCCGACGCCTCCTCCCCCATGCGCAACCACGGCGCCGCCGCCTCAAGATCGGGCAGCGAACGAACGGCACCAAGCCCCCACCGCCGGCGAGTAGCGGCCGGATAGACCTCGATGAATGCCCCCGCCCCAGCGCGGTCGATGACGATGCCCGCCTCTGCCAGCGCGTCTGCGAGGTATGCCCAACGAGCCGTCACCGCACCCAACCGGTCGAACGACACGGACAGGGGGTTCCGTCCCGTTTCGCGCCGAACCCAGCGGTCTGTCTCCCGAAACCACAGGGTTCGCCGGTGTTCCTCGCTCGGGAGCTCACGGCCCGGCCAGGGTGCTCCGCCCGCATGCGCGCGGACCGCCTCCATGAACGCCACCGGCCACCCGAACGGGCAGTCCACGCCCACCCGATCTCCGGGCTCCAGTCCCGAGAAGAGAGCCAGCAGTTGGTCGTCGGTGCATCGAAGGTGGGGCGGGTCGACGTACGCCACACCCCCGCGCCAGAGCACCGTCGAGAGCGCGGTCGTTTTCGGACTCGCCGCAAGGTCCACACCGATCGTGCGCACACTCCCATGGTCGCCGTCAGGCTCGTTATCCACCTGTGGACAACCAAGGTCGCCCCGGCCCGAAACCGGTCATGCTTGGCGGCCATGAGCAAAAGGAGGCACGATGAGTTCCGTGACCACGCTGCCGTACGGCCGGCCGCTCACCCGAGCAGACCTCGAGACGATGCCCGATGACGGGCACCGTTACGAGCTCATCGACGGGGTGCTGATCGTGAGTCCCGCGCCCCGCCCTGTCCACCAACGTGTTGTGGCCAATCTGCTGGTCGCTCTTCGAGCGGCCCGTCCGGGTCCCGAGTTCGAGGTTCTCACCTCGCCGCTGGACGTCGTCCTCGCCGACGACACCGTGCTCCAGCCCGACGTTCTGGTCGCTCGCGCAGCCGATTTCACCGATCGAGACCTTTCGGCCGCACCACTGCTCGCGGTCGAGGTGCTGTCCGCCAGTACCCGCCGGGTCGACCAGCTCCTCAAGCCGTCCCGGCTCGAGGCGGCCGGCTGCCCGGCGTACTGGACCGTCGATCCCGACGTCCCCGCCCTGTGGGTGCGGGAGCTTCGCGACGGCTGTTACGCCGACATCGCGTACGTCGAGGGCAAGGAGACCTTCCACGCCACCACACCATTCCCTGTCGCGATCGCCCCAGCCGAGCTGCTCGCTCCGTGACCGGATGGTGCGGGTCTGGGACCGCTGTCACCGTCCAGCCGCGACCGCCGCGACGGCCTCCTCGATCGGTGCCGTTCCGTTGATCAGCTCCAGCACCATCCCGGCCGACGCCGGAGCGTCGAGCAGGGCAAGCAGGACGCCCGCCACATCGTCACGCGTCACCTCGCCGCGTTCGACCTGCGGAGCAAGCCGCACCAGGCTGGTTCCGGGAGAGTCAGTGAGGTGGCCTGGCCGCAGGATCGTCCAGTCAAGATCACGGCTGCGCAGGTCGTCCTCGGCCGCGAGCTTCGCTCGTAGGTAGGCGATGAAGACCTCGTCGACGCCCGCAGGCGTGACGTCCCCGCGCACGCTCTCGACGCCCATCGAAGACACCTGGAGATAACGTCGAACGCCGGTCCGCTCGGCGGCCTCGGCGAGGAGGACCGCAGCTCCGCGATCCACCGTGGCCTTACGCGCCGCGCCGCTTCCCGGACCCGCACCGGCCGCGAAGACGGCCGCATCCGATCCTGCGATGGCCTCCGCCACCGCGTCCGCTGTCGCCCGCTCGAGGTCGAGGACGACCGGTGAGACGCCCGCGCCGGCGAGGTCTGGTATCTGATCGGGATTGCGGATGATGCCGAGCACCTCTTCACCGCGGCCGGAGAGGAGCCGACCCAACCGCAGTCCGACCTTGCCATGAGCACCAGCGATCACGACTCGCACAAGCTGTCCTCTCCGCCGTCATCTCTCTCGACCATCCAACATCTTTCAGAGCCTACGGAGACCGCCCGGGCCGCGACACGCCGTCTCACCTCGTCGAACACACGTTCTACCCACTGCTAAAGTGATCGCCGCGCGAGACACCACCACCAGCCAGACATCCAGGAGTGAGAGATGGCGGATGTGACCACCGCACCTGACGAGACCGATGACGCGGCGGCACCGGCACACGACGAGACCGCGGCCAGCGAGCAGGCGAGTTCCGAGACCGGGCAGGACGACCCGAAGTTCGAGTCGTCACCCGCGGACGCCGCGGATGCCCGGCCCAAGCGGGGACGGCCGCGCAAGGCCGCCGCGGCGAAGTCGCAAGGTATCGAGCTGGTCCTCACTGTCACAGGGAATTCGGACGGGACCGACTGGCGGGCCGAGGTCACCCATGGAAGCAAGCGGGTCGTAACGGCACTGGCCGTCCCAGCATCCGCGGTGGCCGCCGCCGCCAAGGACCTTCATCCCGACATCGCCGAGGCCATCGAGACTGTGCTCAGCGCGGCGCGAGAGCAGCAGCGGCTGCGAGTCGAGCAGCTCCAGGCAGAGCTCGAAGCGGCCCAGCGAGCGCTGGCCGACCTGCAGGACTAAGAGGTCGCGCGGATAGGGGCCCTATCCGCGCGACCTCTAAGAGTGTCCTGGGTGGCGCCACCGCGACTTCCCCGCGTGACGTGGCCCAGGAGGATGACGAGGGGCGCCGGCCGCAAGCCGACGCCCCTCGTTTCACCCGCCCAAACCCCGTGGTTTCAGGGCTACCCGCGGCTCAGCTGCAGCCGCTCGTGCTCCCGCAGCCCTCGCAGACGAAGCATGATCCGGCCGGACGCATCTTGGTGCCACACGTGAAGCACAGTGGTGCGTCAGCCGTGGTGCCCTGGATCGCCTCGAGCAGCTCGGTCGAGGTGTGTGCCTGGGTGGTTGCCCGGGTTGCCTCGGCCCCGCTCGGGGTCGACGCCGCGTCCTGGCCAACCTCGCCCTGCTTGAGCGACGACGCGTCGCCGGTGTCGTTCGCCGCCTCCGTCTCGGAGATCGGTTCGTACGAACCGGTCTCGAGCTGGCGCTGCCGCTCCTCCGCGGAGTAGATGCCAAGGGCGGACCGCTTCTCGAACGACAGGTAGTCAAGCGCCAGACGCCGGAAGATGTAGTCCATCATCGACTGCGCCATCCGGACATCCGGGTCGTCGGTCATCCCGGCGGGCTCGAATCGGAGGTTGGTGAACTTCTGGACGAAGGTCTCCAGCGGAACGCCGTACTGCAGGGCGATCGAGATCGCGATCGAGAACGCGTCCATCACGCCGGCCAGCGTCGATCCCTGCTTGCCGAGCTTGAGGAAGACCTCGCCCAGCCCGTCGTCGGGATACGAGCCCGCCGTCATGTACCCCTCGGCACCACCGACGGTGAACGACGTGGTGCGGGACGGCCGTGACTTCGGAAGGCGGCGGCGGTTGGGGCGGTACTCGACGACCACCTCCTTCTCCTGCGCCTTCTCCGCGGATGCCTCGGCCTTCTTGGCCCGGGCGTCGGAGAGCGGCTGGCCGACCTTGCAGTTGTCGCGGTAGATCGCGAGCGCCTTCAGACCGAGCTTCCAGCCCTGGAAGTAGATCTCCTCCACCTCTTCGACGGTCGCCGACTCGGGCATGTTGACCGTCTTGGAGATCGCGCCGGACACGAACGGCTGCACGGCCGCCATCATCTTCACGTGGCCCATGGGCTTGATCGCCCGCTCGCCCATGGCGCAGGCGAAGACCTCGTAGTGCTCCGGCCTGAGTCCGGGGGCGTCCACCACGTGCCCGTGCCCGGAGATGTACTCGACGATCGCCTCGATCTGCTCCTGCTGGTAGCCGAGCCTGGTGAGGGCGCGAGGGACGGTGTTGTTGACGATCTGCAGCGACCCGCCGCCGACCAGCTTCTTGAACTTCACCAGGGCCAGGTCGGGCTCGATCCCGGTCGTGTCGCAGTCCATCGCGAGGCCGATGGTGCCCGTCGGCGCGATCACCGTGGCCTGCGCGTTGCGGAAGCCGTTCTTGTCGCCGACCTTGACCGCGGCGTCCCAGGCGGCGCCGGCCGCCTTGAGGATCGACCGGTCCATGGCGTCGATCGACCGGACCGCGTCGTTGGCCGCGGCGTGCTTACGGATGACCCGCTTGTGCGGCTCGGCGTTGCGGGCGTACCCGTCGTACGCTCCGACGATGCCGGCCAACTCGGCCGACCGCTTGTACGCAGTGCCGGTCATCAGTGAGGAGATCGCCGCCGCGAGCGCGCGGCCGCCCTCGGAGTCGTAGCCGTGGCCGGTGGCCATCAACAACGCACCCAGGTTGGCGTAGCCGATGCCGAGCTGGCGGTACGCCCGGGTGGTGTCGCCGATCGCCTCCGTCGGGAAGTCGGCGAAGCAGATCGAGATGTCCATCGCCGTGATGATGATCTCGACCGCCTTGGCGAAGTTGTCGACGTCGAACTTCCCGTCGTCGGCGAGGAACTTCAGGAGGTTGAGCGAGGCGAGGTTGCAGGAGGAGTTGTCGAGGTGCATGTACTCCGAGCACGGGTTGGATGCCGTGATCCGCCCGGTCTCGGGGCAGGTGTGCCAGTCGTTGATGGTGTCGTCGTACTGAAGACCCGGGTCGGCGCAGGCCCACGCGGCGTCGGCGATCCTACGGAAGAGCGCCTTGGCGTCGACCTTGTCGACCGTCTCGCCCGTCTGCCGGGCCCGGAGGGCGAAGGGCGCGCCATCCTCAACCGCACGCATGAACTCGTCGGAAACCCGCACGGAGTTGTTGGCGTTCTGGTACTGAACCGAGACGATGTCCTTGCCACCAAGGTCCATGTCGAACCCGGCGTCGCGCAGCGACCGGATCTTTTCTTCCTCGCGCGCCTTGGTCTCGATGAACTCCTCCACGTCGGGGTGGTCGACGTCGAGGATCACCATCTTCGCGGCCCGCCGGGTCGCGCCTCCCGACTTGATGGTGCCGGCCGAGGCGTCGGCGCCGCGCATGAACGACACGGGCCCGGAGGCGGTGCCGCCGGACGACAGGAGCTCCCGGCTCGACCGGATGCGGGAGAGGTTGACCCCGGCTCCCGAGCCACCCTTGAAGATCAGGCCCTCTTCTTTGTACCAGTTGAGGATCGAGTCCATGGAGTCGTCGACGGCCAGGATGAAGCAGGCCGAGACCTGCTGTGGGGCCGGCGTACCGACGTTGAACCACACGGGGCTGTTGAAGCTGAAGTACTGCCGCAGCAGCATCCACGCCAGCTCGTGCTCGAAGACCTCGGCGTCAGCGGGGGTGGCGAAGTAGCCGTGCTCCTCGCCGGCCCGGCGGTAGGTCTTGACCACCCGGTCGATGAGCTGCTTGAGGCTCGTCTCACGCTGCGGCGTGCCCACCGCACCGCGGAAGTACTTTGTGGTAACGATCGTCGACGCGTTCACCGACCAGAAGTCAGGGAACTCGACGCCCTTCTGCTCGAAGACGGTCTCGCCGGTCTTCCAGTTCTGCTGTACGACGTCCCGGCGTTCCCAGGTCACCTCGTCGTAGGGGTGCATACCAGGCGTTGTGAAGATCCGGCCGACCTTCAGGCCTTTACTCGAACGCCCCTTCGCGCCCCCGCGAGCGGGACCGCTCACCGTCTCCGTCATGGTGCCTCTCCTTGCTCCCTACTTGTGGGTGGTACTCCGGGCCGGGCACGTCCAGCCAGGGACGTCCCTTCGCCGACCCGGCGCCATGGGTCGTGTGCAGGACCAGTCGCGCGGGCTCGATGGGCCTCGCGCCTGGTCATCGTTGGGGTGAGGACTCGCGTTCGGCGGGCTCGGGCACGGTCTCGGCGTGCTCCGCGCGAAGCACAGCGATCTCGGCTTCGAAGTCTTCGAGGCTTCCGAAGCTGCGATAGACGCTGGCGAAACGCATGTAGGCGACCTCGTCGAGCTCGCGCAGCGGACCGAGGATCGCCAGGCCCACCTCGTGGGACGGCACCTCGGCCGCGCCGGTCGCACGGATGTCCTCCTCGACGCGCTGGGCGAGGACCGCCAGGGCGTCATCGCCGACGGGTCGGCCCTTACATGCCTCGCGGACACCCGTGACCACCTTGTCGCGGATGAACGGCTCAGTGACTCCGCTGCGCTTGACGACCGCCAGGGTGACCTGCTCGACCGTGGTGAACCGCCGCTCGCAGTCGGGACATTGCCGGCGGCGGCGGATCGCGGTGCCGTCGTCGGTCGTACGACTGTCGACGACGCGACTGTCGGGGTGCCGGCAGAAGGGGCAATGCATCGCGTCACGCCTCCCCTCTGGGTCTCGGTGGTGAATACGGAGCGATGACGTCCACCACCGGGATCACCGGCCTTCCCTGGGGACGAACCTGTGAGCTTCGAATCACAACCTGTGGACGACTTACAGCTGTGTAACTACCACATCTAGGGGTACCGTACGTCGGCTCGCGGGGGCACGCAAGCTCTCCGCGTGTCCCTCGCGAGCCCTGCGACGTCCTCCCAGGTCAGGGCCTTGCGACCCCGACAAACCGGACATTCCCCCTGCGTGTCGTCGCCAATCACAGCCGCCTACGGGTTGTTTAGCCCCGCCCACTCACAGGAACCACGAGGCTCTGGCCGGCCGCCAGATCTCCGGCGCGCGCCAGGCCGTTGAGCTCCAGGATGTGATCCACGGTCGCGCGAACGTCGGCACCGGGCGCGACCCGGGCCGCGATGCCCCACAGCGTCTGCCCCGGCTCCACCGTGACGGTCCTTGTCTGGACCGACACCTCCCGCCCGGCGTCCGCATCACTGCCGGCGAGCCACCGTGTCGTCGCGTCGATGCCGGCCATCGTGACGAGCGCGAGCAGCAACAGGAACGTGGCCAGCACGACCCGACCCCGTGGAGTCAACCGGACACCCCGACGGGCCGACGGGCCAGCGGCGACCGGCCGAGCACACGACCGGACGACTCGCGGGCGGGGCACCCTCCGCACGCTCGCCGGACGAGTGGCACGCACGTCCGGCGACGTCTGACGCGGAATGGACGCATGGGTGGCCGCTCGATCCCCCCCCGGTCGCGCGCGCTCGGGATGGGCTCGACGCGCCACGAAGTCCTCGATGTAGATCACCGGTGCGCTACCGCTCATCTGTCGACCCCCAATGCAAGTGGAAGCTACGATCGAGAACGTCGAACGATTGTTCGACCAGATGCCTGGCAGATTTTCTACACCACCCCACCGACAAGCCGCCAGGGTGGGTCGAAAATCTGTTCGAGGTGGGACGATGCGTGCCGGCTGCGACGCGCCGCGACACGAGGTCGAACAGATGTTTGAACGTGCGTGCTCTAGGGCCTACGCTCTGTGTCGAAGCCTCGGACCACGCTCCACACCGTCCCTACGATTTTCTCGAGAAGGAGAACACCCGCTATGCCCAAGCGGAAGAATCCCGTTCAGCACTCCGCGACCGCCACCGTGCGCGAGCTTCCGGACGGCCCGCCCGACGCCAGCGGCCTCACGCCGCGGCAGCGCCGCATCCTCGAGGTGATCCGCGAGTCCGTCGAGAACCGCGGCTACCCACCCGCGATGCGGGAGATCGGTGAGCTCGTCGGGCTGACCTCCTCGTCGTCCGTCGCACACCAGCTCAAGGTCCTCGAGGCCAAGGGCTTCATCCGTCGCGACCCCAACCGTCCGCGCGCACTCGAGGTGCTCGCACCGCTCGACGGGCCTCGGCGGTCGCTGGTCGCCGCGTACGACGAGACCGACAGCGACGAGGCCTACCCCGCGCCCGCTTTCGTCCCCCTCGTCGGCCGGATCGCCGCCGGTGGCCCGATCCTTGCCGAGCAGTCGATCGAGGAGGTCATGCCCCTGCCCCGCCAGCTCGTCGGCGAGGGCGAGTTGTTCCTCCTCAAGGTCAGGGGCGACTCGATGGTCGAGGCCGCGATCTGCGACGGCGACTGGGTTGTCGTACGCCAGCAGCCCACCGCCGAGTCGGGTGAGATCGTGTCCGCGATGATCGATGGTGAGGCCACGGTCAAGACCTACCGGCGCCGTGACGGGCGGGTCTGGCTGCTCCCCCACAATCCCGCATACGAACCCATCCCTGGAGACGACGCGGTCATCCTCGGTAAGGTCGTCGCCGTCCTGCGCCGGATCTGATGCCATGATCCGGTGCGAGGTTTGACGCGACGAGCAGGAGCAGCATGTCCAAGCCCACGGCGGGCGCCAACGCCACGTCCGCAGCTGACCCCACGCCAGCGGATGATGGCGAGGTCGCCCCTCCGCCGAAGGGACCGCTGGCACCCAATGCGGGCAAAAGCCTCACGATCGAGGTGGAGGGGACGCGATGGGCACGCGTCCCCATCCAGACCGCGTTGTTCGCCCGAGGTGACCAGATCGTCGAGAAGGTCGTCGCCTACGCGACGCAGACCGTTGAGTGCGCGGGGGCCAGCGCGGAGTTCGCCGGCGCGTTCATCGAGCCGTGGTATGTCGTGGTGAGCGAAAAGATCGTCGCGATCTCGCAGGGCCGCTCCTACTTCACCTGGGAGATCAATCCGGGCGCCTCCGCTCGATTTCTCTCCCGCCTGGTGCAGAGGACGCCGCACGGGATCGGGCTCGGCAGCCCGTGGACCATGCAACTGGCCATCAACGAAGCCGGCCTGCCGCGGATCCTCCTGGCCGCGGCAGCCAGCGTCGTCGGCAAGGCGATCGGCCGGCGCGGCTGGTTTTACGTCGTCGCCGGCCACCGCGTCAACGCGATCGACGGCCCGACGTCCTATTCCGCGTTCCCGTCGAACGTCTCCGCCAAGCTGCCGCCGAAGGATCCCGACAAGGTCGCGGCCGACATCACCGCGACGCTCAGGTCCGCACTTCCGCCCGGCCCCGCCCAGACGTTGGCCGGCACGGTGATCATCGACTCCAACGACCTGGGCCGCGACGTCCTCGGCCACGACACCGACCGGCTGCCCAGCTTCTTCTGCGAACTCTTCCGCGACAACCCGTTCGGACAGGGTCGGCAGCAGACTCCGGTCGCGGTGTGCGTCCGCCTTCCACTCTGACCGCCCTCATCACGACGCCAAGCGAGGAACTCCGGACCTGTCGCCGGCCGGTTCACCCGATAGGCAGTCCGGCCGGTTCACCCGATAGGCAGTGGAGACTTTTCCGTGTTGGCGCACGGAAAAGTCTCCAGTCCTCGGGCGACGACCCGGCGCCTGTCAGCAGGACGGCGGCGCCGAGCCGACGTTCGACACGTACCGTGCGGCGACCCACTGACCACCACCGTCGCTGGTGAGCTGGTACCAGCGGGAGTTGCCGTCGATCACCTGGCTGTCGACCTTGCAGACCAGGGGCAAGAACGTGCCCTGCGGTGCCGACGACACCGTAGCGTTCGCCGTGTGCGGACCGCTGCGGACATTCAGGAACGACACGGCCCGTCCCTCGTACTCCCGTCCGTCGCCGCAGAACCGCGGCGCCGTCCCGATGTTGGCGACGTAACGCGCGGTCACCCACCTTCCGGTGGACAGCTTGTACCAGAGCGTGTTACCGCCCACGGACGGCCCGAACACCTTGCACTGGATGCTGATCGTCGTCCCATTCCGGAGCGTGCCGACGTCTGGGGCTGCTGACGTCGGGGCACTCCGGACGTTGAGCGCCGCCGTGGTGACCCTGCCCTGGTAGCTCGTCGCAGCGTGAGCCTGCGGGGCGACGGCCAGCAGGACCGCCGGAAGCAGGATCGTCGTCGCGGCCGCGACGACGGTCCCGCCGACAGCGCGGTTCCTTAGTAGGACGTGACCTCGCCCTCGTAGGGCGGCCGCGCGCTCGCGGATGGAGAACCCAACCGGGCCACCACGGCGAGTGCCGCGGCTGGCGGTGATGCCGATGCCATTACTCAACATGTGCTTCTCCCCGAATGATCGCCGTACGTCGGCGCTGTGCAGACACTTGAAGGCGCCGCGAAGGTTGGCAACGCCAGCAGGCAAAGGACGGAAGCTAATCGGTGCATAAGAGCCCCCGCGCCTAAGCGAAATGTCGCACGGATTGCATTTGGGTTAAAGGTACTGTCTAACAATATTTTTTAATCCTGAATTGAATCATTTATGGCGCCGCAGACGCCCGAGTGATGGCCCCCCACCAGGCCGCCAGCAGTCCAGTCCGTGGGACAACCCGCGCCGCGAACGCGTCCGCGACTTCCTCCACCATGTCGGCTCCCACTCCCTCCCCTCCCTCCGCGAAGCCGCGGTCAGTCGGCATGAGGCGCCTCGAAGAGGCCTCCCAGACTGCCGGGTGTGTTTTTTTCTCATTTGAGGCGTTTGCGTCCTATGTCCGTTTGGGGATGAACCAGCTGGCCGGTCGCAAGTCGCCGAGCCGCGCCCCATCGGGAAGGAGATCGGGAGGTACCCGGGCCCGCGTCAGCATCCGGGCCCGCGCAAGTCCAGGTCATCAAGCGTTGGAGGTTTACGTCCGCATGTCGAAGATTCTGACCAAGGCAGCCGCCATCACGCTGGGCGTCGCGATGGCCGCAGCGGTCGCGGCACCCGCCCACGCGGCGGTGGCCCGCCCTCCGGCCGACTCACGCCAGGTCGCCGAGGCAGGGAATGAACTCCTCCAGATTCAGCAGCAACTCCTGCAGGCCAGGCAGGCGCTCGAAGCGGAACGATCCGACGTGCAGAAGTTCGGCACCGACCGGTCGCTGGCGAAGGTGGACGTGGTCGATCCCGCCGTGCTGAGCGACCTGCGCGGTGCCGTCGACAAGCTCCGCCTCGATGGAGTCAGCGTCCCGGACTTCTCGACACAGAGCACGCAGAGCCTCGGCGGACTCGGCATCCTCGACGCGCTGCTCGCACTGGTCACGCAGCTCCTGGCGTCGCTGGGGCTCATCGACCTCCCCGACCTGCCGGTGCCAACCGCGGATCTGCCGGACATCGGCCTCCTCGACACGGTGGTCGCGCTGATCATGCAGGTCCTGGCATCACTGGGGCTCATCCAGCTGCCTGCGCTGCCGATCCCGACTCCGTAGAAGGCAACAGAGCAGGGCCCACCGGCGCAGGCTCGTCCTCAACCCACGCGAGGACCACGACTGGCCGACGGGAACGAACGCTCGCGATCCGAGCAGTGTGGAAAAGGATCGGGCTCCGGTCTACCCGGCCGGAGCTCGATCCTTTTTCAGCGTCCAGATCCCCGCTGACCGAGGCCGTCAACCTTCCCTTGCCGCCCGCAGGCGACGAAGCGCACCCAGCGCGGTCTCGCGGTCAGGCGTGAACCACATCGGTGGCAGCGAGGCTCGCAGGAATCCGCCGTACCTCGCCGTCACCAGCCTCGGATCGAGTACGGCGACCACTCCGCGATCGCTCGAACGCCGGATCAGCCGTCCCACTCCCTGGGCCAAGAGCAGCGCCGCATGGGTGGCGGCCACGGCCATGAACCCGTTACCGCCCGCCTCGTCCACCGCCCGCTGCCGTGCGGACGCGAGCGGATCGTCCGGTCGAGGGAACGGGACCCGGTCGATGACGACCAGCTGACAGGTGTCCCCCGGGACGTCGAGGCCCTGCCACAGCGAGAGCGTCCCGAACAGCGACGTGGCGGGTTCGGCGACGAACCGCTTGTGGAGTTCGGAAAGCTGGCCGTCCCCCTGGCACAGGACCTCGATACCCAACCGCTCGCGGACAGCGGCCGACGCGTCCTCGGCGGCGCGCCGTGACGAGAACAACCCGAGCGTCCCGCCACCGGACGCCTCGACCAGGGCGCACAGCTCGTCGAGCACGCGGTCGGAGATCCCGCCGCGCCCGGGCGGGGGCATCCTGCGCGCGACATAGAGGATCGCCTGCTGGCCGTAGTCGAACGGCGAGCCGACGTCGAGCGCCCGCCACGGCAACGGCTCCACGACGTCCTTGCCCGCGAGCTCGTCCGCATCCGACCGCGACTCCTCGGCCGCGGCACCCCGCGGCTCTTCCGCCGCAGCACCCGGCGTGTCGCCGGCCGCGCCGTCGTCCCGGATCCGGTCAACCGGACGGAGGCCGACCGACCGCGCGGCGGCGTCGAAGTCACCGCCCAGCTTCAGGGTCGCCGAGGCGAGGACGCAGGTCCGCTCGGCCAGCAGGCGTTCACGCAGCAGCCCCGACACCGACAGGGGAGCGACCCGAAGCTCCGGCCCGCCGCGTTCCCGTTCGGCCACCCAGACCACGTCGTACGGCGACCGGGTGGCGATCCGGTCGGCCACGTCGCGGACCTGTTCGACGTACGCCCGTGCCTGCCGCCGACCAGACTCGGCGTCGGCGTCCTTCTTCTCGCTCGGGAACGCCGACCAGGCCGCCCGAGCCGCGTCACGCACCGACGCCACCGCGTCCCCCAACTCGGCGCCGAAGGTTTCGACCCGGCCGAGCGGGGCCGAGGCCAGCGCCATCCGCAGCGCCTCCTCCGCGTCGTCCAGCGGGTCGGACTCGCCGCCCTCGCAGAACGACCGGGCCCGGCGGGCGGAGCGTTCGACCATTCCGGGGGATAGCTCGGCCGACGCCGCGCCGGTCACCCGCGCGGCCAGTTCGTGCGCCTCGTCGATGACGACCACGTCGTAGTCGGGCAGCACGGGAACGTTCTCGAGCGCGTCGATGGCCAGCAGCGCGTGGTTGGTGACGATCACATCGGCGGCCATGGCGCGTTCACGGGCCCGCTCGGCGAAGCATTCCTCGCCGTACGGACAGCGCTGCGCGCCCAGGCACTCCCGGGACGAGACCGAGACCTGCGCCCACGCGCGGTCCTGGTGGGTCGGCGCCGCGTCGCGGTCACCGTCGCCGCCGGAGTCGGCCTGCTCGGTCGCCCAGTTACGTAACGCCATCACCTGACGACCGAGCGGCCCGGTGGGCACCATCTCGACGAGCGCGCCCTGGTCGTCGGGCACCCCGTCGCGGACGCGGTGCAGGCAGGCGTAGTTGTGCCGACCCTTGAGGATGGCGTACGACGGTCGCCGGCCGAGGCGTTTCTCGATCGCGTCGACCAGCTGCGGCAGGTCCCGGCCGACGAGCTGCGCCTGGAGCGCCAGAGTCGCGGTCGCGATGACCACCGGCTCGTCAGATCCACCCGGATTGAGGAACGCCGGCACGAGATAGGCGAGCGACTTGCCGGTACCCGTTCCGGCTTGCACGACAAGGTGTTCGCCGTCCTGCATCGCGTGGGCGACGGCGTTCGCCATCACCAGCTGCCCGGGGCGTTCGGAGCCGGCGAGCGCGTCGACCGCGTCGTGCAGCAGCTCGCCCACGCGGGGGTCGGGGCGGCGTTGGTCCGAGGAATCCCGCGCTGGTTCGGCCATCCCGCGAGGCTATACCTGCGGTCGTCGGCGCCGGCGTCGCGGCACGGCCGTTCCGTGACCGGTAGACGGCAGAGAGTCCGAGGGGCTACACGTTTCCGGCGAATCCATGACGTACGGGCGCTAACCGATCGTCCCCAGCCCGACGGGTGTGATGAGATCTCCCCATGACCTATGACGCGGTCCCGCTGATCCCTCGCGCGGTCCTCTTCGGCAATCCGACGTTCGCCAGCCCGACCGTCTCCCCTGACGGCACCCGGCTGGGTTTCCTGGCGCCCGACGAGGGCGTCCTCAACGTCTGGGTCGGTCCGGTCGACCGGCCGGATGACGCGCGCCCGGTGACGCACGACCGCGGCCGGGGTATCCGCGTGTTCGGCTTCTGCCACGACGACCGCACGTTGTTCTACCTGCAGGACCAGGGCGGCGACGAAAACTGGCGGCTCCACCTTCTCGACCTCGTCACGGGGGCCGAGCGTTGCGTCACGCCGTACGACAACGTCCAGGTGCGGGTCCTCGGCCACAACCGCTGGCACCCGACCCGGATGCTGCTCGGCATCAACAAGGACACCCCGGAACTGCACGACGTCTACGAGCTGGACCTCACCACGGGCGAGTTGGAGAAGGTGCTCGACAACCCCGGCTTCGTCGGGTGGCTCGTCGACACCGACCTGACCATCCAGGGCGCGGCCACGATCACCGAGGACGGCGGGGCGGTCTACTTCCTGACCGATGAGTCCGGGGAGTACCACCCGTGGCTGGAGGTGCCGGCCGATGACGTCAACACCACCAATCCGGTGGGGTTCTCCCGCGACGGCGACACGCTCTACCTGGTCTCCTCCTTGGGCGCGAACGCCGCCCGGCTGGTGAGCGTCGACCTCGAGACCGGTGAGGAGACGGTGCTGGCGGCCGACGAGGCGTACGACATCGGCGGTGTCGAACTCGAGCCTGAGACCCGCAAGCCGCAAGCGGTGATCTTCGACAAAGACCGTGAAGTCTGGGAGTACCTCGACGACGGCTACCGCCAGGCGGTCGAGGAGCTGCGTTCCTCGCTTGGCATCGACGGCGAGCTGGGCATCAACCGCTCCGAGCGCACCGACCGGCTGTGGCTGGTGTCCGTCGTACCCTCCGACGGGCCGGTCCGCTACTACCTGTACGACCGGTCCACCAGTGCGCTGCGGTTCCTCTTCTCGCACAAGCCCGACCTCGCCGGATACGTCCTGGCCTCGATGGAGGCGTTCTCCTTCACGGCAAGGGACGGGCTCGAGATCCACGGCTACATCACCTTTCCGCCCGAGGCCGAACGCCGCAACCTTCCCGCGGTCCTCAACGTGCACGGCGGCCCATGGGCCCGGGACACCTGGGGCTACCACCCGGAGGCGCAGTGGCTCACCAACCGCGGGTACGCCTGCGTCCAGGTCAACTACCGCGGGTCGACCGGCTACGGCAAGGCGTTCGGTAATGCCGCGGACAAGCAGTGGGGCCGGACCATGCACACCGACCTGCTCGACGCGATCGAGCACCTGGCCGGCAAGGGGGTCATCGACCGTGACCGGGTGGGCATCATGGGCGGGTCGTACGGCGGGTACGCCGCGCTCGCCGGTGCGGCGTTCACTCCTGAGGCGTTCCGGTGTGCGGTCGATCTGTGCGGACCGTCCAACCTGCTCACCCTGCTGACCTCGCTCCCTGACTACTGGAAGCCGCTGGTCGCGATGATGCACGCGAAGGTCGGCGACCCCGAGGCGGAGAAGGACATGCTCTGGGAGCGCTCGCCGCTCTCCCGGGTCGACGACATCCAGATTCCGGTGCTGGTGGCGCAGGGGGCCAACGACCCGAGGGTCAAACAGGCCGAGGCGGAACAAATCGTGGCCGCCCTCAAGGACAAGGGCCTACCACACGAATACCTGCTGTTCCCCGACGAGGGGCACGGACTCGCCCGCCCGGAGAACCGCGAGATCTACTACGCCGCCGCGGAGCGCTTCCTCGCCGAACACCTGGGTGGACGTACGGAATCCTGAGGTGGCCGGCGTGCCGGCCATCGGCGTGCCGGCCATCGGCGCCCCCGAATCTGGGCGCCCGGCGATCAGCGCGCCGGCCACTTGGAAGGGTAAGAACCTGCCGAGAATCGCCGTCGATCGGGGGTACGACTTGCAACGATCAGGCATGGTGGACTCATGACGTATGGGTACTCTCGCCCACCCGGCCAGCGGGGGGCCCTCGGCCGGTCCACCGACTCCGGCGTCAGCGGCCTGAAGGTTCTCATCCTCCTGGTCGGGTTGATGTGGGTCGCCGAATTCGTCGACACGTTCCTCGGCCACCGGCTCGACTCGTACGGCATCGAGGCCAGGGACGCCGACGGCCTGATCGGCATCCTGACCGCGCCGTTCCTCCACGCGGGATTCGGTCACCTTCTCTCCAACACCATCCCGCTGCTCATGCTCGGCGCGATCATCGCGGTCGCCGGGGCGGTCCGGCTGCTCGTCGTCACCGCCGTCGTGGGGCTGGTGAGCGGCGTCGGCACCTGGCTGACGTCCCCTCCGATGTCGATCACGATCGGGGCGAGCGGTCTCGTCTTCGGGTACGCCACGTACCTCATCGTCCGCGGCCTCTTCAACCGCAGTATTGGTCAGCTGCTGATCGGCGCCCTGGTCGTCATCGTGTGGGGTGGCGCCCTCCTCGGTGGGCTGCTCCCACAGGACGGGATCTCCTGGCAGGGACATCTGTTCGGTGCCGTGGGCGGCATCGTCACCGCGTGGATCCTTGGCGGTGAAAATCGCCGAGCCCTGCCGTCGAGCGATCGCTACGGCTGAACCACACCTGACGGTCGTGCGTCCGCGACTTGTCCGAAGGTTCTCCGCGTGGAGGGGTGTCGATTCTTCGGACAAGTCCGCGATCCTTCGCCGTGGCTGGCCAGTTGTCTCACGTAACGGCCCGACTTGCGGTGTAGCTCAGCATCCGAGCCGAAGGCAACGCCGGGTTGTCATAGGTTTCTCGGCCAAGAGACCGAGAAACCTATGACAACTCGGCAAGCCGAGAGGATTCAGCTTCCTGATCGGCGGCCGCCGCCCGGGCTCGGAGCGCCGGAGCCAGAGCCAGCTGGGCAAGGCACAGGAGCACACCGATGACAGCACATCCGACCCACAGAACGGTGGACCCGGCCGCCTCGAACACCGCCGTGCCCGCGAGCGGCCCGACAGTCGAGCCCATGGCCCACGCGACTCCCGCGATCCCCATGTATCGGCCCCGGAGATCAAGCGGTGCGAGGTCGGCGAAGATCGCGCTCAATACGGTGCTGAGCCCGATCTCCCCGAGTGTCCAGACCACCACCGAGCCGGTGTATCCGACGATGCCATGGGCGAACACCCCGGCACCGAAGCCGAGTCCGACGACCAGCATGGAAACCGCCAGCAGTGTGCTCCGGTCGTAGCGGCCCAGCACGCGTATGAGCAGCGGTTGGGCGACCACGATCACCAGGCCGTTCGCGCCGATCACGAGACCGTACGTCGACGGCGACAGACCGTCGGCGGCCATCGCCAGCGGCAGCGTTGAGTACGCCTGAAAGTAGATCGCCGCATACACCGTGGTGATGGCGACGATGCCAAGAAGTGGCCTGTCGGCTCCGGCGACTCGAAGGACGGACCGCCGGTTGACCTCGACAGCGGCCGGCCGGGTCTCGGGCACCGCCCGCCAGATGACGAGCGCCGCGATCACGCAGGTACTCGCGTTGATCCAGAAGAGCAACCCGAAGCCACGGCTCGCCAACACCCCCGCGCTCACCGCGGAGATCGAGAAGCCGAGGTTCACTGCCCAGAACAGCAGGCCGTACGCCCGCACCCGGGCCTCGGGTCCGAGCAGGTCGGCCACCGTGGCGGAGGCCGCGGGCCGGAACAGCTCAGACGTCACTCCAACCGCGAGCGCGGAGACCCAGATCAGGGTGAAGCTCGAGGCGGCGCCAAGAGTGACCAGCGCGACAGCCGTGCCGAGGAAACCCGCGAGCATGGTCCGGCGGCGCCCGACGCGGTCGGCGAGCCAGCCACCGAGCAACTGCGCGGCAATCGTGCCGGCCCCGACCGCCGCCACCACCGCGCCCGCCGTCGACGCGCTGAGCCGTTGTTCCTGGGTGAGGTAGAGCACGAGGAACGGCTGGACGAACCCACCCAGCCGGTTGATCAACTGGCCAGCCCAGAGCGCCCAGAACGCTCGGGGCAACGTGGATACCGCTCGCGTGGAAGTCATGGTGTCAAGCACGGTGGACAGCCTGCGGGCGACGGCCCTCCGCTGTCGACGATTTGGCGAGAGCCTAATCGAGGGGTGGGTACGCTTCAGTCCGTGATGATGCTCGACCTCGGGCCCGAGGACCTCAGCCGGATCCGCTTCGCGATCTCCCCCGTCTGGGAGACCGTCACCAGCGTGCGTGCGTTGACCAGTTCACCGAACGGCCTCCACGCGTCCTGGCTCAGGCAGGTGCGCAGCCGGCTGGAAGGAATCGACCTGCCGCTGCTCAGCGCGCTCGTCCCGTCCGACGGCTATATCCCCGACTTCCTCACCCCGGCGCCCGCCCGGCGTTCGTCGAGTTTCGAGTCGGGCCTCGCGGCCATCGCCAGCACGCCGATTCCGACTGTCGCGAGCGATCTCGAGTCGCTCCGCGGGAGCCACCGAAATCCCGTGCTTGACGACCTCCTCGCTGATCCGGCGGCCGGCCTGGACCGCATCGTCGTCGAACTCGAGCGCTACTGGCGCGCCGCCATCGAGCCGCACTGGTCGCGGATCCGCGCGCTGCTGCAGGCGGATCTGGCGTACCGCATGAACGAACTCGCCTCAGGCGGCGTCGACCAACTGTTTCGTACGCTCCACCCCTTGGTGAGTTTCAGCCGCGGCACGCTCAGCATCGTGAAGTATGCCTGCGAGGACAAGGCACCGCTCGCCGGCCGCGGACTCCTGCTCGTGCCGTGCGTGTTCGCCTGGCCGAGCATTCTCGTCCTCACCGCGGCACCGCATGTGCCGACCGTGACGTACTCCCCGCGGGGCATGGGCCTGATCTGGGAATCCCCGGCCACCACCCACGGCACTCCCCTCGCCGAACTCGTGGGACGGACCAGGTCTGCCATCGTCGCCCAGCTCGACCTACCGATGTCGACCACCCAGCTGGCCTGCCAACTGGACCTCTCGCCGCCCACGCTGAGCGTGCACCTGCGCATCCTGGCAGCGGCCGGCGTCGTGGCGTCGCAGCGCGACGGGCGGTCGGTGCTCTATCAGCGGACCGAACTCGGCGACCACCTGCTGCGCGGAGCGCCGGAAACTCGGGCGGCTAGCTGAACAGACCGAGCACGAGGAGTACAGGCCCGGCGATGGCACCGGCGACGGTCGCGATCGTGAACAGCGTCTGCTGGGAGCGTGCGCTCTGGATCAGCTCGGCTTCGCTTCGCGTACTGATGATCGACGGCTCGGTGATCGCGAGTTCGCCGTTTCCGTCACTCGCCTCGCCCAGGACGAAGACCCGCTGGCCCGGGCGCAGGACCCACTCTTTGTACTGATAGCCGTAGGTGCCCGAACGACCGCTTCTCGGGAGACTCAGGCGGAACCCCCCGAGCTGGATGTTGGTCCTGCCCCCGTCCGAGTCCCTGTCGAACCGATCGAGCACCTTCTGCGCCCCGTCCGCCTGGACGGCTCCCGGATAGACGGGCACCACCCCAGTCGCGTCCTGAACGACGAACGGCAGGTCAGAGGTGCGTTCGGCGACGCGCTCCGAACGGTTGACCCGCCGGGTGTTGCCCTTGCTGTCGCGCCGGGTCTCCCAGTACTTCCGCGTCACCACGTGCCGATGCCACACGCTGTCGACGCTCGCGAGCTCAGACTTCAGGAGCCCCGACTGACCAGGCTGGACCTGGCCCGTCACCTCCACCTTGTGGAGGAAGGCCCCCGGACCCGCGGCCTGCGCGGCCGCCTGGTGGAGGGCGCCCAACTCCTGTGCGCTCAGGGTTTCGGTGGTGATCATGGCGTGCTGCCTGGCCCGCGCCCTCCAGGCGAAGTATCCGCACACGGCTGCGACAACCAAGGCGACGACACCCGCGACGATCATCCAGCAGACCCCTTCGTCGTTCCAGCAAAAACCCGGGCGATCCTAGTCGTTCGACCTGGATCACCCGGAAATGCCAGAACTCGGGCACGCTGTTTGCCGGGGTCGCCCCCGGCAAACAGCGTGCGAAACAGATCAGCTGGTGACGAAGCCGTCCAGCGCCGCGGCCAGGGCTGGATCGACGCGAGCCCGCAGCCGGGTGCCGTCCGCGGTGTGCTCGATCTCGAGGACCTCGCCGTGCTCGTGGACCCGCGCCACGACGTCGCCCCTGGCGTACGGCACGAGAGCGTTCACCTCGATCTCGGGCCGCGGCAGGGCGCCACCGATCTCCTCGAGGAGCTTGTCGATGCCCAGACCGGTGCGCGCGGAGACGACGACCGAACGCGGGAACAGCGTCTGCAGCCGGGCCACCTCGATCGGGTCGGCGAGGTCGGCCTTGTTGATCGCGAGGATCTCGGGAAGGTCCGCCGCGCCAGCCTCGGTCAGCACCTCGCGGACCGCGCTGATCTGGCCTTCCGGGTCGGGGTGCGACCCGTCGATGACGTGCACCACCAGGTCGGACTCGGCGACTTCCTCAAGGGTCGACCGGAACGCCTCCACGAGCTGGTGCGGAAGGTGGCGAACGAAGCCGACCGTGTCTGTCAGCGTGAACAACCTGCCATCAGGCGTGGCCGCGCGCCGCGTCGTCGGGTCGAGCGTCGCGAACAACGCATCCTCGACCAGCACCCCAGCACCCGTCAGGCGGTTGAGCAGCGAGGATTTGCCGGCGTTGGTGTAACCGGCAATCGCCACGGACGGGACGGCGTTTCGGCGACGCCTCTGCCGCTTGGTCCCGCGGCTCGTGCCCATCGCGGCGATCTCGCGGCGCAGCTTCGCCATGCGGGTGCGGATCCGCCGCCGGTCGATCTCGAGCTTCGTCTCACCAGGACCACGCAGACCGACACCGCCGGTCGCGCCGCCGGCCCGACCACCGGCCTGGCGGGACAGGTTGCCACCCCATCCTCGAAGCCGCGGGAGGAAGTACGAGAGCTGGGCGAGTTCGACCTGCGCCTTGCCCTCCTTGCTCTTGGCGTGCTGGGCGAAGATGTCGAGGATCAGGGCGGTGCGGTCAATGACCTTGACCTTGACCCGGTCTTCGAGGTTACGGAGCTGGGCCGGACTCAGCTCGCCGTCGCAGATCACCGTGTCAGCGCCGGTCGCCACGACGTCGGAGCGGAGTTCGTCGACCTTGCCGCGTCCGATATATGTCGCCTGGTCGGGCCGGCTACGCCGCTGGATGAGCCCTTCGAGCACCTCAGCACCGGCGGTCTCGGACAGCAGCTTCAGCTCGCGCAGGGAGTTCTCGGCGTCCTCGACGCTGCCGTCGGTCCAGACGCCGACGAGCACCACCCGCTCGAGCTGGAGCCGGCGGTACTCCACTTCGGTGATGTCTGTGAGTTCGGTGGAGAAGCCCGCCACCCGGCGCAGCGCCTGGCGATCCTCCAGATCGAGTTCGCCCGTCGCCGGATCGTCTGCCCCGAGCGTCAGGTTGGAATACCGCAGCTCGATGTCGACATCGCTACCCCGCTTCGTCGAGTCGTCGGCGAAGACGTTGGTGCGTTCATGAGGTCGTAGTGTCATACAACTCCAGTCAACGCTACGGAATGGCCGTAGCTTCCCCATCGTGGCACGCGCGGCACTGAATACGCACGTGGATATGCCCGGGTCTTGGGCACGAACCCGACGGTTGGCGCGAAGGATGACCGATACCTGCCCGATCGCGTGGACGAGGTGGGACCATCCCGATCGCCGTGCCTAGGGTGCTGTGTCGCCCGCACCCGCGCCTTTCGAAGGGATCGCCTCCGTGAACACCTCTGTCGACGCACCGCAGCCACTCGCCGCTCCACCGTGGCACGAGGCTGGTAGCGGGACGCGGATCACCGGCGTCCGCGCGATCCTGACCGCCCCCGAGAACATCACCCTGGTGGTCGTCAGGATCGACACCTCCGAGCCGGGGCTCTACGGCCTGGGATGTGCGACCTTCACCCAGCGGGCGCAGGCGGTCGCGGAGGCCGTTGACTCCTACCTCGCCCCGCAGCTGATCGGGCGCGACCCGGCCGACATCACCGACATCGCGTCCTCGCTGCTGGTGAGTTCGTACTGGAGGTTCGGCCCGGTGCTCAACAACGCCCTGTCGGGTGTCGACATGGCGCTGTGGGACCTGAAGGGCAAGCAGGCTGGCCTCCCGGTCTGGCAACTGCTCGGCGGGCGGTGCCGGGGTGCGGTGCCGGTCTACGCCCACGCGTCCGGACGGGATGCGGTCGAGGTGGAGGACGCGGTCCGCGGGTACGTCGAGGCCGGCTACCGACACGTCCGCTGCCAGGTGGGGATCCCCGGCGCGCTGACGTACGGCGCACCCGCCGCCGGTGGCGCCTCGGCCGCCGCACCGCGTCCGGGCCTTCCGGCGAACGCGTGGGAGCCCGATTCGTACCTGCGGGTGGTGCCGGAACTCTTCGGACATCTGCGGAACACGCTCGGCGAAGACGTGCACCTGCTGCACGACGTTCACGAACGCCTGCACCCGACTCAGGCGGTCCGGCTGGCCAAGGAACTCGAGCCGTTCCATCTCTTCTTCCTCGAGGACCTGCTCGCTCCGGAGGACCTCGGCTGGCTGCCGACGGTACGCGCGCAGACGGCGACCCCACTCGCGATCGGTGAGCTGTTCACGAACCCGGCGGAGTACGTGCCGCTCGTCAAGGACCGCTTGATCGATTTCGTCCGCTGCCATGTCTCCGCCATCGGTGGCCTCACTCCGGCCTGGCGGCTCGCGTCCGCGGCGGAGTTGTTCGGCGTACGGACCGCGTGGCATGGACCGGGTGACGTGTCGCCGATCGGCCACGCCGCCAACCTCGCGCTCGACCTGGCCGCACCGAACTTCGGCATCCAGGAACAGCACGTCTTCAACGACGCCGCGGCTGAGGTCTTTCCTGGCTGCCCGGAGGTGCGGGACGGGCATCTCTGGCCAAGTGACGCGCCCGGACTCGGGGTCGACCTGGACGAGAAGCTGGCGGAGAGGTTTCCGCCCGTCGGGCCACTTGTCAAGGACGCCTGGACACGGACCCGCCTGCCGGACGGCACCGTGCAGCGGCCGTGACCGCCTCAGCGGTCGTCGTGGTAACCGATGGAACGCAGAAGGACACCGGTGCGGACCATGGCGGACCTTCGAGCGAATGACGAGGCCCGGCGGGCGCGCACCTGACGGAGCAGGACCCGGCGGCGCTGCGCCCGCAGCACCTCGAGGTCCTGCTCCGGAGGGATGCTCATCGACATGCTCCCGACAGTAGCTCCGACCACCGACAAAGCCCTCCGTCGTACGTCGCGATTCGGCTACGTCTTAAGGAGGATCGCCAGAGATCGCCAGGTCAGGGAGCACCCCGGGGAGAAACCCTGAGCTGGTCCAGGGTCCGTGGACGTTTGCTGACGAAGGGCGAACCGCGGAGCGCGGAGCGTTTGTCAGACGTCGATCTCGCCGCGGGCGGTGAGGACCGCGGGGCCGGTCAGCTCCAGATGCCCGTCGGAGCGCAGGGTGATGGTGAGCGTGCCACCAGGGACGTCGATGAGGTACGTCGCGGGGGCGCCAACACCGTCCACGCGGGCGACGGTCGCGGCCACCGCACACGCACCGGTGCCGCACGAGCGGGTCTCCCCCACGCCGCGTTCGTGGACCCGCATGGCGAGGTGCCGCTCGCCTCGGCGTACCGCGAACTCGACGTTCACGCCCTTCGGGAAGACGTCGTACGGCGTCCACGTCGGCTGCTCGACCAGGGCACCCGGATCGGACAGGTCGTCGACGAACGCGACCCCGTGCGGGTTGCCCATGTCGACGGCGACCCCCGGCCAGCTTCTACCGCCGGCCGTCAGGACGAGACCATCGGAGGCGGGGAACCCGGCGGGTCCCATGTCGACCGTGAGCTGACCGTCGGCTTCGAACCGCACCGGCTTGAGACCGGCCCGGGTCACGACCGGCAGGTCCACGCCGGGGTCGGCCAGGCCGCGGTCGCGAAGGAAGTGGGCGAAGACGCGGACGCCGTTGCCGCACATCTCGCCGGTGGACCCGTCTGCGTTGCGGAAGTCCATGAACCACTCGGCCACGCCGGCGTAGGCCCGACCGTCCTCGATCGCGTGCGTACGAACGACTCGAAGCACGCCGTCAGCGCCCACGCCGCGACGGCGGTCGCACAGGAACCGCACCGTGGCGGCGTCGAGGTCGGGGTAGGCGGTGCCGTCGGGGTCGTACAGCAGCACGAAGTCGTTCTCCGTGCCGTGGCCCTTGACCCAGTGCACCGTGCCCACGGGGGTACTCCACCTTCTGTCGCGCCAGGTGACGGGACCCTGCGGTAACTGCGGCCCGGTGCCGCCGTCCCCGGGTCCCTTGGACGAACCTATTGCATCAGGAGACCGCATGGACCGAGGTGCCGGGCCGGTCGGGACTGGCCCGGCACCCGGTACCCCGTCTCAACGTCGGGGTACCGGCAGCATCACCATGGCCGAACCGCCCCCTCGGCGGGTGGGCTCCGCCGCTGCCTGGACGTAGCCGTGCCGGCCGAACTCCAGCGCTGTCTCCGCACCGATCTCGGCGACTTCGGCGAACTTGTGCTTCATCTCCGCCAACGCCTTGCCTTCCGGAGACGTCACGAATGCCGGCTCCGCCTGCAATGCGGTGTTGCGCGAGGATGCGCGTGGCGCCGCGAGCGCCTCGGGCAGGCTCATGCCGAGTTCGAGGCGGTTGACCAGGGTCTGCAGGACGGTCGTGATGATCGTCGCTCCACCAGGGCTTCCGAGAGCGAGGAACGGTCTGCCGTCCTTGAGCACGATCGTCGGCGCCATGGACGAGCGGGGGCGCTTGCCAGGGCCCGGGAGGTTCGGGTCGAAGGCGTCGCCCTGGGTGGGGACGAAGTTGAAGTCGGTGAGTTCGTTGTTGAGCAGGAACCCCCGACCGGGTACGACGATGCCGCTGCCACCGGTGGCCTCGATCGTGAGGGTGTAGGCGACCACGTTGCCCCACCGGTCAGACACGGTGAGGTGGGTCGTCGACAGTCCCTCGGCCGGGTCTTCCGGTGCGACCTGGGCGAGGTCGCCGCAGGCCGCGTAGTCGCCGTCCGGAACGCCGGGCGCCACCGGCTTCGGCAGGGCGGCATCGGGCTTGATCTGGCAGGCGCGCTCGTCGGCGAAGCCCTGCGACAGAAGTTCGTCGAGCGGGACGTCGACCTGGTCGGGGTCACCCACATAGCGGTTGCGGTCAGCGAACGACAGCGCGGACGCTTCGAGGTAGGTGTGCAGCACGCCGACCCGGTCGTCAACGGAGAACTCGCCCGACGACTCTGGCTGCGAGGGAAGCGCGGTTTCGAGGATGTTGAGCGCCTCACCGACAGTCGACCCACCCGAGGACGGCGGGCCCATGCCGAAGACGTCGAGCCCTCTGTACTCAACGTGCGTGGGCGCGCGGGACACCGTCTGATAGTTGGCCAGATCCTTGGGCGTCAACGCACCCGGCCGCACCACCCGGTCGGTGTCGGGCGCGGCCGGTGGGCTCTGCACGGCGGCCGCGATCTCTCCACCCAGCGCTCCCGTATAGAGCGCGTCGACGCCCTTGCGGGCAAGCAGGTCGTAGGTGTCCGCGAGATCGGGGTTGCGGAACGTCGAACCCGCCTTGGGCAGCTCACCGCCTGGTAGGTAGAGGTCGCGGGTGGAGGTGAAGTCGTCGAAGATGTGGGCGTTCTCGTTGATCTGGGAACGGAACGTCTCGTCGACCGTGAAACCACGCTCGGCCACCTTCGTCGCCGGCGCGAGTGCCCGCGCGAGCGGCCAGGTCCCCCACGTGTCCAGGGCCCGCTGCCAGGTGGCGGGAGTGCCGGGAACGCCGACCGACAGGCCACTGACCCTTGCCTCCTCGAATGCCAGAGGAGCCTTGGTCGCGGGGTCGATGAACAGCTGGTCGGTCGCCGTTGCGGGCGCGGTCTCCCGGCCGTCGATCGTGTGGACCTTGCGAGTGCGTGCGTTGTAGTAGACGAAGAAGCCCCCACCGCCGATGCCGGCCGAGAAGGGCTCGGTGATCCCGAGGGTCGCGGCCGCCGCCACCGCCGCGTCGACGGCGTTGCCGCCCCGCCGAAGCACGTCAATTCCCACCCGGGTCGCGTCGAGATCGACGGTCGACACCGCACCGCCGTACCCCTGCGCGACGGGGACCTTCCCGGTCGTCTGGGGCCCGCCACGTTCCTTCGCCTGCGCGGATGGCCCGATCAACGCCGTGGCCGCGACAGCTACCACCGCCGTGACAACGTACGTACGACGCATCGACCCGCTCCCTCCCTCTGCGTGGTTCACGACGATCTACAGCAAGGCACCGACCATATAGGCGCGAGCGGGTCGAGGAGAACCGTGAAGTCCGCACCCAGTCACCCGCGGCGGCTCAATCACCTGATCACAGCTTGGCGAGCACCTCACGCGCCAGCCCGGCCGCGTCATTCGGAGTCTTCGTGAAGTCTCCATCTCGCTGCGTGTACCAGATATCGACGACATCGAAGCCCTGGAGAACTGTCATCCGAACGCTGACGAAGGGCATGTTCTTATCTTTACTCAGGACCCCACAGCTTCCACCACCGAGCTCACCGACGCCTGGAAGAGGAGATCTCACCTCGCTGCGTTTTGGCTCCGCCTCAGTAATGCGCTTGCACTGAGTGTCGAAGGAATACCGCGCCTTCTCCCGTGCCGACGATCCATCCGCCGGCAGATGGCGGGTGAGCTGAACACTTGCGCGCACATAAACGCCGCTGCCACCTTGCGTCTTAGCAAGGCAGGCGACGCTCGAGCTGTCAAAGAGTTGCGTTGTGGGCTCTATCTCGATGTCTGGATAAGGAACGAACTTCTGGAAGATTTCTCTACCTATCAATACACAAGCGTTCTTCGCCAAGGGCGGAGGAGTTTCCTGCGCGCCCTGCGAAGCAGATGGCTCTACCGCCGGCGATCCACCACGAATACCGCCGATCCACACCGCAAGGCCAGCCAGGACAACAGCGGCACCGCAGCACGAAGCCAGGACGCCACGCTTGGTCAAGGGACGCCGACCGCCGAGGCCTCGACGCCCCGCTTGAAAGTCAGGGATACCCGAAGAAGACATCAGCCCACCTTGCCTGGCACCCAGTCATCCGGGCTCGTAGAGAGTTGCCCTACCAGAGGCCAGCCCACCTCACCCGAATTTCGTTTCCGCATGAAGTATGTGTTCGACTCGACCTGACCGAAGAGGTCATCGACAGCCTTGGAGAAGGTGTTGCGCGCTTCCGTAAAGCTCTTAATTATGTCCATCACCGCATCCTTGAGGGCGATGACGATCGCACCTATTCTTTCACCGGTATTGACGGCGTACCATCCGATGCCGATACTCACAATATCGATCCACATGCCAGTGAGCGCGATGTTCACACTGGACCAGAAGCTTC
Source organism: Actinopolymorpha alba DSM 45243 (assembly GCF_000373925.1). Taxonomy (GTDB): domain Bacteria; phylum Actinomycetota; class Actinomycetes; order Propionibacteriales; family Actinopolymorphaceae; genus Actinopolymorpha; species Actinopolymorpha alba. The sequence continues at coordinate 15,698 of NZ_KB892707.1, read as the reverse complement.
GCAGAGCCTTGGCGAAATCGCGCAACGCCGGACTGATGCCTGCCGCAATCGTCGTGACAGCGATGATCGCTTCCTTCTGGTTCGACAGGGAATCGACATATGCCTTTCCGGCCGGCCCCGACCAGTAGTTATCAATACTCATCTTGTCTTCGGTGAACCACACGGCGAATCCACCAAGGCCTCCGCCAACCCCAGTCGTCCAACGATCAGCGACGATGTCCAGCACGCTGGAGTTACCCGCTTCGGTCAACCACGGCTCGATCTTCGCCCACACTTCTTTCAGCTTGCGCTGGGCAGCTTCCATTCCCTCGCGGAACTCCTTGATGATCGCATCGCGATCTTTCCAGAGCGCCTCCAACCACGAGGGCATCAACCAGTCGACGGCACGTTCGATCATGTCCCGGAAGAGATCGCAGATCCGCTGATAGGTCGCCGAGATCTGCCTGGCGGCCTCGAACTCGGGAGATCGGGTCCCCGCCTGTTCTTCAATGTTCACGCGTTCACTCCTCCTCGTCGACCAGTCGCTGGACCCAGGCGATGCGTTCACGGTGCTCGGCCTCCGAGCGCTCATAGCGGCGGACGACGAGTTCGAGCCGCTCGGCGACGTCGTCAAAGCAGGCACTGCCCTCTCCGAGGAGGCGCGCCACCTTCTCCCTGACCTTGCCGTACACCTCCGTTGCCCCTTGCTCGTCCGCGAGCTTCGAGAAGCTGTGCGCGGTGAGTTCGAGCCTCTCCACGAGGACCTGCACCTCACCAAGACCGCCAGCAGCGAGCCGCCACCACTCGGCGTCCTTCAGCATCTGGTCGAGGGAGATCGTCACCTCTGACTCAGTAGTCATTACCGCTCCTCTCGAAGCCATCGGCGCAGACCATCAGATCCCGAGATGATCGTGCGAAGTTGGACCGTTGCCGCTCCCTCGCCGGCGACGTCGGCACGTGCCGCCTCGAGCTTGGAGTAGGCCGACCGGAACGCCTCGCGCACCGCATTCACCAGCCGTTCCGTTGTCACCGACACCTGCCACGTCTCGTCGACAGTGATGGAGCGAACGACACGGGAAGGTAGGACCACCACCGTGACGCGGCGGCGCTCATCAGTGCCCGCGTACTGGCTTTCATTCATCGCACGGAGGCGTTCCAGGCGCTCCGTGGTCTCCGTCATGACCTTGCGCACGAGGTCTGCGGTGCGGTACATCGCCTCGCGACCTTGCTCCGGCGGCATCGCGGCATAGGCGGCCGCCACTTGCTCAGAAAGGCTTGGCGGCAGCGCTGACGCCTGCGCCGCCGCTGAAGACGTTCGCACCTGGAAGGCGGCCCGGGTGGTGGCCTCGAACAGGGCAGCGGCCAGGCACTCGCCGCCCACCCGCTCCCGCCAGAGAGAGGAGATGCCGACATCGACGACCTCGCCGTTGCCATCCATCGCCACCCGAACGCATCCCGTCGCGTCGGAGGCCTCGAACCTTTGGCCACACACACTTCCTCCCCGTCCGGGTGGCGCTGGGTACGACACAAGGCGACCTGTCGTCGACCCGTGTAGGGCGGAAAGGCTAGCGGAATCGCAACCACGCAGCCGGTGACGCCTGTGGATAACCGTCCTCTGTGCCGGACTGGCGTGGAGGAGGCCCAGCGAGGCTTTGTGTTGCTCGAAATCGCCGTCACCAAGCGAATCCAACTCCTACGTAAAGATTCCTCGAACCCTCAAAGAATTCGAATTCACTTGGGAAGGATTGACCGTACACATTCCCAGCGGAAGGTGATTTTTGAGATGCGAGCCGACACTGAAATAGGCACGACAGTTCAGGAGTCCCTGAGTCGGGTATCCCCACCGACGCGATCTTTCCCGAAGACGATCGCTCTCACGATTGTCGGTACGATCATTCCCGGCCTCGGCCTGTTGGTCGCCCGTCGCCGACGACTGGGCGCCGCGGCGCTTCTCGCGTTCTTGTTACTCCTTGCCGGGACCGCGTATCTCGCCATCGCCGGTCGCCGGATGGCACTTCGGTGGGCCGTTCAACCCGACGCTCTCCTCCTGATCGCGGTGTTCTTCGCGCTTCTCGCGTTAGGGTGGTTCGTCGTCATTGTGACGACCTACCGATCACTACGCCCGCGCTCGGCCCGATGGTATTCGCGGCTCACGGGTGTTGTCGTGGTCGCCGCACTGGTCCTGGCCGTGACGACACCCCTCGGCATCGGCAGCAAGTACGCGCTTGTGCAGCGAAGCGTGATCGAACAGGTCTTTGCCAGAGCAGATAACCAACACGTGTCACCAGAGCGTGCGGCCGCCGCGGCATCTTCGTCCACGGCATCCCCGTCCACGCCGCCAGGAACCTCCCCGTCGGCATCACCAGGCGCGAACGCCGTCGCTCACGCGAGCCAACCAGACGCGTGGGCTGGACGGGATCGCGTCAACATCTTGTTGCTCGGCGGTGACGGCGGACCCGACCGGGTGGGAGTACGCACCGATACGGTCATTGTCGCGAGCATCGATACGCGTACGGGAAACACGGTGTTGTTCAGCCTTCCTCGAAACTTGCAGAAGGTGCCTTTCCAGCCCGGCTCCGTCCTCGCGAACGCGTACCCCGACGGGGTGTTCGCCGGCCGCGGCGACCAACTGGAATGGATGCTCACCGCGATCTATGAGAACGTCCCTGCCCAACATCCGAGGCTCTTCACCACCGACAACCCCGGTGCCGAAGCGATGAAGATGGCCGCCGCCGGAGCGCTCGGCATTCCCATCGACTATTACATGCTGGTCAATCTTCGAGGATTCGAACAACTCATCGACGCCCTCGGCGGCATCATCGTCAACATCAACTACCCGGTCGCGATTGGCGGCGAGGCTGACGCGGGCCTCAAACCTCACGGCTGGCTCAAGAAGGGTCCCGACCAGCACCTCGACGGGTTCAACGCCCTGTGGTTCGCCCGCGGCCGCTATGGTGCCAGCGACTGGGATCGGATGGAACGCCAACGATGCGTGATCAAGGCGATCATCTACCAGGCCGATCCATTCACCGTCCTCACCCGATACGAAGCTCTGGCCCGAAGCTCCAAGGACATTCTCTACACCGACATTCCGGCGTCCGTGCTGCCGGCGTTCGTGGACTTGGCACTCAAGATCAAGGATACGGGCAGCCTCACCAGCATCGTGTTCACGCGGAAGGTCATCAAGACCTCGAACCCCGACTACCCGCTCATCCATTCGATGGTCCAGAACGCGCTGATCGCCAAACCTGACTCGACGGGCTCGGACTTTACCGACCCGCTCGAGGACGCCTGCGCGTACAAGCCGTGAGCCGAAAGAGCGCCTGCGGATCCCTGTACGGCTCCCTGGTCGGGGGCACCCTTGTTCAGCTTTATTGGACGAGGCCGCCCCCGACTCAATACCGTGCCCTGACCCAACACCGCGCCCGAGCCAACACGGCCTGCGACGCACCCGTCCGCGGCGGCTCCGCTCCTCAGGGGCCGTGATGACTGGCCGAACGAAACCGCTCCACGATGGCCAGCGCCTGCTCGGCCAGGTCCGGCGCGGCGTACGGCAGCCACAGAATCCTCGGGTCACGCCGGAACCACGAGTCCTGGCGGCGGGCGAACCGCCGGGTCGCGCGTACGGTCGCGTCCTTCGCCTCGTCCTCGGAGCACTCGCCCGAGAGGTGCGACAGGACCTGCGCGTAGCCCAGCGCCCGGCTCGCGGTCACGCCGTCCCGCAATCCGGCCGCTTCGAGCCGGCGTACCTCGTCGACGAACCCGGCATCCCACATCCGGTCCACCCGCAACCGGATCCGCTCGTCAAGGAGCTCCCGGGGTACGTCAAGGCCAACTTGACACACGTCAGGATAGGCGTACGTGTGGCTGGGAAGGTTCGCCGCGAACGGGCGGCCGGTGATCTCGATGACCTCCAGCGCCCGCACCACCCGCCGGGTGTTCGTCGGCAGGATCTGGTTGGCCGCGGACGGGTCGACCTCGGCGAGCCGCTGGTGCAGCCGTTCGGAACCCAGCCGTTCCGCCTCCACCTCGAGGCGCCGGCGTACGACCGGATCCGTGCCCGGGAACTCGAATCGGTCAAGCACCGCACGGATATAGAGCGCCGAGCCGCCGACGACGATCGGCAGGACGCCGCGTGCCTGGCAGTCCGCGATGGCCGCCCGGGCCTGGTCCTGGAACTCCGCCACCGTTGAGGTTTCGTGAATGTCCAGCACATCAATGACGTGGTGCGGCACGCCGCGCCACTCCTCGGGCGGGAGTTTCGCCGTACCGATGTCCATGCCGCGGTACAGCTGCATCGAGTCGGCGTTGACCACCTCACCGCCGACGCGGCGCGCGAGTTCGACCGCGAGGTCAGACTTTCCCGCCGCTGTCGGGCCGACCACCGCCAGCACCTCGTCGACTGCCACGCCATTCCTTTCTTCCTGTCAACCTGACCTTTCCATCCGCGCAGGTGTGAGCATGGAGGATCGGGGTAGGTCCCTGGGTAGCCCGGCGCGGTCGTTGCCGGCCGGTTAGTCCAGTCTCGCCCGCCAGGACGCGACGAAGTAGCCCACACCGTAGGGCGCCTCGTCAGCGAGGAGAACCGCCTCGACAGTGGAGCCGGCCGCGGCTCCCGTGAGTACCTGCCAGGCCGCCCGACCCGCGACGAGCAACTCGTTCGCACGGTCGGGCTGGAGCCCCCGGAGACCGTCCAGGTCGCCTGACCCCAGCGAAGCGCCCAAACCCGCGTCCAAGCCTTGGGCGCGGGGGTCGAAGTCTCCGGGGGCCCACTTTGACCGCCGGGCCGAGCCGTCGCCGAGGACAAGGAACCCCATCCGGCGGGGGCGCGCCGCGAGCCGGCGGCCGAGTTCCTCGCAGCGGGTGGGAGACCATGAGCGGGGAACGCCGGTGTACTCCCGATCGCCGGCATATCCCGCACGGTCGAGCAACCAAGCACCCATCGTCAACGCGAGCGGGAGCACCGGCCGACCCGCATCTCGTACGCCCGCCTCCCCTGCGCCCGCGTCGACGGCATTCCGTACGCCGGCAGCCGTCCCGGCGTGCCGACCCCCGGCCCGAGCATCGACGCCGTACGCCGCGAAGGAACCAACAGCCGAGCCATCCCAGGTTGCTTCGGTGGGGGCATCCCCCACACAGACGATCGCGTCGGGCCGGGCCGCGAGCAGCCTTCCCACGGCGTCGTCACATGCCGAGCGGACGGCATCCAACCCAACTGCGGCCCCGGACGCGAGCGCGGGCACCAGGACGGGCGGATGAGGACAGATCGCAGCGGCGACGAACACGATGGCGGATTGTCGTGGCTCGGCCGGCGTCCTCAGGAGATCCCGCGCCGCTTGAGGATCTCCTCGATGTCTTCCATGCCCTCCATGGGGTTGGCGGCCTGCTGCGTACCCTTTCCAACCGCCTTCGGGTTGGCCTTTGCCTTGTCTCCGCCGCGTGTCTTGCCCGCCGCGGTCGCCGTCTCCCCCTGTTTGGGCAGCGGCGTCGTCGCGCCGTCACCGGACGCCGACGCTCCGGCCGCACCCGCCTGCCGCCGCCGGAGCCGGGCAGCCACCGGGAACACGAGCGCCGCGAACGCGAACAACGCGAGGCCGGTCCAGACGAACGGGCTGAAGACGAATCCGGACACCCACTGCACCAGGGCCTGGCCGATCGTCCACAACAGGCGCACCATGCCGGTCAGGTAGATCGCCATCGGCAACACGGCCCAGCCGAGCAGCCGGAGCCCGGAGGCGACCCCCTTCCGGCGGAAGGCGAAGAATGCCGCCACCACACCGACGGCAGACAGCCCGGCACAGATCGGAAACCAGGTGGCGTTGTCGTACATAAGGCATGCCCCTCCGTCGCTCTTGCCGCGTACGTCGTCCATCCTGCCTCGCCACCCGCGCGGATGCACGAGGGTGATCCCTTGGGTCGACCCGGGCGACCCCTGAGTCGGGCCTGAGATCGTCGCGCAGTCCAAGATCACCGGGCGAGGAACGCCGCCAGATCGGGCCTGGCAGGACCACCCTCGTCCGGCGAGACGTCAAGGGAGCTTGCGAGCAGTCCGGCGGACGAGGGTGGTCCTGCCAGGCCCGTCCAGAACCCCACGTCGAACCGCAGCCTAGAACGCCACCTCCGGCAGGGTCACGTGGGAGCGGTTCAGCTCGCCGGGATTCTGGACGCCGAGCAGCTGCAGGGTACGGCGTACCTCGTTCCCGAGGATGTCGACCGCCCGCTGCACCCCGCGCTCTCCCCCGGCCATCAGCCCGTAGAGGTACGCCCGCCCCACCAGGACGGCCCGGGCGCCGAGCGCCACCGCGGCAACGATGTCCGCGCCCGTCATCACGCCCGTGTCGACGTACACCTCGGCCCGGTCGCCCACCGCGTCGGCGACCTTCGGCACCAGCTGGAGCGGGATCGGCGCGCGGTCGAGCTGCCGGCCACCGTGGTTGGAGATCACCAGACCGTCGGCGCCGAGGTCGACCACCTTCCGGGCGTCCTCGACGTTCTGGATGCCCTTGACCACCAGCGATCCCGGCCAGATCTCCCGCATCCAGGCGAGGTCGTCGAAGGTCACGGACGGGTCGAACATGTGGTTGATGAGCTCGGCGACCGTGCCCGGCCAGTCGGACAGGGAGGCGAACGACAGCGGCTTGGTGGTGAGCATGTTGATCCACCAGGCCGGGTGCAGCCCCATGTCGAGGATCGTCTTCGGCGTCAACGACGGCGGGATGGTCATGCCGTTGCGGACGTCGCGCAGGCGCGCACCGGCCACGGGCACGTCCACCGTGAGCACCAGCGTGGTGTAGCCGGCGGCGTGCGCGCGGTCGACGAGGTCCTTGCCGGCCGCACGGTCGGTCCAGATGTAGAGCTGGAACCACTTGTCGGCGTTGGGCGCGGCGGCCGCGACGTCCTCGATCGAGGTGGTGCCCATCGTCGAGAGCGCGTACGGGATACCGGCCCGCTCGGCGACGCGCACCACCGCGGGCTCGCCCTCGTGCTGCATCATCCGGGTGAAGCCGGTGGGCGCGAGCGCGAAGGGGTACGCCGAGGGCCGGCCCAGGATCGTGGTGCTCGGGTCGACCTTCGACACGTCGCGCAGGACGCTCGGGTTGAACTGCAGGCGCCGGAACAACGCCCGGGCCCGGCGCAGGCTGACCTCCTGCTCAGCCGCGCCGTCGGTGTAGTCGAACGGCGCGCGTGGCGTACGCCGTTTGGCGATGGCCCGCAGGTCGGCGATCGTGAGGGCGCGGTCGAGACGCCGTTTGGTGGCGTCCAACTCGATCCGCCGGGTGCGGAGCAACGGCTTCAGCTCTGACCAGCGAGGCATCCTGCGCTGGACGGCAGGGCGTTCGGTCATCTGACGGATCTCCCTTGTACAGAAGGATGTTCCAGCTTCTTGGTGCCAAGCGGCGGGCGGCTGTGTCCGTCCACCGGCCGCGGGTGCGGAGTCGGGCGTACGAGCGTCGAACGGTCGAGTGCGCGTACCAAACCCTGCCGGCCCACCTCCAGGTCGGCGGCGAGCGCGGCCTGTGCCCCCGCGATGCCCGAACCAAGGCGGTTCAGCAGGTCACGGTGCAGCCGGGCGAGCCGCCCCGCCCTGAACTCCGGACGGATGAACGCCAGCAGGAACTGCAGCTCGTCCTCACACGCGGCGTACGCGGCGACCAGGCGAGGGTTACCGGCCGCTGCCACGATCGCGTGGTGAACTGCCCGGTGAGCCGCCGTCACCTCGTGCCAGGCGACGTGGCGGTGAGCCTCGCCCGCCGGGTCGACGCGTTCGAGCTCGATGACGGCCCGCTCGACTGGGCGGAGATCATGTCCGCGTTCGAGCGCGAGGCGGAGACTACCCAGCTCGACGACGGAACGGTAGGTGAACAGCTCATCAATGCGCGCTCGGGAGAGCTCGGGGACGAACGCGCCGCGATGGCGTTCGTGGACGAGCAGGCCGGCGGTCACCAGGCTGCGCAGCGCGGACCGGACGGTGTAGCGCCCGACACCGAACCGCTCGGCCAGCTGCTCCTCCGAAAGGTGCGAACCCGGCGCCAGCGCGCCGTCGAGCAGCTCGGCACGCAGCGCCTCCGCCACCTGCTCAGAGATCGCCTGGTTCGCCGCATGCATGGCGGGATTGTGTCACAACCTTGGGCGGACTCAGTCCTTCGCGTCCGCTGTCGGAAAGGGGCCCGGAATGATCACGTTTACGTGGTCATTACCCACCTCGCGCGGCACCAGTGCCATGTGAAGCGGGTAATGACCACGTAAACGTGATCATTACGCCCAGGGCGCGCGCAGCCCTTCAAACCCCGAGGGCCGCGCGGGCAAACTCTCGTTGCTGCCCGCGCGGCCCGAAGCAAGGCCCGTCAGGCGCGCTTCAACCTCAGGGTGAGGACCTGGAACGGCCGCAGGGCCAGGGCGACCCCACCGTCAGAGACCTCGCGGTCTGCCAGGGCCCGCTCGAGCAGGTCGGTCTCCTGCGCGGAGGCAAGCTCGAACGACGTGGTGAGCCGCGCCTTCGCCCGGCCGCCGTGCGCTTCGTACAGGCGTACGACGACATCGCCGGACTGGTCGTCGGCCAGCTTGACGGCCTCGACCACGACGGCGGGGTTGTCGACCTCGACGAGCGGGGCGACTCCGGCCGCACCGGTCACGGTCCGTGCCGGCAGGTTGATCCGGTAGCCCTCCTCGACCGCCTCGGGAATGCCAGCACCCGGCACCAGGGCGTACGACAGGTGGTGGATGCCCTGGTCGGTCACCGGGTCGGGCACCCGCGGCGCCCGCAGCAGCGACAGCCGCACGGTCGTCGTGGTGCCGCCGTCCTCGCGGACGGTACGGGTCACGTCGTGGCCGTACGTGGAGTTGTTGACGACCGCGTGCCCGTACCCCGGCTCACCGACGTGGATCCACCGGTGCGCGCAGATCTCGAACTTCGCGTTCTCCCACGAGGTGTTGGTGTGGGTTGCCCGGAAGAGGTGCCCGAACTGCGTCTCAGACGCCGACTGGTCGGCACGGACGTCGAGCGGGAACGCGGCCTTGAGGAACTTCTCCTTCTCGTGCCAGTCGATCTCGTTGTCAATGTTGACTTGGCACTCGCCGGCGCGTACCCGGATGGTCTGCACGATCCGCGACGAGCCGAACGACCGCGTGATCGCGACCACGACCTCCTCCGGCGTCGCGCTGACCACGTCGATGCTGTCGACGTCCGTCAGGTCCTTGACCTTGTTGCGGTAGAAGGGGTCGACGTCCCAGGCGTCCCAGACGTTCGGGGTGTCAACGTGGAGTTGCAGCAGGTTGCCCGCGGCGCCCGGCGCGATCGCCTCCCGCTCCGACTCGACCTCGTAGACCGAGGTGAGCAGGCCGCGCTCGTCGATCGTGACGCGGAGCAGGCCGTTGTCGAGGACGACGTTCGAGCCGTCCTGGCTGACCTTGACCTCCGGCGCGTGCGAGCGGCCCTGGACCGCCGCACCAAGAGCGGGTACGCCGGCCCGGTCGTGCGGGGCCGCGTTGAAGACCACGGTCTCGCTGCCCTCACCGGCCAGCGCCGCCTGCGCCCGGCCGATGATCGCCTCGAGTTCGACCGCGAGTCGGGCGTACGTCTCCTCCGCCTCACGGTGCACCCACCGGATCGAGCTGCCCGGCAGGATGTCGTGGAACTGGTTGAGCAGGACGGCCTTCCAGATCCGGTCAAGGTCGGCGTATGGGTACTCCAGCGTGCCCGCCAGTGCGGCCGCCGCCGACCACAGCTCGGCCTCGCGCAGCAGATGCTCGCTGCGGCGGTTGCCCTGCTTGGTCTTGGCCTGCGAGGTGAACGTCGCACGGTGCAGCTCGAGGTACAGCTCACCGACCCACACCGGCGCGTTGGTGTACTCGGCGTGCGCGTCCTCGAAGAACTTCACCGGGTGCTCGATCCGCACCTGCGGGGAGGACTCGAGGTCGGCCAACCGCTCCGCGCGTGCGAGCATCTCGCGGGTGGGGCCGCCACCACCGTCGCCGTGACCGAACGGCAGCAGCGAGATCGTGCCGCCGCCCTTGTCCTGGTAGTTGCGCTCGGCCCGGGAGAGCTCCGGCGCGACCAGCTGGCCGTTGTAGGTGTCGGCCGGCGGGAAGTGGGTGAAGACCCGGGTCCCGTCGATGCCCTCCCACCAGAAGGTGTGGTGGGGGAACTTGTTCGTCTGGTTCCAGGAGATCTTCTGGGTGAGGAACCACTTCGACCCCGACAGCTTCACCAGCTGCGGCATCGCGGCGGAATACCCGAAGGAGTCGGGCAGCCAGACGACCTCGGTCTCGATGCCGTACTCGTCGAGGAAGAACCGCTTGCCGTGGATGAACTGCCGGGCCATCGCCTCACCGCCCGGCATGTTGCTGTCGGACTCGACCCACATGCCGCCGATCGGGATGATCTGCCCCGTGGCCACCGCGTCCTTAAGGCGCGTCCAGACCTTCGGGTGGTGTTCCTTCATCCACGCGTGCTGCTGGGCCTGCGAGAACGCGAACCGGAAGTCGGGGTGGTCGGCCGCCAGCGTCGTGACGTTGGAGATGGTACGGGCCACCTTGCGGACGGTTTCGCGCAGCGGCCACAGCCAGGCCGAGTCGATGTGCGCGTGACCAACCGCCGAGATCTGGTGTGCGCTGGCGTACGCCGGCTTGGCGAGCACCGTCGCGAGCTGCGCGCGGGCAGCGGCGGCGGTGCCAGGGATGTCGTCGTAGTCGAGCGCGTCGAGGGACCGCTCCAGCGCGCGCAGAATCTCCGAACGCCGCGGCAGGTCCTCGGGCAGCTCCTTCATCAGGCCGCCGATGACCTCGATGTCGAGGAGGAGGTTCCAGACGTCGAGGTGGAAGACCGCGAGCTCGGCCCGCCTGATCTCGTAGATCGGGTCGGTGCCGGCGGTGTCCTTGTCGCCGAGGTCGGAAGGCTCGAACGACGGCCACTCGATCACCGTCGGGTTGGCCGCCGCCTCGAGGTAGATCTGGAACGCCGAGCCGCCCGTGGCCTTCGCGCCATCCGACTGGGAGGCACCACCGGACACGAGCCCCGCGAGGGGTACGTAGATGTTGTCGGGGTTGAGGCCCTTGATGGGCTCACCGTCGGGGGTGTAGGCGAGGCCCTCGGCAGAGAAGCCGGGCCCACCGCCGAAGCCCAGGTCGAGGACGGCCTCCACCCGCTTGCCGTCCCACTCCTGCGGGACCTGCCCGGTCAGGCGGAACCAGCTGGTGCCCCACGGCGGACCCCACTTGTCACCCAGGGATGCCGGCTTGTAGTCGGCAGCGAGTGCCTCGCTGACCGGCACCGGCTCACCCGGCGCGTGCCACACCTCGATGTCGAGCGGGACGGTGTCGCCGTAGACGGCGGGGCGGAGGCGCTGCCGGAGAGCGCGTTCCAACCGTGCCTCTACCAGGCGGTGGTCGTCGTGCATAGATCGATCCTCCGAGGAACCGGTAGCAGTCACCTGGCGCCGGGCTGCGTGGCAACGTTTCCACCGCGCTGGCGTCAAGCATCGCTTCTGTTGTCCGGAAGACGCTAGCTCAGACGCGAGGGAGGCTACCTGCCCGGTGGTCGCTCCGTCAGCAGCCCGAGGTGGAGGGCGCGCAGCACCGCGCGGGTGCGATCGCGGACGTGCAGCTTCGCCAGCACGCTGGAGACGTGGTTCTTCACCGTCCCTTCGGCGAGGTACATCGCGTCGGCGATCTCGCGGTTGTTGAAGCCGCCGGCGAGCAGGCGCAGGATCTCCAGCTCCCGGCTGGTCAGTGGTACCGGAGGCGGGAGGTCGTCGATCGGGTGGGCGATGGCCGGGTCGGTCCCCGTCGGGGTAGCCCATGCCGGGTAACCACCGGGGAGCGCGTTCACCGCCCGAAGCAGGCGTTCGGTCAGCGCGGGCTGGACGAGCGTGCCGCCGCCCGCCAGCGTCCGGATTGCCCCGACAAGTTGGCCGAGGGTGACGTCCTTCAGTAGGTAGCCCCGTGCCCCGGCCCGCAGCGCCCGAAGGACCAGCTCGTCGTCGTCGAACGTCGTCAGCACCAGCGTCGGCACCTCGATGCCGCGTTCCTGGAGCGCCTCCAGCGTCGCGATCCCGTCCCGGCCCGGCATTCGCAGGTCGAGGAGCAGCACGTCCACCTGGTGGCGGCCGATCGCCGCCAGCGACTCGTCTCCGTCGCTGGCCTCGGCCACGACCATCACGTCGTCGGCGAGTCGCAGCAGGCTGAGGATCCCCTGGCGTACCAACGTCTGGTCGTCGGTGACACACACGCGGATCATGAGGCGACCACCCGAGCGGACGGGATCTGTGCGCGGACGGCGAACCCCTCCCGGGTGTCGAACGCCACGGTGCCGCCAAGCTGCTCGATCCGCTCACGGAGTCCGGTCAGCCCGTTGCCGAGCTTCAAGAGCGACGCACCGCACCCGTCGTCTCGGGCGTTCAGGACGATCTGGTGGTCGGGCGACTCGTCGATGTCGATCCAGAGGTTCTCCGCCTCCGAATGCCGGATCGCGTTGGTGATGACCTCCTGTGCGCAGCGGATCAGGGTCGTGATCGCTTGCTCATCGAGTTCGACGGCATCGTGGACGCGGACGTGCACCCGAGGGCGGGGAATGTCGGCCACGAGCGTGTCGAGGGCCGCCCGAAGCTCGGGTGGTCTCGACCGGAGTTCGCTCACCGTCGCGCGGACGTCGGTGAGGAGTTCCTTGGCGAGTTGTCGCGCCCTGGTGACGTGTTCGGTGGCCGGCGGTGTGCTCTGGTGCGTGGCGGTCTCCAGTTCCAGGGCGAGCGCGGTCAGCTTGTGGCCGAGCAGGTCGTGCAGCTCCCGGGCGATCCGGAGCCGTTCCCGAGCCTGACTGGATTCGGCCAGCAGGACACTCGCGCTGCGCAACCTGGTGTGGGCGAGCGCCAACTGCGCGGTGGCGTGTTTTTCCCGCTGTTCGCTCCACGTCGACAGCACGATCATCACCTGCAGCATGCCGTAGAGAGAGGGGACGAGGAGGAAGCTGGTCAGGTTGGCTTCCCGCAGGAGTGCCGCGACGGCAATGATCGCGACGTTGGCGGCGGTCAGGGCGACAGTGGTCCTGTGGGCCAGGAACATCGCCGCGTTGGCGACCGTGAAGATCATCAGCGTCGGGGTGAGGCTCTGCTGTCGGTCGAGAAGGACGAGTGTCGCCGCCGCGACGAACTGCACCGCGAGGAAAACGCGTTGGAGGACCCGCCGATTGTTGTCGAGGGCCCACCACACCCCGATCATGGCGGCGAGGGTGACGACGTGGAGTGCGTTCCACAGCCAGAACGGTCCGCTCGTGACTCTCACGGAGTTCAGGTGTCCAACCCAGACGGGAACCCCGACGAGTAGGCATACACCCAGGCCGGCGACTGCGGCCCAATTCTCCAGCCGCGACTTCGTCGTCATCGCAGGAGTCTAAGAGATCGCCTAAACAACGGTGGATATGCCGGAAGTCATGGTCGTAAACCGTGACCTCTGGCACGCGACGCGCGGCGACGTCCCTTCATACCGTTGAGCAGTCCGCACGGTAGAAGAAGCGCATTAGTTGGCGAGCGAATACCTGTGCTCGCGCACGGAAAGGGACCGCATGCCCGTCATCTCCGTGGAGAACCTCCGCAAGCGGTACGGCGAACACGTGGCCGTGGACGGCGTCAGCTTCGCCGTGGAAAAGGGCGAGATCCTCGGCATTCTCGGCCGCAACGGCGCCGGAAAGACCACCACCGTCGAATGTCTCGCCGGCCTTCGCCGCCCCGACAGCGGGCAGGTGCGGGTTATGGGCCTGGATCCGTGGCGCGACCGCGTGAAGGTCCGGCAGGTGCTCGGCAGCCAGCTCCAGGAAGGCGCCCTGCCCGGAAAGGTGCGGGTCGGTGAGGCCGTCAAGCTCTACCGCAGCTTTTACCGTACGGGCGCCGATCCCGACCGCCTGCTCGCCGATCTGGGCCTGCACGACAAGCGGCGGGCGTTCTACGACGATCTGTCCGGAGGCCAACAGCAGCGCCTGTCGATCGCGCTGGCTCTTGTCGGCCGGCCACGGATCGCGATCCTGGACGAGCTCACGACCGGTCTCGACCCCGCGGCCCGGCGGGAGACCTGGCAGTTGATCGACCGCATCCGTCGCGGCGGCGTGACGATCGTGCTCGTCACCCACGTCATGGAGGAGGCCGAGCGCCTGTGTGACCGCATCGCCGTCCTCGATCGCGGCCAGATCGTCGCCCTCGACACGCCGGAGGGGCTGATCGCGAGGGCGCAGGGCGAGCAGGAGGTCCGGGTTCGTACGCAGGGCGCTGTCGACCAGGCCGCGCTGAATGGCCTACCGGAAGTCACCGGCCTACGGATCGACGGCGAGCATGTCGTGATCAGGGGAAGGGGCAACCTGCTCCACACCGTGACGCGTGCCCTGCTCAGTCAGGACGTCGTGGTGACGGACGCGCGGGTACGCCAGGTGACGCTGGACGACGCGTTCCTCACACTGACCGGGCGATCGCTCGACGAAGCTCCAGGCGGCCATTTCCCCGGCGACCCGTACGAAGACTCTCGGACCGACCTGGAGGCCTCCCGATGACCAGCACCACGTCCGTCCCGATCGCGAGCGACCGGCCCGGCCTGGCCGCCTGGGGTCAGCTGATCCTGCACGAGCTGCGGATGGTCGTACGCGACACCGGCGGGTTGGTGATCCCGCTCGGTCTGCCGACGCTGCTCATGGTGATGAGTGGCCTGGCCGGCGGCACCGAACGCATCCCGGAACTCGGCGGCGTCTCCGCCATGAACGCGTTCGTCATCCCGTCGACGCTGACGATGATGGTCGCCCTGATCGGCATCGTGAACATGCCGTCGTTCCTTGCCAGCTACCGCACGACGGGGGTTCTGCGCCGGCTGGCCGTCACGCCGGCCGCGCCGTCGATGGTGCTCGTCGCGCAGGTGGTCGTGAGCCTGATCCAGACGATCGTCGGCACCGCCCTTGCGCTCGTGATCGGTGCCAGTGCCCTCGGCGTGGTGGCGCCCGGCAACCTGGCCGGCACCGCCCTCGCGATGGTGCTCACGGTGGCCGCGATGTACGCCCTCGGCATGCTGATCGCGGCCGTCGCACCCACCGCGAACTCCTCGGTGGCCATCGGTCTGGTGACGTTCTTCGCCACCATGGCGCTCGGGGGTGGCCTCGGCGGGCGGGACAACCTGCCGGGTGTGCTCGCGACGATCGGCGAGTACGTGCCCTACGGCTCGGCCGTCGAGGCATTGAGCGCTGGCTGGCAAGGGAACGCACCAAACCTTGCCCACCTCGCCGCCCTAGCCATCTGTACCGTCCTCGCCAGCGGCATCGCCGCGAAGGTCTTCCGCTGGGAATAGGCGGCCGCGCGGACAGGGCTGTCCGCGCGGCCTCTGCGGCTGGCGCCACGGGCTTGGGGACTTGTTGGAGGATTGTCGCCTTCTTTGCCGACGTTCCTCCAACAAGTGACGACGACCTCGACGAGCGGCTCGCATAGTGAGCGATCCCCGAGCCCGACCGAGGCCTATTCGTTGCTGTACGCATTGCCTCATTCTGGGAGCCTGGCCAGCTCAGATCGTGGAGCTTCCGGGGTGCTATAACACCCTGGAGTTTCCACGGTCTTACTGAGGTTGGCGATGACCGACTCTCAGACCGAACCTTGAGTAGATGCCCACTCTCGACCCGAAATTGGTCATCTACTCAAGGTTCGACGAAACTCACCCCGAGCCGTCCACATTATGGATGGCTTACCGGACGACTCACAACC